>NZ_JBFAXC010000005.1:0-591407 GCF_040680615.1 Nocardia sp. NPDC052001 | reverse complement strand
GCGGTGGTGCGGGAATCGGTGGGCGCGCGGTTGCCGGAGTACATGGTCCCCGCCGCGGTGGTGGTGTTGGACAGGCTGCCATTGACGGTGAACGGCAAGTTGGACAAGCGGTCTCTGCCCGCGCCTGACTTCGCGGGCAATGGGGATGGGTATCGAGCGCCGTCGACACCGACCGAGGTAGTGCTGTCCGCTATTTACGCCCACGTGCTCGGGTTGGAACGGGTGGGCGTGGATGACTCCTTCTTCGACATCGGCGGTAATTCACTGCTGGCGATGCGGGTCGTCGCCGAGATTCATGATGCGTTCGACGTCCGGGTCGCGGTGCGTACCTTATTCCAGGCGCCGAGTGTGCGCGCCTTGAAAGATCATCTCGGCGCCGACGTCGATTCGGAATTCTCGCACGTGGAGATATTGAGCGAAGGTGTGGGAACTCCGCTGTTCTGCATACATCCGGGAGGTGGTGTGAGTTGGCCTTACAGGCCGCTCGCCGATTATCTCGGCATTCCGATCATCGGAATATCGCAGGATCTCGACAAGGAGAGATCCGAAAGTGTCCGGGAAATGGCCGCGTACTATTTGGAGATCATCAGAAAGGCTCAGCCGGATGGTCCGTATCGCCTTTTGGGCTGGTCGTTCGGCGGCGGAGTCGCCCATGAGATCGCCGCACAGCTTACCCGGGCCGGCGAGAAAGTCTCCACCCTGGTCCTGGTCGACGCATTCCTTGCGATCAAGGATGCCGATTCGGAGGCGGATGGATATCTGGAGCGCCCGATCCTCGAGGATTATCTGAGGATCAACGGGCTGGATCCGTCGGGTATCGAGCCTCTCACGTACCAGGTGGTTCAGAGAATGGCGGATAGCGCATCGGATCTCAAAATGCCACTGCCACCTGAATCGATGCTCGGTCGCATCGCCGAAAACGTCGGGCACAACAGAAGGCTGCAAAACAGTCATAGTCCGGTGAAATTCGATGGCTCGGCAATCATACTCTCGGCTCTACTCGCCGAAAACAAGGAAGATCTGTCTGCATTGTGGCGGCCGTATATCCAAGGCGAGATCGTGGAGTACGGCGTCGAATGCACTCACGAGGAAATGCTGGATCCGGTGCCGATGGCGTCATACGCGTGGGTTCTGGAAGAAGTTTTCGGGAGGAAACAGGATGGCCATCAGTGATGTGAAGGAGTACGCGCACCTCACTCCCGAGGAGGTGGAGGCGTTGGGCGCGGAGTTCGACGCGATCCGCCGCGATATCACCTCGTCGCTGGGCGAACGGGACGCACAGTACATCCGCAGGGTGATCCGATTGCAGCGTGCGCTGGAGATCGGCGGTCGCACTGTACTTTTCGCGAGCACCTTCCGCCCGGCCTGGGTCGTGGGCACGACCATGCTCGGACTCGCGAAGATCATCGAGAACATGGAGATCGCGCACAATGTCATGCACGGCCAGTGGGATTGGATGAATGATCCCGAGATCCACTCCGCGGCATGGGAATGGGACAACACCGGACCTTCGGCACATTGGAAGCACACGCATAACTTTCTCCATCACAAGTACACGAACGTTCTCGGGATGGATGATGACATCGGCTACGGCGTGCTGCGGGTGACCCGCGATCAGAAGTGGAAGCCGTTCAATATCGGCAATCCGGTTTACAACCTGGTGTTGCAGTTGGGTTTTCAGTACGGTTTCGCGATTCAGCACCTGGAGTTGGGCAAGGTCGCCAAGGGGCGAGTGGACCGCGAAGTGTTCGCGCACAAGCGGCGTGAGGTGCTGGCCAAGATCGGCAAGCAGGTGGGTAAGGACTACGTGTTCTTTCCACTGCTGACGGGCCCCTCCTACTTCTCGACGTTGGTCGCGAACTTGGCTGCCAACATGATTCGCAATGTCTGGAGCAATATCGTGATCTTCTGCGGACATTTTCCGGACGGCGCGGAGAAGTTCACCAAGTCCGACGTCGACTCCGAGACCCGGGGCGAGTGGTACCTACGCCAAATGCTGGGCAGCGCAAACATTTCCGGCGGCCCGGTCATGCATTTCATGACGGGCAATCTGAGCCATCAGATCGAGCACCACCTGTTCCCGGACCTGCCGAGTAACCGGCTGGCCGAGGTGGCGGTGCGGGTGCGGGCGGTGTGCGACACGTACGACCTGCCTTACACCACGGGATCGCTGCCGGCGCAGTACTTCAAGTCGTGGCGGACCATCGCGAAACTGTCGTTGCCGAACAAGTACCTGCGGCGAACGGCCGACGATGCCCCGGAGACGGCCTCCGAGCGGATGTTCGGTGGCAATGCGGTGGCGACGATCGATCCGGCAACCGGCAGGCGCCGCGGCCTGCGCACTGCGCGCGCCGAGCAGCGGACCACCGGACGCGGTGTCGCAAGTGCAATTTCTCACCAGTAAGGAGCTTTTCGGATGGCAACGACGACAGCCGGCCAGAGCGGGCTACTGAACCAAATCGCCTGCATCGACACCATCGACTCGGACGTGCTGGAACATGTGCGACATGAGGCGCTCACGGTGCCGGCCAACTGGGTAGTGGAGTACGGCCGCTACCAATCCGGCGGATGGCGAACCCTATCGTTGTTCAACAGCAGCGGAGATCCGTGCGACGTCAGAATTGGCGACTGTGATCCGGTACCCACCACGCTGCTTCGGCAGATGCCGATCACCGAACGGTTTCTCGATTCACTGGGCCTCCGCTATATGTGGGTTCGCCTGGCGTGGTTGGAGCCGAATTCGTTTCTATGGGAGCACCGGGACTACGCCGAGCTGGAAGACGTCGAGCGACATCGGCTGCATCTGCCGTTGGTGACCAACTCCTCGGCGGCATTGGTGACCGGGGGCGCCCGAATCTGCCTGGACGCGGGCAGATTATGGCGGTTGACCCCGACGAATGTCCACGGCGCGTGCAACCTTTTGGGGCCGGGTCGGCTGCACATGATCATGGACTGCTACTCGGACGAAGCGCTCTCCCGGGTAACCGACAACGCGTATCTCGCGCCCGACGATGTGACATTCCTGCCGGAGGCCGACCCGGCCGAGCTGGAACAGCGTGTGGAGGAGGCCTGCAAACTGATCACGCTCGGGTACGACCGGGCAGGCGAACAGCATCTGCTGCGGATGTTCTACGAGCGCAGTGTGCCGGAGGGGCGGTTGTACGAGTTGATCGCCGCCGCCTACGAATCGGTCGGTCGTGACGTCGACGCACAGCGGTGGATCGATAGCAAGACCATCCTTCTCGGTGGCGAACGTGCGGAGGTGATGCAATGAGGAACCTCCTATTGGACGGCCTGGTGGTGCTCAACAGGCCTGAGCAATTCCAGCTGCTCGAGGATGCGATCGATGTATTCACGCCGAGCCCCTCGGTAACACGGCTGTTGGTGCGTGGATCGCTGGCCGCAGGCACGGCGGACCGGCTGTCCAATATCGACATCGTGGTTGGTGTTGTGGACGACGACTACGTCGCTTTCGTCTCAGTGCTGGACGCATTGATGATGGCGGAGTTGCACGCGATCATGCCCGGTTGGCGTGACACCGACGTCGGTGACCTGGGTGGGCTGGGTTACGTGTTTCTGGTGGCCTGCCAGGAGCGATTGCGACAGCTCGACATCTATGCGGTGCCGGAGAGCATTCTCGACCAGAACGTCGTTTCCGCACGCCCCGTGTTCACCAGGGCAGGCATCGATGTGTCACTGTCCAGCCGGGAGGCCATGGCCTTCGTCACGCGCACCGCCGCTGAGGCACGGACGTGCGGCGAGCTGCTGATCGAAATCATGGTGCAGGGATTCCTGATCCGCAAACGGATCATTCGTCGCCAGCGGTTTGCGGCCTACCACGAAACACATGTGTTCAATTCGGCGGTCAAGAATCTCGTCAAGGCCGCGCTTGCCCCCGATTCTCGTGATCGGGGCTGGCACAATCTGCACACCGAGATCGGATCGACCCCTATGGGGAAACGGTGCCTGGCAGATTTGGACGCCCTGGTCTCCGGTCCCGCCGTTCCGACGATCGAGTCACTGGACCGCGGCATCGGCGCCGCCATTGCCTTGGCCGAGCGGGCCGCTCCGGAAGCAGTTGAGAAACTGCGCAAGTCGATCGATGCCTACCTCGAGTACATGGAGCTGTTGAGGCCGCTGTGACCAGCCGAGGTCGAGATCTTCTCCAGTGCGGCGGAGGTCGTCATCTCCGAAGGTTCCCAACCTCGGAGTATTTGTACGGCAATGCTTTTCGAATTTCGATGAGGGAGATTTACGTGGGGATTGCGAGTGTCATTATTACTCTCGTCGGGTATGGCGTGTATTTGTCCAAGGCTGCCATCCTTGGACTGGCGATGATGGGCGCCGGCCAGCTGTAGGCTTCGGCGCCGCGAAACACGCTGTGGCCCAGCCCTTCGCGAGAAGGACTGGGCCACAGGGCGTTCGGGGGGCGCTAACCCCGGCGTACGCCCGGATCCACGTCGTCGTCGGTGAGCAGGGCGCTGCCCGCCACCCGATCCTGGGCCAGTGCGTCCAGGAACGCGCGGGCCCAGCGGTCCACATCGTGGGTCAGGACCTGGCGGCGCAGGGAGCGCATGCGACGGCGGCGGGTGTCGCGGTCGTCCTCGATGGCCGCCAGCAACGCCTCCTTGACGCTCTCCAGGTCGTGCGGGTTGCACAGGTAGGACTGGCGCAATTCCGCTGCCGCACCGGTGAATTCGCTGAGCACCAGGGCGCCGTTGAGGCCGCCCTGGCAGGCCACGTACTCCTTGGCCACCAGGTTCATGCCATCGCGCAGGGGGGTCACCACCATGACGTCGGCGGCCACGAAGAACGAGACGAGTTCCTCGCGCGGGATGGGGCGGTGCAGGTAGTGCACCACCGGATAGCCCACCCGGGCGTACTCGCCGTTGATACGGCCCACCTGGCGTTCGATATCGCCGCGCATCTGGATGTAGGAATCCACCCGTTCGCGGCTCGGTGTGGCCAGCTGCACCATCACCGTATCGGCGGGATCGATGCGGCCCTCGTGCAGCAGCTCCTCCAGGGCCGCGAGCCGGATATCGATGCCCTTGGTGTAGTCCAGGCGGTCGACGCCCAGCAGGATGGTTTTCGGATTACCAAGCTCCGCACGGATTTTCGACGCTCGTTCGCGCACATTGCGGCGGCGCGAATACTCGTCCAATTCCGTGGAGGTGATGGAGATCGGGAACGCTCCGACGCGCACGGTACGGAAACCCACCTGCACCACACCGAGTTTCGACCGCACGCCCACGTTGCCGCGTGAAGTCGGCTGTCCGGCAAGCCTTCTGGCCAGGTACAGGAAGTTCTGCGCACCACCCGGCAGATGGAAGCCGATCAGATCCGCGCCCAGCAGACCCTCGACAATCTCTGTGCGCCAAGGCATCTGCATGAACAACTCGACCGGCGGGAACGGAATGTGCAGGAAGAAGCCGATGGTCAGATCCGGGCGCAGCATGCGCAGCATCTTGGGCACCAGTTGCAACTGGTAGTCCTGCACCCAGACCGTCGCGCCCTCGGCGGCCACCTTCGCGGTGTACTCGGCGAAACGCCGGTTCACCTGCACATACGCCTGCCACCAATTCCGGTCGTAGACCGGGCGCACGATCACATCGTGGTACAGCGGCCACAGCGTGGCGTTGGAGAAACCCTCGTAGTAGTCGGCGACCTCATCGGAGGACAGCGGTACCGGATGCAGTTCCAGACCGTCTTCGACGATCGGATCGAGTTCCACATCGGGTACGCCGGCCCAGCCGACCCAGGCGCCCTTGTTGTTTCGCAGCACCGGCTCCAGAGCGGTCACCAGACCGCCGGGGCTGCGCTTCCAGCGGGTGGTGCCGTCCGGCAGTTTCTCGAGGTCGACCGGGAGCCGATTGGCGACGACGACGAAACCTGAACCGGCGCTATCCGGATTCACTTCTCATTCGCTCCGCGTAAGGGGACCGATGCCCAGCATCGACAGCAACATGCGGCATTCATCGGCGTCGGTGGCGTACGCGGCAACGACACGCTGTGCCTGACGGGCTGTTTCGTCGGCGAGTGGTTCCAGATCGTCGTCCGCGATGTCGTTTGCGCTGCTCTTCGCGGCCATAATCATGTCCTCTCGTGGAGTCTGCTCAGCTTGCGAGGCCCCCATCCTATCCGGAGCGCTGGGACGATCCCTGTCCTGCGTGTACAGCGAGCCCGAAACGCAATACGCATTACGGACGATTCACCTGCGGACCGTCCGGGCAGATCGCCCTGCCTTACGGTGGTGACAGGAACTGTTGCGCAATTTTGATGAAGGGGTCGTAGTAATGCCGTTGGCCACGGTGCACGGAATCTCGCTGAACTACCAGGTCAAGGGGTCCGGACCGCTGGTCGTCATGATCATGGGTACGGGTAGCGGCGGTCGCGTGTGGGAACTGCACCAGGTGCCCGCGCTGGTCGCGGCCGGTTACCGGGTGTGCACCTTCGACAATCGCGGCATCGCGCCGTCCTACGAGGCCGCCCAGGGCATGACCATCGACGAACTGGTGCGCGATACCGCCGGGCTCATCGAATTCCTCGGTGAGGGACCGGCATTGGTGGTCGGCACCTCCATGGGCGCGCGCGTCGCCCAGGAACTCGCCCTCGCCCGCCCCGACCTGGTGCGCAAGGCCGTCTTCATGGCCGGGCACGCCCGCCTGGACCAGCTGCAGAAGACCCTCTCGCTGGGCGAACACGAGCTCGACGCCTCCGGGGTGCGGCTGCCCGCCAAATACGAGGCCGCCATCACCGCCCTGATGAACCTGTCCCCGGCCACCCTCGCCGACACCCACGCCGCCCGGGACTGGCTCGACCTGTTCGAATTCACCGGCGGCCCGGCCACCCCCGGTGTGCGCGCCCAGCGCCGCATGGACCATGATTTCGACCGCACCGCCGCCTATCGGGGTATCACCGTGCCCTGTCTGTCGGTCGGCTTCGCGGACGATCGGATGATCCCGCCGTACCTGTCCCGCGAGGTCGCGGAGGCCATTCCGGGCGCCCGCTATCAGGAGATCCCGGACGCCGGGCACTTCGGCTACCTGGAACGACCCGAGGCCGTGAACAAGATCCTGCTGGAATTCTTCGCGGGCTGAAGGTAACCGCCCAGCCGTAACGCGACCCTTGCTAGGGTCGAATCAACGTCGGGGGCTCGTCCTTGCGCTGTGGTGCCAACCCAGTGCCAAGATGATCCGTCAACGTTCCTGTACAAGCGCCAGTATCCAGTGAGGTGAAATGAGCACCAATCCTTTCGACGACGAAGACGGCCGGTTCTTCGTCCTGGTCAACGATGAGGAACAGCACTCCCTGTGGCCGGCCTTCGCCGAGGTTCCGGCGGGGTGGCGGGTCGTGTTCGGTGAGGATTCGCGCGCCGCGTGCGTCGAATACGTCGAGAAGAACTGGACGGATATGCGTCCCAAGAGCCTGCGCGATGCCATGGCCGCCGATGATGCGGCACGTCAGGCGGCGCAGTCCTGACATCGAGCGGTTGACCCGGTACTGCACAGGAACGTCCTGAATGCGGCCTGTGGCGCCACAAGCGCCACGGTCGTATTCGGTGCAGCTCCATGAGGTATCGCTCAACCGGGTGACCGGCTTTTTCCGCGCAGCCGGCCCACCTGGTTATGATGGGCACCGCCTTCCGCCTCCTTAGCTCAGTGGTAGAGCACTCGCCTTGTAAGCGAAAGGTCGTCAGTTCAATCCTGACAGGGGGCTCTGTTCCGCCTCCCCGCGACTTCGGTCATGGGGAGGCGGCTTTTTTCGGCTCGCGATCGCTCCCAGGAAACTCCCAGGGTTGGTACAGCGAACTCGCGGGCGCGGGCAGCAGTATGAGGTCATGACAGGTGTGCCCGGGAACCGCGAAGCCGAAGCCAGAGTGCTGGTCGTCGACGATGAGCCGATGATCGTCGAGCTGCTGTCGGTGAGTCTGCGGTATCAGGGGTTCGAGGTGGCGAGCGCCGGGAGCGGCACCGAAGGGCTGGATCGGGCCCGGGTTTTCCGGCCGGACGCGCTCATCGTCGATGTGATGATGCCCGGTATGGATGGCTTCGGACTGCTGCGGCGGTTGCGGGCGGACGGGATCGACGCACCCGTGCTGTTCCTGACCGCGCGGGACGAGGTCGAGGACAAGATCACCGGATTGACCTTGGGCGCAGACGATTACGTGACCAAGCCGTTCAGCCTCGAGGAAGTGGTGGCGCGGCTGCGGGTCATCCTGCGGCGGGCCGGGCGGGCCGCGCCGGAGACCAAATCCTCGCGGTTGCGGTTCGCCGATATCGAACTCGACGATGACACGCACGAGGTGTGGAAGGCGGGGGATCCGGTGCCGTTGTCGCCCACCGAATTCACGCTGCTGCGGTATTTCATGGTCAATGCCGGAACCGTGCTGAGCAAGCCGCGGATTCTGGATCACGTGTGGCGCTACGACTTCGGCGGTGAGGTGGGCGTGGTGGAGACCTATGTGTCGTACCTGCGCAAGAAGGTCGACACCGGGCCGGATCGGCTCATCCACACCCTGCGCGGGGTCGGCTACGTCATGCGGGAGCCGCATCGCCGGTCGGCCGCGAAGTGAGCCCACGCGCCCGGTTGTCGGATCGGCTCGCCGCGATACCGCTGCGGACCACCCTCGCCCTGGCGCTGGTGTCGCTCGCCGGAATCGGCCTGCTGGTCTCCGGGATCGCGGTGACCACGCTCATGCGCAATGTGCTCATCGACCGCATCGACCGGCAATTGAGCGAGGCCGCGCACAGCTGGGCCTCGCCCGGTGCGAATCGGCCCGAAACGCTGCCCGCGCCGCCCGCGGGCCGCGAGCGCCCGGCCGATCTGCTCTATGTGCGCGTACAGGATTCGACCGGGAAGCTCACCCTGCACCTGGATGTCGGTACCGGACAGCCCGCGATACCGGACGGTCTGGGCAGGCATGCGGTCACCGTCGGCTCGGTCGGCGACTCGTCGGAGAAGTGGCGGGTGCTGCGCATCGTCAACCAGAACGGCACCAGCACGGTCGGGCTGCGAATGGATCAGACCCGCACCATTCTGGACCGGCTGATCCTGTTGCAGGCCGTGATCGGCGCGCTCGTCCTGGCCGCGCTCGCGTTCGTCGCGCGAGTGGTGGTGCGGCGCAGTCTGCGACCGCTCGAACAGGTCGAACAGACCGCCGCCGCCATCGCGGGCGGTGATCTGCATCAGCGAGTTCCGGTGCGCGGCAACGATACCGAGGTGGATCGGCTGTCGCGGTCGCTGAACACCATGCTCACCCAGATTCAGCAGGCGTTCGCCGCCACCGAGGCGTCGGAGGAGGCCGCGCTGCGCTCCGAGGCCAAGATGCGGCAGTTCGTCGCCGACGCCAGCCATGAACTGCGCACACCGCTGACCACCATCAAGGGGTTCTCGGAGCTGTATCGGCAGGGCGCGATCACCGAACCCGAAATGCTGATGGATCGCATCGAACGCGAATCCAAGCGGATGGGGTTGCTGGTCGAGGATCTGCTCATGCTGGCGCGACTGGACGCGCAGCGGCCGGTGGAACGGCGGCCGGTGGATCTGCTGACGCTGGCCAGCGATGCGGTGCACAATGCCCGTGCGCTGGCGGCGGTGCAGCGCGGGGACGGGCCCGCGCGGTCCATCGATCTGGAAATCCGTTCCGGCTCGGGCACATTGGAGATCGAGGGGGATGAGACCCGGTTGCGCCAGATCCTGGGCAACCTGCTCAACAACGCGCTCGTGCACACCCCGCCCGAGGCGGCGGTGACCGTACGGCTCACGCCCGGCGAGGACGATGTGCTGCTGGAGGTGGCCGATACCGGGCCGGGGCTCGCGCCGGAACAGGCCGAGCGGGTGTTCGAACGCTTCTATCGCACCGACAGCTCACGCAGCCGGGTCAGCGGCGGCACCGGATTGGGGCTCTCGATCGTGCAGGCACTGGTCACCGCGCACGGTGGCGAGGTGTCGGTGACCAGTGCGCAGGGTGCGGGGACGACCTTCAGCGTGCGACTGCCGCGAACCGGTCAGTCCGGGACATTGGCGCTGTAGCCCAGATCGCGCAGCGCCTGCTTGATCTTGGCCTGCGCCTCGTCCAGGGATTCCTTGCTCGGCTCCGGATCGGCGGCGGTGATATCGAAATCGCCCAGTTCGAACGCCGGGAACACGTGCAGGTGCAGATGCGGCACCTCCAGCCCGGCGATCAGCAGACCCGCGCGCGGGGCGTCCCACGCGGCCCGCACCGCCCGGCCGATCTTCTGCGCGACGCCCGTCATCCGCGACATGGTCTCCGGATCCAGGTCCTGCCACTGGTCGATCTCCTTGCGCGGCACCACCAGCGTGTGCCCCTGCGTCACCGGCGCGATGGTGAGGAAGGCGACGAATTCATCGTCCTCCCAGACGAATCGGCCCGGCAGCTGACCTTCGATGATCAATGAGAAAACAGAAGCCATGCCCGGCAGATTACGCGCGCCGGGTGACCGGCGCCCGCGCGCTCCAGCTGCCCGGCCGCTGACCCGCCCGGGTGTGCCGCAATCGCCGCACCACTGGTCAGCGCGCTCACCGAGGCGGTCATCGACGTCACCACCCGCGAGGCGTCGCGCTCACCAGGTGGCCGCCTCGAGATCCCGCTGCTCCCGCTGCTCCCGCTGCTCCCGCTGCTCGCGGTGCTCGACGCGCGAACGGCCTGCTCTCGGGGCAAAGGGTTGGTGCGGCGAACGGCCGGTATTCCAGTGCCGCCGCAGCGCGACAAATGATCCGTGCCGCGAATGACTCGGCTGCCGTGGCCGCGCGGGGTGTGCACCGACGCTGTTGCGCACCGCTATGCCGCCGGGTGCGATTGCGTACTGCGGGCGAACTTCGGGCGCATCGTGCGTGAACCGGGCGGTGGTGGTCGGCGGGCACGCTTTAAGCTGTCTGCCGTGCGCGTACTCGTCATCGGTTCCGGAGCCCGTGAACATGCCCTCGCCCTGGCCCTGCGCCGGGACCCGGCGGTGACCGCGGTGGCGGTCGCGCCCGGGAACGCGGGCATCGCCCAGCATGTGGATGTGCGGTCCGTCGACCCCAGCTCGGGGGAGGAAGTGGCCGCGCTCGCGCGGGAGCTGAACGCGGATCTGGTGGTGATCGGGCCCGAGGTGCCGCTGGTGCTCGGCGTCGCCGACGCGGTGCGGGCCGCCGGGATTCCGGCCTTCGGGCCGTCCGCGGCCGCCGCGCGGATCGAAGGGTCCAAGGCGTTCGCCAAGGATGTGATGAACGCGGCCGGTGTGCGCACCGCGCACAGCGAGATCGTCGATCATCCGGGTGAACTGGACGCCGCGCTGGATCGGTTCGGGCCGACCTGGGTCGTCAAGGATGACGGGCTGGCCGCGGGCAAGGGCGTGGTGGTGACCGCCGATCGGTCCGTCGCCCGCGAGCACGGGGCCGAACTGCTGGAGAACGGGCATCCGGTACTGCTGGAATCCTTCCTGGACGGGCCCGAGGTATCGCTGTTCTGCCTGGTCGACGGCGAGAACGTGGTGCCGCTGCTGCCCGCGCAGGATCACAAGCGGGTCGGCGACGGGGATACCGGGCCGAACACCGGCGGTATGGGCGCGTACACGCCGCTGCCGTGGCTGAGCGATGAGACCTTGCAGGCCATCGTCGACGATGTGGTGAAACCTGTTGCGGCGGAGATGGTTCGGCGTGGGGTGCCGTTCAGTGGTCTGCTGTACGCCGGGCTCGCCGTCGGCTCCGCCGGACCCGCCGTCATCGAATTCAATTGTCGCTTCGGCGATCCCGAAACCCAGGCCGTGCTGACCATGCTGGACAGCCCGCTCGGCGAACTGCTGTTCGCCACGGCCACCGGCACCCTCGGCGAGGTCGAGGCCCCACGCTGGAAGGACGGCGCGGCCGTCACCGTCGTGCTCGCCGCCGAGAACTACCCGGGCCGCCCGCGCTCCGGCGATGTCATCACCGGCGCCGAATCCTCCGGCACCGGAACCACTTCCGAGGTCCTGCACGCGGGAACCGCACTGCGCGAAGACGGTTCGATCGTCTCCGCCGGCGGCCGCGTGCTCTCCATCGTCGGCCAGGGCGCGGACCTGTCCGAGGCCCGCAAGAACGCCTACGACCGCCTCGCCGCAATCAAGCTCCCCGGCGGCCACTTCCGCACCGATATCGCCCTCGCCGCTGTGGAAGGCCGGATCACCGTTCCCACCCCGGTGGTCTGACGAACGCGAGTTCGTTTTACGCCCAGGGTCAGTTCAGGGAGATGCCGCGCTGGGCGAGCCAGGTTTGGGGGTCGACGTGCTGGCCGTTGATGATGATCTCGAAATGCAGGTGCGGGCCGGTGGAATCGCCGCGGTTGCCGATGCGGGCGATCTGCATGCCCGCCGGGACGCGTTCGCCGACCGAGACGAAGAAGTCGTACATGTGGCCGTACACCGAGATACTGCCGTCGTCGTGGCGGATGCGCACCCACAGGCCGAAGCCCTGTGCGGGACCGGCGTCGATGACCGTGCCCGCCGCCACCGCGTAGATCGGTGAGCCCAGCGGTGCGGCGATATCGATGCCCGCGTGGAAGGTGCCCCAGCGCGCCCCGAAGCCGGAGGTGAACGCGCCCACCGCGGGCAGTACGAATCCGCCGATGCTCGGCATCACGAATCCGGGCGGCAGTGTGCCCTGCGGTGCGGGCCCGGTGATCCACGGCTGCTGTTCCCCGGCCACCGCCGCGGCGGCCTCGGCCTTGGCGCGGTCCAGGGTCGCTCGTGCGGCGGCGGCCACCACCGCCGACTCACGCAACCGTTCGCCGCTGTTGATGGCATCGAGATATCGCTTGGCCGATTCCGCCGCGGTATGCACCTGCAGCGGGTTCGCCACCGGAACCCGCAGCGCCACACCGGGTTCCACCGCCGTGTCATACGAGACCAGCCCCATCCCGCTGTCCGCCGCCGCGAACACCAGCACCGCGACCACCCCGCCGATCAGCACCCGATGCTTGATCGCCCAGGCCCGGGCCACCGGCGCCTGCCGCCGGACCTCGCCTTTGCCCCGCTCCACCAGCTCATCGAACTCGGCCCGCGATCGCGGCCGCCGCCCCCAGAATTCGACCGCCTGCTCACGAACCACGGGCACCTGCTCACGAACCCGAGCCACCCCTTGCGCCCCGGCCCGCACCCCGCGAGCCACGCCCGCGCGCACGAATGCCGTACCGCGCCCGGGGGTATCGAGCCGCATCCGCACCCCCGGCATGAAACTGTCCACCCCGGCCCGGAATCCGCGCTCACCCGACTCGTGCCCGGTCGCTTCCGCTCCCTCACCCGCGTCCGCGCCCTCGGCGCGCTCCGCCAGGTCCAGTGCGGCATCGGATTCCTCGGCACCTGCCTCGGATTCCCGGGTCGGATCATCACCTTCGCGGTGCGGGTCCCGGCTCGCCGCAGACCGATCCGCGTCCGCTTGGCCGTTTCGCTCGACTGGGCTCTCCGCCTCAGATGTCTGGGGGCTCGCCTCGGTGCTGTCCGTTTTGTCGGTTGCCGGGGGTGAACCGGCGGGGTGGTGTGCCGCCGAGTCCTCCTCGGTGGTGGTCGGTCCCCCCTGCATACGCTCCTCCTCAGGCATTCCGGCGGCCATTGCGGGACAGGCGGGGGAGCGGGTGCTCTACCGTCTGTCGAGTGCGTATCGAATCTCGCCGGTCGACCATTCCACCTTTCTACGTGATGGATGTCTGGAAGGCAGCAGCTGAACGAGCCAGAACTCACGGGGATGTGCTGGTGCTGGCGGCCGGACAGCCGTCAACCCCCGCTCCGCGCGCGGTTTTGCGGGCGACCGAACAGGCCCTGAATTCCGAATTGCTGGGTTATACCGAGACATTCGGGATTCTGCCGTTGCGCGAGGCCATCGCGGCGCATCACCGGAACACCTACGGGGTCGCCGTGAGCGCCGATGACGTGGTGGTGACGACCGGGTCGTCCGGTGCTTTCACGCTGATTTTCCTCGCGGCGTTCGATGCGGGGGACACGGTCGTGGTGGCCCGGCCGGGCTATCCGGCGTACCGGAACACCCTCACCGCGCTGGGCTGCGATGTGATCGAACTGGATTGCGGTCCCGAGACCCGATTCCAGCCGACCGTCGCCATGCTGGAGGCGCTGCCCGAACCGCCCGCCGGGTTGATCGTGGCGAGCCCGGCCAATCCGACCGGAACCATGATCGCGCCCGCCGAACTGGCCGCGCTCGCGCGCTGGTGCGATGACCACGGCACGCTGCTCATCTCGGACGAGATCTATCACGGCATCGTCTACGACACGGAGTTGTCGACAAGCACCGAGCCGACCTCCTCGGCCTGGGAGACCTCGCGCGAGTCCATCGTCATCGGCTCGGTCTCCAAATACTTCTCCATGACGGGCTGGCGGCTCGGCTGGATGCTGGTCCCCGAGGGCATGCGCCCGGCGCTGCAACGCCTCGCCTCGAATATGACCGTCTGTCCGCCCGCTATCTCCCAGTACGCGGCCGTGCACGCGTTCGGCGCGGAGGCCAAGGCCGAACTCGACGGTCACGTCGCCCGCTATGCCGCGAATCGCCAACTGCTGCTGTCGGGTCTGCCGAAGCTGGGCATCACCGAACTGGCTCCGGCCGACGGCGCGTTCTACGCGTACGCGAATATCGCGCATCTGACCGATGATTCGATGCGCTGGTGTTCGGAGGTGCTCGACCGGACGGGTGTCGCGCTGGCCCCCGGCATCGACTTCGACACCGTGAACGGTGTTCATACCGTGCGGTTCTCATTCGCGGGCGCGGGCGCCGATATCGAAGAAGCACTCGACCGGTTGGGACGCTATCTGGCCTGAACGGACCTTCGGGAGCGCCGTTCCTAGGGAATCACCACAGATCGCACAGATTCGGCACAGATGAACCTATGAGGACTGGCACGATTGCATCCGTGACCACTGCGACGACTCCGAAAGGCGAAAGGCGTCGCCAAGCGCTGGTTTGCGCCGCCGCCGAGCTACTGCTCGAAGGCGGCTTCGAGGCGGTTCGGCATCGCTCGGTGGCCACGCGCGCGGAACTGCCGCTCGCGTCCACCACGTACTACTTCGAATCCCTGGAGGATCTGATCGCGCGCGCGGTCGAATTCTCCGGCAATGCCGAATTGGATGCCATGCGCCGCCGGGTCGGCGAGGTGACCCATCGCCGCCGCGGCGCGGACGCGACCGTGGATCTGGTGCTGGATCTGCTCATCGGCTCCGAGCACGCCGACGCCGATGCCCGCGGCCAGCTCATCGCCCGCTACGAGCGTTCGGTGGCCTCGGCCCGCCATCCTGAGCTACGCGAGGTCCAACTCCGACTACGCGCCCAGCTCGATGACCTGCTCGCCGACGTCCTACGCCGCTCCGACCGCATAGTCCGGCCCGAGCAGGCCCGTCGACTCGTCGCGGTAGTCGACGGCGCGGTGGTGACCGCCCTCGGCGAAGCCGACCCGCAACCCCGCCGCATGGCCCGCGCCGCACTACTCGAAGTGATCGATATCGTCGCTCCCCCAACCTGATTGCCCCGGCCCTGGCAGACATGCACCCCAAGTTCGCGGCCCGTCTCGGTTCTGGACTGAGCGGAGCGGAGGAGCGAAGCGGGGGAGCGGAGGGAGGGAAGAACCGAGACTTCAGGGGCCGCGAACCGCCCGGAGCGAAGCGGAGGGCAAAATAGGCACAGTGACCTTTGTGCCGAACGTCCTCGCCACCCGCTATGCCAGTCCCGATCTCGTGCGGCTGTGGTCGCCGGAGAACAAGATCGTGCTGGAGCGGCGGCTGTGGCTGGAGGTGCTGCGGGCGCAGACCGAGCTGGGCATCGATGTGCCCGCCGGGGTGGTCGAGGATTACGAGCGCGTGGTCGATCAGGTCGATCTGGCCTCGATCGCCGAGCGCGAGCGGGTCACCCGGCACGATGTGAAGGCCCGCATCGAGGAGTTCAACGCGCTCGCCGGGCATGAGCACGTGCACAAGGGCATGACCTCGCGCGATCTCACCGAGAACGTCGAGCAGCTGCAGATCCGGCTCTCGCTCGAGCACGTGTACGCGCACGGCGTCGCCATCGCCGCCCGGTTGGCCGAGCGGGCCGCCGAATACCAGTCGCTGGTCATGGCCGGTCGTTCGCACAATGTCGCCGCGCAGGCCACCACCCTCGGCAAGCGGTTCGCCTCCGCGGCCGATGAGCTGCTGATCGCGCTGACCCGCCTGCGCGAGCTGATCGACCGCTACCCGCTGCGCGGTATCAAGGGCCCGATGGGCACCGCCCAGGACATGCTGGATCTGCTCGACGGCGATGCGGGCAAGCTCGCGCAGCTGGAGCAGAAGGTGGCGCATCACCTCGGTTTCAAGAACGTCTTCACCAGCGTCGGCCAGGTGTATCCGCGCTCGCTGGATCACGATGTGCTCTCCACCCTGGTCCAGATCGGTGCGGGCCCTTCGTCTTTCGCGCACACCATCCGCCTGATGGCCGGGCACGAACTGGTGACCGAGGGCTTCCAGAAGGGCCAGGTCGGCTCGTCGGCCATGCCGCACAAGATGAACACCCGCTCCGCGGAGCGGGTGAACGGCCTGCAGGTGATCCTGCGCGGTTACGGTTCCATGGCCGCCGAGCTGGCGGGCGCGCAGTGGAACGAGGGCGATGTGTTCTGCTCGGTGGTGCGCCGCGTCGCGCTGCCGGACGCGTTCTTCGCCGTCGACGGCATGATGGAGACCTTCCTGACCATCCTGGCCGAATTCGGCGCGTACCCGGCGGTCATCGATCGCGAGCTGAACCGCTATCTGCCGTTCCTGGCCACCACCCGCCTGCTGATCGCCGCCGTGCGGGCCGGTGTGGGCCGGGAGACCGCGCACGAGGTCATCAAGGAGCACGCCGTGGCCGTGGCCCTGGCGATGCGGGAGCAGGGCCAGGAGCCGGATCTGCTGGACCGCCTGGCCGCCGATGACCGGATGCCGCTGGATCGCGCGGCCCTGGATGCCGCGCTGGCGGATCGTTCGGCCTTCATCGGCGCGGCGGAGGCGCAGACCGCGGAGGTTATCGCGCAGGTGCAGAAGCTGGTGTCGGCCAATCCGGAGGCGGCGCGCTACACCCCGGCCCCGATTCTGTAGCAGCGCGGGTTTTTCGGCCCCGGTGTGCACCGCGCACCGGGGCCGAAGTGTTTTCTCGGGCGGCCCCTCCTGCGTCAGGTAGTCGCGTGGCAGGCTGCCGGGCATGAATCCGTACACGATCTTCTCCGAAATCATCGCCGGCACCGCGCCTTCGAGCATGGTGTACGAGGACGCGGATGTTGTTGCCTTCATGGATATTCGGCCCGTGACGCCCGGTCATCTGCTGGTGATTCCGCGGGTTCCGGCGCGCAGTCTGGCGGAGTTGGATCCGGAGCTGGGCGGCAAGCTCTTTCAGGTCGGGCAGCGGCTGGCTGCCGCGCTGCGCGAGTCCGAGGTGAACTGTGACGGCGTGAACTTCTTCCTCGCGGACGGGGTGACGGCGGGGCAGGAGGTTTTCCATGTGCACCTGCATGTGATTCCGCGGACACCGGGCGATGGTTTCGGCCTGCGCGCGCGAGCGACTTCTCCGCAGCGGGCGGACCTGGATTACCTGGCGGGATCGATTCGGGGCGCATTGCAGCGAAACCCTGGTGTTTCATAGCCTGAGCGCATTAGCATATGCGAACCGAATGGTTTGCCAAGGACACGCCATGGGCCGAATATTCCTCGCGCCCACCGGCACTCGAGTTACGTTGGAACGCGATTGTGGTGGGCTGATGGAGGTGGGGCCATGCGTAGAAGTGTCATTGCCGCAGCGGTTTTCGCATTTGCCGCGAGTTTGCTCAGTCCGGTGCTCGCACCACCGGCAACCGCCCGGGCGGCGCAGGTGATCCGCGTCGACGATCTCAACGCCACCCGCTCCGCGTTATTCATCGATTCGCCCGCCATGGGCCGCACGATTCAGGTGCAGGTTCTGCATCCGGCCGGTGGTGGCGCACGTTCCAGCTATTACCTGCTGGACGGTCTGGATCCGGGCGCGACCCAGAGCACCTGGACCAATGCCACCGACGCCGAACCCTTCTTCCGCGATAAGAACGTCAATGTGGTGCTGCCCATGGGCGGGCAGGCCAGCTACTACACCGATTGGGCCGCGGACGATCCGCGTTTCGGCCGGTATCGCTGGGAAACCTTTCTGACACAAGAACTTCCGCCGATCATCGACGACTATTTCGCCGGTAACGGGGTGAACGCCATCGGCGGGCTCTCGATGGGCGGCGTCGCGGCCTTCGTGCTGGCGGTGCGGCATCCGGAGCTGTACCGCGCGGTGGCCGGGTACAGCGCCTGCCCGGATCTGACCATCGCGCAGGGTGCGATCCTGTTCTCCATCGCGAATCGCGGCGGCAATCCGTTCAATATGTGGGGCGGTCCGGGCGACGGCGCGTGGGCGGCGCACAATCCGGCGCTGCTGACCGAGCGGTTGCGCGGTAAGACCATCTACCTGTCTACCGGCACCGGGCTGCCCGGCCCGCATGAGCTGGAGATCAAACCGCAGCTGCCGGAGAACATCTTCTTCGGCGGGCCGATCGAGCTCGGGGTCAATGCCTGTGTGAACTCGTTCGCGGCGCATCTGAAGGATATGAATATCCCGGCGCGGGTGGATTACAGCCCGGTGGGCACGCACTCGTGGTCGTATTGGCAGGACACCCTGCACGAGTCGTGGCCCACCATCGGCCCGGCGATCGGCGCCTGAGTTACTTTCCGGGACGGTTGAATTCGCCGTCCTTGGCCCCGGCGACGAAGGCGCGCCATTCGCCGGGGGTGAAGATCAGCACCGGTCCGTCCGGATTGCGGGAATCCCGCAGGCCGATGTTTCCGCTGGCCAGGAACGCTATTTCGACGCCGTCGGTGCTGTCGTCGCCGCGCCGCCACACCGCGTCGGGCTCGATCTCACGGTTCTTGGACGTGTCGGGCGATGCGATGGACTCGGCTTCCACTTCGGACTCCCGGATGCGGTGACGTTGCGAGTACTGGTCGGTGATGTAGATCGCACTCATAATGCCAGTGTTTGCGGAGCGGTCGGATCGGATATTCCATTCTGTGTCTGCAGAAGGAGGTATGTGGTGCGCACGCCATGGTCACAACAGCGAGCAGCTCCTCTCTCCGACAGCTGTGATGTGGTGCCGGAGAGATTCAATACCGAACTGGCCCAGAGCATCCTGAGTGTGCATAGAAGCTGCCCCACCGATCAGTGCGCCAGGCGCAAGGCGGCTGTCTTCTATCTGTACGACCACACCCGCCATGTGGTCTCGGCGCGCACGCGCCGGCGGTAGCTCAGCGGCGCGGTACGCGCCGGAGCAGGAGAGCGAACAGTACGAACGCGGTCGCGGCGGCCGCGACAAGGGCGAAACCGGCAGGTACGCCGAGGAATTCGATCGCTTCGGAGCGATGGATGACCTGCCGGTAATCCTTGTCCTCGGGGGCGTCCGCGAAGCTGAAATCGTGGGCGATCCGCGCGGGATCGGTGATATTCACGGATAGTTCGGTCAGGTAGTCGTGTCCGTTCGCGCTCAATTGCCGTAGGTCCGCGTCCTGTGGATTGCGGATCCGGCCCGCGAAGTCCACGGCGACCGCCTGGGAGTCGGCATCGGAGTCATTGCGCCGCACCCGATGCGGGCCGAGCACGTACAGGTGCACAAGTTGATGTGCGGTGGCCGCGCTCGACATCCGCATCGGGTACACCGGATGCGTGGCCGCGAAGTTCAATCGCACCGGATCGAGATTGCCCGCGAGTGGAACCGAACTGGTGAGCCGCATGGCCACGAATGACCAGTGCTCGTCCAGATACGGTCGCACGGTGGCGATCACCTCGGGTTTCATCTCATACCCGTTGTCGCCCAGCCACTGTTGAATACCGGCGATATCACCGCCGGTGAGCGTGGTCGCCTCGATCGGGCCGAGCTGCACCCGATCCAGCACCGTGGGTGCGCCGCCGGTGGGCGCGGAGGCCATGGCCGCGCCATCCCGGCCGCTGTCGGCCTTGAACCAGTCCCGGTCGGTGACGTACTCCGGTGCGGTCAGCTGGGCCAGTTCGCTGAAGGTTCCGGCATCGCCCGCGGTCACGGTCGCCGGTGCGGGAGTCGGGACGATGAGCGCGGCCTTGTCCCCGCCGCTCTGCAGACCGAGGCGCATGACGATCGTCTCGCGCTGCCCGTCCCAGCCGAGCAATGCGGTCTCCTCGTTCACCCGGGCGGTGACCCCGCCCGGTGTCGCGATGCCGCCGCACGCGCACGCGGAAGCCGGTGCGGCCAAACCCATTCCCCCGGCACCCGCCACGGTGGCGACCACCGCGAGCAGTCGCGCCGCATAACGCAACAGCATGGGGGCAGCGTACGCACGCGCGGGAGTTCCCGCCTCGGACTTTTCGCCTCGCCGATCCCGCTCGATGCGCGCGCGGGCGCGGCGCGAGCACGATTAGCCACCGGTCGGCGGTCCGGTCCGGGTGCGCACCACTAACGTTGTGCCCATGGCTCTGGACAGCAGTGGTAGCGCGATTACGAATTCCGGCCCGGTGACGGCGCCGATCGCCAAGCGGGTGCCGACCGAGCGCGTGCACCACGGCGATGTCTTCGTCGACGAGTACGAGTGGCTGCGGGACAAGAAGGATCCCGAGGTCATCGCGTACCTGGAGGCGGAGAACGCCTACACCGACGCACAGACCGAGAAGTTGCGGCCGCTGCGGGAGAAGCTCTTCGACGAGATCAAGGCGCGCACGCAGGAGACGGATCTGTCGCTGCCCACCCGCATGGGCGGGTACTGGTATTACTCGCGCACCTTCGAGGGCAAGCAGTACGGGGTGTCCTGCCGCTGCCCGATCCTGGACAAGGACGATTGGAATCCGCCCAAGCTCGCGGCCGGGGTCGAGATTCCGGGCGAGGAGGTGCTGCTCGATGTCAATGAGCTGGCGCAGGGGCACGAATTCTTCTCGCTCGGGGCGTCCTCGCTGAGCGATGCCGGTGATCTGCTCGCCTATTCGGTCGATACCGAGGGTGATGAGCGCTATGAGCTGCGCATCAAGAATCTGCGCACCGGGGAGCTGCTGCCCGAGCGGATCGAGGGCATCGCGGCCGGGGCGACCTGGTCGCTGGACGGCACGCACATCTTCTATCAGACCGTCGACGACGCCTGGCGCGCCGACAGCGTGTGGCGGCATCGGCTCGGCACCGACCGCTCGGCCGACGTGCGGGTGTTCCATGAGCCCGATGAGGCGTTCTCGGTCGGCGTCGGCGCGAGTCATTCCAAGCGGTATCTGGTCATCGGTTCCGGCTCCAAGATCACCAGCGAGGAGTGGATCCTGGAGTCGGACAATCCGGAAGGCGAATTCCGGGTGGTGCTGCCGCGCCGCGAGGGCATCGAATACGGCACCGAGCACGCCGTCATCGGCGGGCAGGACAAGCTGCTCATCCTGCACAACGATGTGGTGGACGGGGTGAAGGCGGTGAACTTCGTGCTCGCGGTCGCCCCGCTGGACGATCCCGCCGATATGACGCTGCTCATCCCGCATCGCGATGATGTGCGGCTGGAGGGCATCGATGCCTTCTCCGACAAGCTGGTGCTGAGTTACCGGCGCGAGGCGTTGCCGCGAATCGCGGTGTGGCCGTTGACTTCCGACGGATTCGGCGAGCTGAAGGATATCGATTTCGAGCTGGCGCTGTTCTCCGCCGGACTGGGCGGCAATCCCGAATGGGAGCAGCCCATGCTGCGTATCGGGGTCAGCTCCTTCATCACCCCGGTGCAGGTGTTCGACTACACGCATGAGACCGGCGAGATGATCCTGCGCAAGGAGCAGGTGGTGCTCGGCGACTACACCGCCGATGACTATGTGCAGCAGCGGGATTGGGCGGTCGCCGCGGACGGCACCCGGGTGCCGATCTCACTGGTGCAGCGCAAGGACGCGCCCGCGGGCCCGAAGCCGTTGCTGCTCTACGGATATGGCTCCTACGAGGCCGCCATCGATCCGGGTTTCTCGGTGGCGCGGCTGTCGCTGCTCGATCGCGGCATGGTGTTCGCGGTGGCGCATGTGCGCGGCGGCGGTGAGCTGGGACGGCTCTGGTACGAAGAGGGCAAGACGCTCACCAAGAAGAACACCTTCACCGATTTCATCTCCGTCGCACAGCATTTGGTGGATACCGGGGTGACCGCGCCGGATCGGCTGGCGGCCGACGGCGGCAGTGCGGGCGGCCTGCTCATGGGCGCGGTGGCGAATATGGCGCCGGAGCTGTTCACCGGCATCCTGACCAATGTGCCGTTCGTGGATCCGCTCACCACGGTGCTGGATCCGTCGCTGCCGCTGACCGTCACCGAATGGGACGAGTGGGGTAATCCCTTGGCGGACAAGCAGGTCTACGACTACATGAAGACCTACGCGCCGTACGAGAACATCGAGGCCAAGGATTACCCGGCGATCCTGGCCACCACCGGTCTCAATGACACCCGGGTGTTCTATGTGGAACCGGCCAAATGGGTCGCCAAGCTGCGCGCGGTCAAGACCGGGCATTCGCAGCTGCTGCTCAAGACCGATATGACCTCGGGCCACGGCGGTGTCAGCGGGCGCTATGAGAAGTGGAAGGAAGTCGCCTTCGAATACGCCTGGCTGCTCGATACTGTCGGCCTGGCCGACGCCTGATCGACAAGGGGGTTCGGGGACCAGGTCCCCGAACCCCCTCGGTCTTTCCAGGGCTACGCGTTGGTGAGGTGGGAGCGATCGGCGCTGGGGCCCAGTGCTTTCGCTTTCACCGCGTCCGAGGGCACCCAGGAGGGCTTCTTCATGCGTTCGATAATCAGCGGGATGGCGCTGAAGATCACCGCGCCCGCCGCGACCAATCCGATGTAGCTGGCCTTGTTGCCGATGGGCAGCTGTGACGGCGGTACGAACGCCAGCACGAACGCGAAAGCCACCGCCAGGAAACCGATTCCGGCGAAGATCCACATGCCGAGGGTGCCGCCGGGAATCTTGAAGGCGCGCGGGAGATCCGGCCGGGTGTAGCGCAGCCGGATGGCGGCGGCGTACATGACCATGTAGATGATCAGGTACAGGCTCACCGCCATGGCCGAGATCAGGAAGAACGCCGAGCTGACATCGTCCATGAACAGGTAGATCGAGGACAGCGCGGTCACGATGACGCCCTGGATGATCAGGATATTGACCTGTACGCCACGGTTGTTCACCTTCTGCAGCACCGGCGGCAGCATGCCGTCGTGTGCGGTGGCGAGCACACCGCGACTCGGTCCCATGATCCAGGCGAGCACGCCCGCGAGCGCGCCGTAGGCGATCAGCGCGGCCAGAATGCGCACCGGCCAGGTGGAATGGATCATCTCGGTGAACGCGATCGAGAACGCGTCGAACACACCGGTATTCAGGTCGATCCTGTCGTAGGCGACGATGCCCGCCACCGCGAGCGCGCCCAGGGTGAAGATGCCGAAGGCGACGGCCGCCGCGATCATGATGGCCGCCGGATACCCCTTGGACGGATTCTTCAATTCGGTGGAGTGCACGCCCTGCGATTCCACCCCGGCGAAGTTCAGCAGAATGCCCGCCAGGAACGAAAGACCGGACAGCCCAGCGATATACGGGAAGAACCGGGGCGAGTCGTGCCCGTCGTGCGCCACGGTCACCGCGTCATTGGTGGTGTGCTGCCAGCCGATATCGTGCCCGGTGGCGATCCACCAGATGAATATCGCGACCAGGATGATGCCCGGCAGCGCGGTGCCCGCCAGGAATCCGGCGCGGGTCACTTTCAGTGCGAACTGATTACTGACGAATGCGACCGCGGTGCACAGCCAGAAGGCGCAGATCGCGAAAATGCCCACGTAGATATGGTTTTGGGCGATGTCCGGCCGATCGAAGGCGAAGGCGACACCGGCGGCGGCGAAGCTCATACCGGTCGGATAGAACACGATCACCTGAATCCAGGACAGGAAGATGATCCAGAAGCCGACCTTCTTGCCGAATGCCCCGCTGATCCAGGCGTAGAGCCCGCCCGCCTTATCGGCGTACATGCTGCCGAGTTCGGCGGCGACGAGTCCGGCCGGAATCAGGAACAGCACGGTGGAGAAGCCGATGTAGAAGAACATCGTCATCTCTTCCTTGGCCATCATGGGAAGCCCGCGCAGACTGGTGACAATCGATGCGGCGGTGGTGAATCCGAGTGCGGAGACGGTCAGGTATTTGACCGGGTTCGCCCGATGCGCGCCGCCGCTCACTTCTTGCCCTTGCCCTTACCGGCGGACTTGGCCGCGGTGGATGTGGACTCGGTGGGATGCGTCGCGGCATCCTTGGAGGACACCGCGGCGGTGGCGTTATGGGTGAATCCGCCCGCTTCCTCGCGGGTCAGCGAGGTGGTCAGCGGGTGCGCGTTCAACTGCTTGAGGCAGCGCTTCAGATCGGCGATGAGCAGATCACCCATATCGAGGGTGAAACCGTGCCGCAGCACCGCGCGCATGATGGTCTCGTCATCGCGATTGGCGGGCAGCGGATAGGCGGCGATCAGCCAGCCGCGACTGCGCAGCCGATCGGACAGATCGTAGAGGTTGAAATTGCGCTCACCCGTCAATTTCCATGACACGGCGGTGATTCCGCGTTGCGGATCGCCATCGTGGATCATCTCGAACAGCCCGGTGTCGACCAGTCCGGCCGCGAGATGCTGTGCGGCACGGTAGATCTCGGACTGCACCTTGGCATATCCGGTGTGGCCCAGACGAATGAACTCGTAGTACTGGGTGATGATCTGGCCGCCCGGCCGGGAGAAGTTGAGATTGAAGGTGGCCATGCTGCCGCCGAGGTAATCGACATTGAAGATGAGTTCTTTGGGCAGATCCGATGGCGTGCGCCAGATGGCCCAGCCCGCGCCCAGCGGGGCCAGCCCGGTCTTGTGGCCCGAGGCGTTGATGGACTTCACGCGCGGTAACCGGAAGTCCCACACCACTTCCGGCGCGCAGAACGGGGCCAGGAAACCGCCGCTGGCGGCGTCCACGTGAATCGGGATATCGAGTCCGGTCTTCTCCTCCAGATCGTCCAGGGCTCTGCTGATCCCCGCGACATCCTCGAACAGGCCGGTGAAGGTCTGCCCGAAGGTGGGCACCACCATGATGGTGTTCGCATCGCAGTAGGCGGCGATATCGTCCGGATGCATGGTGAGCCGGTCGCCGCGCAGCGGAATCTGCCGGATCTCCACGTCGAAGTAGCGGGCGAATTTCTCCCAGCACACCTGCACCGGACCGCAGACGAAGTTGGGGATGCCGGTGCCACCGCGCTTGCGCCAGCGGAATTTCGCGGCCAGCCCGCCGAGCATGGCGGCCTCGCTGGAACCGGTGGTGGAGGTGCCGAGGGTGGTCATGGCCTCGGGGGAGTGCCAGAGGTCGGCGACCATGCGCACGCAGCGCTGTTCGAGTTCGGCGGTCTGCGGGTATTCGTCCTTGTCGACGATGTTCTTGTCGAGGGATTCGTTCATCAGCCGCCGCGCCTGGTCATCGACCCAGGTGGTGCAGAAGGTGGCCAGGTTCATGCGGGAAACGCCATCGAGCATGAGTTCGTCGTGGACGAGTTCGTAGGCCACCTGGGGGAACATCCCGCGCGCCGGGAATCCGGCCTTGGGTGCGCCGCGATGCAGGCCTGGCATGGCGAACAGGTCCTCGGACGCCGGATCTCCGGTCATTTCGCCTCCACGGTAGGTGCCGTTTCGTAATCAATGAGAGATAGCTGAGCGGTTACTATTCGGCAGCATGGACTATCAGAATGTCATAGAGCAGGTGATGTCCACCACAGCGCCACACGTGGGAGAAGGCGCGGTCGCCGACTACATTCCGGGTCTTGCGAATGTCGATCCCAAACAGTTCGGCTTTGCCATCGCCACCACGCACGGTGCGGTGTTCACCGCCGGTGACGTCGATGTTCCCTTTGCCATCGAGAGTATTTCGAAGGTTTTCGCGCTCGCGCTGGTGCTGGCGCGCAAGGACACCGCGCTGTGGCGGCGGGTACGGCGGGAACCGTCCGGCACCCCGTTCAATGACCTCATCGAACTCGAGGTGGAGATGGGGATTCCGCGCAATCCCTATATCAACCCCGGCGCAATCGTGGTAGCTGATCAGTTGCTGCAAGATACCGGCGATGCCGTCGAGGCCATGCGCAGCCTGCTGCGCGCCGAAACCGGGAATCCGGTGCTGTCGGTGGACAGCGTCATCGCCGAATCCGAATTGCGCAGCGGGGAGCGCAATCGGGCCATGGCCTATCTGATGGCGAGTTTCGGCAATATGCGCAATCCGGTCGAACTCGCCCTCGATCACTATTTCCGGCAGTGCTCGTTCAGCATCACCTGCGCCGAACTGGCCAAAGCCGGACTGCTCATCGCCCGGCACGGACTGCGCGCCGACGGCACCCGGCTGCTCGCCCGCGAGGACGCCCGGCATATCACCGCGCTCATGACAACCTGCGGAACCTATGACGCCGCAGGCGAATTCGCCTATGAGGTGGGTTTGCCGGTCAAGAGCGGCGTCGGCGGCGGACTGCTCGCGGTGGTGCCCGGCACCTGCGCGGTCGCGGCCTGGGGGCCGGGCCTGGACTCCAAGGGCAACTCGGTCACCGGGCGCATCGCATTGAACGCCTTCGCCCAGGCGACCGGATTCTCGGTGTTCTGATGGCATAGACGAAACCGCTGTCGCCGAATACATATCGTGGATAACCCTGTTCCTGCTGCCGACCGCGGTCGGGGCGGCCGAGCCGGCCTCGGGCTGGAAGGGTGAGACGGTACATCCGGATCCCGGGAACTGATGACAGGAGAGGCCATGACCGAAGACGCCCTGCGGGCCGCCGTCAAGGATTTGATGCCGCGCGCCAAAACCGATCTCACCGAACTCGTTTCGTACCGGTCCGTGTACGACGAGCGGCAGTTCCCGATCGAGGAATGCCATAAGGCGGCGCAGTGGGTGGCGGACGCCTTCGCCGCCGAGGGGCTCACCGATATCGGACTGCACGAGACGCCGGACGGCAGCAGGGCGGTCATCGCACGCTATCCCGCCCCCGCCGGTGCGCCGACCATCCTGCTGTACTGCCACTACGACGTGCAGCCGCCGCTCGGCGATGACGCCTGGGAGACCCCGGTCTGGGAACTCACCGAGAAGAACGGCCGCTGGTACGGGCGCGGCAGCGCCGATTGCAAGGGCAATATCGTCATGCATCTCACCGCGCTGCGCGCACTGCGCAAAGTGGTGGGGGACGAGTTCCCCGTCGGCCTGACCCTGATCGCCGAGGGTTCGGAGGAGCAGGGCACCGGCGGGCTGGAAGCCTTCGTGCCGCAGAACGCCGACCTGCTGCGCGCGGATACCCTGCTCATCTGCGACTGCGGCAATTTCGCGGTCGGGGTGCCCACCTTCACCCAGACCCTGCGCGGCAATGTGAATGTGGTCGTCACCGTCGAAACACTGGCCAGCTCAATGCATTCGGGCATGTTCGGCGGGGCCGCGCCCGATGCGCTCGGCGCGCTCATCCACCTGCTGTCCACACTGCGCGATGCGAAGGGCAACACCACCGTCGCCGGGCTCACCAATGACCAGAAGTGGGATGGCGCAACCTATTCGGATGAGGCGTTCCGCGCCGACGCGGGCGTGCTGGACGGCGTCGACCTGCTCGGCGACGGCACCGTCTCCGATATGCTCTGGGCCCGACCGGCTCTCACCGTGCTGGGCATGGACGTCCCGCCCGTGGTCGGTTCCGCGGCGGCCATCCAGGCCAAGGTCCGCGCCCGCCTGAACCTGCGCATCCCGCCCGGCACCGATCCCCAGCAGGCGCTCAAAGCCCTTACCGCGCACCTGGAATCGAATATCCCCTGGCATGCGAAGGTCACCGTCGAGACCGAGGCCATCGGTTCCCCGTTCGTCGGCAGCACCCACGGCCCGGCCCGCACCGCCATGGAAGCGGCCTTCACCGCCTCCTACGGCCGCCCCGCCACCACATCCGGTCAGGGCGGCTCCATCCCACTCTGCAATGTCTTCGCCGACACCTACCCGGACGCGGAAATCATGCTCATGGGCGTGGAAGAACCCAAATGCCTGATCCACGCCCCGAACGAAAGCGTCGACCCCACCGAAATCGAACATATGGCCCTGGCCGAGGCGCTGTTCCTGGCGTCCTACGCGAAGTAGTCCGAATACGGGACCATCGAACCGCAAGCCCCGGAAAATCGGGGCGGGCGTACTAGAACTCGGCGTGGTCCTCGGCCTGAATTACTTTGAATTCGGTATTGGCGGGGCCCATTTCGGCGAGGCGGCCGAAATAGATGCCCTGGGCGGCGGGTTCGATGATGCCGAAGTGAATGGGGAAGGCGGTCAGGGGATTTACCGCGCGCAGGTAATCCACCGCCTCGCTGATCCGCATCCACGGGGCCACCGCCGGAAGAGCGAGCACGCCGACCGGGGTCGGTGGCACCCACAGCGAATCACCCGGATGCACCAGCTGGGCGGGGTCGTCCGGGGTGCCCAGTTGGAAGACGGTGTTGTCGATGACCGGGATCTCGGGGTGGATCACCGCATGCCTGCCGCCGCCACCGGTGACCTGGACGTCCTTGACCTTCAGCACATTTCCGGCGTGCACCGCTTCCCACGGCTCGCCGCGCTGCTGTGCGGTCTGCGGATCGCTCAGCAATCGCGCCTGCGGATTGGCGTCGATGAGGGCCTCGATGCGATTCGGGCAGATGTGATCGGGATGCTGATGTGTGACGGCGATGGCGTCCAGCCCGGTGATCCCCTCGAACCCGTGCGAGAAGGTGCCGGGATCGAACAGGATCTTCGCGCCGTTCAGTTCGACCAGGATGCAGGAATGACCGAAATGGGCAATGCGCATGAGGGCCACGGTAGTCCCGCGCACGGGCATGCACCACGCGCCCGCGGTGCTGTCGGCGTGGATCCCGGCCAAAAGCGTGCCGGGATGACAGGTGGGGGTTCACGCCGAGATGGTGGTGGGGGTTTGCGAGGGGGGCTGTTGTGGCGTGGGCCACGGAGGTTCTACCCGGCGGCGGGCGTCATGGGCGCGCCAACTAGTCTGATCTGCGAAACCCCCGCTCGGCCGCACTGTGTGGAACACGGTCGTCCGGGCCCGCCCCACCAGCTGAGGAGCAACGCGTGGCACGTGTCGTGGTCGAGGTGATGCCGAAGGCCGAAATCCTGGATCCGCAGGGTCAGGCCATTGTCGGGGCGCTGGGCCGCCTGGGCCACCCGGGCATCTCGGAGGTGCGGCAGGGCAAGCGATTCGAGCTCGAGGTCGCCGATGACGTGAGCGAGGCCGAGCTCGAGCAGATCGCCGAATCGCTGCTGGCCAACACGGTCATCGAGGACTGGAAGGTCGTGCGGCTGTGACCGCGCGCATCGGTGTCATCACCTTCCCGGGCACCCTCGACGATGTCGATGCCGCGCGCGCGGTGAAGCTCGCCGGCGCCGAGGCCGTGAGCCTGTGGCACGGCGACGCCGATCTGAAGGGCGTCGACGCGGTCATCGTGCCCGGCGGCTTCTCCTACGGCGACTACCTGCGCACCGGCGCCATCGCCCGGTTCGCGCCGGTGATGGAGAAGGTCATCGAGGCCGCCGGGCAGGGCCTGCCCACGCTCGGCATCTGCAATGGCTTCCAGATCCTGTGCGAGGCCGGACTGCTGCCGGGTGTGCTCACCCGCAATGAGGGCCTGCACTTTATCTGCCGCGATCAGTGGCTGACCGTCGAGGCCGCGAATACCGCGTGGACCTCCCGGTACGAGCCCGGTGCGCAGATCCTGGTGCCGCTCAAGTCCGGTGAGGGCCGCTATCAGGCCGCCGCGCAGGTGCTGGACGAGCTGGAGGGTGAGGGCCGCGTGGTCTTCCGCTACTCCGGCGACAATCCGAACGGTTCGCAGCGCGGTATCGCGGGCATCAGCTCCGCCAACGGCCGCGTGGTCGGCCTGATGCCGCATCCCGAGCACGCCACCGAGGCGCTGACCGGTCCGAGCGATGACGGGCTGGGCATGTTCCTGTCCGTGCTGGACGCGCTGGTCTCGGCCTAGGCCGCATAGCCGTACAACGCCCGTACCGTCGATGACGGTGCGGGCGTTGACGTTTCGGGAGCCGGGGCGTGCCCGCTCCCGGGCAGGTCAGGCGCAGATGCGGTCGAGCACTTGGAAGCGCACGCCCTCGGCGCGGGCGATGTAGCTCGGGAACAGCACCTGATTCCCGTCGAAACCTATTGTCCCGGTGGGTGTTTCGAGTACTCCCAGCGCCGCCACCGTTTCGTGCAGCCGTCGCACATCCAATGATCCGGCGGCCTTGACCATGGCGTAGAGCGTGCGAATCGCCTCGTACTCGGTATTGCTGAAATTGGTGAGCTCCGGCGCGAACTTACCGTGCAACCGCCGATAGCGTTCGGCGCGTTCACGGTTCGCGGGACCGTTCACGAAGAAGCTCGACGGCACATACAGATTCCGGTTGGCGCTCGTGCCGCCCGCGAGCAGCACATTGTCATCGACCGCGGGACTGACCCGTAATTGCCGTTCATCGCGCCCGATTCGGGCGAATTGTCGGTTAAAGCGCGCCACATCCGCGCCCACCAGTAGGACGATCACCCCGTCCGCCCGATCCAGTCGCGGATCGGTCAGAAACTCCCCGAAATCCGCGCCGAACGGGACGAATTTCTCCAACGGCACGAACTCCTCGAGCGAGAGCGTCCCGCGCTCGGCCAACTCCGTCCGCACCCGCTCGGCCGTACGCCGCGGCCACACGTAGTCATTGCCGATGATCGCCCAGCGCCGCGCCCCGAACTCACGCCGCAACCAGCGCAGCGCGGGCAGCAACTGCCGGCCCGGATCCGACCCCACCAGGAACAATCCCTCCGGGGACTCCGTCACGCCCTCGTGATCGGTGGCGAACAGATACGGCACCCGCCCCGCGCTCACCCGCGCCACCGCCCCGCGCACCGCCGAGGTATGCCAGCCGGTGATGGCGTGCACCATCCCGGTCGCCAGCAGCGCGGAAACCTCACGCGCCACATCCCCCGGTTCCCGCCCGCCGTCAATGTGCGTCGCCCGCAATTCCCGCCCGAGAATTCCTGTCCCGCTGTTGATTTCTTCCACGGCCAATGAAATGGCCGCCTCGCAGGAGGGCGCGAAGATACCGGCCGGACCCTGCTGCGGCACTATGTTCAGGATCTCGATAGTGTTCTCTGGACTCCCGCGGAACGAGGTCATCGGATACCCTCTCCTCGTTCAAGTGAATTTGACGGGCGGGAATATGGCGACAATTCTAGGTGGAATTTCCACTCTGCATGGGGCACTGCGGGCCGCGGAACGCAGTTGGCTTCGTCACCTCGACGCCGCACTGTGCGCCAGACGGTTGACCGCCGACCAATGGTGCATGCTGACCAATCTCTCGTCCGACACGGGCATCACCATGAGCGAACTGGCCACCCGCGCGCAACTCCCGCCCTCCTCCGCCACCCGGCACGCCGACCATCTGGCCGAACGCGGACTCATCTTCCGCGTCGCCGCCGCCGATGACCGCCGCCGCATCCTCATCGGACTCAGCCGCCGCGGCGCCGAACTGGTCGACGAGGTGCGCGCCGAGGAGATGCGCGCCGAATCCGAGCTACGCAACCGCCTCGGCGGCGGCGACTACCTCGAACTGCTGCGCCTGCTGGAACGCGTCTCGGACGTGCCGTACCCGCAGTAGCGCCCATCCTCGAAATCCGCTATTTCCCAGCCCAATCCGGAGACCGGGTGGCACCGGCGCGCCCGCCACACCGAGTGGGCGTGCGGATAGGGCGGCCGTCGGCGGAAACTGAATAATCAATGCTTAGGATCGCAGGCATGCCCGTTGCCGAGACCACCGCGACCGCCGCCGGACTGTGCGAATTCATCGATGCCTCCCCGTCGCCGTTCCATGTCTGCCGCACCGTCGCCGCCGAACTCGACGATCACGGCTTCACCCGGTTATCGGAATCCGCGCCCTGGCCCTCCAGTAGCGCGGGGCGCTACTACGTGGTGCGCGGCGGCTCGCTGGTCGCCTGGTCCGATGGCGGACCGGGTGCGCCCAGCGGCTTCCGCACCGGGCAGGCCACCCCGTTCCGGGTCGTCGGCGCGCATACCGACAGCCCGAACCTGCGGGTGAAACAGCATCCCGACACCGCGGTCGCGGGCTGGCAGATGGTCGGACTGGAACCGTACGGCGGGGCGCTGCTCAACTCCTGGCTGGACCGCGACCTCGGCATTTCCGGGCGGCTCTCGGTGCGCGACGGAAATGTGGTGCGGGAGCGGCTGATTCGCATCGACGAACCGATCCTGCGAGTGCCGCAGCTGGCCATCCACCTGTCCGAGGACCGGCGCGGGGTGACGCTGGATCCGCAGCGGCATGTGAACGCGGTGTGGGGGATCGGCGGGGAACCGCGCTCGTTCATGGCGTTCATCGCCGAACGCTCCGGCATCGAACCCGGTGCGGTGCTCGGCTGGGAACTCATGACCCATGATCTGGTGCCGTCCAAGCTCATCGGGCGGGATCTGGATCTGGTCAGCGCGCCGCGACTGGACAACCAGGGCACCTGCTATTCCGGACTGCGGGCCTTCCTGGCCGCCGTCGCCGAACCCGGTGCGGCGGTGCCGGTGCTGGCCATGTTCGATCACGAAGAGGTAGGCAGCCAATCCGATCGCGGGGCCCAATCCGGGCTGCTGCCCACGGTTTTGGAGCGCATCGTGCTCACCCGCGGCGGCGGGCGCGCCGAATATCTGGCCGCCATCGCCGGATCGGTCTGCGCCAGTGGCGATATGGCGCATGCCACGCATCCGAACTATCCGGACCGGCACGAACCCATGCACCGCATCGAGGTGAACGGCGGACCGGTACTCAAGGTCAACCAGAACCTGCGCTACGCCACCGACGCGGCGGGTGCGGGCGCGTTCGCGCTGGCCTGCGCGCAGGCCGAGGTGCCGCTGCAACGCTATGTCCACCGCGCCGATCTGCCCTGCGGCTCCACCATCGGCCCGATGACTGCGGCCCGCACCGGTATGCCCACCGTCGACGTGGGCGCACCCCAGCTCGCCATGCACTCGGCGCGCGAAATGATGGGCGCGGCAGACGTTTCCGCCTACGCGGCGGCGCTGGCGGCGTTCCTCACTCCCTAGGCGCGGGGCCTATGCGGCGTCGACCTTCCGGGTGCGCGGCTCCGGGTGGTACATCAGCGCGGCGACGATGAACAGCGCCAGGGTGAACAGCACGTAGCTGCTGCCGATGATCTGCTGCCACCACGCCCAGTTGAGTTCGCGGTCATGATCGTGCGGCAGCAGCCACTGCGGGCCGATCGCGAACAGGATCACGGCGAATCCGGTCGCGCCCAGGAACCATTTATTGCGCTGACCACTCGCGATCGCATCGGCCACCACCAGCAGCACCGGTGCGATCCACACCCAGTGATGCGACCAGGACACCGGCGAAACCAGCAGCACCGCACCGGCGTTCACCATCAGCGCGGCGGCGTTCGCACCCACCGAGATGAGCCGCTTCATCCAGATCGCCGCCAGCGCGATGGCCAGCACCGAGAGCACGATCCAGATCAGCGTTGCCGCCGAACTCGATACGCCCAATCGGTAGGCGAAGCCCTTCAACGACTGATTGCCCGCGTACCAGGGCGGTCCGATCCGCCCGGTATCGGCGAGCGTATGGAACCAGTACTCCACCGAATCGCTCGGGAACAGCGCGAAACCCACCGCCACCGCGCCGATGGTGGACAGCACCAGCGTGGCCGCGCCCTTCCAATCCTTGCGCAGCAGGAAGTACAGCAGATATCCGCCGGGCGTCAGCTTCACCGAGACCGCGATGCCGATCAGCATGCCGCGCGGCCAGAACGGTTTGCGCGCCAGGCAATCCAGCGTGATCGCGGCCATCAGCACCAGATTGATCTGCCCGAACCCGTAGGTCTGCCGAATCGGCTCGGACAGCTGCAATATGGACACCGCGCCGATCACGATGGTCAGCCGCGTCACCCATGCCAGATTCGGGCGCAGCCGATCCAGCACCACCCACAACGTGATGCCCAGGGAAAGAATCGAGACGATCAGCACCGCCCACTCGGACAGCAGCAGCGGCATGAGCGCCAGCGGCGCGAAGAACAACGCGGCCAACGGCGGATAGGTGAACGGCAACCCCAGCCCATAGACGGGCGGCATGGGTCCGTACAAATCCTTGTCGTCCAACCACGCCCGCGCACCGTTCCGATACACCTGCAAATCGATGTACCCATGCCAGAAGTGCGCGAGCAGGCTGACAATGGCGGACACCGCGAACAAAGCGACCGCGATGGCCAGCAGTCGAACCTGCTGCTGCGTCAATGCCGAGTCCTTGTTCGAGGGCACAGGCTTCTCCGCGGGATCCGCAAGCCCGGATCGTTCGTTCACCGGGACAGACTAGCTGGGAGGTTCGCTTTGACCGCCTCGCCACCCGAAGGCGCGAGCCTTGTGGAAAATGTGCTGCCGAGCACAACTCCAGGTGGTCGAAGGGGCTGATAACCGGGCAACTAGACTCTGACCAGTATCTCGCCGAAATCCAGCCATGCCGGTTCTCAGTTCTGACATGCCCGGCCGAAAGGACTCTGGTTTCCCCGTGACCAGCCACGTCGATACCGTCAGCGCCGCCGCGGCCAGCCCGGATACTGCGCAGCCCTATAAGGAACTCGGCCTCAAGGATGACGAGTACGCGCGTATCAAGGAGATTCTCGGCCGGCGGCCGACGGATGCCGAGCTCGCCATGTACTCGGTGATGTGGTCCGAGCACTGCTCGTACAAGTCCTCCAAGGTGCACCTGCGCTACTTCGGCGAGACCACCACCGAGGAGATGCGTTCCAGCATGCTCGCGGGCATCGGCGAGAACGCCGGTGTGGTGGATATCGGTGACGGCTGGGCGGTCACCTTCAAGGTGGAATCGCATAACCACCCCTCGTATGTGGAGCCCTATCAGGGTGCGGCCACCGGCGTCGGCGGCATCGTCCGCGACATCATGGCCATGGGCGCGCGCCCGATCGCGGTGATGGATCAGCTGCGCTTCGGTGCGGCCGATCACCCGGACACCCGGCGCGTGGTCGACGGTGTGGTGCGCGGCGTCGGCGGTTACGGCAATTCGCTCGGCCTGCCGAATGTCGGCGGCGAGACCGTGTTCGATGCCTCCTACCAGGGCAATCCGCTCGTCAACGCGCTGTGCGCGGGCGTCATGCGGGTCGAGGACCTGAAGCTGGCCTTCGCCTCCGGTGAGGGCAACAAGATCATTCTGTTCGGCGCGCGCACCGGCCTCGACGGTATCGGCGGCGTGTCCGTGCTGGCCTCGGACACCTTCTCCGGTGACGAATCCGGTTCCGGCCGTAAGAAACTCCCGAGCGTGCAGGTCGGCGACCCGTTCACCGAGAAGGTGCTCATCGAGTGCTGTCTCGAGCTCTACCACTCCGGTGTCGTCGTCGGCATTCAGGACCTGGGCGGCGCGGGCCTGTCCTGCGCCACCTCCGAACTGGCCGCGGCCGGTTCCGGCGGTATGCACATCGAACTCGATCAGGTCCCGCTGCGCGCGGCGAATATGTCTCCCGCCGAGATCCTTTCGAGCGAATCGCAGGAGCGCATGTGCGCCGTGGTCGCGCCCGAGAATGTGGATCGCTTCATGGCGATCTGCAAGAAATGGGACACCACCGCCACCGTCATCGGTGAGGTCACCGCTGGTGAGCGCCTCGAGATCACCTGGCACGGCGAGGTTGTCGTGGACGTGCCGCCGCGCACCGTCGCCCACCACGGACCGGTGTACGAGCGCCCCGTGCAGCGCCCCGCCGATCAGGACGCGCTCATCGCCGATTCCACCAAGGCGCTGAACCGCCCGCAGACCGGTGACGAACTGCGTGCCACCCTGCTGAAGATGATCGCCAGCCCGCAGCTGTGCTCGCGCAAGTGGATCACCGAACAGTACGACCGCTACGTGCGCGGCAATACCGTGCTCGCCGAGCACGCCGACGCCGGTGTCATTCGCATCGACGAGGAGTCCGGCCGCGGTATCGCGCTGGCCACCGACGCCTCGGGCCGCTACACCAAGCTGGACCCGTACACCGGCGCGCAGCTCGCGCTCGCCGAGGCGTTCCGCAATGTGGCGACCACCGGCGCGACCCCCAAGGCCGTCACCAACTGCCTGAACTTCGGTTCCCCCGAGGATCCGGGTGTCATGTGGCAGTTCCAGCAGGCCGTGCGCGGTCTCGCGGACGGCTGTGTGGCCCTTGGCATTCCGGTCACCGGCGGTAACGTCTCGTTCTACAACCAGACCGGCCAGACCGCCATCCTGCCCACCCCGGTGGTCGGTGTGCTCGGCGTCATCGACGATGTGCACCGCCGCATCCCGACCGGCCTGGGCCTGGAGCCCGGCGAGACGCTCATCCTGCTCGGCGAAACCCGTGACGAGCTGGACGGTTCCATCTGGTCGCAGGTCGAGCACGATCACCTCGGCGGCGTTCCGCCCAAGGTCGATTTCGCCCGTGAGCAGCTGCTCGCCGAAATCCTCACCGCGGGTTCGCGCGACGGCATGATCAGCGCCGCGCACGACCTGTCCGAGGGCGGCCTGGCGCAGACCGTCATCGAGGCCGCGCTGGCCGGTGAAACCGGTTGCCGCATCCTGCTTCCCGAGGGCACCGACCCGTTCGTGCAGCTGTTCTCCGAATCCGCCGGGCGCGTGCTGGTCGCCGTCCCGCGCTCGGAGGAGACCCGCTTCACCAAGATGTGCACCGCGCGCGAACTGCCGTGGACCCGCATCGGCGTCGTCGATCAGGGTTCGGACGCGGTCGAGGTGCAGGGCCAGTTCACCATCACCCTGGCCGAACTGCGCACCGCCTTCGAGGGCACGCTGCCCGCACTGTTCGGCCACTTCGAACACTGACCCAGCGCGCGTAACGCGAACACCGAAGCACCCCGCCGGACCCGGACCCCTCGAACAACCGGGTCGGGCGGGGTGCTTTCGTATTCGCCCGGGTCGCGACTCACGACACGACCTTGAACGGATCATGTTCGGCCATCAGCTTTTCCATCCGAGCCTCATCGATGCGCTGATGCACCTTCGACGACTCATGCTGATCGCGAACCACTTTCGCGAGCGTGAAACTGCTGCTCACCAGGAACAGCATGGACATCAGCAGAAAACCGCGCTGCCAGAAGTCCAGGGGAAGATTGGCGATGCCGATACCCATTGCGGTGAAGCTGATTCCGAAGGCGATGACGGCCTGAGCCAGAAAAGCCATGGTGCTCTTGGTCTGTGCGCTGGGGTTGCTCATAGTCGTCGAGTCTGTCGAGGCGGCCCTTCCGCGCCACGCGTACAACTACTCGAGTGGCGTGCGTAGTAGCAACACGCCGCCGGAATGGTGGCTCTCACAGCGGTGAATCCACGGATTCCGTACCGCGCCGTCCATAATTGACGGGTGTTCGACCCCGCCGAGACGCTCAGGCGGCTGCGCCTGCGCGCCGCCGTGCTGACTCGGCGCGGCTGGGGGCGGCGGGTCGCGCGGGTGGCCAAGCGGGGCGAGGATGTCGTCGATCTGAATCACACCGGGCTGGTGGTGGCGACGCTGTTCTTCGCGTGGTCGCTGACGCCGTCGCTGGTACCGCGCGATTGGCTGTTCCAGGGGTTGATCTCCGGGCTCAACGCGGCCGCCGGATACGGGCTCGGATGTGTGCTGCAGTGGTTGTTCCGCAAGTGGATTCGGCCGCGAATCAAGGTCGAGACGCCGCCCGCGTGGGTGCGGTATGTGGTGAAGGTGGCCGTGGTGCTCACCTGCGTGCTGGTCGCCGCGTACATGCTGGTCATGTCCGCGGACTGGCAGCGGGAGATCACCGGGCTGATGAATATGGAGGGCACCACGCGTGCCGCCTATCTGCGCACCGGCGGATTGAGCGTCGCGGTCGGCGCACTGGTGGTCGCGGTGTTCCGGACACTGCGGGAAGCCGTGCGGTTCATCGGACGGCAATTGAGCCGGTGGGTGCGGATTCCGCCCAGGCTCGCGCCCGCCACCGGGGCGCTGCTGCTGTTCGTGCTGATCATCACGCTGTTCAACGGTGTCGCCACGCGGGCGTTCTTCGCGGTCGCCAACTCGGCGTTCAGCGTGCGCAACGACAAGATGACGCCGTATGCCCTGCAGCCGACCCGGCCCGAACGGTCCGGCAGCCCACAGTCATTGGCGAAATGGGAGACGCTCGGATCGGAGGGGCGGTGGTTCGTCTCACACGGACCCGATCCCATGCTGATCAGCGCCGTCACCGGAAAGCCCGCGCGCCAGCCGATTCGGGCGTACGTGGGATTGCAGTCCGCGAGTTCGGACACCACCGAGGAGGATCTCGCGGTCGCGGAATTGCAGCGCACCGGGGCCTTCGACCGCAAGGTGCTGGTCATCGTCACCACCACCGGCACCGGGTGGGTGAACTCGATGAGCGCGGCCGCGATCGAATACATGTACGGCGGTGACACCGCGATTCTGGCATCGCAGTACTCGTATCTGCCCAGCGTGCTGTCCTTTCTCGCGGACCGCGAGAAGGTGGCGGTGGCGGGGCGCAAGATGTTCGACGCCGTGTACGCGGCGTGGTCCGCGCGGCCGCCGGAGGCGCGACCCAAACTCCTCGTGTACGGCGAGAGCCTGGGGTCGCAGGGCTCCGAATCGGCCTTCGACGGCTTGGCCGATCTGCGCTCCAAGGTCGACGGCGCGCTCTGGGTCGGGCCGCCCAACTCGAATCGGCTGTGGGAGCAGTTCAATTCGCGCCGCGATCCGGGAACGCGGGAAGTCGACCCCATCTACGCCGACGGGCTCACCGTCCGATTCGCCGCCACCGCGGCCGATCTGGAGAAGCCCTCCCCGGACTGGCGGCATCCCCGTATCGCCTATCTCATGCACCCCTCGGACCCCATCGTCTGGTGGTCCTCGGATCTCATCTTCTCCCAACCGGATTGGCTCTCCGAACCCCGAGGCGCGGACGTGTCCTCGCAGATGCGCTGGTGGCCGTTCGTCACCTTCTGGCAGGTGGCGGCCGACCTCACCAACGCCCAGGGCGTCAGCGACGGCCACGGGCACCGCTACGGCTCCCTCGTCCTGGACGGCTGGGCCGCCATCGCCGCCCCACCCGGCTGGACCCCCGAACTCTCCGAAAAGATCCGCACCCAAATAGAACTCGCCGAGGATTACGAGCGAGCGGTGAAGTGACCGCACCCTCGGCGACCCCCAACCGCATGGCGGCTCCCGCGGCGGCGGTCCGCTCGCGAGTGCGCGTCGCAGCGAAAACCGCTGCAGCAGTCGCTCTTCCGGTGCTGTGGAGTAATCGGGTGCTGCCCGCGCTGGAGCTGGATGTGCGCGGCCGTACCGCCGCCAATACCGGGTTCGCGCTGGCCTATGCGTTCGCGTTCCGGGGCAGGCCGGGTTGGATATCGGCGAGCGGATTACGCGCCGGTGCGGCCGCGGGCGGGGTGGTGCTCGCCGGTTACGGTGTGGGACTGGCGATTCCGCGCATTCGCCGGGAACTGGCCGGGGCCGCCCATCGCGGGCCCGCCGTATCCACCGCCGAATGGGCGGGGCTGCACATCCCCGGCGGCACCGTATTCGCCGAGGAACTGGTGTATCGGGCCACCCTGACCCCGCTATTGGAGCGGAGCCTCGGTGCGGCCGGAACATGGCTGGGCGCACTGACTTTCGGGCTGTCGCACATTCGCGCGGCACGCTCCGCCGACGATCCGATCCTCGGCACGGTGGCCGCCACCGGGCTGGCCGGTGCGCTGTTCGATCTCCTCCACCGTCGCACCGGCAGCGCCACGGCCCCGGCGCTGTTGCACCTGGCCATCAACGGCGGCGGTGCGCTCGCACCGTTCGCGGCCCGCCGAGTCATCGCGGCGCTGGATTCCGGAGCGGCAACCACTCCGCCGGGATGACGGCGGCGATTCGTGTCGGCGGTCGGCGGTAGCCTTTTTCGCGTGGCTGGACGTGGAGCGGTGAATCCGGGGGAGGTCAGGGCGGCGGTGACCGCCGTGGGGGAGTGGTTGCGCGATGAATCGGCCGCGGCTCCGTCGCGGACCGAGCTGGCGGCCGCCGTTAGGGGGACGGCGCGGTCCCTGGCGGCGGACGCACCCGGGGGCGCGGTGGAGGTGCGGGTGCCGCCGTTCGTGGCGGTGCAGTGCATCGAGGGGTTGCGGCATACCCGGGGGACGCCGCCGAATGTGGTCGAAACCGATGCGCGCACTTGGCTATTGCTGGCTACCGGACTGTTGGGGTTCGAGGAGGCGGTGGAGTCGGGAGTGCTCACGGCTTCGGGGTCGCGCGCCGCCGAAGTGGCGCGCTGGCTACCCGTCGTACCGCTCTGAGTCCAGCCGTCCCGTGCCGTTGACCGGATGCGCTGTGCCGCCGCGGATTACGCGGCGGCCGTGGCGGCGGGTTTGCGTTCCAGGCCCTTGCGGTCGTAGAAGCGGGTGATGACGAGGCCGAAGACCAGGCCGATGAGCAGACCCAGCGCGGCCATCCAGCAGCCTCGGGACAGGCCCGCTTCGGCGCTGCCGTCGAAATAGAGGATGGAGCGGGTGCCCAGGAAGACCTGGTGCATGGGCTCGAAACTCGACAGCCAGCCGAAGTATTTGGGGGTGGCCTCGATCGGCACCGTGCCGCCGGAGGAGGGCAGGCCCAGGATGATGAAGACGATCAGGTTGACGATCAGACCCGCGGTGCCCACCGCCGCGAGCACCGAGGTGCAGGTGACGCCGACCGCGGTGATGACGAACGCGCCATAGAGGAACAGCAGGAACGGGCGGTCGATCGGCATGCCCAGCGCTTCGCCGATGCCGAGCAGCGCGGCCGAGACCGTCATCGACATGACCACCACCGCAGACCATTTCAGCAGCAGCGTGCGCACCCGGGAGATCGGTGTGCGCGGATAGTGCACGTACCACGGACCCCATTCGGTGGGCAGGAATCCGAGTGCCGAGTCCAGCAGCTGGTGGATGATCATCGCCCCGACCATGCCGACCAGCAGGAGCAGCAGGCTGTAGAAGAACGCGGTCAAACCCTCACCCGAGCCGCCGGGCAGCGGATGGAATTGCTGCACCACGATGTCCAGCGGAGTGGTCAGCGCGACCAGGGTGGCCGCGGACAATTCCGGTGCGGGCGGACCGCCGGGCGCGGGTGCCAAGGTTGTCTTGACCTGCTCGGTCAACTGCTTACCGACCTGCGCGTTCACCTGGGTGAGCGCCTCCGCGCCGAACTTCTGCACGATGGCAGTGGTGAACGCCCCGGTGCGCGGGTTGGTCTGCAAGGTGATCGTCGGCCGGGTGATATCCCCGGGCACCACGCTGCCGACGCCGAGAATGCCGAGCCGCTTGGAGAAGTCGCTCGGAATGACGATGGTGCCGTACACCTTCGCCGACTGCATCTGCAGCTGCGCCTCGTTGATGCCGAGCACGCGCAGATCGATCTTGTCCCCGGGCACCGCCTGCTGGAGCCCCGCCGCGACCTGATCGCCGAAGTTCACATGTTTGGTCGCGCCGCCGGTGTTCAGATCGTCGCCGACATCCTGATTCACCAGTGCGATCGGGAAATCGTGCAGGTTCTTCTCGGGATCGACGATGTAGTCCAGGTACATCACGCCCAGCAGTGAGGCCAGCAGTGTGACCACCACGATCGGAAACGCCCACCTGAGAGGGCTCAAACGACGGGTAGGACTCGACTCCGAAACTTCGGTGCTCGCCACGCCCGAACGCTAACAGCAAAGCCGCCGCGATGCGTGTTATCCCAGCGGTGGGTTGCGCGGTGGTTACCAGTACTATGGGTCCTGCCCCCCGCCCGCCGAACAGGGAGCAAACACGGTGACCCTGCCCCCCGCCGACACCACCCTCGATGAGCCCGAAAACGAACCCCGCGAAGAGTGCGGTGTGTTCGGTGTCTGGGCCCCTGGCGAGGATGTGGCCAAGCTCACGTACTACGGACTTTACGCGCTGCAGCATCGCGGGCAGGAGGCAGCCGGCATCGCCGTCTCCGACGGTTCGCAGGTGCTGGTCTTCAAGGATCTGGGCTTGGTGAGCCAGGTTTTCGATGAGCAGACGCTCGCCGCCATGCCCGGCCACGTCGCCGTCGGCCACTGCCGCTACTCCACCACCGGGTCCACGACCTGGGAGAACGCACAGCCGATCTTCCGCACCACCGCGGTGGGTTCCGGAATCGCGCTGGGCCACAATGGAAATCTGGTCAATACCGCCGAATTGAGTTCTCGCGCACGGGAACTGGGCCTGATCAATGGCCGGGTCGCGGGTAATATGGCCGCCACCTCCGATTCGGATGTGATGACCGCGCTGCTCGCGCACGCCGCCGCCGACAAGAGCATCGAGCAGGCCGCGCTGGAGCTGCTGCCGACCCTGCGCGGGGCTTTCTGCCTCACCTTCATGGATGAGCACACGCTGTACGCCGCGCGCGATCCGCACGGGGTGCGCCCGCTCTGCCTGGGCCGCCTCGAGCGTGGCTGGGTGGTCGCCAGCGAAACCGCCGCCCTCGATATCGTCGGCGCCTCCTTCGTGCGTGAGATCGAGCCGGGCGAACTGCTGGCGATCGACGCCGACGGTGTCCGCTCACTGCGTTTCGCCAACCCGACCCCCAAGGGTTGCGTCTTCGAAATGGTGTACCTGGCCCGCCCGGACAGCACCATCTCCGGTCGTTCGGTGCACGCCACCCGCGTGGAGATCGGCCGCCGCCTGGCACTGGAACATCCCGTCGAAGCCGATCTGGTGATCCCGGTGCCGGAGTCCGGCACCCCGGCCGCCGTCGGCTACGCGCAGGGTTCGGGCGTGCCGTACGGGCAGGGCCTGATGAAGAACGCCTATGTGGGCCGCACCTTCATCCAGCCCAGCCAGACCATCCGCCAGCTCGGCATCCGGCTCAAGCTGAATCCGCTGCGCGAGGTCATTCGCGGTAAGCGACTGATCGTGGTGGACGATTCCATCGTGCGCGGCAACACCCAGCGCGCCCTGATTCGAATGCTGCGCGAGGCAGGCGCTTTGGAGATCCACGTGCGGATCGCCTCGCCGCCGGTCAAGTGGCCGTGCTTCTACGGCATCGACTTCGCCTCGCGCGCGGAGCTGATCGCCAATGGAGCCGGGCCCGACGGCATCGAGGGCACCAGCATGGATGACATGGTGGAGGGTGTGCGCCGCTCCATCGGCGCGGACAGCCTCGGGTACATCTCGCTCGACGCCATGGTCGCCGCCACCGAACAGCCGCGTTCGCGCCTGTGTTGCGCCTGCTTCGACGGCGACTACCCGATCGCACTGCCCACCGAGGCGGCCATCGGCAAGAACCTGTTGGAGAGTGTGCTCACCGGTGCCTCCGAGGCGGAGTTGCTGGCCGACAACGCGAATGCGAGCGCGCTCAGCCGTCCGTAGTCGACATCTCCGAAAACCCGTGCCCGTCCGCGATGTTCGCGGGCGGGCACGGGTGTTTTTCGCGCCCGTAGTGCCGCTGCCACGCGGTGATCATCGGCCCGGGAACCCGAGCTGTCTCGTGCCCCCGGCGGACATTGCTCGCGAATTGCTCTGTCTCAGTTGAGACATCGGCCTGGTCGGGCATATGAGGCAAAAGTGATTAATTTGTTCGTATTCGCAACATTCCGGTTATAACCGGTCGATACTGTCCGCAGCCAAACGAAGTCCACCGCGGCGCGGCGGGGTCGCGACCCGGCCCACGCGCCGCGTGAGAAAGCAGGGCGGTATGCGCGCGAAAAATATTGCGGCGGTGGGGCTGGCGGGCCTCACCATGCTTGCGGCAGCGGGATGCGGATCCGGGCGAACCGGAGGGGACAGCGGGGATGCGGGACTGGTGGTGGGCACCACCGACAAGATCTTCGCGCTGGACCCGGCCGCGGCCTACGACAACGGATCACTGCTGGTGGAGACCCAGGTCTACCAGTTCCTGCTGAATACCCCACCGGGCGAGGCGGTTCCGAAACCGGACGCCGCGGAGAAGTGCGGATTCAGCACGCCCACGGTCTTCACCTGCACGCTGAAGAAGGATCTGAAGTTCGCCAACGGCAACCCGCTCACGGCGAACAGCGTGAAGTTCTCCTTCGACCGCATGCTCAAGATCAACGACCCCAACGGCCCGGCCTCGCTGCTCGGTAATCTGGACCACACCGATGTCGTCGACGCGAGCACGGTGAACTTCACCCTCAAGGTCGCCAACGATCAGACCTTCGCCGCCATCCTGCCGACCCAGGCCGGACCCATCGTCGACGAGAAGGTGTTCCCCGCGGACAAACTCCTCGACGACGACGCGGTGTGGAAGGCCAAGCCGTTCTCCGGCCCGTACACCATCAGCAGCTACGACAAGAACAAACTCGTTTCCTACCAGGCGAATCCGGATTACAACGGCGTGCTGGGCAAGCCGAAGACCGACCGCGTCTCCACCAAGTACTTCGCCGGTTCGGAGAACATGCGCCTGGACGTGCAGAACGGTGATATCGACGTGGCCTGGCGCTCGCTCGCGCCCACCGATATCGAATCACTGCGCAAGAACGACAAGGTGACCGTGAAGGAGGGTCCCGGCGGCGAACTTCGCTACATCATCTTCAATATGAACACCATGCCGGGCGCGACCCCCGCGGCGAAACTCGCGGTGCGCAAGGCACTCGCCTCCTCCATCGACCGTGAGGCGCTCTCCACCGGCGTCTACAAGGGCACCTACGCTCCGGCGTATTCCTCTGTACCGCAGGGCGTTCCGGGCGCGACCGAACCGTTCAAGGAAATCTACGGCGAGAAGCCGAATAAGACCGCCGCGGCCAAATTCCTCGCCGACGCGGGCCTGCCGACCCCGGTCGACTTGAACATCCAGTACAACACCGACCACTACGGCAGCACCTCCTCCGAGGAGTACGCCGCGCTCAAGAGCCAGCTCGAGGCCACCGGGCTGTTCAAGGTGAATCTGCAATCCACCGAATGGGTTTCGTATCAGAAGGAACGCGTCAAGGACACCTACGCGATCTTCCAATTCGGCTGGTTCCCGGACTACCCGGACGCCGACGACTACCTGACCCCGTTCTTCGGCACCAATAACTTCCTGCAATCGCATTTCGAGGATCCGCGCATCAACGCCGAACTGCTGGCCGAGGTGACCGAACCCGACAATGCCAAGCGCATGGCGGCGCTGGCCACCGTACAGCGTTCCCTGGCAGCGGATTTCATTCCGATCCTGCCGCTGCTGTCCGGTAAGCAGATCGCCGTCTCGGGCAAGAACGTCTCGGGCGTGGAGAACACCCTCGACCCGTCGTTCAAGTTCCGGTTCGGAGTGCTCAGCAAGTGATCTCCGGTCAACTGCTGCGGTACCTCGGGGTACGGCTGCTGCTGATCATCCCCACCACCTGGATCCTGGTGACAGTCGTATTCTTCCTGATGCGGGTGGTGGGCGATCCGATCACGGCGGCGCTCGGTGGGCGCCTGCCCGCCGATCAACTGGCGGCGCGCAAACACGCCGCCGGACTGGACCGGCCCATCCTCACCCAGTACTGGGAGTACATCAGCAGACTCCTGCACGGGGATTTCGGCCGCTCCCAGGACAATCGGGCCATCACCGAGATCGTCACCCACTACGGTGCGGCCACCCTCGAACTCGTCTTCTGGTCGCTGCTGGTGGCATTCGCGGTCGGCGTCCCCCTGGGCCGCTTCGCCGCCACCCGCCGTGACACGGCCGCCGACGCCGGATTGCGACTGTTCGCGATCCTGGCCTACGCGGCCCCGGTGTTCTTCGTCGGCCTGCTGCTGAAACTGATCTTCTCGGTGAAACTGGGCTGGCTGCCCGCCTCCGGGCGCGCCAGCACCAATGTGGAACTGGCACTGCAGCATGTGTCGCCGAAGACGAACATCCTGTTCATCGACGCGATCCTGTACGGCGACACCGGGTATCTGCTCGATGTGCTCAAACACACCGTGCTGCCCGCGATCGCGCTCGGCCTGCTCACCGCGGGCGTATTCCTGCGCCTGGTGCGGATCAACCTGATCCAGACCCTGCGCAGCGATTACGTGGATGCCGCTCGGGCACGCGGACTTTCGTCACGGGTGGTCACGCGACGGCATGCCTTCCGCAATGCGCTCATCCCCGTCGTGACGGTGATGGGCATGTACATCGCGTCCATGCTCGGCGGCGCGGTACTCACCGAGCGCACCTTCGACTGGAAGGGGCTCGGCTATCAACTCACCGAGTACCTGACCCAGCGCGATTTCGTCGCGGTGCAGGGGATCGTGACATTCCTGGCACTGGTGGTGGCGATCATGAGCTTCCTGGTCGATGTGATCGTCGCGCTGATCGACCCGAGAGTGAGGTTCTGATGACCGCTCCGGAAGTGGTGACCGACCCGGCCGTCGCCCCGCTCACTGTGAGGGGGAGCAGGCGCGGTCTGCCGGGACTGCGCCTGTTCAGCCTGACGCACGGATTCCAGCGCGCCACACTGATATTGGGTATCGCGCTGATCGCGGTATTCCTGTTCGCGGCGGTGTTCGCACCGCTCATCGCACCCTACGGATTGGCCCAGAACGCCTCGGACGGCATCGATTTCGTGCGCCAGCAGGCGCCGTCCGCCGACCATTGGCTCGGCACCTCGATACGCGGTGAGGACGTGTTCTCCCGGGTGCTCTACGGGGCGCGCACCGCGCTGTACGTCATCGGCGTATCGCTGGTGCTGTCGCTGTTCGTCGGCGTCCCACTGGGTTTGATCTCCGGCTATATCGGCCGCTGGGTGGACCGCGTGCTGGTGCTGTTCATGGACGCCATGTACGCGTTCCCCACCCTGCTGCTCGCCATCGTGGTCTCGATCATGGTGGCGGGCGGCAACTCCAGCAAACTCGGCGGTGTCCTGTCCGCCGCCATCGCCATCACCGTTATCTTTGTGCCGCAATACTTTCGAGTGGTGCGCAATGCCACCGTCGCGGTGAAGACCGAACCGTACGTGGACGCCGCGCGGGTGAGCGGGGCCTCCACCGGGCGCATTCTCTACCGGCACATCTTCGCCAACGTCACCCAGTCGCTGCCGGTGATCATCACGCTCAACGGCGCGGAAGCCATTCTCACCCTGGCCGGACTCGGCTTCCTCGGCTTCGGCATCGAACCCACCCAGGCCGCCGAATGGGGTTTCGACCTCAACAAGGCGCTGCAGGACGTGCCCAACGGCATCTGGTGGACCGGCGTATTCCCCGGCGCCGCAATCGTTCTCGTGGTGCTGGGGATGACGTTGGTCGGCGAGAGCCTCAATGAAGTCCTGAACCCACTGCTGCGCACCCGCCGCGGCGTGGACGCCGCCGCACCGGAACCGGAGGTCGACGATGCCCGATCAACCTGACCTCGGCGCAGCCGCCGACACCGAAAAGCGCAGTCCCGCACTGTCCGTCGACGGACTGTCGGTCACCTTCGCCACCGACGCCGGGGCCGTGCGCGCGGTCTCCAATGTCTCCTACCAGGTGTATCCGGGCGAAGTCCTGGCAGTCGTCGGCGAATCCGGCTCCGGTAAATCGGTCAGCTCGCGGACCGCCATCGGGCTGCTGCCGTCCACCGCGCGGGTGAGCGGCACCGTCACCCTCGGCACCGCCGAGATCACCAAGATGAGCGAACGACAGCTCACCGCGGTGCGCGGCGGCGATATCGCCATGGTGTTCCAGGAACCCGGCTCCGCGCTGGATCCGCTGTTCACCGCCGGGTACCAGATCATGGAAGCGCTGCGCGCACACAGCGAAATGAGCCGCGTGGCCGCGCGCACCCGGGCCGTCGATCTGCTGCGACTGGTCGGGCTGCCCGAACCGGAACGTCGCGTCAACTACTACCCGCACCAGCTCTCCGGCGGGCAGAAACAACGCGTCATGATCGCCATCGCCATCGCCTGCGAACCCAAGGTGATCATCGCCGACGAACCCACCACCGCCCTCGACGTGACGGTGCAGGCCGAAATCCTGGAACTGCTGCGCGATCTCCGCGATCGCATCGGCAGCGCCATCGTATTGATCACGCACAATATGGGCGTCGTCGCCGATATGGCGGACCGCGTAGTCGTCATGCGCGCCGGGCGAGTCGTCGAACAGGCTTCCGTCGACGACCTTTTCGCCAACCCCACCCAGGAGTACACCCGCGCGCTGCTGGCGGCGGTGCCACACCTGGGGGCGTCCACGCGGGTGGCTCCGGTCGTGCCGGAGGTGAACGAAAGCGATTCGGACACCGGGGCATCGACGAGTGGCGCATCCGCCACCGTGCCGGTGCTCGAGGTCGCCGACCTGACCGTCGAGTTCTCCAGCGGTCTGCGCCGGGCCACGTTCAAAGCCGTGCAGGGCGTGAGCTTCAGCATCGCGCGCGGCGAAACCCTCGGCCTGGTGGGCGAATCCGGATCCGGCAAATCGACCATCGGCCGCTGCGCCGCCGGATTGCAGCGCGCCACAGCCGGATCCGTGCGCGTGCTCGGCTCCGAACTGACCGGACTCTCCGAACGGCGGCTGCGACCCATGCGCCGCCGCCTCGGCTTCGTTTTCCAGGATCCGGCCACTTCGCTCAATCCGCGGCTGACCGTCGGCGACTGCGTGGCCGAACCATTGGTCGTGCACCGCACCGCCAAGGGTGCGGCCATGCGCGACCGGGTCCGCCAACTGCTCGATGACGTCCAACTCCCCGAGGGCACCGAAAAGCGCTATCCGCACGAACTTTCCGGTGGCCAGCGCCAGCGCGTGAGCCTGGCCCGCGCCCTCGTCCTCAATCCGGATCTCCTCATCGCGGACGAACCGACAAGTGCCCTGGACGTTTCCGTCCAGGCCAAGGTCCTCGAACTCTTCGCCGACCTGCAACGCGAATGCGGCTGGGCCTGCCTGTTCATCAGCCACGACCTCGCCGTTGTCGACCAGCTCGCCGACAATGTCGCGGTGCTCTGCAACGGCGAAGTGGTCGAACAGGGTCCGCGCGACGACATCCTGCGCAATCCGGCTCAGGACTACACCCGCCGCCTGGTAGCGGCGGTGCCCGTCCCCGATCCCGAAGAGCAGCGCCGTCGCAGAGCCGAAAGACAGCGACTGATTTCGTGAGGTGCGGTTAAGTCTGGAAGCTCGGCGGATTGTCTGCTATGAGGGGAGGTCGGACGTCCTGCGATCGACTCCGGTACCGTGAGCAGGCATCTATCCGTCCGATTCGGCTTGGAGCTTTCCCCGACAATGACTGAACAGACACCCAGTGGCGCCGGTGCTTCCTACGCGGCAGCCGGAGTGGATATCGAAGCCGGCGACCGCGCGGTAGAACTCTTCGCTCCGCTGGCCAAGAAGGCTTCCCGGCCCGAGGTACAGGGTGGAATCGGCGGATTCGCTGGTCTGTTCGCACTCAAGTCCGGGTACAAGGAGCCGCTGCTGGCTTCCTCCACCGACGGCGTCGGTACCAAGATCGCCATCGCACAGGCCATGGACAAGCACGACACCGTCGGCCTCGACCTGGTCGCCATGGTCGTCGACGATCTGGTCGTCTGCGGTGCCGAACCGCTGTTCCTGCAGGACTACATCGCCGTCGGCAAGGTCGTGCCCGAGCGCGTCGCCCAGATCGTCGGCGGCATCGCCGAGGGCTGCATCCTGGCGGGCTGCGCCCTGCTCGGTGGCGAGACCGCCGAACACCCGGGCCTGATGGGCGCGGACGATTACGACATCTCCGGCACCGGCGTCGGTGTCGTCGAGGCCGACGCCGTGCTCGGCCCCGACCGCGTCCGCCCCGGCGACGTCATCATCGGCATGGGCGCTTCCGGCCTGCACTCCAACGGCTACTCGCTGGCCCGCAAGGTGCTGCTGGACATCGACCGCATGCAGCTGTCCGGGCACGTCGAGGAATTCGGCCGCACCCTCGGCGAGGAACTGCTCGAGCCCACCCGCATCTACGCCAAGGACTGCCTGGCCCTGATCGCCGAAACCGATGTGCGCACCTTCTCGCACGTCACCGGCGGCGGCCTGGCCAACAACCTGGCTCGCGTACTCCCGGCCGGTCTGGTCGCCGAACTGGACCGCGGCACCTGGAGTCCGGCGCCGGTCTTCAAGCTGATCGCGCAGCGCGGCCGCGTCGAGCGCGCCGAGATGGAGAAGACCTTCAATATGGGCGTCGGCATGGTCGCCGTCGTGGCCCCCGAGGACGCCGACCGCGCCCTCGCGGTGCTCACCGCCCGCCACATCGACTGCTGGACCCTCGGCACGGTCAAGAAGGCCAAGGACGCCGACGCCCCGCGCGCGGTGCTGCTGGGCGACCACCCGCGCTTCTAGCCGCCAACGACACACGGCCCCGGTTACTCGCAGGAGTAACCGGGGCCGTGCTGTATGTCTGGAATGTCGTGCAGTATGTCTGAGAAGCCGGATATCGTTGCGGCCCGCCACCTTCGGAGCACCGAGTAGCCCGGAATACCGCACACTCGAAATCCGGTGTGCTGGTACAGAACACACATCGGCGTCCCGCCCGAACGGACGGGACGCTGCCGTGTCATCACATATTCAATGTCGTCGGTGCCTCGGTGCATATCAACGAGTCAATGGGGAGCCCTCACGGACTCCCCTTGGCTGCGTCGACAATCCGAGTCAGCGGCGCCAGTCGTCGTAGTCGTCTTCGTCCCAGCTCGACTGCGAATCCTTCGCGTCGTGCTCGTCGGAAAGCACACCACTCCGCGGCAAGTCGGAGGGACTCCCTCCCAGTTCCCTTTGCAGGCTCTGGAAGTCGGTCGGCGTCGAGCTGTACTTGAGCTCGCGCGCCACCTTGGTCTGCTTTGCCTTAGCCCGGCCACGGCCCATGGCTGACCCCCTCGCGTCACTGCGGGGCGGCCTGGGGTGGTTTGGCGGCCCCGTTCGAATTAATAATCTTCCTGACAGACACTTTAGCGTGTGTCCGGCGGTCTCGCTTCCAGGAGTGGGTGAGAAACCGTCGAAGTGCCCCCGGGGACCACCGCGGCAGGTCGTCGGGGACCGTCGGAATCGAGCGCGCGCGAGCGGCCGCGGGGGTTAGAGCACCCCCGGAACAGCTCGGATGACACCCACCCGGGCACCGCCGCCGAACACCGCCGGGGCCGCCAATTCCGAATGCTCGTCGGTCCATTCGATACCCATACGCTGCAACAGCGCGAGCGTGAGCGGCAATCTGGCCCGATCCGCGCCGTCATCGATCTTGTACGCGAAGGCCGAACCGTCCGGCAGCGCGCCCGCGTGCACACCGTCCGCGCCGATCTTGCAGACCAGTCCGGGGGTCGCGGTCATGACGCGAAAATCTGGTCCGTCCGTGCCGGAAATCACTCGCGGATGCGAACGGATCGCATCCGCCACCCGGCGCTCCGGGCTATCTTCCGGCGCGGTCGCCAGTTTCGCGTAGGCGCGGGCCAGATTCACCAGCGATACCGGCACGATCGGCAGGCCGCAACCGTCGATGCCCAGATCCGTCTCCGGCTCACCGGTGACATCGATGATCGTGGCCAGCACCGCCTGCTGCAGCGGATGCGCGATATCGAGATAACCGGTGGTCGGCCAGTCATTGATGCGGCAGGTCGCGAGCATGGCGGCATGCTTGCCGGAGCAGTTCATGAAGATTCGGCGGGCCGCTTTGCCGCGCTCGCTCCCGGCCAGGGCTTGTGCGCGAGCCTGCTCCTCGAAGGGCAGATCGGGCGGGCACTCCAGATCGTCCTCGGTGAAACCGAAACGATCCAGCAGCCGCCGCACCAGCTCCACATGATCGGGCTCACCGAAATGCGAGGCCGTCGAGATGGCCAGCTCGGCGGTGTCGGCCGGCTCGAAACCATTGCGCAGCAAGGTGAGTGCCTGCATCGGCTTATTGGTCGACCGCGGGAAGATCGGGCCGTGCACCGCGCCCACCTGCACCAGCGGCTCACCATCGGGGCGCAGCACCACGGCGGAACCGCGATGCACGCACTCGCGGAATCCGGAGCGCACCACCTCGACCAGATCCGCGTTCACGCCCGGCACCCCTGGTGCGCTCATTCCCCAGACCTCTTCTCCGCGAAAGCCGATTCCCGCCGCGCCGATTCGGCCGCGGCACTCTCCCGCTCCGCGCGCAATTGTGCGGCGCGCTCGGCGTTCTCGTGGCGGCGGCGATGCCGTTCGATCTGCATGCGCACATCGTCGGAGATGGTCGGCTCGGATTCCAGCAGCAACTCCAGGCGGGTCATATCCGCGCCGGTGAACAGATCGCGGACGGTGACGCCGTGCGCGGGGGTGTGCAGCACCCGCACCTCATCGCCCGCACCGATCGCGCCCTCGGTCAGGACGCGGAAGTACGCGCCCGTATTCGATTGCGCGGTGAACCTTTTCACCCACTGCTGCTCACCGGACCAGTGCTGGAAGGTGGCACACGGCACACGCGGCGCGGACACCTCCAGCACGGTGTCGCCGATCGCCCAGCGCGCGCCGATCACCGCATCGCTCACCGGCAGACCGGAAATGCGCAGGTTCTCGCCGAACCAGCCCGCCGCGAGGTCGCGTTCCAGTTCGGTGGACCAGCCCCGCGCGTCCTCCTCGGCATAGGCGTACACGGCCTGGTGCACGCCGCCGTGATGGTCGACATCGCAGACATGGTCGCCGTCCAAGCCCAGGGTGCGCACCGGAACCCGGTGCGGCACCGGACGTTTGTCGATGGCCGTGCGCCCGACCCGGCCCGGCACCTCGTGCTCCTCGTGCAGTACGCAGACCGCGAGCACACGCCCGGCCGCGGCGGTGTCCACCACGGCGTGCGAATCGACGCTCATCGGCCGCGGAGCTTTTCGACGGCGAGGCGACCGGCCTGCGGTTCGTCATGGGCCGGAACGGAATCCGGGTCGATGGCGGCGGCGGTCGGGCCCGCCGCGAGCGGGGTGTCCGCGGGGACATTGCGTTTCACCAGCGCCAGCGCGATCGGGCCGAGTTCGTAGTGGTCGACCACGGTGCCCAGCACGCCCACCGCGCGACCGGCAGCGGTCACCGCGTCACCGGGGACGGGGCGGTCGTCGGCGGAGCCGTCCAGGTGCAGCAGCAGCAGATTGCGCGGCGGCTTGCCGAGGTTGTGGACGCGGGCCACGGTCTCCTGGCCGCGATAGCAGCCCTTGTTCAGGTGCACCGCGCCGTGCTCGGCGATACCGCCGACCCAATTCGCCTCGTGCGGGATGGTGCGGTCATCGGTGTCGATGCCGATGCGCGGGCGCAGGGCCGCGACGCGCAGGGCCTCGAAGGTCCAGGAACCGGCGGCTTCCGCGCCCGCCGCGCGCAGCCGCGTCCACCAGGAGACGAGGTCGGCGCGGGGGACGATCAGATCGAACGAGTCATCGGTGGGCCAGGGCATCCGGCGCAGGAAACCACCGCCGGGCAGGGCCACGGCCTGATAGATCTCGGGAAGGCTTGCGATGCCGAGGGTTTCGGTGAGGTCCGCCACCCGCGGGCCGAGCAGGCTCAGCACCGCGTGCTCGGGGGCGGCCTCGGGCTTGGCATCCGCCCAGAAGACCATCTTCTGCAGGAACGCCAGCAGGTCGGGGCCGCGCGCGGCTTCGGTGTCGATCCACACCGTGCCATCGAGTTCGGTGAGCACGAAGTGGTGCAGGACGCGACCGTTCAGATCCAGATCCAGATCCTCGGCGGACTGGCCGTCGCGCAGATCCGCCACCGCCTGGCTGGAGATGGTGTTCAGCCAGCTCAACCGCTCTTTACCGGTGATACTCAGCACGAACCGATGCGATCTATCCACTATCGCGGCGCGCTGCACGGCGGCGCGTTGCTCGCCCAGTGGATCCCCGTAATGCCACGCGACCGCCGCATCCGGTGATTCGGGCGGCCCCGCGACAGCCCCTGGAACCTGAAGAATCGGACTGGGTGCTACCTCGAAGGACACACCCCCACACTAGCGGTGTCGAATTTTCGGCGTCGCTCGCGCTTACGGGACTGTGATCTGTATTGCCGGGTTGGCGAGTTCTGCGGCGTCGTTATCACTCCGTGACGGGGGCCGCTGCCCTAGGCTCGGGCGCATGGTGGAACGGGTTCTGGTGACTCTTGACGGCGCGATCCGGGATCCGGACGCGCCGCTTCTGTATGCGGACGATATCGGCGCGCTGCGCGGTGACGGGATATTCGAGACGGTGCTGGTGCGGGGTGGTGTCGCCTGTGCCCTGGAACTGCATCTGGCGCGACTGCGGCGTTCGGCCGAGGCCCTCGAATTGCCCGTCCCGGATCTGGACGCGTGGCGCTTCGCGGTGGAGCTGGCGGCCGAGGAGTGGGGGAAGGAGCACGAGGGGATGCTCCGCATGGTGCTCACCCGGGGGCGTGACAGCGATCACGGAAGTTCTTCTGGCAAATCTTCAGCAAACGCACCGGCGGGACTGTCCGCGGCCGAACCGGCAACCACCGGTTACGTTTTGGTGGTTCCGGTGCATGAGCGCGTGAAAACCGCTCGCGCCGAAGGTGTTTCGGTCATAACACTGTCCCGGGGAATTTCGATCGACCTCGCTCAGGCCGCGCCCTGGCAACTGCTGGGGGCCAAAACCCTCTCCTACGCAACGAATATGGCCGCGTTGCGCTTCGCCCGGCGGATGGACGCCGATGACGTGATCTTCACCAGTACCGAGCATCGGGTGCTGGAGGGGCCGCGCTCGACAGTGGTTGTGGCGCGCGAGAATCAGCTGATCACGCCGCCCGCGCGCAATGGTGTGCTGCCCGGCACGACGCAGCGTGCGCTGTTCGCCCAGGCGGAGAAGGCGGGCTGGGACTGCCGCTACGAACCGCTGTTCACCGCGGATCTGATCACCGCCGACAGCGTGTGGATGCTGTCCAGCGTGACCCTGGCCGCACGGGTGAAATCCCTGGACGGTCTGCGCATGTCGGCCCCGGACAATGCCGGTGAGATCGCGGCGCTGGTGGATCGGGGCATTGCCCTGCCGGGCAGTATCGCCGACTGGTGAGCCGCGGGCTCCAGGGCCCTTTTTCCGGGGGCTCAGTCGACCAAGGTCCTCGTCCGCGGGGGCTTTGGCCGTTGATTCGTCACAAGTCGGCAAATTCGTAGCACGCTGTGGCGCGTCACATGTTGATCTGAATGGCGAGAGGCGTAGTGTCCAATACTACGTCATGTCGTAGATCGGCTGGAGGTCGGATGAGCGTCGTTGATTTAGCGCGCTGGCAGTTCGGAATCACCACCGTCTATCACTTCATCTTCGTGCCCCTGACCATCGGACTCGCGCCGCTGGTGGCGGGCATGCAGACCGCATGGGTGATTACGGGCAAAGAGCACTGGTACCGCCTCACCAAATTCTTCGGGAAGCTCTTCCTGATCAACTTCGCCCTCGGCGTCGCCACCGGCATCGTGCAGGAATTCCAATTCGGCATGGCCTGGAGCGAATACTCCCGCTTCGTCGGCGACGTCTTCGGCGCACCCCTGGCCATGGAGGCGCTGGTCGCCTTCTTCCTGGAATCCACCTTCCTCGGACTGTGGATCTTCGGCTGGACCCGGCTGCCGAAGAAAGTGCACCTGGCCACCATCTGGCTGGTCGCCATCGGCGTGAACGCCTCGGCGTACTTCATCGTCGCCGCCAACTCGTTCATGCAGCATCCGGTCGGCGCGGAATACAACCCGGAGACCAAACGCGCTGAGCTGACCAGCATTTGGGCGCTCATCAGCAACAACACCACCCTTGCCGCATTCCCGCACGTGGTGGCGGGCGCGTTCCTCACCTCCGGCACCTTCGTCGCCGGCATCGCGGGCTGGTGGATGGTCAGGCGCGTGCGGCAGGGCCAGATCGCAAGCGACACAGCACCTGTCGAGGAGGCCCGCACCATGTGGCGGCCCGCCGCGCGCATGGGGCTGTACGTGGTGCTGGTCGCCGCGGTCGCGCTCGTGTTCACCGGTGACATCCAGGGCAAGCTCATGTTCAAACAGCAGCCCATGAAGATGGCCTCCGCGGAATCGTTGTGCCACACCGAAACCGATCCGGACTTCTCCGTCCTGACGGTCGGCACGCACAACAACTGCGACAGCGTGGACCACCTCATCGAAGTCCCGGGCGTGCTGCCGTATCTGGCCGAGGGCAAGTTCAGCGGCGTCACCCTGGAAGGCGTCAAGGATCTCCAGGTCTCGTACAACGAGAAGTACGGGATCGGCGACTACCGGCCCAACCTGTTCGTCACCTACTGGACCTTCCGCGCCATGATCGGCTTCCTCGCGGGCTCACTGCTGCTGGCGCTGGCCGGATTCTGGGTCACCAGGCGCGGCCGGGTGCCGGATCAGAAGTGGTTCTCCTGGCTGTCGCTGATCGCAATCACCACCCCGTTCCTCGGCAATATCTCCGGCTGGATCTTCACCGAGATGGGCCGCCAGCCCTGGGTGGTCGCACCCAATCCGACCGGCGATCAACACATTCGAATGACGGTGCAGCAGGGCGTCTCCGGCGTCACCGCGGGCACCATCGTCACCTCGCTCGTCGTCTTCACCCTGCTCTACGGTCTGCTCGCGGTCGCCTGGTTCTACCTCATGCGCCGCTACGTGGTCGCGGGACCGGAGGAACCGGCCCCCACGGACACCGGGCCGCGCATGACCGGGGACACCGTCGACAAGCTTTCCTTCGCCTACTAGGAGCCGAGGATGAGTCTCCCTGAATTCTGGTTTCTACTGATCGCGGTGCTCTTCACCGGCTACTTCGTGCTGGAGGGCTTCGACTACGGGGTCGGCATGCTCATGCCGATCCTCGGCAAGGGCTCCGAAGTGCGAAAGCGCGTGGTGCTCAACACCATCGGACCCGTATGGGACGGCAACGAGGTGTGGCTGCTCACCGCCGGCGGCGCCATGTTCGCGGCCTTCCCGGAGTGGTACGCCAGCCTGTTCTCCGGGTTCTACCTGGCGCTGCTGCTCATCCTGGTCGGACTGATCGCGCGGGCCTGCGCCATCGAATGGCGCAGCAAGATCAATGACGACAAATGGCGGGTCTGGTGCGATATCGGCATCGGACTGGGCTCCTGGATTCCCGCCCTCGCCTGGGGATTGGCATTCGCCAATATCGTGCGCGGCGTGAAACTGAACGAGCACCGGCATATCGGCGGAAACCTGCTCGACCTGCTGAATCCGTACGCGCTGCTCGGCGGGCTCACCACCCTGCTGCTGTTCATGCTGCACGGTGCGCTGTTCATCGCGCTCAAGACCGGCAATGAGGTACGCGACGACGCCCAGGCACTGATCCGGAAGCTGTTCGTGCCCACCGCGGTCGTGGTCGCCGCCTTCGGCATCTGGACCCAGCTCGCCTACGGCAAGGGGTGGACCTGGATTCCCTTGGTGCTGGCCGTGATCGGACTGCTGATCGCGGGCTTCGCCGCCACCCAGGGCCGGGACGGGTGGGCCTTCACCGGCACCGCCCTGACCATCGTGGGAGCCACCGCACTGCTGTTCGGATCGCTGTTCCCGAATGTGCTGCCCTCCACCATCGATGCCGCGTTCAGCCTCACCGTGGACGGGCGCGACGGGACCGTCTCGGCCTCCTCCACGCACTACACGCTCGTGGTGATGAGCTGGGTCGCGGTCGCCATGGTGCCGGTGGTGCTGATCTACCAGGGCTGGACCTACTGGGTGTTCCGCCAGCGGCTCACCGTGGAACAGATTCCGGCCCCCATCGGCCTGCCCCTGGAATCCGCGCCGAAGGTCTAGCCGAACCGCTCTCGAAAGACGGAATGAACCGATGGCACGACCGGTAGACCCGCGCCTGTGGCGATACGCCCGCTCGGCACGCACATATCTCACGCTGAGCGTCGGGCTCTCGCTGACGACCACGATCTGCATCGTGATCGCGGCACTCGCCCTGGCGCGGGTCCTCGCCGGAGTCATCACCGATCCGGGACGGCGCGATATCGGTTCCTGGACAGCGGAACTGGTGATCTTCGCCGCCGCCGTGCTGTGCCGGGTCATCGCCACCTGGTGGCAGTCCCGGCTCGCACACCGCGCCGGGGCGCAGGTCGTCGCCGAACTCGAAACGGCGGTCCTCACCGCCGGGGCGCACCTGCCGCCCCGCGAATTGGAGCGCCGCCGAACCGAATTGGCGGTCGTGATCGGCAACGGGCTGAGCGGCCTGCGCGCCTACCTCGCGGGATACCTGCCCGCACTGCTGCTTTCACTGCTCGTCCCGCCGATCGTGCTGACCGTCATCGTCCTGCACGACTGGATCTCCGGCGCGATCATCCTGGTCACCCTGCCGCTTATCCCGATCTTCATGATCCTGATCGGCCTGCTCACCCAGGGCCGCGCCCGGGACACCCTGGTCGCCACCACCCGCCTGTCGGATCAACTCCTCGACCTCTTCGCGGGCATGCCCACCCTGCGCGCCCTGGGCCGCGAAACCGGCCGTACCGCGACCACTTCCGACGCGGCCGCAGCGCCGGACGCCATTGCCGCGCAACCTGATCGCACCACCATGCAGCACCGGGTTCGCGAACTCGGCGATGCCCTGCACAAGCGCACCATGTCCGCCCTGCGCATGGCCTTCCTGTCGTCCATGGTGCTGGAGTCCCTCGCCACCCTGTGCGTGGCGCTGGTGGCCGTTTCCATCGGCCTGCGCCTGGTCTTCGGCGATATGGGCCTCTACGCCGGACTCCTCGCCCTGATCCTGGCCCCCGAGGTCTATCTCCCCATCCGTGCGGTGGGTGAACGCTTCCACGCCGCCCAGGACGGAATGGCGGCCGCCGAAAAGGCTTTCGCCATCCTCGAACCCGATGACCGCGAGGCGAGCCCCGCCCCCGTGCCGGGAAGCGGGGACGCGAGCCCGGCCGCCGGCACCGTGACTCCGCGAGAGTTGCACGGCCGCATCGAGATTCGAGAGGTCTCCATTGCCGCCCGGCAGGGCTCGGCCCCGGACGCGCTGTCCGCGATCCTGCTTCCCGGCGAGGTGACGGTACTCACCGGGCCGAACGGCAGTGGCAAATCGACAGCCCTGCAAGCGATTCTGGGTCTCATCGCGCCCGACACCGGTGATGTACTCATAGACGGCACCCCCATCGCAGCCATGGACCTCGACCACTGGTGGTCCCACCTGGCCTGGCTGCCCCAGCGCCCCGTCCTGGTCCCCGGCACCCTGCGCGCCAACCTCGAACTCCTCGGCCCGCCCGCCGACTCGGCCCGCCTCGAAGCCGCCTGCCGGGCAACCGGATTCGATACGGTCCTCGCCGACCTCCCCGACGGCTGGAACACCCTGGTCGGCACCGGCGGCACCGGCCTGTCCCTCGGCCAGCGCCAACGCCTCGCCCTGACCCGCACCCTCGCCGCCGACCGCCAGGTCCTACTCCTCGACGAACCCACCGCCCACCTCGACCCGGAAGCCGAAGAGCGCGTACTCGCCGCCCTGACGGCCCGCGCCGAGGCCGGAGCCACCGTGGTGATCGTCGGCCACCGCCCCGCCATCGTCGCCCTCGCCGACCACGTGGTCCCCGTCCACGCCACTGTTCCGGCGGATTCGGAAGCATCCGTGGTGGATTCGGCGGCTAGAGCTCCGAGCTTCGTCTTCCCGTCGGAGGCGGCGTTGGTCGTGGACGCGGATCTCGCCGATTCGGAAGTGGGTGTGCGATGAGGGACGCGTTTGCCGACTTTCGGCGGATACGGGGATTGCTGGAGCTGTCCAAAGGGCGGCTGGCACTGTCCATCGCCTGGGGCGTGGCCGCACTGGGGAGCGGGCTGGGGCTCGCCGCGCTGGCCGCTTGGTTGATTGCCCGTGCTTGGCAGATGCCACCGGTGCTCGACCTGAGTATCGCGGTGGTGACCGTTCGGGCGCTCGGGATTTCGCGTGGGGTCGCACGGTATCTGGAGCGGCTGGCCACGCATGATGTGGCGCTGCGGTCCATGAGTCTCGCGCGCACCACCACCTATCGGACACTCGCCGCCGCGGATATCTGGCGGCCACGTCGCACGGGAGCGACTGCGGGCGAGTTCGACACCGCACGGGACAGTGCGGTGGTCGATCCCGCCGTGCGGGCGAGGTCGAGTGCTGTCGGCCGGTCAGCCGAAGTGGATGTGCGCCTGGATGATCCGACGCAGTTGCGGCGGGGAGAGCTGCTGGGGCGGGTGGGGAGCGATATCGATGATCTCGGGGCGGTGGTGGTGCGGGCGTTCGTGCCGATCGCGGTCGCGGTGATTCTGTCCGCGCTCGCGGTGGTGCTGATCGGGTTCGTTTCGATTCCGGCGGCGGTGATTCTGGCTGTGGCGCTGGGGATTTCCGGGGTTGTCGCGCTGTGGATGTCGGCGCGGGCCGCCCGGGAGGCCGAGGTGGCGGTGCGGGCGGATCGGACCGAGTTCACGGCCGAGGCGCTCACCGTGCTGGATCACGCACCCGAATTGCGGGTCGCGGGAAGGCTTTCCGGGGCCGTCGAGAGTGCCGCGCGGGCCGGACAGCGGGCGGTTGCCGCCGAGGATCGGGCCGCGGCGCGCAGTGCGTGGTCGGCGGCGGTGCTGCCGCTGTCGATCGGTACCAGCGTGCTCGGCGCCCTGCTGATCGGGATCGCGCTGTACGGGACCGGACCGGCGGTGGCCACCAAGGGTTTTCAAGCCATTCCCGGGGGCGGGATCACGCCCATGGCGTTCGCGGTACTGGTGCTGGTACCGCTGTCGGCGTTCGAGGCGGTCTCGGTGCTGCCCGGGGCGGCGCAGGCGCTGACCAATGGCCGGGCCGCGCTGCATCGGCTGGCTCGCCTGGAGCGGGCCGAATCCGCGCCCGCGGCAATGGATTTGCCGCCGCTGCCGGAGGGGCGCAGGATCGCCGTCGTCGGGCCGAGCGGGGCGGGTAAGACCACGCTGCTCATGTCGTGGGCCGGACTGTTCGACACCCCGCGCGCCGGGGTGACCTTCTTCGCCGAGGACGCGCACATCTTCGGGACGACCGTGCTGGAGAACCTGCGGGTCGCGCGCGGCGATATCACCGCCGCCGAAGCCGAGCAGGCCCTGCGGGCGGTCGGCGCGGGGGAGTGGCTGGACTCGCTGCCGGATGGTGTGGACACCGACCTCGTCGGCGGGGCGGCCGCCGTATCGGGTGGTCAGCGCCGCCGCATCCTGCTGGCTCGCGCGCTGCTCTCCCCGGCCCGGGTACTGCTGCTCGATGAGCCGACCGAACACCTGGAGGCCGAGCCGGGCGCGGAGCTGCTGCGCCGCCTGCTCGACCGGGACAGCGGCCTGGTGGACCCGGATCGCACGGTAGTGGTTGTCACACATCAGCTTCCGGCGGACCAGCGCGCCGACACGATCGTGGAAGTCGGTGCGAACGCAACCGTATCGATCCGCCGTTCTATTCCGGCAAACCAGCACTGACCTGCGATTTCGCAGTCAGAGAAAATACGTTGCCGCTTCCAGTTCGGCCGACTACTTTCGTCTGTACACAGGAAGGAGGTGGTTCGAATAATGAGTAATTCGAGGACGCGTGAGGTGGCTGCCAGCTAGGCGCCTCCGCTGCAACGGATTCTCGTAGCGCGAGCGCTGAGCGAATCCCAGGCAGTCACCCGGCCCCTGAGTCCCAGATCTTGTCCGATCTGGATCGCGTGAGTTGCATCCGCGATACGACTCAGGGGTCGTTCTCGTCCGCCTCTCCGCGACTTTTGCCGGTCACAGGGTGCGGAGTAACTCAGCTCCCGGACCGGCGGTTGGGTCTCCATCTCGTTCCGGGGGTACCCCAGGAGTTACCCTCGCCTCGCGAGATCACCAATTACGTTGGGAATCAACCCACGTAGCGCTGTAAACGCGCGGACAGCCGCGGCTCCAGTGCCCCATCCGGAGCGATGCGCTCCTCGACGTAGCCCAGATCGCCGCCCTCGACAATGCCGTAGAGCCGCTTGGCCCCGCCCACCACGACACCGGACTGGCTGCGGATCACCACATCGGTGGCGAGCTCCCAGGACGACTGGGTCAGCGCCTGGCCGTAGAACAGTTCGACGATGCCGGTGGAATGCGTCAGCAGCAGTTCCAGCACCTCGTCGTCACCGTCGATGCCGACGCGCCAGAAACCGCTCTCGCGCAGATCCGGCCCGGCGTATTCGCCCTCGGTATCGATGACCCAGGAACGCGCTTCCCAGGTGAGGTAGTCGCCGCCGTCATGCGAGACGATGATCTGCTGACCGAAGCGGTAATCGCCGGTCTCGGGATCATTGCCCTCGCCCTCACCGCGCCACACGCCCACCAGGGGCAGCAGCGCGAGCATGGAGGAACTCAGGTCGGGACCCAGGCGCAGATTGGCGGTGTCGATCGGGAGCGGCAGGCCGTCCAGCGACGGGATGTTCGTCACACCGGTCACCTTGGCGCGCTCGGCGGCCTCGGCCACAGCCTGATCGCCGCTGCGGCGTACCGCATCGGAGGGTGTTTCGGCTGTTCCGTTTTCGACGTTCTCGCTCGCCGAATCGGTCACGACTCGGTGAACAGCCGGTAGAGGACGTACAGACCGAACCAGGCGATCAGCACGGAGACGAGAACCAGCAGAATCTCGAAGGTAAGCACCACGCTCCGGAGTCTAATAGCACCGGATCGGCGACGCGAAAACGGCCCTCGCCGAAACGCGGACGCGCAGACGAAAAACGGCCCCGGGAACCGAATCCCGGGGCCGTTTCAGGTTTTTCGAGGCGCGTTACTTCGCGACGGTCACGTCCACATTGTGGATGCCGTTGCCCTCGGGCGCGATCTCGGTGGTGCCGTTGCCGGACGCCGACAGCGCGCGGATGGTCCACGAGCCCGGCGCGGCGAAGAAGCGGAAATCGCCGGTGCCCGACGCCACGACCTCGGCGGTGAAATCGCCGTTGCCGTCCAGCAGGCGCACGAACGCGCCACCGACGGTCTGGCCGTCAGCGGTCAGGACGCGGCCGGTGATGACCGTCTCCTTCTCGACGTCGACGCCGGCCGGAATGGCCTGTCCCTGGGTAGGTGCTGCACACATATTTCTTTACGCTCCCAACTCGATCGGTGCACCGACGAGGGAGCCGTACTCGGTCCAGCTCCCGTCGTAGTTCTTGACGTTCTTGTGGCCCAGCAGCTCCTGCAGCACGAACCAGGTGTGCGAGGAACGCTCGCCGATGCGGCAGTAGGCGATGGTCTCCTTCTCGCCGTCCAGACCGGCCTCCTTGTAGATGGAGGCGAGCTCGTCATCGGACTTGAAGGTGCCGTCCTCGTTCGCGGCCTTGGACCACGGCACGTTGATGGCGCCGGGGATGTGGCCGGGACGCTGCGACTGCTCCTGCGGCAGGTGGGCCGGGGCCAGGATCTTGCCGGAGAACTCGTCGGGCGAGCGCACGTCGACCAGGTTCTTGGTGCCGATGGCCTGGATGGCCTCGTCACGGAAGGCGCGGATGGTCAGATCCTGCTCGGACGCCTTGTAGGCGGTCGCCGGGCGCACCTTGACATCCTTGACCAGCGGGCGGCCGTCGAGCTCCCACTTCTTGCGGCCACCGTCGAGCAGCTTCACGTCCTGGTGGCCGTAGAGCTTGAAGTACCAGTACGCGTACGCCGCGAACCAGTTGTTGTTGCCGCCGTACAGCACCACCGTGTCATCGTTGCCGATGCCGCGCGCCGAGAGCAGATCCGAGAACTGCTCGCGGTTCACGAAATCGCGACGGACCTGATCCTGCAGGTCCTTCTTCCAGTCGAGACGGACAGCGCCCTCGATATGCCCCAGGTCGTACGCCGAGGTGTCCTCGTCGACCTCTACGAGGACGACTCCGGGGGTGTTCAGGTTCTCTTCGACCCAGTCTGCGGAGACCAGGACATCGGAGCGAGCCATGTTGTTCCTTTCGGGGGTGGTGCCGGGTCAGGCGGTGGGAGTAGGGGTGGTCGGCGCGGTCTTGAACCGCGAGACGAGGGGATAGATCTTGCAGCCCAGGCAGATTCCGAAGGCCGCGTTCAGGAAGGCCGCGAACAGCGCGAAACCGGTGAAGATGGTGCCCGCCACGGTGGCGCCGAGCACGAAACCGAGCACGCCGAGCACCGCGAAGATCAGGCCGACGAGTTGCGCGAACCGAAGCGGCGCAACGGGTTCCAGCTCGGCGGGCGGGCCGACGCGGGGTGCGACGACCTTGCCGTAGATCAGACCGTACGGGCTGCGCCGCGGGCCGTTGGCCGCGCCGAGCGCGAAGACCACGGCCTGCACCGCCAGCAGCACCGCGGCGGCGGGCACCAAGATCGCCGAGACGATCAGCACGAGCGCCAGCACGGCGGTGGTGATCCAGGCGGCGAAACGCGGGCCGCGAACATCTACCTGCCCGGCGGGCGGGCTGGTGGGATTGGGGTTCGACATGTGCGTACTCCTGCGCGATGAGGTCTATTGGTCATTTCGCCGGAGGATCGGAGATCACTCATACGGCGGGACACACCCGGTCGGCGCGAGGATAGGGAAACGAAAGGCCGACCGGCTAGCGGCACAGGCAGCAACAACCACCGAGCCGGCACAGGTCTACCGTGCGGCGTCGGGTGAGCATCAGCTCGCGGTTGGATTGCACGAGAGGGAGTTTACCCAATTTTCGGGGGAAATTGGACCCCGGGTCCGTAATGCTGGTCACTCGGATGTTCCGGAAACCGGCAAAGACCCCAGTGAGCTGCGCAAATCCGCAGATTTGGGAACACCGGCGATCCGGAATTTTTCCTGTCCGGTGGCGTCCAAGATGAAAGTCGTCGGGAGCGAGAGCACGTTCAGCTCGCGGGCAAGATCGGGATTCGCGTCGATATCGAGCTCCAGATCCACCGGCGGCGCGGGAGTGTCCGCCAGCTCCGCGACCACACTCGCCACCACCCGGCGCACCGCCGCACACGGCCCACACCAATCGGCGGAGAAATGCAGCACCGTGGGACGGCCGTCGAGCACACCCGCCGCCGTCAGCAGCTCGGCGCGCGCGGACTTCGGCGCGGGCGCGATCTCCCGCACCCGGCCCTCGTTGCGGCGCACCAGGATTCCGATGCCCGCGCCGGCTACCAGTACGACAGCCAAGATGCCCAGCGCGATCATGGCTGTTGTAAACGATCCAGATCGACGGTGATATTCCTGCCGCGACCCTCGACCACGATCTGCCCGCCGCTGGCCTCCACCTTGGTCGGGCGAATGCCGAACGGCAGATCCCGGGTGTCTATGGTGCGGGTGAACAGGGCCAGCACCCGGGGCTTATCGCTCTCCGGCGTCACCGGCGCGGGCGACGAGGCGACATCGCCCTGATTCGCCGCGCCCACCCCGCGATAGATATCGGTGGCGGTAATGCGCACCTGATCGCCGACCAGGCGCAGATCCGCGAGCACGCTCACGGTCTCACCACTGGTACGGGTGCCCGGCACGACGGGAGCGTCGGCATCGGGCAGCGGAATCGTGCCGGTCAGGATGATCGCCCCGGCGGTGGTCATACCCGAACCACCGGAACCGCCGGTGCCATCGGATTTATCGGCGGGCGGGCCGAACACCTGCAGATCCGGAATCTTGAACAGGCGGCCCAGCTCGACCGGTTCGATGCGCATGCGCGCCTCGGCCTGATCCACCGGGACCGAGCGCACCTTGCCGTTGATCAGATCGCGCAGCGACATGTGCACATCGCGCAGATTGGCCTCGACCATGATCTCGCCCGGAATATCGGGCCGCATGGCACGGGCGCGAATGTCGACATTCTTGAAGTCGTCGTTCAATGCCTGTGCCACGAACGGGAATCCGTGGAAGGTGACCTCCGGGTCGGCGCCGAGATTCGATCCGTCCCGCAGCATGCGCGACACCTGGTACTCCGAATACGCGGCCACCCCGAAGTCGAGTACGACGGCCAGCCCTGCCAGACAGAGCAGCCCGATGATCACCCGACGAAAAGCCATAGCTGCACCTTAATAGGGTCCGGCGAACGGGATCGCGCCAGCGCGGTCTATCCCGTGCCCCCGAAGTGCCGCGTTTTATCCCACATTGTGAGGTGATCGGGTGTGAGATTGAGATAGCCGAGGCGGGATACGCTGCCCGGATTGCGTGGCTATCGGTTCGGACACGCTAATGTAGCAACCGACTTACCTGTGATAACCAGCATGAGGTCGTGGCGTACAGAGCGGTTGCCACGCACATGCCAGATGGGATGGAGGGCCCCCATGGAGCTGCTCCTGCTGACCTCCGACCCCAACCCCGAGGCGGTACTGCCGTCCTTGGCGCTGCTGCCGCATCACGTGCGGCCCGCGCCGACCGAGGTGGCGTCCCTGCTCGAGGCCGGTTCCGCCGATGTGGCGTTGGTCGATGCCCGCACCGATCTGGCCGCCGCGCGCGGTCTGTGTCGTTTGCTGGGCAGCACCGGTTCGTCGGTGCCGGTGGTGGCCGTGCTCACCGAGGGCGGGCTGGTCGCCGTGAACGCGGACTGGGGGCTGGACGACATCCTGCTGCCCGGCACCGGTCCGGCCGAACTGGATGCCCGGCTTCGACTGTTGGTCGCCCGCAACGGCGGGGTGGCGAGCCCGGAGAACACGGGCAAGATCACCCTGGGCGAGCTGGTGATCGACGAGGGCACCTACACCGCGCGTCTGCGCGGCCGCCCGCTCGATCTCACCTACAAGGAATTCGAGCTGCTGAAATACCTCGCGCAGCATGCGGGTCGGGTCTTCACCCGCGCGCAGCTGCTGCAGGAGGTGTGGGGCTACGACTTCTTCGGCGGCACCCGCACCGTGGACGTGCATGTGCGACGCCTGCGCGCCAAGCTGGGCAGCGAGTACGAATCGCTGATCGGCACGGTCCGCAATGTCGGTTACAAGGCGGTGCGCCCCGCGCGTTCCTCCGGCGGCAAGGGAGAGACCCCGGTCAACTTCCCCGAATCCGACGGGACCGACGATTCCGAATTGACCTCGGCGAACGGCACTTTCTGATGATCTCCTTCACCGATCGGCTGCCCCTCGAGACCGCCGAGCAGGTGCGAGGAGTGCTGGAACGGGCCACCGCCGCCGACGGGGTGGCTCCGGTGTCCGAGCAGGCGGTGCTCTCGCTGGGCACCGATGGCCCGGCGCGGCATCTGGTGGAGCAGTGGGACGGCGCGGTCGGCGGGTACGCCAATGTGGTTCCGGCCCACGGTGAACACCCCGCCATGGCCGAGGTCGCGGTCGATCCGCGGTTCCGGCGGCAGGGGCTGGGCGCGAGTCTGGTGGCCGGTGCGCTGGAGTCCGGCGGGCCCGGCGCGCGGGTCTGGGCGCATGGGAATCTGCCCGCCGCGCAGGCCGTCGCGCAGCGTCTCGGACTGGTTGTGGCGCGGGAACTCTGGCAGATGCGCCGTGATTTGGCTAACTCTGAGCTACCAGAACTGACGGTGCCCGAGGGTCTGGAATTGCGGACCTACGCGGGGCCTTCCGATGATGCGGAGATCCTGCGCGTCAACAATGCCGCCTTCAGCTGGCATCCGGAACAGGGCGGCTGGACCGAGCGCGATATCGCCGCTCGCCGCGCCGAGTCCTGGTTCGATCCCGCGGGGCTGTTCCTGGCCTTCGATCCGGCCGAACCGGATCGCATCCTCGGTTTTCATTGGACCAAGGTGCATTTCGACGAGACCCCCGCGATCGGTGAGGTCTACGTCGTCGGCGTCGATCCGAAAGCGCAGGGTCGCGGTCTCGGCCGCCTGCTCACCCTGGCCGGCCTGCGTCATCTGCGCGAGCGCGGTCTCGGCGCGGTGCTGCTCTACACCGAGGCCGACAACACCGCCGCGGTCAACACCTATACGAAGCTCGGTTTCACGCCCGCGCATATAGATGTGGCTTACACCACGGCGTCCTGACCGCACTTCGTCCCGCTGAGCGGGACCTCGGGCAACGATGCGGCAAATGTCACATATCGTGCAGCGGAATCGCGCCGGGTTGTTCATCTGGCGTTCACCTACCCAGGTCCAACTGGCCACCGATGGCACTTACGTTGCTTGTGGGCAGCACTCAGCTGCCCGGTGCGCTAGTTCGCAGCGAACAGCCGCCACATGTGCCCGTCCGACCGTTGAGGGGTTGGGCGTGCAAACCGTGATTCGCGGAGGAACCAAGTGAATCTCAAGCGCAGCAGCGCCTTGATCGGTGTGCTGGCAGCGGCCGGCGCCATGACGCTGACCGCCTGTGGCAGCGACGACAACTCCGCCCAGACGGGCAACGTCGCCAAGATCGACGTCGCCTGCGGCGGCAAGACCGCTCTCAAGGCCAGCGGCTCGTCCGCTCAGAAGAACGCGATGGACCGCTTCGTCGCCGCCTACGAGGGCAACTGCTCCGGCGCCAAGCTGGACTACACCTCCTCGGGCTCCGGCGCGGGCGTGAACGAATTCCTCGGCGGCCAGACCGATTTCGCGGGCTCCGACTCGCCGCTGGATGCCAAGAAGGGCGAGATCGACAAGGCCGCCGCCCGCTGCGGCAGCCCGGCCTGGAACCTGCCGACCGTCTTCGGTCCCATCGCCGTCACCTACAACGTGCCCGGCGTGACCGACCTGGTGCTGGACGCCCCGACCCTGGCCAAGATCTTCAACGGCCAGATCACCACCTGGGATGACGCCCACATCAAGGCGCTCAACACCGGTAAGGCCGACAAGCTGACCTCGGACAAGATCGCGGTCCTGTTCCGCTCGGACGAGTCCGGCACCACCGACAACTTCCAGAAGTACCTGGACTCCGCGTCGGAAGGCGCCTGGGGCAAGGGTGCGGGCAAGGCGTTCGCCGGCGGCGTCGGCGAGGGTGCGAAGGGCAACGAGGGCACCTCGGCCGCCATCAAGTCCACCCCGTTCTCGATCACCTACAACGAGTGGGCGTTCGCGAAGTCGCAGAACCTGTCGGTGGCGCGCATCCTGACCACCGCCACCTCGAACGACCCGAAGCCGGTCGAGCTGACCTCCGCGACCGCCGGTAAGGCGATCGACAGCGTCAAGATCTCCGGCCAGGGCAACGACCTGGTGCTGGACAACAGCTCGATCTACAAGCCCACCACCGGTGGTGCGTACCCGATCATGCTGGCCACCTACGAGATCGTCTGCTCGAAGTACAGCGACGCCGACACCGCCAAGGCTGTCAAGGCGTTCCTGACCTCGGCCGTCGGCAACGGTCAGAACGGCCTCGCGGATGCCGGTTACGTGCCGATCCCGGACGCGTTCAAGACCAAGCTGACCACCGCGATCAACGCCATTTCCTGATCGACTGATCGCCACCGACTGATCGAAGAAGCACCATGACCGTGCACGACGAAACAGCCTCGGCGGGCCTGTCGGTGACGACCGACCCGCGCGAGGACCGTGCCCAGCTGCCGGGGGATACTGCGCTCATGCCGACCGAACCCAGCACCAAGCCGGCCGCGGGGCGTAAAGCGCCCAGCAAGTACGGGGCGGAGTTCATTTTCCGTTCGGCGGCCACCACCGCCGGTGGGGTGATCGTCGCGGCCATCGCGTTGATCGCGCTGTTCCTGCTGATTCGCGCGGTGCCCTCGGTGCTGGCGAACAAGGCGAACTTCTTCACCAGCTCCGAGTTCAACACCTCGAACGCGGACAATCTGCGCTTCGGCATCAAGGACCTGTTCATGGTCACGGTGCTGAGCGCGGTGATGGCGCTGGTGATCGCCGTGCCGATCGGCGTCGGGATCGCGTTGTTCCTGACGCAGTACGCGCCCAAGGCGCTGGCCCGGCCGTTCTCCACGGTCGTCGACCTGCTCGCCGCGGTGCCTTCGATCGTCTTCGGTCTCTGGGGCGTGCTGGTGCTGGCTCCGAAAATCGAGCCGCTCCAGCGCTTCCTGAACGAACATCTCGGCTGGTTCTTCCTGTTCTCGGACGGGAATCTCAGCACCTACGCCGGCACCATCTTCACCGCCGGTGTGGTGCTGGCGGTGATGATCCTGCCGATCATCACCTCGGTGAGTCGTGAGGTATTCGGCCTGACGCCGCTCTCGCACATCGAGGCGGCACAGGCGCTCGGGGCCACCAAGTGGGAGGTCGTGCGCATGACGGTGCTGCCGTACGGCCGCTCCGGTGTGATCGCGGGTTCCATGCTCGGCCTGGGCCGTGCGCTCGGTGAGACCATCGCCGTGCTCGTGGTGCTGCGCACCTCGGCCAAGGCGGGCAGCTGGTCGCTGTTCGACGGCGGCTACACCTTCGCCTCCAAGATCGCTTCCGCCGCTTCGGAATTCAGCTCCAAGCTGCCGACCGGCGCCTATATCGCCGCCGGTTTCGTGTTGTTCGCACTGACCTTCGTGGTCAACGCGCTCGCTCGGCTCGTCGCAGGCGGGAAGGTGAACGGATGACCACCACACTCGACAAGCCGATCAAGGCCCCGACCTTCCGGCATGTCAGCACCGGCCGCCGCATCAAGAACGGGCTGGCCACCGGCATCGTCTGGGGTTGCTTCGCCATCGCGCTGGTGCCGCTGCTGTGGGTGCTGTACACCGTCATCGAAAGAGGCTGGGACGCGGTCGCTTCCATCGACTGGTGGACCAAGTCCCAGAAGGGCGTGCTGCCCGAGCAGTACGCGGGCGGTGTCTACCACGCCATCTACGGCACCATCGTGCAGTCGGCGATGGCGGCGATAATCGCTGTGCCGCTGGGCATCATGGCCGCCATCTACCTGGTGGAATACGGTCGCGGCTGGCTGGCCAAGACCACCACCTTCATGGTCGACATCCTCGCGGGTGTGCCCTCGATCGTGGCCGCGCTGTTCATCTTCGCGCTGTGGATCGCCACTTTCGGTGCGCCGCAGAGTGCTTTCGCGGTCGCGCTGGCCCTGGTGCTGCTCATGCTGCCGGTGGTGGTGCGCAGTACCGAGGAGATGCTCAAGCTGGTTCCCGACGAATTGCGGGAAGCCTCATACGCTCTCGGCATTCCGAAGTGGAAAACCATTCTGCGCATTGTGGTTCCGACCGCGGCGCCCGGCATGATCTCCGGCATCCTGCTCTCGATCGCCCGCGTCATGGGTGAGACCGCGCCGGTGCTGGTGCTGGTCGGCTACTCGAAGTCGATCAACCAGAACCTGTTCGACGGCAATATGGCCTCGCTGCCGCTGATGATCTACCAGGAGCTGGCCAACCCGGAACCCGCCGGACGCGCACGGGTGTGGGGCGCCGCCCTGACCCTGATCCTGATCATCGCGCTGCTGTACCTCGCCGCTGCGGCGGTCAACAAGCTGCTGACGCGGAACCGATAGAGGAACGGAAAAGACTGATGGCCAAGCGGATCGACGTCAAAGATCTCAATATCTACTATGGCAAATTCCATGCGGTCTCCGATGTTTCGCTGACCGTGCTGCCGCGCAGCGTGACCGCCTTCATCGGCCCGTCCGGCTGCGGTAAGTCCACCGTGCTGCGTGCGCTGAACCGCATGCACGAGGTGACCCCGAGCGCTCGCGTCGAAGGCGCGGTGCTGCTCGACGGTGAGGACATCTACGGCGCCACCATCGATCCGGTGGGTGTGCGGCGCACCATCGGCATGGTGTTCCAGCGGCCGAATCCGTTCCCCACCATGTCCATTCGCGACAATGTGGTGGCCGGGCTCAAGCTGCAGGGCGTGCGCGGCAAGAAGGAACTCGAAGAGGTGGCCGAGCGCTCACTGCGCGGCGCCAACCTCTGGAACGAGGTCAAGGACCGGCTCGACAAGCCCGGCGGCGGCCTCTCGGGTGGTCAGCAGCAGCGGCTGTGCATCGCCCGCGCGATCGCCATCTCGCCCGATGTGCTGCTCATGGATGAGCCCTGCTCGGCCCTGGACCCCATCTCCACGCTCGCGATCGAGGATCTGATCTCCGAGCTGAAGAAGGAGTTCACGATCGTCATCGTCACGCACAACATGCAGCAGGCCGCCCGCGTGAGCGACCAGACCGCCTTCTTCAACCTCGAAGCCCAGGGCAAGCCCGGCAAGCTCATCGAGATCGACGAGACGGAGAAGATCTTCTCCAACCCGTCCCAGAAGTCCACCGAGGACTACATCTCGGGCCGCTTCGGCTAAACCCCTCTCTGTAGGTCTCGTGGCCCCGTTCCTGTCGGAACGGGGCCACAGGCATGAATGGGGGTGGGTGGAGGTCCAGCCCCAATTCGACGGAGCCACGGGCGCGAATGAGGGCCCGCGCCAATCTGAAGGGGGCCGCAGGCGCGAACGAGGGCCCGCACCTATCCGAACCGGGCCGCAGGCGCGAACGAGGCGGTTTTCGTTGTGTCTTGGGGCTGCTGTGCGCGTTGATCGTTTGTGTTGCCGCCCCCGTTCCGCAAGGAACGGGGGCGGCTTTTGTTTGTGCGCGCGGTAGCGCGCTTGTGGGCTGCGTCATATGGGGCGTGGAGGATTGTGTGCAACTGTGAGTTACATCTAGTCTGAGGTGGTAAACCGATCGGTCTAGTTGGAGGTGTGGGGTGACTGTTTCAATGGCGAGCCGGGGAACCGCGGCCGGGGAGTTGAGCAGGTGGGCGCGCATAGCGGCGCTCGTTGCCATCTGCCTGGCGGAACTGCTTGTGGTACTGGACAACACGCTGGTGAATGTGGCGCTGCCGTCGATGGCGGTGCAGCTGCAGGCCGATATGAGCGGTCTGCAGTGGATCGTGGACGCGTTCACGCTGGCGTTCTCGGGGCTGCTGCTCGCCATGGGTCATCTCGGCGATCGGTACGGGCGGCGCAAGTTCATGATCATCGGCCTGACCGGTGTGGCGGCCATGTCGGCGGCGGGTGCGCTGTCCTCGGGGCTGGGGCAGGTCATCGCCGCCCGCGCGGGGATGGGCGTCTTCGCGGCCGTGGTCTTCCCGGCGACGCTGGCCCTGCTGACCAATATCTTCACCAATCCGCGCGAGCGCGCCGCGGCCATCGCGGCCTGGACCGCCATGGCCGGTATCGCCGTCGCCATCGGCCCGACCGTCGGCGGCTGGCTGCTGCAGTACTTCTCCTGGCATTCGGTGTTCTGGATCAATGTGCCGGTGGCGCTGGTCGCCATCGCTGCGGTGTTGATCACGGTGCCGGAATCGCGTGCGGCGCATGTGGACAAGCTCGATCGCATCGGCATCGTGCTGTCCCTCGCGGGTGTGACGGCGCTGGTCTGGTCGATCATCGAGGCGCCCAAGCACGGCTGGCTGTCCGCGCAAAGCCTTGCGGGATACCTGCTTTCGATTATCGCGCTGGCGGTGTTCGTGGGCTGGGAGCTGCGGGTGGCGACGCCGGTGCTGAATATGCGGCTCTTCCGCAATCGCCGTTTCGCGCTGCCGTCGCTGGCGATCACGGTTTCCTACTTCGCCGCGTTCGGCTTCCTGTTCCTGATCACCCAGTACTTCCAGGGTGTGAAGGAGTTGACGCCGCTCGAATTCGGCATCCACTCACTGCCTTTCGCGATCGCCGTCGGTTTCGGCGCGCCGATCGCGACCATGCTGGCGCAGCGTTTCGGCACCACCGCCATGGTGGTGGGCGGACTGTTGATTCTCGCCGCGGCCATGTACCTGGCGGGCCGCACCACCGTCGACACCGCCTATGTGGGACCGGTTGTGGTGTCCATGATCCTGATGGGCCTGGGGTTCGCGGTGGTTCAGGGTCCGGCGACCGAATCCATCATGGGCTCGGTGCCTTTGGAGGAGGCGGGCGCGGGTTCGGCGGTCAACGACACCACGCGTGAGGTGGGCGGTGCACTGGGCGTGGCCCTGCTCGGTTCGATCATGACCTCGGTGTACACGCACAATGTCGGCGGCAAGATCGCCGCGATCCCCGGCCAGATCATGACCCCGCAGCAGAAGGAACTGGCGAGCAATACGCCCATCAGCGTCCTGGAGATCGTCAAGGCCCCTGTGAATCCGCTGCTGGCACAGGCGAAGATGGATCTGGTGCACGCCATGAAGGTGGCGGCCCTGGACGGCGCGACAGCCGCCTCCTATGTCGCCGTGGGCACCCTGGTGGTAGCCGCGCTCATCGTGGCCGTAGCGCTGCCCTGGAAGCCGGAACGCGGCCCCTCGGTCCTGCTCGGCTGGCGCGAAACCGACACCCCCGCAGCGGAATCCGTGGATCAGCAGTCCTGATACAACTCAGCGCCCGCACCGTGTCGTGTGCGGGCGCCGTAGGGGTTTCAGGGGTTTATCCCCGAGCGCCTACGAGAGTTGTTCAGATGCTTTCTTTTTCCGAGTCCGGGTCCGGCGGCAGTACGCCGGTCACCAGGAACACCACGCGACGCCCGATCTCGACGGCGTGGTCGGCGAAGCGCTCGTAGTAGCGGCCCAGCAGTGCCACGTCGACCGCCGCCGCCACGCCGAACTGCCAGTCGCGGTCCATGATCAGCGTGAACAGATGCTTACGCAGATCATCCATCGCCTCATCGTCATCGGTGAGCTTGGCGGCCCGCTCGGGATCGCGGGTCTCCAGCACATCCTTGGCGGTGGCGCCCATCTTGACCGCGATGCGGCCCATTTCGGCGAAGTAGCTGTTGACGGCCTCGGGCACGGCGTGGTTGGGGAAGCGCCGACGGGTCATCTTGGCGACGTGCAGCGACAGCACGCCCATCCGGTTCACGTCGGAGACGATCTGGATGGCGCTGACGACCTGCCGCAAATCACCGGCGACCGGAGCCTGCAGGGCGAGCAGCGCGAACGCCTTCTCCTCGGCCAGCTGGATCATCTCGGCGATGCGGTCGTACTCGGTGATCACCTGCTCCGCGAGCTCGAGGTCGGCGTTGAGCAGCGAGTTGGTGGCCCGCTCCATCGCCGATCCGGCGAGCCCGGCCATGCCGCCGAGCAGATCGGCTAGCTCGGCCATTTGTTCGTTGTAGATGACACGCATGAGTCAAGACACTAGTGGTACCCGCTGACCAAGTCACCAACGGTGGGTGAATCATCGGTGCCGGTCCGCTCGGGGCGGTCGCCGCACGTCCGAGCGGTGCCGTCGACCCTACTTGCAGGTGTCGTCGGCGGCGTTGACGTGTTCGAGATCGGACGGCAGTGTGACCGGAGCCGCACTCGCGCCACCCGAGTCGGTGGGCGTATCGGCGAGCGGCTGGCCGAACGCGGTGGGTGCTTTCACGCTGCCCGCGTAATCGGATCCGAGCACGACTTCGACGATGCTGCCGAGTCCGGTCGCGGGCTCGAGACTCGCGCCCGGCAATGAGCTGGCGACGGTGGCGGCGGCCGCCTCGTGTCCGCTGGAGTAGCGCACGATGGTCTTGGCCGCGGTGCCGTCGGCGTAATTGCCGGTGCTGTAGATCTGGAAGCCCTGGTTCGCGAGTTTGGTCGCGGCCGTGGAGGCCACGCCCGAGACGCCGGAACCATTGGATACCTGCAGCGAGACCGTGGACGGATCGACCGCGGTCAGCTTCGGCTTGGCGGCCGGGGCCTCGCTGGTGGTGGTGGCCGGATCGGTCTTCTTCTCACCGGGCAGCGGCTGATCGTCGATGACCGCCCGGAAGATGGCCTTGATATCGGATTCGCGCGGAATCTCATTGCCGTAGGACGTGGTTCCCGCCGTCGGCGCGGTCAGGAAGGTGATCGCACCGGCCTGCATCTTCTGCATGGACCGCCCGAGCATGAGCAGATCCTTGGTGGTGACGTTATCCATGAACGAGTGCTGGGCGAACGCGTTGATGAAGCCGTTCAGTTTGCCCGGATCGAACAGCACTTTGCTGGACAGCGCCCCGCGCAGCAGTGAGGACAGGAAGCGCTGCTGCCGGTTGATGCGGTCGTAGTCGCTGCGTTCCTCGCCGACCACGTGCCGGGCGCGCACGTAATCGAGTGCGGTGGAACCGTTCACGATCTGCTTGCCGGGGGTGGTGAGCACGGTGCCGAGGATTTCGTCGACCAGTGGTTTGGTGCTGCACACCTCGACGCCGCCGATGGTGTCCACCATGGTTTCGAAGCCGGCGAAGTCGATGCCGACGAAGTGGTTGATCTTCAGGCCGGACATTTTCTGGATGACCTTGGTCAGGCATTTCGGCCCGCCGAGCGCGTACACGGCATTGAGCTTGTCGCCGATGGCGGACGGGAAGCTCTCGCCGGTGTAGGCGCCCTTGTCGTTGTTCCAGCCGTCGCAGACCGGGCGGGTGACGTCCAGGTCGCGTGGGAAGGAGACCGCGACCACGCGCTGCCGGTTGGCGGGAATGTTCACCAGCATGACGGTGTCCGAGCGCGCGCCTTCGGCGTCGTCGGTATTGCCCGCTCCCAGTTGGGAATTGACACCCGCGCGGGTGTCGGTGCCGACGATGAGGAAGTTCTCGTCACCGTATTGCGCATCGGCGTCGACGACGTCGGGGGAGTCGTTGTCGAGCGCGGAGACCTGGGTGAAGTTGCTGTCCTTGGCCTTGAGGTAACTCCAGCCGCCGCCGGTGATGAGCATGGCGATGACGGCGAACAGGGCGAGCGCGCTGCGCCCGGCCAGGTGCAGTCGCCGATTGCGGCGACGGCGTCCGGGGGAGAGCGGTTTCGGCCCGACCGCGGTGGGCAGCGCGGTGGTCGGATAGTCGGCGGGCGATTCGACCGGGGCGGGGGCGCGCAGTTTCTTGCTCTTGCGTTCGGCCCGGGGCGGTTCGGTGAGCGCGGGTAGTTCCTCGGTGACGGGATCCGCGGTCGGGTCGATGCGGCCGTTCGCGCCCCGGCGGGCGTTATCGGCGGGGGTGGCGACGCGGCGGAGTCCGTCGGCGGCATTGGCGTTCGGCGCTACCGGGCGCTGAGATCCGGTGCCGCCCGGTGTGTTCGGGGGTACGGCGCGCTGTGCGCCGGTGCCGCCGGGTGCGATGTGCGCGCCGCCCGGCGGATTCGGCCGTACGGTGCGACCGGAGCCGGTGGCCTCGGTGCCGTGCCGGGAACCGTTGGCGGCGGCCGGATCCGGGGTGACGGGATAGCGGGCGCCGGTATCGCCGTTGGCGCCGCGCTGAGAACCGTTGGGGGCGGGGGGTTCCCGCCGGGTGGCGGCGCTGTCGGGTGCTACCGCGCGGCGGGCGCCGGTGCTGTCGGCGGGCGGGCGGCGGGTGGCCGGATCGGCGGGATGCGGTGCGTCGTCATCGTCCTTGCGGCGGCGACGGCGGGATTTGCGTTCGCTGTCGACGCGTTCGACGAGGTCCTGCACCGAGATGGGTGCGGAGCCGGCGTCCGGATTGTCGTTATGCCTGGACCGCCGGGAGGCGCGTGGCTGGGCGTCGTCGTCCGCGGGATAGCGCTCCCACGGGGCGCGACCTCCGGGCCGTGGCGTACGCCCGTACCGATCGTCACCCACCAACGAACCTCACTTTGCTTTTCGATGCCGACCGCCATGATAACGATTCCGCCACGGTCGACCACTCGAACGCCGATCGACCGTGTGTACCGCATTCCGCCGTAAATCCGCCGCGCCCGGTTTCCGCGGCGCGGAGTTCGGCGAGTCGACCGCAGCGGCGGTGCTGCGAGCATTCGCGGAATTCTGCCAGGGACCGGGCGATTCATTCCGAAACGCGGCGTCCGACTCGGCGGGCGTTACGACATCGCAGTCCGGGGCGAGCGGTGCTCGCGCCGGGCGGTGCCGCCGCCTGCCGTGCGCGCCGAGGCCGTTCTCGATGGCCGTCGGCGGGCATTCCGGCCGGTTGGGCGGGTCAGCCGCCGCTGTGCATGACGTCCGCGGCGCAGGGGACGGTCGGATCCTCGGGATCGTCGAGCCAGCCGTCGGGCAGCGCCACCTTGCCGGGCGAGCCCTGGCGGCCGCGCGGGCCTTCGGCGTCCTTGGGGAATGGCGCATTCACGTCGAGCTGCCCGATCAGGTCGTTCAGCTGATTCATGCTGCCGACCGTGGCGAAGCCGCGGCGCAGATCCCCGCCGATCGGGAAGCCCATCAGATACCAGGCCATATGCTTGCGGATATCGCGCATGGCCTTGTCCTCGCCGTCGTGCGCGACGAGCAGTTCGGTATGCCTGCGCAGGATTTCCCCGACCCGGCCCAGATTCGGCGGAGTGGGCAGCGGCTCACCGCGCAAGGCGGCCTGCAGTTCCGCGAAAAGCCAAGGGCGGCCGAGGCATCCGCGTCCGACGACGACGCCGTCGCAGCCGGTTTCGGCCATCATGCGCAGGGCGTCGTCGGCGCTGAAGATATCGCCGTTGCCGAGCACCGGGATGGTGGTGACGGCTTCCTTGAGCCGCGCGATCGCGGTCCAGTCGGCCGCACCGGAGTACCGCTGCGCGGCGGTGCGCGCGTGCAGCGCGACCGCGGCCGCGCCTTCGGCCTCGGCGATCCGCCCGGTATCGAGGAAGGTGTGGTGCTCATCGTCGATCCCGATCCGGAATTTCACCGTGATCGGCACCCCGGCCGGTTCGGCCGCCGACACCATCGCCTTGACGATGTCCTGGAACAGCCGCCGCTTGTACGGCAGCGCCGCGCCACCCCCGAGCCGGGTCACCTTGGGCACCGGGCAGCCGAGGTTCAGATCGATGTGGTCCGCCCACCCCTCGCCGACGATGACCTTCACGGCCTCCCCGACGGTCTTGGGATCGACGGCGTACAGCTGCATCGACCGCGGGCTCTCATCCGCCCCGAACGACATCATGTGCAGCGTCTTCTCATTACGCTCCACCACCGCGCGGGCGGTGATCATCTCGCACACGTAAATGGAAGTGGCACTGCCGAATTCCCGGCACAGCGTCCGGAAGGCGACATTGGTGATCCCCGCCATCGGCGCCAGCACGACCGCCGGATCGACCGGATACGGTCCGATCCGCAGCGTGGACTTGGAGGCTTCGATCGAGGTCGTCACGCCCACCAGTGTCGCACCCACCCCCGCGTGCCCCGGATCACATCCCCCGCAACCGGGCTCTGACAGGCAAAACGTCCCCGTCGCGAGAACGTCGCGACGGGGACGGAAGTGATGGGGCGAGGTCGCTCGGGAGCGCGGTCAGCGAGCCGGGGCGCACCGCCAATTGCCTTGGCGCGTCCGGGGGTTTGGGGGCGAAGCCCCCAAGACCCAGCGTCAGCGTCCTATGTCACAGGCTTGCCATGGCCTTTTCGGCCTTGGCGGCTTCGCGGGCGAGCATGCGGTCGCGCTGTTCCTCGAACTTGAGGACGTCCTTGCCGAGCTTCTCCAGGAAGAGGCCGAGGCGTTCGCGGGTCTCCTCGCCGCGGGTGGTGAAGTCGTCACGCTCGAAGATGCGCCACTTCTTCAGGACCGGGTTCACGACCTCTTCGAGGTGCTGGCGCAGATCGTAGATGCCGTGCTTGGCCATCAGCACGCCGTTGCGGCGGAAGTTGGGCATGCCCGCGCCCGGCATCTGGAAGTTCTCCAGGATGAGGGTGATGGCCTCGAGGGTCTGGTCCGGCGAAAGGTCAAGCGCCGCACCGCACATGTTGCGGTAGAAGATCATGTGCAGGTTCTCGTCGGCCGCGATGCGCTGCAGCATGCGGTCGGCGATCGGGTCGTCGCAGACGCGCCCGGTGTTGCGGTGCGAGACGCGGGTGGCGAGTTCCTGGAAGGTCACGTACGCGACCGAGTACAGGAATCCGGCGTCGTCCTGGTTGACCTGCGCGGGGGAGGCGAAGCCGTTGGTCATGTGGATCATGCGGGCTTCTTCGAGGGCGACCGGGTCGACGGCGCGCGTGGTGACGAGGTAGTCGCGCATGACGATGCCGTGCCGGTTCTCCTCGGCGGTCCAGCGGCCGACCCAGGTGCCCCAGGCGCCGTCCTGGGAGAAGTTCTCGGCGATTTCCCGGTGGTAGGACGGGAGGTTGTCCTCGGTGAGCAGGTTGGTGATCATGGACGCCCTGGCGAGCTCGCTCAGCCTGGACTGCGACGGATCCCAGTCCTGGCCGCCCATGGCGGCGAAGTTGCGGCCCTCATCCCACGGCACGTAGTCGTGCGGATGCCATTCCTTGGCCAGGGAGAGGTGCCGATCTACGTTCTCCGCGGCAACCGGCTCCAACTCCGTCAGTAGCTCGAGTTGAGTCAGATCCTTTGCCATGTATATGCCCTTCGTATCGCGATCAAGCTGTCTACCCTCGCCGGCCTGCCGCCGCGGCCCATACCTTACGGCACCGTATGGTGATGTGAAACTCATGCGAGTGCCATTGCGGGGTCAGTGAGAGATGTCATATGACAACGGCCCACGGCGCCCTGTCTATCGCCGTGAGCCGCAGTTCGTTAGCCGCACATCGTGTCTCGGTGCGAACTCACTTCTTGCCGAGCAGTCCGCCCAGCACATTGCCGAGCACATTGCCGGCGTTCTGGCCGACGGCCTTGCCGAGGATGTCCCCGAGTCCGCCACCGCCCTTACCGCCGGTGGCGCCGCCGAGCAGGCTGCCGAGGATATCGCCGATACCGCCGCTACCTGCGGCAGCGGTCTCGCCGCCACCGGTGGCCGCGCCGCCACCGCCCATTGCCTTCTTACCAAGGTAGGCCAAGACGATGGGGGCGAGCAGGGGGAGGAGTTTGGCCATCAGGTCCTGGGCGTTGCCGCCGCCCACGTTTCCGAGGGCGCTGATGACGGTGTTCTTCTCGGCGCCGAAGGTCTGGTCGACGATCTGGCTGCCGTTGTCGACGTCGACCTTGTCGATATCCACGCCGCCGTCGAGTAGTCCGTGCGGCTGGTTGGCGACTTCGCCTTCCAGATTGAGGCCCTCGTCGGGGTTGCCGGCCTGTGCCTGGAATCCGCCGAGGAGGACCGGAATGGCCGCGTTGATCGCTGTGGTGGCGGTCGCCTCGTCGACTCCGAGCTTGTCGGCGATCTGTGCGACGGGCACGTTGGAGAGCAGGTCATCGAAGGAAGTCATGAACTCCGCCTGTGGTGTTGGCATCCCGGAAAAGCCCTACGGGGGTCACGGTAGGCGAAACCCGGACAGATTGCCACGGATTCGCCGAGTGGCGAGGGGCCCGAATGTAGTATCCCGGACCCCTCGGCAACTGTGTCCCATATGGGACAAACTGTGCCCCCAGCAGGGCTCGAACCTGCGACCTGCGGATTAAAAGTCCGTTCAACCTGCTTGTACCACCTCTCGGTCTGATCTGCAAGCATCGACGATTCTAAGCAGCTTACACCGGTCATGACGCTTGAAGACGTCGGAACCCAGTGGAAGGTTTCGGCATCGCCCTGCAACGTCTGTGCCCCATTTGTGCCCCATGAACCGCCCTGTTCTGCCCCATGGGCTGTGATTTTAGGAGTACGATCAGGGAAATTGGCGGAAACGCCAAACATTAACGGGGAGAAGCGTTATGGACGCACAGGGGCCCATCAAGAACCTGCGTCTCAAGGCCGTCATGGACGAGGCCGGAGTCAAGAACAAGTCACTCGCGAGGTTGATGCAGGCGTATCAACCTCCAGGTGGGAAGCCCCAGGTTCGAACTTCACACACCAACATCGGGAAGTATCTTCGGCGCGAGATCGCGCAGCCATCGCCTTCAACCTGTGAGGTCATGTGCGCTGTCTTGTCCGGGCTGGTCGGTCGGCCGATTTCGAATGCCGATCTTGGATTCGAAGAGGCCGCTACGTCGACTCCTTCGGTGGGCACCTTCTCCTATCCGGCGACAGCCGCGCAGAGCTTCAGTGATCTAGAGGGGCTTACTCGGCTGCGGTCCGGCGCGGATCTGCTCGTGTACCCGCAGGCGTGGTCTGAGCTGCTGGTGAAGGCGATGTTCGGGACTGAGCCGGGGAACGTTGTCGAGATCGCGGGCCGAGTGGGAGAGGTGGAGGTACAGGCCGCGCGAGACGCGTTGGCTATGTTCTCCAGCTTTGACTATCGATACGGTGGGGGACAGTCGAAATTGCTTGTCGCGAGATTTTTGGAAACAGCGGTATTGCCGCGTGTGCGGTTTGCATCACCGGAATCCAGTCTCGGGCATGAATATCTGTGTATAGCCGCAGCCTTGACTCGACTTGCTGGCTGGACGGCTTATGATGTTGGTGAACACGGACTAGCTCAGAGATACCTAACCCACGGATTCCGACTCGCAAAAGCCGCAGGCGATCGCGCGTTGTGTGGGCGGATGCTCGCTGGAATGAGTCATCAAGCCAATTTCCTGGGGCACTATGACGATGCAGTGCATCTTGCCCGTGGCGCGCAACATATATCCGCCGGTTTTGCGACGCCAACAGCGATGGCACTGTTTCACGCGATGGAAGCCCGGGGGTTGGCATCTTGTGGAGACCAAAAAGGAACTGCCGCTGCATTAGCGGCAGCAGAAGAATATCTTTTGAAGAGAGAGCCGCAAAACGATCCCGATTGGATCAAGTATTTTGACGAGTCCGAGTTGCATGCAGAGATGGCTCATTGTTTCCGAGATCTGGATCGCCCGGAGCTGGCCATAAACTTCGCGCAATCTTCTTTGGCTGAGGTTGACGGGCTGTATGTCCGTAGTTCGCTGTTTGTGCGAACGGTTTTCGCGACAGCTCAAATCCAAGCCCGCGAGTTAGATCAAGCCGTCGATGCCGCGCGATTGATAGTGGACGCAGTCTCGGAGTTGAACTCTCACAGGCTTGTTTGCTATGTCGCTGATTTCAACAGCAGGCTGCGGCGAAGTGCTGGTAGCGTACCGCTCGCTGACTCTTTTTCGGATTACGCATTTCAAAAGCTGGGATCAAAAGGGTTCCCAGCACCGCTTACGGCCTAGCCGCAGGTCATCGATACGTTTTTCTATTTCTACATCGACCGTCGAGGACTGTCCGATTAGCTGCATTAGCCATGTTGTCATGTTCAGTTCTCTAATGGCCTGAACAATGCTAAAGCCGTCCCAGTTTAAGGCATCGAAGCCGTAAGCATCTGCGAATTCTTCGTATGTTTCTCGCTTTGCGGTGCCTACGCGGTAAGCCACTGCAAGAACGCAGACGTCCCATTCGCGAGGGCCGATACATGTATCGCCGTAATCAATCAGGCGCAGAATATCAGCGCTGTCTCGCATGAGGTTTCCGATGTGGGCATCCCCGTGGAGTGGTCCACATCCGAGGATGGAATGCAACCCGGAATACTCGTTTTCAATCTCGCCATGAAGAGACAGCAAGAAATCTATGGTTTCGACAGAGAATCGGTCGCGGAGCCCGATGATCCTCGGGACCACCTTTGGCATAATAGTAAATTCTGGCAAGAATGGTTCGCTTGGTTCTGGGAGTTCGTGAAAACTCTTGAGAACGTATCCCAGGTCGTTTGAAGTGACCGGACTTCCGCTCTCTTCGATTAGCTTCCAAAATGACACCGGAAGCCCGTCGATAATTTCAATATCGGGCGCTTTTTCAAGTGGTTCTGTGCCAGGAAAAGAGTTGTCCATTAGCCACTGGGCTACCGATAATTCCTTTTGACTAGATTCTAGTGAACGTCCAATTCTAACTACGGCACGTTCTTTATTGAGTCGATAGATCGCATTTTCTCCGAGGCGGATTAGGGAGCTGTCGCGCGATTCGATACCGACCTTTAAGCAGGCCTCGGTCATTACCGCTTCCGTGGACTTGGGATCGAACTTCATCGCTAATTGCATCCTCTGCCCTCTCGTTCGAATGAGGGCCATCTCTCAGAGAGGCCCAGCCCGTGTGGCTGTGGTCGTGCGTGCGGTTCATCCCCAACCCAACTTACCGCCGCAGGTGCGGCGCAGGTGGCCTGGTCGCCCGTGGGGCACACGGGGGCACACGCCATCAATTGTGTACCCCCGGTGTGCGCAAATGCCCTCCTTCTGTGAACTGCCGCACCCCCTACCTCGCGAGATGTGCTTAGTGCCAACGGTTTCCGCAACTTACGGCAAGGAGTGCAGATCAATGGCAACTACGGGGAGTCGTACCAAGGCAAGGCGGTCTACCAAGAGCGTCTCGCCCGAGAACCTGATCACTTACGAAGAAGCTGCCCAGACCTACAACGTCTCCGAGCGGACCATTCGGAACTGGGTTCAACGTGGACTTTTGACCGTCTATGTGATCGGCCCGCGACTTAAGCGAATCGACAAGATCCAGCTGTCGCAACTGGCTGTGCCTGTCCAAGGCAAGGGCGTGGCGTGATGCGCGATTTCATGGGCAAGCACGTATCCCAGGTGGACAAGTACGGGCACGCTGTCGACGTAGACGGCATTCGGGTGCTCATGTCGGTCTTGGGGTCGTTCAGGGTGTACTACGCCGCCCACATCGACCGGGTTTGCGTCACGGTTGAGGGTCGGCCCGGGCGTGGTGACATGTCGTTGCAGCTGACGTTGGAGCAGGCGGCCCTGCTGCGTGATCTGGTCGCCGCCGGTATTGCCGATGCGATGGCCGCGACCTTGGTCGAGGTTCCCGCCGAGCTGGCTGCCGGGGGTGATGCGGCATGAGCACACATCGGTATATCGACACCTACCATCCCGCGACCGGTGAGCCGGTCGGCTGGTATCAGCCGGGACCGAAGCAGGTTGCGCGTCAGTCGATCTCGCTCACGCATTCGCTCATTCTCTTTCTGCTGATCATGGCGTTCGCGGGCGGAGTCTTCGGCGGATGCCTGCTGTTCAGTCAGCGCGAGGAGCAGTCGTCCACGGTTGTCGTGTGCCCGGCTCCGGGTGTGCAGGTGGCGGCGCTGCCCGTCGAGTGTGGCCCGCCTACCTGGTCGGCGGTGCCGCGATGAGCGAGGGCATTCCGGTCTATCCGTGGCGGATGGCACCTGCGCATTTGCGCACCAAGCGTCAGCTTGACGCGGAGGGTCTGCGCCCGAACGGCCAAGACATTCAGGGCATTCTGCCGCCGCGCGGGCGGGTCAAAGTCGCCTACCTGTTCGACGTGAACTTGGCTGCGCCGAAATTCCCGTGCACCGAGGCGAATCGGGTGGCGCTGGCCAAGGCCAACCGCGAACGCCAGCTTCGGGCGGCGGAGCGGCGCGGTATCGACCGCAGCGAGTTCGAGAGCGAAGGCGATCCGGGTCCGGGCTGGGGGACTCCTAGCCGCAGCGCGCTGGCGGACTACAAGGCGACCAGCGCCCTGGCCGCGTCGGCGGACCACGAGACCGAGCACGAGGGGATGGAGCTATGAGCGGCATCTCTCGCGTGCTGGTCACCGGGTCGGAGAGTTGGGACGACCGCCTGGCGATCCGCGAAGCCCTTGCGGCGGTGTGGAATCGGGACGCGGTACTGGTCTCGGATGCGCACCCGTGCGGCGCGGTCATGCTGGCCGAGGCGTGCTGGTCGCATTGGGGCGGGCACGTTGAACGTCATCCGGCCAACCGGAAACGCTACGGCCGATCGGCGGAGATGGTCCGCAACCTAGAGGTGATCAACCTCGGGGCGGATAGATGCCTGGCCTTTATCGGCGATGCTTCGCCCGAGGTGACGCATCTGGCTCAGCTGGCCGAGAACGCCGGTATTCCGACCAAACGCATTGTGCCCGTAAAGATTCAGCACTCGGCGCACGCCGCCGACCTTGCCGAGGTTCCTGCCGAGGATGAGCGGTCGGCGCGGGCGGTTCTGACCCGGATCACCGATATCCCGCACATGGCCGAGCACGCTCGGCGGCTGGGGCAGACCGATCGGTGGATCTGGGTGGATCGCCCGACGCCGCCACTGGTCCGCACGCCCGACCGCGAAGCGGGCCAATGGCTCAAATGCGGTGAGCATCTGCCGGATTCGTGCATCTGCCGCGACGAGCCGGGCCGACCGCGCCGCGCCGGATCTAGTGCGCTGGCCGACCACAAGGCCGGTAGCGCCCTGGCCGAGGCGACGGCTTTGGAGATCGAGCACGAAGGGATGGACCGATGAGTATTCACCTGTCCCCGCGCGATATGGCCGGGGCAACGATCCTGGCCGAGCAGTACGGCGCGCCGATGGATGCGGTGGCCGCAATGCTCGGGGTCGGCTTGAACGGCATGTACCGGATTGCCTCGAAATGGCAACGGGCGCACCTGATCAGCAAACGGCGGGTACGGCCGGTGCCGGGTCCGTCCTGGATCTTCCCGACCAAGGTGTCAGCGGAAATGCTGCTGGGCCGAGCGGTCCGGTACTGGGTGCCGACCCCGATGATGGCCGCCCACACCAAGGCCGTGTTCGAACTTCGGACGGCACTGACCGGGATGGACCTGGACCGCTGGATTTCCGAACGCCTGCTGCGCGCGGAAGTCGGGCTGGTCGAGGCCGGGCAATCGCGCCCGCACATTCACGATGGCCGCTACTACACCAGCGGCGGGGATCTGTGGGCGGTCGAGGTCGAGCTGAGCCCAAAAGACCCAAGGGCGGCGCGGTCGGCGGTGTTCCAGGCCCTTCAGGTGGCCCGGCAAGCCGACTGTGCCGGGCTCACCTACTACTGCCGAGGCGATGAGGTCAAGAACGTCATCCGTTCGGCGGCAAAGGGTTTGGACCTGTCCAGCGGCCCGAAGCTGACCCTGCTGGACCTGGAAGAAGTCATTCACCCGAGGAAAGCCGAGACCGCAGGAAAGTCCGGACTTCGGGTCATCAAGGGCGGAGTCGAGGCGAACGAAACCGCCGACGCCGCACCGCACCACGAGAACGGAAAGGCGATCGGGTCATGACCTGCGTGCCAATGATTACCCCCGACGACTGCGGACCCACCGCGGACTTGCCCGCGCCGGTGCCGCCGCCGACAACCGAACCCGCCGGTATCCAGGTCCGGCCGGAGATGCCGCCCATCAAGGGCGTCCATCATGACCCGCTGGGCTGGATGCCGGACTTCTCCTCGTGGACGTGGGACAGCGTTGGGCAGGCGAGCCTGCTCGGTGCTGCGGTGCTGGTCACCGTCGCCATCGGTGTCCTCGCGATCACCGCTCCGGCGATCCTGCTGGGCTGGAAGCCCGTCAAGCTCCGGAACTGGTTCTTCGCCTCGGTGCTGGCGATGCCGGGTGCGGCGGCGCTGTGGGCGTGGGATGTGTTCGCGCCGCTGCGCGATGCCGGGCAGGCCGCGAGCGAGTTCCTGGCGGGCCAGTTCGTCGGCGGGCTGTTCGGTATGGCTCCGCTGCTGATTCCGGCGGCATGGCTGATCGCGGCTGTGCTGCACACCAACCGGCGGATGCAGCTGCTCACGGTGGGGCTCAAGACATCAACCCGCACCGAACGCGCGATCTACGTGCAGGCCCAGCGCGAGCAGGCCGCCGCCGCGCGCCTGTCCCGCCGCCGCCTGCCCTACACAACGGGCGGACTCAACCCGCAGCTTGTGTTGGGCCGGTTGGCGTTGGAGACCACCCAGGCACCGCCGTCCGGTGTGGCGCGGGCGCTGTTGGGCCGCAATGAGACTCGGCTGATCCTGCCGTGGATCAATGTCGCCGAGCACATGACCACAGTGGCGTCCAGTGGGTCGGGCAAGACCACCCTGATGGAACGGGTGCTGCTGTCCTGGTTCACGACCACATGGACGCGGCATCGGCAATGGTGGCGTGCAGACCGGCCCGGCCGCCCGCTGATCATTGTCGTGGACTGCAACGGCGGCCCGGCATCGCGCAAGGTCGCGGGCCGAATGCGGAAGTGGTTCGAAGCCCTGGGCGTTCGGCCCGACCGGATCGGCGAGTTCCCGAGCAAGGTGAAGCTGCGGATGTGGCCGGGCAAGGACTTCGACAGCCTCAAGCCCGAGCAGCAGAAGTCCACTGTGGATGATCTGCGGTCGGTGCTCTCGGCGATGATCTCCGGCGGGTCCACGCCGACCACCGACACCGAGAAGTACTTCCACGAAATCCGCGAAACCCTCATCCATTTGATCGTGGACGCCCCGGCCAAGGTCGAAATGATCAAGGGCGTCCAGACGCCCCAGGGTCACAACCCGCCGCGCAACTGGGATGAGTTCCTGTCCCGGTTCGACGTCGACAAGCTCGCCCAGCTCTGGGGCGGGGTCGCGGGCGAGGACGTCTGGTCCGGCGTCATGGGCATCGATATGGAGATCAAGTCCACAGTCGACGGAAAACAGCCCGTGATGCGCAGTGGGCGCGCCGAATTCGCGAATTTGTATCGCTCGCTCGGTGAGGCGTTCGACGGCGACAGGGCACTGACCGACTACGACGCGCTGTACATCACCCTGGAAGGAGTCAAAACCCCGGACCGGGCGCGGTCGCAGTTCGGTGCGCTGGGCACCATGCTGGAACAGCTTGCCGACAAGCCCCACGGGCGCACCACGCTGCTTGTGGTCGATGAGTTCTCAGCAGTCTCCGATGGCAAAACCCGCGCGGTGAAATGGGTTGAACGCCTGCGCAAAGCGGGCATCGGTAGTTGGTGGATCGCGCAGTCCTGGCAGGGCCTCGGGCACGACGAAGACAGCCGTCACGCGCTCGTCTCAGCCGCTTCGGGCGGCAGTCTCATCGGGCGCACCACCGACCCGGAAACCATCTGCAAGGTCTACGGCAGCCGTCCGAAGTTCGACCGTAGCCGCAAGCTGATCAACGGCCACAACGAAGGCGACGAAGGCAACGTGCAGGTCTCGGACCAGTACCTGTTGCCGCCGAATCGCCTGCGCGCCATGAAAAAAGGCGACCTGGTGATCGTCCAGGGCGGGCGCGCCCGCTGGGGCCGGGTCAGCCCGCTCAACGACGCCGACCTCGCGAACCTGCGGCCTCTGCCCGGCATCGCCGACTTCACCGATCCCACCCCGCCCAATGGCGGCGGCAAGCTCGCGCCGGTGATCGACATGAACGGCAAGCGCCGCGCGGCGTGACCCGAAATCCGAAGTCCTGGAAGGAGATACAGCAATGACTACCCCTGATCCGATGGAACCCGAGAACCACGGCGAGGAGCTGGGCGGGCGCAGCCCCGCCGAGCAGGAGCACGACCAGGCCGTACTTGATGCCCTGGCCGCCGACATGCGCGGCACTGCCGCCGAGGAACTCGCCGAACAACTGGTGCCGGTCATCCCGGACGGCGGCACCGTCGGCCGCGCCATGGCCAAGCCCTTGGAGCGCGCCACCAAAACCCGTGACAACGTGCGTATTTGGGGTCCGGCGGTAGCAACCACCGGTGCAGCCACTGTCGCGGTGATCGTGTTGCCGTTGCCCGGCCCGCTGTCTCTCTACGTGCTGGCCTTGGCCGCGTACGCCTGGTGGCACTGCGCGGGGCGGCCCGGCCCGGTCGATTCGGTGCGGATGCTCGCGGGAGTCGTCGCCGAGCAGTCCAGCGCCGTACGCGATCGCGTGACCCGCCTGGCCGACCGTCGCGGCACCTTCGAGGCGCGGCGCACCGCGCGGGGCGGTGAGCAGTCATGAGCGAGACCACCGACACCCGTGATCTCGCCGTCGCCCTAGTAGACCGTCTCGCCGTCCTGTACGGCGGAGCGTCGGCCCGGCTCCAATGCGAGGAGAAGGCGCAAACGCTCGGGCTGCTGGCCCGCCCGGACGAACACATGGTGACGCAGCAGCGCGCGCAGCTGCGCGGCATGTGGTACCTGCTGGCGCATTCGATCGTTCTCGCGCCGCTGCCGTGGCCCGAGAAGGGGCGACGCCTGGCTGAGGCCGAAGACATCACCCCGCCCTCGCTTCGGATGCTCAACCTCGATCCGATCGTGAAAGACAACCTTGCCGCCGACGATCCGATCGCCAATGGCTTCCGCGCCCTCATCGCCCAGTTGCGCGCCCTGAACGCCTATCAGACGGCCGTGGCGATCCTGCGCGAGACCGATCAATGGGTGCTCACCGATTGGCAGTTCGGCAAGCAACTGCTGGGGCTTGGACCTGATGAGGACACGCCCCCCGAGGACACCGGATCGCTGTAGATCCGGCCCCGCAAGAAACCCACCAAGTGAAAGGAAAGTCAGTGACTACCAACCATTTTCAGATGAACCCGGAGCTTCCGGCGTGGCTGTGGACCCTGCCGCCAGCGACCCTGCTGGCCATGCTCGACCCCGGCGGTAGCCGGGCCGGGTTGCCCTCCTCGATCCAGGACTACTACTGGATTCAGCTGCGCGAAATGGGCCTGCACCTGATCGTGGACGCCCCCGCGCTGCCCGCGACTACCACCGCGGAGTTCCTGTCCCGCTTCAACCCTCACACCCTGGCCGCGCTGTGGGGCGGGGAGTACGGCGCGGGCGTATGGACAGGCGCGCCGGGCGTGGATGGGCAGATCGCGGCCCTGCTTGTCGGCAAAGTGCCGGTGCTGGCCGGGCTGCTGGCCGAGGTGACCAACCTGTTCCGGTACTGGGCCGCATTCCCGGCCGAACTGGAATCGGCTGTGCGCGTAGCCGATCCGGCCGCGTCGCTCACCTCGCTCGGGCAGGAGTGAGAACCATGTCGCACGAAGTAACCGACGAATGGGGCCAGACCGTCGCCCGCTACCCGGATCTGGAGTCCTGGTACGCCGAAGCCCGCCAGGCCGCCCGAGGCCGCCCGTTCCCGAATCGACTGTGCACTGCCGCTCTTCGGCGCGGGCACTGCGCACTCACCGCCACCGAAGCCGTCCAGGAACTCGGACACGGCATCGCTCAGGACTGGATCGAAGGCTCTACCTGGGCCGAGATCACCGACATCTTGGGCGTACCGAAGCCGCTTGCCCAGCTCTGGGCGATCGATGGCCTGATCCGTTTCGCTCGTCAATAGAACTCATTGGAAGGAAAAGCCATGCACAGCAACGATTTTCGAACCGCCGTCGTTATCGGTCTCGCCTGCGGGGCGGTCGCGACGTTCGCGACGATCGCAATTCTGGTCAACGACCTGGATGCGCGGATTCCCGACGCGATCAACCGGTTACGGCTCTCGCCCGCCGACCGCGCCGACTATGACCGAATCCTGCGCGAGCAGAAAGCGCGCCGAGAGTTCGATGTCCATGCGCGCGAACAGGTTCAGATCCAGATCCGCGCGAAGTTCCGGCCCGAGCTGCTCAGTGGCCCGATTGCGCGGGAGCTGTCCGAGCTGTCGGTCAGTGAGCTGATCAGCGAGGTTCGGTACGCGAAGAACCGCAAGTGCGCCGAGATGGTCGCGGTGGACCCCGGGTATCCGGTCGAGCGTGACGCGCGGGTGTGGGCTCCGCAGCTCGAAGCCCTGCGCAGTGAGTTCGAGAGCCGCGACCCCGATGAGCTGTCGTTCTTGGACCGCGCCCGGTTCTACCACGCCTACAACTACGTCAGCAGCCACACCGACGAATGGCCGACCGCCCGAGATGCGTTCGCGCAGAACGTCGATGTCCCTGCCTCCGTCGCTCCGTGGCAGTCCAGGACGTTCCCGCCCTACCCGGATTTCTCGGGCCCGGCCGACGAGGCGCAGGCCCTCATCATCCCCGAAACTCTCGGCGATTCCGCCGAGCAGCAGTAACACCCATTGGAAGGAATGAATCATCATGTCGCAGAACGAAGTTGACGAAATCGCCGCCGTGCCCGGCACCGTATTCCGGCAGGCCATGAACGCCGCCCGCAGCTGGCTCGCCCGCCAGCACCACTCGATTCGCGGAGCCAAATTGACCCGGCAGAAGCGCGATGAGATGGCCCGCCACATCGAGAAACAGCTGGGAGCCGAGCGTATTGCCGCCGCCTGGATGGAGAAGCGGGTAGGGGACTACCAGCACGAGGCCCGCATTGTGGCCGCGATGCGCGGTGCCCCGAACCTCTACAGCCCCGGACAGGTGCAGGCCGCGTCGGCGCGGCTTGCGGCCGTGCGGACCCGGATCGAATCGACCCTGCACATGTCGGGGATGTCGCTGGAGCAGCGGGGGCAAGCCGCCCTCGCGCTGGGCGCGGTCGATCAAGACCCGGCCAGCACGCTCGGGCCGGTTTTCCCGCCGCTGAGCAACGAAGACGCCATGTTCGCCCGCGCGGCGGGGGTGCAGTCCGAACTTCAGGACTACACACGCCGGGAAGAGGAGCAGCAGAACCGCGAATACGCGCTCTGGCAGGCAGAACAGGACCGGGCAGCGCAGGCCCGCGCCGACCGCCACACCGCCACACCCTCACCCGCGACTGCGAATCGGCAGTTTCAGTTCCAGGACTTCGCCCCGGGGCGGGAGCCGCGCGGGATCGACCAGGCCTCTCCGGCGCTGAGCCGGGCCGACGCGATACAGAAGATCCGGCACGTAGAACACCAGTGGCAGCGTGACTACACCAAGAACGGGTCCGGTCGCCAGTACCAGCAGGCGCGCGAGGACGCGGTCCGCGACGCCGAAAAGGCCGGGCTCAGCGCGGAGCGGATCCAGTGGGAATTCAACAACGCCGAGGCCAACAGCCGGTGCCGGGTGGAGATCGCGTCCAGTTCTCCGGATGGCAGCTCGCAAACGAACGTCGGGTACTTCCCGAGCGAGGCCGAGGGCGCGAAGTGGGTGCACAGCACGGTGATCGAGAACAACTGGAAGGCTGGCACACAGTTCACGGTTCGTGCCCGCGAGGCTGGCCAGCGCACGCCGTTCTACCTCCGCGAAGGCAATCAGACCACCGTTGGTCGCGCCACCGAGAAATGGCGTGACGTGACTGCGGCCCACGCCAAGGGAGAGCCCTACCGCAAGCCGGACCCCGCCGAACAGGGATCGCAGCAGGCACGCGAGGCCACCGCGGATTCCACCGAGCGCCCGCCACAGCCCGGCCGTGTCTCCGGGGAAACCGCCGGCGGTTTGGGGCAGCGCACCGCGACCGCGCAGGCCGCGCCGGACATGAACGACATGGTGGGACGGGTCCGCGAGCTTGCCGACCAGCGCAACACCCTCGCGGAGCAGACCAAGGCACTGACCGGGATCGTAGAGCAGCAGAAAGCCGAGCTGGAGCAGCAGAAAGCCGAGCTGGAGCGGCTACGCGGTGAGCGGGATGAGGCCGTGGCCAAGCTGGTCGAGCGGACCAAGCCGAGCGAGCGGTACGGCAGCGCGCAGCGCCAGGCCAAGACCGCGAAGAAGGCGACGGGACGGTCGGCGCTGGCCGGTCACCAGCCCGGTAGCGCCCTGAGCAACGGTTCCGAGCAGGACACCGAGCGGGACGGGGCCGAGCGATGAGCGCCGACGACCGCGAGCAGCAGCGACCCGAGCAGGTGTGGACCTCTGAAGCCCCCAGCGATGAAGTCTGGTTCCAGGCGCAAGAGAGCGGCGGGGCGGTGTTCGTTCGCGGGGATGGTCATTTCGGAGTCGAGTACCGCATAGCCAGCGCCGCCGACCGACGCGCCGATCTCCAGATCGACTTGAACGAAGAGACCGATCCGGACATGCGCAAGTGGCTCAGGCAGGAACTCAACCGCATCGACCAGGCGTCGGCGGGCCGGTCAGCTTTGGCGGACCACAAGCCCGGTAGCGCCCTGAGCAACGGTTCCGAGCAGGACACCGAGCGGGACGGGGCCGAGCGGTGATCCGCACCAAGGACTGCGATATCTGCACAGGTACCGGCCTGAAAGACCTCGATGATGAGGACAGCCCGTGCCGGGACTGCGATGGCCTCGGACTGGTCGTATGGACCGACGCCGACGAGCGCGCGCAGCGGTGGGCCAAGGGCACCAAGGCCGCGCCGACGCTGGATTGGGAGTCCGACCTGGAGAACTGGTGCATGGATGCCTTGCTGGTCACCTATGCCCAATGCGGCCTGGATCGGATCGACACCAAAATCGGCGAGTACCACGCCAGCCGTGTCCCGGACCCGGCAGAGGCACAATGGCGCACCGACTACACCCGGGCGCACATGCGGGTGGATTTGGCCCTGGACCAGCCATGGCCGGAACACCCCGACGCGGCATGGCTGTACGAGCGCGCCGCCGAGATCGAGCAGCACTGGATCGCAGATCCGGAGGTCGCCCCGCGCTGGCGCGAGCTGCGGCAGCTGTGGATCGAAACCGGCGCATTCATCCACCCGCAAGGGCAATTGGAGTTGCCGACCATACCGGGCGAGACACCGCCCGGTATGGACCCGGTGACGTGGCGCAGTCAGGCGCAGGCACGCGACCTGTCCGGCCACGGCCGATGGTCCGCCATCACCACGAAAACCACTGATCGAGAGGACACCGAACCAATGAATGACATTACCCAGCCCGAGCCTTTCACCCCGGCCGAAGCGGGCGAGACCGAGACGCGGATGCGCGCGGACTTCGTGCACGCCTGGTCCACCTACGAGGGCGAGTACGACCCGGCCGATGCCGTCGACTACGGCGACTACGCCAACCGGTGGATGAGCGATCCGGAGTGGGTCGAGGAGTGGTGCTACCTCCAGGACGCGACGCTTCGGCACGAAGACAACCGCGATCCCGAGCGGCTGACCGTAGACGTCGACCTGGAGGGGTTGTCGCCGATCGAGCGGCGTAGCGAGGAGCAGGCCCGCTACATGGCCGAGCACGGCGTAGAGCGCGACGGTTCCGGCGGGGTGGTTTCGCCGTACATCACCCGGGCTGACGCACTCGACCGGCCCACCGCGGGCGCGTTGTCCGCGCTCGCGGAGTTCAAGCCCGGCAACGCTCTGGCCGCCGACGCCGCTACCAGCGAGCACGACGGGTTCGAGCGATGAGCGCCCCCGCCCTGGACGCGACCATGCCTGCGCAGGCCGCACCCGAACCGGTCGGCACAGTCGCATGGTCGCCAATCCGCACCATTCCGGCCACGCCCGTCAGCTCCGATCAGGAGACGCCGGAGCATCCGAGCGGCAGCGCCGACACCGACGCCCGACTGATCGTGGCGAACCAGCGGGCCGACGAGCTGGAGGAGCAATTGGTTGCCGCCGGACAGCTGGTCGGACGGCTGATTGCCCGTAACCGAGAACTCGCTGACGCCCTGGATCAACTCGCAGAGGTTGCAGTGCGCGCGGAGCAGGAACGCCTGATTCGGCCGTCGCGGTCGGACGCGGGGTCGGCGCTGGCGGATTGGGCCGGAGGGTCCGCGCTGTCAGACCGGGCCGAAGGAGGGTACGAGCGATGAGCGCCGCCGACCCGACAAAAGGTGTCGCCGCTGTCGCCCCGACCGGGCGGGAGCTGTCGCCACCCGAGACCGGACACACCGTGACAGCCGGGAAGGCGACAGCAGGCGACACCGAGGCGACAACCGGACTGGATTGGAATGTCGCCGAGGCTGTGGCGCTGCTGGCGGTGGCTGCGGTGTCGGTCGCGGCCTTCGGCTGGTCAGCTATCGCCCTGCACGGGCTCGCCCAGGCCGCCGGGATTCCTTCCTGGCTGGCCTGGGGTGCCCCGGTCATCGTGGACGGGCCGATCATCCAATCCGCGTTCGCGCTGGTGACCCTGCGTCGCCGGGAGAAGGCCAATGTGGTCATCCCGAAGGGAACCTACGGGTTCTTTTGGGGTGAACTCGCTGCGGCAGAAGCGATTTCGCTGGTCGGCAACGCCGCCCACGCCTCGATGATCGAGGGCAAGGTACTGAACGGGTTCGCTGCCGCAGCGGTCGCGGGAGCGGCTCCGATCGCCGCACTCGCGGTTACCCACGCCTTGACCACCCTGCTGGAAGTGCCCCGGACTGCCGAGGCCAGCAACCAGGCAGCGGCGGCCGAAAAGATGGCGACAGCGCCTGTCGCACCCGTGTCGCAAAGCGTCGCCCGGACGCGACAGTCCGTCGCTGGCGACAGCGAAGGCGACGATTCGGGCGACACCGACGCGACAGCAGGCGACAGCGACGCGACACCGCCGGGTCCGGAAGCGACACCCGAGCGCGATGCCTACATCTGGGAGCAGAGCCAGGCCGGGCTATCCACACGCGATATCGGCAAGTTGATCGGCTTGCATCACGGCACCGTCGCCAAAGTCGTCGCGCGGTTCAAGGCCAGCAATGCGATCACCGAATCCGAGAACGGAGGTGACGCGCACGTCCTGAGCATCATTCGCTAACCGATCGCCGCCGGGCGGTGCCGAGACATTCGGGCCGCCCGGCGGGGCACCATCCGACTCGTTGAACCCATTGGAAGGAACCCACTCATGACCACTTCATTGACCGATTTGGACCAGATCAACACCGAGCTGATGACCACCGGCGCGACCAACCCGTTCGGCAAGGACGTCAAGCCCGGGGACGGGGTGAGCGGTGAAATCGTCGCCGTCGTGCGCCGCCACCGCCACAACAGCGCCGGACAGCCGCTGTTCTGGGTCGACCGCCGACCGATGCCCGCCGCGGGCGGCGATCCGGTCATCGATTCGCAGCTGATCCTCGAAACCGATGCCCGCGCCGACGAGCAGGACGACGGGCTATACGCGATCACTCTGGACCGCGATGTCATGCGCGCGATCAACGCGGGCGTGCGCCGCGCCCGCGCCGGAGGCATCGCCTTGGGCGGCCGACTGGAGAACCTGAGCTACGTCGGTCCGGTCGAGAGCGGCTACGGCCGCGTCTACGGGCTGGACGCCTACACCGCGCCCGCCGCCTAGCCGCCAGCACCGCGCAGCCCCCGGCCCGTATGGGTCGGGGGCTGCGTCGTGTTCACGGCCGGTCGGCGGCGCGGCATGGGTGGAGCGGTTCCACCCTGACCGCTATTTCGGCCCTTCCTCCGAAGGCTTGGCCTGTCCGGACTGCGGTTTGCACAAGGGTGGCCGCAGGCCATCGCCGAAGGCGGCGAGCCGCAGGCGAAGCGCTTGGGCAAGGCGCTGGCCGGACATATCCTGTCCGGCCGAGGAAGGGCCGTTCTCGTGTCACGGCATCGGCTGTGCGGCAGTTGATCTCGGGGTATCGAGGGCGCGAAAATCCCGCGAAAACCCAGCGAATCAGGCGTACAAACCGGTGCGGGTTTTTCGCGTGTCCCCACCACCCCAAAAACCATGCGTGAGCAGTGTTTTAAGGGCAAGATTTCTGCTCACTCCCTTCCCTCCCCCGTTCCCCATCTCATCTCCCACTACGTGAACAGAAGATGAGATGGGGAACGGGGGAGGGAAGGGAGCAATCAGAAATCAAAAAGATGAAGTGAGTGAGAGGTGGTGGGGTGGTGAGGAAAAGACAAAAGACTTGGGTTGCGTTGGGTGGGTATCGGAGCGTTTGCGAGTAGGTTGCGTTGGCATACGAAGGTTGTGGTCCGGCCAGGTAGGCAGGCTGCGGTATAGAGCACGCGAGACCGTAAGGGGTTGGGTCCGTAGCGCGATGGCGGTGGGGACCGGGGTACCGCGACCGAAGGTCGCGCGGTCCGCGCGCGGCGTGTGTGGTGTCCCTCCGGTATGGCCTTCACGGGGCTATCACAGACAGAACCCGCCCCGCGCACTCGGTGAGTGATCCAGCGGCCAGGTGCGCCGGGCGCGGGGCGGGTTCCGTCCGTGATCGGAGACGCCCCAGGCCATACCGGAGGGACACCACACACCAGCCCCGACGCGCTTGCGGACCGGGAAAAACACCGCGCCCGCAGGGCACGAAAGGGCATCGCCTCGGCGGCGGGCCAGGCCGCCCAGAGGGACACCAGCGCGCAGGGGAACGGACCGTAGCTCTACCGGACTCCCGGAACCGGCAACGCGGCGTGCGAAGAAGGGAACGACATGATCGTTCCCGGCAGCGCAGCTATTCGATAGCGTCCGATAAGCAAGCTCGCGGCTATTGAATGCGGCAAGGTGTGCCGTGCCGGGTATTCCGCCGCAGATTCGCGGCAAAATACCCGCACCGCGAACCATTCGAAACGCCTGCTAGGACTGTGAATCCGACCGTACCGGCCGCGAATCGCTGGTGTACGCGGCGCGCGGCCGGTGGTGAGAATGAGCTGTATCGATCATGAGACCGGAGTCATCGAACCGGTGTCATGGCCGTGATACGCGTGCGGACACCGCCGCACAGGACATCGCCGAGCCATCGCAGCGCCCGCGCGTCGTCAGTGAGCGGTTCCAGGGCCAGGTATGCGGCACGCATCGCGGCCAGTTCGGGGGGAGGCGAGTTCGTGAGGGCTTGTCATTGCCGGAGATTCTCACGCCCGTGTCGCGGTTGTGTCGCACGCGCGGGCGGTCTCGGTCTGCCCTTGGCTGGTTTGTGGACACATCATGGATATGATTCGAAACTATGTTCGAACGCTGGCCCGACGAATTCGAACCGCCGCTGCGGCGCGTGGTCGATCCACCGACGCCGGTGACAGTGGATCTGGCAGCCGCGATCCCGACCCACCCGGGCAATGCCAGCGCCAACGCGCTGCCGATGCGTGTGCGTGCCGGAGGGCTGGACATGACCGGCACAGCACCCGGGTTGCTGCACGGGTGGGCGCGCACCCGAGACGGCGCATGGATAGGGCTAGTCGAATTCGCGATCGAGACCGGGAACCGGCGCGGGACATTGGAGATGCGGCAATGGTGCTCTCAGCGCGCCATCACTCCCCGCTGAGAGCGTCGCCGATCGCGGCGGCGGACAGCCGGGTCGCCGTAGGTCAGCATGAGCCGAATCCGCAGGCACGCCAGCGCCCACCGCCCGGCCGTGCTGTCGTAGAAGCCGGGACCACGCGGCGGCGATGTCGTCATATCAGCTTGGACGCGCTCGCCGCCGTGCGGGTTCCCGCGATATCGCCCGCCGGTGCGGTCAGAGTTGAGGCATGGCCGCGAGCGCGGACCGCAGCGAATCGACTACCGCGCCCGCACCCGGAACCGCGGCGGCCAGCGAATCGACTGCCCCGGCAACAGGATCGACGGTCGGCGCGGCTACTTCGATGAGCGGAGGGACCACTGCGGGCTTTTCCACGTCGACGCCGCCGCCGAGCGCACCGGCCGCGCCGCCGCCGACAACAGCGCCCGCCGTGGCGCCCGCCACGATGGCCGGGACTGCCGCCGTGACTAACCCGACCGCGCATCCAGCCACACCGCCCACCGCAGCGCCTAGTGGTGCGCCCGCGCCCGCAGTCGGCACGCCCCCGATGGCCGCGCCCACCGCCGCGCCGACAACGCCGCCGACACCGCATCCGGCCACTGCCGCAGGCACCGAAGCGATTTCCATTCCAACGCCGCCGCCGACCAGCCCGCCCATGAGGGTCGAGGCGGCGCGCCGGTCCGACTCCTGCCGGGAGAATCCGAGCGCGTCATATCCTGCGGCGATCTGCCATTCCCCCCAGTTCAGATACGCCTGCGCCTTGTCCCGGGTCTTGGCATCTACCCAATTCGGTACCGCCACAGTGGCATTGCCCGCCCGCAATGTGTTCGGCGCAGCCGGAACGACTTCCGGCGCGGGCTCCGGTTCTGGGCTCTGTGCCTCGTTGTCCTGCGCCGGTTGAGGTTTCGGGACACTGGGTCGGGGCGGGGTCTGTTGACTCGGCTGCGGGCGCGCTGGGGGTGCGGGCGGGTCCGGGATGTAGTCGGCCAGACTCGGCGCTGCGGGCGGCGGTTGCGGAGCCGTACTCAGTCCCGGCTGACCATCACCCGGCACCGCCAACCCTGGTTGCCCCGGCGCGGCGGCGGCCACCCCGTGACCGGCGGCCAGAACGAACGGCAGAACCGATAGAAGAACTCGTTTACGTGTCACTGCTCACCCCTCAGCTGACCTACCGCGTCAGCCGACTACCCGGGCTGAATATGCGCGCGGTGATCATCCGAAACCGATCCTGCTCCGCTCAGACCGCAGAAGCCCGGCGGCAGGCAGAGTCGGCACGTTTGGTCAGTAGTCGGCACGTACGACCAGTCGCGGAGGTGGGGGATAGGTGTTAGCCGAGGGCCGCGCGGACATCAGTCCATTGATTTTTCGCGCGGTGGGCGTACCGCTGAGTGGTGGTGATGCTGGCATGGCCCAGCAGCCGCGAAACCTCTTCGATAGGGATTCCAGCCTCCAGCAGGCGACTCGCGTAGGTGTGGCGCAGGTCATGCAAGCGGACATGGCCGATCTGGTGCCGGTGCTTGCCCTTGCCGACGTACGCGATCCGCACCGACGCATCGAATCGCGTCCGGAGATTGGACGGATCGAATGGCCTGCCTTCGGTGTGAGCGAGAACCAGACCGGAATGGACGCGGGCGGCGCGGGGGTACGTGATGGGGGCGGGCGCAGGCTTGCCGACGCCGACTTGCGAAAGGTGTCTGTGTAACCGCTGAGTCAAGCTGGCCCCGATGGGAATCGTGCGGCGCTCATGATCCTTCGGGGACTTCATCAGTTGCTCGACGGGATCGTAGGCCCATTCGATCGCGACCAATCGGCGTTTCAGATCGACGTTCTCCCAGTGCAGGCCCATCGCTTCGCCGAGCCTGATTCCCGTACCAAGCAGTACGTCTACGACGAGCTGATCGAAATCGCTCAACGAGGCCATGATTGCTGAGGTTTCGCTGATGTCCAGGTAGCGCTCCGGCATTGGGCCGGGCTTCGGCAAGCTCACGCCTTTGCATGGATTCATCTCGATGACACCAGCCTTGTGCGCTTCCTTCATGGACGCGCTCAGGAGGTAGTAGTTTTTGGCGACCGTCGAGGGTGCCATGCCGGATTTCGCCATGTCGGTCACCCATAGCTGAATCATGCCGGTTGTGATGCTGCGCACAGGTTCCCGCTCCCATCGCGGGCGAACGTGATCGCGTAGTCGACCTTGGTCAGACCGATCTGTGCTCTTGTCCACGATTCGGCGAGCCTGCCACCGCGGTTCCCACTCGCCCCACGTCAGTTTCCCCGCGTCGGCGGGCGTCGGGGACTCGCGCTGATTGACTTCCTCCTTGCCCGCGTACCGCACCGCATCGTCCTTGCGGGCAAAGGTCTTGGGCAGCCGCCGTTTCTTGCCTGCTGCGTCGCGATATACGCCGCTGTACCGGCCGCTGGGGAGCTTCTCGGCCCATGCCATGTGATCGCGCCTCCGTCGATATCCATGTGGGGCATTCGTGGGGCATGTTGTACTCTTGTCCCCGCTAAGCCGCTACGCCCCTTTAGCTCAGTTGGTAGAGCTGGAGACTTTTAATCTCTAGGTCGTAGGTTCGAGTCCTACAGGGGGCACAACGCAGTGAAGGGGCACCTACGGGTGCCCCTTCTGTCGTCTATGCCCCATGGATGCCCCAAGATTTTAGCGTTTCCGCAGCTAGAAGCGCTGCGACTTGCGGATTAAAAGTCCGTAGCTCTACCAACTGAGCTATAGGGGCGCGGTCGATCACTTTAGTAGGTTGACCCCGCAAGTGTTAAATGAGTATCCAATTGTGTGCTGCCGGACGGCATTTGCGCTGGTCACGGCGGTTGGCCCCGCGTGTGTCGGTGGTGTCGCCGGGCGCTGCGGCGGGGGTGGTCCGCTCGGGCGGGTGTCCGGAGCGCGGTGCGCGCGTGGCCGGTTCGCGGGAGTGTCGTGTCGTGGCCCGGTTCGCGTGAGGGTCGTGGTCGGGTGACCGGGTGCGCCAAAGGGGTGACTGAATGTGCCGATCCCCCAGTTTCGGGGGCACCGGGGTGGGGTGCGCGGAGCACGATGAGGGGCTGTGAGGGTGCGGACCGGTCGGTGGGGATTGATGGCGGCGCGGGCGGGGGCGGACCGCGCGCCGGGGAGGGGCGCGCGGGCGGCGCGAGGGGTGCGGCCCGGTTGCGTCCCGGTCGTGCGCGCGCACGCCGGAACCGGCGCTGTACTGCCGTTCGGCAATCGCGTTGACACGCAGATTGTTTCGATGCGCCTGATTGTGAATATCATCCAATGGTGATGTGTGGCAAGCATTTTGGAGCGCAGGCCGGGAACCGGCCGGATTCGGCGCGGCCGGCGGCGCTCGGTACCGCGGGTGCTGCCGGGCGTGCGGCGGCGGGGTGTGCCGCTGTGGCCGAATACCGAACGTTCAAGGGATATGGGCGAATTCAGCTTTCCGGACCATTCACCCAGCTGTTAGCTGAGGAATTGCGGTTTTCGATAGGGGGCATGCTGGCTAACTGACTCTCCGGTACACCTCACGCAGGGTGCGCATTCCGGGTACGGTGACCGACTGGTGAATTCCTGAAGAACCGGGATTGCCCCGGTAGCACGGGATTCGGCTTATCGTTGATATGCCCGAATGGGTTGCGAACGGTTCCGATCGATCGCGGCTCCAACAGATCAGGCTGCGGGAGGCGGTTCCAGACGACTAGAACGCCCGGGTGCGCACCCCCTGCGGCGCACCCGGGCGGGAAAAACTATACCAGTTGGTGTGTTTCAAGTTTTTCGCGCTTTTTCGTACCAAAAGTTTGGTAATTCGGGCGAAGCCCGTTTTGAAGTATTTGAAAGACACGTAACTTTGCGTCGAGGGCGCTTTGTGGAACACCACGGGGTAGCCAGCGGCGGTAGCTAGCTTCGGAGGCGTTTCGAGCATGGCACGGCAGCAAGAGCGGGCCCGCCGGACACGCGCGGCGATCATAAGGTCCGCCGCCGTTGAGTTCGGGAAGAGCGGCTATGCCGCTGCATCGCTCAACCGCATATTGGAAGGTTCACGCGCGACCAAGGGCGCCATGTACTTTCACTTCGACTCCAAGGAGGACCTGGCTCGCGCGGTCTTGGAAGCGGCAGTCGACCGCTACCGCGTGTCCACCGAAAGATGGCTCGGCAGAGGGGATCTCGGACCCCTGGATGTCCTGCACGGCATGATCGACGAGATCGCGCTGCGGCTGGAGAACGACATCATCATCCAGGCCGAGTTCCGGCTCATCATCGAACCGGAGTTCTATCGCGATATCCAGGCCGGCGGCGGCCGCATTCTCGGGCGGTCCATCCGGCTGCTCGCGGTGCGCGCCACCGAGCACAAGCAATTGCGCGGTGACACCGATCCGGACCGCTTCACCCGCACGCTGGCGGCGGCCCTGGCGGGCCAGCGCTATATCGCCGATGTGCTGGGTGGTCCGGTCGATCTGCGCTCCCGGTTCACCGAGGCGCTCGAGATGATCGTGGAAGCCACCGCGACTCCCGAGTGGACCGAGGAGTTCCGGCGCGTGGGCTGGCGGGTGTCCGCCCGGCTGGAAGATCTCAATTTGACGGTTTGACCAGCAGATTTGGGAATAGAGCGGATGCTGTCATAAGCTATCTCCGCTCCCAACGGAAGCCGTTGAGTGTAACGGTCCGGAGTGATCCGGCGGGCCCCCTTCGTCTAGCGGCCTAGGACGCCGCCCTTTCAAGGCGGTAGCGCGGGTTCGAATCCCGTAGGGGGTACAACAGTGGCAACACTGTTGTAGTGGAGCAAGCAAGGCCCTGTGGCGCAGTTGGTTAGCGCGCCGCCCTGTCACGGCGGAGGTCGCGGGTTCGAGTCCCGTCAGGGTCGCAAGACTTATCTTGGCATTCGATACCGGGTGCTTCGGCCAGGTAGCTCAGTTGGTACGAGCGTCCGCCTGAAAAGCGGAAGGTCGCCGGTTCGATCCCGGCTCTGGCCACCATCGTCATCAAAGGTCGCACCCCGAGGGTGCGACCTTTTTTGTCGTACCCCCGAGGGAAAATCAAGGGGTGAGATCAGCAACGGGGGGAACCGGCGCGCGACGCCGTCCGCATCGCATTTACTCTCTGCGCCAACCCGATACGCGCCGCTTCCGCGTCCGCCGCGCGAGCCGAGCGCTGTTCGGCTGGGGAGGTTGGCCGAAGCTGGCGGCCATGGTCACCACCATCGCCGCGCTGGCGACGCTGTGGTTCACGAACCAATCACTCAGGGCGACAAGCGAACAGTCCGGACTGGCACGTCAGACCGCCGTCACCGACCGCTTCGCGAAAGCCGTCGAGCAGCTGGGCAACAGCAACCTCGATATCCGGCTGGGCGGAATCAACCTGCTACGCAAGCTCTCCGAGGACTCCGAGCCGGATCGCAAGCCGATCATGCAGATGCTCGGAGCCTTCGTGCGCACCCACGCGCCGAATGGACCCGAATGCGGTGTGGTCAAGAAAGAACCCGATCTCGACGTGCAGACCGCGCTGACCGTGATCGGCGGCCGAGATGACGCTCATGTCGAGATCATCGACCTGTCGAATACCTGCCTGGTGTGGGCCAACCTGAGGAATGCCAACTTTCGGCAGGTGCTCCTGACACAGTCCAACCTGACGCATGCGTTGTTTCTCCAGGCCGACCTACGGGAATCGGTATTCGTGGACTCCGTCCTCGACAGTGCGGTGCTGGACGGCGCTGACCTGCGCGACGCCGGGTTTCAAGGCGGTTCGATGCAGGCTGTGATATTCGGTGACGCGAAGCTGCACAGAGCCGGGTTCGCCTCGGTCGATATGCGTATGGCCGCACTGGGCAGTGCCGATTTGCGGGGCGCGCAGTTCGCCCACACGGATCTCCGAGGTGCGAGCTTGGCCGACGGTTTCTCGATGGCCTTCTCGTCCGGCCCGCTACCGGATCTGATGACCACCGACGAGGAACAGGTGAACGGGGCGAGTGTCATGTTCGTGCGATTCGACCCGGCGACGACCTGGCCCAGGGGCTTCACACCACGGTCGCAACCGTTTCGGGCCTGGGACGCACAATATGGGGACTTCTGTCCGACCTACCAGGTGAAGCCCTGCTAGCGCTGATTTTCGCGTGTTCGCACCGACCGTCCTGATCTTGGTGCCATGCTGGAGGTATGGCTGATGAAGACAACCAGTGGTACTACTGCATCGATCATCACCGGGCTGAGCAGGGTAAGCAGTGCTGGGTGGGTGGGCGGATGGGGCCGTATCCTGATAAGGCAACTGCCGAAAGGGCTTTGGAGATCGCGAAGGCGCGGAACAAGGCCGCGGACGCCGACGACGACTGAGGACGGCTCGCTGGACTGGCCGCTCGGGCCTATGCGCTCACGTGTACCTCAGGTACATCAACTAAAGTTCCGTGAGCAGAATCGACGTTGTGCCCACCCGTGCCGGGGGCGCGTACGGGCGAGAATCGAGCGGGAGGGCGAGTCTTGAAGGTTACCGTTGTGGTGCCGACCTACAACGAGCGGGAGAATCTTCCGGTGGCGGTGGAGCGACTCACCGCACTACCGGTGGCCGACCTGCACGTGCTGGTGGTGGATGACAATTCACCCGATGGCACCGGTGAGGTGGCCGACAAGCTGGCGGTGGACCTGCCCAATGTGGTGAGTGTGCTGCACCGCACCGAGAAGGACGGTCTGGGCCGCGCCTACATCGCGGGCATCACCCGCGCCCTGGACGAGGGTGCGGACGTGGTGATCCAGATGGACGCCGATCTCTCGCATCCCGCCGAGGTGATTCCGGCCATGCTGGAGAAGCTGGAGACCACCGACGCGGGCGTGGTGCTCGGATCCCGCTATGTGCCCGGCGGTTCCACCGCCGAGGAGTGGAAGTGGCATCGCAAGGCGCTGTCCGCCTGGGCCAACTTCTACGTGAATCTGATTCTGCGCCTGGGCGTCAAGGACGCGACCGCCGGTTTCAAGGCGTGGAAGGCCGATACGCTGCGCGCCATCGATGTGTCCTCGATCAAGAGCAACGGTTACTCGTTCCAGGTCGAGATGAACTATCGGACGGTCAAGAAGGGCATCACCATCGCCGAGGTGCCGATCCGCTTCGAGGAGCGCACCAAGGGCGCGTCCAAGATGACGTTGAAGGTGCAGCTGGAGTCGGCGTTGATGCCGTGGAAGCTGCTGTTCGGCAAGGCCGTCTGACGCGCTGTCGCACACCGTGACTTCGATCCCGCACCACTTCGGTGGTGCGGGATCACTCGTTTTCGGGCCAGTGCAGCAGGGTGTCCACGAACTGCTGCCGGACCGCCGCCACCTCGTCGTCCATCTGCGCCGGATCCCAGCCGCTGACGTCGATGGGCGGCAGGACGGCCACATCCACCACGCCCTTGCGCACGACGGCCGAGTTGCGCCAGGCGATTTCGCCCGCATTGCGGATCACTACGGGGATGATCGGCACCCCGGCCTGGATGGCGATGTGGAACGCGCCCTTCTTGAAGGCCCCTACGCGCGGCGTGAGCGAGCGCGTGCCCTCCGGGGCGATGACGACCGACAGTCCGCCCCTGAGGGTTTCGACGACGGGTTCCAGGGCGGCTCTGGCGGCGGCGCTGTCGCCGCGGTTGATGAAGGTGACTTCCACGAACCGCATGAGCGGCCCGAACAGCGGATTGTTGGCGACTTCCCGCTTGGCGATACCGGTGAAGCCGTCGCCGAGCACCTCGGCGATCACCACGATGTCGAATTGACTCTGATGATTGAAGATGAACACGGCGGGCCGTGGCGCACGGGCGTTTTCGGCTCCGGCCACGCGCACCCGCACGCCGGTGCCGCGCAGTGTGGAGTCGGCGGCGACGGTCAGCATGGAATCGGCCATCTGCCTGCGCTGTTTGGTGTGCGCCTTGGCGGCGATGCCGAACAGCGCGCCGCCGACGAGCGCCCCGAAACCGGAGAGGGTGCGCGCGTAGTCGGTGGGCGTCGGTGCCTGCCGGGGCCGGAAATGCAGTACCGGCCAACTCTTCTCGGCGGCCTCCAGCACCACTCGCGGGTCCGGGTTGACCGCGACCGGATGTCCGGCCAGTTGGAGTAGTGGCAGGTCGGCGGCGCTGTCGGCGTACACCCGGCTCTGTGCGAGGTCGATGCCGCGGGTCGCGGCGAACCTGCGCACGGCGTCGGCTTTGCCATTGCGCCACAGTGGTTTTCCGTCGACGTGTCCGGTGAGCACGCCGTCCTGTACCGCCATGGTGGTGCACAGCACGTTGGGTATGCCGAGTTCCTCGGCGACCGGTTGCACCTGATACCTGGTCAGCGAGCTGACGAGCAGCAGTGTGTGCCCGGCGGTTTCGTGCTCGCGCACCAGTCGCCAGGCTTCGGGGTAGAGGTGTCCGTGCACGGTCTCGAGGAACAGCCGCGCGCCGAGTTCCTCGAGTTCGGTTTCGGGGACGCCCGCCCAGGTGTGCATGGCCTGTTGCAGGAAGCGTTCGTATTCGCCTTCGCTGCGCGCACCGCGGATGCTGCCGAGCAGGACGGCGCTGACGGCGTTGTCGCCGCCGCGGCGGATGAGGCGTTTCACGATGGCGGGCGGATTGAAGCCGCTGATCACGGTCCCGCCGAAGTCGAAGATCGCGGCCACGCCCGGCCCCTGCGGCCCGGAGCGGATGGCCGCCACCGCCTCGTCCAGATCCATTGCGCCGATGGGTTGTTCGATGATGCCGACGCCCGGGGCCAGCAGTTCGCCGCCGGAGGCCCGGTGCGTCATAGCGCGTCCAGCCGATTGGACGGGTCGAGGGTGGCGGCGCGGGAGATGCGGGCGCTGATATCGCGCAGTTCGGCGGCGAATCGGGTGCGCCGGTCGATCAGATCCGCGGGATCGTCACCTTCGAGCAGGCCGTGATTGTCGGCGAGTTTGAGTGCGCTGCCGAATAATTCGGAGGACACCGATTCGGGGCTGTGCAATCGCTGTTGCAGCAGCATCTGTTTGCCCACCTGCAAACATTCGTCGGTGAACGTCTTCTTGTCGATGGTGACGGCGGGATCGCGCGCGGCCAGTCGTTCGGCGACCACGAGTTGTGCGTCGAAGAAGGATCGCAGTACCCGGTGCGCCATCATGAAACCCGATTCTGCCAGGTGCGCAAGGATTTCCGAGCCCACCGTGCCCGCGGCGGTGCGGCGATGCCACTCCGGATCCACTCGCAGCATTTCTGCGGTGAGCTGACTGGTGAACTCGGCGCGTTCGGGGAAGAAGAATTCGAATTTGAGCAGGTCCCGCAGCCGGTATGCGGCTTCCCAGCCGACCCGCAACTGATCGCCCTCGGGTGCTTCGACGGCGGTGAGAATGGCCAGTTCCAGGATGGCGCGGTTGGCGAACCAGTGCACGGCGCTGTTGCGGTAGAAGGCGGCTTCCAGATGCGCGCCCGCGCCGATCGAGTACACCGGTTCCAGGCCACCGCGATACACCGTGACGACCTTGGCGACGGCGAGCTGTTCCAGCACCACGGCCAGGCCGTGATCGTCGCGCAGGGTTTCCAGTTCGCCGCGCGGCAGTGCCCGGTTCTCGATGTAGGTCAGCACCGGCGAGATGGCTTTGCCCAGTTCATCGCGGGTGAGCGCGCGCTCGTGCACGCCGAGCAGCACCAGCGTGGTGAGGGCGTTGACGGTGATCGGGGTGACCTCGTTGATGCCGACGGCGACCTCGAAGGCGAGCCGCTGCACCGCCTTGTGTTCCAGGTCCTCGAGTTCCGGCTCGGACTGCGCCGCATGCGTTGTCAGCGGATCGCCGTGCGCCGCCAGTCGATCGCGGGCGGACAGCGGACTGCCGAAGCGAATGTAGACGTGTCCGGCGGAATGCTGTTGATTGCGAACATAGCGGGCCAGCCAGGCGAGCCCTTCGGCCTGTTTTATGCCGCCGGTTTGTTCATCGGCGATGGCCCCGATTTCATTGAGCCGCTCATAGGTGATCGATACCGGAATGAGCATCACATCGTCGATGCGCGAGGAACGCAATGCCGACGCAAGGTAATTCAGCAATCCGTAGCGAGGCGGCCGGAGTTTGCCGGTGCGGGTGCGCCCGCCTTCGAAATACCATTCGAGATTGAATCGTTTGGCGAGCAGATACGCGAAGTATTCCTCGACGACCGCTTTGTATACCTCGTCATCGCCGAAACTGCGCCGAATGAATACGGTTCCGGTGCGCCGGGCGATGGGCCCGATCGGCCAGAATTTCAGGTTTGCCCCGCCGACCACATGATTGGGCGGAAAGTCATTGCGCGCCAGAATATCCCCGAGCACGAAGGCGTCCACATAGGAGCGGTGCGAGGGCAGGAATACCAGTGGATACCGGCGATTGAGCGCGCGCAGCCGGTCCAATCCGATCGGATCGTCGTCGACCTTCCAGGTGGAGGCGTGCACCGGCCGCATGGCCTGGGTGAAGAGATCGGAGACCAGACGGCTCTGCGCGGCGACGAGTTCGCGCAAACCCTTCTCCGCGCGCCGGTAGACCTCGCGCGGCGCGGTGCCCGCCTGTTCGGCGATGACGTCGAGGCGGCGCAGGAATTCGGGGGAGTCCAGGATCTCCTCGACCACCAGGCGCGGCACCTTGTAGCGGTCGCCGATGACGGCGCGCTCGGCGCGTTCGAGGGCGACGGTGCCCGCGCGCACGATGGCGCGCGCGAAGGATTCCGGTGCGCCGATCGAGCCGGGATTGTTGGCGCGCAGCTCGCTGAGCCGGGCGGGCGCGCCGGTGAGCACCAGATGCCGGTCGGGGGCCTTGGTGACCAGTCGCCGCTGCATGAAGCGATTGGGTTTGCGTGGATTGGTGAGGGTGATGAGATCGCCGAAGCTGGTGCGCCGCACACCATCTCGTTCGGGTGGCAACCACAGCACGCGCACCGGCACCACCAGTGGATCGTCATGTCGCCCGACCAGCCGGGTGGTGACGGCGTCGGCGTCCAGATCCAATTGCGTGACGGGGGCGGCGGTCCCGTATTCCTGGGCGATACCGCCCTCGGCGAGCCAATTGCCGATGAGTTCGCGTTCGACCCGGCCGGCGGCGTCGACGAGCGCCACCACCGACCCGGGGGTGATGGCGGCCTCCGGGAGCCGACTGTCGTGATCGAGCATCTGTAGTTACCTCCGCACGTGTGCCGCCGCAATCCATTGAAGCCGAAAGCGGGGCCGCGGGGTTGCGGACCGACCAATTCCCCGATCGTGCTGCGGGTTTCGGTGAGTGTGACGGAGGTCGTCCGCAGGGGTTGACCATTCGAAGGAAGGTAATGCTAACCTCCCTCAAGAAGTTAGGTAAGCATAACCTTGGAGGACTGGTGGCGGCCACGGACGAACGGGTACGGCTCGACGAAGAGCAGCGATGGGGCGAGCACGTCACCGATCCGGTGGCAGCGGTCGCCGCACTGGCCGCGGCGGATCGCTTCGGCGAATACGTGGTGTACGAGCGCCCCGGTGTATGGGTGTTCGCGGCCGACCCGATCGGCGGCGTCGAACTCGACGCGGACGAGCTGCGGGTGAGCTGGGACGGACAGACGACTTCCGGTGCGTGGGAAGGCAGTCCGGCCCAGGCCGTCGATCGCGCCCTGGCCGGTATTCCGCTGGGACGGCGAAACGCGTACGGCTGGATCGGATTCGAATTCTGCGCCTGGTCGCTCGGCGCGACCGCGCATGTACATCCGCGGGCCACGCTGGCGCACCTGATGATTCCGCGCATCGAGGTGCGCATCGACGCCTCCGGCGTGCGGGTCGCCGGTGCGACGCCCGCCGAGACGGCCGATATCCACGAACTCATCGCCGCGGCCCAGGGCAGTGCGCTGCCGATCGCGCATCCGGTCGACGTGACCGTGGATCCGACCGGATACGCCGACCGGGTGGCGGCCGGTGTCGCCGAGATCCACGACGGCAAATATCAGAAGGTGATCCTGTCGCGGAAGGTGGATCTGCCCTTCGCGGTGAACATTCCGGACTCCTACCGGCTGGGCCGCATGAACAACACGCCCGCGCGCTCGTTCCTGCTGCGCCTGGGCGGCCTGGAAGCGGCGGGCTTCAGCCCGGAGCTGGTGGCCTCGGTCGACGGTGAACGCATCGTCACCACCGAACCGCTGGCCGGCACCCGTGCCTTCGGCCGCGGTGACGCGGTGGACTCCGCGGCTCGCGCCGACCTGATCAGCGATCCGAAAGAGATTGTCGAGCACGCGATCTCGGTGCAGACCTCGTTCGCCGAGATCACCGCGGTCGCCGAACCCGACACCACCGCGGTCTCGGATTTCATGGCCGTGCGCGAACGCGGCAGCGTGCAGCACCTGGCCTCCACGGTCAAGGGCCGCCTCGCCGCGGACCGCAGTCCGTGGGACGCGCTGGAAACCCTGTTCCCCTCGGTGACCGCGTCGGGCATTCCGAAGGCGGCCGGCGTCGACGCGGTCTTCCGCCTCGACCATGACGCCCGCGGCCTGTATTCCGGTGCCGTGGTGACGATTTCCCCCGACGGCGCGCTGGAGGCCACCCTGGTGCTGCGCGCGGTCTACCAGACCGGCTCCGGTGCGTGGCTGCGCGCGGGCGCGGGCGTGGTCGGCCAGTCGCGGCCCGAACGCGAATTCGAGGAGACCTGCGAAAAGCTCGGCAGTGTCGCGCCCTACGTGGTGCGCGCCTGACCGGACGGACTCGGGGCCGCATCGCCGGCCCTTCTGAAACGTGGTGTGCGCATGACTCATCCGAGGCGCGGCGGAGTCGCTGCGCATACCACTCATCGAGCGGGAGCTCACGGCAAGTGACGGTGCCGCGGGTTCCCGCTCGAAGTGTTTTTCAGTCCGGGTGCCGCTTTTGGGTTCAGTCCGGGTGCACTGTGAAGTCGACGCCGGTGAGTCGTTCCGCAAGCTCCCAGAGCTGGGCGGCGATCTTCTCATCGTGTGAGGCGGCATTGGAGCTCACCCGGATCGGATGACCGCTCCAGTTGAAATGCGCCGGACCGTAGTAGCCCGCGGGCTCCGCCTCGGGCGCGGTTGCGGCGAAAAGTGTTGGCAGCGCGCCCATATCGGCGTTCTGCGCGATCAGCCGATTGCCCAGATCGATGATCTGCTCCAGCAGGTTCTGGGTTTTGGAGTTGATCTCGGTGGCGGCGTACCCGGGATGCGCCGCCAGCGCGAGTTTGGCCGATCCGGCCGCCAGCAGTCGCCGCTGGAGTTCGTAGGTGAACAGCAGCACCGCGAGTTTGGTCTGCGCGTAGGCCCCGAAGCGGGAGTACGCGCGGCGCTCCCAGTTCAGGTCTTCCAGATCGATGCGGCCGATGTAGTGCGTGATGCTGGAGACGTTCACCACGCGTTCGGAGATACGGTCCAGCAGTAGGCCGGTGAGCGCGAAGTGGCCGAGAAAGTTTGTGCCGATCTGCGTTTCGAAACCGTCGGCGGTGTGGCCGTACGGCACCGCCATCACACCGGCGTTGTTGATCAGTCCGTGCGCGTGGTCGACGGTATCGGCGAAGGCGCGCACCGAGGCCAGATCGGCGAGGTCCAGCACTCGGATCTGCGTTTTGCCCCGGATGGTCTTGGCGACCTCGTGCGCCTTGATCTCATTGCGGCAGGCCATGATCACCATCGCGCCCGCCTCGGCGAGACCGCGTGCGGTGGACGCGCCCAGCCCGCTGGTCGCACCGGTCACGATGTAGGTCTTACCGGTCAGGTCCGGGATATTCGACGTATTCCACCCACCCATAGATGAACCCTATGATGCCGGTGTCCGCGTGTCCTGCGGAAACGCGGTGACGAAGTGCACATGCCCAATGCGCCCGATCTCCGGTACCCCGGGTGCGGTCACCGCGAATCCATGCTCCCGCGCGCCTCAGCGGGCCGCGCGCAGTGCCTTCTTGTCGATCTTGCCGACGGCGGTGATGGGCAGAATATCGGTCTGCCGCAACACATCCGGCAGCTTGTAGGTGGCCAGGCCGCGTTCGGTCAAGAAGGTCTTGATCTCGGCCAGGGTCGGCATATCCGCCTCGACGACCAGTACGGCGCAGACTCTTTCGCCGAGTACGTCATCGGGCAGCCCGACGGCGGCCGCGTGCCGGACGCCCGGATAGGCGAGCAGATGCTCCTCGAGCTCATCGCAGGAGACGTTCTCGCCGCCGCGGTTGATGACGTCCTTGATGCGGCCCGAGACCATGAGGTGCCCGCTGGGCAGGCGGCGCACCAGATCGCCGCTGCGATAGAAGCCGTCGGGGGTGAAGGCGCGCGAATTGTGTTCCGGCGCACGGTAGTAGCCGCGCAGCGTGTACGGGCCGCGGGTGAGCAGCTCACCCTCCTCGCCGTCGGCGACGTCATTGCCCTCGGCATCCACCACGCGCACCTCGTCGGCGGGGGAGAGCGGTCGCCCCTGGGTGGTGCAGACGATCTCGTCGGAGTCCTCGAAGCGGGTGTAGTTGAGCAGTCCCTCCGCCATGCCGAACACCTGCTGGAGCCGAACATTCAAGGCGGGCCGCACTTCTCGCGCGTTGACCTCCGCCAGGCGCGCGCCGCCGACCTGGAGCAGGCGCAGGCTGCCGAGATCGGCCTCCTCCCATTCCACTGCCGCGGTCCACAATTGGGCGAGCGGCGGCACCACGGCGGTGACCGTCACGCCGTGCCGTTCGATGGCGGCGAAGGCGTGCTCCGGGCTCGGATCGGTGACGAACACCATGCCGCCGCCGGTGGCGATGGTGCCCAGAATGCCGGGGCAGCTCAGCGGAAAGTTGTGCGCCACGGGCAATGTCGCGAGGTAGACGTCCTCGGGGCGCAGTTCGCACACCGCGGCGCTGGCGGTGGCGTTGTAGTAGTAGTCGTCGTGCGTGCGCGCGATCAGCTTGGGCAGGCCGGTGGTGCCGCCCGAGACCAGCATCAGCGCGATATCGGTGGCATCGACCTCGGGCAGCGCACCGCCCGGGGTGGGCACCGAATGCAGATCGGTGAACGCGCCGGGATCGCCCAGCACCAGCACATGCCGCAGCGTGGGCACGGCGGCGCACACCTGATGGGCGAGCGCGCGATAGTCGAAATCGCCTGCCCTGTCGGCGATCACGTACGCGACCGCGCCCGAGAGCCGGGTGAGATGTTCGATCTCGGCGCGCCGATGCGCGGGCAGGGTGAGCACCGGAATGATGCCCGCGCGCAGCAGGCCGAACAGCACCGGCACGAATTCGAGCACATTGGGCAGCTGCACCACGACCCGATCACCGGGCGCCAGACCGAGTTTCAGCAGTCCGTGCGCCATCCGATCGGCGGCGGTGTCCAGATCGGCGTAGGTCGCGCCCGCTCCGGGCGTGCCCGGATCGCCGAGCAGGGCGATGCGGTCGGGCCACTGCCGCGCCGCGTCGCGGAGTAGTTCGCCGAGCGGGCGGCCTGCCCAATATCCGGCCTGCCGGTAGCTTTTGGCGAGTTCGGCGGGGAAGGGGACGAAGCCGTCGCGGTGGTCGCGTGCGGTCGATAGCGATGTCACGATGCTGAGCCTCTGAGAGTAAGGGTTGCTTTACGAAGGTTAGGCAACCCTATCTCAATCAGTGAGTATCGGGCAGCTCGCATCCGCCGTCGAGGATGCCGAGATCGTGCGGCAGCTGATAACAGGCCGGATCATCGGGCAGCTTCCAGTGGAAGCCCTCCAGGAAGAACGTCGCCACCAGATTCACGATGATCACCAGCGCGAGGAAGCCGAAGGCCAGCCGCCCGGCCATCCGATGCGGCCGAGCCGGAATCGTCGTGGTCGACGTCGCGTACGAAAACGTCAGCACCACACCGATTGTCGTGATGGCGGCGACGAACAGAATCCACGCCCACACGTACAGGTGCAGGCCGAAGACCGCGCCCATGTAACCGGGATCGCCCGGCAGGATGTGCAGCATGGTCTGCCGCCACGCGGTGAAACCGCCGCCGAAACAGGCCACGATCGCCATACCCCAGCCGACCGCGTAATCGCGCGGCGCGATGGTGCCGGTCATGCCCTTGCGCACGATGTACGCCCCGCCGAGCGCGGCCAGCATCATGAAGTAGCGCTGCAGCATGCACAGCGGACACGGGTACTCCCAGTTCACGAACTGGAAGCCGAGACCGCCGCAGATCACCCCGGCCCAGCCGACCATGAAGATCAGCGCCAGCCAGAATTGCAGCTGATTCAGCACTCCGCCACGGCTTTCCACGGTTCCGGGCGCGGTATCGGTCACCATGTCAGCCCCAATCCGAGGCTGCTGGTGATGTGCAGCTTCAGCAGTACGCCGCAGGCGATCGCCGCGATCCACCAGCCGGTCAGAATCGCGCGCCGCGAACTCTGGGTGAGAATCAGGTACAGCACGCATAGCAAACCCGCGAGTATGAGCGTGTCCATAGGCGCGGACGCTACCGCTTTGCCTGGTCAGGGCCTATCAAACGGACTCGGACACGCCGCCGTTCCGAATCGATCGGCGAACGGCTGGCGAATTGCGGGTACGGGTCGGTTGGTGGCGAGATCCGGCGGGCGGGCGCGCACGCCCCTAGACTCGACCTCGTGAGTGGTTGGGGCATAGCCGACATCCCGGATCAGACCGGCCGCACGATCATCGTGACCGGCGCCAACAGCGGGCTGGGCGCGGTCACCGCGCGAGCCCTCGCCGAGGCTGGGGCGCAGGTGATCATGGCCTGCCGCAATGAGGTCAAAGCGCGTTCGGTGGCCGATAGCATCGGTAAGAACGTGCAGGTGCGGCGACTCGACCTGGCCGATCTGGCCTCGGTGCGCGAATTCGCCGATTCGGTCGAGACCGCCGATGTGCTCATCAACAACGCGGGCCTGATGGCGGTACCGCTCAAGCGCACCGCCGACGGCTTCGAAATGCAGATCGGCACAAACCATCTCGGCCATTTCGCGCTCACCGGGCTGCTGCTGGACAAGGTGAGCGATCGCATCGTCACCCTCTCCAGCGGAATGCACGCCATGGGCAAGATCGATCTGGCGGATCTGAACTGGGAGCATCGCCGCTATCAGCGCTGGCTCGCGTACGGGCAGTCCAAACTGGCGAATCTCATGTTCGCCTACGAATTACAGCGCAGGCTGACCGCGGCGGGCTCATCGAAGCTGTCGCTGGCCGCGCATCCGGGCTACGCCGCGACCGAATTGCAGGGCAAGACCGAGTCGTTCCAGGATTACTTCCTGGCCGTGGGCAACCGGGTTCTCGCGCAGAGTGCCGAAATGGGCGCGCTGCCAAGCCTTTTCGCCGCCACCGCCGCCGAGGTGCGGCCGGGCGGATTCTACGGCCCGACCGGATTACGCGGTCTGCGCGGCAATCCCGGGCCCAGCGGCTCCACCGCCGCCTCCCGCGATGAGGTCACCGCGCGGCGGCTGTGGGAACTGTCCGAACAGCTGACCAAGGTCAGCTACGCGTTCCCGCGGCGGTAGCGGTGAGCATTCCCTTCGACCGGCGCGATCAGCTGGAGAAGATTCAGCAGGGGCTGTTGCAGGGTGAGACGATCCTGGCGGTGTACGACGCCATCGGGGTCGGCACCGGATTCCTGGGGCTCACCGATCGGCGCGTGATCATTCAGGACAACTCGTTCGTGGGGAAGAAGATCGCCATCACGAGCATTCCGTACGCGCGGATCAGCAGCGTCAGCGTGATCACCAATAAGTCGTTCGCCGGACAGTTCTTCTCGTCCGGGCACATCGTGATCAGCACCGGGCACAACAACTACGAGGTCGAGTTCCGCGGCGATGAGAAGACGCGGCATGTGCACGATGTGATCCTGCACTACATCGCGCGCTAGCTACGGCTCGGCAATCAGGTTCCGAGCGGGCGTTTTTCCCGAATGCCATCCCAGTCTATGGGACGGCATCCCACTGTGTGTCGGCTGCCACACGCAATTTCCGTCATCTCTGATACTGTGCCGGGCATGCAGCGCGTGTATTTCTGGTTTAGCCAGCCGGCCCCGGGTGGGCTCGGCGGCGCGAACCTGCGCTGACCTTCTCCACCCCGAGCCGGATGAACAGACCGGCTCCGAGGGGTTCACAGTCAGAAATCCCCGTGGGTCGGCCTGAGAAAAGGAACCCACGAACATGACTACCGCTGCCGATCTCGATCCCCGGCATGCCGATCTCGATGACCAGCGCACTCTCAGCGTGAGCCCCTTGCGCTCGCCCGCCGAGGTGCGCGGCGACTACCCGCTCGACGACGCGCTCGCCGATACCGTGCGCGCGGGCCGCAAGGCCACCGTCGAGGTGCTCAACGGTGAAGACGACCGCCTGATGGTGATCGTCGGACCGTGCTCGGTGCACGACACCGCCGCCGCCATGGAGTACGCCCGCAAGCTCGCCGCCAAGGCCGCCGAGCTCGGCGACCGGCTGCACGTGGTGATGCGCGTCTACTTCGAGAAGCCGCGCACCACGCTCGGGTGGAAGGGCCTGATCAACGATCCGCACCTGGACGGCAGCTTCGACATCAACACCGGGCTGAACGTCGGCCGCGAACTGCTGCTCGACATCACCGGGCTGGGCCTGCCGGTGGCGGTCGAATTCCTCGATCCCATCACCCCGCAGTACATCGCGGACCTGGTGTCCTACGGCGCCATCGGCGCGCGCACCGCCGCCAGTCAGGTGCACCGGCAGCTGTCGAGCGCGCTGTCCATGCCGGTCGGCATCAAGAACGGCACCGACGGCGATGTGCAGGTCGCGGTCGACGGCGTGCGCGCCGCCGCCGCCAGCCACGTCTTCCCCGGCACCGATCTGGACGGGCGTTCCGCGCTCATCCGCACCGCGGGCAACCCGGACTGCCATGTCATCCTGCGCGGCGGCAGCAACGGCACCAACTTCGACGCCGACTCCTGCGCGGAAGCCCTTATCCGCCTGGAGAAGTCGTCGCTGGCGCAGCGCCTGGTGGTCGACGCCTCGCACGGCAACAGCAATAAGGACCACAACAAGCAGGTCGACGTGGTCACCGATATCGCGGGCCGCATCGCCGCCGGTGAGGACACCGTCGTCGGCCTGATGATGGAGAGCTTCCTGGTCGCGGGCCGTCAGGACCTCACCCTGGGCCACCCGGAAACCCTCGCCTACGGCCAGTCCATCACCGACGCCTGCCTGGACTGGGACGTCACCGCCACCCAGCTCGACGTGCTGGCCGACGCGGTAGCGGCCCGTCGCGCGGCGCGCGGCTGACATAGCCTGGCTGACATAGCCTGCGGGAGAGCGGGTTCCGGCGTCGGGCCGGAACCCTCCCGGTACGGCCGCCCGCCCGGATCGACCCTTCCCGCGCGGACGCGCGACCGGATCGAACCGCTCGGGCACGTCCCGAACCCGAATGTGAACCCTTGTCTTCCCGGCGCGTTTTTGGCCGGGATCCACTGAAACCTGTTGTCCGGCAGCAGGTGTGGATCCCGGCCAAAAGCATGCCGGGATGACGGGGTGGTGTTACTCGGGATGGCGGGGGTGGTGTTGCTTGGGGTAGAGGTCAGATTCCCGCGGGCCAGGCGGGGGCCGGGCCGGGGGGATCGGTGCGGAGGCGGGCTGCTATCCAGCTGTCGAGGCGGGTGCCGCGCTGGACGCAGCCGCTGCGGAGCAGGCCCTCGTAGTGGAAGCCCGCGCGGCGGGCTACGGCGGCGGAGGCGTGGTTGCCGACTATGGCGCGCCATTCGATGCGGTCCAGGGTGAGCCAGCCGGGGGCGAAGGCGGCCTCGCAGGCGAGGTGCACGGCCTGGGTCATGAGGCCGCGGCCGCGGACTTCGGCGGAGAGCCAGAAGCCTATTTCGGCCGAATTGTGGTCGCGGCGTGAATCAATCGGGCCCAGGCCGATCATGCCGACGACCGGAGCGTGTTCACCCAGGCGCAGCGCCCAGGTGGGGCTGCGGTCGGCCCAGCCGGGGGTGACCATGTCGTAGATGAACTTCTCGGCGTCGGCGCGGATGTAGGGGACCGGCATGGTGGTCCAGCGGCCGACCGAGGGTTGTTGGCAGCACGCGGTGATGTCGTCGATATCCAGGGCGGTCGGCGGGGACAGCCACACCGTGCCGTTAGTGAGCGTCCGCGCGTCCATTCCGCCATGCTGTCACGGAACCTCGCACGGGCGCATCGGGTTTGCGGTGGTCGGCCGCGGTGGTGCGGACGCCGTCCGGGGCGGTGCCCGATTGGTCCGACCGCGACCGTAGGATCGGGTCGATGGTCGCCGCTCTGCTCACCGATTTGTTCGAAACCCATCGGCCACACCTGCTCTCGGTGGCCTATCGGTTGACCGGCAGCGTCGTCGATGCCGAGGACGCGGTGCAGGAGAGCTGGTTGCGGCTCGCGGTGGCCCGGCAGCACGAGATCGAGGATCTGCGCGCCTGGCTCACCACCGTCGTCTCGCGAATCTGCCTGGACCGGTTGCGCAGTGCCGCCGCGCGGCGCGAGCAGTACGTGGGTCAGTGGTTACCCGAACCCATCGTGACCAGTGCGCAACCCTCCAGCGCACCCGATCCGCTGGCCGCGGTGGTGCGCAAACAGGATGCGCGGTTCGCCGCCCTGGTGGTCATGGACACCCTCACCCCGCCGCAGCGGGTGGCTTTCGTGCTGCACGACGGCTTCGCGGTGCCGTTCGACGAGATCGCGGACATCCTGGGCGTTTCCGTCGAGGCGGCGCGGGCGCTGGCCTCGCGGGCGCGAAAAGCCTTGGCGCACAGCCCGGAACCGGTCACCGATGCCGAGCACAATGCCGGTGTGCAGCGGCTGCTGGAGGCGCTCTACCGGGGTGATGTGAATGCCGTTGTGGCGGCGCTGCATCCGGATGTGCGCACCATCGGCGATGCGGGCGGCACCACCGCGACGGCGATCAATGTGGTCGCCGGCGTGGACAAGAACGCCCGGCTCTGGCTCGGGCTGCGCACCCGGCACGGTTTCGACGATCCGGCGGTCTACGAATCGGGCGCGTTCGAATTCGTGCTCGTCAACGGCCAATTGGGGATTCTGGTGCACGAGCGTGCCTCGGAACCGGGGCGTCCCGGGACCCCTCCGCGCGTCTACGGGTTCACCGTGCGGGACGGAAAGGTCTGGGGCGTCTACGATCTCGTCAATCCGGCCAAGCTCAAGGGCTTGCGACTACCGCACTGACGTACGGTCCCGAGAGCCGATGGGCGGCACACCCCCGACCGACATGCCGCACATCGGTGCTCATTACTTCGGGGGGTAGGTGAACCCGGAGCCGGAGCTGCAATCCATTCCGCCGGACAGGCTGACCGAACCGGTGGGCATGCAGTTTCCGATACCCGAACCGGTACCGGAGCCGGAGCCGCCCGAACCGGAGGGCGGGAAGCTGGAGCCGAGATTCCAATCGCCGGTGCTCCAGTTGCCAGCAATAAGCTGATGGGCAATTTGATGTGCGAGATCAATACCCTGCGCCGGGTGCAGAAGAAGATCCAATACCGAGGGCATATTTCGCCCCTTTCGAGAAACCGCTGATGGGCGGTTGTGAGATAAAACACGGGCAGGCTAGCCGCCTTTAGGGCATTGCACAACGAGCCAGGTAGGGAGCTCGATTCCAAAGTGAAACATAGCCTTTCGCTATCGTTTCGCAACCATTGCGGCGGGTGGACTATCCTCCGGACATGCGCCCGATTCCGACCGTCGCCCGGCTGCGCCCGTACGCCTCGACGATCTTTGCTGAGATGACCGAACTCGCCGTCCGGCACGGTGCCGTCAATCTGGGGCAGGGTTTTCCGGACTCCGACGGCCCCGTCGGCATGCTCGATGTGGCCCGGCAGGCCATCGCCGACGGTTTCAACCAGTACCCGCCCGGTCGCGGCGTACCCGTACTGCGCCAAGCGATTGCGACCGATCGCGCCCGCCGCTACGGCACCCACTACGACCCGGACAGTCAGGTGCTGGTGACCGTCGGCGCCACCGAGGCCATTGCCGCCACCATCCTCGGACTGGTCGAACCCGGTGACGAAGTGGTGCTCATCGAGCCCTACTACGACTCCTACGCCGCCGCCGTGGCATTGGCCGGGGCGCAGCGCCGCACCGCGCGCCTGGTCCCGGACGGTGACGGTTTCGCCCTGGACCTGGACAGCCTGCGCGCCGCCATCACGCCCAGAACCCGCATGCTGCTGGTGAATTCACCGCACAATCCGACCGGCGCCGTGCTCTCACGCGCGGACCTGACCGCCATCGCCCAGCTCGCCATCGAACACGACCTCTACGTCATGTCGGACGAGGCGTACGAGCATCTGACCTTCGACGGGCATCAGCACATCAGCATCGCCACCCTGCCCGGCATGTTCGAGCGCACCGTCGTGATCTCCAGCGCCGCCAAGACTTTCAGCGTCACCGGCTGGAAGATCGGCTGGGCCTGCGCCCCCGCCCCGCTCATCGACGCCGTACTGGCCGCCAAACAGTTCCTCACCTTCGTCGGCGGCGGCCCCTTCCAGCCCGCTGTGGCGCACGCCCTGGAACATTCACAGGGCTGGGTGGCCGCACTGCGGGATACGCTCTCGGAGAAGCGCCTTCGCCTCTCCGCGGCCCTGTCCGAGGCGGGCTTCGGCGTAAAGCGCAGCGACGGCACCTATTTCGTCTGCGCCGACATCACTCCGCTCGGCGCGACGGACGCCTACGACTTCTGCCGCGAACTCCCCGAACGCCTCGGCGTGGCCGCGGTCCCGGTCAGCGTCTTCGCCGATGACAAAGCCTCCTGGAACCACCTGGTCCGCTTCACCTTCTGCAAGAAAGAGGAAACCATCGCCGAGGGCGTCCGCCGCCTCCGCGCGGGCCGCACCGCGTCCGCGCGCTGATCCGCCCGGGAGGACAAGGGGGCAGTCCACTCGGTTGTCACTGGCCCGCGACAGGGCGGGCCAGTTCGCGCAGGATCTAGGTCATGATCCAGATGGCCGCGGTTCTCGGTGTCGCGTCGATAGCGCTGGGCATGGTGCTCACGCCCGGCCCGAACATGATGTACCTGGTCTCACGGACCGTGTCACAGGGCCGCCGCGCCGGATTCATCTCCCTGACGGGTGTGGCGGCCGGATTCGCGGTCTACCTGGCCGCCGCCACCGCCGGTATCACCGCGGTGTTCGCCATGGTGCCCGCGCTGTATCTGGCCCTGAAACTGGCCGGTGCCGCCTACCTGCTCTACCTGGCCTGGAAAACCCTGCGCCCCGGCGGCCTTTCGGCCTTCGCCCCCGAAGCCATGCCCGCCGACCCCACCCGCCGCCTGTTCGCCATGGGTTTCCTCACCAACCTGCTGAACCCCAAGATCGCCATCATGTACATGGCGCTCATCCCGCAATTCGTGGTCCCCGCCCGCGGTTCGGTCTGGTTGCAGAGCCTGAGCCTGGGCGCGGTCCAGATCGCCATCGCCATCACGGTCAACGGCCTCATCGTGCTCAGCGCGGGCGCTCTCGCGACCTTCCTCGCCGCCCGCCCGCTCTGGCTGCGCGCCCAGCGCCTGGTCACCGGCTCGGTCCTGGGCGTGATGGCCGCCCTGGTGGCCACCGACCGCGCCCGCCCGCTGCCCGCCTGACCGGTCAACAGCCGGAACAGGCGGCGCGGCTTGTGGTTTCGCCGCTCAGGAGCGCAGTGAGCCCGGGTAGAGGTATTCGTCGGCCGGGGGTTCGGAGCGGTCCAGCCAGGCAGCCAGGAAGCCGGTGAGGTCCACCGGGGTGCGGGACTGCATGAACCGGCGGAACTCCGGCATGGAGGCGTTGCCGTAGCGGTGACCGTCCACGAAATCGTGGACCGCGCCGAAGAACGCGGCATCGCCCATGGTGCGGCGCAGCGCGTGCAGGAAGAGCGGGCCGCGGTAGTAGACGGCGGTGAATTCGTTTCCGACACCGGGGTTTTGCAGCATGATGCGCCAGAACTTGTCCTCGCCACGGTATTTGGCGACGGTCTCGCGATACATCGCGTCGACATCCTTGCCCTCCATGCGTTCGGGCCACAGATAGTCGGCGGTGTAGCTGGCGAAGCATTCGTTCAGGCAGATATCGGACCACTGCTCGACCGACATGGAATCGCCCCACCACTGGTGGGTCAGTTCGTGCACCACCGTGTCCAGATCGGTCCAGGGCGCGTAGATGGGCCGGGACTGCGTCTCCAGGGAGAACTGCAGATCGGTGTCGACGTAGATGCCGCCCGCGGTGTCGAACGGGTACGGGCCGTACAGCCGCTCCAGGAAGTCCAGGAATTCCGGCAGCCGCGCCTCGGTATCGCGGGTGGACTGTTTGACATCCGGTGCGAACGCGCTCAAAAGCGGTGTGCCATTGGCGCGCTGCTGCGCCAGGAAATCGAATTTGTCGATGGCGATGGTGGTCAGATAGCCGACCACGGGCTGGCGCATCTCCCAATCCACCGTGCGATTGGCCCCGTGTACCTCATCGCGGATCTTCAGACCGTTGGACATGACCTCCCATTCGGCGGGCACGGTGGCGTGCAGCGCGAAAGTGGCCTTGTCCAAAGGGGTGTCGTTGAGCGGATACCAGGCCGAGGCCGAATGCGGTTCGCCCGCAACGAAAGCCCCGCCGCTGGGGGAGAGCACCCAGCCCTCGCCGTCGGTGCCGGTGATATCGCCGCCGTACTCCACCTGCACCGTGAAGGGCAGGCCGGGCAGCAGCGGCAGCATCGGCGTGATCACCAGCTCGTGCTCCTGGGCGCGATCGAACCAGGCGGGCAGATTGTTGACCGTCACCTTCGAGATCGCCGGGCCGCTGTAGTCCAGGTTGAATGTGCGCAGCGCCTGGGTGGCGACCGCGTCCACCCGGGTGGAACCGGTCATGGCGTGCGAGGCCGGATCGTAGCCGAGGGTGATGTCGTAGTTCTTGGCGTCGTAGCCGCCATTGCCGTCCAGCGGGTAGTACGGATCGCCGAGTCCCGGCGCACCGGCGAACGGATCGCCCGGATCACCCTGTGCGGGAACGGCGTTCGCGCCCGCCAGCAGCATCGCGCCGACCACCGTGTACCGCCACCAGCTGTGCCTCATACGTCGAACCGCCCCTTTCCCGGCGCGAAATCAAGAACCCCCGGGGCGATGCTAGTCGCCGCCGTGCTCAATGACCGGTGCCCGACACGGCCACGCTGGCGCCCAGTCCGATGATCATCACCCCGCCCGCGCCGCCGACCGTCTCCAGCCGCTTGGGCGAGCGCGCGAACCAATCCCGCGCCAATCCCGCCATCAGGCCCCAGGCGCTGTCCGAGACCACCGCGATGGCCAGGAAGATGAGCCCCAGAATCAGCATCTGCACCGGCACCGGCCCACCGGCCGGGTCGACGAACTGCGGCAGCACCGCGGAGAAGAAGATGATGGCCTTGGGATTGCTGATCCCGACCAGGAACGCCTGCCGCATCAGCTTGCCGCCCTCGGCGACCTCGCGCCGCGATTCCCACGCCTCGCGCAGCGATTTGCGCTCGCGAATAGCCTGGACGCCCAGGTAGATCAGGTACGCCGCACCGGCCAGCTTCACGGTGTTGAGGGCGATGGCCGAGGCCGCCACGATCGCGCCGAGCCCGACCGCGACCAGGGTGAGCACCAGGAGCACGCCCACGGCATGACCGAGGACCGATAGCAGGGCGGCCTTGCGCCCGGAGGTGAGCGCGCGGCCGATGACGAAGAGCACTCCCGGTCCGGGAATGACGATGAGGACGGTGGCCGCGACGAAAAAGGCGGCAAGATTCGCGCCGGGGATCATCGGATCATTCTACGTTCCGGGGCAAGGGATTTCGGGCCGCTTGCCCCGGCGCCTACCCGGTTACCCGCCGGAGCTCCTCGGGGAGCTGTTGCGGATCCAGCAGCAGCCGTTTGGCATCCACGTGCCGCACCTTGTCCGCCAGATCCAGATTGTCGGTGAGCAGCTGCCATTCCACCTCGCGGATGGTGGTGCGTGCCTGCTCGATGATATTGAGATCCCGGGTGCCCCACGCGATCGGCATGGCGCTCACCGACTGCCACAGCTCCCCGACCGAACCGGGTGCGCGATCGATCCGCACCGTCACCGCCGGCACCTGTTCGCCGATCCGGGTCCGGTGCCCGGGCAGGGCGCGCACCGTGCGGGTCACCAGGGCGTACCGCGGACCGTCGGTGTTCGGCTTGGCCAGATCCACCAGGGCCAGCAGCGTCGCCCCCGAACCGCTGGTCTCGGACACCACCGCGGGCACCAGTTCGCCTGCGGCATAGAGCTTGTCGACCCGGCCCCGATGCGGTGTCCACAGGCCGATGAACAGTGAGGTGATCGCCCCCAGCAGGAAGGCCACCGCCAGCAGCCAGGACCACGGGTGATTCACCCACACCAGGAAAGCGGTGCCCAGCCCCAGTACCACCGCCGCGCCCACGCCGAGCACCCGCAACCGCCGCAGATCGGCGACGACTTCGTTGACCGCCCGGGCATGCTCACGGTCGACCTCGAATTCGAAGCGTCGCACGTGCCTTCCCTCCCGCCTTCCGGAGGCTAGTCCTCCAGTTATCCTAACGTCGGCCCCAACAGGTCGTCCGCATCGGTGATGCGATAGGCATACCCCTGCTCGGCAAGGAAACGCTGCCGGTGCGCGGCGTATTCGGCGTCCAGCGTGTCACGTGCGACAACGGAATAGAAGTGAGCCTGGCCGCCATCCTGTTTCGGCCGCAACAGCCGCCCCAAACGCTGCGCCTCCTCCTGCCGAGACCCGAAGGTGCCCGAAACCTGCACCGCCACAGAGGCTTCCGGCAGATCGATGGAGAAATTCGCGACCTTGCTGACCACCAGCACCGGAATCTCCCCGAGCCGGAAGGATTCGAACAGCTTCTCGCGCTCCTTGGTGCTGGTGGAACCCTGGATGACCGGGGCATTCAGGTGTTCGCCCAGCTCATCCAGCTGATCCAGGTACGCGCCGATGACCAGGCTCGGCGAGCCCTTGTGCTGGGCCAGAATCGATTCCACCACCGGCAGTTTGGTGCGCGCGGTGGAGCACAGTTTGTAGCGCTCCTCGGGCTCGGCTGTGGCGTATGCCATACGTTCGGCATCGGTGAGCGTCACCCGCACCTCGACGCAATCGGCCGGGGCGATCCAGCCCTGCGCCTCGATATCCTTCCAGGGCGCGTCGTAGCGCTTGGGCCCGATGAGCGAGAAGACATCGCCCTCGCGGCCGTCCTCGCGCACCAGGGTCGCGGTCAGGCCGAGACGACGGCGGGACTGCAGATCCGCGGTCATGCGGAAGACCGGCGCGGGCAGCAGATGCACCTCGTCGTAGATGACCAGACCCCAGTCGCGGCTGTCGAACAGCTCCAGATGCCGGTACTCGCCCTTGGTTTTCCGCGTGATCACCTGATAGGTGGCGATGGTGACCGGGCGAATCTCCTTGCGCTCACCGGAGTATTCGCCGATCTCCTCCTCGGTGAGCGAGGTGCGGGCCAGCAGCTCGCGCCGCCACTGCCGCCCGGCCACGGTATTGGTGACCAGGATCAGCGTGGTCGCCTTGGCCTTGGCCATGGCCGCCGCGCCCACCATGGTCTTGCCCGCGCCACAGGGCAATACGACCACGCCGGAGCCGCCCGCCCAGAAGGAGTCGGCCGCCATCTGCTGATAGTCGCGCAGCTCCCAGTGCCCGCCCTCGTAATCGAGGTCGATGGCGTGCGCCTCGCCGTCCACATACCCCGCGAGGTCCTCGGCGGGCCAGCCGATCTTCAACAGCATCTGTTTGATGCGCCCGCGCTCGGACGGATGCACCACCACGGTGTCGTCGTCCACGCGCGCGCCGAGCATGGGGGCGATCTTCTTATGCCGGAGCACCTCCTCCAGCACCGCGCGATCCAGGCTGACCAGGGTGAGCCCGTGCGCCGGATTCTTCACCAGTTGCAGCCGGCCGTACCGGGCCATGGTGTCGACGATGTCCACCAGCAGCGGCTGCGGGACGGCGTACCGGGAGAACTTCACCAGCGCGTCGACGACCTGCTCGGCATCGTGACCGGCGGCGCGGGCATTCCACAGCGCCAGCGGGGTGATGCGGTAGGTGTGCACGTGCTCGGGCGCCCGCTCCAGTTCCGCGAACGGCGCGATGGACTGCCGGGCGGCGTTAGCGGCCTCGTGATCCACCTCGAGCAGCAGTGTCTTATCGCTTTGGACGATGAGCGGTCCGTCGGTCACGGCACCTCCTGGCTTGTCGGCCCCGAACAGGGCCGTTGTCCATTGTTCCTGATGGCACCGACAGCGCGGCGGGGGGTAATTCGGCGAAAACGGTCAAGCCCCGAGTTTCGGTGGCTACGATCCCTTCCAACTTGGGCGGTTGTCCAGATAGTCCGTGTTGGGTCGAAGTTATGTCGAAAGCTGAATAGAGGTGCCGATGCGCAGGGTATTACGGGGCAGACGGTGGCAGGCGGGCCTGGTCGCCGCGGCACTCGGGGGAGCGATGCTGGTCACACCGCCCACCGCGCAGGCCACGCCGACCGGCACCGCGGCCGTTCACGCGGACGGGAACAGCTTCGTCGACGAGTTCGGGCGGGTCGTACTGCTGCACGGGGTCAACAATGTCGACAAGGACGCGCCGTACATCGAACCGGGGGACGGGTTCACCCTCACCGCCGAGGACGCGGCGCTACTGGCCGGGCACGGCTTCAACACGGTGCGACTCGGGGTGTCCTTCGACGGGTTGATGCCGACCAAGGGGGTGGTCGACACCGCCTACCTGGATCGCGTCGCCACCGTGGTGGATACGCTGGCGCAGAGCGGGATTCACACCCTCCTGGACAATCACCAGGACGGACTCTCGAAAGTGTGGGGTGGCAACGGTTTTCCCGAATGGGCGCTGAAATCCCGTCCGGGAGCACTGGAACCGAACCTCGGCTTCCCGCTCTACTACCTCATGCCCAGCATGAATCAGGGCTGGGATGAGGTGTGGAACAACAGCAATGGGGTCCTCGACTATCTCGGCCAGGCGCTCGGCGCGCTCGCCGGGCGGCTCGACGGGCATGCCGGGGTGCTCGGCTTCGAGCTCATGAACGAACCGTGGCCGGGCAGCGCGTTCCTGTCCTGCTACCCCAACGGCTGCCCCGGCTTCGACGTGAAATACCAAGCGGCCATGCAGAAGCTGACCGATGCGGTGCGGGCACGCAATGCGAACACCATGGTGTTCTGGGAGCCCAATGTCACCTGGAACGAGACCATGCCGTCGAACCTCGGCAGGAATCCGCCCATCACCGCGCCCGATATCGCGTTCGCCCCGCACGACTACTGCATTCCGAGTCAGCTCGCCATCTACCTGGGCCTGCCCGCCTTCCTGCGCGGTCTGTGCCCGATGCAGCAGGACAAGACCTGGGGCAATATCGACTCCTTCACCACTCGCACGCGGCTGCCCACGCTGGTCACCGAATTCGGCGACGGTGATCCGACCGTGCTGCGCAACACCGTGATTCGCGCCGACGAGCGGTTCATCAGCTGGCAGTACTGGCATTACGCCTCGCGGTTCGGAGCGCCCGGACCGCGACCCGATCCCTTCCTCGGCGATATCGGCAGGCAACTGGTGCGGACCTATCCGCAGGCCACCGCGGGCACGCCGGGGCGAATGATCTTCGACGCGGACACCGGCGACTTCGCCTACCGCTACACCCCGCACGCCGGGCCGCGGCCGACCGAGATCTACGTTTCCGATCTGCACTATCCGATCGGCTACGAGGTCCGGGTGGACGGCGGGACCGTCACCTCACCCGCGGGAGCCCGCGTGGTGACCGTGCAACCGGCCTCCGGGTCACCGGTCACCGTCTACATCAACCGCCCGGGCTCCAAGGGGGCTACTGTGCCGACAGGTCCGATCGGGACCGGATCGGCCGGCTCGTCGGGTTCGGCGGGTTCGTCGTCCGGTTCCGCCTCGGGTTCGTAAATCCCCAATTTCGGTGATGCGGTCGGCGATAGCGCAAAGGTATCCTCACCGCGTTCACGGCAGCCGTGAATTGTACGGTGAGAAAGGTTTTCGCAGGTGAAGTTCACAGGAACGAGGCCGCTACTGCGCCTCGTGCTGGCCCTGGTGGCCGTGGCGGTGGCCGCGCTGGCAGTGACCGGTTGTTCGATGATCAAGGACGCCAGCAAGTCCGATACCGCCAAGGCGAAGGTCGGCGACTGCATCAACGTGATCGAGGGGTCGATGGTCGACTCCAAGACCGAGCCGGTCGACTGCTCGTCGGAGAAGGCGGTCTACAAGGTCGCGCAGATCTTCGACAAGAAGACCGACTGCAAGGAAGAGCAGACCTCCTACGAGGAGACGCTCAATGGCGGGACCACCGCGTTCCTGTGCCTGACGCCCAACTTCAAGGAGGGCGCCTGCTACAACGAGAGCCAGACCACCGGCTACAAGAACGTCGAGTGCACCGCACCCGAGGCGTCGTTCAAGGTGACCAAGCGCATCGACGGCCAGGCCGACGAATTCCTGTGCGATGCCAACACCGCGATCGGCTTCCGGACGGTCTCGGACCCGAAAACCACGTTCTGCCTCGGGAATCCGAAGTAGGACCTATTCGATCAGCGCAACCGACGCGATGCGGTGCAGGGTGAAGTGCCGGATCGCGCCGGTCACCGGGTCGAGCGCATCCAGTTGGCCGCCACCGACTTTCAGCGGTTCGACCACGCGCTGGGTGGCGACGCCGGAGGCGTCCACATAGCCGATGTGCACCGGACGCCTGGTGCGGGAAGCCAATTGGAGCAGGTTGAGGGTGGCGGCGGTGGTGGTGCGGGTGCCGTCCGAGCGGACGGTCTGACCCGCCCGCGATTGCGCCGCCCGCTCACCCGCGCGCAATTCCGCCACCAGCGCCTGAAGTTGTTCGGTGCTGGGCGGATTCGGCCGCCAATTCGGCTTCTGTCCGGAACGGGCCGGTATACGGGCGCCGCGCGGGCGCAGATCCACGATCGCGCCGGAGGAGTCCTCGCCCGCGGGGCTGAAGCCCGCGGCGCGCAGATGTTCGAGCACCTCGCCCAGGGCGGCCTGCGAAATGGCGACCGTCGGAGCCACCGCGCGCAGGGCCAGCTGACTCGCCACGGGGGCGGCCAGCACTTCCGCCAGCAGCGCGGGATCCTCACTGCGGACGAAGGATTGGGCCATCCCCGCGCGTAGTCGCCCGTGCCGCCGCGCCACATCGTCGATGAGATAGGTGAGCGCCTGCGGCACCGGGGTGCGCGAATGCGCGGTGAACAGATTGTGCAGTTCCGCCGCTGTCGCACCCGCGTCCAGCGCGCGCCGCACCGAATTCTCACTCAGCCGGTAAACCGTTGCCGCACCGGCCGATTCGACATCGGCGACCAGGGAGATCCGATCCAGCAGCTCGGGCACCAGCGGCCCGGGCGCGATCACCGTCAAATCCGCCTGTACGAGAACATGATCCACGGGTTCGGGCAGCGCGGCCGCCATCTCCGATTCCGCGTCCTCCGCGCTGCCGTGCAGCAGTGCCCGGCCCGCCGAGGTGACCGCACCGCGCGCCACCAGGCCCAGCGTCTCGGCCTCGGCAAGCGTGCGCTCCACCGCGTCCAGCCGGTAGTGCCGTCGCCAGCGCGGTTGCCGCCAGGCCAGCGCCCGGCCCAGATCGGCAGCGGAAACCGCGTTGCCGGAAGGGTATTCGGCCAGCAGGCGCAGGATCGCGCGGCGATCGCGGACCGCGTGCACATTGCGCAGTTCGGCCGAGAGCGCGGCGAGGGGTTTGTCATTGGCGTCCCGCGCGCCGATCATCCACGGGAAGCGATCCAGGTCCAGCCAGGCTTGCGCGAGCACCACCCAGCGGCGGGCGGGGACCACGGCCAGCCAGGCGTCGGAGGTGGTGGTCGGGGCCCAGAAGTCCTCGGTGCCGTCATCGGGCAGCGGTTCGGGTGAACCCTTGTCCAGCAGCCGGGCCGCGGCCAGCACCTCGGCGATGAGACCGATGCGCGTCTCGTCGACCCCGGTCTGCTTCACCACCCGCCGGATCTCGCGCACACCCAGTCCGCCCGAGCGCAGTGCGGGCGCGGGGGCCTGGGCGAGCACATCCAGGATGGCGGCGCTGTGCCGCAACAGTTCTCCGACCTCACCGGCGGCCGCCGCGTTCACATCCGCGCTGCCCTGCCTACGCAATTCGGGCTGCGGCGGGGTGAGCGCGTGCGGATCGGTGACCGGTTCATCGCGCAGCACCTGGCCGACCGAGATCGGCAGTTCCACCGTCTCGTCATCGATCCAGCGCAATAGTCGACGGGCCAGCAGTCGTTGCACCGGTCGATCCTCCGGCGTACCCGGTGCGGCGTCGCGGGTGCGCCCGCGCGGCCCGGTCGTGGCCAGCTTGTCCAGCAGGCCGCGTTCGGGCGGAAGCAGTTCCGCCAGTGCGGCCTTGATCTCGGGCTCGGTGAGCGAATCCGGCAGTTCGGTGGTGCTGCCCAGCGGCCACGGCAGCGCCTCTTGTGCGGAGGGGGTCAGATGCAGTGCCTTATCCGATCCCCACACCAGCGCCCGCGCCCGCAGCTTCGCCACCGACGCGTCGATGGCGGCCTTACCGACCCGATCCCCGAGAACCTTGGTCAGCACGGTGCGCGGCGCGGGCTGCGGATCGCGCAGATCTCCCGCCCGTTGCACCACAAGGGTTTCGATGACCGCGAAGTCGAGCGTGTCCAATTCATCGGTGGCCCGCAGCACCGAAGCGCGCTGTTCGGTCCGAGCCGCCAGCACCGCCATGGACGCGGGCAACGGCACCGCCAGATCCGGCCGCACCTGCAAAAGCTCCACGAGCGCGTCATCCCCGAGCGCCGCCAGCCACTCGGTCAGCGTCGCCGCCTCGGCGGCTTTCGCCGACTTGCGAGGTTTGGCGGCCTTGACCGCCTTGGCGGGCTTATCCGGCGCCGCCTCGGGCGCGGCGGAGGATGCGCCGTCAGCGTCGGCGGGGGGAACGGTATCGGTCACTTCACCCGATCCAGGCGGACGAATGCGGTTGCCTCGAAAGCACGGCGAGACAGGTGGAATGGGGGCCGTGCGCAGGGGCCGGAGGTGATCCGGCCGGGGGCACGGCACAGACGCGGTGTGACGCACGGCTGCGCGGCCGCCGCGGGTGCGGCGGCCGCGCGAATGCGAGCCGTGCCGTTAACCGCATGGTTATCGGTGTAGCGGCTGATCAGCGGTTGATGATCGTGTGCGGGTGCACGTAGGGCAGCTGATCCACGGGAAGCGGGAACTCGGTGTCCTCACCGTACGGGGAGAGGCCGCCCGAGCGGGTCGACGAGAGCTCGGTGACGGCGTGATCGCCATTGGCCGTCTCCGGCCAGCCATTGTCGACGTAGGGTTTCTTCGATTTGTTCACCACGCGCTCATTCTGACATGAGCATTACCGACGCGCCCCCTCCGGCACCCGGATGTTTGCCCGGCGCACGGCGTTCCGGCAGCAACATCGGTCTCGGGAGAACACAAACGCCCCGCATCGTCATTGATGCGGGGCGTCTGTATACGCGAACGAGGTGTCTCAGTGGGGGAGCAGACCCTTGTTCGCCTGGAAGAAGTTGACGATCGTGGGATCGAGCTGAGTGTTGTTGGCCTTGCTGACATTCAGGAAGTCCAGCACCGGCTGCGGGATGTTGATGCCCTGCGACTGCGCGATCTCCATGGCCTTGTCGACGGCCTGGAAGACCTGCTGGCTGCCGTCGGCGGCCTGGACATTGCCCGGGCTCGGCGGATTCCACTTGGTGGGCGCTTCCGTCTGCGGAGCGGTGCGCTGCGACGGTGCGCTGTGCAGGCCGAGGCTCGAGGAGCAGGAGGGCCAGGCGCCCCAGCCCTGCGAGGCGAGCACCTTCTCGGCGACCGTGATCTGCTGTTCGCGGCTGGCCTGGTTGGCGGTGGGGGCGTATTCGCCGCCGCCGTGGGCGGTCCAGGTGCTGGGCGAGAACTGCAGCCCACCCTGGAAACCGTTGCCGGTGTTGATGCCCCAGTTGCCTCCGGCCTCGCACTGCGCGAGGCGATCCCAGTCGGAGTCGGGTGCCGCGCTGGCGTTACCGGCCAGGGCCACTCCGGCTCCACCGAGGGCGATGCCCGTCAGGGCTACCTTGGCGACCGTGCGACCGGTGTTACTCGGCTTGCGATGGCGTCCACTCATTTTCGGGTTTTCCTCTCGTACGCGCCTCGAGGGTTGACTACCGGGGGCGAACTGAGAGGTCGTCCGCTCCGGCGCGCTGGTGCGCGCTGTTCCTCGTCCTCACCCCTGGGTTCCAGTTGGGGTCCGTACCCGCGGGGTGAGGTTCGGTGCGGCGGGCCGGTGGCGCCGGGCTGACCCGGCTGAAAAATGACCATACGGCGGTCCCCGCGAAAAATCACCATTTGGTAACCGTCGTGTCTGTCCGGGTCAGTAACCGGCGCAAGGGGTTCCGCTTCCCGTCTGTGCAGGTGGTCACGGCGAGTCTGCGCCGATAGGGGTCTGTCACTCCACCGTGACCGTTCTGTAATGTGACGAAGGTCACATGTGTGGTCCGGTAACGAAGTGGGCAATCGGACGTGTCACAGACGGAGTTGGCCGGAATGCCGGTTCAACGTGCGCGGCGACCCGACCACAGCGCGAAGACCAGCGCCAAGAGGAACCCCAGCGGCGCCGCCATGGCGAGCAGATACAGCCACACCCCGGGTTTCGAATCGGTCAACAGCCCTACGCCGAAGATTGCGACAATGGCCAGCAATCCCACCGCGAACAATGTCATGGCGAGATAGAGGAGCCAGCTTCCGGACCTGCGCGGAGCCTGCTCGGGAGAAGTATCGGACACCCCAGAACCGTAAAACTCACGTGCTGGGGCCTTTCGCACCGGGGTAGACTCGAATCCAATCGCGTCCTGCCATAGCTGTGGGGCGCGTTCTTTTCGCAAACGCAAGGTCTCGGACGATCGGTCCGCCGACCACAACTGTGCCCGGCGAGCCCGGGCATCGAATGACGAACGGGTGAGCGCAGTGCCGACCGGCAAGGTGAAGTGGTACGACGTCGAAAAGGGCTTCGGCTTCCTTTCCCAGGACGAGGGTGAGGATGTTTATGTTCGTTCGTCGGCGCTGCCCGAAGGTGTCGAAGCGCTCAAGCCCGGACAGCGGGTCGAATTCGGGATGGCGGCGGGTCGCCGCGGTCCGCAGGCGCTGAGCCTCAAACTGCTCGAAACCCCCACTGTGCGTGGCAATGAGCGCGAATCCCGGGAACGCCGTCCGCGCAGCGACGCCCCCATCAATCGCAAGTCCACCGATGAACTGCACGGCCTCATCGAGGACATGATCACCATCCTGGAGACCAAGGTGCAGCCCGATCTGCGCCGCGGTAAGTACCCGGATCGCAAGACCGCCCAGCGCATCGCGGAAGTCGTGCGCGGCGTGGCGCGCGAACTCGACCACTAGGTCGCATCCGAAAAGCCAACGGGCCCCGGTGAGTTCGACTCACCGGGGCCCGTTTTCATGCGAATGGGCTTGCGCCGCAGGTCATTCGATATTGAGGCCCTGATACGCCGGGGTGTGGATGGACCAGATCGCGCTCGGCACCCAGCCCACATTGCCCTGCGCGTCCATGGCGGGCACGGGCAGATACAGCTCGGCAACCGCGAGTTCGATCTGCGGATCGTTCGGGGTCGGCACGGTGATCGCGGCCGGGGTGCCCGAGGTCTCGACCTCGGTGTTGACCAGGCCCTTCTTGTAATCCTCGTAGGTGAACGCGCCGACGGCCACATTGTCGCCGGGCAGGCGGTAGAACAGCTTCATCCGCCAGGGGGCCTTGGCGATCTCCTTGGGCAGCGAGATCTGCAGCGGGGAACCGGCGGGAACGTCGAGATCCGAGACCGCTTCGGAATTGTTGCAGTCGCTCAGATCGATCTGCCCGTTCGCCACCTTCGGATTGCAGAACCTGAACGGCGCCACCGTCACCGATTTGCCGTGCGCGTACGCGGTGATCTCCGGGTCCGGCTTGGTCGCGCGATTGGCGACGACCACGATGACGGCGACATAGGCAACGGCCACCACGAGCAGGGCCGCCAATAGCGCGACGATCGTGCGGGCATTGGGTTTGCTCACCGTGGATTCCTGTCCTTACGTGGTGGGCTCCTCGGCGCCGTGGGCACCGGGGATCTCCTGTTGCGCGTGTTGCGGGCGGTTACCGCCCAAACCGGGCAGCAGCGAATGACCACGGTAGCTGACCACCGTTTGCACCAATCCCAGCGCCATCACCCCCGTGACCGCAGCGAAACCTTTCCACCACTCGGTGGGCAGCAGTACGCCCATCGCGCCGCCGATCACCCAGGACAGCTGCAATACCGTTTCCGACCTGCCGAAACCCGAGGCGATCGATTCGGCGGGGAGATCGTCCTGAATGGACGCGTCCAGCGAGACCTTGGCCAAGGCGCTCGCGCCCGCCGCGACCAGCGTGGCCGCGGCCGCGCCCAGCAGATTGCCCAGTACGGCCGCCGCCACCGCCACGCCCACACAGGACAGCGTGCACAGCAGCACGATCAGGGTCGGGCGGCCCAATTTCATGCGCGCGCCGGTGGCATTGCCCGCGAAATTGCCGACCGCGGCGCAGACGCCGACCACGCCGAGCATGGCGGCCTGCTGCACCGGGCGATGTTCGGTGGCCTTGGCGACGAACGCCACGTAGAAAGTGAGGAATCCGGTCAGGATGCGGACCGTGCCGTTGCCCCACAACCCCGTGACCACGGCGCGGCCGAGCGGCTGGCGGCGCTTGCTCGGCTGAATCTGCTCCGCCCGTTGGGCATCGAGGACCTCGGTGTGCGAATCATCGCCGTGATAGGTCAGCGTCGCGGGCACCTCGCCCTCGGTGACCTCCACCCAGGACGGGATCTTCAAACTGAGATAGCAACCCGCACCGGCCAATACGGCCGCGAACAGCAGTGCGCCCGCCGAATGCGCGACCGAGGCGATCAGTCCCGCCACACCACCCGCGCCCAGCGTGCCGCCCACCAGGCCGAATACCGTGAGCCGGGAATTGGTGCGCACCAGGTCGATTCCCGGCGGCAGTACGCGCGGCGTCACCGCGGATTTCAACACCGAGAACGATTTACTGAGAATCATCATGCACAACGCGAGCGGATACAGCGCCCAGTTATCCACATTGAAGATCAGTAGCACCGCCACCAGCACACGCACGGCGAACGATCCCGCCAGCGCTAGCCTGCGACCCCGCTGCAACCGGTCCAGCATGGGCCCGATCAGCGGCGCGATCACCGCGAACGGGGCAATCGTGATCAGCAGGTACAGCGCGACCTTGGTCTTGGATTCGGCTGTCGCACTGGCGAAGAACAACGTGTTCGCCAACGCCACGGCAACCGCGGCATCGGTCGCGAAATTCGCCATCGTCGCGTAGACCAGCGCGGTGAGACCCGACTCCTCGGCTCCATCGGCCTTGGCCGCTCGCTGAAAAGTCGCGAATCCGCGCTCGGTCAATTCGATGCTTCGCCGCGCCGCCACCCGCGTCACCGTCAACTTGCGCGGCGGCTTGTGCAATCCGGCATCCCCGACCTGCTCCGTCACACCCTCCTCCGCCTGCGGCAGTGGCCGAGTCGCCTCCGGCCGCGTTCGATGCGGGTCTACCCGATCCGAGCGGTCGGAATCATGTCCGGGCTGTGCGGGGGCACCGGCGGGTAACTCCGGCCGAGGGCCGCCCCGGGCATTCGGGGAGTTCACGGCCCGGGCATCCGGGGCCGGGCCGCGTGAATCCGCGGGTTGGGCCCCGCGCAGGCGCGTGGTCTCCGCCTCGGAAGGGGTCAGCGGGCGTTGCGCCCCAGCGGAATCCGGTACCTGCCGGGCAGCCGCGGGAAAGTCGCCGCGCGCGCCGAAATACCTGGTGGTCGTGGCTTCCGGCGCGGGCGTCCCGGACCGTCGCCGGGACCACCGCGAAACCCGCCGCCGCTCTTGCTCTTCGGCGGCCTGCACACCCGATCCCGAAGGATGTCCGGGTTGCGCGGCGGCGCGGTGCGTCAGGAACTCCGGCACCTCCTCATCGCCGCGCGATCGCCGGGACGGGGTATTGGCCGGGGGATAGCGGTCGAAGCCGGGGTGCCGTTCGATGAGCGGAGACTCCTCGTCGCCCCACCGGCCGGGGTCGGCGTCAGGTTCGCGGGGAGTCGTCACGCACCCAATTCTTGCAGTGCCGGACGACAGGGGTGCGACTACGGCGGGTGTGCGGGGACACAAAGCCCGCTTGACGGTCGTGAATTCGAGGTGCCGTGCCTAGTCGGCCGGGGCATTCGCACCTCGGAGCCGGTGTGGATTCTCACTACCGGGAGTGGGCGTGGTGCCGCCTCCCGGAGATGATTCGCGGTCGGCCGGGGAGGGAGCGTCAGTCGGGGAGGAAGCGGACCTCGTAGGTGGTGGGCCAGTTCTTGCCGGTGAGCAGGAAGTGGTCGGTGCCGGGGAGGTGGGTGATGCCGTTGAGGACGTCGGTGGCGGGGGTGCGGGCGGAGCGGGGGAGCAGGTCCGAGGCGTCGATGGCGTGCAGGACGGTGCCGGTTTCGGGGTCTATGTGCAGGATCGTGTCGGTCGGCCAGGCATTGGCGTACACCGAACCGTCCGGGGCGCAGTCGAGTTCGTTGAGTTTGGCGTTCTTATGGCTGGTGAGGGCGATTGTGCCGGTGGGAGTGAAGGTTTCCGGATCGCGGAAGGTGAGGGTGGCCGAACCGTTGGACATGAGGACGCGGCCGGCGCGGGTGCACAGGCCCCAGCCTTCGCCGTCGAAGGTGGTGCGGCGCAGTTCGGTCAGGGTTTTCGGATCGCGGGCCAGCGCGATGCCGTCGCGATAGGTGAGCTGCCAGAGCAGGTTTCCGGCCACGGTCACGCCCTCGCCGAACAGGGGTGCGGGCAGGTCGGCGCGCGCGAGCTCGGTACCGCCGTCGAGGGTGGTGGCGCGGATATACGACTGTCCGGAAAGTCCGGTGCTCTCGTAGAGCGTGTCGCCGTCCACTTCCAGTCCTTCGGTGAATGCCCGCGTGTCGTGCGGGCGAGTCGCGATGACTTCGACACGCAGGCGCGGCGTGTCGTCGGCTCTGTCACAACCGGTGATTGCGGCGGCCAGGCACATGGCCGAGCACAGCATGATCTTCGCGGCCGCTACCGGTGCACGACGTTTGCGCTCCATACGGCAAAATGTAGGGCGTGAGCGCGGTTGGAGTTTCGGAGTCCGGTGTTCGGCCGATCCTGGCGGAGGCGGTCGACCTGGCTCGCCGTGCGCTCCTGGAGTTGGAGCCACTCGGCGTCGGCAGGCATATAGGTGTTACGGCCGAGGATGATTCGGCCGCGACCCATCATTTCGAGGCCACGCTGCCGGGCTATCGCGGCTGGCAGTGGGCGGTCGTGGTGGCCGCCCCGCCCGAGGCGACCAGGGTCACGGTGAGCGAATCGGCGCTGCTACCCGGCCCGGACGCGCTCGTCGCCCCCGACTTCCTGCCCTGGGATCAGCGCATCCGCCCCGGCGACCTCGCCCCCGGCGATCTGCTGGCCCCGCCCCTGCACGACCCCCGCCTCGTCCCCGGTTACATCGCCTCCGGCGATCCGGTCGTCGACGAGGTAGCCCTCGAACTCGGCCTCGGCCGCCCCCGTGTGCTGAGCCGCGAAGGTCGCGAGGAAGCGGCCGACCGCTGGTTCTCCGAATTCGGCCCCGATACCGATATGGCCCGCGCCGCCCCCGCCACCTGCGGCACCTGCGGCTTCTTCGTCCCCCTGGCGGGCGGCCTGCGCGCCGCCTTCGGCGTGTGCGCCAACGCCATGGGCGCCGACGGCCGCGTCGTCAGCCTCGAATACGGCTGCGGCGCCCACTCCGACACCGAACTCCCCACCGGCGCCGGCTCCCCCGCCTACGAAGCCTTCGACGACGCCGCCGTCGAAATCATCCCCCCCGAAGAACTCCGCAAGCCGGAAGCTGTTGCCGCCGAGGATGATTCCGCCCCGGCGGGCGAGGCGACCGCCAAGGACATCACCGCCGACGCGGCCCACGCCGAGGACATCACCGCCGCCGCGGCCCATGCCGAATCCACCCCCGCGGATACGACGCCCGCCGAAGCCGCTTCGCCGGGCTCGGCGTCCGCCGAAACCGCCACGGCGACTACCGAAGTCGTGACAGCCGCCGATGCGACCTCCGACGCCGTGGCAGCCGAACCCGCCGATGCGGGATCGACGCCGACCGCCGCCGTTTCGGCCCCCGCCGACCCGTCGCCGGTGAGCGAGCCGACCGAGGTCGCAACGAATGCCCCCGCGCCCGAAGCGAATTCGTCGACGACGTCGTCCCTTTCGGTCGCATCGGACGCGGTCGCATCCGAGGGGGCTTCGTCCACCTCGGCCGGAACCGCTCCCGTCGCGGCGGAAGCCATCGCCGAAAGCGCCACCGCCGAGGCCATCACCGCCGTGGCGGAGGTGGCGGCCGTGACCCCGATCGAATCCGAGATCTCGCAGGTCCCCGCCGACAACGGGATTCCCGCGCTGTTCGACCTGGCGGACCCCGACATGGTGGTCGACGACGCCTGGGGTGTGAGCGCGGTCCGCGTCGAAGCCGAAACCGCCGCACCACAGGTCGGTGACCCCGGAGCTGCGGAGTCGCACTGACCCCCGGGAGCCGTGGAGTCGCACCAACTCCCGAAGCCTCGCTCTGGCGCTGCGCCGGTCAGGAAATCCGGTCGCAGCCCAGCGGGCCGATCCCACCGTACGGATCGTCATCCGGTGGGAACGACCGCCCGCGATCTGCTGGACGCGAAGCTCTACACAGGCTGCTGTCCTGGCACTAGGCGGTGCGCGGGATCACCTGGAGCCCGTACACCAATTCCAAGCGGTTCGCGGCCACCCCGCGCCCGGTGATCGGTGTTGCCCCGATCACGGCCGAGTAGTGAAGCCACCGGTGGCGTGACTGTGCAGGTCGCACCACCGTCCAGGGGAGCGTCTGCGCCTTCGGGTGACCGGGTCGGCAGGCCAACGTCATTCGCGATGGGCGATGTTCACTGTCGCGTGTGGTCGCGGAGCTGGACCAGCGGCGTACCGCCATTTCCACGTTCAACCGGGTGGGATGTGTGACCACCGTATGCCGGTGACCGCTTTTCTGATGCGCGACTGGTTGGAGAGGCCGCGCGGGCGGCTCAGGTGGAGGTCGGGTGCTGGTTCGCGGGGTGGTGGGGGCTATGGGTGAGTGGGTGGAGGGAAAGGCGCTTAAGGTGTGCTGTCGCGTCCGGGTCGGCCGGGCGGGTGGGCGCTGCTGGCGTTCATGAGCGGAAGGGGTGCGTGGGTTGGACGGCGGTAGGGCTGTGGGGGATCCGTTCGATACCGCGGGGTTGCGGGCCGGGGTGATCGCGGCGTGGCGGGGGTCGCCCACGCGGTTGCGGGAGGATGCGGCCACCGAGGCCGATTTGGTGCGGGCCGGGTATCGGGATCGGGTGCTGACCGAACTGGCGCAGAACGCCGCCGACGCCGCGGCCAAGGCGGGGGTCGTCGGGCGGCTGGCGGTGTGGCTGGACGGGCGCGTGCTGCATGTGGCCAATACGGGTGTGGCGTTGGATATTTCGGGGGTGCACGCGTTGACGGCGCTGCGCGCGTCGGCGAAGACCGCCGGACCGGCCGCGAGCGAGGCGGCGGTGGGGCAGTTCGGTGTCGGGTTCACCGCGGTGCTCAGTGTGGCGGAGGAGGTCGAGTTCCGGTCCACGGGTGGGTCGGTGCGGTTCTCGCGGGCCGCGACGGCGGCGCTGCTCGCGGCCGAAGACGTCAAGATTCCCGAGGTGGAGGGCGAATTCGTGCCGCCCGCACTGCGGCTGGCGTGGCCGAGTGATGCGAAGCCCGCCGCCGGATTCGACAGTGAGATCGTGCTCGAACTGCGGCCGGAGGTGGATGCCGACGCGCTGCTCGCGGGGATGCGGGCGGAAGCGGTGGATCTGCTGCTGGAATTGCCCGCGCTCCAGAGCGTTTCGATCGCGGATGACGAAATCCGCTGTGCTGTCACCGATCTCGATAACGGACTACAGGAAGTCCGGGTCACCGGGGAGTGGGAGGACCGGCGCTGGTGGCAGTACCGCACCCCGCACGCGCGCTGGCTGCTGCCGTTGCGCGAAGGCCGTCCGGTGGCGGTGCGCCCGGATGTGCTGCGCGCCCCGACCCGCTCGGATGAGGAACTCTCGCTCCCCGCGCTGCTGATCGCCGATATCCCCATGCAGCCCGATCGCCGCCGCCTGCTCCCCGGTGCCCGGATCGCCGAATTGGCCACGGGCTACGCCGATTTCGCCCTGGCACTGCCGCCCGCCGACCGCCTGGTGCTGGTGCCCGTCCCCGGCTTCGCGCGCAGTGAGCCCGATACCGTCCTGCGCGAGGCTCTCATCGCCGAACTGCGCGAACACCCCTGGCTCCCGGTCCTGCGCGGCCCCGTCTTCGGCTCGGGCGGCGAAGCACTCGGCGACCCCCGCCTCATCGGCAGCGATCACGCGCTCGGCGGCAATCCCGAACTCGGCGCGGACCCCCTGCTCGAATTCGACGCGGCCCTCGAGGCACGCGCGGGCAGCACGGCCGACATAGCCGCGAGTGCGGGTGAAGACAGCGCCGCGGGCTCCGGCGCGCCGACCGGAGTCGGTAGCCCCGATGAGGATGCCGCACATCAGCTGGAGTTGACGTTCGGCGATTCCGGTACGAATGGCGTACTGCGCCAGGATCTCTCGCCGCGGGGAGGTGCGCCCGAAGGAGAGGCGCTGCCCGAGGCCGCCGCATGGCCGGAGGTCGGTTCGCTGCCCCGGGCGGCTTCCGCATCGGTGGCCGAGGATCTCGGTGAGCGGCCGCGGCGGGCGAGCGTATTCCCGGGTGCGACGCCGGAATTGGCGCGATTGCTGGCGGAAATTGTTGGGCCGCTGGTGATTCCGGAGCTTTCCGGGCGTGCGGGATCGGATGCGCTGGCCGCCCTGGATGTGCATCGGATCGGGTTGGCGCGGATCGCGGAATTGTCGAGCAGTCTGGAACGTCCCGCGCAGTGGTGGTATTCGCTGTACGACGCCCTGGAACCGTTCGTGCTGGATCCACTGTCGGTGGAGGAGCTGGGCGCGCTGTCGGTACCGCTCGCGGACGGGCGGCTGGTGACCGGGCCGCGCACCGTGGTGCTGGATCTCCAGTTGGAGAACGCCATTCCCGTGCATTGGGCGCGTCTGGTGCATCCGGAGGCCGCGCACGAGTTGCTGGGCCGCCTGGGTGCGCGCGCCGCGACGCCCGAGGATTTGCTGAATGATCCCGCGCTGCAGGCGATCCTGGAGGACGATCCGAGCGATCCCGATACCGTGGAGGCGGTGTTGAGCCTGGCGGGCACCGCCATGCCGGGCACCCTGCCGACCTGGCTCGGCCTGCTCGAATTGCCGGACGACTCAGGCGAATTGCTGCCCGCCGACGAACTGCTGCTGCCCGCGGCCCCGCTGGACGGTGTGCTGGTGGCGGATTCGCCGTTCGAGATCATCGCCGAGGAGACGCTGGAGAAGTACGGCCGCGACGCCCTGCGCGCCATCGGTGTCGGCTGGAGCTTCACCCTCGCCGTCGAGGAGGACCCGACCGGCCCGGATCATCACCTCGATGACGAGGATGCCTGGTGGGAGGGCTTGCAGGAGGATCCGCCGGAGCTGCGCGCGGTCCGCGACCTCGATCTGGTCGATGACGCGAAATGGCCGGAGGCCCTGCGCCTGTTGCTCTCCGATGAGAGCACCCGCCCGCTGCTGTCGGACCGCGACGGTTACACCGCCTGGTGGTTGCGCAAGAACGCGCATATCGACGATATCCCGCTGGGCCTCATGCGCCATCCCGAGGACGAGAGCCTCGCGGGCCTGCTCCCGCAACTTCTCGGCTTCTCCGAGCAGGATTTGCTGGTATTGCGCGGGGTGCTCGCCGCCCCGGAGATCATGACCGCGCAATTGGCGGAGGAACTGCTGGACGCCCTCGCCGATCCGACGAGATCACCCACCCCCGAGGCGATTTCACAAACGCATCGCCGCCTGGGGGTGGCGATGGCCGAGGGCCTGCTCGATGTCGAGGACCTGGATTTCCCGGATCAGGTGCGCGCCCTCTCCGGCGCGGTCATCGATCCCGCGGACGCCTTGATCCTGGACAAGTCCTGGTTCGGTCCGGCGCTGCCCGCGGATCGCCTCATCGTCGGCGATATCGCCTCGGCCCCATCCCTTTCCGCACTGCTGGACATCCCGCTGGCCTCGGAGGTGGTGACCGCCGAAGTCCTCGGCGAGGGCCGTCGCACCACCTGGAATACCGATCCGCTCGGCGTGCTGTTGCGCCTGCAATTCGGTTCCGCCTGCACCGCAGGCGATCTCGTCGTTCACGATGAGCTCCGGGTGCGTCTGACCGGTGCGGTGGAGACCACCGTCTCGGTGCCGTGGTGGCAGGACGGCGATACCGTTCACGTACGCAAGCAACCGTTTAGCTAATCATCCGCATGAAAAAGACTCCGGCGCGCGTGAATACGCGCGCCGGAGTAGTGGACGGGGTGGTCAGGCGGTGTACGAGCAGACCATCGTGGCTAGCAGGTCCAGCTGTTCGCGCACGGCCGCGCTGTCGTTGTCGACCAGCCAGCGCAGCACGATGCCGTCGATGGCGGCGAGGGTGAAGCGGCTCAGGGTGGTGACCGGAACGGTCCACTGGGTGCCGGTGGCCTCGCGGGCGTGTTCGACGATGTCGGCGAGCGTGGAGTCGTTGAATGTGTACTGCTCGCGGGCGATTGCCAGTTTCGCCGGAGTTTGTTCGCCTTCGCGAAGTGCGTAGGTGGTGGTTTCGTAGGTGAGTAGTTGACGTTCGGGTGTGGCTTCGACGTTGAGCCACATGAGTTCCAAGGCAGCGCGCACCAATTTTTGAAGCGCTTCTTTTCCAGTTCCGACGTCTTGCCATACCGTTTCGTTGGCATCGACGGAATCGCGCAATTCCATCGAAAGCGCCTTGACCAGCTCGGTCATCAGCTGATCTTTGTTTTCGAAACAGTAATGCACCACACCGAGCGAAACACCGGCTGCCTGTGCAACATCGCGCGTGGTAACTCCTGCCACGCCCTTTTTTTCGGCAAGGCCGATGGCCGCCTCGATAAGGTGGGCCCGTCGTTCTTCGACGCTCAATCGGGAGGACACTCCAGGGAGTTAAGCGTCCGGGAAGCGCACAGTCAATTCGCAGGGTCGGAAAATCTGGCCTGGACGAACGTCCAGTTGTATGGTTCGCTGCCTTCCAGAACGGAAGGAGACGCGAATGGCGCTGTCGGACAAGGAAACGGCCGATGCGGGCGAGGTCACGACCGTCTCCCGCCGAACGGTGCTGGCCGGAGCCGCGATCGGCGCCGCCGCGCTCGGAGTGACGGCAACATTCGCGCTACCCGGCTCGCGCGCATACGCGGATTCCGGCGAATACCTCGTCGGAGTGGGCATTTCCGACATCACCGGCCCCGCCGCCGAATGCGGGATGATGGGCTACTCGCAATTCGGACAGGACACCGCGGGTATCCACCTGCGACCCCGCGCCCGCGCCTTCATCTTCGGCAGCGCGGACCAGCGCGTGGTCTACGTCGTCGCCGACAACGGCATGATCTTCCAATCCGTGCACCGCGGTGTGATGGCCGCGCTCGCAACACGATTCGGTGATCGCTACACCGAGCAGAACGTCCTGCTCACCTCCACGCATTCACACGCCACCTGCGGCGGATCCAGCAATGACTACGCGTACAACCTGTCCATTCTCGGATTCCAGCAGCAGGTGTACGACGCCGAAGTGAACGGCATAGTCGAGGCCATTGCCGCCGCGGACGCCGACCTTTCCCCCGGCAGCCTCGCACTCGGGCGCGGAGAACTGCACGACGCCAGCGTGAATCGATCCAAGATCGCCTGGGATCGAAATCCCGACGCGGACAAACAGGTTTTCCCCGACGCCATCGATCCGGCGGTCACCGTACTGTCGCTGCGCAAGGGCGGGCGCGAGGTCGGCGTCATCACCTGGTTCGCCACCCACAACACCTCGATGAGCAATACCAACCGGCTCATCAGCGCCGACAACAAGGGGTACGCCTCCTACTCGTTCGAACACGAGGAACACGGCGTCCGCTACCTGGACGGCTGCGATTTCGTCGCCGCTTTCCCGCAGACCAACTCCGGCGATATGTCGCCGAACCTGAATCTGCACCCGACCGACGGGCCGACGCAGAACGAATTCGAGAACACCCGCATCATCGGCGACCGCCAATACCGTGCCGGGAAAACAGCTCTCGCGGCCGCGAGCCCGCTCAGCGGTCCGGTCGCCAGCCTGCTCTGCTACATCGATATCGCCGATATCGAGGTCGACGGCCGCTGGACCCCGAACGGTCAGCCCCGCCACACCGCACCTGCCTGCGCGGGTGTCTCGCTCATCGCGGGCAGTGTCGAGGACGGTCCGGGCCTGCCCGGCGTGCCGATTCCCGAGGGCGTGCGAAACCCGTTCGTGGACGCGCTCGGCGGCGTCAACCAGCCGATTCCCGATTGGCTCGCCGACGCCCAGGCCCCCAAGGCCATTGTCGCCCCGCTCGGCATCATGCCGCCGGTGCCGTGGGTGCCGAGCGTGGTGCCGATCCAGCTGGTGCGCATCGGCGACCTCTATCTCGCCTGCGGCGGAGCGGAATTCACCATCACCTCGGGCCTGCGCATCCGTCGCGTGGTCGCGGAAGCCCTCGGCGTATCGCTGGATCAGGTGCTCATGCAGGGTTACGCCAACTGCTATCACGAATACGTCGCCACCCCCGAGGAATACGACGCCCAGCAGTACGAGGGCGGCTCAACCCTGTACGGCCGCTACACGCTCCCGGCCTATCAGCAGGAATTCCACCGTCTCGCAACGGCTTTCGTCGCGCAACAGGCGGTCCCGCGCGGTCCCGCCCCGCGCGACGTCGCCAACCTCCAGCCCAATTTCGTGGCCGCCCCCGGCCCGGATGGCACGCTGCCCGGTACGAACTTCGGCGACGTCCTGACCCAACCGGCCCCCGCCTACGCCCCCGGTGACCAGGCCGCGGCCGAATTCGTCTCGGCCCATCCGAAACACAACACCCGCCGCAACGGCACCTTCCTGGAAATCCAGCGCGCCACCGACTCCGGCTGGACCCGCATCGCCAACGAAGGCGAATGGCCGGTCAAATACTTCTGGTCCAAACGCGGCGCGGATGTCTCCATAGCCCGTTTCACCTGGGACATCCCCGCTGGCACCGCGCCGGGCCGCTACCGCCTCCAGCACTACGCCGACCAACTCGCCGCCGACGGCACCCTGCACCCCTTCACCGGTACGACCACCGAGTTCGACATCCGCTGACCGCCCGCGCTTCTCTTCCCCGCCGGCCGTGTACACGGGGGCGTGGCTGCCCCATGAACTTGTGCGGGGGTGGTTAGTCCAGGCCGAGCTGTGCGCCCTTGTCGCCGCGGCGCGCGCCGCGGCGCTGGATGGCGAAGATGGTGTAGCCGAGCAGGCCCACGCCCAGGCCCATCAGGCAAATCGGGCGGGCCGTCGCCCAGTCGTCATTGAGCCAGACCACGATTGTGGCGATCAGGAAGCCGAGGCTGCCGACGGCCAGGACCGGTCGCGGGTCGGTGAAGCGCTGCGGGATTTCCGGTACGGGCTGGGTCACGAGATCCAGCGTAGAAGGTGGAGCGGTCGATGGGGGATCGGCGGGGCTGTCCCCGTGGAGTTCCGGTGGTCGCGGGCCGGGGATGCGCCGCTGCTCGAGCCACGGGCGATACCGGAGGGATGCGGATTTTCGCCATTGGGGAAATGTCTGGTTTGGGCGGGGATGGTGCGGGGGTACTAGGGGGTGGGGGCGCGTACCGGTCGGGTTCGCCGCCCGGTGGCGGGGGTGTGCGCCGGAACAGGCGTCGTGTGCGTGAACGGTCACGTATCGTTTCGCTCTGTGACAACGCCTTCCGATATTCGAGCGCTCGCCGGTGAACTGTCGCTGGCGGTGGTGCGCTTGACGCGACATCTGCGCGGGCGGCGTGCCGATGCCCAGATTTCGCTGACTCAGCTCTCCGCGCTCGCCACCCTGAACCGGGACGGCGCCATGACGCCGGGCGCGCTGGCCGCCAAGGAGCGGGTACAGCCGCCGTCCATGACGCGGGTGATCGCGTCACTGTCGGAAATGTCGCTGGTGCAACGCGATCCGCATCCCACCGACGGGCGGCAGATCATCGTGTCGCTGTCCGAGAACGGGCGCGCCCTCATCGCCGATGAGACCCACGCCCGCGAGGCCTGGATGACCGATCAGCTCTCCAATCTCAGCCCCGACCAGCTGGCCGTGCTGGAGCAGGCCGTCGGGATCATGAAACAGATCGTGGACGAATCCGAGTAAAGATATCGCGCGCGGCTCCACTTCCCAGTGCTGGAAATCCGGGTACCGCGACGAGCTAGACCGGGGTTCGGCCGTAGTGCTCGTATTCGCGGGACAGCTCGTCCCGCAGGCTCTCGGTCAGCGGTTGATAGCGCAGGGATTTCGTATCACCCAGGTACACGGGATCTTTCGTGAGCCAGGATTCGCGGCGCAGTGCCGGTTTGTCGATCTTGCGGGTCGCGGTGACCGGAATGGATTCGGTGACGCGCACGAAGCGCGGCGCCCATTTGGTGCCGAGATCGGGTTGCGCGGCGAGGAATTCGCCGAATAGTTCCGGATCGAATCGCACACCCGCATCCAATTCCAGGGTCGCCATCACCTGATCGCCGGTGCGCGGATCCGGAATCGGGTAGACCGCCGCCAATTTCACGCCCGGAAACCGGGCGAGAATGCGTTCCACCGGTGCGGTGGCGAAGTTCTCGCTGTCCACGCGCAGGCGATCACCCGACCGTCCCGCGAAGTAGAAGAATCCCGCCTCGTCCTGATATCCGAGATCACCGGTGCGGAAGGTCGCGCCGTCCACGCGTTCGGCACTGGCCTCCGGATTGCGGTAGTAGCCCTCGAACATGGCCGCACCGGCGATATTCACGATCTCGCCGATCGCCTCGGATGCGTTGAGCAGAGTGCCGTCGGCGGCGAAAAGCGCACGCGGGCACTGTTTTCCCTGCTCGTCGTGAATCTCCACCGGCATGAACTCGGGTGCGCGGCCGAGCGCGCCCGGCGGTGAATCGTCGGTGAGCCGAATGACCACCCCGCCCTCGCTGGATCCGTAACTCTCCACCGGCGTCACCCCGAACCGGCGCGCGAACTCGGCCCGGTCGCGCGGCGCGGCTTCGGTCCCGAAAGCGGTGCGCAACTTGGTATCCCGCTCCAGCGGAGATTCCGGAGCGGACAGCAGATAGGCCAGCGACCGCCCGACATAGTTGAAGTAGGTGACCCCGAACCGCCGGATATCGGGCAGGAACCCGCTGACCGAGAAACGGCGGCGCATGGTGAAGGTCGCACCCGTGAAAACCGAAGGCGCCCAACAGGCCATGATGGCGTTCCCATGGAACAGCGGCATGGCGTTGTAGGTGACATCGGCGCGGGTCAGCGAACAGTGATTCATCGCGCCCAGCGCCGCCAGCCGTCCGGTCGTGCAGATCACCGCCTTGGGCGCACCGGTGGAACCGGAGGTGAAGGTGAGCAGCAGCCGTGTCGAGCGATCCCGGGCCTCGGGCGCGACCCACGCGTCCGTCGCGTATTCGGCGGAAACCCGCTCCCGCCACCGGGATTCATCGATATCCAGCACGCGATCGTCATCCACGCCGGTATCCAGTCCGGCGAGCAGAGCGCGCTGTTCCCCGTCGGTGATGATCAGATCGCAGTCCACGCCGCGAATATCGCCCGCCAGTTCCGCCCCGCGCCGCGTCGGGTTGATGCCTATCAGCGTCGCCCCGGCGAAGGCCGCGGCCCCGAGCAGGAAGATGTACTCGGGCACATTCTCCAGCAGCACTCCGAGGTGGAACGGCCGTCCGGGGCGGCGCAATTCGCGCAGAACCGCTGCGCGAGCGGCGCATTCGCGCACCACCTCGCGCCAGCTCCAGGTCGATTCCTCGAAAAGGAGCCCCGGATGGTCGTCAGCCGCGCGGAGTAGCAGCAGATCGGTGAAGGTCAGCCCCTGCTCGGCGGCCTCGGCGGGTGTGAGGCGCGGTATCTCGGGGCCGGTCGCCCACAGCGGATTGTCGTGCATACCACCACTGTGCCGCGTGAGCGCGGGGCTTATGCCCCGAATGCCCGGTCGCTGGGAACGATTTCGCGGCCGAGCGGGAACAGTGACACCGGGATCAATTTCAGGTTCGCCCAGGCGAACGGAATGCCGATGATGGTGATGGCCAGGGCGATGCTGGTGAACAGATGCCCGAGCGCCAGCCACCAGCCGGCCACGATGATCCAGATGATGTTGCCCAGCATGGAGGCCACGCCCGCGCCCGGCTTCTCGACGGCTTCGCGCCCGAACGGCCACAGCACGAACGAGGCGATCCGGAAGGACGCGATACCCCACGGAATGGTGATGATCAGGACGCAGCAGATGAGCCCGGCGACCACATAGCCCAGCGCCATCCAGAATCCCACCAGGACGAACCACAGGATGTTCAAGAGCAACTGGATCGGTTTCACATCTTCCAGCATGCCAGCGCCGCGCGGTCGCCGACACCGGGAAAACCCTGACTTCCAGGTGTGAACACCTGCCCAGGGTTGGCTGAATCCGTGGTTTGACCTCGAAAAGGCGTTGCCGCCCCGGCGTGATTGCTAATCTCTAGCAAGAGAAATATGTGCAGATCTAACCCGTTCTCCCGTCAAATAATGGACAGGGGCAAATTTTGAGCAACAAACTCAGGTTCGGTGCGGGCGCGGTCGTGCTGACATTCGCGGCCGCGAGCGCGCTCACCGGCTGCGGCAGTGATGATTCCTCCGACTCCGGTTCCAGCTCCAGTGCCACCTCGACCTCGGCCGCGGCGAGTGCCGCCGGTTCGGGCCCGGCCCGCAACCCCTACCTGGCCGCCGATAAATTCGCGGTCACGCACCTGGACCCCGCGCAGTCCGACAGTTTCCCGGACGAGGTGCCGCGCGGCACCTTCCATATCGACCCCGCCCAGATGCAGCGCGTGCCCACCGGTCCGGTCAGCATCATGACCCTAGCCTCGCCGTCGCCGGACTACATGTGGATCTCCTCCACCTCCGGCCCGCGCTACGTGGACGTCTCCAACGGCGGCTTCAAGGAAGTCGCGGCCATGGATGCCCCTGGCGTACAACCGATTTCGACGCAGCAGCTGGATCAGGTGCTGAACCGGCAGTTCACCGATACCGGCCAGATCGAGGCCGCCATCGCCCAGGACTGGGGCGGGGTCGATTGGACGCGCATCAGCAACGGCGTCTACGGCATGGTGGACAAGGACAACCACTTCTACTTCCTGAACCAGAACGCGGAGCTGTTCGTCTTCGGCCTGAAGAACAAGGACAAGCCCGCCGACGGTATCGAGATCATCGCGCAGAAGGATTTCAAACCGCTGCTGTCGACCTCGATGACCACGCTCGGCATTCCGGAGACCATCGTCGGCGCGGATATGACCTATGACGGGCATCTGGTGGTGCTGGCCTCCCGCGCGCTGTACGTGCTGAACCGGGACCTCACCGGCGACCCGCAGCAGATCCGCATCGGTGATGACGAAACCATCTCCAACTCGATGGCCGTGGATCAGGACGGCGGCATCTACTTCGCCTCCGACAAGGTCATGCGCAAGGCGGTGTGGAAGAACGGCAAACTCTCCACCGATGAGGCGGACGGCGGCTGGGCCTCACCGTACGACTTCGGCCGCCAGCCCCCGGCGGTGAAATTCGGTATCGGCACCGGCTCCACGCCGACCCTGATGGGCTACGGCAAGGACACCGACGAGCTGGTGGTGATCACCGACGGCTCCGACCATATGAAGCTGGTCGCGTTCTGGCGCAATAGGATTCCGGACGGCTTCCAGCAGAAGCCGGACACCAAGTCGAACCGCATCGCCGATCAGATCCAGGTGACCGCCGGACTCGACAATCCGCCGGAGTTCATCCAGTCCGAACAGTCGGTGGTGGTGAACGGGTACGGCGCGTTCGTGGTGCAGAACATCGGCGCGGGCGGCTCCCCGGACCGCCTGGTGGATGTGCTCGCCAACGGCCCGGTCGCCGAACCTCCGCACGGTATGCAGCGCTTCGAATGGGATCCCAAGGCGCACCGGTGGAATTCGGCGTGGACGCGCGGTGATGTGGTGTCCACCTCGATGGTGCCCGCGGTATCCACCGGCTCGGGCATCGTCTTCGTGAACGGCTACTCCAAGGCCGACGGCTGGGAGGTCACCGGCCTGGACTGGAAGACCGGGGAAACGGTGCACCGCACCATCTTCGGGCAGACCAACCTCGGCAACGGGGCGTACGCGATCGTCGAGGCGTTCCCGAACGGGGACCTGCTGTTCAACAGCATCGGCGGACCGTTCCGCGCCAAGATCGGCAAGTAGTACGTCGGATACGAGAAAAGGGTTGGGCGGCACCATTGGTGCCGCCCAACCCTTTTCACTTCACGAACTCAGAAGAACCAGCCCAACTCCGGATCTCGATCGCCCGTGAAAGCCGTATCGAAGGAGCGTAGCAGTGCCGCGTCCTTCACTTGAATTCGGTTGGCGGCGGCGAAGACTCGCGCCCGGTGCGCGCCGAAGTACAGGCTGCTCAGCACATCGATGCCGAGTTCGATCTCCGCCGCGCGGTCGGTGCGCTCGCATTCGGCCACCCCGTCCCGCACCCGCAGCGCGAAAGTGCCGCCCGCCTCACGGAACGGATCATCCACCGCCAGTACGGTATCCAGGTCCTCGCGGTAGGTGCGGGCCGTGAGCGCCGCGGGCACGTCCATGACGCGCGCCCAGAGTCCGTCGTAGCGGCTCTTGGTGCGCACCAGTCGCGGATCGGTCACCAGGAAGGGGAGTGGATCGTCGTCGACGAGGTCGGCCTCGATCTTGTCCAGCAGATCCAGGCTCAGCAGCACCCGCCACAGCGCGATATGGGCCTCGGGGGTGACGGCCTTGAACTCGGATACGAGCGCGACCGACTCATGATCGCGCCACTGCCGCCGATACAGCACATAACCGTCCGGATGGGTGAGCACGAACAGCGTGGACGCGCCGTCGCGGTAGCGGTCCGGATCACCGAACCAGATGTTCCAGTTCGCGTCGGGCCGATCCTGTCCGGCGGGCACCAGCCGCCGCCAGCGGTCGTACACCTCGCGAATGTGATCCTGCGAATCTGCCAGGGTAGCCGTTCGCACGCCACCGGGATCCGGTGTGCCGGGCCGGAATTCGGCCTTGCGGCGATCGATGGTGATCTCGCTCGCCACCGTTGCCGGGCCGTAGCCGAAACGGCCGTAGATGGTGCCCTCGCTCGCGGTGAACATGGTGAGCGGAATGCCCTCGGCCTCGGTGCGGGCGTGCTGTTCGGTGTACAGCGCGCGCAGGATGCCGCGGCGGCGATGGGTGGGCGCGACCGTCACGGCGGAGACGCCGCAGGCTCGAATCGTGTTCTCACCGGGAACGGTGACCGTCATGGTGCGGTCGACGGTGTGGCCGACGATGCGGTCGCCGTCGACGGCGACGATCGCGCGCTCGATCGGGAACAGGCCCGGGATATTGTCCTTCTCCACCTGGTCGTAGCGCATACCGAAGCAGACTTCGGCCAGCTCCAGGATGGCGGGAAAGTCGCTCTCGGTGGCCGAACGCAGGGTGATGCCATTCGTGAGTGCCATAGTCCGACCATCCCATGAATCGGGCATTCCGCGCATCGGGTTTTCCCCCGCGCGTGGCGCCACCCACCCCCCGACAGCTCCGGGTGGCGCCACTCGCCCCTGATCCCCCGGCTCGGCGCCTCCCCGCGCCTCACCGTCCCCCCGGGTGGTTCCGCGCCTCCCCGCGCGTCACCGTCCCCCCGGGTGGTTCCGCGCCTCCCCGCGCGTCACCGTCCCCCCGAATGGCTCCGCGCCTCCCAACGCGTCGCCGGTTCCCCGTGTGGCCGAACGCCTCCCCGCGTCCAGCCGGTTCCCCCGTGTGGCTCGGCGCCTCCCCGCGCTTCGCCCGGTTCCCCATATGGCTGAGCGCCTCCCCCGCGCCCTGCAGGTTCCCCCCGTCGAGATCGTCTCGATCTCGTGAGAACTACTTTGCCGGGCGGCGCTGATGATCTCCTTAAAAAGACCTTGCAGTGTTAACGGCTGTGCAGGAACGGCTTCCGGAATGACGAAACCCGCCTGCCGAGTGCGGCAGGCGGGTTCGATGTCGAGTGCGACGGGGGAGCGATCAGCGCTCGGTGATGCCCCGGTAGTCGCGCGCCTCGTAGCCGGTGTAGATCTGGCGCGGGCGGCCGATCTTCAAAGGCTCGCCGTGCATTTCACGCCAGTGCGCGATCCAGCCCGGCAGCCGGCCCATGGCGAACAGCACGGTGAACATGCGGGTCGGGAAGCCCATGGCGCGGTAGATGACGCCGGTGTAGAAGTCGACGTTCGGGTACAGGCGACGCTCGATGAAGTACTCATCGGTGAGCGCGGCCTCTTCCAGCGCCTTGGCGATATCGAGCAGCTGATCGTCGCCGCCGATCTTGCGCAGGATGGTGTCCGCGGCCTGCTTGACCAGGGTCGCGCGCGGGTCGAAGTTGCGGTAGACGCGGTGCCCGAAGCCCATGAGCTTCACGCCGTCTTCCTTGTTCTTGACCTTGCGGATGAATTCCTTGACGTCGCCGCCGCCGGCCTTGATGTCGTCCAGCATCTCCAGCACGGCCTGGTTGGCGCCGCCGTGCAGCGGACCCCAGAGCGCGTTGATACCGCCGGAGACGGAGGTGAACAGGTTGGCGTCGGACGAACCGACAAGGCGCACAGTCGAAGTCGAGCAGTTCTGCTCGTGATCGGCGTGCAGGATGAGCAGCATGTCCAGCGCCGCGGCGACCTCGGGGTCGACCTCGTACGGCTCGGCCGGGAAGCCGAAGGTCATGCGCAGGAAGTTCTCGACCAGCGACAGCGAGTTGTCCGGGTACAGGAACGGCTGGCCGACCGACTTCTTGTAGGCGTACGCCGCGATGGTCGGCAGCTTGGCCAGTAGTCGAATGGTGGACAGCTCGACCTGCTCGGGATCGCGCGGGTCCAGCGAATCCTGGTAGTACGCGGACAGCGCGTTCACCGCGGACGACAGCACCGGCATCGGGTGCGCGTTGCGCGGGAAGCCGTCGAAGAAGCGCTTCAGATCCTCGTGCAGCAGCGTGTGCCGGCGGATCCGGTCGGTGAAGTCATCCAGCTGGGCCTGGGTCGGCAGCTCACCGTAGATGAGCAGGTAGCTGACCTCGATGAAGGTCGACTTACCGGCCAGCTGCTCGATCGGGTAGCCGCGGTAACGCAGGATGCCGGCTTCACCGTCGATGTAGGTGATCGCGGACTTGGTCGACGCGGTGTTCATGAAGCCGGGGTCGTAGGTCACGTACCCGGTGCTGGCCAGCAGCTTGCCCAGGTCGATCCCGTCGTTGCCCTCGACGGCCTTGGCGACCGTCATCGGGTACTCACCACCGGGGTAGGACAGCACCGGCTTGGCGTCTTCGTCGACGTTGATGATGTTCTCAGCGGGCACGGAAGGATCCCTCTCAGGCTTGAAACCATAGGCATCGGCGCGGTGGCGCACGACGCGCTTGGCTCAACGCTAGTCGCTGTCCGGTAAGCCCGACTAACGAGGGTGGTCCTTAACTACCTCACAGTCACATGGTCGCGATGTGAGGATCGGTGCGGTTATGCGCTATAGGCATGGGCCGCACCGCCCGTCCCGGCGTGTCGGCTAGTCGTTGCATACGGTCTTGATGATGCGCGAGTCGTACGCCACGCGGGCGCGATCCTCGGCCTCGTCGCGGGTGGAGCCGTAGCGGCCCACGTACTGGCGCAGGCTGTCGGAGTGGCTGATCGAACCGCATTCGGTGAAGGCCACCAGCACCTCGCAATTGCGCCCGTTGCAGCGATTGAGCGCCTCGGCCTTGGCCGCGTCCTTGGTGGAGTAATTCCACGACGCGTGCCAATTGCCCTCGTCGGAGACGGCGATGGCGCCCCAGTAGGTGCCTGTGGCGCCGGCCTGCGCGGGTACCAGCAGTCCCGCGCCGCCGATGGCGGCCATGGCGATGGCGGTGGTGATGGCCTTGGTGGTGAAGGACTTTCGCATGATGTTTCCCCGTGCATCCGGTGGTGCTGTGCTCTGGACGCTTATGAAATTAGGGGCCGGTCTTTGCGAAGTCCTTGGAAAATTCTTATCGGACGCTCAGGCGACGACCGGGGATTTCAGGCCGGAACCTCCGCGTGCGCCCGCGCCACCCGGTACCGCACGAAGGCCGGGAAGATCAGTGCCGCGATCACCATGCCGATCACCACGAGCACGCCACCGCCCGCCGCGGCGGCCGCGGTACCCACCGCCGCGGCCGCGAAACCGTGTGCAACATCACCGATTCTCGGTCCGCCCGCGACCACCACGATGAACACGCCCTGCAGCCGTCCGCGCATCTCATCGGTGGCCACCGACTGCAACATGGTGGTGCGCAGCGCCGCCGAGAACATATCCACCGCACCGCCGAAAGCCAAGGACCCGAACGCGATCCAGAGCGCCACCGTGGTGCTCAGACTATGCCCGGCCGCCCCGACCGCCAGGCCGAAGCCCACCATGCCCAGACCCCACAGCACGATCAGCACCACAACGGCCAAGCCCTGCCTGCGAATTCGCGACAGCCAGCCGGAGAACACCCCGCCCAGCACCGCGCCCACCGACATGGCCGCGAACAGCAGACCCAATGCGTGACCGCTGCTGGCGGTATCGCCGAAACTGTCCTGCGCGATCTGCGGGAACAGCGCGCGCGGCATGCCGAACACCATGGCCACCACGTCGACGGCGAAGGACGCCAACAGGATTCGCTGCGTGGCCAGGTAGACGAAGCCGTCCGCGACCTCGCGCAATCCGGCGCGCCGGGATTCACCGGTCGGCGGGATCGGCGGCAGTTTCCAGGTGGCCCACAGTGTGGCCAGCAGTGCGATGGAGTCCAGCAGATACAGCGTCGAGAGCCCCGACACCGGAATCAGCATGCCCGCCACCACCGGTCCGGCGATCGCGCCGAACTGCATGACGGTCATGGACAGCGAATTCGCCGCCGGGAGTTGATCTTCCGGCAGCAAACGCGGGTAGATGGCGCTGCGCGCGGGCTGATTCACCGCGAAGAACGCCTGCTGCACCGCGAACAGCACCAGGATCAGCCAGGGGTTGTTCAGTCCGGCCGCGGCCTGTCCCCAGAACGCGAGCGCCGTCAGGCCGGTGCCGGTGCTGGTGATGAGCAGCAGTTTGCGGCGGTCCATCACATCGGCGAGGGCGCCGCCCCACAGGCCGAACACGATGAGCGGAATCAGGCCGAAGAGTCCGGCCAGTCCCACATAGGAGGAGCTGTGCGTGATGTCGTACAGCTGCTTGGGCACCGCTACCACCGAGAGCTGCGCGCCGATCACGGTCACGACACCGGTGGTCCACAACCGTCGGTAGTCGGGGTTGCGTAAGGGGGTTATATCGGCGAGCAGCTTCACCGCGGTGACAGTAATGGGATGAATTGCGGTGCGACTAGCCTTTTTCGGGGGTCGTCCCATGATTCGGACGTGAGAAACCCCACGCGCCGAACCATTGCGATCATGCTGGTCAGGGCTGCAATCGTTCGATCTTCATGGCGGCGATATCGGGATTGCCCGGTTCCACCAGGACACGAATGCGATTGTGCATCCGGCTGCGGCGGCCCTGCCAGAACTCCAGCGATTCGGGCCGCAACAGGAAACCGCCCCACTGCGGTGGCACCGGAATCGGATCGACCTCCGCGAAACGCGCGGTCAACTCGGTCAACCGCCGATCCAATTCCTCGCGCGAGGCGATCGGCCGCGATTGCAGCGACGCCCATGCCCCCAATTGCGAACCGCGCGGCCGGGACTGCCAATAGACGGCCGTGGTCTCGGGCGCGACCTTGTGCACCGGACCACGCACCGTCACCTGCCTGCCCAACGCGGGCCAGACGAAAGTGGCCGAGGCATAGGGCGTCGCGATCAGCTGCCGCCCCTTGAACGATTCGTAATTCGTGTAAAAAGTCACACCCTCGGGCGAGAGTCCTTTGCACAGCACCGTCCGCGAGGACGGCCGCGGCCCCGAATCGGTGAGTTCCACCGTGGCCAGCACCATGGCATTGGAATCGGTCACCCCGGCCGCGGTGGCGTGCTCGATCCAGTTGCGCAACAACGGTTCCCAGCCGTCCGTCAACCAGCTCTCGTCGAGGTCGGTTTCCGGGCCCGGATGATTGTCGCCGGCGTCCACTCCGTACTCCACGCGCAGCGCCGCGATATCGAGGTCGGGAGTGGCGTAATTCTCCTGGTCGCGCATGGGCCAGACGTTACTCCGGAGTAATGCGGGCGTTAAGGTCTAGGGGATCGGCGTGGCTGCCCATGGATCGGGCAGCCCGATTTGCAAGGAGAGTCACAACATGACTGCCAGCGCTGCGGCCAGCCCTGTCATCCCAGCTGATTTCGTCAGCGGCCTCGAAGGCGTGGTGGCGTTCACCACCGATATCGCCGAACCGGATAAGGATGGTGGCGCGCTCCGGTACCGCGGCGTCGACATCGACGACCTGGTCGCCAACCGGGTCACCTTCGGTGACGTGTGGTCCCTGCTCGTCGACGGCGAATTCGGCCACGGCCTGCCGCCCGCCGAACCCTTCCCGCTGCCCATCCACACCGGCGACGTCCGCGTCGATGTTCAGGCCGGGCTCGCCATGCTCGCCCCGATCTGGGGCTACCAGCCGCTGCTGGATATCGACGACGACACCGCCCGCGACAACCTGGCCCGCGCCTCGGTGATGGCGCTGTCCTACGTCGCGCAGTCCGCGCGCGGCATCTACCAGCCCGCGGTCCCGCAGAAGAAGATCGACGAGTGCACCACCATTACCGAGCGGTTCATGACCCGCTGGAAGGGTGACCCGGACCCCAAGCACACCGAGGCCATCGACGCCTACTGGGTGTCCGCCGCCGAACACGGCATGAACGCCTCCACCTTCACCGCCCGCGTCATCGCCTCCACCGGCGCCGATGTCGCCGCGTCGCTGTCCGGCGCCATCGGCGCCATGTCCGGCCCGCTGCACGGCGGCGCGCCCGCCCGCGTGCTCCCGATGATCGAGGAAGTCGAGAAGACCGGCGACGCACGGGCACTGGTCAAGGGCATCCTGGACCGCAAGGAAAAGCTCATGGGCTTCGGGCACCGGGTCTACCGGGCCGAGGACCCGCGCGCCCGCGTGCTGCGCGCCACCGCCCAGCGCTTGGACGCCCCGCGCTACGAGGTCGCCGCCGCCCTGGAGCAGGCCGCGCTGGCCGAACTGCGCGAGCGCCGCCCGGACCGCGCCATCGAGACCAATGTCGAATTCTGGGCCGCGGTCATCCTCGACTTCGCCGAGGTCCCGGCGCATATGATGCCCGCCATGTTCACCTGTGGCCGCACCGCCGGCTGGTGTGCGCACATCCTGGAGCAGAAGAAGCTCGGCAAGCTGGTCCGCCCGGCCGCCATCTACACCGGCCCGGCCCCGCGCCTGCCCGAGACCGTGGCCGGCTGGGAGACCGTCGTCCGCAAGTGATCTCGCCCGCGAGTGATCAGGTGCTTGCCCGGTAGGCAACGCCCGCAAGACGATTCGAGGCCCGCAGCGGAATCCGCTGCGGGCCTCGGTGTTTCGGGCCGACTCCGGCTTTACTGCACCTTCACGACCACGGTGTTGACGATCTTGTCCGCCAGGGTTTGCCGCTTGGCATCCCACAGCGGCATGAACCAGCCGATGTAGCAGGCGAAACTGTCCACCACGTGCAGCAGTTTGCGGCCGAACGCCAGGCCGAAACCGACCGGCTGACCGGTGGATTCGCGCACCAGGCGAATGCCGACGATCTTCTTGCCCGGCGTCTGCCCGGTGCTGCCCTCGCGGTAGATCAGGAAGATCCCCGCGCCCACGGCGAGCACGAACACCAGGAACAGCAGGATTCCGCCGAACGCGTTCAAACCGCCGCCGGTGCAGCCCGCGCTGTAGCTGCGCGAGGTGCTGTAACTGCTGCTGTACGAGGAGCAATCCACCGAATCGGTGCCGACCGTCATGGCCAGGATCTCCAGGATGACCACGGGCAGGAAGAACATCAGCCCGTCGAGCAGGTACGCGCCCGCCCGCGCGGCCCAGCTCGCGTACTCACCGAGCGGTGCCACCGGCGCGCCGTAGGGGGAGTAGCCGCCGTAGGGCTGCTGCTGGTTGTAGTCGTATCCGGGTTGCTGTGCATAACCCGGCTGCTGTGCATAACCGGGCTGCGAAACCGGCTGCTGCTGTTGATAACCCGGCTGTGACACGGGCTGTTGTGGATAACCGTAGCCCGGCTGCGCGTCCTGCGGCGGGTAGCCGTAACCCGGCTGCGCCGGGGGCTGCTGGGGTGGATAACCGTATCCGGGCTGCTGCGGCGGATACGGGTTGTTCGGGTAGGTCATGTACTTCCTCATCGCGCGTCGAAACGGCCGGTACCGGAAAGGGGATCGGTACCGGGCACCCCCCGATTGCCGCCGAGTGGCTGTCGGCGGCAAGGTGACTGGGCCGATACAGTCTGGAGCACCGGGGCGACAACGGCGCGCCGGGGCTCTCCACGGTGGAAAGCGCCCGGCGGAACATGACACGTTCCGCGAGTCCCGCGGCCGAACAATGAATTACGTGTGCCCGAATTGTGGTGGTGAATAGGTTGCGCGCCCGCGAAGGTCGAAATAACGGTGATCGGAATCCTGGGCTTCGGGTCGTAAGTGGCATAACCTGCGCAAGTGCTCGATGCAGGACTCTCGCGGAGAACTTTGTTCACGGTCGGTGCGGCCCTGGCCGCCGGCGTGGTATCCGCAGGCTGCGGTAAGGCCAGCGGAAATGCCGCGGACCGCGTGCTGGAAGCGCCGCGGCCGCGGCCGGATAGGGGGCTGACGGCGAATCTGCCGCTGGCCAAGGGCGGTTTGAGCCCCGACGCGGTGGCGGCCAAATACGCCGGGAAGAAACCGAACCAGTGGGGAACGGATATCTCCGGCATTCTCACCAATTTCGATACCTCAGGTAAGCAATTCGCGCTCACCTTCGATGCCTGCGGTGGTCCCGGCAATAACGAAATCGACGAAAATCTGCTGAGTCTGCTCATCGCACAGCAGATTCCGGCCACCCTGTTCCTGAACAAGCGCTGGATCGACGCGAACCAATTGCGTGCCGCCCAGCTCGCGGGCAATCCGCTCTTCGAACTCGCCAACCACGGCACCGCGCACCGCCCGCTCTCGGTCAACGGTCACGCCGCCTACGAGATCAAGGGCACCGGCTCACCGCAGGAGGCCGTCGACGAGGTGTGGGGCAATCACGAACGCCTCACCCAGCTCACCGGCCACGCACCGCGCTTCTTCCGCACCGGCACCGCGCATTACGACGAACTGGCCGTGAATATCGTCCAGGACCTCGGCGAAGTGCCGGTCGGCTACTCGCTCAACGCCGATTACGGCGCGACCTCCAATGCCGCTCAGGTGCAGGCGAACATGATGAAGGCCGCGCCCGGCGGCATCTCGCTGGCGCATATGCACCGACCCAAATCCGGTACCGGCCCCGGCATGTACGCGGCGCTGACGGCCTTGAAGGGCAGCGGTTTCCAGTTCGTCCGCCTGCCCTAGCGAATCGAAGTTCGCGCGTATCAATCGAGTTCGCGGGAAGCCTGCCAGTCGACCGTCACCGATTCGCCGCGATCGACTGTGAAGAACGCCACTTCGAGGTGGCGGCCCAGGTCCACCAGTTCCAGCGCGGCCAGCGGAACCGGCTGAATGATGCGAATCCGCCAGGGCGCGGGCTCATCCCAGGCATGCAGTTCCAGATCCAGGCGCAGCACCGGATCATCGCGGCCGGTGTAGTCGGCGGCCACCGGGGTGGCCGCGAGCACGGTGGCGCGGGCGCGGCGGCCGTCGGCCAGGATTTTGGCGATATTGGTGCGGCTCGCCTCCTCCACGGCCGGGACGTACAGCACCACGCGATCGTGATCGCCCGGATCGACGCGGCAGGAGATCACATCGCCGGGCTGCATCCATTCCTGGTCAGGGGTATTGACGCGCTGCCGCACCCGGGTCTCGTACGCGTGCCGGTCCTCCAGCTGGACGCGCACCCAGAATTCCTGGCTCGGCCCGGGGAAATCCCGGGTCCGGGGATCGCCGTCCGGGCGCTGATCGGCAGGCCGCGGGGCGCTGCCGGCCGCGCCGGGCTCGACCTCGGAACGGACGCTGAGAATTGTCGCGGTGCCCTCGGTGCCGTGCATGAGCAGTTCACGGCGGGCGGCATCGTCCAGGGCCGGACCGCGCCGGGTGAGCCCGTGCGACCCGAATTGGGTGGACAGCCGCAGTCCGGTCAACCGGCGCAACAGGCCCGGGCGCGGCTCCGATTCCGGATCGGCAACCGCTCGACCTGCGATAACACCTTGTGCGACGGTCGAATTCGGGGGCTCGGCGGTATCGCCGGCGGGAGATCCAGGTCGCTCGTGCGCGGCCATGTTCATGCTGCTGAACGGTAGTGCGTCTGTGGTCCTCACCACAGCGATACCCGCCGTTTGCCGAAGCCCGAGGTCCGAACGTGTTGCAGGGCCGACCCACTCGTTTCGCGACGGATGCGCAGCCTCTACCCTTGTCGCCATGACCTCTGCGTTCCCGACCATCCCCGACGATCTCAAGCCCGCCGACGGACGGTTCGGCTGCGGACCCTCCAAGGTGCGTCCCGAACAGCTGCAGTCCCTGGTGGATACCGGCGCCTCCGTGTTCGGTACCTCCCACCGGCAGAAGCCGGTCAAGGACGTGGTGGCCCGGGTGCGTTCCGGCCTGCGCGAATTGTTCGCCCTGCCCGACGGTTACGAGGTCGTGCTCGGCAACGGCGGCACCACCGCGTTCTGGGACGCGGCCGCCTTCGGCCTGATCCGCGAGAAGTCGCTGCACCTGACCAACGGCGAGTTCTCCTCCAAGTTCGCCTCGGTGGCCAAGGCCAACCCCTTCATCGGCGACCCCATCGTGGTCAAGGCGGAGCCGGGCAGCGCGCCCGAGCCCACCTCGGATCCCTCGGTCGACCTCATCGGCTGGGCGCACAACGAGACCTCCACCGGTGTGGCCATCCCGGTGTCGCGTCCCGCGGGTTCGGAGAACGCGCTCATCGCCATCGACGCCACCTCCGGCGCGGGCGGTCTGCCGGTGAACATCGCCGATTCCGATGTGTACTACTTCGCACCGCAGAAGTGCTTCGCCTCCGACGGCGGCCTATGGATCGCGCTGATGAGCCCCGCCGCGCTGGCTCGCGTCGAGGAGATCAAGAACTCGGGTCGCTTCACCCCCGAATTCCTGTCGCTGCCCATCGCGATCGACAACTCCACCAAAGATCAGACCTACAACACCCCGGCGCTCGCCACGCTGTTGCTGTTCGCCAATCAGATCGAATGGATGAATGGCAACGGCGGTCTGGACTGGGCCGTGAAGCGCACCGCGGATTCCTCGTCGCGCCTGTACAACTGGGCCGAGACCAGCGAATTCGCCACCCCGTTCGTGGCGGATCCGGCGCACCGCTCGCAGGTGGTCGGCACCATCGACTTCAATGATTCGGTGGATGCGGCACAGGTTGCGAAGGTATTGCGCGCCAACGGAATCGTCGATACCGAGCCGTACCGTAAGCTGGGTCGTAACCAGCTGCGCGTCGGTATGTTCCCGGCCATCGATCCCGAGGATGTTTCCCAGCTGACCCGCAGCATCGATTGGGTTGTGCAGCAGATCGGCTGAACCGCAAACTAAGACACAGTAGGCGGCGCGAGAGTCTGGCGACAGATTTTCGCGCCGCGTGTCTTGCCCCATGAATCACAGAAGTGCACTACTGTTCCAGAACGTGGGCGGAGAAGCGAGCCTGACAGCTGTGTAGACGCAGCACTGTGTTCGATGCAGTGACAAGGAGGTAACGGTGCGTGAACTTCGAGTAATCGGATTGACGCCCGATTCCACGCACATCGTGTGCATCGATACCGAGAGCGGTCAGAAGTACCGGCTCCCCGCCGATGACAAACTGCGTGCCGCTGCCCGCGGAGATCTTGCCCGGTTCGGACAAATCGAGATCGAAACGGAAGCCACGATGCGCCCTCGCGATATCCAGGCTCGAATCCGTGCCGGTGCTTCGGTGGAGCAGGTCACCGAAGAGTCCGGAATGCCCGCCAGCCGGGTGGAGCGTTTCGCGTATCCCGTTCTGCTGGAACGCGCCCGGGCCGCGGAGCTCGCGCAGAAGGCGCATCCGGTCCGCAATGACGGTCCCGCCGTCGAAACCCTCATCGAGATCGTCTCCGCCGCCTTCGCCGAGCGCGGCCACAATATCGACGTCGCCGAATGGGACGCCTGGAAAGACGAAAAGGCGTACTGGGTCGCGCAATTGCAGTGGCAGGCCGGACGTTCGGTCATCGCCGCGCACTGGCGCTACCAGCCCGACGCGCACGGCGGTTCCGTTGTGCCGCTCGATGATCCGGCCTCGGACCTGATCGATCCGGACTTCGGCCGCGCTCTGCGCGGTCTCGCCACCATCCTGCCGGATCAGAACGAACCGGTCATGGTGGAGGCCCCGGCGTCCACGCCGCGCACCACCGCGCCCGTCCCGCGCGAGGAGCGCGCCGACTACGAGTCCGCGCCCGCCCGGGTCGCCAGCCAGCAGTCCATGGACGGCTACTACGAGCAGCGCGCCGCCGTCGGTGACGGCACCGTGCCCGCACCGTCCGCCGCCGCGTCGGCTCCGGCCCCGGTGGCCACCCCGACGCCCCCGGTGACGACTCCGCCTGCCGCCCCGGCACATTCGACGCCGGAGCGCACGCCCGAACGCAACGCGCCCGAACGCACCGCCGCGACCGCACCCGATCGAACCGCGCCCGCCGCTCCCGAGCGGACCGTGCCCGAGCGGACCGTGCCCGACAAGGCCGAGCCCGCTCCGGCGCAGTCGGCGCCTGCCGCGACTCCGGCCGCGTCGGCTCCGGTGGCGGAACCCGCGGTCGCGGAACCGGCCACGGCGGCTCCGGCCGCCGCGGCGACCACCGCGCCCGCGACGCCGCCCGCCGCCAAGCCCGCGGCGAAGCAGAATCGGGCCAAGCGTGGCGGTAAAGCCCCCATGCCGTCGTGGGAAGACGTACTCCTGGGCGTGCGCAGCTCCGGTCACTGACGCGCGTCCCGCGGTGCGTTCGGTTGCGGGACCGAATTCGAAGCTGAAAGTTTGCTACAGCGCTGAAATTGTTGCGCCCCGATTGCCGGGGGCGCTTTTTCGCGTTTCCGGTTGCCGAATCGGTGCCGATAGCGGCGGGAATGCGCCGTTGCATTGGCAAACTGCCTGAATTGTCCGAAGGTTCCCAGGCGGCGGCAAGTTCGCCGCGCCGGGGGAGACCTTGCGCAACAGCGACATTTCGACGGGCGGGCGGGTAGATTTTATGGTGGTGGCGGTGATGGCCGGGGCCGTCCGCGCCGACGCCGAGAGCGGCCACCGAATGTTGCGGATAGTTTGCCAATAGTGGTTCGCAAGGAATTCGGGAGGTGCGAAATGCCATCCACTGTCTCGTCCCTCTGGTACGTCGACGCCTCCGATCCGGTCGGCGTACTGCGCGCGCATCCGGGACCCGATCCCGAAGCCGCCTTCGCGCTGGCCCGCCAGCTCAATCCGGATCGCGATGTGGTGCCCGCCGCCTCCGGCACCATGAAGGTGTGGGCCGGGCCGGATCCCGAATCCATCTATATCGGCTGCTATCCCGGCGTCACCGTGGTCTGCTCCACCCAGGCGGCACTGCCCAGACCGACGAGGCTCCCCGAGCTGCTGGTCCGTCCGCTCGCCTCCGAGCACACCTATCTGGTGTCCTACGACCTGTCGCTGGGCTGGGGCGCTTTCGCGGAATGGGAGCGCGGGGAATTCCGGCGGTCGTTCAGCGCCAGCCGGGTGAACATCCTCGAGGACGAGGGCATGCCCCGGGTATGGGAGCGGCCGTATTGGGCGGGTGAACACCCCATCGAATTGGAACCCGGCGAAATGGCCGATCCACAGCTATTGCCGTTCGACCCACCGGATTTCGCCGATGCCGCCAATCAGGAATGGCTCGGCTTCCGCTATCGCGGCAAATTCTCCGAGGACGCGCTCACCCCGGATCTGATCGAGGTCTGCGGATTCTCGCTCTTCCCCAAGGGCCAGGCACCCGCCGTGGACGAACCCGCCGCACCGGTCACCGTCGAACGCAATGGCAAGCGCGGGCTGTTCGGCTGGCTGCGCGGCAAGGACCGGGACCGCGTGTCCTGACTGCTGCGGGCACCGCACGGCTCGACGCGCGAAACCGGCTGGGACGCACGCCGAGTCAGTCGGATCAGTGAGTTCAGCTCGCCAGCAGGGCGATCCAGGCCAGTAACACGCCCACGCCCAGACCCGCGATCACCCAGCGTGTCACCGGCTGGAAGCGCCAGCGCCAGGCCGTCGGAGTGACACCGCCCACCGCGACCACATTCACCAGCGCCGAGAGCAGCGGATGAATCTGCGCCAGTGCGGATCCGAAGGAGTAGACCCCGGCCGCGGTCAGCAGCGCCACGAAGGCGATGACGGCGATACCGCTGGCCCACGGGGTCGGCTCGGAATAGCCGTAGCCGTAGGGGCCGTCGGGCGGATAGCTCACTGGGCCGGTCCTGAACTCACTGGGCACGCACTCTTTCGTAGAAGGCCATGGCGGCGGCGGTCGCCACATTAAGGGAATCGGTGCCCGGTGTCATGGGGATGCGGGCGCGAATATCGCTGGCGCGCATGGTGTCCTCGGTCAGGCCGGGGCCCTCCGCGCCGAGCAGCAGGGCCACCCGGTCGCCGGTCATGGCGTGCGCGAGGGTGTCCGCCTTCGGATCCGGGGTGAGCGCGATGATCTGGAAACCTTTGTCGCGCAATATATTCAGGCCATCGGGGAGTTCGGGCAGCGGTGCGAAGGGGATGCGCAGCACATGCCCCATGGAGACCCGCACCGAACGCCGGTACAGCGGATCGGAGCAGCGATCGCCGAACAGCACCGCGTCCGCGCCCAGGCCCGCCGCGTTCCGGAAGATCGAGCCGATGTTCTCGTGATCGTTCACGCCCTCCAGCACCGCGACCGTACGCGCCCGCGCCAGCACCGCTTCCGCGGTGAGTTCGGGCGGCCGTCGCGCCGCGGCGAGCACACCGCGATTGAGATGGAATCCGACGATCTCCGCCATCACCTCGGCGGTGGCCCGGTAGTACGGCACGTCGATACCGGCCAGCTGCTCGGCCAGCACCTCGTATTTGCGCGCCACCCCCAGCAATCCGGAGGGTGTGAACCGCGAGGCCAGCATGCGTTCCACCACCACGGTGCCCTCGGCGATGACCAGCCCTTTACCGCCGGGCAGGTCCGGTCGCCGATCGGCATTGCTGAGGTCGCGGAAGTCGGCGACGCGCGGGTCGGCGGGGTCGTCGATATCGATCACTTCGGCCACGGGGCTATTCTCGCGCGACATCGTTCCGGGCTCTTGCGGGGCACAGCTCGAGGTCGATCCGGGGCACAGCATAAGGTGATTGACGATCCCGATCCCCTATCGAAGAGGACAACCATGACCAAGCCGGAAATCGAGTTCCAGGACGGGCCCGCCCCCGCGACGCTGGTGATCAAGGACCTCGTCGAGGGCACGGGCGCACTGGCAGAGCCCGGCTCCACCGTCGACGTGCACTACGTGGGCGTCGAGTTCGACAACGGCGAAGAGTTCGATTCCTCCTGGAACCGCGGCGAGTCCATCAAGTTCCCGCTGCGCAACCTGATCCAGGGCTGGCAGGAAGGCATCCCCGGTATGAAGGTCGGCGGCCGCCGCCAGCTCACCATCCCGCCGGAGCTGGCCTACGGCCCCGCCGGAGCCGGACACCGCCTCTCGGGCAAGACCCTGGTCTTCATCATCGATCTGCTGGACGTGCTGAACTAAGCGCTTCGCGTTCGAAAAGCGAACGCCCGCCTCGTGGAAGCGAGGCGGGCGTTCGTTGTGTGGGCATCTTCGCACTTCGGGGTTCCGGGGTGTGCCCCCGAAATCTCTCCTCGGTGTGGCTGTCAGGAGCCGACGATGGTGTTCATGATGGTGCCGGCGCTGGTGGCCGTCGCACCGCCGAGCATGGCGTTGGCGACCATTTTGGGGGAGCCCGCTCCGCCGCCCCACTTCTCCCAGGCGAACTTTCCGCCGCCGTAGGTGATGGCGGCGATGCCGGACATCTGGGTGAACCAGGTGAAGTAGCGGAACATCTTCATCATCTTGTCGGCCATGGGCGGGGTCTCGGCCGTGGGATTGCCCATTTGCGCGAGGACTGTGCCGTACATGTCGTGCGCGGCCAGCAGCATGCTCACGATCGTTTCCTCTCCGGTACCGGGGCGCTGGGGGGTGGAGCCGTGGCGCGGGTGGGGCAGGAGCGTCAAAAACTGATCGATTAGAACAATTCGGTCATGAGTGTAACCGGAAGAACCGCCGATTGTTGCTGATTGTTTGCCAACGCTTTATTGGCGCAGATTATTTGCGGACGATCTCCACCGGATCGGTGAGCGCGGACGCGATCGCCGACTGCTGCGGCACCCCGCGCTGCGGCAGCGCGTTCAACGCCTGCGTGGCCTGATTGCCCAGCGTGGTCGTGACCGCCTGCAATTGCGACACCCCCGAGGTCAGCGCGTTCAACGCCGCCACCAGCTGCGTCTTGCCCTGATCCGCCAGCGCCGGAATGCTCGCGGCCAGCTGCCCGCCCTGATTCAACTGCGCACTCGCGTCACCGAGGCGGGTCGCGCCATCGTGCAGCAGCTGCCCGATCCGCGTTTCCGGGGTGACGGTGGTGCCGACCAGATCGCCCACCCCGTTGAGCTGGCCTCCGGCCTGGTTCGCCACGACCTGCAAACCCTGTAGCTGGGTGATGATGCTCGCCAACTGCGGATCGCCCGCGAACGGCAGACCCTGCAGCAGCGGCACGATGGCATTGATGCCCGAACTCAGTTGATCGGCCGCCTGCGACACCTGTCCGACGGTGACCCCGGTCGAATCCAGCGCCGTGCCGAGATCGTTCGCCTGTTTGGTGGCCGCGCCGACCGTGGTGTTCAACTCGGTGATGGCCGAAGTAATCTGTCCCGCACCGGCTTTCGCCTGATCCAGGAAGGCCAGCATCTCATCGGCCCCGGAGCCGAACTGCTGTGCGCCGTCGGCGGCGGCCTGTACGCCCGCGCTCAGCAGCGTGCTGGTCATGGAGACCTGCTGCAATTTCCCGCGCGCGCTGTTCATCGAGGCGAAAAGGGTGTCGAGTCCGGACGCGCTGATTTTCTTTGTCACGTCATTCACCGCATCGTTCACGATATTCGCGTCGGCGCGATCATTGGTCGTCACCGTCACCTGCGCCCGCTGCGGTTTATCGGTGCCGAGCGAGGCGATATCGGCGGACAGTTCGGTGGGCAGTGTGATGATCACCGCGTAATCGTCGGTGCTGGCCGAATCGACCACATCCCACTCGCGAGTTCCGCTGTCCTGCAACGCCCTTGCGATTTTGGCACCGGTGGGCCCGGTATCGCCGTTGATGAGCGCCACCCCGGTGGGCGCGGGCGATATGCGCAGATACGCGATTACACCGGTGGTGACCGCGGCTACCAGTAGGAGAGCGAACAGGGCCAGCCGAGTGCGATGTTTTCCCAACACTATTAAGACCGTAGAGGTACCTATTGCCGTCAGCTCTGGCGTTTCTCTGAGAATTCGGTAAACACTGGGGTATCCGGCAATTCCAGTACCAGTCGCACGCCGCCGAGCAGTCCGTCGTCGAAATAGGCTCGCCCGCCGTGCAATTGCGCCTGCTGTGCCACCAGCGCCAGCCCCAGCCCGGATCCGCCCTTGGCGGCCTGACTGCCGCGCGCGAAGCGTTCGAAGACGGTGGCGCGTTCGGCGGCGGGGATGCCGTGCCCATTGTCGTCGACGCTGATCACAATGTGCCCGAACGGATCTCGATGCGCCGACACCAGCGCCTCGGTCGCGCCGCCGTGCCGCGCGGAATTGGCCAGGGCATTGTCGATGGCCAGGCGCAGCCCGGTGGGCAGGCCGCGGGTGACGAGTTCGGCATCGGTGTCGATGCGCACCTTCAGATTCGGGAAGTGCCGGTTGGCGTCGTGTGCGGCGGCATCGATGAGTTCGGCCACATCGGTGGCCACGTGATCGCGGGCATTGGTGAGATCCCCGGCGGCGAGCCGTTCCAGCGCCGCGAGGGTGGATTCCACCCGGTTCTGCCCGCGATGCAGGTCGATGAGGATTTCCGCGCGCTGCGCCTCGTCCAGGTCCAGGGTGCGCAGCACCTCCAGATCGGTGCGCATGGCGGTGAGCGGGGTGCGCAGTTCGTGTGCGGAGACGGCGGCGAAATCGCGGGCGGTCTCCAGCGCGGCGGCGGTTTCGGCCTGCGCCCGGTCGATGCGTTCCAGCATGGTGTTGACCGCGTCGGCGAGCATTTCCGATTCGCGCACCCCGTGCCCGTCCACGGGCAGCGGGCCGCCGGGTTCGCCGTGCCGGTCCAGCTGCCGGGTCAGGTTCGCGATCGGGCGCACCGCGCGCCCGCCGAACAGCCAGCCCAGTCCGGCCGCCGCGGCCACGGCCAGCAGCGCCGCCCACAGCACCCAGCGCCGCTGCGCGGCCGTGGTGCGCTCGTTCTCGGTGGTCGGAATGCCAAGGGAGACAACACGTCCGGACGGTTGATTCTGGGTGGTGGTGAGCACCCGGTAGGTATTGCCGTCCACGGTGACGGTGTGATTCCCGACCGGTAGCGCGGGCAGCTGCACCGAGGTGCTGGCCAGTGAGCCGTCGGCATTGCGCACGGTCAGGGCCATATCGTTGGTGGGTCCGAGCACGCCGAGCACGGTCACCGCGAGCACCGGTTCGATGAGCACCACCCGCGAGGTGACGGCCAACTGCTGATCGGCCTGCGCGAGGTTATTGCGCTCGATGGCGTACATGGTGAACCAACTCAGCGCCGCCACAATGATTGTCGCGCCGAGGGCGGCCGCCGCGGCGACGCGCGCCCGCAGTGAATACGAGCGGCGTCGCGGACTGCGCGGGCGGTTCACGGCGTCATTTCGGTGCGCGCAGCACGAATCCGACGCCGCGAATGGTGTGCAGCAGCCGGGGTGTGCCGTCGGTCTCGAGTTTGCGGCGCAGATAGCCGACGAAGACGTCGACCACATTGGTGTCGGCGGCGAAGTCGTAGCCCCACACCAGTTCCAGCAGTCGTTCCCGGCTCAATACCACTCCGGCGCTGCGCGCCAGTGTGGACAGCAATTCGAATTCCCTCTTGGTGAGCTCGATTTCGTCGCCGTGCAGCAGTGCGCGATATCCGGCGACGTCGACTTCCAAGGGCCCCACCGTGATTCCGCCCGGTACCGAGGACGGCGGCACATCACTGCGCCGCCGCAGCAGCGCCTTGATCCGCGCCACCAGTTCGGCCAGCACGAACGGTTTCACCAGGTAGTCGTCCGCACCGGATTCCAGTCCGGCGATGCGGTCGTTGACCGAGCTGCGCGCGGACAGCACGCAGATCGGCACCTCGTTGCCCATGGCGCGCAGGGCGGTGACCACGCCCGCGCCGTCCAGGATGGGCATATTCATATCGAGCACGATGGCATCGGGTGCGGTCTCGTTGACCGCGCGCAGCGCCTGCGCGCCGTCCCGGGCGATGACCACCCGGAAGCCCGAGAGCCGGAGCCCGCGTTCGACCGAGACAAGAACATCCTCGTCGTCATCGACGACCAGGACAGTAGGTAACTCGCCGCGTTCGCCCACGGGTTCCATTGTCGCAGTCTCTGCCTCAGTAGTTGTGGCAGGTGTCGGCGACGGTCTGGATGGTGGCGGCCATACCGGAGGCGCGCGGATCGTTCGCGGCGGAGTTCGCGGCGTCCGGGTTATCGCGCACATAGGCGTCGAATTCGGCCTGGCGCTGTGCGGGCGACTGATCGAACTTGGCCTGCAATTCGGCCTTCTGCGACGGGTTCTGATCCAGCAGCGAGGCCAGGGCGGGGGCCTTGTCGTGCAGTGCGGCGTCGACCTGGGCGAAGGTGCAGGTCGAATTCAGCAGCGGCGCGGCCAGATCCAGCGGGCTCGCGGAGGCGGTGGCGGGGGCCAGTGCGATCGCGACGGTGGCGAGCGCACCGGCGCCGAGGATCGCGGCGGTCCGGTGGTTACGGACGAAACTCATGTATCGGCCTTTCTCAGCGGTACACGGGTCCTGCGACCCGTGCCCGCCCGACGCTAGGCCACCGCCATGGGAGTCCCGTGAACGATCTCTGAGAAAACCGTGTGGGTGCCCGAATTCGCCCCGGTCAGCGGGTGATTCAGGCGGAGGGCGCGGTATCTCCGCTCGGCGCGGCGGCATTGGGGTCGATGCGCCGGAACGGGGTGGTGGCCGCGGTCGCGGCGTCGGCGGCCGCGATGCGCTCCTTATCCTCCATCAGCGTCACCGCATCGCGGATCTGCTTCTCCAGGGTGGGCAGCATGCCCGCGTCCTCGATGGTGGGCGGCACCTCGAAGGTCTCGCCCGCCGCGATCTGGCGCATGGTGCGGCGCAGGATCTTTCCCGATCGGGTCTTGGGCAGCGAGGTCACCGCGACCACGTCGTACAGCGTGGCGATGGCGCCGACCCGATCCCGGACCCGCTCGATGACCTGGGCGCGCAACTCCTCGGGCGCGATATCGACACCGGCCTTGAGCACCACGTATCCGATGGGCCGCTGGCCCTTCAGCTCATCCGGCACCCCGACCACCGCGGTCTCGGCGACCAGCGGATGTCCGGCGATGGCGGCCTCGATGCCGCCCGCGGACAGGCGATGTCCGGCCATATTGATCACATCGTCGCTGCGGCCGAGCACGAACAGATAGCCGTCCTCGTCGAAGAAGCCGGAGTCGCCGGTCAGATAGTGCCCGGGATAGGCGGAGAGATAGGAGCGCTCGAAGCGCGCGTCATCACGCCACAGCGTGGTCAGCGTGCCGGGCGGCAGCGGCAGCCCGATGACGATATTGCCCTCGGTGTTCGGCGGCACGGCGTTGCCCTCCGAATCCAGTACCCGCAGCCGATAACCGGGCACGGGAACCGAGGCCGATCCGGCCTTGATCGGAAGCTGTTGCAGTCCAAGCGGATTGGCGCAAATGGGCCAGCCCGTCTCGGTCTGCCACCAGTGATCCACCACCGGGCAGTCCGGCCGATCGGCGAGCAGGGTGTCGACCGACCATTCATAGGTGGCCGGATCCAGCCGCTCACCGGCGCAGAACAGCGCGCGCAGGGTGGACATGTCATGCCGCTTGGCCAGCGCCGCTTCGGGATCGGCGCGGCGGATGGCGCGCAACGCGGTCGGCGCGGTGAACATCACATCGACCTGGTAGTCCTCGATGAGCCGCCAGAACGTGCCCGCGTCCGGCGTCCCGATCGGCTTGCCCTCGTAAAGGATGGTGGTCGCCCCGACCAGCAGCGGCGCGTACACGATGTACGAATGGCCGACGACCCAGCCGATATCGGAGGTCGTGAGCATGGTCTGCCCGGCATTGACGTCGTAGATATTGCGCATCGACCAGGCCATCGACACCGCGTGCCCGCCGTTGTCGCGGACCACGCCCTTGGGCTTTCCGGTGGTGCCGGAGGTGTAGAGGATGTACAGCGGATCGGTCGCGGCCAGCGAAACCGGTGCGGCCGGTTCGGCGTCGCGGATCGCCTCATCCCAGTCCAGCCAGCGCGCGGCCACGGTCTGTGACGAATCAGGCAGATATTCGGTGGCGGCCTGTGCCGCGGAGAAGCGCAGTTCGGGGAAGCCGTCCCGCGCTTTGACCAGCACATTGCGCGGTGCGGTGGTCTCGGCGATATCCAACGCCTGCAACACGATCGGCGGGTATTCGATACGGCGGCCGGGTTCGAGCCCGCCGGAGGCTGTGATGATCAGCACAGGTTCGGCGTCATCGATGCGAGCGGCCAATTCGTGCGCCGCGAAGCCGCCGAAAACCACCGAATGCACCGCACCGATGCGAGCACAGGCGAGCATCGCGATAACGGATTCCGGAATCATCGGCATATATATGACGACTCGATCGCCGGTTTTCACACCGAGTCGCACCATGGATCCGGCAAATCGGGCGACTTCGTCCAGCAGCTGTGCGTATGTGTAAACACGCCTGGTGCCGGTCATAGCGGAGTCGTATATTAGGGCGGGCTGATCGGCGCGACCCCCCTCTTGACCGCCGGAACCGCCCTCCGAGGGTGTGATCTCGCGCACATGACGATCAAGTGCGTTGTAGGAGGTGTTGAGGCGAGCGTCCGGAAACCAGCGCGCGGTCGGGCGCGCATTCGAGTCGAGGATCTGGGTGGGCGGAACATCCCAGCTGATGGATTCGGCCGCGGTGCGCCAGAACTCCGAGGGATCGACCAGGCTCAATTGATACGCCGGTCGGTACTCCTGCTTCGCGTTCAACCCCGTGACTCCCTAGCTCCGCAGCACGCATGTGAAGGGCATGGATGCCCGCCTCGATAGATCAGCCTGATTGTGGCAGACTTCACGCGACGTCCGGGCGGACGCCGCGACCTTTGATAATGCCTGCAAACGGCTGGTCAGAGACTGGTGGTTGCCAAGAGGTCACACAAGAAGTTATTGATCCGTTAGAATCGCATGTCACATATTTCGGCCGTCTTGGACGCAATTTCTCGGCCAGCCGCAGTTCTCGGCCAGCTCCGTCTGTCGAGCCCAGCGTGCGATCGCGGAGGCTCGCTGATGGCGCGTGGCTTGGGCCAGTTTGGAAAGTGAGTGGGAGATGCGTGACGCCGCAAGGTCCGGCAGCAATAAGCGCTGGGCGCTGAGCAACTGGGACCTGCGATGGAAGGTGACGGCGGTGCTCGCCGTCCCGCTGTTGGTCGCCGTCGTGCTGGGTGCGTCGAGGATCTCGGCAGAGTTCGCGGAGTCCAGCAGGCAGGGGAACGCGGTCGACCATGTCGCCGTTATTCCGGCGATCACCGGTTTGAGTGCCACGGCCGCTTCGGTGGTCGGTGGTCAGATGGTCCAGCTCGGCCCGAACCAGTCGATCACCACCGAACCCGAATTGGCGAGCCTGGATACCGCTATTCAGTTCGCCGAGCGCGCGGTCTCATCGCTGTCCGATCTCCCGAGCGCGCGCGCCGCACTCGATGACATGATCACCGCTTCCAAAGCGGTTCGCGCCAATGGACTGGCGCCGCTCAAGACCACCGCCGAGGGCATCAACACCATCGAGCGGATTCGCGGTAACAGCGTCCGGACCGTGGAGAGCATCGTCTCCACCATCGCCGATAAGAACGTCGATCAATCCAAACTACGATTGGTCGACTCGCTGAACACCCGTGCCGTACTGGTCGGCGAGGTCGCCGGTTTCGCGGACGCGCTGCGCAGCAATCCCAAGGACGGATTGCGCGATATCCAGATCGGCATCAGCACCGAGCGGCAGCTGCTCGCGGTCATGGCGCATCGGTTCGCCGACGGCGATCCGATCATCGCGGAGCTACAACGCCTGGTGGATACCCGTCTGCAGCTGGTCACCAGCCCGCAGGCGCAGGCCGGTCAGCTGCCGGTCTCGGATCTGAAGGATTCGCTGGTCTCCAGCGTCGAGAACTATCAGACCATCGGCACCAACTCGACCAAGGACATCGTGTCCCGAGTCGACGTGCTCGCGTCCAACGCGCGCGGCGACGCCATTCGCTACACCGTGATCGTCATCGCCACCATTCTCGGCGCGCTCGCGCTGGCCGTGTTGATCGCGCGCGCGATGATCGTGCCGCTGCGCCGTCTGCGCCTGGCCGCGCTCCGCGTCGCCGAATACGACTTGGCGCAGGAGGTCTCGCAGCTGCGTGACGGCGCCGATCCGGAAGACGTGCCGCTGGAGCCCATGCCGGTGCACACCGATGAGGAAATCGGTCAGCTGGCTCGCGCCGTCGACGATATCCACGGGCAGGCGCTGCGCCTGGCCGCCGATCAGGCCTCCATGCGTACCCAGGTCAACGATATGTTCGAGACCCTGGCGCGGCGCTCGAAGTCCCTTGTCGACCATCAGCTCTCGCTCATCGAGGCGATGGAGTACGACGAGAAGGACCCGCGCCTGCTCGAAAACCTCTTCCGCCTGGACCATCTCGCGGCGCGTATGCGTCGTAACGGTGACAACCTGCTGATTCTGGCCGGCACCAAACAGCGCCGCACCAAGTCCGCGCCCGTCGAGATCGCGGACGTACTGCGTGCCGCCATCTCCGAGGTCGAGGACTACGAACGCGTCAAGCTGGGCGCGACCCCGCGCGGTGCGCTCACCGAACCGGCCGCCTCCGATATGGCGCACCTGTTCGCCGAGCTGCTCGATAACGCGCTGCGCGCCTCGCCGCCGGAGACGGACGTGAAGTTCACCTTCGCGCAGGCGCACGATCAGGGTCTGCTCATCGAGGTCGCGGACCGCGGCATCGGTATGCCCCCGGCCGAAATGGCCGAGATCAACCGGCGTTTGGAATCCACCGCCGAGGTGGGTCCGGATACCGCGCGGCACATGGGTCTGTTCGTGGTCGGCCGCCTGGCCGAGCGCCACGGCCTGAGCGTGCGACTGCGCCCGACCTTCGATACCGCCCGCGATCCCGGCGTCACCGTGACGGTGCACGTGCCCAAGCCGCTCATCGTGGCGGCGGGCGGTGCCATTTCGGTGCCGCCGCAGGGCAATCCGCAGCAGCCGGCCCCGGCCGCGCAGGGTGCGGGGAATCAGCAGGGCGCGCCGTCCTCCATGCAGATGCGCGCGGTCACCCGCACCGCGACCGGCAATGTCATGGTCACGGTGGATCCCGGTGTGAGCGGGCCGATTCCGGCCGGTGCGCCGGGAGCGCCCGGAGCACCGGCTCCCGCGGCCGCGTCGGGCGGTGCCTCGACGGGTCTGCCGCAGCGTTCGCCGGGCACCAACGTCCCTGGCGGTCTGCCCGGTAGCGGTGGCGGTCTCGGCGGTGGCGGACTTGCCGGTGGCGGTCTCGGCGGCGGTCTGCCGCAGCGTCAGCCGGGTGTGAACGGTCCGACCGTGAAGCACACCGTGGCCACCCCGTCGGTGGACAGACCCGGTGGGCTACCCCAGCGCGATCCGGGTGCGAATGGTCCGGCCGCGCCGGGTGCGCAGCCTGCCGCGAATCTGCCGCAGCGTCCGCCGGGCGATGGCCCGGCCCGGCCCGGCGGCGGTCTCGCCGCCAATATGCTTCGCCGCCAAGGCGGTCCGGGTGGTCCCGGTGGACTGCCGCAGCGTCCGGGTGGCCCCGGCGCGCCGGGTGCACCGGGTGCACCGGGTGGTCTCGGCGGCCCGGGTGGCCCCGGCGGTCCGGGTAAGGGTGTCGGCCTCGGTGGCTCCAATGGTCTCGGCGGACCGGGTGACTCGGGTCTGACGCAGCGCGGTCCGGTACCGCCGCAGCGGGATGGTCTGGCGCCACGCGATCCGGCGACGGGGCTTCCGCAGCGCGGTGGCGCTGATCAAGCGAACGGTTCGGCGTCCGGCGGTCTGCCGCAGCGCCAGCCGGGCACCAATGGCGCACCGGGTCGCGAGCCCAGTGTCGGCCTGCCGCCGCAGCGTTCCGCCCAGGGCGGACTGCCCACCCGTGAGCCGGGCGCCAATGGCGCGCCCGCGCGTGATGGTTTGCCGCAGCGCGGTGAGGCCGCAGGTGGTCTCCCGCAACGTGATTCGGGTGCGGGGAACCGTCCGCAGCCGCCGCAGCGCGGTGGCTCCGACGCCCTGTCGGGTGGTCTCCCGCAACGTGGCGGTTCGGATGCCCTGTCGGGTGGCTTGCCGCAGCGCGGTGGGTCGGATGCCCTGTCGGGTGGTCTGCCGCAGCGCGGCGATTCCGATGCTCTCTCAGGTGGCTTGCCGCAGCGTGGAAGCGGAGCGGATGGCGGCCCGCAGGGTCGTCAACAGCCGCCGCAGCGCGGTGGCCAGGATTCCCTCTCGGGCGGCCTGACTCAGCGTGATCCGTCCGCCGGGGCGCCGCCGCAGCGAGACGGCGGCAATGGTCTGCCGCAGCGGGATCAGTCGGGCGGTTTGCCGCAGCAGGGCCGACGTGGTGGCGCGGATGCTGCCCCGGGTGGTCTGCCGCAGCGGGATCAGTCCGGTGGTCTGCCGCAGCGCGATACGGGCAGGCACGGCCTGCCGCAGCGCGGTGGTGCCGATGCCGCGGGTGGTCTGCCGCAGCGCGGTGGGTCGGATACCGGCTCCAACGGTCTGCCGCAGCGTGATTCGGGCCAAGCGCTGGGTGGTGGAGCGGCGCGTCGTGCGCCCGGTGGCAATGGCGCGCCTGGCGCACCGCAGCAGGAAGCCGCGTTCGGCGGGCAGCCGCAGCGTCCGGGTGGCCTGCCCCAGCGTGGTGCGGATCCGGCCGGTAGTGGTCTGCCGCAGCGCGATGGTGGCTTGCCGCAGCGCGGTGGCACCGATGCGGGTGCGCCCGGTCTGCCGCAGCGCGGCGCCAGTGGTCTGCCGCAGCGGGATCCGGGTGCGGGTCTGCCGCAGCGTCCGGCTCCGCTGCCGGGTCTCGGTCTGCCGCAGGGCGATTCGGGTGATCCGAAGGACCGCGGCCGGCACAGTTTCCGTTCGAATCCGCAGAAGGCGGCCTCGTTCTTCCAGACCCGGTTGCAGCCCGCGACCGGTGAGGATCAGGCGTCCATGGGTACGCCGATCTTCGCTGAGATGATGTCGGCGTGGTTGTCGGATCCGAGCGCGGAGCGATCCCATGTGGCCTCGTCCTTCGAATCACCGGGTGATGAGGGTTGGCAGGCCGCGCAGCGGGTAAACGAGTCCGAGCCGCAGCGCCGTACGGCCGCGGGTCTGCCGCAACGTGATCCGGGTAACCGACTTGTGCCGGGCGGTGTCAACGGAAACGCTGACAAGGCGGCCCATCGCGACCCAGAATCCATCAGGTCGAGTCTGAGTCGGCATCAGCAAGGTGTCCGGGATGGCCGTGCGATGAAAGAAATGAACCTAACCGGAGATAAAGGAGACCGATGAACCCCGATCTAGGTGGTACGAAGCGTCAGCTGGATTGGCTGGTTTCGAATTTCGCCAATGAGGTTCCGGGCGTCGCACACGCGGTTCTGGTTTCGGCGGATGGTCTGCTGATGGCCGCGAGCGCGCAACTGCCCGTGGATCGTGCCGAGCAGCTGTCTGCCGTGACCGCGGGCCTCGCGAGCCTGTCGGTGGGCGTGTCCAATCTGTTCGAGGGCGGCACCGTCCTGCAGTCGGTGGTCGAGATGGAGCACGGTTATCTGCTCCTGATGGCCGTCGGCGACGGTTCCTACCTCGCGGTGCTCACGAATACCTCGTGCGATATCGGCCAGGTTGGATACGAAATGGCGTTGTTGGTCGAGCGAGTGGGCCAGACAGTTCAGGCCACACCTCGCGTCACGATGGGTTCCTGATGGCGGGATGGACATAGACAACGAACGCATCGGTAGCGCCGAGCCGAGCCTCGTTCGCCCGTATTCCCTGACTGCCGGCCGTACCCGGCCGAAGGTGGAATTGGCGTTGGAGGCGCTCGTCGCATCGCATCCGGTCGCCCTCGAGCGGCAGTTCGAACTCACCAACATCGAGACGTCAATCGTGGAGTTGTGCAGAGAATCGCCGTCTGTCGCCGAGGTCGCCGCGCGCCTGGGTATCCCGATCGGGGTGGCCCGGGTGCTGGTCGCTGATCTGATCGAAGCCGGCCATGTACGGGTTTCGGCGACATTGAAAGACGATTCCAGCGACGATGAACGTCGCGAGCTGATCGAAAGGGTTCTCAGTGGACTCCGGCGTATTTGATTCGACGACACAGGTCGATACGCGCACCAGCAAGCCCACGTCGGCCAAGATCGTGGTCGCCGGTGGGTTCGGTGTGGGTAAGACGACCCTGGTAGGTGCCGTCTCGGAGATCGTTCCGCTGCGCACCGAAGCTCTGGTGACCAATGCCAGTGTGGGCGTGGACTCCCTCACGGGTGTTCCGTCGAAGGCCACCACCACGGTGGCCATGGATTTCGGCCGTATCAGCCTGGCCGATGATCTGGTGCTCTACCTGTTCGGCACGCCCGGCCAGTACCGCTTCTGGTTCATGTGGGACGACCTCATCAAGGGCGCCATCGGCGCGGTGGTGCTGGTCGATACCCGTCGCCTGGAGGACAGTTTCGCCGCCGTCGATTATTTCGAGGCACGGAACCTACCCTTCCTGGTGGCGATCAATGAATTCGATGATGCGCCAAGGTATCCGGTGGAGGACATTCGTCAGGCCCTCGCGGTGCCCGCCGATGTCCCCATCCTGTCGATGGATGCCCGTCGCCGGGAACCGGTGAAGCAGGCGCTGGTCGCCGTGACCGAATATGCATTGCGCAAGGTTGTGCAGGGCTACTAGTTCGCGGCCCGGCTCGAATCTGGACTGACCGAAGGGTGCGACGAAGGAGCGCCCGTAGGGAGGGAAGATTCGGGCCTTCAAGGGCCGCGAACCGCGTCGCCGCAGGCGGCGCAAGTTGGGCACAGCTAAGCTCGCGCGCGTGAAGACCTCGGCGCGAGAGTTGCTCGGCGAGTTGCTGGATCCCGGTTCCTTCGAGAGCTGGGATCTACCGCCGATCCCTGTCGAGGCTTCTTCCGAGTATCGGGCGGAGTTGGACGTAGCGGCGATGCAGGCTGGCATCGATGAGTCGGTGCTGACCGGTGCTGGAATGTTGCGCGGACGGCCGGTGGCCGTGATCGCATGCGAATTCGCCTTTCTCGCAGGGTCTGTCGGGGTTGCCGCGGCCGAGCGCATCGTGTCGGCGGTGGAGCGCGCCACCGAGCTGGGTCTGCCGCTGCTGGCCTCGCCGACTTCGGGTGGTACCCGAATGCAGGAGGGCACAGTGGCTTTCGTGCAGATGGTGAAGATCGCCGGAGCTGTCGCCGTGCACAGGTCCGCCGGGTATCCATATCTGGTGTATCTCCGCAATCCGACCATGGGTGGCGTCTTCGCCTCGTGGGGATCGTTGGGGCACATGACATTCGCCGAACCTGGCGCGCTGATCGGTTTTCTCGGACCGCGCGTCTACAAGGCACTTTACGGCCGCAGCTTCCCCGAGGGGGTGCAGACCGCAGAAAATCTGTACCACAGCGGCGTCATCGACGGCGTGGTGCCGATCTCGGTGTTTCGCCGGATCGCGCATCGGGCCCTGAACGTGCTGTGCGACGGTCCGCAGCCGCTCACCGAAATGGACGGTGACACCCGCGATTTCGACAATGGCGTGGGTATTCTGCAGGCCGGGCACGAACTGCGCGGTCCGGCGTTGCAGGTCGGGAATGATGTGCCCGCGTGGCAGTCGGTGCTCATCTCCCGGCGCGCCGATCGTCCGGGCATTCGCGAACTACTCCGGCATGCGACCGACCGAGTTCCGTTGTCCGGCACCGGACAAGGTGAATCCGACCGGACGGTTGTGCACGCGCTGGCGCGCTTTCGCGGTCAACCCTGCATTGTCTTCGGCCACGATCGCGCGGGCCAATCACCCGACCAGACCATGGGTCCGGCGGCGCTGCGCGAGGCGCGCCGGGCCATGCATCTGGCCGCCGAATTGCATGTGCCGCTGGTGCTGGTGATCGATACCATCGGCGCATCGCTCTCCCGGGAGGCCGAGGAGCGCGGCCTGGCTCCCGAAATAGCCCGCTGTCTGGCCGATCTCGTCACCCTCGACACCCCGACGGTCTCGTTGCTGCTGGGGCAGGGGAGTGGCGGCGGCGCGCTGGCGCTGCTGCCCGCCGACCGCGTGCTGGCCGCCGCCAATGGCTGGCTGGCCCCGCTGCCGCCGGAGGGTGCGAGCGCGATCGTCTACCGCGATACCCTGCACGCCCCGACAATGGCCGCGCGACAGGGCATTCGGGCGACGGAGTTGCGGTCCAACGGCATCGTGGATCGCATCGTCCCCGAATATCCCGATGCCGCGGATGAAGCGGTGGATTTCGCGATGCGCATGGTGTCGGCCATCGCGGCGGAGGTAGCGGATCTGACCGCCAAGCCGCTGGCTGAACTCCGCGCGGTCCGGCATCTCCGCTATCGGAGGCTGGGGCTGCCCGAGTAGCGCTGCCGATGATCTTCGGGACACCGGTTTCGGGGGCTCACTGAAATGCTCGAATTTTACTATTGTCTCGAGATGACAGTTGGAAGTGCTTGCGGTGTAATGGAATTGCTTCCGTGAGTGGGTAACACGGAGGTTCTGCATGTACCGAACTGCTCGTCTCGTCATGATCGGAGCGGTCGCGGCCGCGGCGTTGACCACCGGCGCCGCGTCCGCCTCGGCCGAGACCGGTTCGGCGAATCCCGGTTCGCTCGGTACGCTTTCGGCGAATACCGGTTCGAGCCCCGGCGTGCTGGTCAATCTGCTCACGGCCGGTTCCTCCGGCGCGGGCTCCTCGATCGGCGGCAATTCACTGTCGTACCTGATCGAGCAATTGCTCATCAATTCCGGTTCGTTCACGCGCTGCCAGCTCAGCACCACCGACGATCCGTCCTGCGTCATCTGGCACTGATCGAATATCTGCTGGAAGTTAGCCCGCTCACATATCGGTTTTCGGCACTGACACGCGCGGGCGCGTGGTTGACGCCCAGGTGAACCACTTCTACGGTCGGAATGGTGACTTACCGGAGCGAGACCAGCGCAGTCCCCTCGATCGTCCTCAATGACGGCCATGTCATGCCCAAGCTCGGCTTCGGTGTGTTCAAGGTCGAATCGGGTGACACCGTCGACACCGTGGCGACCGCGCTGCAGGTCGGCTACCGGAGTATCGATACCGCGGCCATCTACGGCAACGAATCGGAGGTGGGCCGCGCGCTCGCCGATTCGGGGCTGCCGCGCGATGAACTCTTCATCACCACCAAGCTGTGGAATCGCAATCAGGGCTATGATTCGACCCTGCGCGCCTTCGACGAGAGCATGAAGCGTCTGGAACTGGATGTTCTGGACCTCTATTTGATTCACTGGCCGATTGCCGAGTCCGGTTTGTACGTGGACACCTTCCGGGCGCTACAGGCGCTCAAGGCGCAGGGCCGGGTCACCTCCATCGGCGTCTCGAATTTCACCCGGGAACATCTGGAGCGGGTCATCGAGGAGACCGGTGAGACCCCGACCGTGAACCAGATCGAACTGCACCCGTATCTCGCGCAGACCGAGTTGCGCGCCTTCCACGCCGAGCACGGCATCATCACCGAGGCATGGAGCCCGCTGGGCCAGGGCGCGGTGTTGGAGGACGCGACCATCGCCGCCGTCGCGCAGGAGGTGGGCCGCACGCCCGCCCAGGTCATCCTGCGCTGGCATATGCAGCTGGGCAATGTCGCCATCCCGAAGTCGGTCACCGCCTCTCGCATCGCGGAGAACTTCGAGGTCTTCGATTTCGAGCTGACCCAGGATCAGGTGACGCGAATCAGCGCCCTGGACAACGGCACTCGCATCGGCCCGAATCCGGACGAATTCCAGGTGGACGCGCCCGCCTGAGTTCTCAGTGCCGTGGCGTTCCGGCCTGCGGCCACCGGCTGTCGAGGAGGTCGGCGAACATGCGGGTGACCCGATCGGCGAGTGCCGATGCGGTGGTTCCCATTTGGGCGGAACGCAATTCGAGCTTGCCGTCCACCGTGAGCGATGCCAGGCCGTGCGCGAGGCTCCACAGTGACAGCGCCAATGTCTCGGCATCCTCGGGCGGCAGGCCGCCGGTGCGGGTGGCGTCGTCGATGATGTCCTCGAGGACGGCGTAGGCGGCATCGCCCGCGGCCTCGGTCTCGGGATGCTTCTCGGGCTGATGCAATTCGGGCCGGAACATCAGCCGGAAGTATCCGGGGGACGCCCGCGCGAATTCCACGTACGCCACGGTCATGCGGATGATCGCGTCGCGCGGTCCGTCGGCTTGCTCGCGAGCTGAAATCAATTGCGCGCCAAGCTGTTCGAAGCCGCGCGTGGAAATCGCCGCCAGTAGCGCGGCTCGGTCGCTGAAGTGGTGGTACGGCGCGCCGGGGCTGACGCCCGCTTCGCGTGCGACCCGGCGCAGGCTCACCGCTGCCAAACCCTCGGTCTCGATGAGGTGCAGCGAGGCGCGCAGCAGCTCTTCGCGGAGGTCTCCGTGGTGGTAGCGGTCCTTGGTCGGCATGGGATGAGCGTAAGGGGTTGACTTCGGCGCGCCCTTGAATCTATACATTGTTTAGATTCTAAACACTGCTCAGATTGGAGCCGTCCCATGTCGGACCTCGTCCTCGTCACCGGCGCCTCGGGCTATCTCGCCGGGCATGTCATCGATGAATTGCAAGGTCAGGGCTATCGGGTGCGCGGCACGGTGCGCTCACTCGCCAAGGCCGCCGAACTCACCCACCTGTCCGGAGTCGACTTCGTCCAGGCCGATCTGGACTCCGACGCGGGGTGGGCGGAGGCCGTGGCGGGCTGCCGTTTCGTGCTTCACACCGCCTCGCCCTTCCCGCCCGCCGAACCCGAACACGAGGATGAACTCGTGCGCCCCGCGGTGGACGGCGCGCTGCGGGTGCTGCGTGCCGCGGCGGCCGCGGGTGTGCAACGGGTGGTGCTCACCTCATCGGTGGCGGCAGTCATGCGCGGGCACGGCGATCGGGTACTTACCGAGGACGACTGGTCGGATGTCAACGCCTGCAACGCCTATGAGAAGAGCAAGACCCTGGCCGAGCGCGCCGCTTGGGATTTCGCGGCGGCGCATCCGGAACTCGAACTGGCCGTGATCAATCCGGGCATGATTCTGGGCCCGGTGCAGCGTGCCGCCGCCGGCACCTCGGTCGATGCCGTGCGCATCCTGCTGGCCCGGGAAATGCCGGGCCTGCCCGCTCTCGGCTTCTCCACGGTCGATGTCCGCGATGTGGCCGTCGCGCACCGGCTCGCCATGGAGCTGCCGCGGGCCGTGGGCAATCGCTACATCTGCGCGGGCGAACAGGTCGCGCTACCGGAGATGGCGCGTGCGATCGCCACCGAATACCGCGTCCCGACCCGGGTGCTGCCCGATTGGCTCGTCCGCCTGAGCGCCCGCTTCAATCCCGCCGCCGCGACCGCCGCCCGCTACCTGGGCCGCACCGAACACGTCAGCGCCGCCAAGGCCCGGGACGAGCTCGGCTGGACCATGCGCCCGGTCCAGCAGACCCTGCTCGACACCGCCGCCAGCCTGATCCGCTTCGGCGTCGTCGCCGACCCCGGCGCCCCGCGCGGCAAGACCGCCCCCAAAGCCGTCGCCTAACCAACCCCCACCTCGCGGCACAAGCCGTCGGCTGATCGAATCCTCCGTCGTCTCGGCATGCTTTGGCCGGGATCCACACCGTGAGATGGTCACACAGTATGCAGCCCAAGGTATTTGGTGAGCTCCACCGCCGCAGCGCGCCCCGCGCGGTTGGCCCCGATGGTGCTCGCCGACGGCCCGTACCCCAGCAGATGGATGCGCGGATCAGCCGCCACCTGGGTGGCGAGCTGCCCGGCCATCGTGATCCCGCCGCCGGGCCCGCGCAGCCGCAGCGGTGCGAGATGGTCGAGGGAACTGCGGAACCCGGTGGCCCACAGAATCACGTCCGCGGCCTGGAAAGTGCCGTCGGCCCAACGGATTCCGCCGGGTTCGATGTGATCGAACATGGGTTTGCGATCGAGTACGCCGCGGGCGCGAGCGGCGCGCACCCGGTCGTCCTCGGGCAGTCCGGTCACCGATACCACCGAGCCCGGCGGCAGTCCGCGCCGTACGCGATCCTCCACCATGGCGACGGCGGCGCGTCCGGCCTCCGGTCCGAACTTGCTGTCCCGGAACACCGGTTCGCGCCGGGTGACCCAGGTGGTGTCGGCGACCCGCGAAATCTCGTCCAGCAGTTGGATTGCCGTGATTCCGCCGCCGACCACGACCACATGCTTGCCCGCGAATTCGTCGGCGGTGTTGTAGTCGTGCGCGTGCAACTGCCGTCCGGCGAAGGTGTCCGCGCCGCGATAGAAGGGGATGAACGGTTTATCCCACGTCCCCGTGGCGTTGATGAGCCCCCGGCTGCGAATATCGCTGTCCACGAACGGTTTAACGACCGAAGGGTCCGTGTGATCGAGGCGCACCGGCCGCACCTCGGAGTGCAGCAATCCGTCCACCTCGGCATCCGGGCAGGTGGCGGTCGTCGCCCGATCGCACACCACGCTCACCGATACCGGCCGGTGCACCCGCAGATCGAACCGCTTCTCGTACAACTCGAAGTAGTGCGGTACCGCGGTGGCTGCCTGCGCGTTCTCGGACCCGTCCGGCAGCGTCTCCTCGAAGGACATTCCGGGCAGATCGTGCACGCGGTTGACTGTGCTCAATGTCAAAGAAGGCCAGCGGAACTGCCACGCGCCGCCCGCCGCGGGCGCGTGGTCGACAATCAGAAAGTCCTGTTCGGGGCGTAATCCGAGCCTGCGCAGGTGGTACCCGACCGACAATCCGGCCTGGCCCGCACCGATCACCAGGATCTCGACATCGGGTGTTGCTGTCACGGACCCGACGGTACGCCCGCTTACAGTGAACATGTCCATGGGTACGTAGCACAGTGGGGAAGGACAAATGCTCGGAGTCAGCCGTGATGGCGATGTCGTCACCATCGAACTGCAGCGTCCGCAACGGCGGAACGCACTCAACGAAGAGCTCGTGCGGTTGCTGCGCGATGCGATCGAGGAGGCCGCGGGGTCGGCTCGGGTGATCGTGCTGACCGGTCAGGGTCCGCTGTTCAGCGCGGGCGCGGATCTGGACGGCGTCTATTCGGACAGTTTCCTGGGTGCGCTGCTCGGCATGTTGCGCGCCATCGAGACCGCACCGGTGCCGGTGATCTCCGCGATCAACGGGGGCGCGCTGGGTGCGGGCGTGCAATTGGCCATCGCCTCGGATCTGCGGGTGATGAGCGCGGATTCGTTCATCGCCATTCCGGCCGCGAAACTCGGTATCTCCGTTGATCGTTGGACGGTGCGGCGACTATCCACGCTGATCGGGCCGGGTCCGGCGCGCACCATTCTGCTGGGCGCGGAGCGGGTGCAGGCGCAGGACGCGTACAACTTCGGTTTCGCCAATAAGATCGGCACGCTCGAGGACGCGCAGATGTGGGCCAAGCAGATCGCCGAGCTGGCTCCGCTCTCGCTGCGTCATATGAAGCTGGTTTTCAACGATGACGGCAGCCGCGGTGATGACACCGCCGAACAGCGCGCCGCCCTGGCCGCGGCCTGGGCCAGCGCCGATGCGCAGGAGGCACGGGTGGCTCGGTTGGAGAAGCGTTCCGCGAGATTCGAGGGCCGATGAACGGCGAGCGTTTGGGCGCGAATGCGCGGAGACTGGCTGGTATGGCAGCGGGTGCATTCGGAATCTCCTGGGTGGTGCGGGCGGCATGGGGTATCCCCAATGCCATGGGCGCGTCGATCAATGCGATCGCGCCGACCGCGACCGGGGCGACGACCTATCGGAACAAGCAATTCCACAACACCGAACCGAGTTCGCAGCTCACCGGTTCGGGGCTGGAGCTGCTGTATCAGCTACTGACACAACGCAATACGGGCAGGCCGCCGGGAAAGATCCCGCTGGAGACGCCGGTGGTGCCGGATCAGGCCGCCGATCTCGCGGTCACCTGGTACGGGCACGCCAGCTGTCTGGTCGAGGTGGACGGCTACCGGGTGCTCACCGATCCGGTGTGGAGCGAACGGGTTTCGCCGTCCGCGCTGGTCGGCCCGGCCCGGCTGCATCCGGTGCCGACGCCGCTGGAGGCGCTGCCGCCGGTGGACGCGGTGCTCATCTCGCATGACCACTACGACCATCTGGACCGCGATACCGTCGAAGCGCTGGTGCAGACCCAGGACGCGGTGTTCATCGTGCCGATCGGTATCGGCGCGCATCTGCGGCACTGGGATGTTCCGGCCGATCGCATCGTCGAATTGGATTGGGCCGCTTCGGTTTCCCTGTCCGAGCTGGAGCGAGCGCATCCGGACGGCACCGATCTGGTCATCACCTGCTCCGAGGCCAGGCATTTCTCCGGTCGCGGTCTGGTGCGCAACACCACGCTGTGGGCGTCCTGGTCCATCGCCGGTCCGACCCGCCGGGTGTACTTCGGCGGCGATACCGGTTACACCAAGGCGTTCGCGGAAGCGGGCGCGCGGCTGGGCCCGTTCGATCTGACTCTCCTTCCCATCGGCGCGTACGACCGGCACTGGCCGGACGTGCACATGAATCCCGAGGAGGCGGTGCGCGCACACGCCGATCTGTGTGTCGGCGATCCCGGATACGGGATTTTGGTTCCCATCCACTGGGCAACCTTCAATCTGGCCTTCCACGGCTGGTCGGAGCCGGTTCGCCGGATGGTCACCGCCGCGAAAGACGCCGGTACGACGGTCGCCGTGCCCAAGCCGGGAGAGCGGATCGACCCGATTGGCCTCCCATCAGGGGATACGTGGTGGGAAGATGTGCGCGAATGACCGAAGACCGAGAGTGAAGGAGCAGGGACTGTGAGTCTGATTGACACGCTCAAGGGACTGGTCGGCAAGGGCAAGGAAGTGGCGGCCCAGAACGCCGAGAAGATCGAAAGCGCGGTCGACAAGGCCGGCAATGTGATCAATGACAAGACCGGCGGCAAGTACTCGTCGCAGATCGACAAGGGTACGGCCGCGGTCAAGAACGCGATTCCGGCCGATGCTCCGGCGGAGGCGCCCGCGCCCGCCGCCGAGCCCGCACCGGCCGAAGCCGCGGCCGCGCCCGCACCGGAGCCCGCGCCCGAACCCGCTCCGGAACCGGCCCCCGCGCCGGAACCGGCTCCGGGAGATCAGCCACCGGCCTGATTGTCGACGCCGCCCCCGTCATTCCGGCGGGCTTTTGGCCGGAGTCCACTGCCCGCGAGGTGTGGATTCCCGGCCGTAAGCCATGCCGCGATGACGGGGTGAGCTGACCTTCGGCTTCGGATCCGGGAAGCCGTGGGCTGGCGGGAATATCCCGCACCCGGCCCTAGACTGCTGCCTATGGGGTCCCGCCGGGATTTCGGGGGTATCGAGGTTGGGCTCACCAACCTCGACAAGGTGCTGTATCCGGCCACCGGCACCACCAAGGGCGAGGTGATCGACTACTTCACCGCCATCGCCCCGGCACTGCTGCCGCATATCGCACTGCGGCCGGTGACCCGTAAACGCTGGCCCAACGGGGTCGAGCAGGGCTCTTTCTTCGAGAAGAATCTGGCCGAGCACGCGCCGAAGTGGCTGGCGCGCCGCACCGTTCCGCATTCGGACCGCCCGGTGACCTATCCGCTCATCGATTCGGTGGCCGGTATGGCCTGGCTCGGACAGCAGGCCGCGCTGGAAGTGCATGTGCCGCAATGGGTTTTCGACGGGGAAGTGCGCGGTCCGATCACCCGGCTGGTGTTCGATCTGGATCCCGGCCCGGGGGCGGGGCTGGCGGAATGCGCGGAGGTGGCGCTGATCCTGCGGGATGTGGTGCGCGAGGTCGGTCTTGACGCGTACCCGGTCACCAGCGGCTCCAAGGGAATTCACGTCTACGTCCCGCTGGATCGGCGGGTCGCCGCGGACGGCGCGTCGGCGGTCGCCAAACAGGTGGCGTCGAATCTGCAACAGCTGCGACCGGAATTGGTGACCGCGAATATGGCCAAATCCGAGCGCGCGGGCAAGGTGCTGCTGGACTGGAGCCAGAACAATATGGCCAAGACCACCATCGCGCCGTATTCGCTGCGCGGCCGCGCTGAGCCGTGGGTGGCCGCGCCGCGCGACTGGTCGGAGATCGAACAGCGGAAGAAGCTGCGGCACTTATGGTTCGGTGACGTCCTGCGCCGCTGGGAGCGAGACGGTGATCTGCTGGCCGGGCTGGACGAGCCGCTGCCGGAACAGCCCGACAAGCTGCACGTCTACCGATCCAAGCGCACCGCCGAACGCACGCCGGAACCGGTGCCCGCCACCGCGCCCGCGCCCTCGGACGGGAATCGCTATGTGGTGCAACGACATCAAGCCCGTCGACTGCACTGGGATGTGCGACTCGAGCGCGATGGCGTGCTGGTGTCCTGGGCGGTGCCCAAGGGGCCGCCGGTCGACACCCATGAGAATCGGCTGGCCGTGCACACCGAGGATCATCCGCTGGAGTATCTGGACTTCCACGGCTCGATTCCCAAGGGGGAGTACGGGGCCGGGGATATGGAGATCTGGGATCACGGCACGTATGAGACCGAGAAGTGGCGGGAAGACGAGGTGATCGTCCGACTGCACGGCGAGCGGCTGAACGGGCGGTACGCGCTGATCCGGACCGACGGCAAACAATGGCTCATGCACCTGATGAAGGATCAGACCGGTGAGCCGGAAGATCATGGCGCGCACACCGATTCGCGAACCAGGAAGCCGGTTCCGCTGCCACACGGGCTGACTCCCATGCTGGCCACCCCCGGCGATGTCGCGTCTGTCGATGCCGAGCACTGGGCCTTCGAAACACTGTGGGACGGTGTCCGCCTGATCGCGGAGATCGAGAATGACGTGGTGGCGCTGCACGATGCCAATGGCCGCGGGGTCCGCCGCTTTCCCGGATTGGCGGCCCTGGGCGGCGAATTATCCGGCCACCGTGCGGTTGTGGACGGCGCGGCCGTCGTACTCGACGATCGCGGCCGCGCCGATCCCGCGCTGTTGCGCGCCGATCCGGGCAGTGCGGTGCTGGTGGCCTTCGACGTGCTGTATCTCGACGGCACTTCGCTGCTGCGCAAGCGGTACGAGGATCGCCGCCGTGTACTGGAGGCGCTCGCCGAGCGCATGCCGTCCCTGATCGTCCCGCCGCTGCTGACGGGCTCCGGTGCCGAGGCGCTGCGCACCAGCGAGGAGCGGGGTGCGGCGGGTGTGCTTGCCAAGCGCCGTGATTCGGTCTACCTGCCGGGGCGGCGCGACCAATCCTGGATCAGCACGCGCACTCCGGGCTCGTCTCGGTAGGCGCGTTCAGGCGACTGCCGGGGTGATCTCGCTTTCCGGATGTGGTTCGGCGGTCGCGTGCACATCGTGGAAGCCCGGCAGGAAGCGATCGACGTAGGGGATGAGCAGGTGGATGAGCGGCCCGATTCCGAAGGCGTACACCAGGGTTCCGATCCCGACACTGCCGCCGAGCACCCAGCCGATCGACAAAACGGTGACCTCGAGTGAGGTGCGCACCATCCATACCGGCCGCCCGGTCCGGCGAACCAGTCCAGTCATCAGGCCATCGCGCGGTCCGGGACCCATGCCCGCGCCGATGTACAGCACACTCGCGACCGCGTTGAGCAGCACCGCCGCCACCATGGCCGCGATGCGCAGCGGCAGCCCGTCGATATCGGGCATCACATTCAGCCCCACATCCACCGCGATGCTGATCACCACCACATTGCTGACCGTCCCCAGCCCCGGCTTCTGCCGCAGCGGTATCCAGGCCAGCAATACCACCGCGCCGGTGATGGCGACCACGGTTCCGAAGCTGACCGGCACATTCCCGGCCACGCCCTGGTGGAACACATCCCACGGATCGAGCCCGAGCGCCGCGCGCAGCATGACCGCCATGGACCACCCGTACAACCACAACCCGACATAGAGGGCGACCAGCCTGCGCAGCAACATGCTCCAATGGTCCAGCCCACTGGCCCGCGAAAACAGATCCAGTCATCCGATACTGGCATCTTCTTCCGGAGGTCCACCCTGTCATCGCTATTCATGAGCGTCGAGTGTGGATGACTGTGGATAGCGGGGGAGATGCTGTGCGCGTGCGCCTGTGGAATTCGGGGTACGGGTGCGCGCAAATAGCGACCGGCCAGTTCTATTCATTTGCGCCGCACCGCCTTCCAGCGCAACGTCCTGGCAACGACGCGCGCTCGCCGTTGACCCGGAGGTATGCGCGGCAGTAACTTGAGGAATCCGATGCGCCGGAGTTGCAGGTCAGCGCGATGGGCGAAGCCCTCGGGCCTGGAGCGTCGGTGATTCGACGCTGGAGGCGGGCATGCGGCGAGATGGCGCGACCGAGTGCGGGGGAGTGGTGCCGGTCGAGTGCGAACATTCATGGCGCACCGGACCGGGGCGCATCGTAATAATTTGTCTCGCAGTGCTTCTTGCGGCATGGTCGGCGACCGCCGCCGCGGGTGCGGAAGGCGTGCCCGCACCGGACGACGATCCCTTCTACGCCGCGCCCGCCGGACTGGAGTCCAATGCCGATGGGACGGTGCTGAATTCGCGGCCGATCTCGGTGCTGGGACTGAACCTGCCGGTGGCGGGCTGGCAATTGCAGTATCGGAGTACGGATTCGACGGGGGCGGCGGTGGCCGATGTGGCCACCGTGATGACACCGCTGCTGCCCTGGTTCGGCCCCGGTGGCCGGCCGCTGCTGTCCTACCAGGTGGCGGAGGACAGTCTCGGCACCCGCTGCGCGCCCTCGTTCGCCCTGCGCGGCGGCCGCGATATCTCGATTATCAATACCGCGCTTGATATTCCGTTTCTGACGGCCATGCTCTTGCGCGGCTGGGCCGTGGTGGTCTCCGATTACGAGGGCCCCGAATCTCGCTTCTTCGACGGGGTGAATTCCGGCCGGGGCGTGCTGGACGGCGTGCGCGCGGCCAGATCATTCCCGCCCGCCGGGGTCACCGCGGACAGCCCGATCGGTGCGTGGGGCTATTCGGGCGGTGCCTTCGCGACCCTGTGGGCCATGCAGCAGCGCGCGGATTACGCACCGGAACTGTGGTTTTCGGGTGTGGCGGCGGGCGGTGTGCCCGCGAATATCGCCGCCATCTCCCGCCGGGTGGACGGCGGTGTCCAGGCCGGACTGGCGGTCTTGATGATCGCGGCCTTCGCCCGCATCGACCCGGGATCGGGCATTGCCGAGGACCTCAATGACAACGGCCGGGACATGCTGGCGCGGGAGTCCGCGGCGTGCGGTGCGGATCTGGTGCTGCGGTACCTGAATCGGCACCTCGACGAATACTCCGATACGCCGAATCTACTGTGGCACCCGCAGTTTCAGGCCGCCACCGAGCGGCAGGAGCTGGGTGCGGTCGCACCGGATGTGCCGCTGTACCTGTACCACAGCACCGCCGACGACGTGATTCCCGTGGAGGGCTTCAGCGCCCTGGTGGACCGCTATTGCGCTCTGGGAGCGAACATTACGGCCGTGCACTCCGGCATTCCCGGCCACAATCCGGCGGCCGCGGTGGAATCCCTCGGCGCCATGAACTACCTCGGTGACCGGTTCGCGGGCCTTCCCGCGCCCACCGGCTGCTGAACGGGTCTCGGCGAGGGCGAGGCCCCCGGAGGCGGCTGAGGTCCCCCGGAGACGGCTGAGGCGCGCACCGAAATGGTGCGCGCCCCAACGGGATCCGCGTCGAACTACTTGGCGTCGTTGAACTTCGAGGTGCCCGGGGCCGCGGTCAGCGTGCCGATCAGGTCCATGCCCGCGACGACCAGCGCCGGGCCACCGACCACCAGGGTGCCGATGATGCCGCCGATGGTTGCGCCCGCGATCACACTGGCCACGACGCCGGGACCTGCGACGATGCCGGTCAGGCCGACCAGCGCGCCGAGCGCGGTGCCGATGAAGGCGCCGATGGCGGTGGCGATGCCGAACTGGCTGGCGAAGGTCTGCATGGCCAGCGCGTTCTCGGTGGTGGAGGCCACCGGCTGCACTACGACCGGGCGGGCCGAGGAGACGTCCTTGACCGCGGTGATGTCCAGGGTGCGCGCACCGTCGGAGACCGCGGCGGGCATGGTGTACTCGACGCCGTCCTGGCGGAAGGTGAGCGGCAGGCTGACCACGGTGTTACCCGCGTTGTCCTTGATATCGACCGACTTGCCGGTCAATTCGAACGCACCGTTGGTCAGGGTGGTGATCACGTCGTTCCCGACCAGGTTCGAGGAGTAGCCGATCTCGGGAGTCGTCTGGTCGGCATGTGCCACCCCGGAGCTCGCGATGGCGACCGCCACGGCGATGGGTGCGGCAACCGCCGTGATTTTGCGCAGCTTCATTGCTTGTCCAATCTTCATCAGGTTTTCGGGGCAACACACGCCCAACACGATCGATTCCCTTCCAATCGGAAACGTGTTGAGCCCCCGTGCGTTTGCGCTGCCCACTGCTACCGATCACGGTAGCTCGCCCCACCGACACGTCGAATCATTTTTGACTCGAGAGTCGCTCAAAACAGCAGTTCGGTCACAATACCCATAGCGCAAAAAACTGCCAAAACGGACAGAGCGATGGCATCGGATCGACCCGGAGCGCCGGGGCGTGCTGTCAATTCGCCGGTGCCGCCGCGAGTGGTGATGGCCTCGCCGAGTTCGCCCGCCCGGCGGCTGGCGACGGCCATTCCGGCGGTGAGGATATCGATCCACGGGTTCTGCGCGGCCTGGTGCAGCAGCGAATCCCGGGGCCGCAGTTTGCGTGCCGCGCGCAGCACCCGCATCTCCTCCAGCAGCAGCGGGAGTCCACGCAGGGTCAGTGCGATCACCACCGCCCATTCGTCCACCGGCAAGCGATGCCGCACGCCGTGCCTGGTCCAGCCGATACGCCGCAGCGGCGCACCGAGTCTGGCGAGCGCGGGCGCGACCTCGCCCATCGGCGTGGTCCACGCGACCAGGAACGACGCGCCCAGCAGCAGGAAGCCGAACAGCACGATCTGGGTGTATCGCAGCAGCGCGCCCATGCCGACCGGGGCGTTGATTCCCGCGCCGATCAGAATGCCGACCCAGAACCACCAGGGGAAGCGGGGGAGTGTGCCCAGCGGTAGCCGGGCAATGAGTCCGGCCCCGATCAGCATCGCCGTACCGAGTCCGAGCAGCGCCCAGGACGGGGTGAAGATGAGCAGCGCGCTGAAGGCGAACACCCAGATGATCTTCGTGCCCGCCCAGAGCCGATGCACCGGGCTGTCGACCGGAACTTCGCGCAGGATGACGCTGCTCATCGCAGTCCTCCGATCGAACCATGGGCCGCCCGGGCGGCGGAATAGCTTGGCGGCGGGGTGTTTTCGACGAGTCTGCCATCGCTCAAATGCACGATCCGGTCGCAGACCGGGGCGGTCTCGGAGACGTCGTGCGAGATGATCACCAGGGTGAGCCCCGAATCACGCAGCCGCGCAAGCAATTCCACCACGCCGGCCCGGCCCGCCGGATCGAGTCCGGCCAGCGGCTCGTCCAGCACCACCACCTGCGGCCGGCTGGCCACGATGGCGGCCAGCACCACGCGCTTGGCCTGTCCGCCGCTGAGCGATTCGATGGAACGCGAGGCCAGTGCCCGGTCCAGTCCGACCGCGTCGAGCGCGCGGGCGACGGCGGCGGTGCCGCGGCCACCCCAGTCCTCTATCTCCGCGCCGACGGTCTGGCGCTGCAATTGCAGCCGGGAATGCTGAAAAGCCAACTGCACCGCGCCGATTCGCTTGTGCGAGGGCTTGGCCCCGGTGTACTCGCGCAGTTCACAGCTGCCGCCGCTGGGGATGGTCAGTCCGGCCATGATCCAGGCCAGCGTGGACTTGCCGGAGCCGTTGCCGCCGACGACCAGCAGGGCCTCACCGCGCCGCACCGACAGGTCGATACCGTGCAGAGCCGGTGCCTCCCAGGGGGTTCCGCGATTGTAGGTGTGCCGGACGTCCTTCAGTTCGAGCACGGTGTCGCCCATCGGCCTGCGCCGTTGATCGCGGACCGGGCGCGGCCAGGCGGGCAGCTGGGCGACCGCGCGGCCGCCCTGCAGGTGCACCACGCGGTCGGCGGCCGCGGCATCGGCTTCGTGATGGGTGACCAGCACGACCGCCATTCGATGCCGCCGGGGCAGATCCGCGAGCAGTGCGACCAGGTCGCGCCGCCCTTCCGGATCGATCATGGAGGTGGCCTCATCGGCCAGCAGCAGGGTGGGTTTGCGGGCCAGGGCGGCCGCGACCGCGAGCCGTTGCTGTTGTCCGCCCGAGAGTGTCGCGGTTTCCCGTCTGCCCATGCCGGCCAGTCCGACCTCGCCGAGCAGGGCGTCGACGTCGACCGCGGCGGCGATTTCGGTGGGCAGTCCCCACACCACATCGTCGGCGACCAGGACGCCCAGGGTCTGGCTTTCGGGGCGCTGCAAAACCACTGCGGTGCCGCCGTTCACGCCGAGTCCGGCCGAGCCCGGCCGGGTGACGTCGCCGCCGGTGGGCGGGCGGCCCGCGAGAATCCTGGTGAGCGTGGACTTTCCGGAGCCGTTATGCCCGACTACCGCCACGAATTCCCCGACCTGAATCGTCATATCGATGCCGCGCAGCGCATCGGTGGTCGCGTCCGGATAGCGAAACGCGACCTGCCGCAACGTAACCGGCAGCGGTGCGACCGGCCGATCGTCGGCGGGCGCGTCCAGCAGATCGTCGCGTCCGGGCAGCCAGGCCAGTCGATCCAGCACGGTGCCGAGTACGAACCACGATACGATCCCGCTGACGAGCATGGCCGCGACGATGCCGCCGCCGATCCAGGCCCACCACCAGTGCAGCACCGAATCGGTGTAACCGGCGATATTGCGGCCGAGCGGTTCCAGCACCGCCTGTCGCGCCGCGAGATCCTCAATGCCCTTCGCGGTATTGCGGATGCTGTCGAACAGCAGATTGCGGGTTCGCGAGAACAACTGCAGCATGCCGACGGAGAACCCGGCGAACACCAGCCCGGCCAGCAGCGAGAGTCCGAGCACCGCGGGCAGTCCACCGCCCCGCCGTTTGACGACCCCGATGATCCCTCCCACCACCGCGACCCCGACCAGGTTGGTGGCGTGCACCAGCCCCGCCGCCACGAAGGTCACCAGCGTTCCGGCGACGGTCGCCGCCACAATGGCCCGCAACCGCTGCCGGTGCGCCAGCAATCCGATCGGCACCGCCGCCACCAATTGCAATGCCGCCGCGAACGGCACCAGCGACCCCACGGTCACCAGTCCCACCGTCGCGCCGCCCAGCACCGCCCCGGTGGCGAGCTCGATGGGCCGCAGCGGCCCGTGCGGAAGTGCGGACCCGCGGGGCCGGTCCGGCACGGCTAATCGAGTCTGGGACGAATCGGTCACGCCCTCCAGTCTGCCGTGCTCCGCCGACTACCCGCCCCGACCTGCGCCACATCCACACACTTTCGCCATACATGCGCACATCCGCACGTGTGCGACTACCTCGGCAGCGGGGTGAGTGTGTAGTCGTAGCGGTGCAGTGTGGCGGTGCGGCGGCGGTAGCTGCGCGTCGTGCCGGGCCAGTTATTGGTGATGCGGCCCGACGCGGTGCGGTACCAACTGGTGCAGAAGTTCCAGGGGGTGCGGGCCAGGCGGTGTTGCAGGGCGCTGTTGTACGCGTATTCGTTGTCGGCTTTGACTTCGAGGGTGTGGCCCGGGTTTTCGGCCAGCAGCTGGACCGCCTGGCGGATGTACCGGGCCTGGGATTCGAGCATGTAGATGATGGAGCCGACGCCGAGGTTGGTGTTGGGGCCGTAGACCAGGAACAGATTGGGGAATTCCGGGACCGTGATGCCGAGGAAGGCGTGCGCGCCGTCGGCCCAGACATCGGAGAGATCGCGGCCACCGCGCCCGCGAATCCGCATGGGCCACAGGAATTCCGTGCCCTTGAAGCCGGTGCCGTAGATGATGACGTCGGCTTCGTGCACCACTCCGTCGGCGGTGCGGACGCCGTCGGGGACGATATCGCTGATGGCCGTGGTCTCCACGTGCACATTGGGCTGGGTGAGCGCCGGATAGTAGTCGTTGGAGAACAGGCCGCGCTTACAGCCGATGGGGTAGTCGGGGGTCAGCTTGGCCAGCAGTTCGGGATCGGTGACCTGCTCTTCCAGGTGATTCTGTGCCATTCGGGAGACCCCGCGCACGATGCCCGGGAATTCCACCAGCCCCAATGCCACGAATTCGGCGATGGCCCACCAGGAAAAGCGTTCCGCCGCAGGCAATCCCGGCACGTGCAACAGCACGCGCTGATGCACCGGCTTGTAATCGGTGTCGAATTTGGGCAGCACCCAGGCGGCGGTGCGCTGGAAGAGCGTCAGTTCGGCCACATCCGGCTGGATCTCGGGAATGTACTGGATGGCGCTGGCCCCGGTTCCTATGCAGGCCACGCGTTTTCCCGCCAGCTTCACCTCGTGATCCCACAGCGCGGAATGGAAGGAAGCGCCCTCGAAGCTGTCGATACCGGGGATATCCGGCATGGCGGGCCGGGACAGCTGCCCGACCGCCGAGACCAGCACATCCGCGGTGCGCGCGACCCCGTCGGCCGTCGTGACCGTCCACTGTCCGGAGGTCTCGTCGAATTCGGCCGCGGTGACATCGGCCCCGAAGACGATCGATTCCAGCAGTCCGTGCCGCTCCGCGACCCCGCGCGCGTACGCGAGGATATCGTCACGTCCCGAATATCGCTGCCGCCATTTGGGTTTCGGCTCCCGCGAGAAGGAGTACAGCGGTGAAGGCACATCGCAGGCGGCCCCGGGATAGGTGTTCTCCCGCCAGACGCCCCCGAGGTCGGCGGCTCGCTCCAGAATGGTCACCTCCCGAAACCCATTCCGCTGCAATTCCACAGCCATCCCGATCCCGCCGAACCCGGCACCGATGACGATCACCGAAGGCATCGGCCCTCCTAACGTCGAAGACTGTTCTCACTGTAGAAGCCCGCTTCGCGCCGCGTAGCAGACCGGATCGAGAGTTTCGGCCATAATTCGGTTATGAGTACGGTGCCGGAGGCGGGGATCAAGGACTGGGACTTTCCGCGCGGGGTGGCGAGCGTGGCGCTGATGGTCGGGTTCGCGGCCGAGCACGGGGTGGCGGCGGGGCGCATGCTGCAGGGCAGCGGGCTCACCGAGAAGGTGCTGGCCGATCCGGACGCGCAGATCGACGCGCACACCGAACTGGCGGTGATCCGGAATCTGGTGCGCGAGCTCGGGCATCGGCCGAGTCTGGGACTGGAACTGGGCCGCCGGTATCGGATCACCACCTTCGGGATTTTCGGGTTCGCCTGCGTCAGCAGTCCCACCCTCGGCGAGGCCATCGCCTTCGCGCTGCGGTATCTGGAGCTCAGTTTCACCTTCTGCATTCCGGTGGCGCGCTGGCAGCCCGGGGAGTTCGTGGCGCGAATTCACGATGAGCGGGTGCCCGCGGATGTGCGCCGATTCCTGGTGGAGCGCGATGTGACCGCCATGCACCAGATGCTGTGCGATCTGCTGGGGCACCGGGTGGATCTGGTGCGCGCGGAATTCGATTTCCCCGCGCCGGAAGATACCGCGTCGTATCTCGAAATCTACGGTCTGCTACCGAGTTTCGACCGCCCGCACAACCTGTTCACGATGGATCCGGCGGTGCTGGAGCAGCCGCTGCCGCAGGCCAATGAGCACACCCTGGCCATGTGCCTGGCGCAGTGCCGGGAGTTGGTGTCGCGGCGGCGGGCGCGCACCGGCATCGCGGCGGATGTGCGGGAATTGCTGGTGCCGCGCGGCGGTGCGGACGGATTCGCCGCACCACCCGGAATCGATTCGGTGGCAAGGGATCTGAATATGAGCACCCGGACGCTGCGGCGGCATCTGGATACCGCGGGCACCAGCTACCGGCAGCTGCTGGACGAGGTGCGCCGGGCGCTGGCCGAGGAAATGCTCACCGCCACGCCGCTTTCGGTGAGCGATGTGGCGATCCGGCTGGGTTACGCGGAGGCGTCCACCTTCATCCACGCCTTCAAGAGATGGACGGGCACAACGCCTTCCGCGTATCGCCGGGGTGCGCTCAGTCCTGCGGTTCGCTGAGCCAGCCGCCCATGGCGACGGGCCGGAACATGGTCAGCAGCTTGCCGTCGCGAATGGAGTGGAACAGCAGCGACGGATCCGGCGCGAAATCGATCGGCACGTGACCCGGTGCGGCCCTTTCCCATTCGAGCCCGATGGTGGAGGACACGCTCGGCGCGACGATCAGCGGTTTGCCCGCGAACGTGGTCACCAATCCCGCGTGTACGTGCCCGGTGAGAATGCCCAGGATGCGGTCGTCCCCGGCCACGATCTCGGCGAGCCGTTCCGGATCGGTGAGCCGAATGGGATCGCAGACCGTGCTCTGTACCGCCGTCGGCGGATGATGCATGGCGATCAGCACGTGTTCGTCGGCGGGCGTCGCGGCCAGCAGATCGGTAAGAAAGGTGAGGGTGGCGTCCTCCAGCAGCCCTTCGGGTTTCCCGGGAATGCTGGAGTCGAGCAGGGCCAGGGTGAGCCCGTTGACGCTGTGCGCCTGATTGATCGGTGCGTAGCTCGCGGGCTCGCCGAACAACACGGTGCGCATATTGGCGCGGTCATCGTGATTACCGGGCAGCAGAATCACCGGCACATCGGCGGTCAGGGCGGCGCGGGCCTGCCGGTATTCCTCGATATCGCCCTCATCCGCGATATCGCCGGTGACGATGATGACGTCGGGTCGCTGCGGCAGTTCGGCCAGAAAGGCCATCACCCGTTCGGCGCGTTCATTGTTCCGGGCGCCCATATTGAAGTGGGTGTCACTCAGCTGTGCCAGCAGAACCATCGGCATCACTTTCTGTGAAGGGCCGCATCACCGCGCCCGCAGCGGCGCAACGCCGCGCCACCAACTCAGGCTAGATGAGCTGCCACTATGCGGTCTCGGTGAGACTCGCCACCGAATATAGCGATCTCACATCAATCACCGTTGGTGGTGGCCGGGCTCATGGCTTTTCGCGCGTCATTCAACAACGCTTCCGGGTCGTTCGTGATACCGCCGATGGCCCAGAAGTCCGCACCCGGCTCGGCCTCCAGATCCAGCCGCGGGGGAGTGCGCCAGGACGCGTCCAATCCCAGCCGCCAGGAATGCAGATAGGTGCGATCGAACGCCCCGGATTTGTCGAACAGCGGATCGCCGATGATCGTGTGGCCGATCCAGGCCAGGTGCACCCGGATCTGATGGCGGCGGCCGGTGATCGGCCGCAGCGCCAGCACGGTGCGCGATTCGTCGGCGGCCACCCGCGCGAATTCGGTGATCGACGGATAGTTCTTGCCCGCCAGCACATCTCGTTCGTCGACGAGCCAGCGATCGCCGTCCCGTCGAATGCTCTCGCGCGGTGCGGCAATGCGGATCCGGTTCTTGCGCCCCACGCTCAGGGGCAGCTCGATGATCCCGCGTTCGGGCAGCCCACCCGATTCGACCACCGCGAGATAGGCCTTGGCGGCGGTCCGCTTGTTGAATTGCCGCGTCAATTCCCCGTGGGCGGGCAGCTCTTTGGCGAGCAGCACCATGCCCGAGGTGACCTTGTCGATGCGATGCACCGGGTACAGCGTCTCCCCGGCGGCCGCGGCGAGCTCCACGATATCGGTGTCGTGGCGCTCGCCGGTCACCGATATCCCGGCGGGCTTATTGAGCGCGAGGATCTGCTCGTCCTCGGTGATCAGGCACTGTTTCCGCAGTTCCGGCCAACGCGTATCCACGGAATCAGCGTAGAGATCAGCCGATGGCCCGTTCCAACTCGGCCAGTCCGGCCTCCATATGGGCGGGCATCCGGTCCAGATCGGGCACGGTGCGGCGGCAGCCGACGAAGCCGAAATCGAGATTGTCGCCATTGGTGGTGAGCGTGATGTTCATGGCCTGCGATTCGAAGGGAATCGACAGCGGATAGTTGCTGTCCAATCGCGCGCCCTGCATATAGACCGGTTTACGCGGCCCGGGCACATTGGAGATGACGAGATTGAACGGCATCCGCGGCAGCGCCTCGAATCCCGGCATCAGCGAAACCCCGAGCGGTGTCATCAGCAGTGCCGACAGCGCCATCGCCTCCATGCGCGGCAGCTGGGTGAAAACCTGTTTGGCCTCGCGCATGGAGGTGCTGATGGCGGCCAGTCGCGCCAGCGGATCATCCAGGTGCGTGGCCAGATTCGCCAGGCAGGCCGCGACCATATTGCCTTCGGCATCGGCCTCGGCGGCGCTGCGGATATTCACCGGCACCATGGCGATCAGCGGTTCGGCGGGCAGTCCGTCGTGTTCGATCAGATAGGCCCGCAGCGCCGCGGCGCTCATGGCGAGCACCACGTCGTTGACCGTCGCGCCGGTGGCGAGCCGAATGGCGTTGATGCGCTCCAGCGGCCAGGAGCGCACCGCGATGCGCCGCGCCCCGCCGATGGTCACATTGAACATGGTCTTGGGCGCGGTCATCGGCATGGTGAGCCGCCCGTCGAGGGCCCCGCGCAGCGGCGAGGCGATATAGGCCGTGCTTCTGATCATGCGCGGCAACGCTTTTCGCAGCTGTGACCACGGGCTCGGTGGTTCGGGTGCGTCCTGCACGACCGGCGCGGTGCCCCATGGCACCCGTACGCGCGCGTCGAACGGATCGTCGGTGAGGGTGTGCTGGAGCAGCCGCATGGCCGAGACGCCGTCGATGAGGGCGTGATGCATTTTCACGTAGACGGCGAACCGCCCGTCGTCGAGTCCCTCGATGACCCGGGCCTCCCAGAGCGGCCGGTGCCGGTCCAGCAGGGTGCCGTGCAGTCGTTCGGTGAGGTCGATGAGCGCGTCCATGCCGCCGGGGGTGGGCAGGGCGGAGCGCCGCAGGTGGTAGCCGAGATCGACCTTGTCGGCATGCGACCAGGTCAGGCTGGAGAAGCCGCCGAATCTGCGGCTGGGATGCCGCCGGAAGCGGGTGCGCACCTCGGTGGAGCCGGCCATCGAGTCGTAGACGTCGTGCAGGAATTCGGGACCCGCGTCGGCGGGTGGTTCGAACAGCTGCAAACCGCCCACGTGCATGGGGTGTTCGCGGGATTCGACGGCGAGGAAGATCGCGTCGAGAGGGTTCAGGAGGTCCATCGGTTTCGCCTAACCGGTGGGGGCAGCATCGAGCCGGGGAGGCTCGCACAGACTGCCGGGGAGAATTACGGTCGGCGACGCTGCCCCCCGCTGCCTTGACGGGGAATCACGTTATCACTGTGCTTGTTTCGTCATAGCCCGAACTTCGGAACGCAAACTATCGGTTTGGTTGCGATCTGTTTGCTCGGCGTCATTCCACTGCTCCCGCTCGGCTTCCTCGACCGAGGCGAAATGCATGCCGACAATGGTGCGCCGCCCGTGTGCGAACGGATGCACGCGATGCAGGGTGGTATCGGTGCGCATCAGATACAGATCGCCGGCGGTCAGCTCCCAGGAGTGAATCGGATTGCGGGTCAGCGTGCGATGGATATCGGAGTGGTCCCAGTCCCGCCGGGTGTGCGCGACGGTCTGCACGAAACCGCCGTCCTCCAGCGGCGGGCATTCCACCACCAGGACGAGCGCGAAAGCGTAGTCATCCCAATGCCATTGGCCGACCACGTCATCGTGATGCCGTCGCCGCACCGCGAACCGCCGCGGGGCCGGACAGGACAGCACGTGCTGGGAGGCCACCTCGGCGAGCTTGTGCCGCAAGGGTTCACAGTCGTAGAGCTGTGGAATGCACTGCCCGCGCGCGACCACTTCACGGGAGCCGATATCGACGGTGTGCCGTGCGGGTGGCTCCGCGGTCCGCGTCGCCTCCGATTCGGCGGCCGGGACTTCCCAGTCCAGATGATGGTCGACGATGGCGAGCGCCTCGGCGGCCAGGGCGCGTTTGACGCGATGCGGCAGCAGGAAGCCGAGCCGGGCTATTCCGGTCTCGGCCAAGCGGTCTCGCGCATGACGCAGGGCTGCGGGGTCCACCGCGCTCAGATGTCTCCGGGCGGCGTCCACGGTGCTGTGGTGCTGCACATATCGATTGTATTCCGTTGCCCGCCAACGATTATGGATTCAGGTCGCCGAAGGATCACGATCGGGTGGCGGCCCGTGACCTTCGGCGGCCCGGATGCGGTGCGGCGGGGCGTGCTCGGACTCGCCGCAGAGACGGGGGTCGTGCCGCAGGGGCAGGTCAGCGGGGGTAGCTTTGAATTCGCTATGGCTGACTACGGGCATGAGCTGAGGTTCGGGATATTCGTTCCGCCCGAGGCGGCGCGCGGGCAGGCGCTGCTGCGGCTCATTCGCCGCGCCGACGATTCCGGCCTGGAAATGCTGGCGGTGCAGGACCATCCGTATCAGCCGGCCTTCCTGGACACCTGGACGCTGCTCTCCTACGCCGCCGCCATCACCCGCAGGCTCACCCTCATGCCCGCGGTGGCGAATCTGCCGCTGCGCCCGCCCGCGGTGCTGGCCCGCAGCGCCGCGAGCCTGGATCTGCTCAGCGGTGGCCGGATGGAGCTGGGCCTGGGCGCGGGCGCGTTCTGGGATGCCATCGTCGCCATGGGCGGGAAACGCCGCACCCCCGGACAGGCGCTGACCGCGTTGCGCGAGGCGGTCGGGGTGATCCGCGCCCTCTGGGGTGCGGACGGCCGCCGGTTCCTGGACGGCGAGTTCTACTCCCTGCACGGCGCGAAAGTCGGTCCGGCACAGGCGCATCGGATCGGTATCTGGCTGGGCGTCTACGGTCCCCGCGCCTTACGCCTGACCGGTGAGCTGGCCGACGGCTGGCTGGGCAGTTTCGCCTATTCGCCCCCGGACGCGCTGCCGCGCCTGATGACCGCCATCGATACCGGCGCTCGCGAGGCGGGCCGCGTCCCCGCCCTCATCCGCCGCGCCTACGTGATGGATCCGTCCATGCCGGTCGCCCAGCTCACCGAGGTGGCGCTGGCGCACGGCATCAGCGAATTCCTGCTCCCGGTGAATCCCGAAGGGGAGCGGGAGACACAGTATTTCGCCGCCGAGACCGCCCCCGCGGTGCGCGCCGCGGTCGCCGCCGCCCGCGTTACCTAGCGGATCACTGTCCGAAGAATCGGCTGTTCAGAATCTGGCGCAGCGGGGACAGCGCGTTGCCGTAGCTGACCCGGTCCGAGCGCACGGTGTGCATGGAGCTGTCACCGCGCTTGGGGTCCTCGCAGATGACGCGAATGTGCTTGCCATTGGGCCGGATCGGGCCCAGCGTGAGATCGACCGTGCCCGATTTATCCACCACGCCCCACGGCCCGGCGAGATTCTTGCCCGCGATCTGACAGCGATTGCCCGCCTTCTCCCCGCTGACGTGCGCGGTGACGGCGGTGCGGCCCTGGATGACGGCCTTGGGTTCGCTGGTGGCGGTGGCGGCGCCCGCGGCCAGCAACGTGCCGAGGGTGCCGATCACGGCTGCGGTGATGATGCGGGTACGGACCGAGCGACTCATGGTTCCGATAGTGAAGCGCGTCCCATGAGGTTTCTGTGAAGTCGGGGGATGAATTGGCGATGAACTTCGCGCCAAAACCCCTTCCACCTGGACGGTTTGATACGTTTTGTTGATCATGGATCGCGCCATCAGTCGTCGCGCCATGCTCGGTTTGGCCACCGCCGCCGGGCTGTCCATCGCCGCGTGCAGCCGCTCCGAGGAATCTTCGGGTACATCCACCACGTCGACAGTATCGAGCACCGATGCCGTCGCAATCGCCACCGACGCATATATTTTCGGATATCCGCTGGTGCTCATGCACGCGACGGCGGATATCGGCGGTCCGGTGAATCGCTTCCGGCACGCGCAGGGGCTGCCGACGTCGGCCGATCGGCTGCTGGTCCGCACCAACCTGGACACCCTCTACTCGACCGCCTGGCTGGATTTGTCCGACTCGCCGATGGTGTTGCAGGTGCCCGCGGTCGAGCGCGGCCGCTTCTGGCTGATGCAATTGCTGGACGCCTGGTCGAACACCGTGCACGATCCCGGCAGTGTGCGGCCCGACAGCGGCCGGGCCGATCCGCCGTTCACATATCTGATCAGCGGCCCGCACTGGACCGGGCAGGTGCCGGACGGCGTCGCGCATCTGCGCATGCCCACGGTCACCGCGTGGCTGCTGGGCCGCGTGCAGGTCAACGGTGTCGCCGATCTGCCCGCGGTACACGCCATTCAGGATCAATTGCGGCTGGCCCCGCTGCCTTCCTGGCTGGCCGATCGCACCGCGCTCACCCCGGGCGTGCCGATACCGCAGGGGCAGGGCGGTCGCAGCTATCCGGTCAAGGAAGTGGCGGCGCTGGACGGCCGCCGGTTCTTCGATCGACTATGCGATCTCATGTCCATCGATACGCCCGCCGAGGCCGACGCCCCCGCGCTGAAACGCTTCGCCGCCATCGGGATCGCGCCCGGCGGCAATGTGGACGCCCTGCGCCTGGAGGATCTGGACGCCGCCGCCGCGGCCGCGCGCAAGGCCATCGCGGGCTATGTGGACCCGGGCGCGTACACCCGAAACGGCTGGCTCTTCCACGACAATCTGGGCACCTACGGCACAGATTACGCACTGCGGGCCGGTACCGCGCTCTCCGGGCTGGGCGCGAATCTGCGCCGCGACGCGCTGTATCCGACCACCTCGGATCTATCCGCCGACAACAATGGCCAGCCGCGCTCGTTCCGGTTGCGTTTCGATCCGGGCCAGCTGCCGCCGGTGGACGCCTTCTGGTCGCTGACCGCCTACGATTCGGATGATTTCCTGGTGGCCAATCCGGCGGGCATCTACACCCTCGGTCATCAGTTGCCGCCGGTGCCGGGTCCCGACGGTTCCTTCGAGATCACCGTGCAGAATGCCGATCCGGGACCGGCCGTGCCGCACGGCAATTGGCTGCCCATCCCGGCGTCGGGCACCTTTTCGCTGACCCTGCGGTTGTACGCGCCGCGACCGGAGGCGACCGACGGCAGTTGGAAGCCGCCCGAACTCAAACCGGTGTCCTGACTGTCCGGCCGGAGTGTTCTCTGCCAGAATCGAATTGCTATGAGTACGCTGAGCGCCGTTCATCGTGGGTTCCGGAGCCGATAGGACCAGCTGCGGACCGACCTCGAGGAGGATGTGGTGACTGCCGTAGCCCCCAAGCCGGAATCGGGATTAGAGGCCACTCGGCCCTACCCGGCGCGGCTGGGCCCCAAGGGTTCGTTCATCTACAAGGCGGTGACGACGACCGACCCCAAGGTGCTCGGCGTCATGTACCTGACCACCGCCATCTCGTTCTTCCTCATCGGCGGTTTGCTGGCGCTGTTGATGCGCGCCGAACTGGCTCGCCCGGGCATGCAGTTCCTGTCCACGGAGCAGTTCAATCAGCTGTTCACCATGCACGGCACGATCATGCTGCTGTTCTACGCCACGGCGATCGTGTTCGGCTTCGCGAACATCATCCTGCCGTTGCAGATCGGCGCGCCCGATGTGGCGTTCCCGCGTCTGAACGCGTTCAGCTACTGGCTGTACCTGTTCGGCGCGTCCATGGCGACGGCGGGCTTCGTGACCCCGGGTGGTGCGGCGGACTTCGGCTGGACCGCGTACACCCCGCTGTCGGACATCGTGCATTCGCCGGGCGTCGGCGCGGACCTGTGGATTCTGGGTCTGGCCGTGTCCGGTCTGGGCACCATCCTCGGTGGCGTCAATATGCTCACCACCGTGGTCTGCCTGCGCTGCCCGGGTATGACCATGTTCCGGATGCCGATCTTCACCTGGAATATCGCCGTCACCAGTGTGCTTGTGCTGCTTGCCTTCCCGCTGCTGACCGCGGCGCTGTTCGGCCTGGCGTACGACCGCCACCTGGGCGGGCACATCTACGATCCGGCCAATGGCGGGGCCATCCTGTACCAGCATCTGTTCTGGTACTTCGGCCATCCCGAGGTGTACATCATCGCGCTGCCGTTCTTCGGCATCGTCACCGAGATCTACCCGGTCTTCTCGCGTAAGCCGATCTTCGGTTACACCACACTGGTTTACGCGACGCTGGCCATCGCGGCGCTGTCGATCGCGGTGTGGGCGCACCACATGTACGCCACGGGAGCCGTGCTGCTGCCGTACTTCTCGTTCATGACGTTCCTGATCGCGGTGCCGACGGGTGTGAAGTTCTTCAATTGGATCGGCACCATGTGGCGCGGGCAATTGACGTTCGAGACGCCCATGCTGTGGTCCATTGGGTTCCTGGTGACGTTCCTCTTCGGTGGTCTGTCGGGTGTCATCCTGGCCAGCCCGCCGCTGGACTTCCACGTGTCGGACTCGTACTTCGTTGTGGCGCATTTCCATTACGTGCTGTTCGGCACCATCGTGTTCGCGACCTTCGCGGGCATCTACTTCTGGTTCCCGAAGATGACCGGCCGCATGATGGACGAGCGTCTGGGCAAGTGGCACTTCTGGGCGACGTTCGTCGGCTTCCACACCACGTTCCTGGTGCAGCACTGGCTGGGTAACGAAGGTATGCCGCGCCGCTACGCGGATTACCTGGATACCGACGGATTCACCACGCTCAACACGATTTCCACGATCGGCGCGTTCATTCTCGGCGCTTCGATGCTGCCGTTCGTATGGAATGTCTTCAAGAGCTACCGCTACGGCGAAGTGGTGACCGTGGACGATCCGTGGGGCTACGGCAACTCCCTGGAGTGGGCGACCTCCTGCCCGCCGCCGCGGCACAACTTCTACGAGCTGCCGCGCATTCGTTCCGAGCGTCCGGCGTTCGAGCTGCACTACCCGCACATGGTCGAGCGCATGCGCGCCGAGGCCCACGTCGGGTGGGGCACCAAATCGCATCGGGTCGCGGAGTTGGATGACAAGGTCTCCAGCTGACAAAATTTTAGGATTGACATAGTAATTCACCTCGCCCTAATCTTGTGCTCGTCACAAGATTAGGGCGAAGGGTTTTTCATATGCGCAAGCTGCGGTTTTCCGGCGTTGCCGAGCAGATTGTCGAGGCCGAGCCGATTGCCGGTCCCGGACAGTTGCTGGTCCGTTCGGAACTCGCGGGCGTCGGCGTGGGACTCGTTCGCATGATCGCCTCGGACGCCGGCGCCGATCCCGGCGGTGAGATCGCGGGCACCGTCGTCGCCGTCGGGCCCGATATCGCGCCGGAATGGCTCGGTCGCCGGGTTGCGGGCGTGGTGTTCGAGGGCGCGTACGCCGAATATGTCTTGGCGGCACCGGCATTGGTGACCGAGATCCCGGCGGGCGTACTCGTCGCGGATGCGCTCGCGATCGCACGCGGCGGCCTGGTGGCGCTGGGTGCGCTGCGCGCCGGGCGTTTCCAGCCGGGGGAGTCGATCATGATCACCGGTGCGGCCAGCGGAAGCGGCCATCTCGCGGTGCAATTGGCGAAGGCGCTGGGCGCGAGCCGGATCGTCGCGGCGGTGGGCTCGGCCGCGAAGGCCGAGTTCGTGCGCGACTGCGGGGCCGACGTCGTGGTCACCTACGACGAGCCGTGGACCGAACGGGTGGACGTGCTGCTCGACGGCGTCGGCGGTGAACTCGTCCAGCGCGGCGTGGAAGTGCTTGCGCCACACGGTCGTCTGGTGGCCTACAGCGCCGGGCGCGGTGCGGTCGACGCGAACAGTCTGCTCGCCGATCTGAAGACCGTCACCGGATTCTCGGTCGGCCTGCTCAGCCGCACCCGGCCGGATCTGATCGACGCCTATCGCGCCGAACTGTGGAAGCTGCTGGCGACCGGGCTGATTCGCCCCCGGCACACCGTGCTGCCGTTCGAGGGCATCGATGCCGCGATCGATCTCATCGCCACCCGCCGCAACCTCGGCCGCGTCATGATCCGCACCACGTGAGGCGGCGCAGCGAGGTTGGGTCGCCTGGGACGCGCTGACACCGTGCTGTCGTCCCCGGGTCGGTGTCCGCTCCGATCGGCGTCGAATCACGGTCGCGGCCAGGGTCTTCCGTCGATGCGCTCGATATCGGTATTGAGCCGCTCCAGATAGCCCGCGAAGATCGCCACGTCCTCGGCCGACCAGTTCTCCATGACCCGTTGCAGCCCTTCGGTATTGGCCGCGCGCTCCTGCTCCAGGCCGCGTTCGCCCGCCGCGGTGATCCGGAATTTACGGGCGATGCCGCCGTCCGGATCGGCGATGCGTTCCACCACGCCCGCGCGCAGCAGGGCCGCGGTCTGCCGGTTCAGGGTGGAGGTGTCCAGGCCGAATGCCTCGGTGAGCTGGCCGATCGTCATCGGTCCCTGGGCGCTGAGGCGACTCAGCAGCACGTAGGCGCTGCGGTCCAGGCGGGTGCCGTCGCGCCGGTAGCGCGCGTTGATGGTGTACCGGCCGAGCAGCATGGTTTCGAATTCGACCCGGTCCGTGGGCTTTTCCATGCCGTCCTTCCGTTGCTGCCTGCGTGAGCCTGTCTATCACAGGTGATCTGGGTCACAGCATGGATATGCACCATGCATATCGTGTGTACCGTACACATGCGTTGCACTCGATCGATGAGGAGAAGCGCGTGGCCGTGTCAGCAAGTGACGCCAGAGCCGGATCGGCAGCCGTCCCCGGGCCCGGCGATCCGATCGGCGGACGGCCCGGCGGTATCGTCGGCGTGCTCGCCATGGCGGGCATCATCGCCGCCGTCATGCAGACCCTGGTGGTACCGCTGCTCGGCGAACTGCCCGCGCTGCTGCACACCAGCGGATCCAATGCCTCCTGGGTGGTGACCGCGACCCTGCTCGCCGCGGCCGTCACCACACCGGTCGCGGGGCGGCTCGGCGACCTCTACGGCAAGCGTCGCATGCTGCTGATCTCCACGGTCCCGCTCATCGCGGGCTCGGTGCTGTGCGCGGTCGCCGGATCGGTCGCGCCGATGATCATCGGGCGCGGATTGCAGGGTATGGGCATGGGCATTCTGCCGCTTGGCATTTCGGCGCTGCGGGATCTGCTGCCCGCCGAACGGCTGGGCCCGTCCATCGCGATGGTGAGCGCCTCCATGGGAATCGGCGGCGCGGTGGGCCTGCCGGTCGCGGCAGCGGTTGCGCAGCACGCGAATTGGCGGGTGCTGTTCTGGGTGGCGGCCGGATTGAGCCTGCTCATCGCGATTCTCATCTACGTGGTGGTGCCCGATGTCCCGGTGCTCGCCAAGGGACGCTTCGACGTCGTCGGCGCGGTCGGGCTCGGCGTGGGCCTGATCTGTCTGCTGCTCGGTATTTCCAAGGGCGCGAGCTGGGGCTGGGACAGTGGCGGGATCATCGGATTGCTCGTCGCGGCGGTTCTCGCGCTGGCGCTGTGGGGTTGGTGGGAGTTGCGCACCCGGGATCCGCTGGTGGATCTGCGCGTCACCGCGCGGCCCAGGGTGCTGCTGACCAATGCCTCGTCGATGGTGCTCGGCTTCGGCATGTACTCGGCCTCGCTGATCATTCCGCAGCTGCTGCAATTGCCCCAGGCCACCGGATACGGCCTGGGACAGTCGATGCTGGCGATGGGCCTGTGGATGGCCCCCGGCGGGCTGATGATGATGCTGGTGTCGCCGCTGGGCGCGAAGCTGTCGGCGGTGCGCGGTCCGAAGGTGACGCTGGTCGCCGGTGCGCTGGTGCTGGCCGCCGGTTACGCCTCCTCGACGGTGCTCATGGGTTCCACCTGGGGGCTGCTGGTGGCGGTCTGCGTATGCAACTGCGGTGTGGCACTGGCCTACGGCGCGATGCCCGCGCTGATCATGAGCGCGGTGCCGCTGTCCGAGACCGCGGCGGCGAACAGCTTCAATACCCTGATGCGCTCGATCGGCACCTCGTTCTCGGCCGCGGTCATCGGCGCGGTGCTGGCGCAAATGAGCACCACGCTCGGCGGTCATCCGATTCCGACCGAAAATGGTTTCCGCACAGGGCTTTTCATCGGCTGCGGAGTGGCGCTGGCCGCGGCCGCGATCGCCGCCTTCATTCCGGTCAAGGGTGAGGAAGCAAGCGGCCGCTCAACCACCGGCGCGCAGGCCGCGGTGGCCTGATCATTCGTCCACCTACGGCACGCTGGAAATAGCAGCAGACTTCCAGCAACTGTGCGGTACTGTCCGCAGGCGGAGCGAAAGACCGTATCCAATTGCGCTCCGGCTCATTCCGCCGCTCTCGACTTCGGGAGGGACAGTGCCAGCCCAGTCTCCGGATGTCCGCGTCGCCGTGCCGTTCGAATTGTCCCGCGCCCAAATGGAATTGTGGCTCGCGGACGATATCGGAGCCGGGGACCGCACCGCTCCGCGCGCCCTTCCCGGCCAGGCGCACTACCTGGAATTGCGGGGTGAACTCGACGCCGAACGCTTCGACGCGGCCTCGCGCCGCGCCTTCGAGGAGTTCGGCGTCGGCCGGTTGCGCATCGGCCGCGCCGACGGACGGCCGTATCAGTGGCTGGCCGCCGATATCGGCGGCGGCCTCGAACGCGTCGACCTCACCCGCGCGGCCGAACCGTATCGGGCGGCGCTGGATTGGATGAACCGGCGGCATCGCGAACCCATCGAACTCATCGACGCGCCGCTGTGGGCCGCGGCGCTGCTGCGGGTCGAACCGGAGTTGCACATCTGGTACGCGCAGATGCATCACGTGGCCATCGACGGCTACGGCGGATTGAGCCTGATCGCGCGCATCGGGCAGTGGTACGACGCACTGCTGCGCGGGACCGAGCCGGTGCCGTTCGGCGGTCTCGCGCCGGACCTGATCCAGGCTGCGGACGCCGAATACCGGGCGTCGGCGCGGTTCACCGCGGACCGCGACTATTGGCGGGAACGCTTCTCGGACTGGACCGTTGCGCCGCCGGCCGGGGTGGCGACCCGGGTGCGCGCTGCCGGTCCCGCACCCGTCGCGCTGCGCTCGGCGGGCGCGCTGTCACCGTTCGAATGGGTGGCGCTGGAACAGCTGGCCGCCGACTGCGCGGTGAGCCCCGCGCAGGTGCTGGTGGCCGCGGTGTGCGCGTTCCGGGCGGGCACCACCGGCGGGACCGAGCCGATGGTGCAGTTGGCGGCGTCGGCCCGAACCACCGCCGCGCTGAAGCGATCCGGCGGCATGCTGGCCAATGTACTGCCGATCCGGCTGCGCTGCGCGGGCGCGATCACCGCGCGCGAGCTGATCGCGGCGGCGGCGCGGGAGATCACCGGCGGGCTCCGGCATCAGCGCTACCGCTTCGAGGAGCTGCGCCGCGATCTCGGCGTCACCCCCGATCAATTGCTCGGCCCGACCGTGAACCTGATGTTCTTCGACCGCACCAGCCGATTCGGCCGCGCCACGGGTGAATACCGCATTCTGTCCTCGGGTTCGGTGGCCGATCTGCACTTCAACCTGTACCGCGCCGGAGCCGAACAGGGGCTGTCGGTCGACCTGCTCGCCAACCCGGATCGCTACGACCAAGCCGAGCTGAACGACCTCCTGAACCGCTTCCTGCTATTCCTCGGCAACCTTCTGGCCGCCGACCCGGATCAGCCCGTCGGCACCATCGGACTGCTGACCGATACCGAACGCGACCGAATCCTGCACGCCCCCAACCGCATAGACGAGCCCGACCCCCGCCTGCTGCCCGACCTGCTGGCGGCCGGAGCCCGCCGCGGCGGCGACGCCGCCGCGGTGGTCGACGGTGCGACCTCGCTCGCTTACAGCCAACTGGACGAGCTATCGAATCGACTGGCGCACAGCCTGATTCGTCGCGGCATCGGCCCGGAGGATGTGGTCGCCGTCCCCGCCCGCCGCAGCGCGGCCTGGGTGGTGGCCATCTGGGCGCTGGCCAAAGCCGGAGCCGCCTACCTGCCGGTCGATCCGGCCCACCCCGTCGACCGAATCGCCGCGATACTCCGCGAAGCCGGAGTCCGCCTTCTGATCGACACTCCCGCAACGCCATTCCCGGACCGGGTGCGCCACGGCCGCGAATCACTCACCGTCCCGGCACCATCGGACTCGGACGACAGCAGCGCCCCCGGTGCGACCGATCGGGTGCGCGCGCTGCGCCCGGGACATCCGGCGTATGTCATCTACACCTCGGGCTCGACCGGTGCGCCCAAGGGCGTGGTCGTCACCCACGCCGGTCTGACGGGATTGCTTGCGGCACAGGCCGATCACCTTCCGGCCGCCCCCGGTGATCGCGTGCTGTGCGCGACCATCCCGACCTTCGACGCCTCGCTGTGGGAGGTACTGCTCGCCGCGACGACCGGGGCGACCCTGGTGATCGCCGACGGCGACTCCTACGCGGGCCCGCGCCTGGCGGATCTCATCCGCCGGGAACGGGTGACCCATGCCTTCCTCACGCCCGCCGTGCTCGCGGCCACCGATCCCACCGGACTGCCCACCCTGCACTACCTTTCGACCGGCGGCGAGGACTGCCCACCGGCCGTGGTCGCCGCGTGGTCACCCGGCCGCACCCTGGTCAACGTCTACGGCCCCACCGAGGCCAGCATCGTCACCAACCTCGCCGCGTTGACCCCGGACCGCCCGGTGACCCTCGGTACCCCGGTTCCCGGTATGCGCTGCTATGTCCTGGACCCGTGGCTGCGCCCCGTCCCGCCCGGTGTGGTCGGCGAGCTCTATCTCGGCGGCCCGGGTCTGGCCCGGGGCTTCCTCGCCCACCGGGCCGGGACCGCCGCCTCCTTCCTGGCCGATCCCTTCGGCGCGCCGGGGGAACGCCTGTACCGCACCGGCGATCTCGCCATCCGGACCGACTCCGGCGACCTCGAATTCCACGGCCGCCTGGATTCCCAGATCAAGATCCGCGGCCTCCGGATAGAGCTCGGCGAGATCGAAGCCGCCGTGGCCGCCTGTCCCGGCGTCGCTCAGGCCGTGGTCAGGGTGCACGGCGGTCGCGACTCCGCCCAGCGGATCGTGGCCTACGCGGTGCCGGAGCCGGGGGTGCTGCTCACCACCCGGGAGCTGGAAGTGTCTGTGGCGCAGCGGTTGCCGAGCTATATGGTGCCGGTGATCGTGCTGCTGGATCGGCTGCCCGTCACCGCGAACGGGAAGGTCGATCGGGCCGCCCTGCCCGCACCCGCCCCGGTGGCCGGCCGGTATCGCGCGCCCGTCACCGAGGCGGAAAAGGTGGTGGCGGAGGCGTTCGCGCAGGTGCTCGGCGGGCGGCGCATCGGGCTGGACGATGACTTCTTCACGCTGGGCGGGGATTCGCTCGGGGCGGCATTGGTCGCGGGTCGGGTCGGGGCGGCGCTGGGGGTGGCGGCCGGGGTGCGGGATCTGTTCGAAGCCGGAACGGTGGCGGGATTCGCGGCGCGGGTGGGTGCGCGGGATCTGCTGGTGGAGCGGGAGCGGCCGGGGCCCCGGGAGCGGGGTGGGCCGGTGCCCATGTCGTATGCGCAGCAGCGGCTTTGGCTGGCGCAGCGGATGGATCCGGAGTCGGCGGCGTACAACATGCTGCTGGGGTTGCGGTTGAGCGGTGAGCTGGATGTCAGCGCGCTGACCGCCGCGCTCACCGATGTGGTGGAGCGGCACGAGGCGTTGCGCACCTCATTTCCCGAGGTCGACGGGGTGGTACGGCAGCGGATCGCGCCGGTCGACACGGTGGTTTCGGGCCTGGTGGCGGAAACCGTTGCGGCCCAGGACGTCGAGGACACCCTGGCCGAGTTCGGGCGCGCCAGTTTCGATCTCGCGGCCGCCCCGCCGATTCTGGTGCGGCTGCTGCGGATTCATGACCCGAAGGGCGTGGCGGAGCAGCATATTCTCGCCGTTCTGGTGCATCATGTGATCGCCGACGGACTTTCGCTCGCTCCATTCGCGAGGGATCTGGCGGCCGCGTATCCGGCCCGGGCACGCAGTGCGGCTCCGCAGTGGACCGCACTACCGGTGCAGTACGCGGATTACACCCTCTGGCAGCGCGAGGTGCTCGGCGCCGCGAACGATCCGGAGTCCGAACTGTCCAGGCAGCTCGGCTACTGGTCGCGCGCGCTGGCCGGGCTGCCGGTGGAATCCGGTCTGCCACCGCATCGGCCGCGCCCCGCGCGCGGCTCGCGGCGGGCGGAGCGGGTGCGTGTGGAGGTTCCCGGTAGCACCGTCCGGGGATTGCGCGAGGTGGCTCGCCGGCACGGCGCGACCATGTTCATGGTCGTGCACGCCGGCCTGTCGGCGGTGCTGGCCGCGGTATCGGGTGGAAGCGATATCGCGGTCGGCACCCCGGTGGCCGGGCGCGGTGACGCCCGCCTCGACGATCTGATCGGCATGTTCGTCAATACGCTCGTACTGCGGGTGCCGGTGGATCCGGCCGAATCCTGTGACGGCCTGCTGTCCCGGGTCCGCGATATCGATCTGAGCGCGTTCGCGCATGACGAGGCGCCGTTCGAGCACGTGGTCGACGCCCTCGGCCTGCCCCGTTCCGGAGCGCGGCATCCGCTGTTCCAGGTGATGCTGTCCTTCCGCCCGCGCGCGCACGCCGAGTTCGAGCTGCCGGGCCTGCGGGTGGAGTCCGTCGAAATCCCGTTGCCACTGGTCAAATTCGATCTGGAATTCACCGTCGCGGAGTCCCCGGACGAACTGGCGGTGAGCCTGCGCTACGCCGCAGACCTCTTCGACGAGCCCGCCATGACCGCGCTCACGCAGCGACTGTGCCGGATGCTGGAACATATCGCCCTCGATTCCGCGGCCCCGGTCGGCGCGGTCGACCTGTGCTCCGCCGATGAGCATCGCCTGCTGCGCGAATGGAACGAGACCAGTCAGGCGGTCGCGATCACGCTGCCGCAGTTGCTGACCCGCGCGGCGGCCTACGATCCCGACGCGTGCGCGCTGCGCTGTGAAGGTGGTGCACTCGGCTACCGCGAGCTCGGTGCGCGCGCGAATCAGCTGGCGCGCACACTGATCGCGCTCGGCGTCGGCCCGGAGGACATCGTCGCGGTGGCGCTGCCGCGCTCGCCGGAATGGGTGATCGCGGTCTGCGCGGTCGCGCACAGCGGCGCGGCCTATCTGCCCGTGGACCCCAACGCGCCCGCCGAACGCATCGAGCATATGCTCGCGGATTCCGGTGCGGCCCTGGGCATCACCACCGATCGCCGCCGGGCGGACCTGCCCGCGCCCGCCGGTGGCGGCTGGTTGCTCATCGACCCGGACGAGCCCGCCGACGAGTTCGCGCCGCCGATCACCGACGCCGACCGGGTGCGCCCGCTGCGCCTGCACCATCCGGCGTACGTCATGTACACCTCGGGGTCGACCGGAATCCCCAAGGCCGCCACCATCACTCACGGCGGCCTGGCGAATGTCCTGGTCACCCAGGCGCAGCGCTGCGACGCCGATCCGGACGCCCGGGTGCTGGCGGTGGCCTCGCCCAGTTTCGACGCCTCCATGTGGGAGTTGCTGCTGGCCCTGGGATCCGGTGCGACCCTGGTGCTGGCTCCGCCCTGGGCGTACGCGGGTGACGCCCTGCTCGAACTGCTGGAGCGGGAGCGCATTACGCACGCCATGCTCACCCCGCGCGTACTGGCGACGCTCACCGATCCGGGGCGGCTCCCGCAATTGCGGCTGCTCGCCACCGCCGGTGAGACCTGCCCGCCGGAACTGGCCGCCCGCTGGTCCGCCGGACGGTGTTTCGTCAATGTCTACGGCCCGACCGAGACCACCATCTGGTCGAGCGTCAGCCGTCCGTTGCGCGCCGACGCCACCGTCTCCATCGGCGGTCCGGTGATCGGTGCGCGCTGCCATGTCCTGGACGGCCGCCTGCGTCCGGTGCCGCCGGGCGTGATCGGCGAAATCTATATCGCCGGGCCGGGTTTGGCGCGCGGCTACCATCGCCGCCCCGGATTCACCGCGACCCGTTTCGTATCCAGTCCGTTCGCGAGCACCGGCGAACGCCTCTACCGCACCGGTGATCTCGGTTGCTGGCGCGGTGACGGTGAACTGGATTATCACGGCCGCAATGACTTCCAGATCAAGATTCGCGGCGTCCGCGTCGAACTCGGTGAGATCGAGGCCGCGCTGTCGGCCGCCCCCGGGGTCGCGGATGCCGTGGTCGTCCTGCACGCCGATGCGTCACCCGAGCCGGGGGACCCCGAGATCGTCGCGTACGTGGTCCCCGACGCGGGACACCGGGTCGATCCGGCCGAACTGCGCACCGAACTGGCCCGGGTGCTGCCGGAGCAGTATCTGCCGACGGTGGCGATCGTGGAACGCCTTCCACTGACCATCACCGGGAAGGTGGATCGAGCCGCCCTGCCCGCCCCCGTGCGCGCTCGGGAACGGTATCGCGCCCCGGAGACCCCGCTCGAGGAGACGGTCGCGCGCGCGTTCGCGGCGGTGCTCGGCCTGGATCGCGTCGGCGCGGATGGCGATTTCTTCACCCTCGGCGGCAATTCACTGAGCGCCACCCGTGCGGTGGCGGCATTGCGCAGTGCCGGTATCGAGTTGGATCTGCGGGCGTTGTTCGAGGAACCGACCGTGACCGGGCTGGCCGGGGCACTGGCGGCGCGCGGGGTGTGCGCGCCGTTCGATCCGGTCGGCGAGGACACGCGCCCCCGGCCGGACCTGGTGCCGCTGTCCTTCGCGCAGCAGGGCATTTGGCTGCTGGACCGGCTCGGGGCGGGCGCGGCCTACCATATTCCGCTGGCCGTGCGGCTGAGTGGAGCCCTCGACGTGACCGCGCTGACCGCGGCGGTGGCGGATGTGGTGCGGCGGCACGAGGCGCTGCGCACCTGGTTTCCCGAACGGGACGGGATGCCGTATCAGGCCGTGGCACAGGACGATATCGGCGCGCTCGATATCCGCCGGGTGACGCGGCAGCGCCTGGACCGAGCGCTGCGCGAATTCGAGTGCGAGCCTTTCGATCTCGCCGCGGGACCGCCGATCAGGGCACGGCTCTACGGCATCGACGAGGCGGGCCGCCCCGCCTCCTGGGTGCTGATCCTGGTCGTGCACCACGTGAATGCCGACGGATTCTCGCTCGGCCCGCTCGCCCGCGATCTCGCCACCGCCTATACCGCCCGCGCGCTCGGCGCCGCACCGAAATGGCCCGCGCTGCCGATGCAGTACTCGGACTACGCGATTCGCCAGCACGCCGCGCTGGGTGACGCCGATGATCCGGGCTCGGAACTGAATCGGCAACTGAAGCAGTGGATTTCGGTGCTGGACGGCGCGCCGCTGGAATTGCCGCTGCCCTTCGATCGCCCGCGTCCCCGGCAGTCCGAGCATGCCGGTGGCAGCGTCGAATCGACCGTGCCGCCGGAGATCACGATCGGCCTGCGGGAACTCGGCCGCCGCCATCGCGCCTCGCTGTTCATGGTGGTGCATGCGGCGCTGGCCGTACTGCTGGCGAAGCTGTCCGGCACAACGGATATCGTCATCGGCACTCCGACCGCCGGGCGGGATCGGCCCGGTCTGGACGATCTGGTGGGCATGTTCGTCAACCCCGTCGCGCTGCGGGTCCCCGTCGACGTCCGGGAATCCTTCGACGGGCTGCTGCATCGGGTCCGCGATATCGATGTCGAGGCGCTCGATAACGCGCACACTCCCTTCGAGCGGATAGTCGAAGCGCTCGATCTGCCGCGTTCCACCGCCCGGCATCCGCTGTTCCAGGTCGTGCTGTCCTATCAGAGCTTCGGCTCGACCGAACTGGCCCTGCCCGGCGTTCGCGTCGAAGCCCTGCCGCCGTACACCGGCGCGGTCCGATTCGATCTGGAATTCGAAGTGGTGGAACGGAATTCCACCCTCGGCCTCACCCTGCGCTATGACACCGCCCTGTTCGACCCGGGCACCGCCGAAAGCGTGCTGCACCGTTTCGGCCGCCTCCTCGCCCAGGCCGCCGCCACCCCGGATCGCCCGGTGCGGGCCATGGACGTGCTCACCCCCGAGGAACGCCACGACATTCTGTACAGCTGGAACCGCACCGGCGGTGCCACCTGCATCAATCTGCCCGGCCTGATGTGCCGCGCGGTCGCCCTGGCCCCCGATTCCACCGCCGTCGTGTACGGCAACCGCACCCTCACCTACCGCGAACTCAACGAACGGTCGAACCGGCTGACCCGAGCCCTGATTCGCCGCGGCATAGGGACCGGAGATGTGGTGGCGGTGGCCATCCGCCGCTCACCGGATTGGGTGATCGCGCTGTGGGCGGTGGCCAAATCCGGTGCGACCTACCTTCCGATAGACCCCCGCCACCCTTCCGGCCGCATCGATCAGCTGCTCACGGATTCCCATGCGGCACTAGTTATCACGACCGCGGACGTGGGTGCCTGGCTAATCGGTACGCGCGAGGTCGCCGCGGCCGCCGATGAACGCCCGGCTACCGGGGGCGTGTCCCGCCGGGGCGTCGAACCTCGTGCCGCACAGCTCATTTGGCTGGCACTGGATGCTCCGGAGGTATCGGCGGAACTGGCCGCCACTTCGGCAGCCGTCGTCACCGGCAATGAACGCCTGCGCAATGTGCGACTCCACGACGCGGCCTACCTCATCTTCACCTCCGGCTCGACCGGAGCACCCAAGGGCGTGGTCATCACGCACGCCGGTCTCGCCAATACGGTCGCCGCACAGGCCGAACACTGTGCTCCCCAGCGTGATTCGCGCATCCTCGCGGCGGCGTCCCAGAGCTTCGACGCCTCGATCTGGGAACTGCTGCTCGCCCTCGGCGCGGCCGCCACCCTGGTCATAGCCGACCCGGACCGCTACGGCGGCCCCGAACTCACCGATCTCATCCGCCGAGAACGCATCACCCACGCCTTCCTCACCCCCGCGGTCCTCGCGGAACTGGATCCGGCGGAATTGCGAACGGCCGCAGCGGATTCGTGCGAGTCCGCGAGCGAGGTGCGTTGCGAGACCGGGTCGGAGTTGCGGGTGCTGGTGACCGGTGGGGAGGCGGTGCCGTCCGCGCTGGCGGCCCGGTGGTCCGTCGATCGCCGCCTGCTGATCGCGTACGGTCCCAGTGAGGTCACCGTCATCTCCAATTACAGTGCGCCGTATGAGCGGGGGCAGCCGGTCACGCTGGGCGGACCGGCGACCGGGATGCGCTGCTATGTCCTCGACGCCTGTCTGCACCCGGTTCCCGACGGTGTGACGGGGGAGATGTACATCGCCGGGCCGGGTGTCGCGCGCGGCTATCACGGCCGGAAGGGGCTGACCGCGCTCCGCTTCCTGCCCGATCCGTTCGCGCCGGGCCGGATGTATCGCACCGGGGACGCGGTGCGCCGCCGGGCCGATGGCTCGCTGGAGTTCCTGGGCCGCACCGATTCCCAGCTCAAGGTGCGCGGTATGCGCGTCGAACCCGGCGAGATCGAGGCCGCGCTCACCGACCTGCCGGGCGTCGGCCAGGCCGTCGTCGTCCTGTACACGGAGACGCCCGGCGATCCCCGCATCGTCGCCTACATCACCGCCGACGCGCCGAACCTGGAGGTCACCGGCGTACGCGCGGCTTTGACGGCGACGCTGCCCGGGCACCTGGTCCCCTCCGCCATCGTGCTGTGCGAACGATTGCCGCTCACCGTGAACGGCAAACTCGACCGCGCCGCCCTGCCCGCCCCGGCACCCGAAACCGCCGAGTTCCGCGCCCCGGCCACCATCGCCGAGCGCGCGGTGGCACGCGTATTCGCCGAGGTCCTGCACCTCGACCGGGTCGGCCTGGACGACGACTTCTTCCGTCTCGGCGGCAATTCCCTCAACGCCACCAGGGTGGCCGCGCGCCTGGGCACGGCACTGGGCGTGCGAGTACCGGTGCGCTCGATCTTCGACGCCCCCACGGTGGCAACCCTGGCCGACCACCTGGCCACCGCCCCGCGTACCACCCCTACTCCGCTCATCGCACAACCCCGGCCGGACCGCATTCCTCTCTCCTATGCGCAGCAACGCCTTTGGCTGCTGCACCGCCTCGACCCGCGATCCGACGCCTATCACATCCCGCTGGTCCTGCGCCTGCGCGGCCGCTTGAACGCGCCCGCCATGGTGGCGGCGGTACGCGAAGTCATCGCCCGCCACGAAACCCTGCGCACCTACTTCCCTGACACGGACGGCCAAGGCTCCCAACGCATCCTGCCCGCCGGACCCGGTGAAGCGCTCGGATCCCCGGAAGATCGGACCAGGGAGCCCAGCGGCTTGCCGGCGCCGGAAACGCGTGTGGTGGAAGGTTCGGTCGTGCGGGAGACGGTACGGGAATTCTGCTCGCGGCCTTTCGATCTGACGGTGGCGGTGCCGGTGCGCAGCGCGCTGTTCGCGCTCGGTGAGTCGCCGGACACCGCGCGCGAGTGGGTGCTGGCGTTCGTGATTCATCACGCCAATGCGGACGGCTATTCGCTCGCGCCGTTGGCCCGGGATCTGGCGGCGGCCTACACGGCCGCGTGCGAAGGCATTCGCCCGCGATGGGCCGAACTTCCCTTGCAGTACGCGGATTACACGCTGTGGCAGCGTGATGCCCTGGGCTCGGTGGAGGAATCCGGGTCCGAGATGACGCGCCAGATCGATTACTGGCTGGGCACGCTCGCGGCATTGCCCGCGGAGATCGGCTTGCCGTTCGATCGACCACGCCCGGTGGTCGCGTCCTTCGCGGGCGCGGCCGTAGCGTGTGAGATTCCCGAGCAGACGGTGCGGCGGTTGCGCACGGTGGCGGCCGAGCATGACGCCTCGCTGTTCATGGTGTTGCACGCGGGCCTGGCGATACTGCTCGCGGCGTGGTCGGACGGCGATGACATCGCCATCGGCACCCCGGTGGCCGGGCGCGGGGCGGCGGAGTTGGACGATCTGGTCGGCATGTTCGTCAATACCCTGGTGCTGCGCACGGAAGTCACGGCCGCGCAGTCATTCTCCGAATTCCTGGAGCGGGTGCGCAGTATCGATCTGGCTGCTTTCGCGCATGCCGAGGCACCGTTCGAACAGGTGGTGGAAGCGCTCGAGCCGCCGCGTTCGCGGTCTCGGCATCCGCTGTTCCAGGTGCTGCTCACACTTCAGAACCTGGAACCCGTGCGCCTGGAACTGCCCGGGCTCACCGCCGAAGTCGTCGATCCCGACTCGCAGGCCGCTCGCTTCGATCTGGAATTCACCATCGCGCCTTCGGATTCCGGGCTGACGATGCATATCCGGTATGCCACGGACCTTTTCGACCACGACACCGTCGCGGCCCTGGCCCAGCGCTACCTGCTGCTGCTCGACAGCGTGACCGCCGAGCCGCTGACGGCCATTGCCCGACTGCCGATGCTCGGCCCGTCGGAGTATCGCCGAATCATCCAGGACTGGAACAGGACCGGTGTGGCGGAGAGCGATCTGCTGCTGCCCGATATCCTGGCCGCCGCCGTGCGTCGTGCCCCCGACGCCGAGGCCGTTCGCCATGGCGATCTGGCCCTCACCTACCGCGAACTCGATGACCGCGCGGCCCGGCTCGCCACCCTGCTCACGGCCCGGGGCATCGGCCCCGAGGACGTGGTGGCCCTCGGGATGTCCCGCTCCCTGGCCTGGGTGGTGTCCTGTTGGGCGGTGGCGAAATCCGGCGCGGCATTCCTGCCCGTGGACCCGGCCTTTCCCGCCGCGCGCATCACCGACCTGCTGCATCCGGTCCGGCCCAGCGCGATTCTCACCGCCGCGGCCGAATCCGTCGCGTTCGCGCACACGGGGATGCCGTTGATCTCGCTGGCCGCCGATGGAACCGTCGTCACCGCCGAATCGCGGACCGAGATCGATGGGGCTTCGAACAACGAAACACGGTCGCACGCTGATCGGGCGCATATCGACAACGCGGCCTACATCATTCACACCTCGGGCTCCACGGGTGCGCCGAAGGGCGTCGTGATCAGTCATGCGGGCCTGGCGAATCTGGCTGCTACACAGGCGAAGTGCATCGGGGCCGAGCCCGGCAGCCGCGTATTGTGCGTCGCCGCACCGAGCTTCGACGCATCGGTGTGGGAGTTGGTGCTCGCGGCGGGGGCGGCGGCCGCGCTGGTCGTCGCGCCGCCCGAGGCGTACGCGGGCCCCGCGCTCGCCGAATTCATGCGATTCGAGCGCGTGACCCATGCCTTCATCACCCCGGCGGTGCTGGCCTGCACCGATTCGGCCGGACTGCCGGACCTGCGCGTGGTGGTCACCGGTGGCGAAGCCTGTCCGCCCGCCGTCGCGGCTGCCTGGGGGAAGACGCACCGCCTGGTGAACGTCTACGGCCCCACCGAGGGCACGGTGATCGCCACCCTCGAGGACGCCCTCGATGGTGCGCGACCGGTGACGATAGGCGGGCCGGTCATCGGTGCCCGCTGCTATATCCTGGACCGCTGCCTGCGTCCGGTTCCGGTGGGCGCGACCGGTGAGCTGTATCTCGGCGGTTCCGGACTGGCCCGAGGCTATCTGCACCGAACCGCCACCACCGCCGCCTGTTTCGTCGCCGATCCCTTCGGCCCCGTCGGTGAACGCCTGTACCGCACCGGCGATCTGGCCACCTGGTCACCGGATGGACGACTGATCTACAAGGGCCGCAATGATTTCCAGGTCAAGCTGCGCGGCATGCGGATCGAACTCGGCGAGATCGAGGCAGCCGTGGCCGCCGCACCCGGAGTGGCTCAGGTGGTCGCGGTCGCCGCCCCGGCGAATACCTCGGCGGGTGCGCGGCTCGTGGCCTACGTCATTGCGGAGCCGGGCCGGACGATCGATGCCACCGCCGTCGCAGCGGTTGCCGCGCAACGGCTTCCGGCACAGCTGGTGCCGGTCGTGATCCCGCTCGAGCGCATGCCCCTGCTGTCGAACGGGAAGGTCGACCGGGCCGTGCTGCCCGCACCGGCATTGCCCGCCAACACCTTCCGGCCCCCTGTCACGCCCGGGGAGCAGCGGGTTGCCACCGCCTTCGCCGAAGTCCTCGGCGTGGCGGAGGTCGGTCTGGACGACGATTTCTTCACCCTCGGCGGTAATTCCCTCACCGCGGCCCAGGTCATCTCGCGCCTGGACGGGATCATCACCCTGCGCGATCTGTTCGAGGCCCCGCAGGTGGCCGCGCTGGCCCGCCGACTGGAGGCCGAGAGCGCCTCGGCGATACCGGATAGGGCCGAAAAAGCAAGCGACACAGCGGAGAACGAGTCATACGCCGTAGTTCTGCCGCTGCGCCGCTCCGGTCCGGACACGCTCTTCTGCATTCACCCCGGCGGCGGTATGGCGTGGCCGTACGCGGGCCTGCTCACCCATCTCGACCCGGCCGTCTCGCTGTACGGCCTGCAGGATCCCTGGGTGGTCCGCGACGAACACCCTTTCGCCACCCTCGCCGACTACGCCGACCGCTATGTCACCGAGATTCGCCGGGCCCAGCCGCACGGCCCCTACCGCCTGCTGGGCTGGTCGCTCGGCGGCCGCATCGCCCACGAGGTCGCCGTGCGGTTGCAATTGCTGGGCGCGGAGGTGCGCACGCTCGCCCTGATGGACACCGCCGCGTACGACGGCACCGAACAGGCTTCGGGTGACACCGAATCCGCATGGGCGGAGCTGCGCGCCAACGGCGATATCGCCCGCGCCGCCGCGGTGTTCCCGCCCGATCTGGTGGAGCGCGCCACCGTCGCGCTCACCCGTGCGGTCCCGGGTGGCCCGTCCGGGCGCTATCGCGGGGATCTGCTGCATTTCACCGCCATTCGGGAGACCGATGCGGACCGCCGCCCCGCCGAGACCTGGATGGAGCACATCACCGGGACGGTGACAGATATCGAGGTGGACGCCACCCATATCGGCATGGCGGCCGCCGCACCGCTCGCGGTGATCGGCCGGGAGCTGGTGCGGCGCTGGGATCGCGGGTGAGCCTCGACGATTTGCCCCGGGCCATCAAGGTTTTCGGCGCGCGCGTGCACAATCTGAAGGACATCGACGTCGAGATCCCGCTGTGGTCCTGGGTGGCGATCACCGGTCTGTCCGGTTCCGGGAAGTCCTCGCTCGCCATGAATGTGCTCTACGGCGAGGGCTATCAGCGTCTGCTGGACGGCCTGTCCACCTATACCCGGCGGCGGATCAGCCAGACCGAGCGCCCGGATGTGGATCGCATCGATTTCCTGCCCGCGACCCTGGCGCTCCGCCAGCGCCCGCCGATTCCGGGGCGGCGCAGCACGGTCGGCACCATGACCGAGGTGTACAACGTGCTGCGGCTGATGTACTCGCGGCTCGGATCGCACTTGTGCCCCACCGGATTCCGGCTGCCGCCGACCCTGGACGTGGCGATGCGCGGCTATGTCGACCTGCCCGAATGCGGTGGCAGGGTGGAATTGCCCGGCGCGGAATCCTTCTCGTTCGACAGTTTCGGGGCCTGCCCGCGCTGCGGCGGCCTCGGCACGGTCGAGGAGATCGACGACGACGCGCTGATCCCGAATCCGGACCTGACCATCGAAGAGGGCGCGGTCGCGCCCTGGAAGCTGCCGCTGCGCGATTTCCAGCCGCAGATCGCCGCGCAATTGGGTGTGCGCATCGATGTGCCCTATCGCGACCTCACCGCGGCCGAACGCGATATCGTGCTGGACGGCCCCGCCGAGAAACGACACGTGGTGGTCACCACCAAATCCGGCCGGGCCGCCGAACTCAACGGCACCTACGAGAATGCCCGTGCGGCGGTGCGGCATTCGCTCGCCAATGCCAATAGCCAGACCACCCGCGAACGACTCGGCAAATTCTTCACCCTGCACACCTGCCCGGCCTGTCACGGCACCCGGCTGCGCCCCGAAGCGCTCGGCACGCTGCTCGAAGATCGCACCATCGCCGAGACCAGCGCGCTCACCCTCGCCGAATTGTCCACGTGGGCACCGGGAGTGCCGGAGCGCCTGCCGGCCGATATGCGCGAAATCGCCACCCGCCTCAGCACCGAATTCGTACGCGCCATAGCTCCGCTGCTCACCCTCGGACTCGGCTATCTGACCCTGGATCGGGCGGGTGAATCGCTCTCGACGGGGGAGCGGCAGCGCATCCAGCTCACCGCCACGCTGCAAACCCGTTCCACCGGAATGCTTTACGTGCTGGACGAACCGTCCATCGGCTTGCACCCGGCGAATATGGACGGGCTGAGCGGCGTCATCCGCGCCCTGGTCGACAATGGCAATTCGGTGGTCATGGTGGACCACGAGGTGGAATTGCTGCGCCAGGTGGACCAGCTCCTGGAAATGGGACCGGGCGCGGGCCGCGCGGGCGGTACGGTCATCGCCCGCGGCACCGCCGCAGAGCTGTCCGATGACCCGAATTCGATTACCGGGCCGTATCTTTCGGGGCGCGCCGACCCGCATGCCCGCAAGCCGCGCGGGGTGCGCGCCGGGGACCAGCAGTTGGAGATCACCGTCGGCGATTTCTACACCCTGCACGATGTCACCGCCCGCTTTCCGCTGCAGCGACTTACCCTGGTCACCGGCGTATCCGGTTCCGGCAAGACATCTCTGGTGCTGGACAGCCTGGTCCCGGCGCTCACCCGTCGGCTGGCGGGGGAGCGACTGCCCGCCCATGTCCGGGAACTGAATACCGGCGGCATCACCCGCGTGATCACGGTGGATTCCACGCCGATCGGCAATAACAGCCGTTCCACCCCCGCCACCTACTCCGGCGCGTTCGACGGTATCCGCGCGCTCTTCGCCGCGACCCCGCAGGCTCGCGAAAAGCATTGGGGCGCGGGCAGATTCTCCTACAACGTCAAGGGCGGACAGTGCCCGACCTGCACGGGCCTGGGCGAGATCTCGCTGGATGTGCAGTACCTGCCGGATATGGTGCTCACCTGCCCGGCCTGTCACGGGGCGCGCTACAACCCCGAGACCCTCGAGGTGCGCGTGGACGGCTCGACCATCGCCGACGTGCTGAATCTGACCGTCGCCGACGCCGCCGACCGTTTCGCGGGCGTACCGCGCATCGGTCCGCCGCTACAGGCACTGCGCGAGGTGGGCCTGGGCTACCTCAGCCTCGGCGAACCCACGCCCAGCCTGTCGGGCGGCGAGGCCCAGCGCATGCGCCTGGCCAGTGGCCTGCGCACCGGTCAGCGGCAGCTGCTCTATGTCTTCGACGAGCCGACCACCGGCCTGCATCCGCAGGATGTGCGCACCCTGGTCGGTGTGCTGGATCGCCTATTGCACGGTGGCGCAACCATTATCGCCATCGATCACGATCTGGATCTGATCGGCGACGCCGATCACGTCATCGATATGGGACCGGGCGGCGGTCCGGAAGGCGGCCGGATCATCGCCACCGGCACGCCCCGGCAATTGACCACCGCTCCGGACAGCCTGACCGGCCGCTATCTACGCCGTCATCAGCGGCGCGGCTGACCGGTCACAGTCCCGGCACCCGGGTGAACACCGCCGCCGCACTGTCCTGCCGGAAGAAGGCGTCATCGGGATGGCCGCGACCGGGGCCCTGCGCCAGCTTCGAATCGGGCAGCCAGGTGTAGTCGATGAGCGTGAGGTTCAGCGGCCCCGCCGGTGCCACCAGCCGCACCTCGATACCCTCGGCGGGCGGTGCGACGAAATGAAAACTCCTGTGCGGCACCGGGGTCAACTCCCGACCGGCGACGGTCAGCGAGCTCGGCGCCTGCTCCCAGCGCAGATCGATGGCCGTGGCCCCGCGCGTGGAACGCACTCGCAATCGCACCGTCCGCTGCCCCGAATCGGTGGTGTCCGACAGGATTTCGGCGACCGGCGCGCTGAGCGCCTCCGGCACCGCCTTTCCGGCGGCCACTATCCCGGGGAACAGATCCGAGTACGGTGCGCCCGGCGCGCCGTCGTTCACGAACTGCCGCGTCCAATCGTCCGGCGCGAGCACCGACAACCATTGCGCGTCACCGTGATCCGCGTCCAGCGCGTACGACACCTGGGTCACCCGCGGATGCTCCACATCGAAACGATCCACCGCCTGCCCCACGGCGGCCAGCACCACGGCGAGCACCACCGCCAGCGCCGGAACGGTCCAGCCGCGTCGTGCGGGCCAACTCCGGATGAGGGTGAGCAGCAGCAGTCCGCCCAGCACCACGATCAGCGGCACCCCCGTGAACGGCGCGGTCATCAGTCCGGCCTGGATACCGGACCAGGCGCTCCCGCCCAGGAACAGCGCCGCCGGAAGCAGCGACACCGTGAGCGTCAGCAACCGCCAGCGCTCCGGCACCACGAAGGTGAGCACCACCCCGAATGCCGCCGCGCACGCCGGGATCACGATGATCTCCGCCGCCGCGGGGGAGTACACCGTCACCCCGGCCCCGGCGGCCACCACACCGGTGAGCAGTCCGATCGCCGCGCCCGTCGCGCCGAACCAGCGGCGCGCCAGCACATAACCGCCGGTCAGTACCGCCACGGTCAATACCGCCACGGCGGCCTGGAAGAACTCCGGCCGATACGGATCGACCGGCCAGGCCCGGTACTCGGGACGGATGAACTGCACCAGCCACCACAGGCCGTACGTCGCGCCGATGGCCACCGGCAGCGCCGCCAATGTCACAGCGGCAGCGCCGATCACGCCCTTCACAGTGGCCTCGCCATTGCGGCGCACCTGCCGGATCACCCACCCGATCGCCAGCAGCGACAGCACCGCGAGCGTGCTGATCACCCAGGCCGGCCACACCACCAGCACACCGAAAGGCAGTGGGAAATAAGCCGGATTCGAACGGTCGGAGGTGTCGCTCAGATCGCGCGCGCCGAAATCCCTTGCCAGCGCGAGGGTATTCTCGCCCACCTGCTGCACGGTGGCGAGATCGACGTGCTCCGGATCGTCCTTGATGTTGTGGTAGTAGGCGCTGCGCCCGGCATACGCCCAGTCCAGCACCGGGAGTCCGGCCTTGTCGAAGGCCACGAAATCGGTGGTGCTGGAGACGCCCGCACCGGCGAGCGCGGTGGTCATCGAATCGGTATTCGGATACGGCGTTCGCGCGGCGGCATCGATCAGCCCGCCGTCGGGCCGGGTGATCCGCCACAGCAGCACGGGTCCGCCCGCACCGCGTACGTCATTGTTGACCACCACCCCGTTGTGGTCGTAATTACCCTCCGCGACAAAGGCTTCCGCACCCAGCAGGCCGGGCTCCTCGCCATCGGTGAGCAGGGCGACCACGTTGTTGCGCAGGCCGTTCTCACTGTCTCGCAGCGCGCGCATCGTCTCCACGATGGCCGCGACCCCGACGCCGTCGTCATTCGCGCCCGGTCCGGACTGCACCGAATCGTAGTGCGCCACCAGATAAACGGTGCCCGTCGGATTCGTGCCCTTCAGCGTGCCGACGATATTGTCGACTCGCCCGAGCCCGGTGCGATCGGGTTTGAAATCGCCAGGCCAGCGGCCGACACCCGATCGAATCTCGGTTTCCAGCCCCAGTTTTCGCAATTCGCCCGCGAGATAGTCACGCACCCGGTCGTGTTCGGGGGTGCCCACCGGATGCGGTGTGCTCGCGATCTCGCGCACGGTGCCGATCGCCCGGCCCGCCGCGAACACCTCGGGCGGGGCGGATGCATCGCGATATCCGTGCGGTTGTCCCTGCCAGGCGGTGGCCACCACCACCGCCAGCAGTACTGCGAATGCCAGAAATCCGGAAAGCCCTCGTCCCACCCGCATGGGATCGATACTAGGCATGAAATCCGTGCGGGCGGTGCGGCTCAGGCCTGCTGGGTCGGCAGCACGATGACCTGACGCAGGTTGACGTGCCGCGCGCGGCTGGTGGTGTACGCGATGAGATCGGCGATATCGTCCGCGCTCAACGCGTCCAGGTACGCGAACATCCCGTCCAGTCCCGAACTCAGTTCCGCATTGTCGATATGCGAACCGAGTTCGGTCGCGGTGAGCCCCGGCTCGATATTGGTCACGCGCACCCGGCGCGGGCCCAGTTCGGTGCGCAGGCTCGCCGACAGCTGCGTGAGCGCGGCCTTGGTCGCCCCGTACACCGCGTAGTTCGGGAAGTTCACGTGCGCGCCGATGGAGGAGATGTCCACCAGATCGGCGGTGCGCCCGGCATCGGCGGCGGCCAGCAGATCCGGCACGAAGGCCCGGATGACGCGCAGCGCGCCGGTGATATTGGTGTCGATCATGCGCACCCATTCGTCCTCGCGGCCGTCGGCGATCGGATTGGGCAGCATGACGCCCGCCGCGTTCACCACCAGGTCCGCCGGGCCGAAGGTCGCGTGCACCCGCTCGGCCGCCGCGCTCACGCTCGCCGGATCGGTGACATCCACCGGCACCGCGAGTGCCGTGCCGCCCTCGGCCTCGATCTTGGCGACCAGGGTCTCCAGCCGATCGGCGCGCCGGGCCAGCAGTGCGACCCGCGCGCCATTGCGGGCCAGCAGCAATGCGGTCGCCGCACCCATGCCGCTGGCGGCCCCGGTGATGACGGCGGTGCGGTTGTTCAGGTTCTCGTAGCTCATGAACTCATCCTGAGCTGGTGAAAAGGGGGCAGCGAGGGGTCCGGTTTTCCTGGGTCCGGCAGTACCAGGATGGAACTCCCTAGGGTGGTGAGCATGGACACCGATCTCGGCGAATTTCTGCAATCCCGGCGCGCCCGCATCGCGCCCGCCGACGCCGGGCTGCGCGAGTACGGCCGCCGCCGGGTGCCGGGCCTGCGCCGCGAGGAAGTGGCGCAGCTGGCCGGGGTCAGCGTGGACTACTACATCCGGCTGGAACAGGGGCGCGGCCGCAATGCCTCCGATGCGGTGCTGGACGCGGTCGCCCGGGCGCTGCGGCTCACCGATCCCGAACGCCTGCACCTGTACGCGCTGGCCCGGCCCACCGGCACCCGGCCGGTCGCATCGGGCGGGGTGTACCAGGCCACGGTGCGCGCGGGCACCCGTCTCGTGCTGGACGCACTGACCGCGCCCGCCTTCGTGCTCGGCCGCCGCGTGGATGTGATCGCCTGGAATGCCCTGGGCGACAAGGTTTCCGGGTTCTCCGCGGTGCCCGCCGAGGAACGCAATCAGGCCAGATACCTGTTCCTGAACCCGGTCGCCCCCGAGTTCTATCCGGACTGGGAGACCGTCGCGGTCGAGACCGCCGCCTTCCTGCGCCGCGATGCCGGTCTGCATCCGGACGATCCGGCCCTGCACGCCCTGGTCGACGAGCTGAGCGAGCGCAGCGCCGACTTCCGCCGCATCTGGGGCGCGCATCCGGTCAAGGAGAAGACGCACGGCGGCAAGCGGATTCGGCATCCCGAGGCCGGACTGCTGGATATGGGTTATGAATCCCTGCTGCTCCCCGGCGATCCCGATCAATTGCTCGTCGTCTACACCGCCGTCCCCGGCTCGGCCACCGCCGCCGCCTTGGACGCACTCTCGGAAAGCGTCACCAACGCACACGTCTGAGGAAAGGAGAGGTCTTGAGCGCCTCCATCGAACACACCCCCGGCCGGGCGGTCTCGCATGAAACCGTCACCGTGGGAATCGGACCCGTGAGCCTCGAGGAGGTGGTGCGGGTCGCCCGCCACGGCGCGCCGGTCGAACTATCGGCCGAGGCGCTCACGGCGATAGCCGAAAGCCGCACCCGCATACAGGAACTCGCGGATGATCCGAAACCGGTGTACGGCGTCTCCACCGGATTCGGCGCGCTCGCCAGCCGCCATATCCCGCAGGAACTGCGAACCCAATTGCAGCGCAGCCTGATCCGATCGCACGCCGCCGGTTCGGGACCGGAGGTCGAGACCGAGGTGGTGCGCGCGCTCATGCTGCTGCGCCTGTCCACCCTGGCCACCGGCCGTACCGGTGTTCGCCCCGAGGTCGCGCGCACCTATGCCGCCATGCTGTCCGCCGGGCTGACCCCGGTCGTGTACGAATACGGCAGCCTCGGCTGTTCCGGCGATCTCGCACCGCTGTCGCACTGCGCGCTGGCAGCCATGGGCGAAGGTCAGGTGCGCACCGCAGACGGCGAACTGCTGCCCGCCGCAATGGCTTTGGCGCAGGCCGGTATCGAACCGGTGGTGCTCGCCGAAAAGGAGGGCCTGGCGCTGATCAACGGCACCGACGGCATGCTCGGCATGCTGGTGCTGGCCCTGGACGATCTGGACGCCCTGCTGCGCCTGGCCGATATCGCCGCCGCCATGAGCGTGGAGGGCCAACTCGGCACCGACCGGGTCTTCGCCGCCGATCTGCAAGCCCTGCGCCCGCATCCGGGTCAGGCCACCGCCGCCGCGAATATGACCCGGCTGCTGGCCGATTCGGAAATCGTGGCCAGCCATCGCGGCCCGGACTGCGCCCGCGTCCAGGACGCCTATTCGCTGCGCTGCGCACCCCAGGTCGCGGGCGCGGCCCGGGACACCGCCGCGCACGCCCGCACCGTCGCGCTGCGCGAACTCGCCAGTGCCGTGGACAATCCCGTCGTCACCCTGGACGGCCGGGTCGAATCCAATGGCAATTTCCACGGCGCGCCCATCGCCTACGCGCTGGATTTCCTGGCCATCGTGGTCGCGGATGTGGCGAGCATCAGCGAGCGCCGCACCGACCGCTTCCTGGATGTGGCCCGCAATCACGGTCTGAACGCCTTCCTCGCCGACGATCCGGGCGTGGACAGCGGGCATATGATCGCCCAATACACCCAGGCCGCAATCGTTTCCGAGCTCAAGCGGCTCGCCGCCCCCGCCAGCGTCGACTCCATCCCCTCCTCTGCCATGCAGGAGGATCACGTCTCGATGGGGTGGTCCGCGGCCCGTAAACTGCGCCGCGCCATCGACGGCCTGACCAGGGTGCTGGCCATCGAAATCCTCACCGCCGCCCGGGGAATCGATATGCGCGCACCCCTCGTACCGGCACCGGCCACCGCCGCCGTCATCGCCGTACTGCGCGGGCGGGTGCCCGGTCCCGGCGCTGACCGCTACCTCGCCCCCGACATCGAGGCCGCCGTCCACCTCGCCGTCACAGGCGAATTGGTCGCCGCCGCCGAGGCGATAACGGGTGCGCTGGGCTGATCGCACATGCCACGCCCCGGCCCGGCCGATCGGTCGGCGACGTCCCCGCGTACAGCAGACGGCCGGGTTCGGCGATCGCCCGTCGCGGCGGTCCTGCTCGCCCTGCTCGTGGTGTTGCTGCCGCACCTGGCGTTCTATCCGTGGCCGCGCGTGGTGGGCTAGCACCCGCGCATCGCGCCCCGCGTCGCTACTATCGCAATCGTGCGAGCGCGAATGGCGGGATCGGGTCTGGCGCTGCTCGCCGCGCTGGTGCTGTCCGCCTGCGGAGCGAGCGACAGCGGCACACCCGCCGCCGCGCCCAGCGGTACGCCGCACGAGATAACGCCCGCGCTCGATGTCGGCCTGTGCGGTTCGGCGGACGCGAACCAGGTCGGCGCGCTGTCCGGATTCGGCGCGGTCACGCTGATCAGCGGTGATCCGCTGCTGTGCCGGTGGGAGACACCGGACGGGTCGAGTATCGCCTTTCGCTGGTTCCGCAACAGCCCGATCGGCGAATACCGCTCCGAGGCAGGGGTTTCCGCCGGTCGAACGGGGATCGACATCGTCGGCCGAGCCGGTTTCAGCTGGCAGGCCGCACACGCCTGTGAAGCTGCGGTGCAGACCGGCGATACCGACTTCATCTCCTGGACAGTCGATTCCGTCGCCGTCACCGGAGCGAACGCCTGCGCCGCGGCCGACCGGCTGGCCTCCGCGACCTTGTCGAAACGGTAATCCCATGCGCGGCAATCGAATCGCGATCGCGGTACTGCTCCTGACGGCCGGCGTGCTGACCGGCTGCTCCACGAGCTCACCGCCCGCACCCGTCGGCGCGCCGGTGGAGGACAACACGCTGGCGGGCTGCGGACCGCTGCCCACCGCCACCATCGAGCGCACCGTCGCGGCAACGGGTCTGCGGCAACAACTTTCACCCACCATCTGCTCGTGGACCGGAATCTCCGCCACCGGCACCTCGATCGACCTCACCTACGGCTGGCTGAAGAAGAACTCCCTCATGTTCGATCGCCAGACCGCCACCGATCTCGGCTACACCACCGACAATGCCGTGGTGAAGAGCTTCGGCGGCTTCTACTGGCACGACCCTCGCGATCCGGGGGCCTGCGGTCTGTCCGCCGCGGACTCCGGCACTGTCACCTGGTGGGTGCACAATCGCGACCATTCGGCGCAACCCGACCCGTGTGCCGCCGCGTTGCAGCTCATGCTGAATACCGTCCAGCTCGACGGTTGAGCGCTCGCCATTAGCGGGGCATAAGGTTTTCGAAATCGGCCGCGCACACTATCGATGCCATGAAAGCCACCTACCTTTCGGCGATCGTCGGTGCCGCCGCCATCGCCGCCGCCACCTTTGGCGTCGACGCCGGAACCGCGAATGCCGCGAGCCTGAGCCAATTCATCGCACCGTCCGGCAATATCGGCTGTCTCGTCGGGCCCGAGGGTGCGGTATGCCAGATCAGGGATCATTCGTACCTGTCACCGCAGCGTCCGGACACCTGCCACGGCGCGTACGGCGATGTGCTCGCCGTACAGAATGAGCGCGCGCGCATCACCTGCCACACCGACGCGCCGATCGATTTCCATTCGCCCATCGTCGATTACGGTCAGCAGGTCCGGCAGGGGAACTTCGTCTGCACCGTGAGCCTGCAGTATGTGCAGTGCGTCAACGCCACCACCGGACACGGTTTCCAGATCGCCCGGGAGTTCTACACCGTGTACTGAACGCGACTACGAGCCGACGACGGGCAGTACCAGCGCCTGATCCGGTCCAGCCGCGATCGTGAGGCGATGGACGGCGGAGGGCGCGTCGAACCCTTCCGCACTACCCGAGAGCTGTAGTCGCAGACTGTGACCCGGAGCTATCCGGTGCACCAGCCCGGACAGACTGATGATGATCGGATCCCGCAGGCCGGTGATCCGCGCGGGGGAGATGAGGCCGTCGATCAGGGCCGAACTCCCATCCGCCGCAACGTCATACAGCGATGCGAAGACCACCGCCGCATCCGCTACGCTCCCGTTCAACGGCTGTTCGGCACCCAGTCGGACGGTGAGCTTCGGAATGCCCGCGATATCCAGGGCGGTATCGACCGGTGCGGTGGTCCAGGACAGCGCGGTGCCACCCGGACCGGTTGTCAGAGCCTGATCCCCCGGCAGCATTCGCGCCCGATCACCGATGAGTCGTGAATCGCCGGAAAGGTACATGGTGCGCGGGGTGCCCACATCGGCGTTGTCGGCGGTACCATACGCCGCCGCCGGATCACCGGTGAAAGGAATCCAATTGCGGTAGTACGCGAATCGCGGCCCGGTATCGCCGTCGCCGTCCCGCAGATAGCGCTCGAACCATGCGCTCTGGCGGGCATCCCAGTAATTCAGCGCCGGATCGACCACACCCACCTTCGACCCCGGCTCGGGTGTCAGCACCGAATGTCCGGCCGACATCCAGACCATCCTGGTCTCGGTGCCCTGGGCGCGCAAGCCGTCATAGCCGGCGCGCGCCTCGTTGAGGTTGAAGAGCGTGTCCTGTTCGCCCTGGATCAGCAGCACCGGAATCCGGTTTTTGCCCAAATAGCTCGCCGGCGAATCCGTGCGCAGCATATCCACCTGTTCCGGGGTGGGATATCCGGTGCCGGACACCACATCCCGCAGCCCGCACAGTTCGGTCATCCCGGCCCGGCAGTTCGCGCCGCCGGAGAGCCGGTTCATCCACTGCGTCTTCGGCGCGCCCGGCACCGCTGTCGACACCCCCGAGATCTGCCCGGTGCCATTGGGGACCAGCGAGTAGGACAGGTCGTTCCAGGTGATCATCGGCGAGATGGTGTCGATGCGCGGATCCCTTGCGGCCGCTGCGAATTGCACCGCGCCACCGTAGGAACCGCCGACCATGCCCACCCTGGGATCGTGCGGGCCGCTGTGCCCGTCGTGATCGGTCTTGTCGTGCACCACGTAATCCGGCGACGCGACCGGCAGGGTGTGCGCGGCATCCCGGAATGCGATACCGTCCACCCCGCCGAGGAAATCCACCAGTCGAGCGGCGGCCTTCCCGTCGAAGTCGGGGCTGTCCAGATATACCTGGCATCCCGAACCACCTTGCCCCAGACCGGAATACGCCAGCACCGCGTATCCATGCGCGGCATAGTAATTGCCGTACATGGCGACCTGCTCCTTGGACCCGCCCAGCCCGTTCGTGGTGAGCAGGGCGGGCACCGGATGCGCCGCGCTCGCATCCACCGGGGTGTAGAGATCGCCGATCACATCGCACGCCGTCTTATCGTCCGGTCCCACCGCGGTCGCGAAATGCAGTGTCTCCTTGCGGAATTCACCGGAGGGAGGTGGCTGCGAAGGCTGCGGCGCGGATGAGCACGCCGTGGCGGCGATCAGCACGGCGGCGGCAACGGCGGGAAAAGCGATCGATCGATTACTCGCCATTGCGACATTTTCTCATTCCAGGCGCGCCAACTCCGCGACCACGACGCGCGCCACGGCCACCTGTCCGGCGGGGGTGAGGTGCACGCCGTCCGATTCGAACAGGCGCTGCCCGGGCGTCGGATGCGTGACCGCGAGCGTATCGATCACCACCTCCGGCCGGGCGTCCAGCGCCGCCGCGGTATCCAGCTGATCCTTGGCTCGCCAGCTGATACCGGCCGCCCGGAACGGCGCGAACTCGGCCAGCAGCGCCTCATCCACATCGGTGGGCGTGAGCCATACCCACCGGGCCGCCGCGCCGCGCTCCCGCAGCAGATCGAAATTCCGCACCGTCTCCCCGGCGCTGACCACGCGCACCGCATCCGCGCCCACCCGCTGCGTATCGTTCGCGCCCAGCTGGCACAGCACCCAGTCGGGCCGCACGAATCCCAGTGCGCCCGAACTCTTCAGCACCTGCGTGGTGGTGGCCCCGGAGACGGCGAGATTGGTGAAGGCGATCCCGTCACCGGGCCGGCGCAGCCACACCAGCTGCTTCAGGATCTCGAACCAGGACAGTCGATCGGCGGTGCTGCTCTCACCGAGCGCGAGCACCCGCTGTCCGGGTGCGAACGGCAGTCGATCCACCTGTTCGGCGATGTCCGGTTCGGTGAGCAGATCGGCGGCCGCGGCCCGGGCCCGAGTCTCGAGCTCCTCCAGCTGGTCCCGGTATTCGTCGGTGTCGATACCGAAGAGTCCCGCGATACGCGCCTCGTCCAGACCGTTGAGATACGGCAGCGACAGTTCGGGCTTCTGGAATCGCACCAGCTTGGCGGTGAGTTCGTTGGTCATCACATCTCCTGTAAATCGCTGGGGTGTAAGGGTTTACGCGCGCGCGAGCCGGAATCCGGCGATGATCAGCCAGATCATCCCGGTGAACCGTGCGATGGGCAGCAGGAAGGCGGCGGCGGTGAAGGTCAGTGACACCGTGGTCAGCAGGCCGACGCAGGCGATCGCCAGTCCGATGCGAATCAGCAAGGGCGAGAGCGCTTTCCGTGGCAGCGCGCTGATCGCGATGCCCGCGATGAGCAGTCCCGTCGACAGCACGTTCGCCGGACCGCCGACCAGGAACGCCAGGGTGTGCAGCGCCCGCACGGTGGCCGGATCCGCGGTCACCTCCGGCACCGTCAGCACCCAGCTGATGGTGCCCGAGCTGAACAGGAACACCGCCGCCAGCGCACCGCCCACGGTGGCGAGCGCGGGACCGAAGCCCTCGGCCTGCCGACGCAACCGCGGCGTGATCGCGGCCACGAACAGGGTGAGCGGGATCGCGCTCGCGTACTGCAGCACCGCGCCGGTGCGCACGGCCGCGCGGTGGTCGCGGAAGTAGTCGAGCGCATCGCCCGCATCCGCGAAGGGGGAGGGGAACGGGCTGCCACCGGCCCGGATGGTGCTGATGGCGAGCCCCGCCACGAACACCGCGGCGAAGGCGGCCGCGAGCGCGCCGAGCGGTGGTTCCAGGCTGCGCGCGGGATAGGCGACTGGGGATTCGGCTGCTACGGCCATGGCTATCCATTCTTAGAAGTGAATCGTTCTCTACTGTGAACGATTATCTGATGTGTACGATAACGCCGTGGTCGATGCGGAGCAAGAGGGTTCGGGAAAGACGCGGCCGGACCGCCCGATGCGGGCGGCGGGCTTCCAGCTCGCACAGCTGGGCGCGCACGCGGCCCAGCGTTTCGCCGAGCGCATCTCCGAAATCGGGCTCACGCCACCGGAAGTCGGGATTCTGCGGATGATCGCGGCCCAGCCGGGCCGCAGCCAGCGCTCACTGGCCGAGGAATTGGGCGTGGTGCCCAGCCGGGTGGTCGCCCTGATCGATCCGCTCGACAAGCGGGGCTGGATCGAACGCCGCCGTAGCGCCGCCGACCGGCGCAATCACGAACTGCACCTCACCCCGGAGGGCGGGAAAATGCTGGCGGGCATGGCGAAGATGGCCGTCGCGCACGAGACCGAGCTCTTCGAGGGCCTGACCGACGCCGAATACGAGCAGCTCAGCGTGCTGCTCCGGAAACTTGCCGCGGAACGCGGACTGACCCCGGGTGTGCACCCGGGGTATCGAACGCTCGGCTAGCGGCCGAGGGTGGTGGCAGGGCGTCAGCGTGCGGGTTCGCTGCGGTAGCGCGAGGCCGGGCCGTCGATGCGGCTGATCTTCCACAGCAGGCGCGCGATCGGGTTCATCAGGTCCAGTTCGTGGGCCAGCATGCGGACGTCGGCGAAGAAGTCGCGCAGGACCTTTCGGGATTCCGGGCTGTTCCAGAAGACCTCGTTCACCACTTCGCGCGGAACATCGCAGTCCCGCCGGAACTTGCGGGTCGGCACCGCGATGAGATCGCAGATGATCCGCATGGTCGGCGCGAAAACCAGGGACAGCACGAACTTCTTGAACCGGCCCATACGCGGCACCGCGTTCTCCAGATAGTTGTGCGCGAAGCTGATGTGCCGGGCCTCCTCGGCCACGTGGATCGACATCACCCGCTCGATCATGGGATGCGCCTCCGCACCCGCCCGCAGCAGCGTCTTCTGTGCGTGATCGATCGGCTCCTCGCCCGCCAGCACCATGACGAAGAACCACTCCGGGAAGATCCCGGCCAGGAACGGCACCAGCGGCCCGACGTATTTCACCCAGGTGCGCATGCCGCCGACATCCATGCCGATCCGGTTCACCACCTCCTGGAACATCATGGTGTGGTTGCACTCTTCGATGGATTCGTGTGTGCAGTAACGGAATTCGGGCGAACCATTGGGCAGCTGGAACACGTACTGCATGAGCCCGCGAATCAGGATGTTCTCGAATTGCAGGCCGACCTTCGCCACGTTGGCCTGTCGCCACATGCCGATGTGGATCTGCCGTTCCTTGGGGAGTGCGCGATACCAGGGATGCGCCCCGAACGGATCCGACGGCGGCAGAATCCACCGCTCGTCATCCGCCCGCACCGCGAAGTCCGGATCGTCCCAAGAGATATCCACATAGGGGTCGAACCGCTTGTGCACGGATCCGTACGACAGGGTCGCCAGTGTCTCGATGTAGTGCTCGTCGTTCCGGGCCGTCGCGATATGCGCTGTGGTTTCCATCCCCGCCACTCCTGATCGATTGACCGTGACATGGTGTCGCAATCATGTCACGGCATGACGGTACCCCGGTGGAGGTCGCATGGGCAAGGGTGACCGCGACAATATGTAGCGGTCAATGAAAAAGCGCTGGCTGACCGGCTAAGACTTACCGGACAGCCATCGCCGCAACCGTCCGGTCGCGGATTTCCCGGGTGCCGTTGACCTCGCCTGCGGCAGCCAACCGGGCAGCGGTTCCCGTGCCGCCAGCCACGCCGCGGGCAACCCGCCCTCGCGTCCCCCGGTATGCGCCGCCACGATCCCGCCGACGATCGCGCTCGTCGTATCGGTATCCCCGCCCGCCCCGACGCAGGTCGCGACGGCCGCCCGATAGTCGTCGAGATGCGTTGCCGCCACCCACATCGCGAACGGCACGGTGTCCTGCGCCGTCACCCGAATCCCGGTGCCCAACTCCTCGGCGGCCTGTCCGGCCGAGCCGCCTAACAGCCCGCGCGCCCGCCGAATCCCCTGTGCGGTCTCGCCATTGCCGAGTCGATCGAGCACCGAATCGATGAATTCCCCAGGGGCGGGCCGCTTTCCGCTGAGTCGTCCTCGTGCCGCCGTCGCGGCCGCGAGTGCCACCGCCACCGCACCGGCCACGCCCTCTCGATGCGCATGGGTGACCTGCGCCGACCGAATAGCCTCGGCCACAACCCTTTCCACATCCTCGGCATAGAACGCGCCCAATGGCGCGACCCGCATGGCCGCGCCGTTCCCGCACGAACCGTCACCGCCGAACGCCGCCACGGTCACCTGCCGCCAGGGCATGCCGCGTCCGATCCGCCCGAGGGTGTCCACGGTCATGAACCCGTAGTCCCGTCGCTGATCACAGCGCTCCGCGAATCTGGCGGCAATCCGATCCTGATCGATCTCCCCGAATTCGAGCAGTTCCCCGACCACCGTGCACGCCATCTCGGTGTCATCGGTCCACTCCCACCGCCCCGGCGGCAACTCCCCGCCGCGCAGCTCCGCGACGGACCGTCGCAGGATCGGAAATTCGGCCCCCACCGCATCCCCCACGGAAAGCCCGTCGAGTGCGTCCAGCATCAGATCGACATGCATCGCACGGACTCTAAGTGCCCTCGGCAGGAATCGAACCTGCGACCTACCCTTTAGGAGAGGGTTGCTCTATCCCCTGAGCTACGAAGGCTGAACCGGTGGCCGTGGCCGACCCGAACGTCGGGGAGTCTACCTGGTCGGGGGCCGTGAGGGCGCATTCATATCAGTGTGGATGGTTTTGGTGCCACATCCTGGTGCCGACGGCGACGACGTAGTCGGCCCACGGGCCCCAGGCCGGCAGGCCGGGACCGCTGAAGGCGGCGCGCAGGACCGGATTCACGCGGCGCATGTCCGGATCGCGGAGGCGTGTGCCGAGGCAGCGGGCCAGGGGTGGGTAGACGTCAGCGCGGATCGAGTAGCCGCGGACAATGGCGCGGCCTCAAGGGCGTGAACCTCAGCGTCCCGGGGCGCGCTCCTCGTCATAATCGGACGGCTTGAAAGTGCTTGTCTTCCAGCGGAAGAGCACGGTGGCCCCGGGCCAGTTATTGGTGATCCGCCCCGATGCGTTGCGATACCAGCTGGAGCAGAAGTTCCAGGGCGTGTCCTTCAAACGCCGCTGCAACCAGTCGTCCCAGGACTGTTCGACCTCGGGCTTGGCGGCCAGGAACCGGCCCGGCTTGGCCGCCAGATACTCCGCCACCTGCCGGATGTACCGGGCCTGCGACTCCAGCATGTAGATGATCGAACCCGAGCCGACATTGGTATTCGGCCCGTACATCATGAACAGATTCGGGAAGCCCGGCACCGACATGCCCAGGTACGCGCGCGCACCCTCCGCCGACCACTCATCGGCCAGCTTGCGCCCGTTCAAGCCGTAAATATGCATGGGCGCAAGGAATTCCGTGCCCTTGAACCCGGTGCCGTACACGATCACGTCCACCGGATGCTCCACCCCGTCCGCGGTACGGATGCCGGTGGGGGTGACGGCCTCGATGGCGGTGGTCTCCACATGCACGTTGGGCTGTCCCAGTGCGGGCATGTACTCGTTCGAGAACAAGCCGCGCTTACAGCCCGCCGCGTAATCGGGAGTCAGCTTGGCGCGCAAGGCCGGATCGGGCACCTGCTTCTCCCGATGCCGATCCGCGAGCGCGATCACCGGCGTCTTCATCGCGGGAATATCGGTGAGCGCCAACGCGAGTACCTCGAACAGCGCCCAGATGGAGAACCGCTCCGCCGCGCGCGTGCCGGGCACGTGTTTGAACAGGGCGTGATGCAGCGCGGTGTACTCGGTGTCGAATTTGGGCAGCACCCAGGCGGCCGAGCGCTGGAACAGCGTCAGCTGCGCCACCTTCGGCTGAATCGCCGGAATGTATTGAATGGCACTGGCTCCCGTGCCGATGCATGCCACACGTTTGCCGGTCAGATCGACCGAGTGATCCCATTGCGCGGAGTGGAACGCCGCCCCGGTGAAACTGTCGATGCCCGGCAGATTCGGCATGGCCGGGCGGGAGAGCTGCCCCACCGCCGGGATCAGAATATCCGCGATATGGGTGACGCCGTCGGCGGTGCGCACCCGCCAAATACCGGACTGCTCATCGAATTCCGCCTCGACGACCTCCACCCCGAACTCGATTTTCGCGGGCAGGCCGTGCTTCTCGGCGACCGTGCGCATGTACTCGTGAATATCGGCCTGATGCGAGAACCGGCGCGGCCAATCGGATTTCGGCTCGAACGACCACGAGTAGAGCGGTGAGGGCACATCGCAGGCGGCTCCGGGATAGGTGTTCTCCCGCCAGACGCCGCCCAGATCGGCGGCCTTCTCCAGAATGGTGAAGTTGGTCAGGCCGTGGCGCTGCAGCTCCAGCGCCATGCCGAGCCCGGCGAACCCGGCGCCGATGATCAGGATGGACGGCTCACGATTCATGATTCGACAGTAAAGCCATCGGCGCTGGTCACGCAGACATCCACGGTCATCGAATCTATATTTTCGGCCATTTCGGCGAGTGTTCGCACCGTATTGTTTGCCCGCGCCGGGATCTTCCGGGCTCACCGGAATCTTTCTGGGACGGTGAGCACCGTCTGACCTGCGACGCTGTCGCCGACTGGACAGCCCACCGCTCCACTACCTATATTCACGGAGAATCTTGCTCCAATTTGCTTGTCCTGGTTAGTGATTGGCTATTCTGCGGCGCCGCAGGGGGCGTCGTTGCAAGCTCGCTCCTGGCCGGGACTTCGAGGCCGGCAGGTCATCGCGTAGGCGGTGGCAGGTCGGCGCTGGCTGCGGGTGGCGGAGGTGGGGTCCGCCACCCGCAGCTGTTATCTGCCCAGCCCCGAACCCCCGATGTCCGATTTCAGCTATCCTCCGGGGCAGTGACTCAGTTCACTCTCCAGTAGGGATATGTAGGGAGCGGTTGGGAAATGTTGAGCACAATGCAGGACGAGCAGCTGTCGCTGGCGACACTGCTGAAGTACGCGTCCACCTTCCAGGGTGAGAGCACGATTTCGACCTGGACCGGTGACGGGGTCCGTACCCAGACTTTCTCCGAGATCGGCGCGGATGCGGCCCGTCTTGCCAATGCCTTGCGTGACCTGGGCATCGGTGAGGGTGATCGGGTCGGGACCTTCATGTGGAACAACAACGAGCACATGGTCGTGTACGTGGCGGTGCCGGCGATGGGTGCGGTGCTGCACGCGCTGAACATTCGCTTGTTCCCGGAGCAGTTGGTGTATGTGGCCAATCATGCCGAGGATCAGGTGGTGATCGTCGATGGCACGCTGGTGCCGATGTTCGCGCAGTATCTGCCGAATCTGAAGACGGTGCGGCATGTGATCGTGGCCAATGGTGACGCGTCGGCGTTGACCGCTCCCGAGGGTGTGCAGGTGCATTCGTACGCGGAACTGCTTGCCGCGCAACCTGATACCTATGATTACCCGGTCGTGGACGAGCGGTCGGCGGCGGGGATGTGTTACACCTCGGGCACTACCGGTGACCCCAAGGGTGTGGTGTATTCGCATCGTTCGAATTTCCTGCACGCGATGCAGGTGTGCGCCCCCAACGGGATGGGTTTCAGCGAGGCCGACACGGTGCTGGCGATCGTGCCGCTGTTCCACGCGAACGCGTGGGGTTTGCCGTACGCGGCGATGATGTCGGGTGCGAACCTGCTGATGCCGGACCGTTTCCTGCAACCGGGTCCGTTGTTGGAGATGATGGCCGCGATCAAGCCGACCTTCGCTGCGGCGGTGCCGACGATCTGGGGTGGTGTGCTGGCCGGGTTGCAGGCCGCGCCGCAGGACATCTCCCACCTGCGCACCTGCGTCGTCGGTGGCGCGGCGGTGCCGCCGTCCATGATGCGCGCCTTCCAGGAGCGGCACGGCGTCAAACTGCTGCACGCCTGGGGCATGACCGAAACCTCCCCGCTCGGTTCCGTGGCGCATCCGCCCGCGACCGTCGAAGGCGATGAGGAATGGGCCTACCGCTACACCCAGGGCCGTTTCCCCGCAGGCGTGCAGGCGCGCCTGGTCGGCGATGACGGCGAGGTGGTGCCGAATGACGGTGTCGCCCTCGGTGAGCTGGAAGTGAAGGGTCCGTGGATCACCGGCTCGTACTATTCGCCGAGTGGCACGGTGGTCGATCCCGACAAGTTCGACGACGGTTGGCTGCGCACCGGGGATGTCGGCAAGATCAGCCCCAATGGCTATCTGACGCTGGTGGATCGGTCCAAGGATGTCATCAAGTCCGGTGGCGAATGGATCTCCTCGGTGGATCTGGAGAACGCGGTCGTGGGCCATCCGGCGGTCGCCGAGGCCGCGGTCATCGGCATTCCGGATGAGAAGTGGGATGAGCGGCCGCTGGTCGCGGTCGTGCTGGCGGCGGGTTCGGAAGCCAAACCCGAAGAGCTGCGCGACTTTTTGGCAGACAAGTTCGCCAAATGGCAGCTGCCCGAGCACTGGACGTTCATCGACGAGGTGCCCAAGACCTCGGTCGGCAAGTTCGACAAGAAGCGGCTGCGGGCGCAGTACGCCGATGGCGCGCTGACGGTCACCACGCTGTCCTGAGTTTCGGTCCGAGGCCCGCATCCACTTTCGGGAGGGTGCGGGCCTCGGCGTGTGCGGCGGCGCGCCGGGCGGGCGCCGCGCGCCGGGGTGCGAGGTTCGATGGGCTCTGGCGGTGGGCCGTGGGCGCGGTTAGTTTGAGGGCAGATGCCCACAGTGGGGTGGGACGTGAGGATGGGGTGTTGTATGACGCTCGGAGTGCTTCGGTCGGTGGGGGAGCGGGCTTATCTCGAGCTCGAATCCGCGCGGCTGTTCCTGGATGCGGGGCTGGCGCGCATCGAATCGCCGACGGTGCTGCTGTCCGCGGCCACCTCGCTGCTGCGCTACGGGACCATCGCCGCCGCACTGCGGCTTTCGGCCGCGCGCTATCCGGAGCGCACCGCGCTGATCGACGAACTGGGCTCGCTCACCTTCGCCGAATTGGAGGATCGCTCCAATCGGCTCGCCAATGCCTGGCGCGAACGCGGGCTGAAACCCCATGAGGGCGTGGCGATTCTGGCGCGCAACCATCGCGGGCTGGTGGACGCCATTTTCGCGGCGGCCAAATGCGGGGCGCGCATCATCCTGCTCAACACCGACTTCGCGGGACCACAGATTCGGGACGTGGCTACGCGCGAGGGCACTGATCTGCTGGTGTACGACGCGGAATACGCGCACATGCTCGATGAGGTGACACCGCTGCGGGGCGGCTATCTGGCCTGGACGGACGAACCGAGCGACAACAGCCTGGAAGCCTTGATCGCGGCGGGATCCCCCGCCGCCCCGCCCGGGCCCGGGGCCGAACCTCGAATCATCCTGTTGACCAGCGGCACCACGGGAACACCCAAGGGTGCGGCCCGGCCGGAACCGAAATCGCTCGCACCGCTGGGCGGACTGCTGTCCAAGGTGCCGTTCCGGGCGGGCGAGGTCACCGAATGCTGCGCCCCGATGTTCCATACCCTCGGATTCGCCTGCGGCATGCTGACTCTCGGCTTCGGATCCACGCTCGTGGTGCGCCGCAAATTCGATCCGCAGGCCGCCATCGACAGCATCGCGCGGAACAGGGCCACGACGGTGATCGCGGTGCCGGTGATGCTGGCGCGCATGGTCGACCTCGGCGGTAAGGGTGTCACCGGGCGCGATCTGTCGGCGCTGCGCATTATCTTCGTGGCGGGATCGCAATTGGGCGCGCAACTGTGCCGCGAGGTGACGGCGACTTTCGGGCCGGTCGTCTACAACCTCTACGGCTCAACCGAAGTCGCGTACGCGACCATCGCGACGCCGGATGATCTGGCGGTGGAGCCCGGATGCGTGGGCAGCCCGGTCCTCGGGTCGCGGGTCGAAATCCTCGACGACGCGGGCAAACGATTGCCCGCCGGGCAGACCGGGCGGATCTTCGTCGGCAATGTCATCCAGTTCGAGGGATATACGGGCGGCGGGCACAAGGAGATCATCCGCGGCCTCATGTCGTCAGGTGATGTGGGGCATTTCGACAGTGCCGGAAGGCTTTTCATCGACGGGCGCGATGACGACATGATCGTCTCCGGCGGCGAGAACGTGTTTCCCGCCGAGGTCGAGGAATTGCTGTACACGCATTCCTCGGTCCGCGAGGTCGCCGTCATCGGGGTTCCGGATGACCAGTACGGTGCGCGGCTGAAGGCGTTCGTGGTCGTCCATGCGGGGCAGCGCTTCACGGAAGATGACGTGCGGCAGTTCGTGAAGACCAATCTGGCTCGGTACAAGGTGCCCCGGGAAGTCGTTTTCCTGGAAGAGCTTCCGCGCAACCCAACCGGGAAGGTGTTGAAGCGGAAGCTGCTCGAAGTGTAAAGCTGGGAATCCGGGGGGAACGCCGAACCGGACGCCAGCGCAATCGCACCGGCGTCTCTATCTTTGGGCCAGCTCGGCGAGGAGGGCGGCGAATTCGGCTCGGGAGAGGTGGCCGTCGCCGTCGGTGTCCGCGGCCGCGAGGAGGGATTCGGCGGACTCCTCGGAGAGGTCCGGGCAGGTGCGGAGGAGGGATTCGAGTTCGTCGACCTCTATGAGCTGGTTCCGGTTGACGTCGAAGGTGTCGAAAGCGGCGTCGGCGTCGGTGATTTCGGGGTCGCGGCCCAGGCGGGCGGCGTCGAATTCGGCGCGGGAGATGAGCCAGTCGCCGTCCGTGTCCGCGGCGGCTACCAGGCGCTGCACGGCGGCTTCGTCGATTTCCAAGCCCAGGGCGGTGATTCCCGCGAGGATGTCGTCGGCGGAGATCTGGCCGTCACCGTCTCGATCCCAGAGGTCGAAGGTGTCGGCGGGGTCGTTGCTCGCCACGGGTGCTCCTCTATGCAGATTGTGTTCTCCGGCAGCAGAATTACGCACACGGGGAGTGGCGGTCAAGAGCGCGGGAGATACGTCACCCGAGGGTCGTATGCTGAGCGCCTGCCCGATATGGGTGTTTTGAAAGGACGACGGTTGTTGGGGGACGGGACGCTCGGTCACTATCGGCTCATCATGCTGCTAGGGCAGGGCGGTATGGGGCAGGTGTGGCTGGCACAGGACACCCGTATGGGCCGTGATGTGGCGCTGAAGGTGCTGCCCGCGGACCTCGCCACCGATATGGACTATCGGCGGCGATTCGAACGGGAAGCACAGCTGGCGGCGCGCCTGCGCGGACCGCATATCGTGCCCATCCACAACTTCGGTGAACTCGACGGACGCCTGTTCATCGATATGGAATTGATCGACGGCACCGATCTCGACGATGTCCTCAAACACCGCGGGGCCTTCGCGCCCGCCGCCGCCGTCGACATGGTGGAGCAGATCGCCTCGGCGTTGGATATGGCGCATGACGCGGGGCTGATCCACCGGGATGTGAAGCCGTCGAATGTCGTTGTGCTGCCCAGCGGATTCGCGTATCTGATCGACTTCGGACTGGCGCGGGGAGCGGGATCGACGGCATTGACCTCCACCGGCGTCACCGTCGGCACCTGGGCCTATATGGCTCCGGAACGGTTCTCCGGGGTGGATGACATCCGGTCCGACGTCTACTCGCTGGCCTGCCTGCTGTTCGAATGTCTCACGGGCAAAAGACCATTCGGCGACAAGGACGCGGCGCAGCAGATGCTCGCCCATATGACCGCCCCGCCACCCCGTGCCAGTGCGCTCGCACCCGCGGTGCCCGTCGCATTGGATCGGGTGATCGCGCGCGGTCTGGCCAAGACCCCGGACCAGCGTTACGAAAGTGCGGGCGAACTGGCCGCCGCGGCGCGGACGGCGCTCGACGCGCCCGCCCCGGTGCACGTGTCCGAACCCATACCGGTGCGCGGCCCCGTCCCGATATCACCCAATTACGCTCCCGCGGCACGGCGTCATCCACAGCCGAGTTATCCGCCGGTCGCTCAGCACTATTCATCCGCGCCGAGTTATCCGCCTGCGGCGCGGAACTATTCGCCCGCCACCCCGAGCTATCCGCCCGGAGCGCGGAGCCATCCGGCTGCCGCGTCGAGTTTTCCTCCCGCCGCGCAGGCTTATTCGCATACGGTGCAGCAGTTTCCGCAGCGGGGGTCCGGGCCGCATCCGATCCGGCCGCCGATCACGTTCTGGCGGGTGGTGCTGTGGGTGGCGATCGCCATTGGATGCGTGTTTTTCGGCATGCTGACGATCGCGGCGGTGTGCATCACCTTCTCGCCGGGCTGGGGATCGTGGGGTGCGGGGATATTCGCCCACGCCTGGTTCGACGGGTCATTCGCCCTATGCGTTTACGCGGCGTATCGGCAGGTCAAATTGTTCCGGCGGCCGAAACCCTGAGCGCGCGCAGCGGCGCGGCCGGAATGCTCCGGCCGCGCCGATACCGTTGTGCGCTCAGCAGTTACGGAGCTCCGGGCTCTGGTTGAGCAGCTGTGCGCGGGTCGAGATGAAGGTGCTGTACGTATCGCCGCCGACCGCCGCGAGCGGGAACGCCGCGACGCGGTGACAGTTCTGGAAGGCGAGCTTCACGCCGAAGTGACGTTCGAGACCGCCGCGGATGGCGTCCGAGGCCATGGCGCGCAGCAGCTGGCCCCGGGCCACCTCGTCCGGCGGTGGGATCACATTGTCCGCGTATTCCTGTGTGCCGGAATGTAAATCGGCCGCCACCCGGCTGACGACCTCATATGCGTAGGGCAGTGAGCTGCGGACGCATTCCACGAATTCGTCATCGCTGACTTCACCGCGTTCGGCGCGCTCGAGTAGTGCGCTGGGTACGTCGAGTGACATATCGCTCTCCTCATGGGATGGCGGATGGTGTCAGCCGATTCTAGTTGACATGCGTTGTCAATAACCCTGGATTCGGATCGAAACCGCCCTATTCAGAGCCTCTTTCGCATCCCGCGACAGCTGCCGGACCAGCTCGCCCGCCGGTAGCTCGGGTGCGAGCGAATGCGCTTGACCTGCCCAGAGATTCACTTCGTCGGCATTGCCCGCGGCACGCGCGGCGGCCCGCAAAGGACCGGTGGCGTAATGGATTTCGGGGTAGGCGGCCGGGGCCTGCTGATGGTCCAGCATGAACTGGTTGCGCAGTCCGCGCGCCCGGCGGCCGGTGAAGGCGCGGGTGAGCATGGTGGGGGTGTCGAGGGTGATGGCATCGCGGATCAGGGGTGCGGTGCCCGCCTCGGGACAGCGCAGGAAGGCGGTGCCGATCTGGGCGGCCGCGGCTCCGGCGGTCAGCACCGCGGCCAGGGCCGCACCGGTGGTGATGCCGCCGGTGGCGATCACCGGGAGATCCACGGCGGCAGTCAACAGCTGCAATAGCGCGAGCAGGCCGAGCGGATCGGCGGTGTCGTCTTCGGGGCGGTCGGCGAAGCTGCCACGATGGCCGCCCGCCTCACCGCCCTGGGCGATGAGCGCGTCCGCACCGGCTTCGGCGGCGATACGGGCTTCGGCCACCGAGGTGACGGTCACCCAGACCTCGGTGCCGACCGCGTGCAGTCGCGCGATCTCCTCGGGGGAGGGACAGCCGAAGGTGCTGGAGACGACGCGAACGGGGTCGGCGATCAGCAGTTCGAGCTTGGCCGCCCACGCATCGGTATCGAATCTCGGTTCGCCGACAGGGAATTCGCGTGCCAGCTGATCAACATAGTCACCGAAACTGGTCACAGGACTAGGTGCGGAGGGGTAAAACAGATTCACGCCGAATGCCGCGGAGGTGAGGGTGCGCGTCTGCTTTATTCGCCCGCCGAGATCTTCCGCGCCGAGATATCCGGCCCCGAGAAATCCCAAGCCGCCCGCATCGGATACCGCGGCCGCCAGTTCGGGTGTGGACGGCCCGCCCGCCATGGGGGCCAGCACGATCGGCGTATTCAGCTCATCGAGTAGCACACGCATCAGTGTGCGCTCCCGATTTCCGGACGTGATCAACCGGTGGCAGCTACCACCTGGAATCTTCGAACGCAAGGTTGCGGAATGGTCACGGGGGAGTATTGTTTCTGTCACAGCGATGCCGAATCGTTACCGGACCATCGAACGCTAGGACGAGCTTTGTCGCACCACCGAGAGACCGCGAACTCCGTATCAGTTATGGACTTGCTTGGTGATTCTGGTGCCGGTCGTACTGGCGCCGTCGCACGTAAACGGCACCGGGCCGAACCCTCCACCGCTGACCGCGTGAAGGTCGCCGCCGGAGCCGCGGTCGCCGCGAGTGCCCTGATCGGCACCGCGACGCAGATGGTTCCCGCGCTGGCCCACGCCGCGCCGATCGCCCCCAATCATGAGGACAAGTCGGCTGGACAGGATCTCGCACTGCGCGATGTGGCGCAGTCGGTCAAGCAGGCCGCCGACGTCGCCGCGCCTGCTCCCGCTCCGACAGCCGAACCGGTTGCGGATGGCGGCAAACCTGTCGCGGCTCCCGCGCCCGCGCCCTTCGGATTGCAGAATCTGCCGCCGGAGATCGCGAACCCCCTCGCGCAGGCCGAAGCCACGCTGAAGGATCTGCAGCAGAAGCTGGCTCCCGCTCCCGCGGTGCGGCCGGTCGATGTGGGCGTGATCAGCTCCGGCTTCGGTGCGCGCTGGGGCGCAATGCATTACGGGATCGACTTCGCCGATGCCATCGGCACTCCGATCCACTCGGTCATGGGTGGCACGGTGGTGGAGGCCGGTCCGGCTTCCGGTTTCGGTCTCTGGGTGCGTGTTCTGCAGGACGATGGCACCACCGCTGTCTACGGGCACGTCAATGACATGTACGTATCCGCCGGACAGCGGGTCAATACCGGCGATGTGATCGCCACTGTCGGCAATCGCGGCAATTCCACCGGACCTCATCTGCACCTCGAGATCTGGGATGCCAACGGAACGAAGACGGATCCTCTGCCATGGCTGGCCAGCAAGGGCGTAATCATGCAGCAGCAGTGGGGCCCGGACCAGTAGAGCGTTCACCGGCCCACGCGAACGGGCGCTTCCCGGACCGGCGTATGCCGGTGGGCGCGGTGACGACACTGGATGACCTATTCGACCCTGCCTCGCTGCACGGCCGCGCCTACGCGGTGCTCGTACAGCATCCGCGCTCAACTGCGTTCGAGGTGGCCGAGCGATTGGGCTGCCCGCCCCGCATAGCCGAGGCGGCGCTGGAAGCGCTGTGCCATCTCGAGGCCGCGGTGCGACTGACCGAGAACAACGGCACCGTGCGCTGGGACGCGCATGCCCCGGAAGCCTTGTCCGAGGCCGAGACTCGACGTCGCAGCGGCGATATGTTGCGCATGCAGTCGGCCGCCGCCCGCCTGGGTGAGACGTTCCGCTCGGTGCGGCGCACCACCGATGCCGACGGCGCGGTGGTCGCGGTCTACGAGCGACGGCAGCTGCTGGCCGATTTCGAGGATCTGCAGCATACGGCGCATTCGGTTGTGAAGGTTGTGGAGCGTGGTCCGTTCCTATCCGATGTCGAGACCGAGGAGCGGCTGTTCGAGTTGAAGTCGGCTCGGATCACCGCCGGCATCGACTATCGGACGCTCTATCAGGAGACGATCTACCAGGACGCGGAGCGGCTGCGGCATGTGCTCGCCACCAATGCGGTGGGCGCGCAGGCGCGGACGCTGCCCGATCCGCCCATGAAGTTGATCTTGGCTGATGATCGCCGGGCCGTGCTGGTGCTGCACACCGATGAGCGGCGCGGGGATCCGATGGGTGTGCGGGTCGGACCGTCACCGACCTTGGATCTGCTGGTCAAGACGTTCGACTCGCTGTGGTCCATGGCCACGCCCATCTCGGTGAATCCCTCGGAATCATTGGATGAGCGGGATCGGGCCATTCTGACCTTGATGAGCATGGGCGCCACCGATGACACCATCGCGCGACGGCTGGGCCTGTCGCGGCGAACCGTGGTGCGGCGCACCGCCAGTCTGCTGGAGCGGCTCGGGGCCAGCACCCGGTTCCAGGCGGGCGTGCAGGCCACCCGTAGAGGGTGGCTGTAAATGGCTGTGGCTCAGGTCACATGGTTGCAACGCTCCGGTACGGGTACCGATAGTCACTGAGCTCGAGGCCGTGATCGCGGCTCTGTGAGCCCGATATGATTGCTCAGTCCGCCTACCCGGGCGCCGCCGTCGTCGACTTGGGTCGGCCGAAGGTCTTCGGCGTGGGGACCGTTTGACCCGAGAGGTGAATGCACTCGAATGGATACTGCCCGCCGTACAGCTCGCGGTTCTCGTCGGCGTCGGTCCGGCAGCCCTCTCTTCGGGCAGCTCCTCACCGCCGCGGTCGAATCCGCGGCCGATACCATCGCCATCCGGTACAACCCGACCGGTCAGCCCGCTGACCAGCGCGAGATCAGCTATCGCGACCTGGACGCGCAGTCGTCCCAGCTGGCGCGGGAACTGATCGGCCGCGGTGTCGGACCGGGCGATATGGTCGCCATCGGCATCACCCGATCCATCGAATCGGTGCTCGCGGTATGGGCCATCGCCAAGACCGGCGCGGCCTATGTTCCGGTCGACCCGGCCTATCCGCCGGATCGAATCGAACATCTGCTCACCGATTCGAGTGCGGTGCTCGGACTGACCACCCGGGAGCATCGGGGATCGCTGGGGACCGCCACCTACTGGATCGAATTGGATGATCCGGTGCGCGCGGAGCGGATCGCTTCGCAGCCTTCGCACCCGATCTCCTACGCGGACCGGGTGCGCGCGCTCACCGAGCAGCATCCGGCCTATGTCATCTATACCTCGGGATCCACCGGTAAGCCCAAGGGTGTGGTGGTCACGCACACCGGGCTGGCCGGACTGGTCGCCGCCGAGCGCGAGCATTACGACGTCACCGCGGATTCGCGAGTGCTGCACGTGTGTTCGCCGAGTTTCGATGTGTCGGTCCTGGAGTTGATGCTGGCGTTCACCGCCGGCGCGACCCTGGTGATCGCGCCGGCCGGGGTGTTCGGCGGTGTCGAGCTCGCGGAACTGCTGGGGCGCGAACGGGTTTCGCATGTGCTGATCACGCCCGGTGCGCTGGAGTCGGTGGATTCGACTGGGCTGAGCGAACTTACGACCGTCGTGGTGGCGGGCGACAAGTTCGGGCCGGAGCTCGTGAGCCGCTGGGCCACCGCGGAGCGGTCGTTCTACAACGGCTACGGGCCCACCGAGGCAACGATTCTGGCCACCAGCAGTGCACCGCTGCTGCCGGGCGAGGCGGTGACCATCGGGTCGGCCGTGCCCGGTGTGGGCGCGTTCGTACTCGACGCACGACTGCGGCCGGTGCCGGACGGCGTCGTCGGTGAGCTGTATCTGTCGGGTCCGGCGTTGGCGCAGGGATACAACCGTCGACCGGGGTTGACGGCGGAACGGTTCGTGGCCAGTCCATTCGGCGAGGCGACCGAGGCGCCGGGGGCGCGGCTGTACCGCACCGGTGACCTGGTGAAGCGGACCGAATCCGGCGTGATCGAGTACCTGGGCCGCTCCGATTTCCAGGTGAAGATTCGCGGTCTGCGCATCGAACTCGGCGAGATCGACAATGCTCTCACCGCACATACGGATGTGGATTACGCTGCGACACTTGGCAAGACGCTACCGTCGGGCGCGGTAGCGCTGGTTTCGTATGTATTGCCACGCCCGGGAACCACCCTCGATGCCGATGAGCTGGCGGTATTCGTCGGCGAGTCCTTGCCCGCGTACATGGTGCCCGCCGCCATCGTGCTGCTGGACGAGATTCCGCTGACCCCGGTGGGCAAGCTGGATCGCAATGCGCTGCCGGAGCCGGTATTCGCCGCCCGGGAATTCCGCGCGCCCGCCACGCCGACGGAAGAGGCGGTGGCACAGGTCTTCGCGACGCTGCTGATTCCGGATAACCCGGACGCCCGCGTCGGCGCGGATGACGACTTCTTCGAACTCGGCGGCAACTCGCTGCTGGCCGCGCAGGCGGCGGCTCGGATCGGCACCGCGCTCGATGTGCGGGTGCCGGTACACGTGCTTTTCGAGGCTTCCACGGTGTCCGCGCTGGCGCAGCGGCTCGAGGGTGAGACCGCCCCGGCCGCCGGTCCGGCGCTGGGCTCGCTGCCGCGTCCGGAGCGGATACCGCTGTCGTTCGCGCAGCAGCGCATGTGGTTCCTGAACCGGTTCGATCCCGACAGCGCGGTGGACAATATCCCGTTGGCGGTGCGGTTGAGCGGTGCGGTCGATGTCGAGGCCCTGCGCGCGGCCGCTCGGGATCTCGTTGCGCGGCACGAGGTTCTGCGGACCATCTACCCCGAGGTGGATGGCGAGGGCTACCAGCTGGTGCTCCCGGTGACCGACGCCCGGGCCGTACCGGAGCTGCCGCTGGTCGATATCGACGCGGCGGATATTCCGGAGCGGGTGGCCGAAATCGTCGGCGCCGGTTTCGATGTCACGACCGCCCCGCCGATTCGCCTGCGGCTGTTGCGGATTGCCGCCGAAGAGTTCGTGCTGGTCGCCACCGTGCACCATATTTCCGCCGATGGCGTGTCCATGGGGCCGCTGGCGCGGGATCTGGTCACCGCCTATGCCGAGCGGGCGCGCGGTGCCGAGCCGCAGTGGACGCCGCTGGATGTGCACTACGCGGATTACGCGGTATGGCAGCGCGAGACGCTGGGCAGCGAGGACGATCCGGAATCGCTGCTGGCACAGCAGATCGCGTACTGGCGGGCGACCCTGGACGATCTGCCGGATGAGCTGGTGCTCCCGTCGGATCGGCCGCGGCCCCCCGTCGCCTCGTATCAGGGCGGGACATTCGGTTTCCGGATCAGCGATGAGGTGTACGCCGGTGCGCGGCGGCTGGCCGAGAGCCGGAACACCACGCTGTTCATGGTGGTGCACGCGGCGCTGGCGGTGCTGCTGGCGCGGTTGTCGGGCACCCGGGACATCGCCATCGGCACGCCGGTGGCGGGGCGCGGTGAGGCCGAACTCGACGATCTGATCGGCATGTTCGTCAATACGCTGGTGCTGCGCAGCGATGTCGATCCGGCGCTCAGCTTCGAGGACCTGCTCAAGAGCGTGCGCGAGCACGATGTGCGCGCCTTCGGGCACGCCGACGTGCCGTTCGAGCGCCTGGTGGAGCTGCTGGATCCGGCGCGGTCGCAGGCGCGCAATCCGCTGTTCCAGGTGATGCTGGCGTTCCAGAACATGGCGCCGACGCGGCTGGAGCTGCCCGGGTTGAGTGTGGCGGGTGCCGATCTCGAGATTCCGTTCGCGAAGTTCGATTTGCAGCTGACCATGGCCGAATCGCATGACGAGCGCGGCGACGCCAGTGGACTTGCGGGTGAATTCTCCTACGCCCTGGACCTTTTCGACGAGGCCACGGTGGCGGTGTTCGCCGAGCGGTTCGAACGGATCCTGGGCGTGGTGGCCGCGGATCCGGGTATCGCGGTCGGCGATGTCGCCATCTTCGATGCCGCCGAGCGGCAGCGGGTGGTGCGCGACTGGAATGCCACCGGATTCGATCTGGAAGCCGCGGTCGGATTGCCGGAAGGCGTTCCGCCGACGCTGGTTTCGATGTTCGACGCGCAGGTGGCGGCCACCCCGGACGCCATCGCGCTGGTCTTCGAGGACGAGCGCCTCACCTATCGGGAATTGCAGCAGCGGGCCAACAGGCTCGCGCGGCGGCTCATGATGGGGCAGTACGCGCTGGAGCCGGAAGCGCTGGTGGCGCTTGCCATCCGGCGCTCCACCGAACTCGTCGTCGCCATGTACGCGGTGGTGCAGGCGGGCGCGGCCTATGTGCCGATTGATCCGGATCAGCCGCTGGACCGCATCGGGCATATTCTCGATACCGCGCAGCCCCGGATGATTCTGACCACGCACGCGGATGGTTTCGAGTCCGGGCAAGCCATCACCACCTTGCAGGTGGAGGAGCTGGAGCGGGCCGCGCAGGGACTCGATGGGTCGCCCATCGCCGACCGCGAGCGCAATCAGCCGCTGGCGACGGACCATACGGCCTATGTGATCTTCACGTCCGGTTCCACGGGTAAGCCCAAGGGTGTGGCGGTGAGCCACCGCGCCATCGTGAATCGGCTGGTCTGGATGCAGGCGGAATACCGGCTGACCGCCGAAGACGCTGTGCTGCAGAAGACTCCGGCGACGTTCGACGTGTCGGTCTGGGAGTTCTTCTGGCCGTTGCAGGCCGGGGCGCGACTGGTGGTTGCCAAGCCGGATGGGCATCGCGATCCTGTGTATTTGGCGCAGGTAATTGCCGAACAAGGTATTACCACAGCGCATTTCGTGCCGTCGATGCTTTCGGTGTTCGTTGGCACGCTCGGTCGGTCCGAGGCCGCCGGGCTGCGGTTGCGGCAGGTGTTCGCCTCCGGTGAGGCGCTGCCCGGCGGTACCGCGCAGCAGCTGCGCGAGCTGACCGGTGCCCGGCTGCACAACCTGTACGGCCCCACCGAGGCCGCGGTCGACGTCACCTATCACGAGGTGACCGATCTGGACGGCAGCTCGGTGCCGATCGGTGCACCGGTCTTCAATACCCAGGTGTACGTGCTGGATTCGCGATTGAATCCGGTGCCGGTGGGTGTCGCGGGTGAGCTGTATCTGGCCGGCGTGCAGCTGGCGCGCGGGTATGTGGCGCGACCGGATCTGACCGCGGATCGGTTCGTCGCCGATCCGTTCGGGCACGGCGAGCGCATGTACCGCACCGGCGACCTGGTGAAGTGGAGCGCTGCCGGGGAGCTGGAATACCTGGGGCGCACCGACTTCCAGGTGAAGCTGCGCGGTCTGCGCATCGAACTGGGCGAGATCGAGGCGGCGCTGCTGGCGCGGCCGGGTGTCACGCAGGCGGTCGTGGTGGTGCGCGCGGACGCGCACGCCGGGGATCAGCTCATCGGTTACGTGGTGGGTGCCGCCGAGCCGGAGGAGCTGAAAGCCGCACTGGCGCAGTCCCTACCGTCGTACATGGTGCCCCCGGCGGTGCTGGTGCTGGACGAGTTCCCGCTCAACGCCTCGGGCAAGCTGGATCGCAAGGCGCTACCCGCGCCGGTGTTCGAGGCCAAGGTGTTCCGCGCGCCCGCGACCCCGATCGAGGAGATCGTGGCGGGGGTGTTCGCGGATCTGCTCGGCACCGACCGGGTGGGCGCGGATGACGACTTCTTCGAGCTGGGCGGTAATTCGCTGATCGCCACCCGGGCCGTGGCCCGGGTGAACGAGGCGCTGGACACCAATGTCGGCGTGCGCGAATTGTTCGAGACCTCAACGGTTTCCGGGCTCGCGGCGCGCATTGTGCCGGGTGCGGGCACCGGGGCGCGGCCGCCGCTGGTGGCGGGGGAGCGTCCTGCGCGGGTGCCGCTGTCACTGGCACAGCAGCGCATGTGGGTGCTGAATCAGTTCGATCCGGATTCGCCCGCGTACAACATCCCGATGGCCATTCGCCTGCAGGGCGCGCTGGACGTGCCCGCGCTGCGGCAGGCCGTGGAGGATGTGCTGACCCGGCACGAGGTGCTGCGCACCCGGTATCCGGAGTCGGCCCCGGGGGCGGCGGCCTATCAGGAGATCCTGTCGGTGGCCGAGGTGCTGCCGAACGGGCTCGAAGTCGAGCGGGCGGCGGATATCGGCGCGCGCGTCTCCGAGCTGGTTTTCACCGGATTCGATGTGGCGGAACGGGTTCCGGTCCGGGTGCGGTTGATCACCGGCGACGATCCGGACGATTATCTGCTGGTGCTGGTGGCGCATCACATCTCCGCGGACGGCGCGTCGATGGCTCCGCTGGCGCGGGACCTGATGACCGCCTACCTGGCGCGCGCCGCCGGACAGGATCTGAACTGGACGCCGCTGGCGGTGCAGTACGCCGATTTCGCGGTGTGGCAGCGCGCGGTCGTGGGCGTGGAATCGGACGAAGACTCCACCGCCGCGGCGCAATTGGCGTTCTGGCGGGAGCAGCTGGCGGATCTGCCCGCGGGACCGGGTCTGCCGGTCGACCGGGCGCGGACCGCGACGTCGACCATGGCGGGCGCGTTCCTGGACTTCAGCCTGCCCGCCGAGGTGCACGCCGGACTGAATCGTATTGCGCGCCGGCACAACGCATCGCTGTTCATGGTGGTGCACGCGGCGGTCGCGGCCTGGCTGGCGCGGTTGTCCGGCACCGGCGATGTGGTGATCGGCACCGCGGTCGCGGGCCGTGGTGAGCGGGCGCTTGACGATCTGGTCGGCATGTTCGTCAATACGCTGACGCTGCGCACCGCGGTCGATGTGGCCGCGCCGTTCGACGCGCTGGTAGCCCGGGCGCGCGAGACCGATCTGAACGCGTTCGCCAACGCCGACGTCCCGTTCGAGCGGATGTCCGAGGTGGCGGCGCCGGGCCGGTCGGCGGCGAATCCGCTACTGCAGGTGGTGCTTTCGCTGCAGAACACCGAGACGCCGGTGCTGGAGCTGCCCGGTCTTCGGGTGTCCGCCATCGATACCGATCTGGCGGCGGCGAAGTTCGATCTGCAGATCAGCATGGAGCCGCGCGCGGGCACGGACGGCGGGCTGGGCGATCTGGATGTGATCTTCGCTTACGCCACAGACCTTTTCGACGAGGCGACGGTCGAATCGTTCGGGCGGGTGCTGGAGCGCATCCTGATCGCGGTGGCTGCCGATCCGCATATCGCGGTCGGCGATATCGCACTGCTGGATGCTCCGGAAACCGGTGTGGCACAGCAGATTGCGGAGACTCCGGAACCGGTGGCGGCGGTCACCCGCGGTGCGGCGCTGACCCAGGTGCTGACCACCGCGGTCGAGGACGATCCCGACGGCCCCGCGCTGGTCTGGGGCGATGAGGTGGTCAGCTACCAGGAGCTCGACGCGCGGTCGTCGCGGCTGGCGCGGGTGCTGATCGCGCACGGCAGCGGGCCGGGCGCGGGTGTGGTGGTGCATCTCGAGCGCGGCGTGGAACAGGTGGTCGCCGCGTGGGCGGTGCTCAAGGCGGGCGCGATGCTGGTGCCGCTGGCCGCCGCCGATGCGGCGGGACTGGATGTGAAGGTCGGTGTGACAGGCGGTTCCGCACCGGTCACCGCCGCCGGGATCGACTGGCTGGTGCTCGATGATCCGGAGGTGGTCGCGCAGATCGCCGCCGAGTCGAAGCGGCCGGTGACCTATGCCAGCCGCACCCGGGCGCTGCGCGGGGATGACGCGGCGTACATCTCGGGCACGGGTGTGCTGAGTTATAACGGGCTGGCCGCCGCGGTCGAGCGGGTGCGCACCGCGACCGAGTTGACTTTCGAGTCCAGGACGTTCCACCGCGGGCCCGCCGATGCGGCGCTGGCGCTGGTGGAGCTGGTTTCGGCGGGTGTCGTGGGCGCGTCGATCGTGCTGATCGAAGAACTGGACGGTCTGTCTGAGGCATTGGCGGACGAATGGGTCACGCACCTGTTCACCGATGCCGCGGGTGTGCTCGCTCTGAATTCGGTTGCGCCGGATGACCTGCGGGCCGTGATTGTCGAGGGGGCTTCCCATTCGAAGGAAGTGGAAAACGTGATTTTCACCACCCTTGAAGAGATCCCCGCAGGTCACGGCCTCTGATATGACCGCGCGGGCCGTCGTCCCAGACGGCCCGCGTCCGCTATCCACATAATTTTTCCGGGTTGTTCGCCCAGTGGGGTTACTCTCCGAGAGCTGGCAACGATAGGCGAGCCGGCCCGCGCACCCCCGACGCTTGTCGGCGCGCGGAGGCTTTGGGGAACTGGATAGGTCGGAACAATTCAATGATTCGGGTGGGCGGGGAACAGCGCAGCGATTTTCGGCTGGAGCTGGCATGACCCATACGCTTCGTACACGGCCCAGCCGACATCGGCGGTCGCGCATGACCACTCTCCCGCAGCTCATCACCGCGGCCGTGGAGATGAACCCGCACGGGACGGCGCTGGTATTCGGCGCGGCCGAGCAGACGTACGCGCAGCTCAGCTATGCCGAGCTCGATGAGCGTTCGAACCGGCTGGCGCGCTTGCTGATCGACCGCGGCGTCGGACCGGAAAGCCTGGTCGCGATCGCCATTCCGCGATCGGTGCAGGCGGTGATCGCGATCTGGGCGGTGGCGAAGGCCGGTGCGGGATTCGTGCCGGTGGATCCGAACTATCCGGCCGATCGGGTGCTGCACATGGTCCGCGATTCGCGGGCGGTGCTCGGGCTGACGATCGCCGAGAAGCGCCCGGCGCTGCCGGACTCGGTGCGCTGGCTGGCCCTGGATGATCCCGAATTCGCCGATCGGGCACACGGTTTCCCAGCCGATATGGTGATCAATTCCGATCGAGTCCGGCCGCTTCGGGGGGAGCATCCGGCCTATGCGATCTACACCTCGGGGTCCACCGGCCTGCCCAAGGGCGTCGTGGTGACGCACGCCGGACTGGCGGGGCTCTGCGCCGAACAGCGCGAACGATTCGGCCTCACGCCGGAATCACGGGTGCTGCAGGTGGCTTCGCCGTCCTTCGACGCCTCGGTGTTCGAATTGCTCATGGCCATCGGATCCGCGGCCACGCTGGTGGTGGCCGCGCCGGAGGTCTACGGCGGTGCGGATCTGGGTGCGCTGCTGGCGCGTGAGTCGGTGAGCCATGCGGTGATCACGCCGTCGGTGCTGGCCTCGATCGATCCGAGCGGGCTCGGCGAGCTGCGCGTTGTACTGGCCGCGGGTGAGGCGTGCCCGCCGGAATTGGTGCGGCGCTGGGTGGCTCCGATCGCGGACGGCGAGCGGCGTCTGCTGAACGGCTACGGCCCCACCGAGACCACCATCTGGTCCAACTGCGCTGAGCTGCTACCGGATCGACCGGTGACCATCGGTGCGGCCATCCGGGGTGCCGCCGCGCACGTGCTCGATGAGCGATTGCGCGAAGTCGCACCGGGGGAGGCCGGTGAGCTGTACGTAGCCGGAGCGTTGCTGGCGCGCGGATACCTACGCCGTCCGGAGCTGACGGCCGCGCGGTTCGTGGCCAATCCGTTCGAGGGCGGCGGGTCGCGGCTGTACCGCACCGGGGACCTGGTGCGGTGGGACGCCGATGGTGAACTGGAGTATCTGGGGCGCAATGATTTCCAGGTGAAGATCCGCGGCCTGCGGATCGAGCTGGAGGAGATCGACGCGGTGCTCGCCGAGCATCCGGACGTCGATTTCGCGGTCACGGTGGGTCATGAATTGCCCAGCGGGGCAACGGTTCTGGTGTCCTACGCACACGGCCCCGCGCTCACCGCCGGGCAGGCGGACGAGCTGACCGCGCTGGCGGAGAGCCGGTTGCCCGCCCATATGGTGCCGGGCGCCATCACGGTGCTGGACCGGATTCCGCTGACACCGGTGGGCAAACTGGATCGGGCGGCGCTGCCGCCGCCGGTATTCGAGGCCAACGCGTATCGCGCGCCGGAAACCGCCGTGCAGCGGACCATCGCCGAGGTGCTGGCGCAGGTGCTGCCGGTGGCGCGGGTCGGCCTGGACGACGATTTCTTCGCCCTCGGCCTGGACAGCATCACCTCCATTCAGATCGTGTCGCGGGCGCGGGCGCTCGGGGTGCTCTTCAAGGCCAAGGATCTGTTCGCCGCGCGCACGATCGCGGCGCTTTCCGAAATCGCGACCGTCGCAGCGGAATCCGCGGTGATTCCGGAACCGGTGACCGGACCGCTGGTGCGGCTCGGCGAGGGTGAGCTGGAACGACTACGGCAGCGGTATCCGACCATGTCGGATGTCTGGCCGCTGACACCGCTGCAGTCGGGCATGCTGTTCCACGCGCAACTGGCCGAATCGTCGGTGGACGCGTACATGACGCAGTTCAGCGTGGATCTCGGCGGCGCGATCGATATCGAGCGACTGCACACCGTCGCGCAGGCGCTGCTGGACCGGCATGTGAATTTGCGCGTGGTCTTCGCCGAGGACGCGAGCGGGGAGCCGATTCAGGTCGTGCTCGACGACGTCGAAGTGCCTTGGCACTACTTGGATCTCGGCGATAGCGAGCCGTACGAGCCCGGCGCCAAGACCGATTGGATGATGGCCGCCGATCTGGCCGGGCATTTCGATATGACGGCCGGGCCGCTGCTGCGGTTCACGCTGGTGCGCACCGGGCCAGAGCGCTTCCGGGTGTGGGTCACCAGTCACCACATTCTGCTGGACGGCTGGTCGATGCCGCTGCTCATGCAGGATATGTTCGCGCTCTACGCGTTCGGCGGGGATACCGGGGAGTTGCCGCCGCCGCGCTCCTATCGCGACTATCTGGCCTGGCTGGCGGCGCAGGATCAGGAGGCCGCGCGGGCCGCCTGGCGGGTGGCGCTGGCGGGATTCGACGAGCCGACGCCGCTGGCGGCCGTCGATCGATCGCGCGAGATCACCTCGGGTATAGGCGAACTCGGATTCGAGCTGGAGGCCGAGGAGACCGCCGCGCTGGCTCGGGTCGCCGCCGAGGCCGGGGTCACGGTGAACACCATCGTGCAGGCCGCGTGGGGTTTGCTGATCGGGCGGACCACCGATCGCGACGATGTGGTGTTCGGTGCGACCGTCTCGGGTCGCCCGCCGCAGTTGACCGGTATCGAAACCATGGTCGGACTGTTCCTCAACGCCATTCCGGTCCGGGTGCGGCTGGCCGCCGGGGACACCCTGATCGAGGTGCTGCGCCGGTTGCAGGATGAACAGGCCGCACTGCTGGATCACCACTATCTGGCGCTGGGCGAGATTCAGGAAATCACCGGTGTCGACGGGATTTTCGATTCGCTCATCGTCTTCGCGTCCTTCCCGGTCGACGCTGAGGCGCTGGACGCCGCCGCCCGGCCCATCGACGAGGTGGGATTGCTCGGCACCGAGGCGGCCAATGGCACACACTATCCGATCACCGTCATGGTGACACCGGGTAGTGCGCTGCGGGTGAACCTCAAATATCTGCGGGATCTGTTCGACGAGAACGAGATCCGAGTGCTGGCGCAGCGCTTCGCACTGCTGCTGGAGCGATTCGGGACCATGCCGCGGGCGCGGGTCGCCGACGTGGACGCGCTCATCGACCGGGAGCGCGCCGCCCTCGACGCGGTCAATGCCACCGAAGTGGCTGAGCTGCTGGATGATTCGACGCTGCTGACGCTGTTCGACGCGCAGGCCGCGCGGACCCCCGACGCCATCGCGGTGATATCCGAGCAAACCACATTGACGTATACCGAGCTGGATGCACGTTCACGGCGGCTGGCTCGGGAGCTGGCGCTGCGCGGTGTGGGGCCGGAATCGCGGGTGGCGGTGGCCATGCGGCGCGGTATCGATCTGGTGGTGGCGATCTACGCGGTGCTGCGCGCCGGTGGCGCGTACGTGCCCGTCGATCCGGATCATCCGGCCGAGCGCAATGAGTACGTGCTCGGGAGCGCGGCACCGGTGTGTGTGCTGACCCGCACCGAGGACGGGTTCGAAACCGCTTCCGGGGTACCGCTTTTCCTGGTGGACGCGCTGGCCGGCGCGGGTGCGATCGAGTACTTCGGCAGTGCGCCGGTGCGGCCGGACAACGCGGCCTACGTCATCTACACCTCCGGATCGACCGGTCGTCCCAAGGGCGTGGTGATCACGCATCGGCAGATGGCGAATCAGTTCCGCTGGGCGCAGCGGAACTATCCGCACGGTGCGGGTGATGTGGTGCTGCACAAGACGCCCATCACCTTCGACATCTCCACGTGGGAACTGTTCTGGCCGTTGCAGACCGGTGCGGCGGTGGTCATCGCCGCACCGGACGGGCATCGGGATCCGGCATACATCGCCCGGACGATTCGTGAATACGGCGTCACCTCGGTGCATTTCGTGCCGTCGATGCTCGATGCCTACCTCGACGGCCCCGCCGCCGAGCAGACCTCGCTGCGCTGGGTGTTCGCCGCCGGTGAAGCGCTGTCCGCGCAGACCGCGCGCAATTTCGCGAGCGCGCTGCCGGGCACCGAGCTCGTCAACTGGTACGGCCCGGCGGAAGCCACCGTGGTCACCGCGTTCCATGCCGAAGATGTTGCGGGCGTGGCCGTTCCGATCGGCGCCCCGGTCGCGAACACCCGCGTGCACGTGCTGGATAGGCAGTTGCGACCGGTGCCGTTCGGCGCGGCCGGTGAGTTGTACGTGGCCGGGGTGCAGTTGGCGCGCGGCTACGCGGGTGCGCCGGGGCTCACGGCGGAGCGGTTCGTCGCGCACGACGGCGGGCAGCGGCTGTACCGCACCGGTGATGTGGTGCGGTGGATCGTGGACCCGGCCGCGGACGGGCATGCGCTGGAGTACCTGGGGCGCAGTGATTTCCAGGTGAAGCTGCGTGGACAGCGTATCGAACTCGGTGAGATCGAGACGGTGCTGCTGGGGTATCCGGGCGTGCACCGGGCCGCGGTCGCCCTGGTGCGCGGGGCTGCCGGTGATCGGCTGGTCGCCTACATCGTGCTGGAAGACGCTGCCGCGGTGGCGGATTCGGAATTGCTCGCACATGTACGGGGCACGCTGCCGTCGTACATGGTGCCGTCGGCGGTGGTGCGATTGGCCGCCATGCCGCTCAATGCCAGCGGCAAGCTGGATCGCAAGGCGCTGCCGGAGCCCGAGCTCCAGGGTCGCGCGTATCGTGCGCCCGGCTCTCGCGCCGAACGCGCGGTGGCGGAGGTGTTCTCCACCGTGCTGGGAACGCCGACCGTCGGCGCGGATGACGACTTCTTCGAGCTCGGCGGCAATTCGCTCAGCGCCACGCAGGTGGTGGCGCGCCTCGGCGGAGTGCTGGGCGCACGGGTGCCGCTGCGCGCGCTGTTCGATGCGCCGACCGTCGCCGGTCTGGCGGAACTGATTGCCGCACAGGGTGATTCGTCGTACGCGCCATTGCGCCCGATGGAGCGGCCGGACTCGATTCCGCTGTCGTACGCGCAGCAGCGCATGTGGTTCCTGAACCGCTTCGACACCGCCGCGGGCACCTACAATCTGCCCTCGGCGTTGCGCATCACCGGACCGCTGGATGTGACGGCCCTGCGCGCGGCGGTCCGGGATCTGGTGCAGCGCCACGAAGTGCTGCGGACCGTGTATCCCGAACACGACGGCGTCGGGCATCAGGTGGTGCTCGATGTCGATGATCCCGAGGCCGTACCCGCCATTCCGATGGTGGACGTGCGCGCGGAGACCGTGGTGGCGGCCGTGGCCGAGACCGCGATGGCGGGTTTCGATGTGACGATCGCGCCGCCGCTGCGAGTGCGCCTGCTGCGCTTGGGAACCGACGATCACGTGCTGGTGTGCGTGGTGCACCACATCGCGGGCGACGGCTTCTCGGCCGGACCGCTGACCCGGGATCTGATGACGGCGTATCTGAGCCGGATTCAGGGGTACGCGCCGGAATGGACGCCGCTGGCGGTGCAGTACGCCGATTACGCGCTGTGGCAGCGCGAAATCCTCGGTGACGAACACGATTCCGGATCGCTGCTGGCCCGGCAGCTGGAGTTCTGGCGCAAGAGCCTGGCCGGATTGCCGGATCAGCTGGAGCTGCCCGCCGATCGTCCCCGGCCCGCCGTGGCGAGCAGCGCGGGCGGCCTGGTGACCTTCGAGATCGACGCCGAGGTGCACGCCGGTCTGCATCGAATGACGCAGGAGCGCAACGCGACCCTGTTCATGGTGTTGCACGCGGCGCTGGCCGTGCTGCTGGCCCGGCTCTCGGGTACCCGCGATATCGCCATCGGCGCACCGATCGCGGGCCGTGGCGCGGCCGAACTGGACGATCTTATCGGCATGTTCGTCAATACGCTGGTGCTGCGCGCCGAGGTGGACCTGGCCGCCGGATTCGCCGAGTTGCTCGCGGCCGTGCGGCGCACCGATCTGGCGGCCTTCGAGCACGCCGACGTGCCGTTCGAACGGATTGTGGAACTGCTGGATCCGCCGCGCTCACAGGCCCGGCATCCGCTGTTCCAGGTCTCGCTCACCTTGCAGAATCTGGCGCGGGCGGAACTGTCGCTGCCGGGGATGTCGGTGGCGGCGGTCGAGATGGATCTGCCGGTCACCAAGTTCGACCTCGATCTGACCCTGGTGGAGGTGGTCGAAGACGGAGTGCCGCAGGGGATTTCGGCCTCGTTCAGCTATGCCACGGATCTGTTCGACGCCGAGACGGTGCGCATGTTCGCGCGGCGGTTCACGCGACTGCTGGCCGCCGTGACCCGGACACCGGAGCTGCCGGTGGGCGAGCTGCCGATGCTCGACGACGGCGAATACGAGTGGCTGACAAGGAGTTCCGAGGCGGCCGCGGGCACCTCGGCGCTGCTGCCGGACCTGCTGACCAAGGGCGTGGCGCTGGGCCGGGACCGGATCGCGGTGCGCTCGGCGGGGCAGTCGTACACCTACGGTGAACTGGACGATTATTCGTCGCGCCTGGCGCGCGTGCTGATCGCGCGCGGGGTCGGACCGGAAGCCGTTGTGGCGCTTGCCATGGGCCGGTCGTTCGACATGATCGCCGCGGTCTGGGCGGTGGCGAAGTCGGGTGCGGCCTATGTGCCGGTGGATCCGGGCTACCCGATCGACCGCATCCGGCATATGGTCACCGATTCCGGTGCGGTGGTCGGCTTCACGCTCGGTGAGTTCGCGGCCGAGCTACCCGGGGATCTGGACTGGCTGGCACTGGACGATCCCGCGGTGGTGGCCGAGTACGCGGCGGAATCGGCCGCGCCGGTCATCGACGCGGACCGGGTCGCGGCACTGCGGCCGGGGCATATCGCCTATCTGATCTACACCTCGGGTTCGACTGGTCTGCCCAAGGGCGTCAGCGTCACCCACGCCGGTCTCGGCGCGTTCGTCGAGCACGGTGTCGAACTCTGCGGTGTGCGGGCGGAGCACCGCTTCCTGCACGTCTGCTCACCGAGTTTCGACCAGTCCGTGGAGGAGTGGCTGTACCCGTTCTCCACCGGGGCGACCCTGGTCATCGTGCCGCCGGGCGTGCTGGGCGGTGCGGAGCTGAGTGAACTGCTGCGCGCCGAACGGGTCACGCACATCATGGTGACGCCGGGCATGCTGGGCACCATCGATCCGATCGGACTCGACGATCTGGTGCTGGTCGGCACCGGCGGCGAGTCGACCAGTGCGGAACTGATCGCGAAGTGGTCGACCGGCCGCCGGTACCTGAACAGTTACGGGCCGACCGAGGTCACCATCGGCTCATCGTACGTGGAACTCGACGCCGGTAGCCGAATCACCATCGGCGCACCGATTCCCGGTGTCTCCGCGCTGGTGCTCGACGAGCGGTTGCGGCCGGTGCCGCCGGGTGTCGCGGGTGAGCTCTACCTCGCCGGTGCGGCACTGGCGCGCGGCTATCGCGGGCGGGCGGGACTCACGAGTGAGCGTTTCGTGGCCTGCCCGTGGGGCGGTCCGGGGACGCGGATGTACCGCAGCGGCGATCTGGTGCGCTGGGTGCCGGTCGGCGACGGCTGGGAACTGGAGTACCTGGGGCGCACCGATTTCCAGGTGAAGATCCGCGGCTACCGGATCGAACTCGGCGAGATCGACGCGGTGCTCGGCGGACACGACGACGTCGATTTCGCCGTCACACTCGGACGGCGGAATGCCGCGGGCGCAACGATATTGGTGTCATACGTGCTCGCGCGCTCGGTCGACGAGGCCGGACTGCGCGAGTACGCGAGCCGGTATCTGCCCGCGCATATGGTGCCCTCGGCCATCGTGCTGCTCGATGAGATTCCGCTGACGCCGGTCGGTAAACTCGATCGCGCGGCGCTGCCGGAACCCGAGCTGGGACAGCGCGAATACCGCGCGCCCGCAACACCTCTCGAAGAGACGGTGGCCGGGGTGTTCGCCGAATTGCTCGGCGTGGCACAGGTCGGCCGCGATGACGACTTCTTCGAGCTGGGCGGCAATTCGCTGATCGCCACCCAGTTGGTCGCGCGACTCGGCGTGGCCCTGGACACCCGGGTGCCCGTGCGCGCGGTCTTCGAGACCACCACGGTGCTGACACTGGCCGCGTTCCTGGCGACCCAGGAGGGCGCGGGCGGGCGCATCGCGCTGATGCAGCGGCCGCGGCCGGAGTCGATTCCGCTGTCCCTGGCACAGCAGCGCATGTGGTTCGTGAACCAGCTGGACACCGCGAACTCGGCGTACAACGTGCCGATCGCACTGCGGCTGCACGGCGATCTCGATACCGGCGCGCTGGCGCTTGCCGTGCGCGATGTGGTGGCGCGGCACGAAACGCTGCGGACGGTGTACCCGGAGTCGGACGGAATCGCGCACCAGGTGGTGCTGCCGGTCGAGCAGGCCGCCCCGGATCTGACGCCCGAGCTGGTCGACGCCGCCGCGCTGCTGGCGCGGGTGACCGCGGAGCTGACCGCCGGATTCGACGTCACCACCGAAGTTCCTTTGCGGGCCAAGCTGTTCCGGGTCGATTCGGTATCGCGGGAGCCCGAGCACGTGGTGCTGTTCGTGGCGCATCACATCAGTGCGGACGGCTGGTCGATGGGACCGCTGGCCCGCGATGTGATGACCGCGTATCTCGCGCGGACACAGGGGCGGGAGCCGCTGTGGCAGCCGCTGCCGGTGCAGTACATCGATTACACGCTGTGGCAGCGGGAGGTGCTGGGCACCGAAGCCGATCCGGAGAGTCTGATCTCCGCGCAGGGCGACTATTGGCGCGACGCGCTGGCCGGGCTGCCCGATGAGCTGACGCTGCCCGCGGATCGGCCGCGGCCACCGCGTCAGTCGTTCGCGGGCGGACAGGTGGCCTTCCGGATCGACGCCGATCTGCAGCGGCGGCTGCGCACCTTGGCGCGGGCCCGGCACGCGACGCCGTTCATGGTCGTGCACACCGCGCTGGCGATCTTCCTTGCGCGTATGTCGGGTACCGAGGACATCGCCATCGGAACGCCGGTGGCCGGGCGCGGCGCGGCCGAGCTGGACAATGTGATCGGCATGTTCGTCAACACCCTGGTGCTGCGCACCCGGGTAGCGCCGGGGCTCGGTTTCGCCGAATTGCTGGCGCAGACCAGGGAAACCGATCTGGCGGCGTTCGCGCACGCGGACGTGCCGTTCGAGCGCCTGGTGGAACTGCTGAACCCGGAGCGCTCGACCGCGCGTAATCCGCTGTTCCAGGTCATGCTGGCGTTCGAGAATCTGCAGGACAACACCTTCGAGCTACCCGAATTGCGGATCAGCGCACTGGATTCCGGTGTCGAGACCTCGCAGTTCGATCTCTCGCTGACCGTGCGGGAGAGTCCGGACGAATCCGGGATGGACGCCGTATTCACCTATGCGCGTGACCTTTTCGACCGGAATACGGTGCAGGGATTCGCGGATCGGTTCGTGCGGTTGCTCGAGGCGGTCACGCACGGCGGTGACACCGCGGTCGGGGATCTGCCACTGCTGTCCGGTGCCGAGCACGAACTGCTCACCCATGTCCACCATGACGAGGTGATGGCGACCGCGCTACTGCCGGATCTGCTCACCGCGGGCGTCGCCCTCGGGCGTGAGCGCACGGCGATCCGTTATCGCGGTCATTCCATCAGCTACGGCGAACTCGACGATTACACCTCGCAGCTGGCGCGGGTGCTCATCGAATGCGGCGTGGGGCCGGAAAAGCTGGTGGCCGTCGCCTTCCCGCGCTCGTTCGAAACGGTGGCAGCGGTGCTGGCCATCGCCAAGGCCGGTGGCGCGCACGTGCCGGTGGATCCGGCCTATCCGGCGGACCGGGTGCGGCATATGATCACCGATTCCGGTGCGGTACTTGGCATTACCGGGTACTCGTACCGCGATGCGCTGCCGGACGGCGTGCACTGGCTGTGCCTGGACGACGCGACGGTGGACGCGCGCTGCCTGGCGCAGTCAGCGGAAGCGGTGACCGACGCGGATCGGCTCACGCCGCTGCGGATGCGACATCCGGCGTACGTCATCTACACCTCGGGATCCACGGGTATGCCCAAGGGCGTCACCGTGACCCACGCCGGACTCGGCGGGCTCACCGAGTACGCGGTGAACCGGTACGGCATGCACTCGGACGACCGGATGCTGCACAACTGCTCACCGAGTTTCGATCCCTCGGTGCTGGAATGGATCTGCGCGTTCTACACCGGCGCGACGCTGGTGATCGCACCCTCGGAGATCATGGGCGGTCCCGAACTCGGCGAGCTGATCCGTACCGAACGGGTGGATCACGTGCTGCTCACCCCGGCGGTGCTCGGCACCCTGGATCCGGCCGATCAGGATCGGCTGCGCATGCTGTCCATCGGCGGCGATGTGACCACGCCGGAACTGCTGGCCAAATGGGAGCCGGGCCGCGTATTCCACAATGCGTACGGGCCGACCGAGACCACCATCATCTCCACCTACGCGCAGTTGACGCCGGGCCGGCACATCACCATCGGTAAACCGGTGCACGGCATGTCGGCGCTGGTACTGGACGCACGGCTGAATCCGGTGCCGCCGGGCGTCGCGGGTGAGCTGTACCTGGCCGGAGGCGCGCTGGCGCGCGGCTACCGCAACCGCGCCGGGCTGACCTCGGAGCGGTTCGTCGCCAATCCGTGGGGAAAGCCGGGTGCGCGCATGTATCGCACCGGCGACGTGGTGCGCTGGTACGCCGATCCGGCAGATCGGGATGGGGCGCAGGGGAACTGGGAGCTCGACTATGTCGGGCGCTCGGACTTCCAGGTCAAGATTCGCGGCTTCCGCATCGAACTCGGTGAGATCGACGCGGTCCTCGGGCGGCATCCGGAGGTCGAGTTCGTCATCACGCTGGGCCGGGATAATGCCGCCGGGGCAACGGTTCTGGTGTCCTATGTGCTCGGCGTCCCCGGCAGTTCACCCAAGCCGCAGGACCTCACCGAGTTCGCGGCGGCCAGCCTGCCCGCGCATATGGTCCCGTCCGCCATCGTGATACTGGACGAGATTCCATTGACGCCGGTCGGCAAGCTCGATCGCAAGGCGCTGCCGGAACCCGAACTGGCACAGCGGGAATACCGGGCGCCCGCCGGGGCGCTCGAGGAGTCCGTCGCCGTGGTCTTCACCGAGGTGCTCGGCGTGGACCGGGCCGGGCGCGATGACGACTTCTTCTCGCTCGGCGGCACCTCGCTGCTGGCCAGCCAGGTGGTGAGCCGGTTGCGCAAGGTGACCGGCGCACAGGTCATGGTCGCGTGGTTCTTCACCGATTCGACCGTGGCAGGACTGGCCGCGCGCATCGCGGCCGAATTCGACGGCGGCGCGGACGGTGCCGACGCCGCGCTGGGCGTGGTGCTGCCGATTCGTGCCACGGGTACCCGCACGCCGCTGTTCTGCGCCCCGCCCATGGCCGGAATGTCCTGGTGCTATGCGGGATTGGCGCAGTACCTGCCCGAGGATCAGCCAATTCTGGGGCTGCAATCCCCGGCACTCACCGAGCTCGGCTACTGGCCCGAATCGCTGACCGAGGTGGCCCGGCGATACGTGCGCGAGATGCGGGAGATCCAGCCACACGGGCCATACCGGCTGCTCGGCTATTCGCTCGGCGGCACGCTGGCGCAGGCCATCGCTACTGAACTGGCCGCGCTGGGGGAGCGCACCGATGTGCTCGCCATCCTCGACGCGTACCCGGATGCGGATATGTCCGACTTCCGGGACGCGCTGCGGGACGAATTCGTCGCGCTCGGCGTGACGGATTTCCCGGAAGGCGATCTGCAGGAGCTCGGCGATGACGCGCTGCGCGCCCTGCAGGCCGCGATTCCGGCCGATCTCGCGGTGCTGACGCTGGAGCGGATTCGCCGGATCTACAGCGGCGCGGTGCGCACCATCGAACTCGGATCCGCCTATCAGCCCGCCTATTTCGACGGCGATATCGAACTGTTCCGGGCCGAGTTCCGGGGACCGGGCGAGACGGTCTACGGGCCGGGGCACTGGCGGCCGTTCACCGGCGGCGCGATCACCGATCGGCCGGTGCCGGTCACCCATCAGCTGATGGTCGGCACCGAGGCGTTCGCGATCATCGGGCCGGAGCTGGCGGCCCTCATCGATGCCGCCGATCGGGGTCCCGCACCCGCACCCGCGCCGGAACCGCTGCCGATCGAGGACGAGGTCTCGGACTGGGCCATCACCCAGGTGCTTCCGGTGGTCACCTCGCTACCGGGCTTCCAGGGCGATCCGACCGCGACCACGGTGCTACCGGTCTTCGCGCCGGAACCGCCACAGGCGCCGCTGGCCAGCGCCATCGCCGTGCGGCGCACCGCGACCAGCACGGTGTCACCGTTGCCCGCCGGTGCGGTGAGTCTGCTCGAGGTGGAGCCGGCCGGACTGCATGTGCGAGCCATCGCCCTCGATATCGCGGAGGGCGTCTCGGGCTCCCGGGTGCGGCGCTCGGTCGCGAGCCTGCGCGAACGGCATCCGGCGCTGTGGGCGCGACTGCGCTTCGACGGGGACACCCCGCTGCTGGATATCCCGCTGCGGTCCGATCCCTCGGACGCGGCGGTCTGGCGGGTCGATCCGGCGGTGCAGGCAGTCGGCGATCCGATCGGGGCCGTGGTGCACGCGGCCGCGGCCGAACTGGACCCCGAACAGGGCCGCAATATTCGGTTCGTCCTGCTCGAGGGCCCGGCGCCGGACGCGCCCGTGGATCCGGATACGGGCGAGCAGCCGGTGGCCGTGCTCATCGTGGTGGCCAATGGCCTGGTGGTCGATGACGCCTCGTGGCGCGTCATCATCGACGATCTCACCGATTCCTGGTCGGGCGGGCACTCCGGCGGCGGCGGTGCGCCGGGCACCGATCCCGCCGAGTTCGCGCACGATGCCGCGGAACGGGCGGGCGAACCGGCGACGGTCGCCGAATTGGGCTGGTGGCGTGCGGCATTGGCGGCGATACCGGCCGGGCTCGCACCCGACCGGGTGGCCGACGAGTCACGCGGGCGGGTATCGGTGCAGATCACCGGAGCGGGCGCGACCGCGGTGGACGCGGTGGCCCGGCAGTACGGGGCCACGCTCGAGGAGGTCCTGCTCACGGCGTTCGCGGTCGCGCTCTGGGATGACGCGGGCGCTTCGGCGCGCGCCACCCTCGGTTCGGTGGTGCGACTGGTCGCCGACCCGCGGCCGCCCGGCGATCCGGTGGTCGGCGCGTTCAGCACCGGCTACCCGTTCGTGCCCGCGCTGACCGGGGTGGATTTCGATCAGGTGCGGCGCGGCGGACCGGCCGCCGGATACGCCATCGCGCAATTGCGGGACAGCGTGCGCGCGGTCCCCTCCCACGGTGTGGGATTCGGTCTGCTGCGGCAGCTGAATCCGGCCGCGGCCGCGGTGCTCACCGGACTTCCGCAGGGCCGCATCGGTTTCCGCTACCGCGATCTGCGCCCGGCCCGGGTGCTGCCCGAACCGGTCGCCGATGACCTCTACCTCGATATCACCGTCGACACCAGCGCGGATGGGCTGCTGGCCCGCTTCGACTTCGCGGGCGCGGTGCTCGAACTCGATCAGGTCAAGGGGCTTGTCGAGGGGTGGGTACAGGCTTTGGGCGGGCTCGCCGAGCACGGAGAGGGGATCCATCCGTAGCATTGCCTGCTTACCACCCCGTTTCGACGTGGACACCTGTCTTCGGTGTGCCGGAAGGTACCCTGACGACGCGGTGCCCGCGTCGAGGCGCAGGTCGTGACCACTCCCTCTGTCGTGGCGCTTGGTGTTGCGGGCCCCGGCCGGTCTAGCTGGGGCGAGTAACACGACCCGTGCCCTCCCGATTTCCCTCGGGATGCGCGGGGAGGTTGGAGCAACGACGGACAGGATGAGGGACATCTTCATGATTCGGGTGGTCGGGCACCGGTGTATCGAGCGTCGGGCGGTAATCAAATGACCCGCACAGCGCGCGTCCGGCCCACTCGTACCCGGCGGCCCCGCGTCCCCACCCTGCCGCAGCTGATGTCCACCGCCGTCGAGGCCAATCCGGCGGGGATCGCCTTGGTGCTGGCAGACGCCTCGGCGACGCTGGCGCAGCTCAGCTATGCCGAACTGGATGAGCGCTCGACGCGGCTGGCGCATCTGCTGATCGAACGCGGGGTCGGGCCGGAGGATCTGGTCGCGATCGCCATTCCGCGCTCGGTGGAATCCGTGGTCGCGGTGTGGGCGGTCGCCAAATCCGGGGCCGGATTCGTTCCGGTGGACCCGAACTACCCGGTCGATCGCGTCCTGCACATGGTGTCGGATTCGCGGGCCGTGCTCGGATTGACCGTCTCCGCCAAGCGCGATGCCCTGCCCGATACGGTCACCTGGCTCGAGCTCGACAGTGCCGAGTTCGCCGATGTTGCCCAGGGTTTTCCGGCGGAGCCGGTCACCAATTCGGATCGGGTGCGGCCGCTGCGCGCGGAACATCCGGCCTACACCATCTACACCTCGGGCTCGACCGGGTTGCCCAAGGGTGTCGTGGTCACGCACACCGGGCTCGCCGGACTGAGCGAGGAGCAGCGGGAGCGATTCCGGATCACGCCGGAGTCCCGTGTGCTGCATGTGGCCTCGCCGTCGTTCGACGCCTCGGTATTCGAAATGCTCATGGCCATCGGATCGGGGGCGGCGCTCGTCGTCGCCGCGCCGGAGGTCTACGGCGGTGAGGATCTGGGTGCGCTGCTGGCGCGCGAGGCGGTGAGCCACGCGGTGATCACGCCGTCGGTGCTGGCCTCCATCGATCCCGTTGGGCTGGATGAACTTCGCGTAGTGCTGGCCGCCGGTGAGGCGTGCCCGCCGGAACTGGTGCGGCGCTGGGTGGCTCCGATCGCCGACGGCGAGCGGCGACTGCTCAACGGCTACGGCCCCACCGAGACCACCATTTGGACCAATTGCGCTGAGCTGCTGCCGGATCGGCCGGTGACCATCGGTGCCGCCATTCGCGGCGCGGTCGCACACGTGCTCGACGAGCGGCTGCGTCCGGTCGCGCCCGGGGTGCCCGGGGAGCTGTACATCGCCGGTGCGTTGCTGGCGCGCGGCTATCACGGGCGCGCCGAGCTGACGGCATCGCGATTCGTGGCGAATCCCTTCGAGGACAACGGTTCCCGGCTGTACCGCACCGGCGACCTGGTGCGCTGGACCTCCGGTGCAGCGCGGGGTGGCGGAGCGGAACTGGAATACCTGGGGCGCAATGACTTCCAGGTCAAGATTCGCGGCCTGCGCATCGAGCTGGAGGAGATCGACGCAGTACTCGCCGGGCACGAGACCGTCGATTTCGCGGTGACCGTCGGGCATCAGGTACAGGACCGCGCAACGGTTCTGGTGTCGTACGTGCATCCGGCACCCGGGGCTACCGTGGCTGTGGCGGAGCTGTCGGCGCTGGCCGAGCGCGCGCTGCCGCCGCATATGGTCCCCGGCGCGATCATGGTGCTGGACGAGATCCCGCTGACGCCCGTCGGCAAGCTGGACCGCGCCGCGCTGCCCGCACCGATCATCAAGGCGCAGGAGTACCGGGCACCGGAAACGCCTGCGCAGCAGACGGTTTCCGAGGTCATCGCCGAGGTGCTCAAGGTCGAGCGGGTCGGCCTGGACGACGACTTCTTCTCCCTCGGCGTCGACAGCATCACTTCGATTCAGATCGTTTCGCGAGCGCGCGCACAGGGTTTGGCGTTCAAGGCCAAGGACGTGTTCGCCGCGCGCACCGTCGAAGGGCTCGCCGCGCTCGCCGAATCGGTGACGCCGGGCGAGGCCGAGGTCGAGCTGGCCACGGGGCCGCTGGTCGAGGTCAGTGACGCCGATCGCGCACGGCTGCAAGAGCTGTACCCGACCATGTCCGATATCTGGCCGCTCACGCCATTGCAGTCCGGCATGCTCTTCCACGCGCTGCTGGCGGAGGATTCCGTCGACGCGTACATGACCCAGTTCACCGTCGAACTGTCCGGCGCACTGGACATTCCGCGCCTGCGCGCCGCCGCACAGGCCATGCTGGACCGGCATGTGAACCTGCGTGCCGCGTTCGTCGAGGATTCGAACGGCAATCCGCTGCAGATCGTGCTCGACGATCTCGAAGTGCCCTGGCGCTACCTGGATCTGGGCGATCGCGAGGCCGATGAGGCACCCGCGCGCACCGATTGGCTGATGGCCGCGGAAATGAGCGGGCATTTCGATATGCGGTCCGCGCCGCTGCTGCGCTTCACCCTGGTGCGCACCGCGCCCGAACGCTTCCAGTTGTTCGTCACCAGCCATCACATTCTGCTCGACGGCTGGTCGCTGCCGCTGCTCATGCAGGACATGCTGGCGTTCTACGCGCTCGGCGGGGATCCGGCGCTGCTGCCGCCGGTGCGGTCGTACCGCGATTACCTGGCATGGCTGGCCGCACAGGATCGTGCGACCGCCCGCGAGGCGTGGGCGCAGGCCCTGGCCGGGTTCACCGAACCCTCACCGCTCGCGCCCGTCGACCGATCGCGCGAAATCTCCGCCGGTATCGGCGAGTTGGGCTTCGAACTGTCCGCCGAGGAGACCGCCGCGCTGGGGCGGGTCGCCGCCGACGCCGGAATCACGGTGAACACCATCGTGCAGGCCGCGTGGGGTCTGCTGATCGGGCGGACCACCGATCGCGACGATGTGGTGTTCGGTGCCACCGTCTCGGGTCGCCCGCCGCAGTTGACCGGTATCGAAACCATGGTCGGACTGTTCCTCAACGCCATTCCGGTCCGGGTGAAGCTGGATGCGAACGGCACCCTCGCCGGACTGCTGCGGCAATTGCAGGATGAACAGGCCGCGCTGCTGGATCACCACTACCTCGGGCTCGGCGAGATTCAGGAAGTCACCGGTATAGACGGGATTTTCGATTCGCTCGTGGTGTTCGCGTCCTTCCCGGTGGATGACGCGGCGCTCGACGAGGCGGCCGCCCCCATCGGCGGTGTTGGCCTGCTCGGCACCTCCGCCGCGAACGGCACGCACTACCCGATCACGGTCATGGTCACCCCGGGCAAGCAGCTGCGGGTGAACCTGAAATACCTGCGCGATCTCTTCGACGAGGATGCCGCCGAGGCGCTGTCGCGGCGACTCGCGTTGCTGCTCGGGCGTTTCGGGGCCGATCCGCGGGCGCGGATCGCCGAGGTGGACGCGCTCATCGACAGCGAGCGCGCCGCCCTCGACGCGGTCAATGCCACCGAAGTCGCTGAACTGCTGGATGATTCGACGCTGCTGACGCTGTTCGACGCGCAGGCGGCGCGTACGCCCGAGGCGCTCGCGGTCATCTTCGGGGATGTCACGCTCACCTACGCCGAGCTCGACGCGCGCTCGCGACGGCTGGCTCGGGAACTCACGCTGCGCGGGGTGGGGCCGGAATCGCGGGTGGCCGTTGCCATGCGGCGCGGAATCGACCTGGTCGTGGGCATCTACGCGGTGCTGCGCGCGGGCGGTGCGTATGTGCCCGTCGATCCGGATCATCCGGCCGAGCGCAATGAATACGTACTGGGCAGCGCCGCTCCGGTGTGCGTGCTGACGCGTACCGAGGACGGTTTCGAAACCGCTTCCGGGGTACCGCTTTTCCTGGTGGACGCGCTGGCGGGCGCGGGCGAGATCGAATTCGTCGGATCCGCCGCGGTGCGGCCGGACAATGCCGCCTACGTCATCTACACCTCCGGATCGACCGGCCGCCCCAAGGGCGTGGCCATCACGCATCGGCAGATGGCGAACCAGTTCCGCTGGGCGCAAAGGACCTACCCGCACGGTGCGGGTGATGTGGTGCTGCACAAGACGCCCATCACCTTCGACATCTCCACGTGGGAGTTGTTCTGGCCGTTGCAGACCGGTGCCGCAGTCGTCATCGCGGAACCGGACGGGCATCGCGATCCCGCCTACATCGCCCGGATGATCGGCGAATACGGCGTCACCTCGGTGCATTTCGTGCCCTCCATGCTGGAGGCGTACCTCGACGGGCTGGCTCAGCAGGCCGCGACGCCCTCGGGGCAGCTGCGCTGGGTGTTCGCCGCCGGTGAGGCGCTGTCCGCCGAAACCGCCGTGAAATTCGCCGCCGCACTGCCGGATACCGCACTGGTGAACTGGTACGGCCCGGCCGAGGCGACCGTGGTCACCGCACAACCGGCGGAGCAGTCCGCGGGCACCGCGGTGCCGATCGGCAGCCCGGTGGCCAATACCAAGGTGCACGTACTGGATCGGCAGCTGCGGCCCGTGCCGTTCGGCGCGGCCGGTGAGCTGTACGTGGCCGGAGTGCAGCTGGCGCGCGGCTACCTGGGCGCGCCCGCGCTCACGGCGGAACGGTTCGTCGCACACGAGGGCGGGGCGCGGTTGTACCGCACCGGCGATGTGGTGCGGTGGATCGCGGAACCGGGCGGCAACGGGTACGCGCTGGAATACCTGGGGCGCAGTGACTTCCAGGTGAAGCTGCGCGGACAGCGCATCGAACTCGGCGAGATCGAGACGGTGCTGCTGAGCCATCCGGCCGTGCATCGGGCCGCGGTGACACTGGTGCGCGCCGCGACCGGGGATCGGCTGGTCGCCTATGTGGTGCCGGAAGCCGATGTGGCGCTGAATGATTCGGAGCTGCTGGCGCACGCGCGGGCGGCACTGCCGTCGTACATGGTGCCCTCGGCCGTGGTGCGTTTGGCCGCCATGCCGCTCAATGCCAGCGGCAAACTCGACCGTAAGGCGCTGCCGGAGCCGGAATTCCAGGCCCGGGCCTATCGCGCGCCGTCCACCCCGGGCGAGCGCATGGTCGCCGAGGTCTTCGCCGCCGTGCTCGGCGTCGAGACCGTCGGCGTGGACGACGACTTCTTCGAACTGGGTGGCAACTCGCTCAATGCCACCCAGGTGGTGGCGCGACTCGGCGCGGCCGTGGGCGCGCGGGTGCCGGTGCGCGCGATCTTCGAAGCGCCCACCGTCGCCGAACTCGCGGCAAGCCTCGGCGAGCAAGCCGATTCGTTCAGCACACCGCTGCGGGTAATGGAGCGGCCGGAACGGATTCCACTGTCCTACGCGCAGCAGCGCATGTGGTTCCTGAACCGGTTCGATACCGAGTCGGCCACCTACAACCTGCCCACCGCGCTGCGCATCACCGGACCCCTGGACGTGCCCGCGCTGCGGGCCGCGGTGCGCGATCTGGTGGAGCGGCACGAGGTGCTGCGCACCATCTACCCCGAATACGACGGTGTCGGACAGCAATTGGTGCTGGCCGCCGACGATCCCGACGCCATGCCGTCCATGCCGATGGTGGACGTGCGCGAGGACGGCATCATCGCCGCGGTGGCCGAGGTCGCCATCGCCGGATTCGATGTCACCGCGGCCCCGCCGCTGCGGGTACGCCTGTTGCGCGTGGCCGCCGACGATCACGTGCTGGTGTGCGTGGTGCACCACATCGCCGGTGACGGCTTCTCGGCCGGACCGCTCACCCGCGATCTCATGACCGCGTACCTGAGCCGGATCGCCGGGCGCGAGCCCGAATGGACCCCGCTCGCGGTGCAGTACGCCGACTACGCGCTGTGGCAGCGCGAAATCCTCGGCGACGAAACCGATTCCGGATCACTGCTGGCCCGACAGCTGGACTTCTGGCGCAACAGCCTCGCGGGGCTGCCCGATCAGCTGGAGCTGCCCGGCGACCGCCCCCGGCCCGCGGTGGCCTCCGGGCGCGGTGCGACGCTGGCGTTCGAGATCGATCCGATCGTGCACGCGGCGCTGCTGCGGGTGGCCTCGGAGCACAATGCCACGCTGTTCATGGCCGTGCACGCGGCCTTCGCGGCGCTGCTGGCGCGACTGTCCGGCACCGGGGATATCGCCGTGGGCGCGCCCGTCGCCGGACGCGGTGAGGCCGAACTCGACGATCTCATCGGCATGTTCGTTAACACCCTCGTATTGCGGGCCCAGGTCGATCCGGCGCAGTCCTTCGGTGATCTGCTGAACGCGGTGCGCACCGGCGATATCGCGGCCTTCGGACATGCCGATGTGCCGTTCGAGCGGCTGGTCGAGGTGCTCGATCCGGCGCGCTCGCAGGCCCGGCATCCGCTGTTCCAGACCATGCTCACCTTCCAGAACGTCGGTGAGTCCGCGCTGTCGCTGCCCGGGGTCTCGGTATCGGCGGTGGAACTGGATGTGCCGCTGGCGAAGTTCGATCTGCAGCTCACCGTCAGCGAGCGCACCGACGCGCAGAACGCGCCGCAGGGTCTGACCGCGCTGTTCACCTATGCCACAGATCTTTTCGACGCGAGCACGGTTCAGGGATTCGCGGAGCGGTTCCGGCGCATCCTGGTCGCGGTCACCGCCGATCCGGCGCGCGCGGTCGGGGATATCGACGTGCTCGGCTTCGATGAGCGCCGGCGGGTGCTCACCGAATGGAATGAGACCGGCATCGATCTGCCCGCGGGACAGCTGTTCTCGCTGTTCGAATCGCAGGCGGCTCGCAATCCGGACGCGATCGCGCTGCGCGCCGAGGGCGAGGAACTGACCTACGCCGAACTGGCGGCGCGCGTGCACCGGCTGGCCCGGCTGCTCATCGCGGCTGGTGTCGGACCGGAAACACTGGTGGCGCTGGGCATTCGGCGCTCGGTGGATCTCGTCGTCGCCATCTACGCCGTGCTCGAGGCGGGCGGCGGCTATGTGCCGCTGGATCTGGATCAGCCCGCCGACCGCATCGACCATGTGCTGGAGACGGCCCGCCCGGTCTGCGTACTCACCACGCGCCGTGACGGTTTCGCATCCGGTGACCGGGTGCTGACCATCGACGCGCTCGATCTGTCCGGATACTCCGATGAGCCGATCCGGCACGATGAGCGGCGCGCACCGCTGTACACCGCGCATCCGGCGTACGTCATCTTCACCTCCGGATCCACCGGACGGCCCAAGGGCGTCGCGGTGTCCCATGCCGCGGCCGTCAACCAGATTCGCTGGATCACCACCGAATACGGCATCGGCGCCGACGATGTCGTACTGCTCAAGACACCGGCCACCTTCGACGTCTCGGTCTGGGAACTGTTCGGGCCGCTCGCCGTCGGCGCGCGCCTGGTGGTGGCGAGCGCGGACGGCCATCGCGATCCGGCGTATCTGGCCGATGTCATCGCCGCCGAACAGATCACCATGACCTCGTTCGTGCCGTCCATGCTGAGCGCGTTCACCGACAGCGCGGCCCCGGCGGCGCTCACCTCGCTGCGTACCCTGCTCATCGCGGGTGAGGCGTTCACCGGTGACGCGGTCGCGGCGTTCCGGCGCATCGGCACCGCGGAGCTGCACAATCTCTACGGGCCCACCGAATTCACCGTGCACGCCACGTATGCGGCCGTGCCGGAACAGGTTTCGGGCGCGGTGCCGATCGGCGCACCGGTCTGGAACGCGAAAACCTATGTGCTGGACGCGCGACTGCACCCGGTCGCGCCCGGTATGGCCGGTGAGCTGTACCTGGCCGGTGATCAGCTGGCGCGCGGATACCACGGGCGGGCCGATCTGACGGCGGATCGCTTCGTGGCCAACCCGTTCGACGCGGCCGGGGCGCGCATGTACCGCACCGGTGACCTGGTGCGCTGGACCGATCGCGGTCAGCTGGTGTACCTGGGCCGCACCGATTTCCAGGTCAAGCTGCGCGGTCTGCGCATCGAACTCGGCGAGATCGAATCCGCGCTCACCGCACAGGAATCCATCGCGCGCGCCGTGGTGGTGCTGCGCCATGACGAACGACTGGGCGATCAGCTGGTCGGGTACGTGGTGCCCGCCGCCGGACGCGCGGTCGATATCGCGGACGTGAAAGCCGGCGTGGCCGAACGGGTTCCGGGCTACATGGTGCCCGCGGCATTCGTGGTGCTGGACGAGTTCCCGGTCAATCCGTCCGGCAAGCTGGACCGGCGGGCGCTGCCCGCACCGGATTTCGCGGCCGGACACGAATTCCGGGCTCCGGAATCCGAGACCGAACAGGCGGTGGCGCAGGTCTTCTCCGATGTGCTGGGCCTGGAACAGGTCGGGCTCGATGACGACTTCTTCGCGCTCGGCGGCAATTCGCTGGTCGCCACCCGCGTCATCGCCCGGGTGAACGCCGCGCTCGACACCGATCTCGGGGTCCGGGATCTGTTCGAGGTGTCCACGGTCGAGGCTCTCGCACAACGGGTTTCGGGCGCGGAAACGGTCGCGGCGCGGCCGCGCCTGGTGGCGGGCGTACGGCCGGAACGGATTCCGCTGTCGCTCGCACAGCAGCGCATGTGGTTCCTGAACCAGTTCGATCCGAGCTCCTCGGCGTACAACCTGCCGATCGCGCTGCGGCTCACCGGCGCGCTCGACACCGAGGCGCTGCGGCTCGCGGTGGCCGATCTGCTGGAACGGCACGAGACGCTGCGGACCATCTATCCCGAGGACGCGAGCGGGGCGCATCAGGTGGTGCTGCCCGCCGCGCAGGTCGTTCCCGAGCTCACGCCCGAGCGCATCGGGGTGGACGCGGTCGCCGACCGGGTGACGGCGCTGCTCACCGCCGGATTCGATGTCACCGGCGAGATTCCGTTGCGGGTCAAGCTGTTCCGGCTCGACGTCGCCGACGAGATCGAACACGTGCTGGTGCTGGTCACCCACCACATCAGCTCCGACGGCTGGTCCATGGGACCGCTGTCGCGCGATCTGGTGCTGGCCTACATCGCCCGCTCGGCCGACACCGCGCCCGAATGGGCCCCGCTGCCGGTGCAGTACGCCGACTACAGCCTGTGGCAGCGTGAGGTGCTCGGCTCCGAGGACGATCCCGAGAGCCTGATCTCCCGGCAGACCGCGCACTGGCGCGCCGAACTCGCCGGACTGCCCGATGAATTGAATCTGCCCGCCGATCGCCCGCGCCCGCCGGTGCAGTCCTTCCGCGGCGGCAGTGTGCAATTCGGCATCGACGACGAGATCCACGCCGGACTGCAACGCATCGCGCGCGAACAGCACGCGACCCTGTTCATGGTTGTGCACACCGCGCTCGCGGTATTCCTGGCGCGGCTGTCCGGCACCGATGACATCGCCATCGGCACACCGGTCGCCGGGCGCGGCGCCGCCGAACTCGACGATGTCATCGGCATGTTCGTGAACACGCTGGTACTGCGCACCCGGGTGCCGGGGGAGTTGCGCTTCGATCAGCTGCTCGCCCACACCAAGGACGCCGATCTGCGCGCCTTCGCGCACGCCGAGGTGCCGTTCGAGCGGCTGGTGGATCTGCTCAACCCGGAGCGGTCCACCGCGCGCAATCCGCTGTTCCAGGTCATGCTGGCCTTCCAGAACCTGCCGGACAACGATGCCGAACTGCCCGAATTGCGGATCGCCGCACTGGAATCGGAGGTCGAGACCTCACAGTTCGACCTGTCGCTGACCGTGAGCGACGGCGGCGGCAACGGATTGCAAGGCGCTTTCACCTTCGCCAAGGACCTGTTCGACTACGCCACCGTCGGCGTTTTCGCGGATCGATTCCAGCGCCTGCTGGCCGCCATCGTGGAACGGCCCGGCACCCCCGTCGGCGATCTGCCGCTGCTCGGTGACAGCGAATACGAGCTGCTCACCCACGTGCACGGCGATGACGTGATGGCCACCGGACTGCTGCCGGACCTGCTCACCCGGGGCGTGGCACTGGGCCGGGACCGGATCGCGGTGCGGTACCGCGGGCACTCCATCACCTACGGCGAACTCGACGACTACTCCTCGCAATTGGCGCGGGTGCTCATCGAACGCGGTGTGGGACCGGAAAAGCTTGTCGCCGTTGCCTTCCCGCGCTCGTTCGAAATGGTCGCCGCCGTATTGGCCATCGCCAAGGCGGGCGGCGCGCACGTACCCGTCGATCCGACCTATCCGGCCGACCGGGTGCGGCATATGGTCACCGATTCCGGTGCGGTACTGGGCATTACCGGGCGCGCGCATCAGGCCGGACTGCCCGGCGAGGTCGAATGGCTGTGCCTGGACGACGCCGCCACCGACGCGGCCTGCATGGCACAGTCGCCCGCGCCGATCACCGACGCCGATCGCCGCGCACCGCTGCGTATGCAGCATCCGGCGTACGTCATCTACACCTCGGGCTCGACGGGAATGCCCAAGGGCGTCACCGTCACCCACGCCGGTCTCGGCGGGCTCGCCGACTACGCCATCGCGCTGTACGACCTCGACCCCGAGCACCGGCTCATGCACAACTGCTCACCCAGCTTCGATCCCTCGGTGCTGGAATGGATCTGCGCGTTCTACACCGGCGCGACGCTGGTCATCGTGCCCTCGGAGATCCTGGGCGGAGCCGAGCTCAACGAGCTCATGCGCACCGAGCGGGTCTCGCACGCGCTCATCACCCCGGCCGTGCTCGGCACCCTCGACGCGACGAGTCAGCCGCAGCTCGAGGTGCTTTCGGTCGGCGGCGATGTGACGCCGCCGGAACTGGTGACACGGTGGAAGGCCGCCGGGCGGGTGTATCACAACGCCTACGGCCCCACCGAGACCACTATCATCTCCACGTACGCGCAGTTGACGCCCGGTCGCCACATCACCATCGGCAAACCGGTGCACGGCATGTCGGCGCTGGTGCTGGACGCGCGGCTGAACCCGGTGCCGCCGGGTGTCGCGGGTGAGCTGTACCTGGCCGGTGGCGCACTGGCGCGCGGGTACCGCAATCGCGCGGGCCTGTCCTCGGAGCGATTCGTCGCGAACCCCTGGGGCGCACCGGGATCGCGCATGTACCGCACCGGTGACGTGGTGCGCTGGTACGCCGATGCCGACGAGCGCGGCGGCAACACCGCACTGCCGGACACCCCGTGGGAACTCGACTATGTCGGGCGCTCGGACTTCCAGGTCAAGATTCGCGGCTTCCGCATCGAACTCGGTGAGATCGACGCGGTGCTCGGCGCGCACCCCGACGTCGACTTCGCCCTCACGGTCGGGCGCAAGAATCACACCGGCACAACGGTTCTGGTGTCGTACGTGCTCGGCACCAACCTCGATCCGGACGCGCTCACCGAGTACGCGGGGCAGAGCCTGCCGCCGCATATGGTGCCCGCCGCCATCGTGGTGCTCGACGAGATCCCGCTGACACCCGTCGGCAAACTGGATCGCAAGGCTCTGCCGGAACCCGTACTGCGACAACGCGAATACCGCGCACCGTCCACACCGCTGGAGCACACCATCGCGGCCGCCTTCGCCGAGGTGCTCGGCGTGGAGCAGGTCAGTGTGGACGACGACTTCTTCGCGCTCGGCGGAAACTCACTGCTGGCCACCGGCATCGTGAGCAAACTGCGCACGCTCTCCGGAGCCAAGGTGATGGTCGCCTGGTTCTTCACCGATCCGACCGTCACCGGGCTCGCCGCTCGCATCGGCGCGGACCTGGAGAGCAGGCACGACTACGACTCGGCCGCCGACGCGGCGCTGGCCGTGGTGCTACCCATCCGGGCCACCGGCGACCGCACCCCGCTGTTCTGCGCACCGCCCATGGTCGGAATGTCCTGGTGCTACGCCGGATTGGCCGGGCATCTGCCCGCCGACCAGCCGCTCTACGGACTGCAATCCCCGGCGCTCACCGAGACCGACTACGCCCCCGAATCACTCGAGGAGGTCGCGCGGCGGTACGTCACCGCCATCCGCGAGGTGCAACCGCACGGGCCGTATCGGGTGCTCGGCTATTCGCTCGGCGGCATCCTGGCGCACGCCATCGCCACCGAACTCCAGACCGCCGGCGAACAGGTCGAATTGCTCGCCAACCTGGACGCCTACCCGGACGCGGAATTCACCGACTTCACCGCCGCCGTCCGCGATGAGTTCGCGGCACTCGGCGTCGGCGAGGAAGCGTTCCCCGACGGGGATATGACCGACCTCAGCGATGAGGCGCTGGCGGCGCTGCACGCCGCCATCCCGGCCGATCTGGCCGTGCTCACCGTGGACCGGCTGCGCCGCATCTACCGGGGCGCGGTGCGCACGGTCGAACTCGGATCGCGCTACCGCCCAACCGCATTCGACGGGCGCATGGAACTGTTCGCCGCCGAACTCGGCCGCGGCGACGACCATCAGCATTCCGCGGCGGACTGGCGCCCCTTCGTCACCGGGCCGATCACCGAACACGTGGTGCCGGTCAAGCATCAGCTGATGACCACCGCCGAGTCCTACGCCGTCATCGGACCGCGGCTCGCGGCCCTGCTCGAAGGCGGAAACGGTGCGGGCGCAATCCAACCGGCGCACACCCCGGCCGAGCCCGCCGTCGGCGAGGACGAGGTCGAGGGCGACTGGACCATCACGGCCGTGCTGCCCGTCGTCAGCGATGCCGCGCTCACCGGCGGTATGAAACTGTTCGCCCGCGACGAGGATTCGGACCACATCCACCCGGATGACCGGCTGCTCGCCGATCCGGTCGAATTCGTGGACAAGGCATTCGCCGGATTCGACGCCGAATTCGTACCGACGCCGGGCGAGACGGACCCGAACAGCTCTGAGCACGAGGATGTCTCGGACGCCGGTTCCGTCGTCGATGCGAGCCACCGACCCGATGAGGTCACCGGTCCGGCTGAGTCCGGGGATTTTGGCGTGCACGGCCCGTCAGCTGTCACCGGCACCGGGTCCATCCCGGACGTGGTCGCTGATTCCACGATTACCGATGCCGATGCCGAAAGCGCCGCGTCCGACAGCCGTCCGGACAGCGCTGCTTTGGATGAGACGGCCGGGGCCGATGTCGCAGCCGACAGCGGAACCGCCGCCGATGCGGTCGACGATCACGCTGCCGCCGTGGCTGATTCGGCCGCGCCGCCGGTCATGGGGCCGCGACTCACCGCCGTCGGCAAGGTGTCCCCGCTGCCCGCGGGCGCGGTGAGCCTGCTCGAGGTGGAGCCGTCCGGGCTGTGGGTGCGGGCGATCACGCTCGATATCGCGGCCGATGTGTCCGGCAGCCGGGTGCGGCGTTCGGTGCGGACGCTGCTGGATCGGCATCCGGCGCTGTGGTCGCGGCTGCGGCGCGACGGCGATATCGCCGTCATGGACATTCCGGTGCAGGCGAATTCGCGCGATGCCGTGGTGTGGCAGATCGATCCTTCGGTCGAGGCCGTCGGTGACCCCATCGAGGCCGTCATCCATGCCGCCGCGGCGGAACTCGATCCGGAGAAGGGCCGCAATATCCGCTTCGTGCTCATGGCGGGCGCGGACGCGGACCCGAATCTGGAACCGGTCGATCAGCCCGCGGCGGTGCTCGTCGCGGTCGCCAACGGACTGGTCGTGGACGACACCTCGTGGCGCACCATCATCGAGGATCTGACCGCCTCCTGGTCCGGTGGCCACGCCACCCCGCCCAGTGCGGACGCGCATCCGGTCGGCATCGCGCGCGACCTCGCCGAACGCGCCGCCGCCCCCAGCACCGTCACCGAATTGGACTGGTGGCGTACGGCATTGGCCTCGGCCACCGCCGGTCGCGATCCGGCCGAGGTATTCGACGGCGGCCGGGACAGCGCCGGGCGCGGCCGGGTCTCGGTCTCCATCACCGGTGAGGGCGCGGCCGCCGTCGACGCGGTGGCGCGCCGCTACCGGGCCAGCATCGACGATGTGCTGCTGGCCGCGCTCGCGGTCACCCTGCTCGGCGACGCGGACGAAAACATCCGCGCCGCACTGGGTTCGGTGGTGCAGCTGGTCGCGGACGGCCGGGTGCCCGGCGATCCCGCCGGACACCGCACCGTCGGGGCGTTCAGTACGCCGTACCCGTTCCCGCTGCGCGTGGAGGGCGTGGACTTCGAGGAGGTGCGTCAGGGCGGTCCGGCCGCCGGATCGGTGCTGGAACAGATCCGCGACCGCTGCCGCGAGGTGCCCGCCCGGGGCGTCGGCTACGGCCTGCTGCAACACCTGAACCCCGACACCGCCGCCGCCATCGCCGGACTCCCGGTGGGGCGCATCGGATTCCGCTATCGGGACCTGCGACCCGCCCGGGTGTATCCGGAACCCGTCACCGACGATCTGTACCTCGATGTCACCGTGGACACCACCCAGGACGGTCTGGTCGCCCGCTTCGACTTCGCGGGCGCGGTACTGGATCTGGAGCAGATCAAGCGGCTGGTGGAGGGCTGGGTACAGGCGCTCGGCGGACTCGCCGAACACGGACGGACCACCGGCTGATACGCCACGCGCGACCAATCCGTAATATTGTCCGCTATCGCGGCGATGGCATTAGCCGTATGGTCTCTCGGGGGATGAACCCTGCCCGGAGACCAAGGTTGGGTACTCGGGCGGCAGTGCGCCGCACGGTGGTAGGACCGGCACTAACGAACCAACGCGAAGGTGTGAACATTGATTCGTCGAACTGTCCGGAACGGGCTTGGCGGTCGTCGGCGCGGTGCTCGAACCGCTGCCCTGCTCGCCGCAACGGCAGTGCTGACCGGCCTGGTGGCCGGCGTCGGCGGCCCGAGCGCCTCGGCCGACCCGATCATCGACAGCAAGAAGCTGCTCGCCGATCCCGTCGCACCGGACGGATCGAAGATCACCAAGGCGGAGATGAAGGACGGCCGCAATATTCGGCTGTACGTCTACTCCGCCGCCATGGACGCCACCTACCCCGTCGACGTGCAGCGACCGGCCGACGCCTCCGAGGCGCGCCCCACGCTGTACCTGCTCAACGGCGCGGGCGGCGGACAGGATGACGCCTCCTGGCAGAAGAAGACCAATATCGTCAACGGCTTCCTCGCGGACAAGAACGTCAACGTGGTGCAGCCCATCGGCGGTAAGTGGAGCTACTACCAGGACTGGCAGGACGACGACCCGACCCTGGGCCGCAACAAGTGGCAGACCTTCTTCACCGAGGAACTGCCCCCGCTGATCGACGGCGCGCTCGGCACCAACGGCGTCAACGCCATCGCCGGCATCTCCACCTCCGGCACCACCGTGCTGTCGCTGCCCGAAGCCAAGCCCGGCCTGTTCCGCGCGGCCGCCGCCTACAGCGGTTGCGCACAGTTCGCCGATCCGGTCGGCCGCGAGTTCATGCGCCTCACCGTCGAGACCTGGGGCGGCGGCAAACTCGAGAACATGCACGGCCCCGAGGATTCCCCGGCCTGGGCCGAGAACGATCCGGTCATCCACGCCGAAAAGCTGCGCGGCACCGACCTTTACATCTCCTCGGGCAGCGGCCTGCCCGGCCAGTACGACGCGCTCAACGGCCCGTACGCGCTGCCCGGCGCCTACGGTCTGGCCAACCAGCTGATCATCGGCGGCGCCATCGAGGCGGGCACCAACTACTGCACGCACAACCTGCAGGCGAAGCTGGATTCGCTGGGCATCCCGGCGACCTACAACTTCCGCGCCACCGGCACCCACTCGTGGGGGTACTGGAATGACGAGTTCCTCAACTCGTGGCCGGTGCTGGCCCGCGGGCTCGGTGTCTGAGCTCCACACCCGGTGGCCGTGAGCCGCTGAACGATTCGAGACGAATGCCCCGGCGAACGCGCCGGGGCATTCGGCGTTGACGGGGTGGCCGGATTGCGGCGAAACCGCCGGGTCGGTCTCTTTCTGTGTGTCCGGTAACAGCTGCGGTCTTTTTTCTGGGGTAGCTCTCAACAAAAAGTTCGGTAACCCTTAAACTATTGTTGTGAGTACCAGCCTGACCGAACCGCGCTCGACGTTCCAGCGAGCGAGATCGGCCACGGTCCTGCTCGGCCCGGCCTTCGTCGCCGCCATCGCCTACGTCGACCCCGGCAATGTGGCATCCAATATCAGCGCCGGAGCAAAATTCGGCTACCTGCTCGTCTGGGTCATCGTCATGGCCAATGTGATGGCGGGACTGGTGCAATTCCTGTCGGCCAAACTCGGCCTCGTCACCGGCATGTCGCTACCGGAGGCGGTGCGCGACAAGGCCGGCCGCAAAACCCGGCTCGCCTACTGGGCGCAGGCCGAAACCGTCGCCATGGCAACCGATCTCGCCGAGGTGGTCGGTGGGGCCATCGCATTGAAACTGCTGTTCAACCTGCCGCTGCTGCTCGGCGGCGTCATCACCGGCATCGTCTCGCTCGGCCTGCTGCTGGTGCAGAACAAGCGTGGGCAGAAACCGTTCGAACGCGTCATCACCGGCATGCTCGCGGTCATCGCCATCGGATTCCTTGCCTCGGTGGTGATTTCACCGCCCTCGGCATCGGGGACCATCGGCGGGCTGGTGCCGCGCTTCGACGGCAGCGAGAGCGTGCTGCTGGCCGCCGCCATGATCGGCGCGACCGTCATGCCGCACGCGGTCTACCTGCATTCGGCGCTGGCCCGCGACCGGCACGGCAGTCCGGAACCGGGACCGGCGCGCGCCCGGCTGCTGCGGATCACCCGCTATGACGTCGGCCTGGCCATGCTGCTCGCGGGCACGGTCAACCTGGCCATGCTGCTCATGGCCGCCGGAACCCTGCGCGGCCGCGAGGATGTGGATTCGCTCGAATCCGCGCACGCCGCGGTGCGGGACACCCTCGGTCCCGCCGCCGGACTGCTGCTCGCCATCGGCCTGCTCGCCTCCGGTCTAGCCTCCACCTCGGTCGGCGCGTACGCGGGCGCGATGATCATGGAGGGCCTGCTGAATCGCACCATTCCGCTACTGGTCCGCCGCCTCATCACACTGATCCCGGCCCTGGTCATCCTCGCCATCGGCGTGGATCCCACTCAGGCCCTGATCATTTCGCAGGTGGTGCTGTCCTTCGGCATCCCCTTCGCCCTGATACCCCTGGTCCACTTCACCGCCGACCGCAACCTCATGGGCGATGACGTCAACCCGCGTCTCACCACCGCCCTGGCCTGGCTGGTCGCCCTGATCATCTCGGCCTTGAACGTGGCCCTGATCTATCTGACCGTCACCGGTAAATAGTTCGGAATTCGCACGGCGCGAGTCGTTTTCGCTATTCGGCGAAGACGGCCTTGCGCTTGCCGAGCATGGCGGCCGCGCCCTCGGCGAAGTCGGGGGCCTGCAAAAGCTCTGTCTGGCCGGTCTTCTCGGCTGCCAAGGCGGCGTCGAGGGACGTCAGGGTCGCCGTGTTGAGGGCGCGCTTGGTGAGTTCGAGGGCGCGGCGGGGGCCGTGCGCGAGCTTGGCCGCGGCGGCTTCGACCTTCGCGTCGAGGTCGGCTTCGGTGTAGACGCCGGTGATCAGGCCGCGGCGGACCGCCTCGGTGACCGGCAGGCGATCGCCCAGCAATGCCATTTCGGCGGCCAGCGGGCGACCGGCCGCGGCGGCGACCATCGCGGCCGCGCCGCCATCGGGCATGAGGCCGATATTGATGAAGGCCAGCAGTAGGTACGCGTCCTCGGAGGCATAGGTGAGGTCCGCCGCGAGCGCGAATGCGACGCCGACACCGGCGGCCGCGCCGCGCACCCGGGCGATCACCGGGATCGGCGCGTCCACGATGGCCTTGATCATGGAGTTCGCCGCGTCCATGGTCATTTCCGGCGTAATGCCGCGGGTCTTCTCGCCCGGTGCCGCCGCCAGATCCGCGCCGGTGCAGAAATCGCCGCCCGCGCCGGTGAGTACGATCACCCGGACTGCGGGGTTCTCATATGCCGAAAGCACCGTCCCGGCGAGCCCGACCATGGTGTCGTAGTCCAGGGCGTTCTTGCGCTTGGGATTGGTGATGGTGACACGCAGCACCCGGTCGTCCAGCACAGCGGTGTAGCCCGGGGTCGTCGCAGTGTTGCTCATGTCTGCTCCTGCTCTGCGTGCGGTGCGAATCGCGGCGCAATGTGTTCAACTGTGCGAATTGTGGTTAACTTAGGTGGATCCGTCCGGCACTGTCAACAGCCGGTGCCGTTGAGAAGGAGAAAGTGCATGGTCGCCGATCGCAGCGAAGCAGGACTCGCTTCCGCGCGACCTTCCGGCGACCCCGGCCCCCGGCGACGGCCCAAGAATCGCAAGGCCCAGATTGTCGGCGTGGCCGCCCGCGCCTTCGCTGAGCGGGGCTATCACCCGGTCGGCGTGGACGAGATCGCCGCCGAGGTCGGCATTTCCGGGCCCGCGCTGTACCGGCACTTCAGCAATAAATACGCCATGCTCGTCGCCGCCGCCGAAATGGGCGCACAGCAACTCCTCGACGCCGCCAAGGCCGCCGACAATCCGAAGCTGGAAGCGGAACCGCGACTCACCGCACTGATCCGCGGCATCACCGAGTACACCATCGAGGTGCGGCGCGAGGGCGGTCTCTACCGCTGGGAGCGGCGCTACCTGGAGCGCGATGACCGCGCCCGCATTCGCGTCATCTACGCCGAACTGCACGAAACCGTCGCCGCCGCCATCGCCGAGCTGTACCCCGACGCCGATCCCGCCGATGTCATGCTGCGGTCCGCCGCGGTGCTGTCCGCCATCGGCAGCGTCACCGGGCATCGCACCGCACTGTCCAACACGCGAATCGTGGCCCTGCTCAACGACATCTGCTGGGATATCCTGCGCGCCGAGCTACCCCCGCCGCCCCCGCCCGTCACCGGCGACGCGATCGTGCGCGGGCTGCCCGTCATCTCCAAACGCGAACAACTGCTCACCGAGGCGATTCGGATCTTCGGCAGGCAGGGCTATCACGAATCCAGCATCGAGGAGATCGGCGCGGCCGCGGGCATCAACGCCTCCAGCGTCTACCGCTACTTCAGCAGTAAGGCCGATCTGCTCGCCGCCGCCTTCCACCGCACCGGCGAACGCGTGGCCATCGCCAATGCCGAAGCGCTCTCCGAGGCCACCGGCCGCGCCGACGCCTCGGTCCGGATCGCCGAACGCTTCGCCCGCATGACCTTCGCCATGCCGGAGATCCTGCCGGTGTACTTCGCCGAATTCTCCAATCTGCCCGCGTCCGAACAACATCGGCTGCGCTCGATCCAGCGGCAGAACGTGCTGGAGTGGGCGAACCTGCTGGACGGCGATCAGGTCGAGGCGCGCTTCCGGGTGCACGCCGCCATCGGCCAGGTCATCGACGTCGGCCGCCGCCTGCGCTTCGACGCCCGCCCCCAGCAGCTCGCACGGGTGCGCGCGCTGATGAGCGCGGTGCTGCTGGGGACCGAATCAGACGCGGTGGCGCAGCCGGAATAGCGCTCGCGCCATGCGCAGCCGCTGTGGATGATTATCGAAGGTGCCCAGCGGATCTCGGTGCCGCTGTTCGGTAATCAACTGTGCGCGTGAGAATTCCAGCAGCGAATGCGGATCGCGAATGCGGCCCGGACCGTTCACGCCGTACACCGGGGTGGCGTTGACCGTCACCAATCCGGTGCGCAACCGGTCCGCGAATTCCGGGACACTGCGCACATCGCGGGTGAAAACCGCTACGGGCAGCGCTCTTTCGGGCGCATTGACCCGCTCCACGGCCTCATCCATATCGGCCACACGATTGACCACGAGTACCGGGCCCACCGCTTCGCCGGTGATGGCGATGCTGGTTTCGGGGACCTCGGTCAGCACGACGGGTTCGATATAGGGCTCGCGAATCGATTCCAGGCTGCCCACTACCGCCCGGCCGCCTCGGGTGAGCGCGTCCCGGATCTGGCGGCGCACCACATCCAATTGTGCGTCCAGCACCATCGGCCCGTAGGAGGCGCGGCGGTCGGCGGCGGGCCGCAGGGCGCGCGCCTGTTCGGCCACGAGTTCCAGGAACGGCTCGTACACCGAATCGGCTACGTAGACCACGTGCACCCCGGCCGGATGCTGTCCGGAATGCGCCATGGCGCCGTGGATCGCCGCCGCGGCGGCCGTATCGAGCCGGGCGTCGACCTGCACGATCATCGCGCCGCGGCCGCCCTGTTCGACGACCAGGGGAGTGCCGGACTGGGCGCACAGCGCGGTCACCTCGCGGGCTCCGGCGAGCGAACCGGTGTAGGCGATCTTGTCCAGATGGGCTTTGCACAGTGCGGCGGCGGTGCCGCTGTCACCGGTAACCACCTGCAGCACAGGCTGACTGGGGGAGAGCCGATTCCAGCTGTCCGCCAGCCAGGCGCCGACACCCGGGGTGAGCTCACTGGGTTTGAACACCACGGTGTTACCCGCGGCCATCGCGCTCGCGATCGAATTCATCGGCGCGAGAACGGGATTGTGCCAGGGACCGAGCACACCGACCGCGCCCAGCGGCAGCTGCCCGATGGAGCCGGGCCGATCGCGGCGGAATCGGGTGGCGGTGCGGGTGGTGCGGCTCAGCGTCCGCTCGGCATGGCGCGCAACCCAATCCAGATGTTCGACCGCCAAGGTCACCTCGACGGCGGCGTCCAGCCGTGGTTTGCCGGTCTCATTGCTGATCATTTCGACCAGATCCCGGGTGCCGCGCGCGAGGGCGCGCTTCCAATCCAGCAGCCAGCGTTTGCGCCCGGCGAAATCCAGTGCCGCCCACCATTGTTCGGTGGTGCGGGCGGCGCGGACGGCGCGCGTCAGCTCACCGGCGCCCATAATCGCGAAATCACCCACGACCTCCCCGGTTCGCGGGTCGTACGAAGTAAGGACCTTGGCGCGGCCCGTTCCCGTGCGCGCCGCCCGTGGCTGCTGCGCAGACTCGGCCATGGTTACCCTCTCGTGGCCATCGAACACTCCCCTCCTCGTCAGACTATGGTTCCGCGCGCACCCCGGACAAGGTGCGGAAATTCCATCAGACCGCCCGGTCTGGCTCTGGATCAGCGGCTATTCGGAAACCCATTGGTTTGTGGCCAAGGTCACGTTTGTCCGGCAGCTGCTGAGGCAAAGCAACGACCCAGTTTCCGGACGGCCGGTAACATCGCGCGCGACGGAGTGGATCATCTCCGAGGGGATGTGGGGACCCGCCGCCCGGGGCGACTCGAATTGCCCGCCCAGCCGATAGTGGAGAGTTGATGCCGAGCTTGGACAAACCGGATTCGCCGCAAACCGTGACAGCAGTACGCGACGGGAGCGAACCGGCCGTATACGTCGAAGACGTACGCAAATCGTTCGGCGACGTGCACGCCCTGCGGGGCATCAGTTTCACCGCAGCCCGCGGCCAGGTGCTCGGCATCCTCGGACCCAACGGTGCGGGCAAGACCACCTGCGTCAAGATCCTGTCCACCCTGCTGCGCCCCGATTCCGGCATCGCCAAGGTCGCCGGACACGATGTGCGCAAGGACGCCGCCGCGGTACGCCGGTCCATCATGATGACCGGGCAGTACGCCGCCCTCGACGAGAACCTCTCCGGTCGCGAGAACCTCGAACTCTTCGGACGGCTCATGGGCCTGCCGCGCAAGGCCGCCCGCCAGCGCGCCGACGCCCTGCTCGAGGAATTCGACCTCACCAGCGCGGGCCGCCGCGCGGTCCGGCACTACTCCGGCGGTATGCGCCGGCGCGTCGACATCGCCTGCGGACTCGTGGTGCGACCCGAAGTGGTGTTCCTCGACGAACCCACCACCGGCCTCGACCCGCGCAGCCGCCAGGGCGTCTGGGATCTGGTCAACGCGCTCAAGACGCAGGGCATCACGGTACTGCTGACCACGCAGTATCTCGAGGAAGCCGATGTGCTGAGCGACAACATCATCGTCATCGACAAGGGCACCGTCATCGCCGAGGGCACCGCGGACGCGCTCAAGGAGAAGACCGGCGGCAGCTACTGCGAGGTCGTGCCGCTCGATCCGACCCACCTGAGCCAGGCCGCCGACGCGCTCGGCGATCTCGTGCCCGCCAGTGTGCGCGCCGAGGTCAATGGCAGCGACCGGCTGTCGATTCCGGCCCCGGAAGGCGCCGCGACGCTGGCCGAGGCGCTGCGCCGACTCGACAGCGCCGGAATCGAACTCGCCGATATCGGACTGCGCCGCCCCTCGCTCGACGATGTCTTCCTCTCGCTCACCGGACATTCGGGCGGCACCCAATGAGCGCTCCCGCCGTCGAGCGCAGCGACCTATTCGCGGGACTGCCCAGGTCCAAGCCGAACAGCTTCGGCCAGTGGCGCGCGCTCACCGGCCGCATCCTGTGGGTGATGGCCACCAAGGGTGAACTCGCCTTCGCCTGCGTCACCCCGCTGGTGCTGACCCTCGGCTTCTACCTGCCGCTCAAATACGTCATGAACTTCCGCGGCATCGACTACGCGCAGTTTGTCATGCCGATCATCGTGCTGCAGACCATGTCCGTGACCATGATGTCCAATGCGCAGATGGCCGCGTTCGAGGCCATGACCGGATTCAACACCCGCTTGCAGACCATGCCGGTCGGCAAGATGGTGCCGCTGCTCTCGCGCATCAGCGCGGGCATGGTGCGGTCCATCGTCTCGCTGGCCGCCGCCATCGGCTGGGGCCATATGATCGGCTTCCACTTCGTGGCGGGCTGGGGCCAGACCGTATTGTTCTGCGCCTTCTCCCTCGCGGTCGGCACCGTGCTCGGCATCGGCGCGGACGCGCTCGGCTCACTCACCAAGAGCCCCGAATCGCTCAGTCAGGCATTGACCCTGCCGACGCTCATCTTCGGCATGCTGTCCTGCGGGTTCGTGCCGGAATCCGGCTTCCCGGAATGGGTTCGGCCGTTCGTGCGCAATCAGCCCATCTCACAGTTCTCGTTCGCCATGCGCGATATGGCCGCGAACGGCGTGACCTGGGACGTGTTTTGGGTGCCGCTGCTGTGGGTGGTCGGCGCCGCGGTGCTGTTCACCCCGGCCGCGGTCTGGGCGAGTATGAGGCGGTCATGAGTTCCGTAGTCGAGGCCGGCACGCTCGAGGGCGATGTGGAAACGGTCGAAAAGGATTCCTGGGCGGGGCATCAGCCGCTGCCGAAGGTGCGCCCGCGCAATGAGCGGGCCGTACTGGTGTGGCTGGAACAGAGCCTAATCCAATGCAAGCGACTGCTGATCGGCTGGGCGCGCGACCCCGCGACCACCATTCAGACCATCGTGTACCCGGCCGCGACGCTGATCATGTTCCGTATCGTGCTCGGTGACTCCATCACCTCGGCCACCGGTGAACCCAGCATCTACGGCACCGTGCCGATGGTCATGCTGGTCGCGGCCATGTCCGGATCGGTGGTGTCCGCGCTCGGCTTCAAGGTCGAGAAGGTCACCGGACTGCTCGGGCGGTTCTGGACCATGCCCGTGCACCGCGCGGCCGGACTCACCGGGCGACTGCTCGCCGAGGCCATCCGCGTCCTGGCCACCTCGCTGATCGTGCTCGCGGTCGGACTGTGCCTGGGCTTCCGATTCTGGTTCGGCCCAGCCGCTTCCATCGCCATGCTGCTGATCCCGGTGCTGTTCGGCATCGGCTTCGCGGTGCTGGTGACCGCGCTCGCCACCATCACCGAGGGCGTGATGCTGGTGCAGGTCATCGGCGTCATCAATACCCTGCTGATGTTCTTCAACACCGGTTTCGTGCCGGTCTTCGCGTACCCGACCTGGTTGCAGAAGACGGTGGAGAACCAGCCCATGAGTACCGCCATCGACGCCATGCGCGGCCTGGCCTACGACGGGCCGATCGCCATGCCGCTCATGAAGACGGTCGCGTGGGCCATCGGCATGGTGCTGGTATTCGGGTATCCGGCGATCCGCGGCTACCGCCGGGCAGCCGAGACCGGAGCCTGATCGTTCGCTGACTCGGGGCGGTACTCGGTGCACACCGGGTGCCGCCCCGTTGTCGTTCCACCGGTGGTCAGAGTGTGAAAATGCGTCTCGCATGCGAGCTTTGAGCCGATTGCGGAGGCGCAGTGAGAGTGTGGCGCGCGTCACGCTAGGGTATGCGCATGGCTTACCTGGTAACCGGGGCAACCGGGTTCATCGGTCGGTTCCTGGTTCCTCAACTCATCAAGCGCGGTGCCGACGTCCACGTGCTGGTGCGCCCCGGCGAAGACTCGATCCTGCGCTTCAACCGCTGCCTGCGCGGCTGGGACGCGGGGGACCGGGTCCGCGCCGTCCGCGGCGACCTCAGCGCGCCCGGCGTCGGCATCGACCCGGACTGGATTGCCGCGCACCGGGGTTCGATCGACCACGTCTTCCACCTCGCCGCCGGACTCGACTCCGTCGCACCCGGCGGCGGCACCCGGCGCATCGCCGAACTCGCCGCGCGACTGGAAGCGGGCCTGCTGCACCATGTTTCGACCGTGCAGATCGCCGGCGGCTGGGACGGGGTGTTCACCGAGGACATGTTCGACGTCGGCCAGGTCCTCGGCTCGCCGTACCAGCGCGCCATGCTCGAGGCCGAGAAAGCGGTCCGCGATCAGGACGGGGTGCCGTGGCGGATCTACCGGCCCTCCATCGTCATCGGCGATTCGCACACCGGCGAGATCGACCGCATCGACGGGCCCTACTACTTCTTCCGGCTGCTGCGCATGGCGGCGCAACTGCCACGCATCCTGCCCGTGGTGTCACCGAAACTGGGGACCACCAATATGGTTCCGGTCGACTACGTGGTGCGCGCGCTCGATCACCTCGCGCACCGGCCCGGCGGCGGGGGAGCCACCTATCACCTGTCCGACCCGCGTGAACAGAGCGTCGCCGAGGTCTTCAACCTCTTCGCCGACGAGGCGGGCGCACCGCACCTGATGGAGGTGCTGCCCAAGCAGACCCTCGACGTGAGCCTGCGCGTCCCCGGGATGGGGTGGGCGCTGCGCCAGGTCGGCGTACCCGCCGAGGTCATCGAACACAGCGAATTCAGCTGCCACTTCGACTCCCGGCAGGCACAGGCCGCACTCGCCGGAACCGATATCAAGGTGCCGCCGCTGGTCGGGTACGCGCCCATCATTTGGAAGTACTGGATCGAGAACTGGGTGTGAGCGCGCGTCCGTCAGGGCGTGGACGTCTGTTCGTGATCGGATAGCTCGGCGCGCGGCTCCGCACGACCGTAATCCCAACCCACCCAGCGGTTTCGGTTGCGCCAGCCGACCAGGTCGAAGCGCCAGTTGAATGGCCAGGTGCGGGCGACCGTCAGGAACAGCACCCCGCCCAGCGCGGCGTAATCGTCATGCGCGGACAGCAGCGCCCGCTGCTGGCGCGGCGATGCGGTGAAGAACGCGTCGAACATGGAGACCGACTGCTCGGTGGTGAGCCGCCCCAGGCCGTACACCCCGCGCATGCGCATCCAATAGACCAGCCGCGCCTGCCGCGACCACAGCGCCGCGATCGGATCCTCGCCCCGGCGAACGGCTTCGACGGCGGTATCGGCCAGCGCCAGCGAATCCGCCACGCTGTATCCGGTGCAGGGATGCATCATCCCGCCCCGCGAACCGAACGGAACCACCTGCCCCGCACCGGCTTTCGGCGGAGCGTCATCCAGCGGGTAGTGCGCGGCCTCGGTGGGTTCATCGCCGGTGAGCCGAATCCCGTGCCGCTCCAGCCGATGCAGCGTCCGCTTGCGCAACTCGTGCTGCGGCATTCCGCCCTGCAATCCGAGACTGGTCTCCTCGAAAACCACGGTCCCGTCGCCCAGCGGCATGGCGTAGAGGAAGGAGGGCGGCTCGTCCGCGCCCGCGCCGTTCTCATCCCGCCAATCCAGCAGCAGGCCCTCGCCGGGGGTGACCATGGGTGCGGCGATCTCTTCACGCACGAAAATGCCGTGTGCCGCAGCGGTTCTCCGCTGTCCGGGCGCGGCCTGCCCGCGGGTGTCGACGACCACATCGGCCCGAATCTCGGTGCCGTCGGCCAATTCCACGCGATGCGCGTCGACCACCGTGGCCCGTCCCGTGCGGACCGTGGCGTCATCCAGCGGCAGCGCGGCCTTCAACCCCGGCTTCGACAGCACGCAGTACGGCCGATCGATCCGATGCTCGGCCTTGGTCCACACCACCGGCCGCTCCACCCGGCTGGCGATCACGCTCTGCGGCAACCACTCCGGCAGTTCGTCGATCCAGCACGAGTAGGTCGGCGGCCACAATCGCTCCGGCCGCGGATCCACCGCGACGACTTTCAATCCGGCGGCCATGGCCCGATGGGCCAGCGCCTGCCCCGCGGGCCCCAGCCCGACGACGCAGATATCCGCCACCCCATTTACCGCCAGGCCACTCATACTTCGCATTCAAACAGCCCCGCCCCGGAACCGATAGGTCCGGGGCGGAGTGGTTTCGAATGTCCCGCGCTACTTCGGCGTCACCCAGGTGGTGATATCCGCGTGCACCACCTCGAGGCCGGACTTGTCGTAGATCGACACGGGGACCACGAGGTTCTGGCCCTCGGTGATCGACGGGAAGTCGGGCAGTTCGGGGAGCTTGGCCACCGCGCGCAGGCTGGAGTTGGCCTTGGCCAGGTACTGCACGTTCATGGCCTTGGGAATCCAGCGGTGCGTGTCCGGGACGGTGGCCTCGGACAGCATGCCCATGGCGACCTCGGCGAGATTGCAGGCCGCGATGGCGTGGAAGGTGCTCAGGTGGTTGTGGATACCGAACCATTTCGGCGCGGTGACCTCGCACAGTCCGGGTTCGAGGCGGATCACGGTCGGGAGCACGGTGCCGAAGTAGGGGACGCGCGCGACCATGCCGAGGGAGAAAAGGGTGTGGCCGAGCCGATTGTCCGGCAGCTTCTTCCAGCCGCGGTAGGTGGCGGTCTCTTTCGTCATATCGGGTATCTTACTCAAAAGTAAGTTATCCGGAAGCCGGGTGCCGCCGAGTTCATCGCGGATCACCGCGACGCGCCCGGGCTGCGACACCCCGTAGGTCACGGGTCGCTCGGAACGCCGGTTGTGACCTGCCCCATCGCGTTTTCGGTCCGGTGGGGGGTCGATTTGAAGTCCCCCATAGCCGTGGGGCATACTGTTCAGGTTGCCCGCACCGGGTTGTGCCTTCCTACGGGAAAGTCGCAGGTGGTGACGGGGAAGCAAGACCCACTCTTGTACCTCGCCGTTTAGGCGCGGGTGCTTCCGGGACAAGGTTCCAAGGCTCAGAGATCACTCGGGCCGAAGAATGAGCGGATGGGCGACACGCCCGACCGCGTGGACCGGACGGAACCATGACAGATGAACAGCGGCGATGGATCGGGCCCCAGGTGGGCCGGTCGTGTGGTGGCTGATGCGTCTTCGTGTGTTCGGGCTGTGCAAATGAGGGTGTTTCGGGAGCGAAAGCTCCTGGGGCACAAACGTTAAGCGGAGAAAAGGACACTCAGCGTGGCGGGACAGAAGATCCGCATCAGGCTCAAGGCCTACGACCATGAGGCGATCGACGCGTCTGCGCGCAAGATCGTCGAGACGGTGACCCGTACCGGTGCCCGTGTCGTCGGCCCGGTGCCGTTGCCCACCGAAAAGAACGTGTACTGCGTCATCCGTTCGCCGCACAAGTACAAGGACTCGCGCGAGCACTTCGAGATGCGTACGCACAAGCGGCTGATTGACATTCTCGACCCCACGCCGAAGACGGTCGACGCTCTCATGCGTATCGACCTCCCGGCCAGCGTCGACGTCAACATTCAGTGACGGGGATTCCAGATATGACTGACAACAAGAGCAGGCCGGCTGCCGGCATCCTGGGAACCAAGCTCGGTATGACCCAGGTCTTCGACGAGAAGAACCGCGTTGTTCCGGTGACCGTCGTCAAGGCCGGTCCGAACGTCGTGACCCAGATCCGCACCGCCGAGCGCGATGGCTACGCCGCCATCCAGATCGCTTACGGCGCAATCGATCCGCGCAAGGTGAACAAGCCGGTTTCCGGCCAGTTCGCCAAGGCCGGTGTCACCCCTCGCCGCCACATCACGGAGATCCGCGTCGCTGACGTCGATTCCTTCGCGGTCGGCCAGGAAATCGGCGCGGACGCCTTCGAAGAGGGCACCTACGTCGACGTGACCGGAACCTCCAAGGGCAAGGGCTTCGCCGGCACCATGAAGCGTCACGGCTTCGCCGGTCAGGGCGCCTCGCACGGTGCGCAGGCTGTGCACCGTCGTCCGGGTTCCATCGGTGGTTGCTCCACCCCGGGCCGCGTGTTCAAGGGCATGCGCATGTCCGGCCGGATGGGTAACGACCGCGTCACCACGCAGAACCTCTCGGTCCACAAGGTGGACGCCGAGAACGGTCTGCTGCTGATCAAGGGCGCGATCCCGGGCCGCACCGGCGGCATTGTGATCGTCAAGAGTGCAGTGAAGGGTGGTGCCCGGGCATGAGCACCGAGACCAAGACCAACCTGACGCTTCCGGTCAAGGCCGCAGGCGGCAAGACCGAAGGCACCGTCGAGCTCCCCGCGGAGATCTTCGACGTGACCGCCAACATCGCGCTGATGCACCAGGTCGTCGTGGCCCAGCGTGCCGCGGCTCGCCAGGGCACGCACGCCACCAAGACCCGCGGTGAAGTCCGCGGTGGTGGCCGCAAGCCTTACCGCCAGAAGGGCACCGGCCGCGCCCGCCAGGGTTCGACCCGTGCGCCGCAGTTCGCCGGTGGTGGCACCGTCCACGGCCCGCAGCCGCGCGATTACAGCCAGCGTCTGCCCAAGAAGATGAAGGTCGCCGCACTGCGCGGTGCTCTGTCGGACCGGGCGCGCAACGAACGCATCCACGTGATCACCGAACTGGTCCCGGGTCAGACCCCGTCGACCAAGGTCGCCAAGAGCTTCCTCGCCGAGCTTTCGAGCCGCAAGCAGCTCCTGGTCGTCGTCGGCCGCGAGGACATCGCCACGTGGAAGAGCGTTGCGAACCTGCAGAACGTGCACCCGATCGCTCCCGATCAGCTGAACACCTATGACGTGCTGAAGGCCGATGAGGTCATCTTCTCCGTCGAGGCGCTCAACGCCTTCGTGCACGGCCCTGCCGAAGCTGCACAGGAGGAGAGCAAGTGACCACGATCGCCGACCCCCGCGACATTCTGCTGGCGCCGGTCATCTCCGAGAAGTCCTACGGACTGATCGAAGAGGGTACGTACACCTTCATCGTGCACCCGGACTCCAACAAGACGCAGATCAAGATTGCCGTCGAGAAGGTCTTCGGCGTCACGGTGACCAGCGTCAACACCGCTAACCGTCAGGGCAAGCGCAAGCGGACCCGCGCCGGTTACGGCAAGCGCAAGAACACCAAGCGCGCGCTCGTGACCCTCTCGGCCGACAGCAAGCCCATCGAGATCTTCGGAGGCCCGGTCGCGTAAGCGCCTGGGAATCCAGAAAGTAGAGAAGAACTCATGGCAATTCGTAAATACAAGCCGACTACCCCGGGTCGTCGTGGCGCTTCGGTTTCGGACTTCGCCGAAATCACCCGCTCGACCCCCGAGAAGTCGCTGCTGCGTCCGCTCACCAAGACCGGTGGCCGTAACGCTCAGGGCCGCATCACCACCCGTCACAAGGGTGGTGGCCACAAGCGCGCCTACCGCGTCATCGACTTCCGCCGCCTCGACAAGGACGGTATCCCGGCCAAGGTCGCTCACATCGAGTACGACCCGAACCGCACCGCCAACATCGCGCTGCTGCACTTCGCCGACGGCGAGAAGCGGTACATCATCGCGCCCAAGGGCATTGCCCAGGGCACGAAGATCGAGTCCGGCACCGGCGCCGACATCAAGCCCGGCAACAACCTGCCGCTGCGCTCGATCCCGACCGGTACCACCATTCACGCGGTGGAGCTGCGTCCGGGTGGCGGCGCCAAGATGGCTCGCGCCGCCGGTATGAGCATTCAGCTGCTGGGTAAGGAAGGCGCCTACGCCGTCCTGCGTATGCCTTCCGGTGAAATCCGTCGCGTCGATGTGCGCTGCCGCGCCACCATCGGCGAGGTCGGCAACGCCGAGCAGTCGAACATCAACTGGGGCAAGGCCGGCCGTATGCGCTGGAAGGGCGTCCGCCCGACCGTCCGTGGTGTCGTCATGAACCCGGTCGACCACCCGCACGGTGGTGGTGAAGGTAAGACCTCCGGTGGTCGCCACCCGGTCTCGCCGTGGGGTAAGCCGGAAGGCCGCACCCGCAAGCCCAACCGTCCCAGTGACAAGCTCATCGTCCGCCGCCGCGGCAAGAAGCGTTAAGGAGGAGGTTAGACATGCCACGTAGCCTGAAGAAGGGCCCGTTCGTCGACGGCCACCTCCTGAAGAAGGTGGACGTTCAGAACGAGAAGGGCACGAAGCAGGTCATCAAGACCTGGTCGCGTCGTTCCACCATCATTCCCGATTTCATCGGTCACACCTTCTCGGTCCACGACGGCCGTAAGCACGTGCCGGTGTTCGTGTCCGAGAACATGGTTGGACACAAGCTCGGTGAATTCGCGCCGACGCGGACGTTCCGCAGCCACGTCAAGGAAGATCGGAAGAGCAAGCGGCGATGAGCACTGAAACTCAGAATCAGACCGCGCGCGCAACCGCCAAGCACGTGCGCGTGACGCCCATGAAGGCTCGTCGTGTCGTGGACCTGGTCCGCGGCAAGCGTGTCGAGGATGCGCTGAACATCCTGCGGTTCGCCCCGCAGGCTGCCAGCGAGCCGGTCGCCAAGGTTGTCGCTTCGGCGGCCGCCAACGCCGAGAACAACCTCGGCTTGAACCCGGCGACCCTGGTCATCTCGACGGCGTTTGTCGACGAGGGCGCGACCATGAAGCGTTTCCAGCCGCGTGCCCAGGGCCGTGCGTTCCGGATTCGCAAGCGCACCAGCCACATCACCATCGAGGTCGAGAGCGTGCCCACTGCCGGCGCTGCCACTCGTAGCCGCCGGAAGGGAGGGGCAAAGTAAATGGGACAGAAAATCAACCCCCATGGCTTCCGCCTCGGTATCACCACCGACTGGAAGTCGCGTTGGTACGCCGATAAGCAGTACAAGGAATACGTCGGCGAAGACGTCAAGATCCGCAAGCTCCTCTCCACCGGTATGGAGCGCGCGGGCATCTCGAAGGTCGAGATCGAGCGCACCCGCGATCGCGTCCGTGTGGATATCCACACCGCGCGTCCGGGCATCGTGATCGGCCGTCGTGGCGCCGAAGCCGACCGCATCCGTGCCGAGCTGGAGAAGCTCACCGGCAAGCAGGTGCAGCTGAACATCCTCGAGGTCAAGAACCCCGAGTCGGATGCGCAGCTCGTTGCCCAGGGTGTGGCCGAGCAGCTGTCGAACCGTGTGGCGTTCCGTCGTGCGATGCGTAAGGCCATTCAGTCGGCCATGCGTTCGCCGAACGTCAAGGGCATCCGCGTGCAGTGCTCGGGCCGCCTCGGTGGCGCCGAAATGTCGCGCTCGGAGTTCTACCGCGAAGGCCGTGTGCCGCTGCACACCCTTCGTGCGGACATCGACTACGGCCTGTACGAGGCCCGCACCACCTTCGGCCGCATCGGCGTGAAGGTGTGGATCTACAAGGGCGACATCGTCGGTGGCAAGCGTGAGGTCACCGCGACCGCAGCGCCGGCCGGCGACCGTGATCGCCCGCGTCGTGAGCGGCCGAGCCGCCCGCGTCGTTCGGGTGCCCAGGGCACAACCGCGACCAGCACTGAGGCCGGGCGTGCCGCGACTGCTGTCGCGGAGGCTCCGGCTGAGACGACCCAGGAGGGCTGACCTATGTTGATGCCTCGCAAGGTCAAGCACCGTAAGCAGCACCACCCGAGCCGTTCGGGCATGTCCAAGGGCGGCACGGCGGTTTCCTTCGGTGAGTACGGCATCCAGGCTCTGGAGCCGGCTTACGTGACCAACCGTCAGATCGAGTCGGCGCGTATCGCGATGACCCGCCACATCAAGCGTGGCGGCAAGATCTGGATCAACATCTACCCCGATCGCCCGCTCACCAAGAAGCCGGCCGAAACCCGCATGGGTTCCGGTAAGGGTTCGCCGGAGTGGTGGATCGCGAACGTGAAGCCCGGACGGGTCATGTTCGAGATGTCTTACCCGAACGAGGAGACCGCTCGTGAGGCCCTGCGCCGCGCGATGCACAAGCTCCCCATGAAGTGCAGGATCGTGACGCGAGAGGAGCAGTTCTGATGGCTACCGCTAATCCGGCAGCAGAGCTGCGTGAGCTGACCGAGGAAGAGCTCGTCGCGAAGCTTCGCGAAGGCAAGGAAGAGCTGTTCAACCTGCGCTTCCAGATGGCGACCGGTCAGCTGACCAACAATCGTCGCCTGCGTGTGGTCCGTCACGAGATCGCCCGCATCTACACGGTCATGCGTGAGCGCGAGCTCGGCCTGGCCTCCGGTCCGCAAGGCAAGGGAGACGCCGCATGAGCGACGTAAAGGGCCCGGCCAAGACGCCGGCCAAGGCAGAAGAGCGTGGCCAGCGCAAGGTTCGCATCGGTTACGTTGTGTCCGACAAGATGACCAAGACCATCGTGGTCGAGCTGGAAGATCGCGTGAAGCACAAGCTTTACGGCAAGATCATCCGCACCACCTCGAAGGTCAAGGCGCACGACGAGAACGAGATCGCCGGTATCGGTGACCGCGTGCAGCTGATGGAGACCCGTCCGCTGTCCGCCACCAAGCGCTGGCGTCTGGTCGAGGTGCTGGAGAAGGCCAAGTAAGGTCTGCTTCATCCTCGACGACAGTCGAAATACGAAGGCCCGCTTCCCCTGTGGAGGCGGGCCTTCGTCGTATCACGGGTCAGGTGATCAGAGCGCGCCCATATCGGCGGATAGCCAGTGCTCGGGACGCATGTAAACCGCGACCTGTTCGCCGATGCCGAGTTCCTCGGTGGACTTCAGATACTTGTCGACCTGCGGGGGAGTGAGATAGCGCGAGGCCATCTCATGGTGCATCTCGTCGGTCATGACGGTGATGCGGTCGATCGGGCCCTCGGCCGTCACATAGCGGACGGTGGGTTCCACCACCTGCGCCATGATGCTGAAGCGGCCGGACTCCTTCAGCAGGCGCATCTTCTGTGACTCGGGCCCGGTGATGATCCACAGTTCGCCGCCGGGGGTGTACTGGTACCAGATGGGTACGTTCAGGGGCGCGCGACCGGGCTTGTTGTTCACGGCCAATGCGCCGATGTGTGGTTGGGCCAGGAAACTCTGTCGTTCTTCCAACGTCAGTGCCATGCCTCCACGCTAGCGCGGGGGTGCGACCGGTTCGGGCCGGCGGGACAGATCGGGGACGCCGAACAGGGCCATCGTCACCTGATAGACGTGCGTGGTGAGGGTCGGCAGCGCGCGCGGTCCAGGGCCCTGGATGCAGTCGCGAATGCGATCGTCGATGGCCCCGATGAGGGCGTCGAAGAAGTCGTCGGGAATCTCGGCGGGGATGTCCCCGGCGGCGTAACCGATGCGGAAAGCCGCCCGCATGCGCTGTGCCAGACGGTTTTTCATATGCCGCCGCTGTTCCGCCACCACGGGTCCGGCGGCGAGGCATTCCACGTGCAGGGCGCGGGCGCAGTCGGCATTGTCGCTGAGCGCGCGCAGGTATTCGCCGAGCGTGGTGTGGATGAGTGTGCGCCAATCGGAATGCGGTGTGCTGGCGATACTTCGGTCGAGCTGTTCGATGACGAGGTCGACCGCGGCCTCGAAGGCGGCGAGGAAGCATTCGTCCCGATCCCGGAACAGCTGATAGAAGGTGCGCCGCGAAACCCCGGCGCGCGCAACGATATCCGCCACCGTGGTGGCGTTGTAGCCGCGTTCGGAGACGGACTCGAGCACGCCGAAGAAGATGCGCATGCGCTGTGAGTGCACGACGTCCTCCGGATTGATGCCGTGGGTGCCGGGCGGCAGGCGGCGGCGATCGAAGCCGGATTCCAGAGCCATCTCCAGAGCATAGAGTCGCGCGAGCTGTGAGGCGCGCCACAGTTGCGGCGAAGCTGTGACCCAGACACCATTCGTGGCCATCATAGGTACGCCACAGTTTATAAGCCGGGATCGTGTCGGATGCCCGGATGGAGGGGAGCACGCATGATCGGGAGAGCCCGCAGCCACCTGATCCGATTAGCCATAGCCGCCGTAGCCATCACCATGACCTCGCTGTCTGTGACGCCGACCGCCGCGGCCGAAACCCCGCCGGACGGCGGTGAACTCGGGCAATCCTGGCTGGCCGCGCACGACGGACCGGCGAAATATCCGGGCCGCTATCCCGGCGAGGTGCACATAGATTTCGACGTGCCGATCACCATGAGCGACGGAACGGTGTTGAAGGCCAATGTGTATCGGCCCGTCGACGCCAATGGCGTACCGGTCACCGATCCGCTGCCGACCATTGTCAATCTGACGCCCTATACCAAGTTCGCGTCCTGGCTGGCCGATGTGGCGCTGTCGGTGCCATGGCTGTCCGATGCCCTGATCCAGCTGGTGAACAGTGTGGATCTGACCGGGACACCGCTGTCCTCGGTCACGGATCTGACCCGGGTGCTCAGCGGCGGCGCTGCCCGGACCTTCGGCGCGGACCGCAGGCTCATCCAGCACGGTTACACCCAGATCGTGGTGGACACCCGCGGCACCGGTTATTCGCAGGGCGCGTGGCAGTTCTTCCAGAGCCGCGAGACCCAGGATTCGGTCGAGGTGATCGACTGGGCGTCGAAACAGCCCTGGTCGGACGGCAATATCGGGATGAACGGCATCTCGTACTCGGGCATCAACCAGTACATGGTGGCCGCGCAGAATCCGCCCGCGTTGAAGGCGATCTTCCCGGTGGAGGGCAGTACCGACAAGATCGGTGACGTGGCCGCGCCCGGTGGCGGGCTGGGTCTGTTCGCGCCGCTGTACATCGCGTTCATCGATGTGATCCAGAACTTCCCCGATCCGGTCGGCGTCGTACTCGGTCACTTGGACGCGAAATGGCTGATGGACCGTGTCACAACGCCTTTCGAGTTCTTCGACTACATCATCATGGCGCTGACGCCCTCGGTGGATCTGCTACCCGAGCCGCTGAAACAGGCATTGCGGCCGGGAAGTGAACTGCGCGAAGCCTTCTCGGACAGTCATCCCGAGCGCATCAAGGTGCCGACCTTCGCGTACGGCGGCTGGCAGGACATCTTCGCGCCGTCCAGCGCCATGTCGTTCGATCGGATTCCGCTGCCGCCGGAGCGGAAGAAGCTGATCATGGGCGACACCTATCACGCGAATCCCGGTTCGGGCCTGGGCAATCCGGGTAAGCCGCCGCGGTTGGACGTGCTCCAGATGGCCTGGTACGACAAGTGGCTCAAGGGCATCGACAACGGCATCGATCAGTACGGCCCGGTGGTGCTGTGGCAGCAGGGCGGCGGTTGGACCGCGACCTCGTGGCTGCCGCGGCCGACGTCGGAGTACCGGCGCATGTACCTCTCGCCCGCGCGCAGCGGTACCGCGAACAGCCTGTACGACGGGTCGCTGAACGGCGATGGCACCGATGCCCCCGCGCAGCTGACGGTTTCGCCGCTGACCGGGATCACCGCACTCTGCTCGCGCGATATGGCGGTCGAATCACTGGGGATAACCTCGGTGATCGACGGCTGCACCAAGGATGACCGCATTCACGAGCTCGGTGGCCTGACCTTCACCAGCGCACCGGTTTCCGAGGCGACGGTCATCTCGGGGCCGATCAATGTGCATCTGAACACCGCGTACGACTCCTCCGAGGGCTACTGGTCCGTCACGGTGAATGACGTTGCGCCCGATGGTCGTTCGACCGTGGTGGCCAGCGGTCAGCTCACCGCGTCATTGCGCGCGGTGGATGAGGACAAGAGCAAGCGGAACGCGGCCGGTGATCTCACCGAGACGGCGTATCTGCTGACCTTGGATTCCCGGCAGCCGCTGGTGCCCGGTCAGCCGACGACGATCGATATCGCGGTGAATCCCGTTGACGCGGTGCTGCAACCGGGTCATCGGGTGCGAATCGATGTGTACGCCAGCAATTTCCCGCGCGGGGTACTGCTGCCGCCGTTGCTGGTCGAGAGCCGTCTCGCGAATCAGCATGTGCTGCTCGACCCTTCGGAGCCGAGCTACGTCAATCTGCCGTTGAGCCGCTCGATCGCATAGCCCGGCGATCGCATAGTCAGGAGGGGAGAAGGCCCGCTTCCGGTTGGGGGAGCGGGCCTTCGTGCTGTGCGCCGCCGGTTCAAGCGGGGGTGTGCAGGGATTCGACGGTGCGGACCAGCGGTGCCAGTTCGGGATTGCCCGCGGCATCGTCGAGGGCTTCGCGCAGGGCGGCGTCGTTGGTGGGCCGTGCGGCTTCCAAGAGCTCGCGCCCGGTGTCGCTGACCTTGGTGTAGATGCCGCGGCGATCGGTGGGGCAGAGGTACCGCGCGAGCAGTCCGCGGTCTTCGAGCCGGGTGACCAGCCGGGTGGTGGCGCTCTGGGACAGCACGATGGCGTCGGCGACCTGTTTCATCTGGAGCATGCCGCCGGTGCCGTCGTGCTGGCGGCTCAGTACGTCGAGCAGGGAGTACTCGCGCACGCTGAGTTCGTGTTTCGCCTGGAGCGCGCGTTCGATGTGCGCTTCGATCCGCCCGTGCAGCACGGTGAGCGCGCACCAGCCCTGGGCGAGACCGGTGAGTGCGGGATCGGTGGCAGTCATGTGACCAGGATAGACCACTTCCGCGAATGCCCGCGCTTGCAAGTAACACGCGTATGCAACTATTGTGTTTGCAATAACGCGCTCTTGCAATCGTCTGGAAGGTGTAGTCATGCCGCTCGCACTGCTGGCCCTGGCAATCGGGGCCTTCGGAATCGGCACCACCGAGTTCGTCATCATGGGCTTGCTGCCCGAGGTCGCCGGTGACTTCGGGGTGTCCATTCCGACCGCCGGCTGGCTGGTCACCGGCTATGCGCTCGGCGTCATGCTGGGTGCGCCGATCATGACCGCGCTGGGCACCCGCGTCCCCCGCAAGCGCATGCTCATGCTGCTGATGGGGTTCTTCATCGCCGGGAATCTCATCTCCGCCATCGCCCCGGTCTTCGGCGTCATGCTGATCGGCCGCGTGGTCGCCTCACTGGCGCACGGCGCGTTCTTCGGTATCGGCGCGGTGGTCGCCGCGGATCTGGTCGCCCCGGATCGCAAGGCCGGTGCCATCGCCATGATGTTCACCGGGCTGACGGTCGCCAATGTGGTCGGCGTACCGCTGGGCACCTTCGTCGGTCAGCAGATCGGCTGGCGCGTCACCTTCGCCATCGTGGCGCTGCTGGGTGTGGCGGGTCTGGCCGGAATCGCCAAGCTGGTTCCGAATCTGCCCACCCCGGAGCATGTGAACCTGCGCCGGGAGTTGGCCGCTTTCAAGAACATTCAGGTGTGGCTGGCCAACGGCATGACCGTGCTGGGCTTCGGCGCGGTGTTCGCGGCGATCACCTATATCGCCCCGATGATGACCGAGATCGGCGGTTTCGCGGACGGTTCCATCACCTGGCTGCTGGTGCTGCTCGGCCTGGGGATGGTTGTGGGCAATCTGGTGGGCGGCAAATTCGCCGATCGCGCGCTCATGCCGATGCTGTATATCTCGTTGTCCGCGTTGACGATCGCGCTGGCGCTGTTCACGGTCACCGCGCAGGTGAAGGTGCCGGCCGCGATCACCATCTTCGTCATCGGCGCGCTCGGCTTCGCGTCGGTGCCCTCGCTGCAGAAGCGCGTGCTGGATCAGGCTCCCGAGGCCCCGACCCTGGCGTCGGCGGTGAATATCGGCGCGTTCAATCTCGGAAATGCCTTGGCCGCGTGGCTCGGTGGGCTGACGCTCTCGGCGGGGCTGGCCTACACCGCGCCGAATTGGGTGGGTGCGGGGCTGGCCGCCTCGGCATTGGTGCTGGCGCTGGTGTCCGCCGCGCTGGAGCGCCGCGAAACCGGTGCCGCTGCCGCGGTTTCCGAGCCCGTTCTCGTCTCGGCGGCGCGGTGACGTCGTGCCCGTCGCCGCGGTTTCCGCGCGGTGGCGGGCATTCGGCGTTTCGCAATTGTGCGTTCGGCGTTTCGCGAGCTGAGCCGTATTCCGTACCGCGCGTTCTTGTATGGCGTTTGTCGCATTGCTAGTCTCGGCGACGTGCCCGCTACCGGGTACGGATCCTCGGGCGCGATCGGTGTGTGAATGCTCGACAATGTGGTTCGGGTCGCGATAGTCGGAATGGGACCTCGCGGTCTGAATGTATTCGAACGGATTTGTGCCAATGCTCGACAGCTCGGTAATTGCGCGGGCGTCGAGCTGATCCTGATCGACTCGAAAAGGGTTGGCACGGGCGCGGTCTGGCGGACCGATCAGCCTGCTCAGCTGCTGATGAACACGGTCGCCGAGCAGGTCACCATCTTCACCGATGACACGGTGGAGATGGCCGGGCCGGTGGATAGAGGGCCGAGTTTGTACGAATGGTCCAATTTCCTCGCCAAGATCGGCAATTTCGCCGGATTGCCCTCCGGCGCTTATCGGGAAGCGCTGCGCATCCGCGCCGATACCTATCCGCCACGTTACTTCTACGGCCATTATCTGCGCTGGGCATTCGAGCGCACCCGGGATCGCTATTCCGAATGGGTGCATACGCGCGAAATTGTGGCTACCGCAACCGATTTGTGGGACGGCCCGGGCGGATTGCAGGAACTCGAACTGAGCACCGGCGAACGCATTCGCGGACTGCACGCGGTGGTCCTGGCCCAGGGTCATCTGGGCGAGGAGCCGCCGGAAGAGCCCGGCTCCCTGCATGATTCGGCGCGCACGCTGGGCCTGGGCTATACCGCCCCCGCCAATGCCGCCGATATCGACGTGCACGCCATCCCCGAGCGGGAACCGGTGCTCATTCGCGGCCTCGGCCTCACCTTCTTCGACTATCTGGCGCTGCTCACGGTCGGTCGCGGCGGCTGTTTCAAGGAGTCCGACGCCGGACTGGAGTACGTGGCCTCCGGACATGAGCCGCTGATCATGGCGGGCTGCCGCCGGGGCGTACCGCATCACGCGCGCGGTGAGAATCAGAAGGGTGTGGACGGCCGCTACGCGCCGATCCTGTTGAATCCCGAGCGTATTGCCCGATTGCGCAGTCGCTCACGCAAATTCGGCGATGTGTCGTTCCGGCACGATGTGTGGCCGCTCATCGCCCGCGAGGTCGAATCGGTGTACTACGCGGCGCTGCTGGCCGAGCGGCTGAGTCCGCAACGGCTGGAGGCGTTCCGGGACGCCTATCTGGGCGCGCCCGCCGCCGATTCCGCGGAACTGTTGCAGCGCTTCCACATCGGACAGGACGAGCAGTGGGATTGGTCCACGCTGGTCGATCCCACCGGCGGCCGCAGTTTCGGCGATCCCGCCGAATTCCACGATTGGCTGCTCGGCTATCTGGACGCCGATGTGCGCGCGGCCCGGCTGGGTAATGTGCGCGGTCCGGTGAAGGCGGCCCTGGATGTGCTGCGGGACCTGCGCAATGAGGTCCGGCTGGTGGTCGATCACGGCGGTATCGCCGGATCGTCCTACCGCGATGATCTGGATCGCTGGTACACGCCCATGAACGCCTTCCTGTCCATCGGCCCGCCCGCCAGTCGCATCGCCGAACTGTCCGCGCTGATCCGGGCGGGCGTGGTGCGGGTCATCGGCCCGGGTATGCGACTGCGGGTCGATACCGGGCGGCGGCTGTTCTTCGCGGAGTCCCCGCAGGTGGCTGGCTCACAGGTGCGCGGGCGGCATCTCATCGACGCCTGGATGCCCGCACCGGATCTGCGCCGCACCGCCGATCCGCTGCTGCGTAATCTGCTGGGCCGCAAGGATGTCAGCGGTTTCAGCATGGGTTCACCGGACGGCAGCAGCTACCGCACCGGCGGTCTGGCGCTGGCCCCGAACACCCATCATCTGGTGGACGGTGAGGGCCGAATCCAGCGCCGCCGCTACGCCTTCGGGGTGCCCACCGAATCCGTGCGCTGGGTGACCGCGGCCGGTCCGCGGCCCGGCGTGAATTCGATGACGCTGGCGGACGGCGACGGGATCGCCCGCGAGATCCTCACCACGCACCGCTATGAGCGCTCCGCGAATTCCTCTGAAAGGCAAGGCGATATGGCGATCGAATACGGTCTGCTGTCCCCGGTGGGGGTGGGCGCCCCGGTGGAATCCCTGCTCGGCGACGATGCCTGGATCGAGGCCATGCTGGAGGTGGAGCTGGCGCTCTCGCGGGCGCAGGCGCGCCTGGGCATGGTGCCCGAGGTGGTGCCCGAACATATGGCCCTCGCGGTGCGCGGCCATACGTTCGACGCCCGCGAGATCGCCGAAGCCGCACGGGGAGCGGCGAATCCGGTGGTGTGCTTCGTGGAGCGGCTGCATCGGGCGGTCGCCGATATCGATCCGGTGAGCGCGAACTATGTGCACTACGGGTCGACCAGTCAGGACATTCTCGATACCGCGACCATGTTGATCGCGGCGCGCGTGCTGTCGGTGATGATCGCCGACCTGAACGGCATTCTGGCCGGACTGGCGGAACTTGCGCGGCGGCACCGCAGTACGCCGATCGCCGGTCGCACCCTGGCCATGCAGGCGGTGCCGACCACATTCGGCGCGAAGGTGGCGGTGTGGATGCAGGGCATTCTGGATGCCCGCGAGCGACTGTGCCAGGTGCGCACCGGGCTGCCGGTGCAATTGGGTGGTGCGGCGGGCACTTTGGCGTCGTATATCGAATGCGCGCGCTGCGGTGAATCGGAGCTGTCGGTGGCCACCAGTGGCGAGATCATGGAGAAGTTGAGCGCGGAATTCGCCGCGGAACTCTCGCTCGCGGTGAGCGCGACCCCCTGGCATACGGTGCGCACCCCGATCGCGGATCTGGCGTCGTCACTGGCGCTCACCTCGGGGGTGCTGGGCAAAATGGCGGTGGACGTGATCTCGCAGTCCCGCACCGAGATCGCGGAGGTCTACGAGCCCGCGGCCGAGGGGCGCGGTGAATCCTCCGCCATGCCGCAGAAGCGGAATCCGGTGCTGAGCACCATGATTCGGGCGGCGGCCCTACAGGTCCCGGCGCTGGCCTCGACACTGTTCGGCGCGCTGCTGGCCGAGGATGAGCGCCCCGCGGGTTCCTGGCATGCCGAATGGCAGCCGCTGCGCGAATGTCTGCTGCTGGCGGGCGGCGCGGCGCATACCGCGGTGGAATTGGCCGAGGGGCTGACCGCCGACGCCGATCGGATGACCGCGAATCTGACGCTCACCGAGGGGCAGATCGTGTCCGAACGCCTGTCCATTCGGCTGGGGCCGCTGCTGGGTAAGCCGGTGGCGAAGAAGACGCTGCAATCGGCGTCGTACGAATCGCAGTCCAGCGCACGGCCTTTGGCCGAGGTGCTGGCCGAATCCCCGGATATCGCACTGCATTTGAGCGGACCTGAACTCGATGATCTGCTGCGCCCGGAGAACTATCTCGGCGCGGCCCCCGATCTGGTGGATCGGGTGCTGCGCCGAATGTGAGGTGAGTGCGGACTACCAGTTCTTGCGCGGGCGATTGGTGGCCGCGCGGCGTTCGGCGTCCTTGATCTTGACGCGTTCGGCCTCGGCCTGCACCGCGACGTAGTTCTTGCGCTCGGCGATCAGCCATTCCGGCGGATCGGCGATCAGGGCCGCGATCTGCGCGCTGGTCATGGCGTCCTCGACGCCCGCGCGGCCGAGCCCGGAGTTGGAGATGCCGAGTTTGCGGGCCGTCACATCGCGCGGGAACGGGCCGTCCCGGTGCAGATCCTGCAGCCACTGCGGCGGGTTGGCGCGCAGCTCGTCCAGCTGGGCGCGGGTGAGCGGTGAGTTCCGGAACTCCTCGGGGGTTGCGGGGAGGTAGATGCCGAGTTTGTCGGCCGCGGTCAGCGGCTTCATGGTCTGGGGTTTCTTGTCCGGGCTCACCTGCTCAGGGTATCGGGCGGGGTCGGGGGAACCGGCCGCGCGGTGCGGTTATCCCTGGAGCGGTGCAATAACCTGGGTGGAATGAGCCGGTTCGAGTCGATCGATGTCACGCGTCTGCGCTGGTTCGCCGGGGTTGCGCAGGAGTTGCACTTCGCCCGCGCCGCGCAGGCATTGGGGATTTCCCGGCAGCGGTTGAGTCATACGGTCATCGATCTGGAGGAAGAGCTCGGGACGAAACTGTTCGTCCCGGGGGCGTCGCCGACCCAGCTCACGGCCGAGGGCGAGGAGCTGCTGGCGGCCGCGCTCGAGATTCTCGCCAATGTCGTCGAGCAGGCTCCGGCGACCCCCGATGACGATGCCGAGCGTCTGCGGGTCGGGTTCGTGCCCGGGGTGACGGTCACCAAATGGGAGCGCATCTGGCGGGAGCGGTATCCGGAGATCGTCCTGGAGATGCTGGCCGTGCCCATGCGCGAACAGGAAGCGGCGCTGCGCGAGGGCCGGGTCGATATGGCGTTCGTGCGCCTGCCGATCGATCGCGAGGGTATGAGCGCGATTCCGCTGTATCGCGAGATCGCGGTGGTGGTGGTGCCCAAGGATCATCCGATCTCGGTATTCGAGCAGGTGAGCACGCTCGAGCTGGCCGATGAGCGGATGCAGGACGCCGCCGACCTGGACGAGGCGGCCATGACCCTGGAGTTGGTGGCGGCGGTCAGCGGTGCGGCGATCGTGCCGCATTCCATCGCCCGCCTGCACGCCCGCAAGGATCTGGTCTATCGGACCGTCACCGATGTGCCGCCGACCGAGATCGCGCTGGCCTGGCCCGCCGAGCGCACCACGGATCTGGTGGAGGAGTTCGTGGGCGTGGTGCGCGGGCGTTCGGAGCGCAGTACCCGGTCGCCGTCCGGGCAGGAGAAGAAGCAGCAGCCGAAGGCGCAACCGCGCGCCGGCAAGAAGCCGCCCGCCGGGAAGAAGCCGACCGCGGCGAAACGTGGTGGGGCAGCGCAGAAGCCGGGTAAGCGGCGCGGGCGCTGACCGCTGCTTGTTCCGGCCCGCCTCCCGTCCGGGAGGCGGGCCGTTCCCGTTCTCGGGGAGACCCTGGAGATATATCAGGGTCAATTCAGGGTTGCGCTATACGTATACGTCTACTTATAGTGATTTCAGACGCCGAAGCGGCCGTCTGCCGAGCTCACTCGGCGACCGAAGTTATTGCGGCACAGTGCATCTCATTCCGTGGCAGCGGCTTGTAGATTCATGCCTATATGCGCATTGTCGCACCTGAAATCTGGAGAACGTCATGGACATCGATATGCAGAAACCCGCCGGCGACGAATCGCAGACCGCGCTCATCGCCCAGAACTTCCCCGAGGGCATGAGCCGCATCGAACTGCGCGTCGGCCCCGGCGGCGGGCGCACACAGAGCTTCGTCGGCCGCCTGCTGGCGGAATCGCAGCAGGTCACCAAGGCCGGCACCGAAGTGGTGAAGGTCTATCAGAGCCGCAAGGGCAAGTTCGTGGTGCACCGTCACTACATCGAGTGGGCGGACTTCCAGCAGGCCACCAAGCAGGCGTACCGCAATGCCAAGGACGATTTCGTCGTCGCCCGGCGCAACTCGGATCAGTCCGACTTCACGCCACTCACCAACTGGGCCAAGGAATTTAAGAACTGGCGCGAGATGCTCGGCCTGGGTGAGGATGGCTATGGCGACTTCACCCTGGACATCGTGGAGTCGCTCGAGGAGCTGCGTGATCGCATTCCCGCCAAGGCGTTTCGTATCGCCTCGGATGTAGTGGCGAACCCCGCCTCGCAAGACCTCGATATCTGAATAACGCGGCCGAACCCCGAAAGGACTTCTCCCGCATGTTCTCCCGACTGGGACGCTTCGTCGTCAAACAGCCGTGGCTGGTGATCGGCGCTTGGCTGATCGCTATCGTCGCCATCGCCATGACGGCGCCGAAACTCACGGCCACCACCGAGCAGGCCGACTTCCTGCCCTCGCATTACGAATCCATCCAGGCGATGGACGTGCAGCAGAAGGCTTTTCCCAATAGTGCCGCCCCGTCCGCGCTGATCGTCTTCGAGCGCGCCGACGGCCAACCCCTGAGCGCGACCGATACCGCCACCGTGCAGGCGGCGGCGGCCAAGCTCACCGAGCGGAACATCAAGGACGTCACGGCGATCGCGCCGATGCCCGCCTCGGACAACAAGCTGGTCGATGTCGTCGCGGTGCAGATGACCAAGGTCACCAGCCCGAACGACAAGCGGCAGACCGATGCGGTGAAGGAGATCCGAACCGCGTTGCAGGACACGGTTTCCGGGTCCGATCTGAAGGCCGGTGTCACCGGTCAGGCGGCGCAGACCCTGGATCAGCAGGATTCGGGCAATAAGGCGCTGGCCATTATCGGCATCGCCACCATCGTGCTGATTCTGGTGCTGCTGCTGGTGATCTTCCGCAGCCCGGTGATCGCGCTGTTGCCGATCATCGTGATCGGCGCGATCTCGGTGGCCGTCAACGGTCTGATCGCAATGGTGAGCAAGGCCTTCGATCTCAAGGTCGACAACTCGGTGCAGTCACTGCTGGTCGTGGTGCTGTTCGGTGTCGGCACCGACTACATCCTGTTCCTGATGTTCCGCTATCGGGAACGCCTGCGTGCGGGTGAGGATCCCAAGACGGCCATGGTCAGCGCGGTCACCCGGGTCGGTGAGGCGATCAGTTCGGCCGCGGCCGCGGTGATTATCGCCTTCGGCGCGCTGATGCTGTCGACGCTGGGCATGTTCCGTTCGCTCGGCCCGGCGCTGGCGATCGCGGTCGCGGTGGCGCTGCTCGCGGGTCTGACGCTGGTTCCGGCGATCGTTTCGCTGTTGGGCACCAAGGTGTTCTGGCCTTCGAAGGCGTGGAAGCACGATCCGGATGCGGCGCGGTTCGCTGCGGTCGGTGCGTCGCTGGGTAAGCGGCCCGGGGTGTACGCGTTGGTCTCGGGTGGAATCCTGGTCGCGCTGGGCGTGGTCGCGCTCGGCTTCAATCCGACCTTCGATCTGAGTTCGAGTTCGACCTCGGATACCTCCGAATCCTCGGTCTATAGCAAGGAATTGCTCAAGGGCATGCCCGCGGGCACCACGCAGCCTTCGCAGGTGTACCTGAGCACCGAGGGGGCAGCGCTGACCACGGATCAGTTGAAGAGCTACCGCGAGGCGCTGATCGGTGTCACGGGTGTCGGCCAGGTGTCGGAGCCGAAGCTGTCGGAGAGCAAGTCGATCGCCGAGTATCAGGTGACGCTCAATGACGCACCGGAATCCGACGCGGCGCTGAAGACGGTGCAGGGTCCGCTGCGTGATGCCGCGCATGCGGCCGCACCGGACGGCACCAAGGCGGTGGTCGGCGGTATGACCTCGATCTTCGTCGACTTCAAGGCCGCGATGAACCGTGACTACGCGGTGGTGTTCCCGGTGGCGGCGTTGCTCATCATGCTGGTCCTGGGTCTGTTGCTGCGCAGTCTGGTGGCGCCCTGGTATCTGATCGCGTCGGTGTTCCTCGGGTTCGCCGCCACGCTCGGTGCTGCGGTGCTGGTTTTCCAGCATCTGCAAGGTAATTCGGGTCTGATCTTCACGCTGCCGCTGATCATGTATCTGTTCGTGGTCGCGCTGGGAACGGACTACAACATCCTCATGGTGGCCCGATTGCGGGAGGAGGCCCGCGAGGGTCACAGTCCGCGCAAGGCCGCGGCCGAGGCGTTCAAGCACACGGGTCCGACCATCGCCGCCGCCGGTGCGATCCTGTCGGGCACCTTCGCCTCGATGATGCTGGCGGGCAATACCGCGCTGTCGCAGATGGGCTTCGCGATCTCGGTGGGCATCTTCATCTCGGCGTCGGTGATGGCGATGTACTTCACCCCGTCGGTGACCGCGCTGATCGGCAAGCTGGCGTGGTGGCCGGGTCACGGTGGTGACGCCGATCCGCAGGCGGAGTTCGACAATCGCCAGTGGGCGGAGCCGGTACCGGATTCCGCCAAGCGCTAGCCGCGAATCAGGCTCCAGCACAGCCGGGCTCGTCTCCTTCGGGAGGCGGGCCCGGCTCGCTGTCCAGCACCGATGCGCATCTGACAGAAACACGTTTCAGTTTTTTCCGGAAACCGCCACCGCTCGAACTGGACAACCGATATGGTTCGCCGGACCGCACTCGATGCGGCCTGCACCCGAGGAGTTTCCACATGTCCAAGACCGTGAACAAGCGCATCGCCCAGCGGGCCGGGTTCGGCGTCACCGCACTGGCCGCGGTGGCCTGTTCCGCGGCCCTGACCGCCCCCTACGCGTCGGCCGTCCCCACCGGCCTCTCGGTGAACGCCCGCAATGTCTACGCCGCCTGCACCTACGAGGTCACCGCGACCTACGACCACTGGATCCAGGTCTGGTTCTACGACAATGGCCTGGTCATCGGCGGCAGCCCGATCAACCCCAGCAATGGCAAGGCCACCATCCAGTGGACCCCCAAGGGCGCGGGTACCCACACCCTGTCCACCCTCCAGGGCTCGGTCTGGGAACTCAAGGTCAACGTCCTGCAGCCCACCCTCACCGGCAGCGCCACCTGCGGCGCCGGCCCCCTGGGCTTCCTGGGCTCCTGATCCCGGTTCGGTGCTGGCCCGACCACACCGAACCGTCCCGGGTCGGCCAACTGAAAATCCTCTGTTCCCAAAGTTGGCCGACCCACCCCTTCTGTTGTGTGTGGGGCGCATTCCTCTGTTCCGTTGCGTGAAACATGCTGCTGTAAAGCATGTTTCACGCAGCCACTGCTTACGCCGTGGCAGTCCCCGTCTTAGCTACCACACTGAAATGGTTGTGCGGGGTAGGCGCTTCATCGCCCCTGCCTCTCGCCGAGGCGCGCGAGGTTGACAGCCGCGTTCAGGTCTCGATCGATCACCAGACCGCATATCCCGCAGCGATATTCACGTTCTTTGAGCGGCAGCTTGGTTCTCGCGCCGCATCCGGAGCAAATTTGAGTGGATGGGAACCACCGGTCGGCGATCCGCAGCGTGATGTGATGTCGCTCCGCCTTGTAGCTCAACTGTGTTCGCAACGCCCCGAGCGCGGCATCGCCGACACTGCGATTGAAACCTTTCAAGCAGGCTTTTCGATTTCTGAACATCCCGGCGACATTCAAATCTTCGATCACGATCACATCGTGCTCGGAGGTCAATGTGGAAGTCGCTCGATGCAGCTCGTGCCGACGGATATTCCGCACTCGCGCATGGGCCTTCGTCAGTTGTCTGTGGTTCCGAGTCCATCTTCGTGATGGTCGGCATGACGACTTGTTGACCGGATCCCATCGCCCACATCGGCGAGCGGCTCGTCGTTGCAGGATGCGCAGCCTGCGCAGCGCTGCGTTCAATGGTTTCGGTGCTGCGACACGTAACACCTCGGTTCCATCGGGTGTGGCCGCTACCAGAAGATTCTTGATCCCCAGATCTACGCCAACGACCGGATGCCCATTGCGCCGGGTTGTCGTGGGCTGCTCTTGAACTTCGACGATGGTGTGCAGCGAGCAGAGCCAGCGGCCACCTTCGAACTGGACGGTGGCTGACAGGACTCGCGCTGTTCCACTGTCGAGATGGTGGACAAGCTTTCGGGTTGACTCGTATGTGTGAATCCGGCCGAGCACGGGGAGGGTGATGTGGTGACGATCGCCTTCCACTCGAATGGTGCCGGTGGTGAACCGCACCGATTGTGGTGAGCGGTGCTTGGATTTGTAGTTGGGGAATCCGATCGCGGCCCCGGCTCGGCTGCCACACTTCGACTTCCACCAGGACTCCAGGGCTCGGGACAGCGCGTCGATCCCACTGTTGTAAGCCTCTTTGCTGTTCTCGCGCCACCAGGGCGCATGTATTTCCTTGCGCTGGTTCCATACTTTGCGCAGGGCGGGCAGCGACCAGCCCTGCGCGGGCGTCAGCTCGTCCTCGGGGATGTCATAGGAGCGTTCGGCCGCACGTTGATCCCGGACGGCGATCACGAACTCGAGCATGTGATTGAAGGCGAAGCGTGCCGCCCCGCAGTGTGATTCAAGCGCTCGTATTTGTCTCGACGTCGGGTCCAAGGCGAATCGATAGGCCCGCATCCTGCAGCCGTCCGGGACTGTGAATCGAGCCATTCGTACCCCCGCAGTCGTCTGTGTCATCAGAAAACCAGCGAGAGAATTCAAACATACGTTCGATACGTGTCGAAAGAAAGCTGCTGATGTTGTCGGGTTTGTCCCGCGAGTCAGCGGAGTGTCGTATGCCAGACGAGGGCGGCGGCCAAGGCGCCTGCGCCGTTGACGGACCAGTGCAGGGCGATGGGGGCCAGGAGGCTGCCGCTGCGGCGGCGGAGCCAGGTGAAGACGGCTCCGGCGGCGGCGGTGGCCAGGACGGCCAGGGCGATGCCCATTATCTGGCCGGGGATGCCGGTGCCGAGGAAGCTGGACAGGCCCTTGTTGCCGTTGGTGAGGCCGAGGGATGAGGCCACGTGCCAGAGGCCGAAAAGCATTGAGCCGGCCGCGAATACGCCGCGTGCGCCGTAGGCGCGGTCGAGGGTGCCGTGCAGGACGCCGCGGAAGGCCAGCTCTTCGGGGATGGCCGTTTGCAGGGGGATCACGATCATCGATGCGATCAGTGCGCCGGAGATGGTGGCGTAGCGGTCCGCCAGGAAGAACGGGCGGGTGATGGGGAGTAGGGCTCCGATGGCCACGGCGAGCAGGACCACGCCTACGGCGGCGACCGCCCACAGTGTGCCGCTGCGCCATTGGCGCGGGGACAGGCCCAGTTCGGCCCAGCCCAGGCCGCGGCGGCGGACCATGGCCAGCAACACGATCGCGGCAATCGGGACCGTGATAATGCTGGCCAGGGCGTTGGTGAAGTGGGCTATCAGATTCGTGCAGATCAGAACGGCTACGACGACTGCCACGTCTATGTAGGCGTGCAGGCGGTGGCGGAGGGGCGCGGGTGCCGGGGAGAGCACGGCGATCGCACCGTTATCGTTCTGAGACATCCCGGCCAGTGTACGTAGGGATTCTTAGAATGCACTCGAAAAGTTGTTAAAGCTGATCACCGCCGGGCGTGGGGCCCGCGGCCCAGCCTTCGGGGTCATGCCAAGCCTGCAGCGTGCGGCCGGTTTCGAAGCGGCGCGGCTGCCGGGAAATCGGGTCCGTGAATTCGAGCGCAGCGGCGAGCAATTGCAGTGGCCGGGTGAAGTCTTCGACCGGTTTGTCGGTGAGGTCGGGATAGAAGTCGTCACCCAGGATCGGAATGCCGAGCGAGTTCATGTGCAGCCGTAGTTGATGCGTGCGCCCGGTCTTGGGTCGCAGCCGGTATCGCCCCAGCCCGTCGCGCTGTTCGAGCAGTTCGATATGGGTTTCGGCATTGGGTTCGCCCGGCTCCTCGAATGCCCGCAGCACCTGCCGTTCCTTGATGATCCGGCTGATCACCGTGCGCGGTAGTTCGAGCTCGGGATCGAAGCGCGCGATGGCCTCGTATTCCTTGTGCACGGTCCGTTTGTGGAACATGGTCTGATACGCCCCGCGCACGGCCGGATTCACGATGAAGAGGATGAGTCCCGCGGTGACCCGGTCGAGTCGATGCGCGGGCACCAGATCGGGTAGTTCGAGTTCGCGCCGCAGTCGCACCAGCGCGGTCTGCAGGATGTGCTGTCCGCGCGGAATGGTCGACAGAAAGTGCGGTTTGTCGATAACGAGGATGTTCTCGTCGCGATGCACGATGCCGATCTCGAACGGCACCTCGGTCTCATCGGGCAGATCGCGGTGGAACCACACCGCCCCACCGGGCACATACGCGGCGTCGGGCGCGATGGGCCCGTCCAGATCGACGATCCCGCCTTCGCGCAGCAGTGCGTCGATGCGCGCCGGATCGACGCGGGGTAGCCGTTCCACGAGATGATCGCGAATGGTCGCCCAGTCACCGTCCTCGGGCAGCCGCAGCCGCGCCGGGTCCAACCCGTGCCGCTTGGGTAGCGGCGGCTGCTGCCTGCGTCTCACCGGGTGAACCCTATCGGGCGCGCCGACACGGCCCGCTGGCGCAGGTCAGCGGGTGTGGACGGCATCACGTCCGGATCAGAAGCCGCGCAGCCGGTCCGGGGTGACGCGCACGACGGCGTTGTACTTGTCGTAGAAGGCCTCGGCGGTCATGCCGATATCGACCAGTCCTGTCGCGTATTTCTCTGTGTACGAAGCGATTTCGTCCGGACTTGGCCGCCGGTCGTCGACGCGTGCGGAGCCGGTGAGAATGACGACGTCACCGCCGTCGGAAGTGCTGTTCAGGTGTAGTGCCACACGCGGATTGCGCTCGATATTGCGGACCTTGGCCTGTCCCGGCTCGCTGAAGAGCAGGATTTCGCTGCCGTCCCACTGGAACCAGACGGGATTTGGCTGCGGTGTACCGCTGGGCCCGACGGTGGTCAACCAGATGACGGTGTCGCGCCGCAGGCGTTCGGCGACGTGGGTGCCGTGATCGGTGCTGGTGTCTACGACCGAGGTTGTCATGTTCGCGACAACGCGCGGGTGCGCCGGTCGATTCCGGATGGCACCTGTAATTCGCTCACCAAAGTTAGCCTACCCTATCTTTCTGATGGTTCTTGTGTGAGGATCGGGCCAACCGAACAAAGGGTGAGGGGCAACTGATGACGGTGGAGGTCGCGCCGGACAAGGCGGCGCGGGCACTGGAGAAAACCGAAGCCAAGGCACGCAAACAGCGGGAAGCGCGGGCACGCAAGGAGATTCTGGCCCCGGTCGCGGGCACGCTCTCGCTGGCGAGCCTGATCGTGGCGGTGGCCTCGGTCTGCGCGGTGGTCCCGTTCCTGCTGATCGTCGAGGCCTGCCGCGAACTGCTGCGCACGCAGGTCGACACCGATCGGGTGTGGCGGCTGCTGCTGATCGCGGTGCTGGTGCTGGTGGCGCGGGCGGTATTGCAGGCGGTGGCGCTGACCTGGTCGCATCTGGTGGACGCCGGATATCAGTTGAGCCTGCGCCGTCTGCTGGCGGACAAGCTCACCCGGGTTCCGCTGGGCTGGTTCGGCGATCGCACCTCGGCGGAGGTGAAGAAGTATCTCCAGGACGATGTGGAGGCGCTGCACTATCTGGTCGCGCACGCCCGCCTGGACTTCATCGGCTCGGTGACCATTCCGCTGGTGACGCTGATCTACCTTGCCACCGTGGACATCCGGCTCACCCTGGTGCTGCTGCTGCCGCTGGTGCTCTACGCGCTGTGCATGAAGAAGATGCTCGATGAGCCCGGCCGCGAGCGCATGCTGGTCTACAACGCCGCCGAACAGCGCACCCGGGAGGCGACCGTCGAATTCGTGGACGGTATCCAGGTGGTGCGGGCGTTCGGCCGGACGGGTAAGGCGCACAGCGTATTCCAGGACGCGGTCGATCATCAGACCGACAGCCTGCGCAAATTGAAGATGCCGATCGTCTCGGTGCAGTCGCTCTCGGACGCGGTGGTCTCACCGGTGTTCGTCATGCTGCTGGTGGTGCTCGCGGGCCTGACCGGGGTGGGCGCGGGCTGGGTGCAGCCGCTGGATGTGCTGCCGTTCTTGATGATCGGGCTCGGCCTGGGCAGTTCGCTCATGGGTCTGGGCTATGGCGCGCAGGCATTGCGCACCGCGGGTGACGCGGCGCTGCGCCTGCACGAACTTATGCAGACCCCCGAATTGGCTTCCGGCGCGGATGCTTCCGGCGAGCAGATCGAGGCCCCCGCCGGGCTGGTGCGTTTCGAGGGCGTGAGTTTCGGCTACCGCGATGACCATCAGGTGCTGCGCGGTATCGATCTGGAGCTCGCACCGGGCACGCTGACCGCGCTGGTCGGCCCGAGCGGTTCGGGCAAGTCCACGCTGGCCAAACTGCTACCGCGCTTCTACGACGTGCAAGAAGGCCGAATCAGCATCGGCGGCCGCGATATTCGCGAGTTCACCACCGAAGAGCTGTATCGCACCGTCGGTTTCGTCTTCCAGGATGTGCGCCTTATCCGCGGCAGCGTCCGCGACAATCTGCTGCTGGCCCGCCCGGACGCCGATGACGCGGCGCTGGAGCGCGCGGCCCGCGCAGCGCAGATCCACGATCGGATCAGCACGCTGCCCCGCGGCTACGACTCCGAGATCGGCGTCGACGCCACGCTTTCCGGTGGTGAGGCGCAACGTCTTTCGATCGCTCGCGCACTGCTGGCGGACACCCCGGTGTTGGTGCTGGACGAGGCCACCGCCTTCGCCGATCCGGAATCGGAGGCGGCGGTGCAGGACGCGCTGGCCGCCCTGGTGGCAGGCCGTACCGTGCTGGTGATCGCGCACCGTCTGCACACCATCACGGGTGTGAATCGAATCCTGGTGCTGGAGAACGGCGTTCTGGTCGAGCAGGGCGATCACGAGAGCCTGCGCGCGGCGAACGGCCTCTATCAGCGGCTGTGGGACATCAACGAGGCGGCGCTGGACGTGGTGCTGGAGGGAACACGATGATTCGCAATGTCTTCGCATTGGTGCCGCGCGAGTTCGCCTCGCTGACACCGAGATTGCTGGCCGCCATCGCCGCGCAGGCGCTGTCCCAGGCCGCCGCGTACGTGCTGCTGGTGCCGGTGCTCGAAGCGCTGTTCGACGGCGATACCGCGAGCGCCTGGCGCTGGACCATCGGCCTGGCCATCGCGGTCGCCGGTGTGATCGGCTTCGGTTTCGTCCAGGCGGTGCTCGGCTTGCGAATCGGCGTCGGCATGCAGCAGGGTTTGCAGACCAGGCTCGGTGATCACCTGAATTCGTTGCCGCTGGGCTGGTTCGAGACCCAGCACGCGGGTGCGCTGTCCCGCCTGGTGGTGGAGAACGTGCGCGAGGTGCAGGGCCTGATCGCGTATCTGCTGGCGAAAATGCTGACCGGTGTGATTGTGCCGCTGGGTGTGGCGATCGGCATGCTGTTCGTGGATTGGCGGATCTCGCTGGCCATGCTGCTGGCCGCGCCGGTGCTGTATCTGGTGAATCTGTGGGCGAATCGCTCGTACACCGCCTCGGATGAGCAGTTGCACGAGGCGTCGTCGGAGGCGAACGCGCGGGTGCTGGAATTCGCGCAGGCGCAGCCGGTGCTGCGTTCCTTCGGCGCGGTGGGCGCGGGCAACAAGGCGTTGAACGCGGCGCTGGCGCGCCAGCGCAAGGCCGCTTCGGGTCTGTTGTCCGCGAGTGTGCCGGGTCTGATCGTGTTCGCGCTGTGCGTGCAGGCGGTGTTCCTGGTGCTGGTGTACCTGGTCGTGGGTCAGGTGACCGGCGGCAGTATCTCCGCGGCCGCCGCCATCGCGTTGATCGCGGTGAGCGCCCGTTTCATCGAACCGCTGAATCAGGCCGCGCAGCTGGGTACCGCCCTGCGTTCGGCGGCGTCGGCGGCCGAGCGGGTGACCACGCTGCTGGCCGAACCCGCACTGCCGCAGGCGGATTCAGATCCGGAGCCGGGCGCGCCGAGTGTGGTGTTCGACAATGTGAGCTTCGGCTACCGCACCGGTGCGCAGGTGCTCTCGGAGGTGTCGTTCACCGTCGAGCCCGGCACCACCACCGCGATCGTCGGCCCCAGCGGCGCGGGCAAGTCGACGGTGCTGCGCCTGGCCGCGCGTTTCCACGATGTGGATTCGGGCCGGGTCCTGGTGAGCGGCAATGATGTTCGCGATCAGCCGGCGCTGCTGAGCCGTATCTCCCTGGTGTTCCAGAACGTGTATCTGTTCAATCGTTCGGTGCTGGAGAACATTCGGGCCGGACGCCCGGACGCCACCGATGATCAGGTGCGCGAGGCCGGGCGCGCGGCGCGCGTGGACGAGATCGCCGAACGCCTGCCCGCGGGCTGGGACAGTCCGGTCGGCGAGGGCGGCGCATCCCTGTCCGGCGGTGAGCGTCAGCGTGTTTCGATCGCCCGCGCACTGTTGAAGGATGCTCCCGTGGTGCTGCTCGACGAGGCCACCAGCGCGCTGGATCCGCAGAGCGAGGCCGTGGTGGTGCGCGGCGTGCACGAGCTCACCCGGGACCGCACGGTCATCGTGGTGGCGCATCGCCTGGCCACCATCGCGCACGCGGATCAGATTCTGTTCATGGAGGCGGGCCGCATTGTCGAGCGCGGTACGCATGCCGAACTGCTGACCCTGGACGGCCGCTATGCCGCCTTCTGGAATGAGCGCACCCGGGCGACCGGCTGGCGTCTGGAAGCGGTTCCGGTCTAACGCATCTCACGACTGCCGGGTCGGGAGATGGGAAAACCCCGGGCATTCCAGCGAATGCCCGGGGTTTTCACCTGCCGTGTAACCGATTACAGGTTGCAGGACTGTCCGGCGTAGTACGCCACGGAGCACTCCGACTCGCGGGTGAGCTTCCAGGTGCCGTCGATCTCGCGCCACGCCAGTTCGATGTTCGGGAAGGTGCCGTAGCCGTCGACGGTGACCTGGAGGTTGGCGGTGAGGGTGTCACCGTTCTGGCCGACCGGACCGGCCACGGTCCAGCGCAGGCTCGGGACGGTGTTGATGACGCTGCCGACCTGATCGAGCAGCGGCAGACCGGCCGCGCCCGCCTCGAGCTCGTTGGCGCGCGCCGAGCGGTCCGCGCCCGGGTTCAGGGCCAGCCGCAACTTGGAGTTCAGGTCGCCCAGGCCGGGCTGCGCGGTGCGAACCGGGGAGACGATGGGGGCGGCCTGGGCCGGTGCGACAGTCGCCACGTTGAACCCGGCGATAACGGCGGCGGCCGCGAAAACCGCTGCTCCCAGCTTCTTTCGGGTGGTGCTGATCATGTATTCATCCAATCGTTCACTTCGGTGAGCCGCGGGCGGTGCCCAGACGGTACCCAAGCAATATAAGGTAAGCCTATGCAAACATGGGAGGGGACCCGGTTGCTGTGACGCGATCGCCAGTCGTTCGCGAGAGGAAGTGAGTGTGAACCCGGTGAAGACTCTGCTGGTTGTAGGTGCGGGGCCCAAAGCCCTTGCGGTGGCCACGAAATCGCATGTGCTGCGCGAACTCGGCCTGCCCGCCCCCCGTGTCGTGGTGGTGGAGCCGCACGCGGTGGGCGGGAACTGGCTGCCCAGCGGTGGCTGGACCGACGGCCGGCACCGGCTCGGCACCAGCCCCGAGAAGGATGTGGGCTTCCCGTACCACACCACCTGGGCGCGTGGCCGCAATCGCGAGATCAACGAGGCCATGCACGATTTCAGCTGGACCGCGTTCCTGGTGGATCAGGGCGGTTACGCCGAATGGATCGATCGCGGGCGGCCCAGTCCGCAGCATCACGTGTGGGCCAAGTACCTGCAGTGGGTCGGGCATCGCATCGACCTCGAATTGGTGCAGGGGCGCGTGCATTCCATCGCCCCGGCGGCGGACGGCTGGCTGGTGTCGGTCACCGACGCCGACGGCGTGGTCACCCAGTTGGACGCCGATGAGCTGATGATCACCGGTCCCGGCCGCAGTTCGCGCGCTCTGGCCGATCATCCGAAAGTGCTGAGCATCTCGGACTTCTGGGAGCTGGCCGGGCGGCGCGCACTGCCGGTGTCCTCGCGGGTGGCGGTGATCGGCGGCGGTGAGACCGCGGGTTCGGCGCTGGACGAGCTGGTCTGCCACGAAATGCTGACGGTCTCGGTGATCTCGCCGATGGCCACGCTCTACACCCGCGGTGAGAGCTATTTCGAGAACGCGCTGTACAGCGATCCGGGCAAATGGGCCGGATTGAGTCTGGAGCAGCGCCGCGATGTGATTCGCCGCACCGATCGCGGGGTGTTCTCGGTGCGCGTGCAGGAAAGCCTGTTGGGCGACAACCGGGTTCATCACCTGCAAGGTCGCGTCACGCGGGTGCGGGACAGCGGTGAGGGTGTGACGCTGACGCTGCGCAATGCCCCGCGCCCGGATGAACAGCATGTCTTCGATCTGGTGGTGGACGCGACCGGTGGTCAGCCGCTGTGGTTCCTGGACCTGTTCGACGGTGATGCCACGGATCTGCTGGAGCTGGCGGTCGGCGGTCCGCTTACTCAGCCCCGCATCGAGGCGGCGATGGGCTATGACCTGGCCGTGGCGAACCTCGAGGCCAAGCTCTACCTGCCGAATATGTCCGCGCTGACGCAGGGTCCGGGCTTCCCGAATCTCAGCTGCCTCGGCGAGCTTTCGGATCGCGTACTGCGTCCGGCGGTCGATGGCCAGGAGGTTGCCGGTCGGGCCGTTGGCGCGAGGGTCGCACCCGCGCGGGTCGGTTCATAGGCTAGGCTAGCCTTACTTTAGAGGAGATGAGGTTCGGTTCAATGCGTATCGTGTCGTTCGGCTTCCAGACGTGGGGCCGCAAAACCCTTGCGGCCCTGATCGATTCGGAACACGAGGTGGTGCTCTCGGTCACCCACCCCGCCAGCGAGTCGTCCTACAAGGCGATCTGGAACGATTCGGTCGAGGAGCTGGCCCGCGAGCACGGCATTCCGGTGCACCTCACCGAGCGCGCCGACGAAGAGACCATCGATCTGGTCAAGCGCGCCGAACCCGATGTGATCGTGGTGAACAGTTGGTACACCTGGATGCCGCCGGAGCTGTACAAGCTGCCGCCGTACGGCACGCTGAACCTGCATGATTCGCTGCTGCCCAAGTTCACCGGCTTCTCGCCGGTGCTGTGGGCGCTGATCAGCGGCAGTGAGGAATTCGGGCTCACCGTGCACCGCATGGACGAGCAGCTGGACACCGGCGACATCCTGGTCCAGCACCGCCTGGCCATTCCCGAGGGCGCGACCGGCACCGAACTGGTGCTGGCCGGAATGGAATTGATCCCGGGCGCGGTGCACGAGGCACTCGCCGCGCTGACCAGCGGCACCGCCGAATGGAAGCCGCAGAACAAGGCCGAGCGCACCTATTTCCACAAGCGTTCGGATCGCGACAGCCGCATCGACTTCTCCTGGGACGCGGTCGATCTGGAGCGTTTCGTGCGCGCGCTGTCCGAGCCGTACCCGCGCGCGTTCTCGCACTACCGCGGTGAGCGCGTGGAGATCCTGGCCGCGCATATCTCCGAGGCCCGCTACGGCGGCACCCAGGGCCGAGTCATCGTGCAGGAGGGCGGCGGCGCGGTGGTGTGCGGCCCGAATCCGCAGCGCGGCGGCAATCACGCCGTGGTGATCACCAAGGTGCGCACCGCCGACGGCGTCGAGCGCGACGGCAGTGAATTCTTCGCGCGCGGTGGCTATCTCACCGATTCGCCCGAATGAGGTCCGGTGTCATGTCGACCGTCGCCGACGGGACCGCGGCGGATATCCGCCGCCCCCTGTCCCCGGGCCAGCGGCGCGCCTGGTTCCTACAGCAGCGCGAACCGGGGAACACCGACCTCAATGTCGGCATCACCTACCGCCTGACCGGAGATCTGGACCCCGCGCTGCTGCGCGCCGCCGTCGGTGAAGTGCTGGCACGACACGACATCCTGCGCACGGTCTACGGCGTCGACCCCGACGGCGAGCCCTTCCAAGCCGCCCTGGCCGAGGCCGATCCGACCTGGCAGGACGAAGACCTCTCCGCTCTCTCACCACTGAGCCGCACCCGCCGCGCCGAAGTCCTGATCCGCCGCGTCCTCGCCGAACCCTTCACCCCGGCCGAGGCCGCCCCCATCCGCTTCGCCCTGATCCGCACCGGCGCAGCCGAATTCGCCTTCGTTCTGGTGGCCCACGCCCTCTGCTGGGACGACGAATCCTGGACCGTCTTCTCCCGCGACCTATCCGCCGCCTACAACGGCGCCCTCCCCGCGGGCCCGGCACTGCAGTACGCGGACTTGGCTGTCGCCGGTCCGGCCGCTGAATCCCCGTCCCAAGCCGCGTCATCCCGGCGCGCATTTGACCGGGATCCACACGCCTCAGTGCAACCGTCTCCCGCGATGGATCCCGGCCAAAAACATGCCGGGATGACGGGGGAGGGTTCCGCCCTGGCCGTTTCGGAAGAGGGCGCGGTATCTGCTGTGCAGAGGGAGGGCACTGCGTCGGCTTCGGCGGGAGCGAGCGCCGTCCCCGCCGGGATCGACTTCTGGCGCGCGGAATTGACTCCGCTGCCCGAGCCTTTGGATCTGCCTGCTCGTACCGCATCGGTGGCGCAGCAGACTGCCGCCGCTGTGCGCGTTGTGCGTGAGGTGCCCGGCGAATTGCTCTCGGGTGTGGATGAATTCGCGCGGGAGCTGGGCACGACGGCGGAGCCGGTGCTGCTCGCCGCGTTCGAGCTGCTGGTGCATCGCTACACCGCCGCGCCCGATTTCCTGGTGTCGGTGCCGGTCACCACGCGTTCCGGGGAATCGCTGCCGGAGTTGCCGAGTGCGCCCATCGGCTACTTCGGTAACACCGTGCTGTTGCGCGCCGCGATCGATGATCGGCGCACGTTCGCGGAATTCGCTGCCGCCGTGCGGGATTCCTGGGAGCGCGCGCATGAGCATCGCGCGATCGGGATCGATCAGGTGGTGGCGGCGGTCAATCCCGAGCGCAGCGGTGATCGGGACGGACTCGATCAGCTGGTTCGGCTGGGATTCGGCGTGCGCCGGGTGGCCGCCGGTCCCGCGCTGACGGATGTCACTTCTGCGCGCTTGGACATCGGTAGCCCGTCCCCGCGAGTTCCGCTGCGGCTCACCGTGGTTCGCGATGAATTGGGCGCGTATCTGGAGGCCGAGTATCCGGCGGACCGGTTCTCGGGTGACCTGATCGAACAGCTGCTGTCGCACTATGTGCGACTGCTGGCCGAGGGCACCGCCGTGCCGGAGCGTCGCACCGGTGAGCTCGCGTTGCTCGGTGCGGCCGAACAGGTTCGGCTGCTGGAGCTTTCGCGCGGGGAGCGGGTTCCTGCGGAACCGACCACCATGGTGGCGCTGTTCGAGGAGCGCGTGCTGACCGCCCCCGAGGCGATCGCGCTGGTAGCTCCCGGTGATGAGCCCGCAGGTGCCCTCGGTGGTTCCGCTCCCGAGTTCGGTGGGGCGGGCGGCGATCGGACCGATCGCCGCGCCATGCCCGACGTGGAAATCACCTATGGCGAGCTGAATCGCCGCGCGAACCGCCTGGCGCACTGGTTGATCGGTCAGGGCCTGGGCACCGAGGACCTGGTGGCGCTGCGCCTGTCGAACTCGGTGGAGTTCGTGGTCGCGGTGCTGGCGGTGCTCAAGTCCGGCGCGGCCTATCTGCCGATCGATCCGGCCTACCCGGATGAGCGCATCGACTTTCTGATTACCGACGCCCGCCCGCGCCTGGTGCTGGGCAGCGTCGAGTTGGAGGCCGCCGAATCGGTGGCTGCCGCCGCGCCCGACCATGATCCGAGCGATGCGGATCGCGTGCGGCCGCTGCTGCCGGGCAATCTGGCCTATGTCATCTACACCTCCGGTTCCACCGGCCGCCCCAAGGGTGTTCCGGTCGCGCACGCCGCAATCGCCGATCATCTGATCGGCTTCCGGGCGCAGTGGGGGATGACCGCGAATGATCGACTGCTGCAATCGTCGTCGGTGAGCTTCGACGCCTCACTGCTGGACGTGTTCGTCACGCTGACCCTCGGTGCGCGGCTGATCATTCCGCGCCCGGACGGATTCTCCGATCTGGCGTATATCGCGGATCTCGTGACCCGCCACGGCGTAACGGTGCTGCATATGGTGCCGTCGCTACTGCGTACCTTCCTTTCGCTGCCGCAGGTGAGCGACTGGCGCACACTGCGTTTCGTGCCCGTGGGCGGTGAGGCGCTGCCCGGTGAGATCGCGGACCGCTTCACCAAATCCCTCGATGCCGAACTGCGCAATCACTACGGCCCGACCGAGGCCGTGGTCAGTGCCACGCATATGCCGGTGGAGGGCCCGCAGGGCAATCGCATCGTGCCGATCGGCCATCCGAACCGCAATGTCGATCTCTACCTGCTCGATGACCACCTGCGCCTGGTGCCCCCGGGCGTGATCGGTGAAATCTATTTGGGTGGACCGCAATTGGCGCGTGGCTATCTGAACCGCACCCCGGCCACGGCGGCGCGTTTCATCGCCGATCCGTTCACCCCGGGCGCGCGCCTGTACCGCACCGGTGATCTGGCCCGCCGTAATCTCGCGGGCGCGATCGAATTCGCCGGTCGCGCCGATGACCAGGTGAAGGTGCGCGGCTACCGCATCGAACCCGGTGAGGTGCAGGCCGCGCTCACCACGCATCCGGAGATCCGCGATTGCGTGGTCACGGTGGTGGGCAATGCCGTCACCGGCCCCATGCTGGCCGCCTATGTGGTTCCGGAATCGAATGCGCTGGAACCGGATTCGGTGCGCGCGCACGCGGCGAAGACGCTGCCGGAGTACATGGTGCCCACCGCGTACGCGCTCATCGACGCCATTCCGCTGACCCAGCACGGCAAACTGGATCACCGCGCCCTGCCCGAACCGGTCCGCCTGACCACCCGCCCGTACCGGGATCCGGTGACGGCGGCGGAGATTCGGCTGGCCGCGGTGTTCGGTCAACTGTTCGGCACCGATCGCATCGGCGCGGACGACTCATTCTTCGAACTCGGCGGCCACTCGCTGCTGGCCAATCAACTGGTGGCGCGGATTCGCGCCGAGTTCGGATTCGAGATCGATGTGCGCGCGGTGTTCGACACCCCGGTGGTACACGGTTTGGCCGCGGTGCTGGAGGCGACCGCCCGAGACAAGGAGCAACACGAGTGAATACCCGAGGACTGTGGCGTCGCGCCGGAATAGGTCTGCTGGCACTGGGTTTGGTGGCCGGTGTGGCCGCCTGCGGATCCGATGACGGCGATTCCGGCGCGGGCTCGGTGACGGTCGAGCACGTGATGGGCGAGACCAAGATCGACGGCACCCCCAAGCGCGTGGTCACCCTCGGCCCGCAGTGGTTCGATGCCGCGCTCGTCCTCGGGGTGACCCCGGTCGGCTATCTGGTGCCCGGGCTGACCGCGACCACCAAGGTGCCGTGGGAGCCCGCGATCCCGGATTCGGCCAAGCGCATCGAGGCCACCGGCGACTACGTGGAGCAGATCGCCGCGCTGGAGCCGGATCTGATTCTGGCCCCGGCCTTCATGGCCGATCGCACCATGTACGACAAGCTGTCCAAGCTCGCCCCGACCATCGATTCGCTGTCCAGCGCGCAGATCGACTCCTGGCAGGACCAGGTGACCATGCTGGGCAAGGTGCTGCGCAAGGAGACCGAGGCCGCCAAGGTCATCGCCGATGTGGACGGCAAGATCGACGCGGTCGGGGTGAAGCATCCGGGTGTGAAGGGTAAGACCTTCCTGACCTGCATGCTGACCGGTCCGGCGCAGCTGATGGTGCTGGCCGATCCGAAGGACGGTTCCGCCGAACTCTTCACCCGCCTGGGTATGACCATGCCGGAGAACATCGTTCGCGAGGCCCCGTCCGGCGGTCGCCTGGCGCTGTCCCCGGAACGTCTCGGCGATCTGACCTCGGACCTGCTGGTGTGCGGCGCGATGCCCGCGCTGGAGGCAAAGTTCAAGGATCTGCCCGGCTACAACGAGTTGCCGTCGGTCAAGCGCGGCGGTATCGCCTTCGTCGACGTGGTCGCCATCAATGCCATCAATCAGCCGACCGCGCTGTCGGTGCCGTACGTGCTCGAAAAACTGGAGCCCGCGTTCGCGAATATCGCCGGTAGCTAGACCGCCGGTCGCCAGGAAGGACTTCACCCCATGACGCTCGAAACCCCCGCCGCCCGTTCCGATCGCGGCGTACCGCTGTCCCCGGCGCAGCAGGCCGCCCTGCTGCCGGAGCGGCTGGCCCGCATCACCGCCGCGAATGTGTTCCTGGCACTGGAGATTCCGGCCACCCTCGCCGACGGCGTGGCGGCGCGCACGGCCGAAGTCCTTGCCGCGCACGAGATCCTGCGCACGGTCTACCCGGATGACCGCCGGGTCCCGTACCAGCGGGTGGAGTCCACCCCGTCCGGTCCCGCCGACATCATCGAAATCGGCGATGCCGCACTGACTCCCGCATTGCTGACCGACGCCGGTCACGCCTTCGACCTGGCAACCGAATTCCCCGTCCGCATCCGGCTGTACCGCCTCCCCGAACGCGCCGTCCTCGCCCTGACCGCGCACCCGGTCGCCGCGGACGACCGCACCCTGGACCTGCTGGCCACCCAGCTCCTGGCGACCGACCCGATCCCGGCCACGGCGCAGTACCGCGATTTCACGGCAGAACAGGTGAAAACCCTGACAGCCAAGGATGATTCGCTCGCCTTCTGGACCGAGCGTCTGGCCAACCTCCCGGAACAGCTGCTGCTGACCGGCAAACGCCCGGCCATTCCGCGTAGCGCGCGTGCCGTGGTGGAGATTCCGTCCGCCACGGTTGCGGCACTGGCCTCGGACGTCGATTCCCTTGCCGTATTGACCGCGCTCATCGGTGCCGCGTTGCGTGAGCTCGGTGCGAGCACCGACATTCCCGTCGGCATCGCGTCGGCGGCACGGTCGGAAGACACCGCGAATGTGCTCGGCAACTTCGCCAACTACTTGGTGCTGCCGGTGGATTCGCCGCGCGGTGGCGCACCTCGTGAGCTGGTGGGCGCGGCGTCGCGCTTGCTGGCTGAGGCGTATGCCAATGCCGGGACTCGAATCGAGCGGCTGACCCATCAGCTGCGCGGCCCGGGTGCGGCGGCGCAGGGTGGACTGTTCCAGGTGCTGGCCGGGGTGCGCGCGGGTGTGCTCGAGGTCGCCACCGGTCACGGTGTCGCTCGTGAGATCGCTCGCGCGATGGCTCGTCCGCACGGTGTGGATCTGATCGTGGACGCGATCGAGACCGCGTCCGGTTGGACCGTGACGGTCGATTTGGCCGAGGAGCTGTCCCGCCGTCATTCGGCCGGTGAGTTCGCTCGCCTGCTGGCGCGCACCGCCGAATCCTGGTCGGCCGCACCGGATACCGCGATGGAGGCGGGGGAGGTGCAGCCGAGCGCCTGGTTCGTGGCGGATGACGATTCCCTCGATCTGGACCCGCTGGCCATCTCCGGCTTGGGCGGTCCGCCGCGGAACGATGCCGAGCGGGCCATCGCCGACGCGCTGCGCGAGATCCTCGACCTGGATGACGAGGACGAGGTCGGTCGCGAGGACAATTTCTTCGCGCTCGGCGGTGACAGTGTGGCCGCGCTGCGCTTCGTCACCGTACTGGCCGAGCAGGGTCATATTCTCGACGTGCAGAAGGTGTTCGAGTTCCCGGCCGTGTACGAGATGGCCGAGAACCTCACCGCCGAAGGCGTTTCCGCGCAGCCCGAGCCGGTGGCCGAGGTCGCACCGATGGCCGCCTCCGGTCTCGACGCCGCCGCACTGAGCGCGCTGGCCGGAAAGCTCGCTGCCCGGTGAGCGTGCGGATTCTCGATGTCGTCGCACTGTCCCCGCTACAGCGCGGCCTGTATTCGGTCAGCGTCGCCTCCGGCGCGGTCGATCCGTACCTGGTCACCTTCGCGGTGCGGGTCGAGGGCCTGACCGAACTGTCAACGCTGCGTGCGGCTTTCGATCAATTGCTGGATCGCTACCCGCATCTGGGCGGCGCGGTGCTGACCGACGGTCTGCCGCATCCGGTACTGGTCACCACCGATGCCGGGCGCATCGGCTGGCGCGAGCTGGATCTGCGCGCGGCCGCCGATCCGGAAGCCGCTGCACACCAGCTGTATTGGGATGAGGGCCGCCGCCGCATCGATCTCGATGCCGGGCCGCTGTTCCGCGTGGTCGCCGCGCGGGTGGGTGAGCACGACTACGAATTCGTGTGCACCGCACACCACATCATCATCGACGGCTGGTCCATCCCGCTGCTGTTCGCGGACCTGATCGCACTGCACAGCGGCATGGGCGCGAGCCTGCCGCCCGCTCCGCCGCTGCGCGAGCACGCCGCCTGGCTGGCGAGCCGCGATACCGCCGCTTCCATCGAGGTGTGGCAGCGCGCGCTGTCCGACTTGGCCCCGATGTCCATGCTCGCGGCCCCGGCCCCCGCCGATATCCCGGTGCTGGGCGAGGCCCGCTTCACCCGCGAAGACACCGACCGTGTTAGCGCCTGGGCGCGCAGCAAGGGTCTGACCCTCAACACGGTCCTGCAAATGGCTTGGGCCCGAGTGCTTTCCGGCCTCACCGGCCGCGACGACGTGGTCTTCGGCCAAACCACTTCCGGCCGTGATGCCTCCCTCCCCAACGCCGAACGCCTGGTAGGCGCACTCGTCACCACCATCCCGGTCCGAGTCCGCATCGACGACCGTTCCCCCGCGGACATCGGCGTGGCCCTGCAACGTGAGGTAGCGCAACTCCGCGCCCACGAATACCTCGGCATCGCCGAAATCACCCGCCACACCGGCGGCAGCCAACTCTTCGACACCCTCCTGGTCTTCGAGAACACCCCCCTGGGCGCGGTAACCGCCGACATGCCCATGGGCCACGGCGCACGTCTGAAGCCCCGTCGCGTCGATTCCCCCAGCCATTACCCGATCGCGGTGGTCCCGGTGGTCGAGAACGGCGAACTCATCACCCGCGTCGAAATCCGCCCCGACCTGACCACCCGCTTCCACCCCGACCGCCTCGCCCAGCGCATGCTCGCGGTCGTATCCCGCCTGGTGGAAGCAGATTCGGCCGCCGCGGTGAGTCTCCTGCTCGACGACGAACCCGCAGCCCTCACCGCAGCGACGGTCGCGGATGTGTTCGAGGCCGTGTCACCTGATGCGCTGGTCTCCGATGTACTCCTGGCCGCCGCAGACCGCTCCGCCGCGGCGGTCGCGGTAATCGATGCCGACGGTGAGCACACATTCGCCGAATTCGGTGCTGCGGTGCGCACTCTCGCGGCCGCGCTACAGGCGAGTGGTGTGCGCCCGGGGGATGCGGTGGCGGTGGTGCTGCCCCGCGATCGCCGAGTCCTGCACGCGCCCTTCGCCATTGCTCACGCGGGCGGTGTCTGCGTGCACGTCGATCCCGGCACCCCTGCCGACCGCCTGGCGTATCTGCTGGAAACCTCCGGCGCGAAGCTGGCGCTCGGCGATGAGGCGCTGGTGGATGTGCTGGTGCAGGTCCGCGCACAGGGCGTGGATTGCGTACACGGCGTCACCTCCGGGACGGGCGACCTGCGACTCCTGGGCGGAGCCCTGAGTGGCTCGGGTGCTGTGATGAACCACCCCGGTCGTGCCGCGGACGACCTGGGGACCGGTGTGGATAACTCCGATCTCACCGCAGGGGACTCGGCTCCCGGAGAGATGAGCGCGATCCCGCGACAGCACCCGATCAGTGTGCCGGAGTCGGAGCGCGCCGTGGCCGTGCGGGCCGCAGCGCCGGTCACGAACACCGCCGTGCCGTTCTATGTCATCTTCACCTCCGGCACCACCGGACGCCCGAAAGGCGTTGTGGTGCCGCACGGTGCGCTGCTGAGCCACTGGGCCAATCATGAGCGGCGGATCTTCGCACCCGCCGCCGAACGGCTCGGCAGGCAACTGCGCATCGGGCACGGCTGGTCGACGGGGTTCGATGCCGCGTGGCAGCCGACGGTTGCGCTGTTGAGCGGGCATACCGTGGTGATGCTGGGGGAGCAGGCGCGCACCGATGCCGAGCAGATCGCGGCGGCCATCGCGCGGCACGGGATCGATATCTTCGACACCTCCCCGTCGATGTTGCCGCGACTCATCGCTTTCGGGTTGTTCACCGAGCGGGACGGTGTGGAGCATTGCCCGCTGGCGGTGCTCGCGCTCGGCGGTGAGGCGATCAACCCGGATACCTGGAAGCGGTTGCAGGGCTTGCCCGATACCCGGGTCATCAATTTCTACGGTCCGACCGAGGCGACCGTCGAAGCGCTGATGGCCGATGTGCACGAACATATTTCGCCGACCATCGGCCGCACCTTCGACCGGATGACCGCCGAGGTGCTCGATCACCGGCTGCGTCCGGTGCCGCCGGGTGGACTGGGTGAGCTGTATCTGTCCGGTCCGCAATTGGCGCTGGGCTACCTGGATCGCCCGGCGACCACAGCCGCCGCGTTCGTGGCGGGCCCGAACGGAAAGCGTTATCGCACCGGCGATCTGGTGCGCCGCGCCGATGACGGCACCGTCATCTACGAGGGCCGCGCCGATAAACAGGTCAAGATCAACGGCTATCGGGTGGAGCCCGATGAGGCCGCGGTGGTACTGCGCGAACTCGACGGCGTCGAGAACGCGGCGGTGCTGGCGTACACCGATAACGGCCGCACCCGGCTCGGCGCACTCGTGGTGAGCGCGGTGCCGGTGCCGCAATTGCGCGCGGGTCTGGCACAGCGCCTGCCCCGCTTCCTGGTGCCCACGCGCATCGTTGCGGTCCCCGAGATTCCGTTGAACAGCAACGACAAACTGGATGTGCACGCCGCGACGGCCCTGCTCACCGCACAGGTGGCCGGATCCGGCGGCAGCGAGCCCGGCACCGATACCGAGCGCACATTGCTCGGCGTGGTCTCCGCGCTGGGCGCGGCGGGCACCGGTCCGGGCATCACCGACAGCCTGGTCGATCTCGGTATCGACAGCATCGGCGTCATCGATCTCGTATCCCGTTTGCGCGGTGCGGGTTTCCGCGTCGCGGCCCGGGATGTGATGGCGGCCGGTGATCTCCGCGAGCTCGCGGCGCGCCTGGACGAACTCACGGCAGCGGGGGAGGATCGCGCGGCCGCGGCGGTCACCCCCGCCGGTACCGTGCTCCCGCTGACGGCATTGGCGAACGAGATCATCACCAATGGCGACTATCGCTATCTGGCTCAGTCCCAGGTGATTTCGCTGCCCGACGACGCGACCACGGCCGCCGTCGCCGAACGCCTGTCCGCACTGGCCACCGCGCACCCGACCTTGCGTTCCCGCCTCATCACCGCCGCGACGGGTCCGGCCCTGCTGGTCGAGGAGCTCGCCCCCGCCTCGGCGTGGCTGACCGAAGCCGATGGAACCGGCACGCCCGCAACGTATCTCACCGAGACGGTGGCTCGCCTCGATCCGGAAGCGGGTCGCATGCTGGCCGCCACCATCCTGGCCGGTCCGCAACGCCGCCTGCTGCTGTCCATCCATCATCTGGCCGTGGACGTGGTCTCCTGGCTGATCCTGGTGGATGACCTGCGCCGCCTCGAACAGGGCGATCTGCCGTTGAACGAGGACCCCTACGGCGAAACCGATTCCGCGACGGTGACTTCCGGTATCGAGATCCTCGGCACGCCGCTGGCGGGTCAGCTCACCGATCCGGCGCGCGATCGCGCGGGCAAGGTCACCCAGCGAGTGGTGGAGCTGGGCGCGGACCGTACCGAACAGCTACTGGCGGCGTGCTCCACGGCGGGCGTTCCGCTGGAAGACGCCCTGATCCTGGCCTGCGCCGGCACCTTCCCGGATATCGCGGACGCGGGCGGCCGCATCGCCGTCACCCGCGAATCCCACGGCCGCCCGGACGATGACGATTCCCGTCGCGTCGGCTGGTTCACCGTCGAGGAGACCGTCCTGGTCCCGGTCGCAGCCGCGGACTGGACCCCGGGCGCACCCGTCCCGGACCTGTCCGATCGCACCTTCGCCGCCCGCGGCCAGTTGCGCATCAACCACCTGGGCCGTTTCGACGTACTCCAATTCGGCACCGGCCCTTGGTCACCCGCGCCGCTGGCGGAGTTCACCGGCGAATTCGGCGTGGCCGCGCATCCGGATCTGCCGCTGCGTTTCAGCGTGGACATCACCACCGCCGTGGTGCCCCGGGACGGCCGCCCGTCCCTGGTCGCGCAATTCGATGTGAACACCGCCGTGCTCGACGGCCTGGCGGTCGACGCGCGCGCCGAGCGCTGGGCCGAAGTGCTGTCGGGTTTCGTCCAGGAGTGAGAGCGCAAACGCATAACTGAATGGTTCGTAAATGGGGCCCATCGGAAGTTATCCGATGGGCCCCATCGGCGTATTCGCTTGTCAGAGCCCTGTAATCAGCTATTTAGGTTAGCCAAACCACACCCCTTCACCGCGCCTGCGGCCATGGGCTACCATCCCTAAGAAGTTAGGCAAGCCTACCTTTGGTGTCAGGCCCGAGGCGGAACATTCGCAGGATGAGGAGTTCGATGCTCGACAAGGCTGGGATTCGCGCAATCGTGGCGGCTGCGCTGGACGTCGCCCCCGAATCGATCGGCGATGACGACGATCTCGTCAGCCTGGGCATGCACTCCATGAAGCTCATGCACCTGTCCGCCAAATGGCGTAAGCAGGGCTATGAGGTGCGCAGCTCCGCCCTCGCCCTGGAACCGACGCTCGCCGCGTGGACCGCCCTGCTCGGCGCGGGCCAGGTCGCCGCCGAATCAGCCTCGGCCGCAGCCGAATCCGCGACGGCCCGCACCGCGAACGGCTCCGTGGCCCCGGCCGCGAACGGCTCCGCCGACGCCCCGGCCCCCGGCAGTGAATTCCCCCTGGCCACCATGCAGCACGCCTACTGGATGGGCCGCCGCCAGGGTCAGGCCCTCGGCGGCGTTGCCGCGCACCTGTACGTCGAATTCGACGGTGACGGCCTCGATCCCGAACGCCTGCGCCGCGCCGTGACCCGCCTGGTGCACCGGCACGAACAACTGCGCGCCCGCTTCACCGACAGCGGCACCCAGCAGACCCTGCCCGAACCGCTGCGCCCGGTCTTCGAAGCCCTCACCCTGAGCGCCGATTCCGAGGCAGATGAGCTGGAACGCCTGCGCCAGGCCAAGAGTCATCAGCGCATGGACGTCGAGGCCGGACAGGTCATCGATATCGCGCTGTCGCTGCTGTCCGGCGGCGGTCACCGCCTGCACGTGGATGTGGATATGCTCGCCGCCGACGCGCAGAGCTACCGCCGCATCCTGGAGGATCTGGCCACCCTGTACGAGACGGACGCCGACCTCACCGAATCGCTGGACTACACCTTCCGCGCCTATCTGGCCGCGAAAGAGCAGGCCGCCCCGGATAACTCGGCCGATCGCGACTGGTGGGCGAGCCGCCTGGGCGAGCTGCCCGGCATTCCGGCCCTGCCCGTGCTGCCCGAGGCCGAGCGCCGGGACCCGAGCCGCAGTGTGCGCCTGCACCACTGGTTCGATCCGGCCGCGCGCCGGCGCCTGAACAAGAACGCGCACGGCCACGGCGTGACGCCCGCCGTCGCACTGGCCACCGTCTTCTCCGAGGCCATCGCCCGCTGGTCGGCGCGGCAGCGCTTCCTGCTCAATGTGCCGCTGTTCAACCGCGAACCGCTGCGCGACGATATCGACCGCGTGGTCGGCGACTTCACCAATTCGGTACTGGTGGACGTGGACGCCACGCGCGCCGAATCCATGGTGGATCGCGCCAAGCGACTACAGCGCGAATTGCACACCTGCGCGGCGCATTCGGAGTACGAGGGCCTGGACGTCCTGCGTGATCTGGGCCGTCTGCACGGTGCGCCGGTCACCCCGTCGGTGGTCTTCACCTCCGGCCTGGACCTGGGCGAACTCTTCTCCGACCGGGTGCTGCGCGTCTTCGGCGCGCCGGTGTGGATCATCTCCCAGGGCCCGCAGGTCGATCTGGACGCCCAGGTCGTGGAACTCAACGGCGGCCTGCTGGTGAACTGGGATCTGCGCCGCGACGCCCTCCCCGAGGGCGTGGCCGATGCCATGTTCACCGAATTCCGCGCCCTGCTGGACGGTTTGGTGGCCGACGACGCGGACTGGACCGCGGACCTGTCCATCGCCCTGCCGCAGACTCAGCGCGATATCCGCGATCACGTCAATGCCACCGACCTCGAACTCGGCGGCCCGCGCACCCTGCACGAAGCCTTCTTCACCCTCGCCGAGCGCGATCCCGACCGCCCCGCCCTGCGCTGGGACGCACAGGCCGTCGGCTCTCCCGATGAGCTCGCCGTGCGGGATTCGGCAGGTGCGGGTGTGCACGACGCGGTGAGCACCGGTGCCCTCACCTACGGCGAGCTGGCCGGTGAAGCACTGGCCGTCGCGCACGCGCTGACCGAGGCCGGGGTGCGCCCCGGTGACACCGTCGCCGTCATGATTCCCAAGGGGCACAGGCAGATTCCCGCCGTGCTCGGCGTGCTCGCCGCGGGTGCGACGTACCTGCCGATCAGCACCGCGCAGCCGCAGGCGCGTCGGGACCGGATCCTGGCGCGCGGTGGCGCGCGGGTGATCCTGCTGGACACCCCGGCCGACTTGCCCGCCGAGGTGAGCCCGCTGCTGCTGGCCGATGCCATCGCGGGTCCGCGACTGGAGGCCGCGCATGTCGCGGATCCCGATTCGATCGCGTACGTGCTGTTCACATCCGGTTCGACCGGTGAGCCCAAGGGTGTAGAGGTGAGCCACCGCGCGGCGGCCAACACCATCGACGCCATCATCACGCACTTCGACCTGGGCGCGGACGATCACACCGTCGGCCTGTCCGCCCTGGAGTTCGACCTGTCGGTATTCGACATCTTCGCCCCGCTCTCCCTGGGCGGCGCGGTCGTCGCGGTCGAGGCGAGCATCGAACGCGATGCCGTGGCCTGGTCCGCGCTCATCGCGGAAACCGGTGTGACGGTGGTGAATGCCGCGCCCGGCCTGATCACCATGCTGCTCGATACCGCCGCACCCGAGCAATTGCGCACCGTGCGCGTGGTCATCACCGGCGGTGACCGGGTGAAATCCCAGCAGGGCCACCGCTTCCGGGAGCTGGTACCGGGCGTGCGTTTCGCGGGCCTGGGCGGCACCACCGAGACGGCCATCCACTCCACCATCTGCGAGGTCACCGACCTCTACCCGGCCGACTGGGCGAATGTCCCCTACGGCACGCCGATGGCGAATGTTCGCTGCCGCGTGGTCAATTCGCGCGGCGAGGACTGCCCCGACCACGTCCCGGGTGAACTGTGGATCGGCGGCGTCAGCGTGGCCGACGGCTACCGCGGCGATCCGGAGCGCACCGCCGACCGCTTCGTCACCGTGGACGGCGTCCGCTGGTACCGCACCGGCGATATGGCCCGCTACCTGCCGGACGGCACCCTGGATTTCCTGGGCCGCGCCGACCACCAGGTGAAGATCCGCGGTTTCCGCGTCGAGCTCGGCGAGGTCGAGTCCGCGCTGGCCGCCCAGCCTGGTATCAGGGAAGCCGTTGCGCTGGTGACGGATTCGGGCCGCCTGGCCGCTATCGCCGCCGTCACCGCGGGCGGTAAGCATGCCGCCCCGGGGCACGCCCCATCCATCGAGTCCGTCACGGCGGGACTCCGGGAACTGCTGCCCGCGCACATGATTCCGGAAATCCTGGAACTGGTCCCCGCGATCCCTTTGACCGGCAACGGCAAACTGGATCGCGCCGCCATCCGCCGCATGGTCGCCGCCGGTGACGATGCCGCCGCCGACAGCTACCTCGCCCCCGAGACCGCGCTCGAGGCGGCCGTCGAATACATCGCAGCCATGGTGCTCGGCATCGAGAAGTTCGGCGTGACAACCGATTTCTTCGATATCGGCGGTAATTCGATTCTCGCCACCACCCTCACCGCGAAACTGCGCGGCCTACTGGCGGTGGAGCGCTTCGGCGTCACCGCGGTGCTCGAGGGCCGCACCGTGCGGGGCATCTGCGCCGCGCTGCTGGCCGCCGAGCCCACCCCGGACCGGCTGGACCAGGTGTCCCGCATTCTGCTCGAGCTCGCCGAGATCCCGAATCCGGAACCGGTCGCCGCGCTCTGATCGGTTCCATCCGATAGCGCACTGATCGGTGTCGTGCACCGGAAACCGTTGCGGTGCAGGGTTTCTCGAAAGAACAAGGATTGGTTTCACCTGATGAAGTCGCTGGAAGACCTACAGGCAGCAATGGCGGCCCGGCTCGCGAGCGCGGGCCTGGCCGCCGCCCCCGCGATACCGGTGCGCCGCGATCCGACGCGCGCGCCCCTGTCCTTCGGGCAGCGCAATGTGTGGGCGCATCAGCAGATCGCTCCTGACAGCGCCGCCTACAACCTCTGTCTGGCACTGACTTTCGACGGTGAGGTGGACGGTCCGGCCCTGCACCGCGCCTTCCTGGCCCTGGTGCGCAAGCACGAGGTGCTGCGCACCACCTATCACAATGACGAACACGGCGACCCGTACCAACTCATCCACGACGGCCTGCCGCCCCGCATCACCGAGATCGACCTCACCGCACACGATCCGGCCGAGGCGGACCGGCGATTGGCCGAGCTGACCAGGGCCGCCGCGTACGAGACTTTCGACCTGTCGTCGGAATCCTCCCTGCGCGTGACCTTCGCCCGCACCCGCCCCGATCGCCTGGTGGCGCTGCTGGTCATCCAGCACATCGCCTGGGACGGTATGACCCTGCCCGCGCTCTCGCCCGATATCGAGAACTTCTATCGGCAGGCGTGCACCGGTGACATCACGGTGGAACCGCTGCGCCGCCAGGTCGCCGACTTCGCCGAATGGGAGCAGGACCGCTACCGCGATGGCGACCACAGCGCCGAAATGGATTTCTGGGCAGGCCAATTCGACGGTGAGGTCCCCGAACTCCAGCTGCCGTACGACCGCCGCCCGGTCACCGTCACCGAACGCGGTGACCGCTTCGACCGACTGCTGGGCGCGCAGGCGGACGCCAACCTGCGCAGGCTCTCCGCCGATCTGCGCAGCACCCCGTTCTCGGTCTTCCTGGCCGCCTACTATCTGGCGCTGCGCCAGACCACCGGTCAGCGCGACATCGTGGTCGGCACCACCGTCGCCAATCGCGAGGAATCCGGTCAGGAACTGCTGATCGGCAACCTGTCCAATATGATTCCGCTGCGCTTCACCGGCGCGGGCGCGCACACCTTCGCCGAACTGGTGAACCAGGTGCGCGCCACCACCACCGAAGCCTTCCGGCACAAGCACTTTCCGCAGGAGGGCATCATCCGGGCGGCCAATAGCGCCACCGGGCATATCGGTTCCAAACTGTTCGACACCATGGTGCTGTTCCTGCACCAGAAGATCGACGGCCCGCAACTGCCCGGCGCGGTCACCAGCTGGGAACTGATCGACAATGGCGGCGCACTGCTGCCGCTGGTGGTCGAGACCTTCATGCACGCCGATCGCACCGACGTCCAGATCACCTACCGCACCGACCTTTTCGACCACGGCACCATCGAGCGCCTGCACGAGTACATCGAACAGGTGCTCGCCGCCGCCACCCCCGGCGCGACCCTGACCGCGCTGGAAACCCTCTCCGCCTCCGACCGCGCCCGGCTGGACGACTGGTCGCACGGTGACCGCCCCGCCATCACCCCCGACACCATCGACGCCATGATCCGGGCCTCCGCACAGGAGCATCCGGACCGGGTCGCGGTGATCTTCGAGGACATCGAACTCGACTACGCCGAATTCGATTCGCGCGTCAACGGACTCACCCGCATGTTGCTCGCGCGCGGTGTCCGCAACGGCGACCGCGTCGGCGTCTACGCCGAACGCAGCGAATGGCTCCCCGTCGTCTTCGCCGCCATCCTGCGCGCGGGCGCGGTCTACGTCCCCGCCGACCCGAGCTACCCGCTCGACCGCATCGAATACATGCTCGGCGACGCGGAGCTGTCCCTGCTGATCAATACGGTTGGCGCTGATTCCCCCCGTCATCCGGGCGTTTGTCTGGCCGGGATCCACGGCCTCGAATCATCTTCCACCGGTGTGGATTCCGGCCGAGAGCACGCCGAAATGACAGCGGCGGGTCTGCCGCTCCTGGACCTGGCCGCCCCGGATGTCCGCGCCGAGCTGGCCGCCACCGACGGCTCACCGGTTCGTGCCCAGGAACTGGCCCGGCCCGTTCATCCGCTGGACGCCGCGTACCTGCTGTACACCTCGGGCACCACCGGCCGTCCGAAGGGCGTGGTCATCCATCACCGCGCCATCGCGAACCATGTGCAGTGGATGCGCGACTACCTCGGCTTCGGGCAGGAGCGCATTCTGCAGAAGGCGCCGATCGGATTCGACGTTTCGGTGTTCGAACTGGTGAATGCGCTCGGCACCGGTTCGGCGACCGTGCTCCCGCATCCGGAATGGTGGCAGGCGGATGTGGAGGCGCTCGCCGGAATCATCGAGCGGCACCGCGTGACTCAGCTGTCCCTGGTGCCCAGCGTGACCCGCGCCTTCCTCGACGCGGGCCCGGACCCGAAGCGCTTGCAGTCCATGCGCTACGTCTACCTCGGTGGCGAATCCGTGCCGCCCGCGCTGGTGGAAGAGGCCAGCCGGGTGTTCGGCGGCACCGTGCTGGGCCTGTACGGCCCGACCGAGGCCGCTATGGACCTCACCCACGAGGATTTCGCGGGAACCCAGGGCAGCGATGAGATCCGTTCGGCGCTCATCGGCCGTCCCGAATCGAATTCGTCGGTGTACGTTCTCGATGAGCAGCTGCGGCAGGTGCCCCCGGGCGTCACCGGTGAGCTGTATCTGGGCGGCGTACAGCTGGCGCAGGGCTACCACCGGCGGCCCGGTCTGAGCGCCGCCACCTTCATGGCCTGCCCGTTCGCCGGAGAGCCCGGGGCGCGGATGTACCGCACCGGCGATATCGTGCGCTGGAACTCCCGCGGCCGCCTGGAATACCTGGGCCGCGTGGACGATCAGGTCAAGATTCGCGGCCACCGCATCGAACTCGGCGAAATCGGCACCACATTGCGCCGCATGCCGGGTATCGGCTCGGCCGCCGCCATCGCACTGCCGCGCGGCAATGACTCGGTGCTGGTCGCCTACTACGTGGCGGAGCCGGATTCGGTGTACGCCAACGATTCCGAGACCGCTGTGGCGGGTGCGATTCGCGCCTACCTCTCGGAACGCCTGCCCGAGTACATGATTCCGTCGGCCCTGGTGCGCATGGCCGCGCTCCCGCTCACCGCCAACGGCAAGCTGGACCGGCGCGCCCTGCCCGAACCGGATCTCGGCGGCAGTAGCGGCCACGGCCGCGAACTCGGTGACGGCCCGGAAACCCTTGTCGCCGAAGCGGTCCGCCAGGTGCTCAACCTCGGCGACGATCTCGCCCTGGCCGCCGATGACGACTTCCTGGCCCTGGGCGGCGATTCCATCACCGCCATCCGCATGGCCTCGGCCCTGAAGAAGCGCGGCCTGGCCATCACCACCGGCGCCCTGTTCGACGCCCGCACCATCGCCGCCATCGCCGCCGCGACCACCCCGATCCTCGACACCGGAGCGCCCGCGCTCATCGGCGCGGGCGCGGACACCGGCTGGATCCCGCTCAACCCGATCGCCGCCATGCTCGTCGAAAAGGTCGGCGAATACACCGGATACAGCCAGGCCACCGCCGTGGTGACCCCGGCGGGAGCGACCGCGGCACAGCTCAGTACCACCCTCGCCGCCTTGCTCGACCGCCACCCCATGCTCCGTGCCCGCCTCGGTGTGGACACCTCCCCGCGTCATTCCGCCGCGCTCTCGGCCGGAAGCGGTGCGGAGGCTGTGGATCCCGGCCGAGAGCATGCCGGGATGCCGGGGGGAGGTCTCGCCTACTACGTCCCCGTCGTCGGCGAGGAGTACCCGGCCGTCGAGCTGATCGAAGTCGTGATCGACGGCGAGGATTGGGAACTCACCGCGGGCGAAACGCTTCAGGCGCATCTGCGCGAGGTCGGAGCCGCACTCGATCCGGTCGCCGGTCGCATGGTCGGCGCGGTATGGGCGCGTACCCCGGACTTCGCCACCGGACGCCTGCTGCTGGTGATCCATCACCTGGTGGTGGACGGCGTCTCCTGGCGCATCCTGCATGACGATCTGCGCGGTTTGTGGCAGGACGGCGCGCTGGAGCCGGAGACCGGCACCTCGGTGCACACCTGGAACACCAACCTGGTGCACTACGCCCAAAGCGATGCTCTGGCAGCGGAATTGCCGCGCTGGCGGGAGATCGCCGCCGCCGCCGATCCGTTGCTAGGCACCCGTCGCATCGATCCGGTCGTGGACACCGTCGCCACCCTGCACGAGGTCACCGCCGAGCTCGACGCCGATGACACCCAACTGCTGAGCACGCTCGGCGCGCAGGTGTTCGGTTGCGACTTCCTGGATATCCAGGTCGCCGCGCTGGCCGTGGCCGTACACCGGTTCCGGCGTTCACACGACAATGACGCCGATACCGTCGCGCTCACCATGGAGCGGCACGGCCGCGTCGAAACCCTGTTCGCCGGAGCCGATCTGGCCAATACCGTGGGCTGGTTCACCAGCGCCTACCCGGTCGCGCTGAACGTGCTGCGCGGCGGCGAGGCCGATATCGTGGACGCGGTCAAGGCGGTCAAGGAACAGCTGCTCGCGGTGCCGGACTCCGGTATCGGCTGGGGTCTGCTGCGCTGGCTGAACCCCGCCGCCAAGGCCGAGCTGGAAGTTCACGCGGCCCCGCAGATCAGCTTCAACTACATGGGCCGATTCACCGTCGCCGATGACGCCGACACCGTCGAACCTTGGGATGCCGCACCGGAATTCGGCTACCTGGGCGGCCACGCCGACCCTGCCATGCCGGTCCCGGCCGTACTGGACGTCAACACCGTGAGCATCGCCGACGGCGACCGCACCGGCCTGCGCGCCTCCTTCCGCTTCCCGGCGGGCGTGCTCACCGACGCCGATGTGCACGAACTCGCCGACCTGTGGACCGGCGCACTGCGCGATCTGTCGAAGACGGTGCGCGACAACCCGGTTCGCCAGCCCACCCCCAGCGATGTGCTGGCGCGCGGTGTCACCCAGCTGGACCTGGACCGCTGGCAGACCCTGTACGGCGCGTTCGCCGATGTGCATCCGCTCGCGCCCATGCAGGCCGGGCTGTACTTCACCGCACTCGGTTCCGGCGGTAAGGATTTCTACAATGTGCAGACCATGATCGCCGTGCGCGGCGACCTGGAACTGCCGCGCCTGACCGCCGCGCTGGACACTGTCCTGAACCGCTATCCCAATCTGCGCGTGGCGATTTCGGTCTCGCACGCCGGCCAGCCGTACGCACTGGTCAACGAGCATATGGACTTCCCGGTGCGCGAGGTCGACTTCGCGGACCGGACCGATTCCGATGAGCGACTGCGCGATTTCCTGCTCGCCGATCAGGGCGAACAGTTCGACCTCGCGCGCGGCCCGCTCACCCGCGTCACCGTTGTGCACCTGCCCGAAGCGGTGCACATGCTGGTGCTCACCTCGCATCATCTGCTCACCGACGGCTGGTCCGGCCAGTTGCTGCCGCAGGAGATCTTCGCCGCCTACCTCAGCGACGGCACCGCCGCACCGCTCGGCAACCCGGACACCTTCGCCGAATTCCTGGCCCTGACCCAGGATCGGGAGGAGGCGACCGAGGCCGCCTGGTCCGGCTATCTGGACGGCGTGCAGCCCTGCCTGGTCGCGCCCAACCGGGTGCCCGAGGGCGGCGGCGTGCCCACCGGCCGCTCCGCCGAGATCGACGCGCGGGTGGTGGACCGGCTCACCGAGCTGGCCACCGAACTCGGCACCACCTTCAGCGTCATCTGCCAGCTCGCCTGGGCGAATGTGCTGCGCTACGTAACCGGTTCGGAGACAGCGGTATTCGGTGAGGTCGTCTCCGGACGCCCCGCCGACCTGGACGAGGTCGACAATGCGGTCGGCTGCTTCGCCAACACCATTCCGGTCGCGGTCGGCCTGCGCGGCGATTCCACCTGGCGCGAACAGCTGACCGAAATCCAGCGCCGCCGGGTCGAACTCATGGAATTCCACCAGTACCGCCTCACCTCGGCCATCCGGGCCACCGGTGTGCGCAAACTATTCGACTCCATGTTCGTCTTCCAGTCCTACCCGCCCGGCCGGGCCGAACTGGAAAGCCTGCTGGCACAGGCGAACCTGGAACTGGTGACCTTCGAGGGCGGCGGCGCGACCGATAACGCCCTGCTGGTCATGATCTTCCCGGCCAATGAACTGCTGCCCGGCGACGGCGTGCGGGCGGTGGTCTTCTACGCGGAGGACTCCTTCGACGACACCGAGGCCGAGATCATCGAGGCCGCCTTCCACGACACCCTGCGCGCCATCGCCGCCGCCCCGGACACCCGGATCGACGATGCCGCGGTCATCGGCGACGAAGACCACGGCCTGCTGGTGATGCGCCGGATGTGGCAGTGAGCGCCGGACATCCGCGCGCGGAGAAACAGGAGCAAGGACTATGAGCACTACCCTCGGCTGGATCCGCAAATTCCATCGCCCGCGCACGGCGGGCAGCGCGCCACTGGTCATCTGCCCGCACGCGGGCGGCGGCGCGTCCACCTACCGCCCGTTCTCCAAGGCGCTGAGCGAACACTTCGACGTCTCGATCTTCCAGTACCCGGGCCGCCAGGACCGGGCCCGCGAGGCCGCGCTGACCAGCGTGCCCGATATCGCCGCGGGCGCGTTCGCCGAATTCGTGCGCTCCCCGAGTAATAACGGCGAGCCGATCACCGTGTTCGGGCACAGCATGGGTTCGGTCGTGGCGTTCGAATTCGCCCGGCTGGCCGAGAACGAGGGCCTCCCGGTGCGGCTGCTCGCCGTCTCCGGTGCGGTCGCCCCGTATCGGGTGGTCGATATGCCCAACCACCCCACCGGGGATGAGGAACTCCTCGACCACGTCGGCGGGCTCCAGGGCACCGGCGCGGACGTGCTGGGCAACCGTGACCTCATGCGCATGGCGCTGCCCGCGCTCAAGGCCGACTACGCCGCCTTCGACGCCTATGTCTGCGCGCAGGATGTCCAGCTGAACACCCCGCTGCACGTCATGGGCGGCAGCGAGGACGAATTCGTCTCCATCGGCGACCTGTACGGCTGGCAGTCGCACACCCCGCACGAACTCCAGGTGAGCATGTTCGACGGCGGGCACTTCTACCTGCACGACCACGTCGCCGCCATCGCGGAAACCCTCGCCGCCGAGCCGATCCGGACGGCGGTGGCCCGATGAGCAACGGCGGCGATCCGATCGGCTCGGACAATGGAACGGCGGACAATGGCACGGCGGGAACCGGCATGAGGGGCGGTGCGGAGGATCCGATCGTCATCACCGGGATGGCGATCGAAGCGCCCGGTGGTATCGAGACGCTGGCCCAGTACTGGGAAGCGCTGGCCGAATCGCGCGATCTGATCGGACCCTTCCCGCGTGATCGCGGCTGGCCGCTGGAGAAGCTGTTCGCACTCGCCGACACCGAAGGCTGGGGCGAAGTCCGCGACGCGGGCGGATTCCTCGACACCGCGGCCGATTTCGATCCCATGTTCTTCGGCATCACCCCGCGCGAAGCGGTCGCCATGGACCCGCAACAGCGGGTGGCGCTGCGCGTCGCCTGGCGCGCGCTGGAGAACGCGGGCATCAACCCCGCCGCACTCGGCGACGGTGATGACATCGGTTGCTATATGGGCGCTTCCAATACCGAATACGGCCCGCACGGCGCGGAAGTCAACGACTTCACCGGATATCGCGCGGGCGGAGCCGCCATGGGCGCGGTCGCCGGGCGCATCTCCAATGTGCTGGGCCTGGGCGGACCGTCCGTGGTCGTGGATGTGGCCTGCGCATCATCCCTTGCCGCAGTTCACCTGGCCGCCAACGCGATTCGCACTGGCGAATGCGAATGGGCGCTCGCGGGCGCGGCCTGCGTCATGGGCTCACCCGGCGCGTTCTTCGAATTCTCCAAGAACAACGCGCTCGCCGCCGACGGCCAGTGCAAGCCGTACTCCGACAACGCCCTCGGCACACTCTGGGGCGAGGGCGTCGGAGTCGTTGTGCTGGAAAGGGAAGCGCGAGCCCGCGAACTCGGGCACCGCGTCTACGGCCGCCTGCTCGGCTCCCGCATCAACCACAACGGTAAGGGCGCGCCCATCGCGGTGCCCAGCTCCGCCGCACAGGAACGCCTGGTCCGCGCGACCGTGACCGCCGCCGGAATCGATCCGAACCTGATCGACATGATCGAGGGCCACGGCACCGGCACCGCCGTCGGCGATCCACTGGAATTGACCGCGCTGCAACAGGTTTACGGCATTCCCCGGGCCGATGGCAGCAGCCCGCTGCTCGGCTCGGTGAAATCCAATCTCGGCCACGCGCAAGCCGCCGCGGGCCTGCTCGGCCTGATCAAGGTGCTGCTCAGCGGTCTGCACGGGCAGATCGCCCCCACCCGGCACGCGGACAGCCCCAACTCCCGCTTCGACTGGGAAGCCGGAAACCTGCGCCTGGCAGCGAAACTCACCGACTGGGAACCGCGCGACGGCGTTCGCTACGGCGCGGTGTCGTCCTTCGGCGTCAGCGGCACCAACGCACACGCCGTGCTCGCCATGCCCGTCCTGGAAGAGGAAACCCATGCCTGACTACCGCCTTCCGGACGGCAGCACCCCGATCCTGCTGTCCGCCGACACCGCCGACGCGCTCGGACGTGAGGCCGCCGCCCTGGTCGCCTACCTGGAAGAACGACCCTCGGTCACCCCGGACGCCGTGGCGGACATGCTCTTCCGCACCCGCGCGGCCCGGCGGTACCGGGCGCTCATCGCCGTCACCGATCGCGACCGGCTGATCGAGGCACTGCACGCGATCGTCGCGGGGAAGCCGCATCCGGCCGTGACGGCCGGTAACCGCGCCGCGAGCGCACGCCGCATCGCATACGTCTTCCCCGGCCAGGGCTCTCAACGGCCCGGTATGGGCGTGCTCTACTACGCGCATTCACCGGTCTTCCGCGCCACCGTCGACGAATGCGACGCGATCTTTCAGGCACAGCACGGCATCTCGCCGCTGACCTACCTGCTCGACGAGTCCGGTGCCGACTACGGCGTCGAAATGGTTCAGCCCGCACTGTTCATGCAGATGCTGGGCCTGGCCGCCATCTGGCGCGCCGCCGGGGTGGAACCGCATGTCACCGTCGGGCATTCGCAGGGTGAGATCGCCGCCGCCGTGGTCTCGGGCATCATCTCGCTCGCGGACGGCATCCGCGTGGTCACGCTGCGCGCCAACCTGGTCGGCTCGCTCGAACGCGAACACGAGTGGAACGGTCAGTGGGCCATGGCCGTGGTCGGGGTCAATCGCGATGAATGCGAGGCGCTGCTGGCCCGCAATTCCGGCTGGGCCGAACTCGCGGTGGTCAATTCCGCGAACGTGCTCGCCATCTCCGGTGAGCGCCCGGCCGTCTCGGAGCTGGTGGCGACGCTCACCGCACAGGGCAAATTCGCCAAGGAGATCCGCGTCGAATACCCGGCGCACACCTCCTTCGTCAGCAAATTCCGCGGGGACCTCGAGGTCACCTTGCGCGACACCCTCGACTCGCCGCTCTTCGCGCCCACCGAGATCCCCTGCCTCGGAGCGACACTCGGCGAGGCGATCACCCCCGACCTGAGCGCCGCCGAATACTGGTACTGGAACCTGCGCAACCGCGTCCGCTTCGACCTCGCCATCGCTGCGGCCGCCGCCCAGGGCGTCGACATCTTCCTCGAGATCGCCGATCATCCGGCCCTCATGCTCGCCATGCAGGACACCCTCTCCGGCGCGGGCGAGGACCGCGACTTCCGCACCATCGGCACCTCTCGACGCACCGCCGTCGACCTCGCCGAATTCACCAAGAACCTGGCCCAGGTAGCGGTTCTGGACACCGCCTTCGCCTGGGACACCCTGCGCGACACCGCATCCGACGTGCGCCGCCTGCCGCTCCTGGACTTCCCCAACACCCAGACCACCCCGAAACAGCTCTGGGCTCCCTTCAACTACCGCCCCGAAGCGGCGCAGGGCGGAATTGGATCGACCGGCACCGGATCGGCATCGGTCGACGCGCGCGGTGTCGAAAGTGTCTCCGGTGCCACGAGTTCCGGTTCCGCCACCTTCGGTAACGGTGAATCAGCTGTCGCACAGTCTATTTCGACCGTAGAGGGCACCGTCGCACCGCAGCGCCTCGCCGAACGCTGGGTCCGCCTGGACCGCCGCAAGTTGGTCCCACCCCGCACCCTGAGCATGATCGACCACACCGGCCGCGCCGCCGACCTCGCCGCCGCCATCGAGCAGGCAGCCCCCCGCCACGGCGCGAAAGTGGTTACCGGCAAGCGGGGTATGGCAGACGGGACCGCTGCGTCGGCTGCGGGAACCGGCGCTGCGCCCGCAGCATCGAACGGCGCGGCCGGAACCACCGCCTCCGCGACCGCTGCGAGCACGGGTGGGGGAGCGGGTGCCGTGCGTGCTGCACCCGCCACGTCCGGTACGACCGGCGCGGTTGTCGTCGCCTATGACACGGCCGTCCTTCTGCTGCCGCCGTCGGCGGCTGCCGATATCGCCGCGGCGGTCCGTGAATCCGCTGACTTCGTTGGGGATCGGAGCTGGCTGCCCGATCTCACCGGCGTCCGGGACGTCTGGCTGGTGACCTTCGGCGGCGAGCAGGTGCTCGAGGGCGAGACGCCCGCTATCGCGCATGCCGCCGCGCAGGCCGGATTCCGCTGCCTGGCGGCGGAATACCCGGGCGTCGGCTTCCGGCATCTGGATCTGGCTGCCGGACAGGAGATTCCGGATGCGGCCAAGGCTGTGCTCGGCGCGATCCACACCTCGGGTGAGCCGGAGCTGGCCGCGCGCGCCGGAGCCTGGTACGGCAAGCGCCTGGTCGTGGACGACGCTCCCGGCGATTGCGCGCTCAGCGCGGCGGACCTCGCCGAGGTCGTGATCATCGGCGGCACCGGCAAACTCGGCCTCGATTGCGCCGCGGACTTCGCTCGCACCGGAGCCCGCCGCATCACACTCATCAGCCGATCGGGCGGCTCCGCCGAAACCGCGAAGCGGGTCGCGGAATTGAGCGCGCACGGCACGGTCATCAAGATTCGCACCTGCGATGTCACCGATGACGAGGCCGTGCGCTCGCTCGGCGATGGTTTCGCGGCCACCCCGGTCACGCTGCTGGTGCACGCGGCGGTGGACTACAACGCCGCCGCTGCCGAGGTGAGCCCCGAAACCGTGCTCGCCGCAGCGGAATCCAAGGTCGTCGCGCTGGACCGGCTGATTCGCGAACTGCCGCTGGCCCCGGACGCGCGCGTGGTGCTGTGCTCCTCGCTCTCGGCCACCATCGGCGGGCGCGGCCACGCCGTCTACGCCGCCGTGAACCGCATGCTGGACGCCGCCGCCACCGGCTACCGCCGCGACGGCATCGGCGTCACCTCCGTGCAGTGGGGACTGTGGCGGGCCGTCGGAGCCGACAATGCCGATGCGGTCGCCCGCATCAGCGGCACCGGCCTGCTGCCCATGGATCCGGCCACCGCCATCGCCGCCGGATTTGCGGCCGCGGGTAACAGCATCGTGGTCGCGGCCGAATGGTACAAGCTGCGTGCGATTTTCGCGCTCTTCGGCCAGGAGCCGCTGTTCGCCGAGATCCCGGACGCGCCCCCGCCGGTCGCGCAACCGCCGGTCGCCCCGGCAGCCGCAGCCCCGGTCGCACCCGCCGCTCCGTCGGGGCCCGCGCCCGCACAATCCGCGCCCATCGTCCAGGACATCGCCGGACAGGTCCGCGATGCCCTGCGCTTCGTGATGGGCATGGACAACACCGAACCCATCGACGGCTCCATGCCGCTGGTGGCGCTCGGCCTGGATTCCCTTCAGGCCCTGGACCTGCGCAAGCGCATCGAAGCCGAACTTCAGCGCGATCTGCCGGTCACCGCCATCCTCGGCGGTGCGTCACTGGACGAAGTGGTGTCACTGCTCGACTAGTCAGCACGTCCGAAATAGCAACGCAGCAGGGGGAATAGCGTCATGACCAGGATGGAGAATACGGTGCCGGAACCCGAGGACGCGATCATCGTCGAGTCCGTGCAGAAGTCCTTCGGCGAGGTGAAAGCGTTGCGCGGCATCAGCTTCACCGCGCCCGCGGGCAGTGTGCTGGGGGTGCTCGGCCCCAACGGCGCGGGCAAGACGACCACGGTGTCGGTGCTCTCCACCCTGGTGCGCCCGGACGCCGGGCGGGCGGTGGTCGCCGGTTACGACGTGGTGCGCCAGCCCACCGAGGTGCGCTCCTCGATCATGCTCACCGGCCAGTACGCCGCACTCGACGAAATGCTCACCGGCCGTGAGAATCTGGTGCTCTTCGCGCGCCTGCTCGGCCTGCGCCGCAAACAGGCCCGGGCGCGCGCGGAGGAACTGCTGGAACAGTTCTCGCTCACCGAGGCGGGGGATCGGCGGGTCGGCCAGTACTCCGGCGGTATGCGCCGCCGCATCGATATCGCCTGCGGTCTGGTGCGCCCGCCGCGCGTGGTCTTCCTGGACGAACCCACCACCGGCCTGGACCCGGTGAGCCGCCAGAGCCTGTGGGCGCTGGTGCGCGAACTCAAGGCGCAGGGCGTCACGGTGCTGCTCACCACGCAATATCTGGAAGAGGCGGATGCGCTGAGCGACAACATCATTGTCGTGGACAAGGGCACCGTCATCGCCGAGGGGACCGCCGATCAACTCAAGGCCCGCTCGGGTTCGAGCTACTGCGAGGTCGTCCCGGTCGACGCCGCCGATGTACCGCGCCTGGTCACCGCGCTGTCCGGGCTGGGCGAGGTCACGGTGGCCGACTCCGCCGACCGGGTCTCACTGCCCGCACCCGACGGTGCGGCCACCCTCACCGAGGCGCTGGCGCGAATCACCGGCGGCGGCATCGAATTGATCGATATCGCGCTGCGCCGCCCCTCCCTCGACGAGGTCTTCATCGAACTCACCAAGCCGAGCGCGGCACAGGTGAGCGCATGAATCAGGTTCCCATCGTGCGGGTTCCGGCCGGAGTGCAATGGTCGGCCTTGAGCGAGCGCGGTATTCGCGCCGCCCTCCGCGAAGGTGATGTGGTGCTGGCGCTGTTCGCGCCGGTGGCCATCTACATCTGCTTCTACATTCCGCTGCGTAAATCCATGTCCGCCACCGGCATCGACTTCGCGCAGTATCTGTTGCCGCTGGTCGCGGTGTACGCCATGTTCTTCACCGCCATGTTCGCCGCCGACCGCGCCGGGCGCGAGGTCGCGGGCGGTATGGCCACGCGGCTGCGTTCCCTGCCGGTGCGCCCGTGGGTGCCGGTGGCCGCGCGCATGTCCGCGAATCTGTTGCGCGGCTGCGCCGCGCTGACCAGCGCGCTGGTGGTGGGCATCGCCTTCGGCTTCCGATTCCACGATCCGGCAACGGCTCTGGTGTTCATCGCGGTGACGCTGGCCTTCGGAGCCGCCGTTGTGATCGCGGCCGACGCGCTGGGCACCGCCACCCGCAATCCCGAACTCGGCGGCACCGTGCTGTTCGTCCCCCAGCTGCTGCTCATCATGACCTCCACCGGATTCGTTCCGGCCGAAGGATTCCCGGGCTGGATTCAGGGCTGGGCGCGCAATCAGCCGGTCTCGCAGGTGACTTCGGCCCTGCGCGGTCTGGCCGAGGGCCGCTACCCCTCGGAACTCGGCGTGGCCGCGCTGTGGATCGCGGGCCTGCTCATCGTGGGCGCGTTCCTCGCGACCCGTGCGGAAGGACGGCGCGCATGACAACCACCGAACCCACTGTCGCACAGCCGAACCCGATCGGCTCGGGTTCGCTGCCCGGCCAACTGCTGATCGAAACCGGCCGCCTGCTGCGCCGCTGGTCCCGTCAGCAGGAGGTGATGACCAGCACCCTGGTGCTGCCCGTACTGCTGCTGCTCATGTTCGACCTGGTGCTGGACCGATCCCTGGGCCTGTCCTCGGACGCCGACCCCATCTACGGCTTCGTCCCCATGATCGCCATCGCCGGAGCCATGTACGGCGCGATGGGCACCGGCCTGTCCCTGTACGGCGAACGCCGGAGCGGCCTGCTGCGCCGCTTCTGGGTACTGCCGATCCACCGGTCGGCGGGCATGCTCGGCCGCCTGCTCGCCGAATGCGTGCGCGCCGCCGTGGTCACCCTGGTGGTGGTGCTGATCGGCATGGCGCTGGGGCTGCGCTTCCAGCAGGGCTGGCCCGGTTTCTTCGGCGCGCTGGCGGTCCCGGTGCTGGTCATCGCCGGATTCACCCCGGTGGTAATCCTGGTGGGCGTCAGCCGAATCGGCGATAAGGTCGTCCAGCTCGCCGCCATCGTCGTGCTCATCGGCATGTTCTTCAACTCCGGTTTCGTCCCGCTGGACAACTACCCGGAGCTGATTCAACCGATCGTCCGCGCCCAGCCCATGAGCTGCGCCATCGAAGCCATGCGCGGTTTCATCCTGGGCGGCCCCGTCGCCACCCCGATGCTTCAGACGGCGGCGTGGTCGCTGGGCCTGGCCGCCGTCTTCGGCGCCCTGGCCGTGCGCGGCTACCGCGCCGCCGCCGAAAGCTGAACCGCTGGTCGGTGATTCGCTAGTGCGTGATGAGCCGCCAATCCTCGGGGAGATTGGCGGCCGTCACCTTCTCGCCCTCCACCGCCAGATCGATCACCGCACCGCCCAGCCGCAGATCGGTGAGCTCCACCCGCCCCCAGCGCGCGGGCAGATGCGGCAGCACGGTGAGCGTGCGCCGCGGAATATCCGGATCCAGCCCCAGGAACGACCGCACCAGCAGCAGCGGTGCGGCACTGGCCCACGCCTGCGGTGAACAGGACGTCGGATAGGGGACCGGTGCGGCGAACTTGGCGCGCGGGAAACCGCAGAACAATTCCGGCAGTCGCCCGCCGAAAGCCCCCGCGGCATCGAGCAATCCCTCGGCCAGTCGCGTCGCCAGCTCGATCGCTCCCGGAATATGCCGGTAGCGCAGCAGCCCGGCCACCCCGATCGCGGTGTCGTGCGGCCATACCGAACCATTGTGATAACTCATCGGATTGAACGCGCCCATCTTGGAAGACAGTGTGCGCAAACCGAATCCGGTATCCATATCCTCGGACGCCAGTCGTTCGATCACCACCGCGGCATGCTCGTCCGAGATGATGCCCGACCACAGGCAATGCCCGATATTGCTGGTGAGCGCGTCGAGCTTGCGCTTGTTCCCATCCAAAGCGACCGCGAACCAACCCTTTTCGGGCAACCAGAACGCTTCGGCGAATTTGGTGCGCAACTCGGCCGCGCGATCGCGCAGATGTGCCGCTGTCATCGGGTCACCGAACTCGTCGGCCAGTTCCGCCCGCGCCAGCAGCGCCGCGTACACGTAGCCCTGCACCTCGCACAGCGCGATCGGCGGCTCCGCCAAATGCCCGATCGCGTCATTGACGCCGTCGAAACTGTCCTTCCAGCCCTGATTGATCAGACCGCGATCGGTGGCGCGCCGATACTCCACGAACCCGTCACCGTCGCGGTCCCCGTAGTCGGCGACCCACGCCAGCGCCGCGTCCGCCGCGGGCAGCAGCGCCCGCACCGATTCCGCATCCGCGCCCCAGCGCCGCGCCTGCGCCAGCAACATGACGAAAAGCGGTGTGGCGTCGATGGTTCCGTAGTACGTCTCACCGCCCAGCACCGCACCGCTGGCCGGGCCGCGCCGCATCTCGTGCATGATGCGACCCGGCTCCTCCTCGGTCATCGGATCGACCCGCTGCCCCTGCATCTCGGCCAGCTGCTCCATGGTGCCGACCGCCAGGCCGACATCCAGCGGCAGCGCCATCCACGCGGTGAGCAGCGAATCACGGCCGAACAGCGTCATGAACCAGGGTGCGCCGGCCGCCACGAAGGGACGGCCGCCACGGCTCTCGTCATGAATCTGCAAGGCGCCCAGATCACTTTCGGTGCGGGTCAGCACCAGCGCCAGCTGTGGATCCGCGGCGGTGATATTGGTGGCGGTATCGCGCCAGGCCGCGATCTTGCGGCTCGGCTCACTGAATTCGTAATGCTCACCCGGACCCAGCGGTGACCGCACCGGCTGACTGCCCATGGTGGGCTGGGCCAGCACCTCGGTCTGCCAGCTGCCCCCGGCGGGCACCACGGCCCGCCAGGACAGCGAACCCGGCAGTACCACCGGTGGCTCCGAGGACGAGACCGTCAGACCCCGGGACCGATCCGACCGGTCGTTTAGTAGCAGCTCCTGATCGGACACGATGATCTCGGCTCGCGTACTGGCGGTGCGGCCCTCCTTGACCGCGAACAGATCCACGAAATCCGCGTCGATCAGCAATTGCAGATCCACGGCCGTGGTCTCGCGGCCCATGTTCTCCACCGTGATGGTCTCGCGCAGCCCGTCCGCGACAAGGCGTTCGCGCACAATGAGAACCGTGCTGTCCGCGACCCCCGCACGGGGCGGGCGGCGCAGGATGAACCGCGCGGTGAACGCCTCCGGCGTCAGCACCGACAGTGCCTCCGGCCGATTCCCGTCCACCCGCAGCTCCCAGCGGGACAGCACCCGCGCGTCCCGGAAGAACAATCCATATGGCGTCCCCGGTTCGACATCGCCGACGCGATCCGACAGGCAGAACGTACTTCCCTCCACCAGCGTCACCGCCCCTCCGCTACTGCCCAGGGCCGACGGCTCACCGGCGTTCAACGCGACCGGAACCTCTTCGCTCACTCACACTCTCCCGTTCGATGATGTCGACGCCGAGTCCCGCCCCGACCGCGGCGCCGACACTCGCCGGACGCGGCGATGCGGTCGCGGACTGGTGCACGGAATTCGCGGACCTGGCGTGCAGGGCCGCCGCGCGGCGCGGCCGATGCGCGCGCACCACACGGCGATAGATCTCCTCATAACCGCGGCCGAGAGTGTCCGCGCCGAAATGCTCGACCACATGCGCGCGCATGGCGTGTGGATCGTAGGTCTGCACTTCCTTGATGGCCGTTGCCAATTCGGCCGGATCGTCGCAAATGCGACCGGTGACACCGTCCACGATCACCTCGGCCACGGCGCCGCCGCGCAACGCCACCACGGGCGTGCCGCACACCATCGCCTCGATCATCACCATGCCGAACGGTTCCTCCCACCGCACCGGGAACAGCAAAGCGCGTGCCCCGGCCAGCAATTCACGTTTGGCCACGGCATCGGCCATACCGAACATGTGATCGCGTTCGGTGAGCAATGGCCGTACCGCACTCTCGAAATACCGCAATTCGGGCGGTTCGGCGCACTTCCCGGCGAGCACCAGCGGAATATCCGCGGCATGCGCGGCCTCCAGCGCCAGATGCGGCGCCTTGTCCTCGGTGAACCGGCCCAGGAACAGAGCGTAGTCGTCCTTCTCCGCCCGGAAGGGCCAATCGTCGACACGGAGCGCATTGTGCACGCGGCCAACCCAATTCAGATCCGGGGCGAGCGAGCGCTGCCGATCGCTGATGGCCACCAACTGCGCGTCCTCACCGAGTTCGCTGTAGTACAGGTACGGTTCGCCGTTCACCGGACCGTGCACGGTGATCACGGTCGGCATACCGAGCTCGCGGTACATCGGCATATTCAGCGGTCCGGCGAAGGTGTGGTCGTGGACCAGATCGAAACCCCCCAGCGCCGAGAGCCGCTCCAGCGCGCGCCGGACCTTCAAGGCGTGCAATACCTCCGGAAACGGATCGCCGAGCCGGTCCGATTGCGCCCGATCCCATAGCGAGACCATGCGCCCATCGGTGCCGTTCACACCCGCGCCCAGCAGTGTGACCTCATGCCCGCGTGCCACCAGGGCGTCCACCAGATCGGCCACCACGGCCTCAACGCCGCCGTATGCCTTGGGCGGGATGTCGAAGTACGGCGGCACCACCATCGCGATGCGAAGCCGATCACGGGTAAGGGATGCGAATTCGAATGTGGCGCTCATGACCACTCCTTCCGGAACACAACCGCCTTCGCCCGGTGCAGTGGGCGTCGGCATGGGCGGCCGACTCCGGTGGAAGATCGAAAGCGACTGTGCCGCAGTGAACTACCCGGCTCATCTGGACGCGACAGTGCGCGGATGAGCCCGGTGGGAAGTTCGACAGCACGCTCTAGGGTTTGAACGCCTGATGATCGTCGCGCCGGCCGGTGCCTGGCGGTTCGCTGACCGGATCACAGGCACCCCGGGCGCTTCCTCGCGCTCGGCGGCCATTTGGTGATTTCCACACTATCGCCGCAAATCACATATGAGGGACAGATCGGAATTGTTCCGGTGTTTATTGGCGGAAAGTTCAGGCCGCGTAGCCGACTTCGTCATCCGCCGTCGCGGTCGCGTGCTCGGCCACCTCGGCCGATTCGAACACCAGCCAGCCATCAGCGGTCCAGTGCCCGCGCGCACCGGTGCGGGAAAGCGTGCCGCGCACGGCGAACGGGTCCGCGACGGAACCGGCGGCGGTGACCGCCAGCGCCGCACCACCCAAATACACCGCACCGGTCACACCCGGCGCCACCAGCTCCAGCGCCTCGTCCAGCACCAGCAGTCGCGCACCCGGAATCGGGCGCACCCGGCCCGAACCATCGAGCGGACCGCGCGCCGCGACACCCGCGTAAGCGGCCGCGCTATAGGCGAATCCGGCCACCGAACCCGGGGCGATGGACCGCAGCAGCCCGGAAAGCACCGCCGGACAGGCGGTTCCGGTGACATCCCAGCGCCGCACCGACGGCAGCGCCGGAGCCGGGCGATCGGCCAGCCCGGACAGGATCTCGGCCGGGGCCACCACATGGGTCGCCGCACAGGTCGAGATGAGTTCGGCCAGCGCGGCCGGATCGGTGCGCTGCGTCTCGGTGGCCAGCACCAGGGTCGCACCGTCGGCCAGCGCGGCCAGCAATTCCACCGCTGCGTCCGCACAATCCCAGCGGGTCGCGAACAGGCGCACATCGGCCGAACCGAAGGCCCGATCCACCCGGCACTCGCGATGATCGGCGACCACCGCGCGGCGATCGTCCGCCGCGGCGGCCAGCGCGTCCGGGGTCAGCGAGATGCCGGAGCCGAAGGCGACCGCGGAATCGTTCTCGGTGGCATCGGCGATATCGCACAGCACCCGGGCCAGACCGTCCAGACTGGGACCGGCGGTGCCGATGACGCCGCCGTCGAGCACGGTGAACAGCTCGGCATAGGTGAGGATGTGGCCGCCATGACGGACAGCGGTACGCAGAATCGGCACGCGACGCCCGCAGCCGATCAGCGATTCCACCGACGGCACGTCGTACAGTTCGACTCCGTTGGCCCACTCGTCCACGAGACGATGCCGCTCGACCGCGGAAAGACTCTCCGGCAACCAACGCTCCATCGCTCACACCCCCGAACAATTACTTATGCAACCCTAACCTAATCGATCGAGGACACAATAGGCAGCCCCATCGGGGATCGAACCTGCAACAGCTTGCGACGGAAGGGCGGAAATGGGGTCGATCCGCAGGTCACGCGTCCGAAAGCGGGCACTCTTCGCCACCTTCGCAATGCTGTTCGCGCTCTTCGTCGCGGCGTGTGAGAAACATGACGAACCAACCGGTCCCGTCGACACGCCCGCACCCCAGCCGGTCACCATCACCCACGCGTTCGGCGAAACCACCATTCCGGGCATCCCCAAACGCGTTGTGGCTCTGGGTAATCAGTGGCTGGACACCGCTCGAGCGCTCGGTATCACCCCGATCGCCTATATCGACGACCTCGCCGCCCCCGCCGGATCCACTCCGCCCTGGGAACCCGCCACCCTCACCGCGGCCCGATCGCTCGACACCAGCGCTCAGCTGGTCGGCCAACTGACCCCGCTGCACCCCGACCTCATCCTGGCCGACCTCGTGATCGCCACCCGCGCCACCTACACCGAGCTATCCACAATCGCCCCCACCCTCCCCGCACTCTCCGAGGCCGACGACACCGCGTGGCCCGACCGTCTGCGCGCCCTCGGCAAAGCCCTCCGCAAAGACGCTCCCGCGGAAACCCTCATCACCGACCTGACCACCCGAATCAACGCCATCCCCCAACATCACCCCACCCTGAAAACCAAAACCTTCACCATCACCTGGCTCTCCGCCCCCACCCAATTCATGGCCTTCACCGCCCCCGAAGACCCCGCCAACACCCTCCTCACCCAACTCGGCCTGACCATCCCGCCACCCCTGATCACCCAGGGCCGCCCCACCGGCCGCCTCACCCTCGACCACCTCCCACCCCTGGACGCGGACCTCCTGATAGCGGCCTATTCCCCCGGAATGGACGAAACCTACCGAGCCCTACCGGGATTCACCGACCTCCCAGCCGTACGGAAGAACGCCACCCTCTTCCTCACCACCCAGGAACTAGCCGCCCTGACCCACCCCACCCCCCTCTCCCTCCCACACCTGCTGACCAAACTCGAACCCGCCCTCGCCAACGCCGCTCGGTAGCTGTCGTACCCGGCTGGGAGGATCGGGGCATGCGGGTGAGTGGTGAGGATGTGCGGGCGGTGGCGCTTTCGCTGGGGGAGGTGCGGGAGCTGTTCGAGTGGGATATGCCTACGTTTCGGGTGGCGAAGAAGTTGTTTCTGACGTTGCCGGAGGGGGAGACGTCGATGGCGGTGCGGTGTCCCATTGCCGAGCGGAACGAATTGGTGCTGGCGGAGCCGGAGAAGTTCTGGGTGGCGCCGCATGAGGCGGGCGGGGCCTGGGTGCGGGTGCGGCTGGCCGCGCTGGAGGATCACGAGGAATTGGCGGCGATCGTGCTGGATTCGTGGCGGCAGGCCGCGCCGCCGAAACTGGTGCAGCAGCGGGACGCCGCCGAACCCGCGTGAGTCCGGCGGCGCGTTGCTCTAGAAGGTGATGCGCTGATCCTCGGGGAGGAACAGTTTGTCGGTCGACTGGACGCCGAAGGCGGCGTAGAACTCCGGCAGGTTGCGCACCACCTGATTGCAGCGGAACTCGTCGGGGGAGTGGGTGTCGGTGAGGAGTTCGGCGGCGAGCTCCTTGGTCATCTTGATGCGCCAGCCACGGGCCCAGGACAGAAACAGCGTGTGATAGTCCGGATTGTCGTTGCCCGCACGCTTTTCGGCGATCCGATAGGCCGCGAGCGCGATCTGCAGACCGCGCAGATCCGCGAGATTCTCGCCCAGGGTCAGACGGCCATCGACATGCTGATCCGGATTCAAGCCCTCGGGGACCAGCGGATCGAACTGTGCCACCAGCCTATCCGCGGTCGCGTCGAACGCCCGGCGATCCTCGGCGGTCCACCAATCGTGCAGGTTGCCGTCGCCGTCGTATTTCGAGCCCTGATCGTCGAAACCGTGCCCGATCTCGTGGCCGATGGTCGCGCCGACCGCACCGAAGTTGACCGCCAGCTGCGCGTCCTTGTCGAAGTACGGGGCCTGCAAATACGCTGCGGGAAAAACGATTTCATTCAACGGCGGCGAATAGTAGGCGTTGACCGTCTGCGGGCTCATGCTCCACTCGGTCTTGTCGACCGGCGTCCCGAGCCGCGCCAGATCCCGCTTGGACTCGAAAGTCCCGATATTGCGCAGGGATTGAATGAGCTTGCCGCGCACGATCTCCAGCTTGGAGTAGTCCACCCAGTTGTCCGGATAACCGAGCTTGACCCGCATCTTGTCCAGCTTGGCCAGCGCCGCGTCCCGGGTGGGCTGGGTCATCCACTTATTGGTGCGGAAGTTCTCCCGGTAGGCGGACATGAGATCGTCCACCATCCGCTTGACCTCTTCCTTGGCCTCCGGCGGAAAGTACTGCGTCACATACAGTTTGCCGAGCTGCTCGGACAGCGACGAATTGACCATGTCCACGCCGTACTTCCAGCGTTCGGCGCGCTCCTTCTGCCCGCGCAGAATCGTGCCGAAGAAACGGAAGTACGCGTCATTGAACGCCAACGGCAGATACCGCGAATACCCGCGAATCACACTGAGCTTCAAGTAATCCCGCCACACCGCGATATCGGTGTCGGCCCAGATCTGCCCCGCCGTGGTGATGAACGACGGCTGCCCCACCACCACCTCGGAGAACAACTCCTTCGGCCGGTCGGTATTGCCCGCCAGCCAAGGCTCCCAATCGAATCCGCGCCCCAACTCGGTCAGCTGCTGCCAGCTCATCTTGTTGTAGGTGGCATTGGCATCGCGCCCGCGCACACTGTCCCAGTGCGCGGCCGCGATCCGCGTCTCCAGATCGAACATGCGCTGCGCCACCCCGGCCGGATCCGGGAAATTCGCCGCCTTGGCGATGTCCTCGAGATAGGTGCGATACCCCGCGCGAATCTCGGCGTACTGCGGTTTGCGGTACTGCTCCTCGTCGAGCCCGATCCCGGACTGCACCACGATCGGCACATAGCTGTCCGACTTCTTGCGGTCCACGCTCACGCCCAGCCCGATCAGCCCGCCGATCGGCAACTCCGCCATGACCTTGGCCAGATCCGGTTTGGTCGCGGCCTTGTCGACCTTGTCGAACAGGTCCTGCAAGGGCGAGAGCCCCAGCTTCTCGACCGTATCCCAGTCCACGCGGGCGTCGTACAGATCGCGAATCTGCTGCGCCTCGGACCCGGGCTTCGGATCCTTGATGCCGTCGATGATGGCGCGCAACCGATCCTGCGTCCGTTCCCCGGCCTCACTGCCCGCGCCGAACGCGGTCTTGTCCGGCGGCAACTGATACTCGCGCAGCCACTTGCCGTTGACGTATCGGTACAGATCGTCCTGCGGCCGAACCGCCTCGTCCACACCCGCCAGATCCACCCCCGACAACTGCTTGGGCGCATCATCTTTCGCGCACGACGCCACCACGGCAGCGGCCGGAACCAGCCCGAGTGCGATCAGAAATGCGCGGCGATCGAGGCGCACCGGACCCGACGAAGTCACGAAGAACCCTCCCGGTGCGGTACGCCGCACCCCTGCTAGTAGCCAATGGTGCGCCCGAGGCTACCGGGGTTCGCCCGCCCGCGTCGGTCTGTCGCGGGCGGGATGTCACTGTCGCGGGCGGGCGCTCGAGTCAGAGACTCACGCGCTGCTCCGGCGGCAAGAACTCCTTATCGCCGTCCTTCACCTGATACGTCTCGTAGAAATCGGCGAGATTGCGCACCACCTGATTGCAGCGGAATTCGGCCGGGGAGTGCGGATCATTGGCGATCTGATCCTCCAGGGCCTCCTGCGTCTGCTTGGTGCGCCAGGTCCGCCCCCACGACTCGAACATCGGCTTCAAATCGGGATTGGTATTGCCGCCGCGCTTTTCGAGCATCCGGTACGCGGCCAGCGAGATCTCCAGCCCGCGCAGATCCGCCAGATTCTCACCGACCGTGAGTTCGCCGTTCACATGCTGATCGGCGGGCAGCCCGGTCGGCACCAGCGCGTTGTACTGGTCGATCAGCAGCTTGGTCTTGGCCTCGAACGCCGTCCGATCCCCGGGCGTCCACCAGTCGTGCAGATTCCCGTCCGCGTCGTATTTGGAGCCCTGATCGTCGAACCCGTGCCCGATCTCATGCCCGATGACCGCCCCGCCCGCACCGTAATTCACCGCGGGCAGCGCGTCCTTGTCGAAGAACGGCGGCTGCAGGAACGCGGCCGGGAAGACGATCTCGTTCGCGCTCGGGTTGTAGTAGGCGTTCACCGTCTGCGGCGGCATACCCCATTCGGTCTTGTCGACCGGCGTGCCGAGCCGGTTGAACATCCGCTTGGCCTCGAATTCGCCTATCGCGCGGATGGATTCGATGAGTTTGCCGCGCGTGACCGTGACGGACGAATAGTCCTCCCACTTGGCCGGGTATCCGATCTTGGCGTCGATCTTCTCCAGCTTGGCGATGGCCGCGGTCCTGGTATCGGGCGACATCCAGCTGGAGTTGGTGAAATTCTCCTTGTAGGCGGCCCGCAGATCCGCCACCATGTCGTCCGCCCGCTTCTTGGCCTCGGCCGGAAAGTGCTTGTCCACGTACAGCTTTCCGAGCGCGTCCCCGAGATTGGAGTTGATCGTCGCCACCGCGGACTTCCAGCGCTCGGGCCGCTGTTTCACCCCCGCCATCACCGTGAAATTGAAGTCGAAATTGGCGTCGTTGATCGCCTTGGGCAGATACGGCGCGAACCCGCGCACCAGCGCGAGCTTCAAATAGTCACGCCACTGCGCGATATCGACCTGCTGCCATAGGTCCCCGGCCGCGGTCATGAACGAGGGCTGCCCGACATTCACCCTGTCGAACAGGTTCTTCGGCCGGTCGGTATTGCCAGCCAGCCACGGATCCCAATCGAATCCCGGTGCGAGCGCGACCAATTCGGCCCAGCTGCGCGGGTTGTACCCGGCATCGGTATCGCGCAGCTGCACATTGGTCCACTGCGCGGCCGCGATGCGGCCCTCCAGATCCACCACGCGCCCGGCCAGCGCCACCGGATCGGCGAATCCCGCGCCACCGGCGATCTGCGCCATGAAAGTGCGGTACGCCGTGAGCTTGTCGGCATTCGCGGGCTTGAGGTAGTACTGCTGATCCAGCCCGGTCCCGGACTGCTGGACCTGCGCCAGATAGGCATTGGAGTTCTTGGGATCGGCCCCGACCATCAGCCCGATCAACCCCACCCCGGGCAGCGCGCCCATCACCTTCGCCAGATCCGGCTTGGTCTGCGCCCCGTCGATCTTTGCGAACAGATCCTGCAGCGGCTGCATGCCGAGGGTCTCGATATCGTTCAGATCCAGCCGCGCGTCGTACAGATCCCGGATCTTCTGCTCATCGGTCCCGGATTTCGGATCGTGAATCCCGGTGATGATGTCCCGGAGCTGTTCCTCGACCCGGTCCTGCACCTCGTCGAAGGTGCCGAACGAGGTCTTGTCCGGCGGCAGCTGATACTCGTCGAGCCATTTGCCGTTGACGAACCGATACAGATCGTCCTGCGGCCGGATCGCCGGATTCGATCCGGACATATCCGGTCCGATCAGTTGCGCGGCGGTTTTCGCGGGCTCCGAACTCGAACATCCCGGCAACAGCGCGGCGGCAGGCAACACCCCCAGCGCGATCAGGAACTTCCGGCGATCAACAGCGAAGGGGCGCGCAGAGGTCAACGCGAATCTCCTCATATCGGATAATCGGGTATTGCTCGGTCGGCCCGACGCTAATAGTCGAGGCTGAGCATCAGCTGAATCCACGCCCGGTGTCGCCTGCGATAACCGCCGAACCGACCCCGATTTCGCTGCCACCTGCGGCTTGGCTACACTTGTCCGGTTGCCTGCGGGAGCTATGCCCGCACTTCGGCCGCGAACCCACAGCGGTTCGGTCTTCCCAGATCGGTGAAAACCGCTGGCAGGCGCGCGTGCGAAGGGCAACTGACCATGCCCGTCGGGTCGGCAATCCGGCGTGCATTTCGTCCAGGTCTAGGAGGAGCTGAAGTGATTCAGCAGGAGTCGCGACTGCGCGTCGCCGACAACACGGGTGCCAAGGAAATCCTTTGCATTCGCGTGCTCGGTGGTTCGTCGCGTCGCTATGCCGGTATCGGCGACATCATCGTCGCCACCGTGAAAGACGCCATCCCGGGTGGCAACGTCAAGAAGGGCGAGGTCGTCAAGGCCGTCGTCGTTCGCACCACCAAGGAGCGCCGTCGCGCGGATGGCTCGTACATCCGTTTCGACGAGAACGCCGCGGTGCTGATCAAGCCGGATCACGATCCGCGCGGCACCCGCATCTTCGGCCCGGTCGGCCGTGAGCTGCGCGAGAAGAAGTTCATGAAGATCGTTTCGCTGGCCCCGGAGGTGCTCTGACCATGAAGGTGCACAAGGGCGACACCGTGATCGTCGTTTCGGGCAAGGACAAGGGCGCCAAGGGCAAGGTCATTCAGGCCTTCCCGGCGACCGGCAAGGTCCTGGTCGAGGGCGTCAACCGGATCAAGAAGCACGTCGCGAACTCCGCGAACCAGCGTGGCGCCAGCTCCGGCGGCATCGTTACCCAGGAAGCTGCGATCCAGGCCTCCAACGTGATGGTTGTGGACTCGGACGGCAAGCCGACTCGCGTCGGTTACCGCACCGATGAGAACGGCAAGCGCGTTCGCATCTCCCGTCGCAACGGGAAGGACATCTGAGATGACTTCGACTGAGAACAAGGTGCAGCCGCGCCTGAAGGCGCGCTACCGCGCCGAAATCAAGGACGCGCTGAACAGCGAGTTCAACTACGACAACGTGATGCAGATCCCGGGTGTCGTGAAGGTCGTCGTGAACATGGGTGTCGGCGACGCCGCCCGTGACGCGAAGCTGATCAACGGTGCGGTCGCCGACCTCACCCTGATCACCGGCCAGAAGCCCGAGATCCGCAAGGCCACCAAGTCCATCGCGCAGTTCAAGCTGCGTGAGGGCATGCCGATCGGCGCGAAGGTCACCCTTCGTGGCGACCGCATGTGGGAGTTCCTGGATCGCCTGATCTCCATCGCGCTGCCCCGTATCCGCGACTTCCGCGGCCTGTCGCCGAAGCAGTTCGACGGCAACGGCAACTACACCTTCGGCCTCTCGGAGCAGTCGATGTTCCACGAGATCGACGTGGACCGCATCGATCGCCCCCGTGGTATGGACATCACCGTGGTGACCACCGCGACCAACAACGAAGAAGGCCGTGCCCTGCTCAAGCACCTCGGCTTCCCGTTCAAGGAGAACTGATCCATGGCTAAGAAGGCTCTGATCAACAAGGCCAACGCCAAGCCGAAGTTCGCGGTGCGTGCCTACACCCGCTGCCAGCGCTGCGGCCGCCCCCACGCGGTCTACCGCAAGTTCGGCCTCTGCCGCGTGTGCCTGCGCGAAATGGCGCACCGCGGTGAGCTCCCGGGCGTGCACAAGAGCTCCTGGTGAGCTCAGCTCCCTCGTGAGCTGACAACTTGATCGAAGGCCCCCATGCCGGAATTTTCCGGTGTGGGGGCTTTCGGTGTTTGAACGACCGACCATCAAGACCATTTCCCGGTCCGGCGCCACCGCTCTCGCCGATACTGTGGCTATGACACAGCCGCGTGGATCGATTGTGGTGGTGGGTGCGGGGATCGCGGGATTGGCTGCTGCGCAAGCCCTTCGCAAACTCGGATACGCGGTGACGGTGCTGGAGGCTCGGGATCGGATCGGGGGGCGGATCTGGACCGATGCGGACGGGGTTGATCTCGGGGCGCATTGGATTCACGGGACCGAAGGGAATCCGCTGACCGAACTCGTGGAGCGGCTGGAGCTGCCGTACGGATATGTGGGTGGGGACAGTTCGTATACGGGCGGGTTCGACAGTCTCACGCTGTTCGGGCCGGATCGGGTGGCCGCGCCCGCCACCATGAAGAACCGCACGCTGGAATTGGCGGACGCGGTGCTGCACGAACTGGAGCTGCGGGCGGAATTGGCTCGGCGGCACGGGGATCCGGATGTTTCGCTGGCCGCGGTGCTGGATGAGATTTTGGCCGCGGGCGGGTATGAACCGGCCGATGAGCAGGCTATTCGCTATCACCTCAATGTGATTCTGCGCGAGGATGTGGCCGAGGATCCGGGGCTGCTGTCCTTCAAGTACTGGGAGGACGGGTACCGGGTCTACGGGTACGGGGACAGTGTTCTGCACGGTGGTTACCAAGCACTGGTGCGAGCGCTGGCGGCTGATCTCGATATCGAAACATGCAGTGCCGTAAGCGATATCGCGTACGGCGACGCGAGCAACCCGGTGCGGGTCACCACCGCGAAAGGTGTCTACGACGCCGATAAGGTGCTCGTCACGGTCCCGCTCGGAGTGCTCAAGGCGGGCGATATCGGCTTCGAGCCGCCGCTGCCCGAACTCAAGCGCCGTGCGGTCGAGCGCCTCGGTTTCGGGACCCTCAACAAAATCGCCCTGCACTACGACGCCCGCTTCTGGCCCGCCGAACAGTACGTCTTCGGCTATATGTGCCGCGAGACCGACCGCTATCCCACCGTCGTGATCAGCATGTGGAAGTCACACGGCCAGCCAATCCTGGTGCTGCTGCTCGGCGCATCGCTGGGCCGGGAAATGGAATCCTGGTCCGACACCGAAGTCCACGATTACGCGACCACCGTCGTCTCCGATATCTTCGGCACGAATGTGCCTGAACCGCAAAAGATTTCGCGCACCAGCTGGTCCGCGGACCCGTATGCGCGCGGTTCCTACGCCTGTATCGGCGTCGACGCCTCCCCGCGCGATCTGGACATCCTCGCCGAACCCATCGGCGACCGGGTGTATTTCGCGGGCGAGGCCACCAACAGCTACCACTGGGGCTGCGTGCACAGCGCGTATGAATCGGGCCTGCGCGAAGCGGCCCGCATCGCCGACGACCCTTCCCTGCACACCCCGCCCGCCACCGAAACCTCCCGCCGCCAGCGCCGCGATATCGACCGCATGAAGCGCTTCGCCCGAATGCGCATGAGCCACTACAGCTTCGAAACCCTGCGCGACCGCACCGCCTGCCTGTCCGAGGGCGTCGACCCCTTCGGTGTCCGCCTCTTCGCGCCACTGGTAGACGCCGACCTGGAAACCCTCGCCTCCATGTTCGACGAAATCACCTACACCCCAGGCGATCTCATCTGCCGCGAGGAGGACCCCGCCCACGGCGTCTACGTAATCGCCGACGGCGAAGTGGAAGTCGACTTCGGCGGCGTCTACGAACCCGCCGTCATGTCCCGAGGCGCGGTGCTGGGCAGCCACGACATCTTCTACGACGCCCGCACCACCACCGTCACCGCCAAATCCCAGGTCCGCCTCTACTTCCTGGACCACTACCGCTACAAAACCTTCCTCTACGCCTTCCCCGACGTCATGATGACCATGCTCGCCGACCTCGTCTCCCGCTGGGAACAACTCGAAGACGTCCTCGGCGCCGCCACCCTCACCGGCGCCCTCCGCCTCCTCGGGCCCCGCCACCCCACCGAACCCTGACAAATTTCCCCCGCCATATTCCTGTCGGTCCGTCCGGCTACGATCGGTTGGCCGAGCCGGGGAGCTCGGTAGCTCTTCGAAGGGAATAGTCATGTGGGGCAATAGAATTCGTGCATCAATCGTAGTCGGTGCGGCAGTCGTGGCCGGAGGTTTCACCCTGCCCGCAGTCGCTGGCGCGGGCTACCCCGAGGGCGGCACTTTCGCCTGCGACCGCGTAGACGCCAAGGGCTCGCACCAACTGAACGGCTACGGCTGCATCGCGTCCCCCGGTTTCCCTTCCCAGGGCCCGGTCGACAAGTTCTACGTTCAGCTGAAGCAGTACCGGACCGCGGTCTGGTACTGCGTGGCAGGTATAGCCACCATCGGTATGCGCGCCCCTGGCGACCTGGTAGCCGACGGCTGCGCCGCTCGATAGGCGAGTTCGCTAAGGTTGAAGCCGAAAGATACCTTTTGGTTCGCATCGTCTCGCCCAACACCACCGGCAGCGCGGGCACCGGTTGCGAGGAAATCGTGTCGGTCGCCTAGTGCCGCCGCGCGCTCGGCCGTCTTCGTCGACGCCGGGCGCTTCCGACAAACCGAGAGACTCTCAACTCCTCTGGGCGGCAGAGTTTCTCGCCGCGGACGCGGCGGAAACTCTTGCCCACGAGCCGTATTCGTGGTCAGGCCGCGCCGGTGGCCAGGCCCAGGAGCGCTCCGGCTCCTACACCCGCCGCGGTGCCGACCGCACCCGCGAGCGCACCGCCGACGGCCGCACCGGCGGTTCCGCTCGCAATGCCGCCCCCGATACCGCCCGCCGCCACGCCCGCCAGCCCGGCCAGCGCGCCGACCGTCGCCCCGCCGACCAGCGCACCCCCACCGGCTCCGAGCACGGTGCCGCCGACGACTCCGGCGGTGACTCCGATCGCCGCACCCACCGCAGCGCCGATCGCCGCCCCGATGGCGCCACCGGTCACGGTGCCGACCGCACCCGTGACCGGTGTGACGACGATTCCGACGCCGGTCAGGGCGGGAAGTCCGACTCCGGCTGTGCCGCCGATGGTTCCGCCGATCAGCCCGCCCGCGATGGCCCCGATGGCGGTTCCGGCCGCGAGACCGAACGCGCCGCCGCCGACCGCGCCCAGACCCGAGCCGACCACTCCGCCACCGATCGCCCCGACGGTCGCCCCCGCGAGGCCCGCACCGGCGCCGACCGCGAGCCCACCGGCGGTCGCGCCCGCGAGCCCGGCCAGCGCGGCTCCGGCGGTACCGCCGAGCACGGCCGACGGCACGCCTACGGCGGCCGCACCGGTGGTAGCGCCGAGTAGACCTCTACCGGCGAGCTCATCCGAGCGATTCGGGGAAATGCCGATCGACCGAGCGAAGGTCGAGATATCCGCTTCGAGATTCGCGGCCGTCGCGTTCACCCCATCGGTCAGCCCTTTGGGTACCAAATTGCCGGCGGGAGCGGTGAAGTCGCCGATGCGGATCGTCTCCGGAGCCGGAACGATGGGCGCGACCCGGGGCGTGGGCTCGGGCGCGTGCAACTGTCCGAGATCCAGTGGCGCGGTGTACGCGGGCGCCGGAATCGGCCGAGACACCCCGTAATCGGTATCGGGCGCGGCCTGATCATGCGCGACCGCGAGCGAGTCCGACGGCGCGATGGTCACCCCCGGCTGCCGGGCGCTCGGCGGCGTGGTCACCCCCGGTTGTGGCGTGATGAATTGCGGAGCCGCCTGTGCCGATCCGGCGAAGGTGATCACGGCGGCGATGGGCACCGCGGTGACGGATCCGAACAGTGCGTTGCGTGCCGCGGACTGCTTGCGGTGACGAGCCATGTGTGTACCAAACCTCTTCTTGCATTGGGTCTTTCGAGCTTTTCGACCGCAATGAAGCGTCCGCATCCCCCCGAAAGCGATTACCGTCCCAGACAACTGGCGGCCACGAGTACAGCCGCGCGAAACGCCCGGTGTCAATCCAGTCCCCGGTGGATGTGACTCAGATCGCCGAATGTTTGCGGCGCTATGCATCTGCCCGCCGAAACCGCCGTGAGCAGTCGCACACCACCCCCGATTTGGTGGCTGAGCAGGGGTTGCCTACACTGAACCGGTTGCCTGGGCACATCTATGTCCGCACCTCGGTGTGCGGGCTTGCTCGGAAGGCGATAGCTAATCCGGTCGGGCATACCCGGCTGGACCGAACCGAATTGTCGTAGGCCCACGACCGCCCGTGTGACGGTGCTGAATGGGAACCGCGGCGAGAAAGGTAGCGGTCAACTCATGACCATGACTGACCCAATCGCAGACTTCTTGACCCGTCTGCGCAACGCCAACTCGGCGTACCACGATCAGGTGAAGGCGCCGCACTCGAAGATCAAGGTGAACATCGCCGAGATCCTCAAGCGCGAGGGCTACATCGCCGACTACCGCATCGAAGATGCGACCGTCGGCAAGAACCTGGTTGTCGACCTCAAGTACGGCCCGAGCCGTGAGCGCAGCCTGCAGGGCGTGCGTCGCGTTTCGAAGCCGGGCCTCCGGGTTTACGCGAAGTCCACCAACCTGCCCAAGGTGCTGGGTGGCCTCGGCGTGGCGATCATCTCCACGTCCGCCGGCCTGCTCACGGACCGTCAGGCCAAGCAGCAGAGTGTAGGCGGGGAAGTCCTCGCCTACGTCTGGTAAGGGAGGTAGGAACAATGTCGCGTATCGGTAAGAAGCCGATCCCGGTTCCCGCCGGTGTCGAGGTGACCATCGACGGCCAGAACATCGCGGTGAAGGGTCCCAAGGGCACCCTGTCGCATGTGGTCGCCGAGCCGATCACCGTCACCAAGGCGGAGTCCGGTGAGCTCGAGGTCGTTCGTCCGAACGACGAGCGTCAGAACCGCTCGCTCCACGGCCTGACCCGCACCCTGATCAGCAACATGATCGAGGGTGTCACCAAGGGCTACGAGAAGAAGATGGAAATCTTCGGCGTCGGTTACCGCGTGCAGGCCAAGGGCTCGAACCTCGAGTTCGCCCTGGGTTACAGCCACGCTGTCCCGGTCGAGGCTCCTGAGGGCATCACCTTCGCGGTCGAGGCTCCCACCAAGTTCTCGGTGTCGGGCATCGACAAGCAGAAGGTCGGCCAGATCGCAGCGGTTATCCACGGCCTGCGCAAGCCCGACCCGTACAAGGGCAAGGGCATCCGCTACGCCGGCGAGGTCGTTCGCCGCAAGGTCGGAAAGACGGGTAAGTAAGCCATGGCACAAACTGAGAACCAGAAGCTGAAGCGGAAGCCGAAGGGCACCGACGCTTCGACTCGTCGTCGTTTGTCCAAGACGCGTCGCCACTTCCGTCTCCGTAAGAAGATCGAAGGCACCACCGTGCGTCCGCGCCTGGTGGTCAACCGCTCGGCTCGCCACATCCACGCTCAGCTGATCGACGACACGGTGGGTAAGACCATCGCTTCGGCGTCGACCATCGAGGCCGATGTGCGTGCCGTCGAGGGTGACAAGTCCGCCAAGGGCGCCAAGGTCGGCGAGCTCATCGCCGCCCGCGCCAAGGCTGCCGGCGTCGAGGCGGTCGTGTTCGACCGTGGTGGTCACGACTACCACGGCCGTATCGCGGCGCTCGCGGACGCCGCCCGTGAAGGTGGGCTGAAGTTCTGATGATCAACACTGCAAACGGAAGGAACGTCTGATGCCGGGACGTCAGCGGCGTGACGGCGGAAACAACGGTCCCGCCGGAAACAATGGCCCCAACGCGGGTGGCAACGATCGTGACGGCGGCCGCGGCCGTGGTCGTGGCGGTCAGCGCGATCAGCAGCAGGCCGAGAAGAGCAATCAGCTCGAGCGCGTAGTCGCGATCAACCGCGTCTCCAAGGTTGTGAAGGGTGGTCGTCGCTTCAGCTTCACCGCCCTCGTGATCGTCGGTGACGGCAACGGTCTGGTCGGCGTCGGCTACGGCAAGGCCAAGGAAGTTCCCGCGGCCATCCAGAAGGGTGTCGAGGAGGCTCGCAAGAGCTTCTTCCGCGTTCCGATGATCGGCTCCACCATCACTCACCCCGTTCAGGGTGAGGCGGCGGCCGGTGTCGTCATGCTGCGTCCGGCTTCGCCGGGTACCGGTGTGATCGCCGGTGGCGCGGCTCGCGCCGTGCTGGAGTGCGCTGGCATCCACGACATTCTGGCGAAGTCGCTCGGTAGCGATAACGCCATCAACGTTGTGCACGCCACCGTTGCTGCTCTCAAGATGCTGCAGCGCCCCGAAGAGGTTGCCGCTCGCCGCGGTCTCCCGATCGAGGATGTGGCTCCTGCGGGCATGCTGCGTGCACGTGCGGGACAGGGAGTCTGACATGGCAGATCTCAAAGTGACCCAGACCAAGAGCTCCATTGGCGCCCTGCGTAACCAGCGCGAGTCGCTGCGGACCCTCGGCCTGCGTGGCATTCGCCAGACTGTCGTCCGTGAGGACAACGCGCAGAACCGCGGTCTGATCAACGTCGTGCGCCACCTCGTTCAGGTTGAGGAGGTTTAAGCATGACCATCAAGTTGCATCACCTGCGTCCTGCCCCCGGTTCCAAGACCGAGAAGACCCGTGTGGGTCGCGGTGAGGGTTCCAAGGGTAAGACCGCGGGCCGTGGTACCAAGGGTACGAAGGCTCGCAAGAATGTTCCGGTCCGCTTCGAGGGCGGGCAGATGCCGATCCACATGCGTCTGCCGAAGCTGAAGGGGTTCAAGAACCCGTTCCGCACCGAATACCAGGTCGTGAATGTCTCCGACATCGCGCGGGTGTTCCCCGAGGGTGGCACCATCGGCAAGTCCGAGCTCGTGGCTCGCGGCCTCGTTCGCAAGAACGAGCTCGTGAAGGTGCTCGGCGAGGGCGAAATCGGTGTGGCCGTTCAGGTCTCGGCCGATAAGTTCTCGGGTTCGGCCGTGGAGAAGATCTCCGCTGCTGGCGGCACCACCACCGTTCTGGCCTGACGGTAACCTGAATTAACCAGAGACACCGGACGAGTCGCGAGCTCGTCCGGTGTCACTGTTAGAGTTCAAGTGTTGTCTGCCAACACCGTCATGGGGATTCGGCGTTTCCGTCGTTGTAGCCATGGCCTGACCTATGTCGTTCGCCAGGAGGATCTGTGCTTTCCGCCTTCGTGTCGGCTTTCCGGACCCCGGACTTACGGCGGAAGATTCTCTTCACGCTGGGACTGATCGCCCTCTACCGGCTGGGTGCGTCCTTGCCTTCGCCGGGCGTCAGTTACAAGAACGTCCAAGACTGTGTGGCGCTGGTCAACGGCGGGGATTCCGCCGGCATCTATCAGCTCATCAATCTCTTCTCCGGCGGCGCGCTACTTCAGCTCTCGGTGTTCGCGATCGGCATCATGCCGTACATCACCGCGAGCATCATTATCCAGCTGTTGACCGTTGTGATTCCTCGGTTCGAGGAACTTCGCAAGGAAGGTCAATCGGGTCAGAACAAAATGACCCAGTACACCCGCTATCTGTCGGTCGCGCTGGCGATTCTGCAGTCGACCGGTCTGGTCGCGCTCGCTTCGCGTGGACAGCTGCTGCGCGGGTGCCCCAAAGACATTCTCGATGACACCTCCGTCTTCGGCATGATCATCATCGTGCTGGTCATGACGGCCGGTGCGGCCCTGGTGATGTGGTTCGGCGAGCAGATCACCGAGCGCGGTGTCGGTAACGGCATGTCGCTGTTGATCTTCGCGGGTATCGCGGCGCGTATCCCGTCCGAGGGCAAGACGATCTACGACGGTCGTGGCTGGGGCGTCACCGCGATGGTGGCCGCCGCCGCGCTGGTCGTGATCGTGGGCGTCATCTTCGTGGAGCAGGGCCAGCGCCGGATTCCGGTGCAGTACGCCAAGCGCGTGGTCGGCCGGAAGATGTACGGCGGTTCGTCGACCTATCTGCCGCTGAAGGTGAATCAGGCGGGCGTCATCCCCGTCATCTTCGCCTCCTCGCTGCTCTATCTGCCGAACCTGTTGGCGCAGTTGACCCAGAAGACCACGGGAGATCCGGCCAAGTGGCAGGAGCTCATCCAGAAGTATCTGGTCAATCCGAGCAACCCGGTCTACGTCGGGATCTACTTCGCGCTGATCGTGTTCTTCACCTACTTCTATGTCGCGATCACCTTCAATCCGGAGGAGCGCGCGGACGAGATGAAGAAGTTCGGCGGCTTCATTCCGGGCTATCGGCCCGGTAAGCCGACCGCGGACTATCTGAACTACGTCCTGAGCCGAATCACCCTGCCCGGTTCGATCTACCTCGGCGCCGTCGCCGTGCTTCCGAACCTGTTGCTGGGCCTCGGCACCAATAGCGGTGTGCAGAACCTGCCGTTCGGCGGTACCGCGGTGCTGATCATTGTGAGCGTCGGCCTCGATACGGTGAAACAGATCGAGAGCCAGTTGATGAATCGAAATTACGAAGGGTTCCTCAAGTGAGAGTTGTTCTGCTCGGGCCGCCCGGTGCCGGCAAAGGCACCCAGGCCGTGCTGCTTTCGGAAAAGCTGGGTGTACCGCATATCTCCACTGGGGATCTGTTCCGTGCGAACATCGGCCAGCAGACCGCGCTGGGCCTGGAAGCCAAGAAGTACATGGACGCGGGCGATCTGGTGCCCAGCACGGTGACCAACCGCATGGTCGAGGCGCGTATCGCGGAGCCGGACGCGACCAATGGCTTTGTGCTGGACGGTTACCCGCGCACCGTGGATCAGGCCGACGCGCTGGAGAAGATGCTCAAGGAGTCGGGCCATGAGCTCGACGCCGTGCTGTGCTTCGTGGTCGCCGAGGACGTCGTGGTCGAGCGCATGCTGGCCCGTGGCCGCGGTGACGACACCGAGGAGACCATCCGTAACCGCATGCGTGTCTACCGCGAGGAGACCGAACCGTTGCTGGATCACTATGACGGCCTGGTCGTCACCGTCGAGGGTGTCGGCGAGATCGAAGATGTGAACGCACGCGCACTCGCGGCGCTGGGTCACTGAATGGTCTTCGGCCGCAAGAACAAGAAGGTGGTGCCGTTCCGCACCGCCGGTGAACTGGATGCCATGGCGGCGGCCGGCGCTATCGTCGGCCGTGCGCTGGTGGCGGTGCGCAATGCCGCCAAGCCCGGGGTTTCGACCCTGGAATTGGACGAGGTCGCAGAGCAGCTCATCCGCGAGAACGGTGCCATCCCTTCGTTCAAGGGCTATCACGGTTTTCCGGGATCGATCTGCTCGTCTGTGAATGATCGTGTGGTGCATGGCATTCCGTCGAAGGACGATGTGCTGGCCGAGGGCGATCTGGTGTCCATCGACTGCGGCGCGATTCTCGAAGGCTGGCACGGTGATTCGGCCTGGACGTTCGGGGTCGGCAACATCATCGAGGCGGATCGGCTGCTGAGTGAGGCGACCCGGTTGTCGATGGAGGCGGGTATCGCCGCCATGATCGACGGCGCGCGGCTGACCGATATCTCGCACGCCATCGAACTCGGCACGCACGCCGCGGAGGCCGAGCACGGTCGTTCGTACGGCATCGTGGACGGGTACGGCGGTCACGCCATCGGCCGTGAGATGCATATGGATCCGTTCCTGCCCAATGAGGGTGCGCCCGGTAAGGGTCCGCGCCTGGTGGTGGGTTCGGTGCTGGCGATCGAGCCGATGCTGACGCTCGGGACCACCGAGACCAAGACGCTCGACGATGACTGGACCGTGGTGACCACCGACGGCACGCGTGCCGCGCACTGGGAGCACACGGTTGCGGTTACCGAGGATGGTCCGCGCATTCTGACCTTGCGTCCGGAGTAGTCCGCCGCGGCAAGCCGCCACTGGCACAAAGTTTTTCGCACCCGTACCGGTTTTACCGGTACGGGTGCGTTTTTTTGTGGGTCCAATAGAACGAGTTCGCAACGTACCGGTTTGTTTTGCGGCGATCGCGCACGGGGGATAGTTTGAGCCCGAAGTGATCGAGCTAGGAGGGGCATGGCCGGGGCGCAGGTGGGGAATCAGGATCCGGAGCTGCTGCGGCGAATCGCGCAGACCGCCGATGTGAATCGGCTCGGCGCGCATCGCAAGGGATACCTGGCGCTGAAGGGGGATTCCCGGCTCGATCTGTACGAGAACGGGTGCACGCTGCTGCAGGGCGGCGAGGTACGGGTGGTGCTGTATTCCTCAACCAGGGTGTGGCAGAAGGTAACTCGGGTACATCGCAATGGCGTGCACACCCATACCAACCACGAATACCGGCTCATCGACATCCGCGGCGCGGAACTGAAACTCACCGAAAGTCTGTCGAATCCGGACGAATGGGGTCCGGAATTGGTGGAGTCCATCGCGGTGCGCCAGGCGCAGGGTTCCCTCGAGGCATTGCGCGCTGGGCAGCGGGTGGAGTTCGGGGCCTGGTCGCTGTCGGCGGTCGAGCTCGGTACCGGCAAGAAAACCATTGCGCTGCAAGACCTTCGGGCCTTTCGGGTGCATCAGGGGCAGGTCGTGGTTGAGGCGGGCGATGACATCCGCATCACCCAGGGCATCGACGCGATCCCGAATTTCCTGGTCTTCCGATTCCTGGTCAAACAGTTGCTGCCCGAGCTGCCGGAGTCGGCGGGCAAGGTGTTCGGCCGCCGACTGCTGGTGCGCGGCCTGAACACCTTCTTCGCGATCGTCGCGGTGATCGCGTTCGGCATCGCCTGCCTGACCAGTTGGCCGGTGCAGAAAACCGAACTCTGCGACAAACTCTCGACCCTGCAGGCGGCGAGATCGGAATTGACCGAACAATTGAAAGATCTCCGCAACGCATCGGAAAACTATCGCGGCGACAATCAGGATGGCGTCCGAGCCGACAGCGAGAAGTTGGGTAAATACACCGGCTCCGGGTATCACTGGCTGAAGGATTCGGATCTGGACGACGCGACGGTCTCCATTCGCGCTGTCTGCCAAGCAAGTCCGTTCTGAAGGGAAGCGCCATGAACCGAGATACGCAAAGCCTGCTGGTCAGCACCTTCACCCTGATCCTCGGCGCGCTGGCCATGGTGCTGACCACCAGCTGGGTCTGGCCCAGCGTCATCCTCACCCTCGGCGGCATCGGCTTCATCCTGGCCCTGAGCACCCCGGCCCGCGAACCCCGCCCTTCCCCGCCGCCCGGACGCGGCGGTGACGACCGCATGTACTGGCAGGGCAACTGAACGACCGCGACCGACCTGAGGCGCGCAGTCGCGAACGCCCACACCTGGTCGGGCCCACCGGCTGGAGCCGGAGCCCGGTTGATCCGTACCGCATTCAATTCCGCAGGCGTGCACGGAGTTCGGCGGTGAGCTGGGCGGCGGAGTCGCGGAGCGCCTCGGCGAGAGGATGTGCGCCGCCCGGCCCGTCGGCGCGGTAGGCCAGCAGGGTCGGGCGCAGGGCCGCCGGATCGTCGATGCGAATGACGGAAACCGTTGCGGGAAGCGCCGGTACGGCCAGCCCGGGCACCAGTGTGACGCCGAGTCCGGCCGCGACGAGCCCGAGTTTGGCCACCCAGTCGCGTGCGATGTAGGCGATGTGCGGCTGCCAGTCGGCGTGCGTCCACACCCCGAGCAGTGTGGTGCGCGGATCTTCGCTGCCGACGATCCAGCGCTCATCGCGCAGCGCCGCCGGTGCGAGTCCGATGTGACCGGCGAGCGGATGCGCCGGATGTACCGCCACGTGTAGCGAATCCGCCAGCAGCGGTTCGACTTCCACCCCGGCGGGCGTCTCGATATCGCCGGACAGCACCGCCATGTCGATGCGCCCGCGCGCGAGCGCGGACAGCAGCCCGGGTGTCATTCCCTCTCGCAGCCGCACCTCCAGCACCGGATCACGCTGCACAGCAAGGGCTATGGCGCGCGGCACCAGCGCGGCTGTGGCGGTGGAGAATGCTCCGAGGCGAATTCGGCTCGGCTGCCGTGGATTACGCAGTTCCTCGCGGGCAGTGTCCAACGAGTCCAGCACGATATCGGCGTGCCGCAGCACGATCCGGCACGCTTCGGTGGATCGTACCCCGCGCGCCTGTCGCTCGAAAAGCGGATGTCCCGCGGCCTGTTCCATCAGCGTGATCTGCCGCGATACCGCCGACTGCGTGTACCCCAGCCGCTCCGCCGCCCGCGTGAACGATCCGGTGCGCGCGGCCTCGCGCACCACCCGCAACCCGGTCACCGTGAACTCACCCATGCGCAAATGTGATACCAGATATGACAGACTGTCGCTGGTCGCATGACTCGCGCGCCCGTAGCTTCGCTGATGTGAACACTCTCGAGAACAAGGAATTCATCCGCGGCGTCTTCACCCAATTGGCGCAGGGCAATACCCGCGCACTGAGCGAAGCCATGGCCGACGACTGCCGCTGGACCTTCCCCGGCAATTGGTCCTGGGCGGGCACCTGGGAGCCGAAAACCCAAGTCCTGCACGGCCTGCTGCGCCCCCTCATGACCCAGTTCGCGGACGGCTATCGCATGGAAGCGGATTTCGTCCTGGCGGACGAGGACCGCGTGGTGGTCCAAGCACGCGGCTACGGCACCACCACCCGCGGTGAGGCGTACCCCCAGACCTACTGCCTGATCCTGCGTATGGCCGACGGCCGCATCGCCGAAATCATCGAGCACTGCGACACTGCACTGGTCGAGCGCGTCCTCGACCCGATCACGACCTGAGTGCTCAGCCCTCCAGCAGCAGCGTGACCGGCCCGTCGTTCACCAGCTCAACCCGCATATGCGCCCCGAATCGCCCGGTGGCCACGGTCGCCCCCAGCTCCCGCAGTGCGGCGGCGAACGCGTCCACCAGCGGTTCGGCCACGGCCCCCGGCGCGGCCGCGTTCCACGACGGCCGCCGCCCCTTCGCGGTATCGGCGTACAGCGTGAACTGACTGATCACCAGGATCGGCGCACCCAGATCGGCGGCCGACCGTTCCCCCTCGAGTATCCGCAGCCGGAACAGTTTGTCCGCCAGCGTTTTCGCGGTCGCCTCGGTATCCCCGTGGGTGACTCCCACCAGCGCCACCAACCCGTGCGGAGCCCCGTGCGCCGCCGGATCGATCCGCCCGACCACCTCGTCATCGACGGTCACCGCCGCCGCACTCACCCGCTGCACCAGTACTCGCATAGCCCCTGATCATGGCAGAGACCTCGAATTCCATTGCGCGCCACCGTCAGTTAATGAAAGTAGGCTGTGCTGTGCACAACGAGTTGATCACGGGCGGAAGAGACTGAAGCACCGATGGCACCTGATAATAAAACCGCGGCCTGGGGCACGGACCTGAACACCGCGGTCGCGGGGCACACCCTGCAGTTCGACCCTTCCGCGGCGCAGAAGGGTATGGAGGCGGCCGGCAAGGTGATCCTGGCGATGCGCGGCTTCAGACGAGCTGTGGACGATCTCGGGCTGACCAAGCTTCCGAACATCGGCAATATGAAGTCCGGGGAGTTGCTCGCTACGGCGTTGAGCACCCGCGGTTTCGAGCTGCAGACCGCGTTCGATCGGCACATCTCGATCCTCGAGGCCATGGTGGACACGTTCCGTGCCGCCGGTAAGGCGTACAAGGACACCGATGGTCTTTCCGCGGAGCAGTTGGACAAGGCCGGCAGAACCATTCCGGCGCTGGACGATTACAAGCTCCCCAAGACCGACGATTTCACCCCCGTCGGCATCGACACCAAGAACCGTCAGATAGGTCTGATCGAGTTGGGGAAGATCGATCACGATCTGCCCGACAGTGTGAAGAAGTGGCGTGATCAGGCACAGAAGTCGAAGGATCCGGGCGGCGCGCTCGGTTCGATCTACATCGATTGGGAGAACGGCGGCAATCAGGGCTGGGATCCGCTGATCGGCCTGCACAACACCCTGAGCAATACCGCGGGCATCTATTACGCCGCGCAGGATTGGAAGACGTTGGCGGACAAGGTGCATACCGCCGTCTCGGGTTTCGTGATGGATGTCGAGGCGTTCAACAACTCCTGGCACGGCGCGGGCGCGGACGCGGCGCGCAAGGCGGTCGCCAAGTACGCGACCGATACCGATCCGCTGGTCGACACCATGAAGATCATGAGCCAGGTGCTGGATTTCACCGCGCACTGGATGTTGTACGTGTCCACCCGGATGCCGTGGAAGAAGGACGACAACCCGAGCACCTGCGGTTTGGGCGGCACCAGTCTGGGCGATTACCAGAATCGCTTCGACACCGACTATGTGAAGAACGGCGGCAAGGAGACGCAGAACTCGCTGCCGATCATCTCGCCGCCCGCGTTGGATCAGCCCAAGCCGGTGGATTCCACCGGACCCAAGACCGATCCCAATGACAAGAAGACGGATCCGAACGACAAGAAGACCGACCCGAACGACAAGAAGACCGATCCGTCGGACAAGTCGAACGCCAAGAACGACACCGGCGGTGGCGGCACGACCGATCAGTCCAAGAAGACCGGCGATGCGAAGGCGGCGCAGGACGCGAAGGACGCAGCGGATAAGAAGGCTGCCGCTGATGCGAAGGCGGCGCAGGACGCCAAGGACGCCGCCGATAAGAAGGCAGCCCAGGATGCGAAGGACGCGGCCGATAAGAAGGCCGCCGACGACGCCAAGGCCGCCGCGGATAAGAAGGCCGCCGACGATGCCAAGAACGCGGCCAATCCGAACGGCAATGGCACTACGCCGAGCGCCTCGCTGCCCTCGACCTCGCCGAGCGGCAGCACGCCCTCGACGGGTTCGACGACGAGTCCCGCGTCCAACGCGTCCAACAGCGGTCAGGGTCTTTCCCAGCTGTCGAGTCTGCTGAGCGGTTTGATGAGCGCGGGAACGACTGCGGCGCAGTCGTTGCCGTCGCTGCTCACCGCGCTCGATACGGCGCTGAAGTCCGGTGACACCGGTGCGCTGGCGCAGTTGCTCGGAGTGCCGGAGGACAAGGTGACCGCGGCCATGGCACAGATCAAGGACCAGCCGGACAAGCTGGCCGAGCTCTCGCAGCTACTCGGGCTGACCTCCGGGCAGACCCCGGTGGTTCCGACGGCCGGGCTGCCCGGTGACGTGACGCCCGCGGGCGCGGCCGTGGTGACCCCCGCCTCGGCCGCGGTCGCGACCACGCCGGCGGGCGGGTTGACCAACCTGTTCCCGCGCGCGGGCCTGGATACGAGTTTCACGCAGCCGGTTTTCGGTGTGACAGCAGATCTTTCGGACAACCCGATGATGGCGGGCGTCAAGGCGGGCGCGGATCATGAACCGCCGCCGGTGGATTTCCTGTCCGCGCTCGCGCATATCGGTGAACCGCCGCCCGTGGCGCACGCCTACTCCGAGGCCGATCCGGTGGTGGAGGCGTGACCTGGGAGCTCACCGACGACGAGTTCAAGGTGCTGTGCAACCGTTTTCTGGATGGGGCGCTGCCCGCGCCGCTGTCGTATTTCAGTCGCACCCCGTTGCTCGATGACTACGAACGCGAACTCGCCGAGCTGGAGGCCGGATTGCGTGAGCGGCTGGATTCCGGCCTGGCCGCGGTGTTCGAAACACTGCGGCAGCCCGAGATCCAGATCATCATGACCGCCTGGCGCGACAGCGATTACGAGAATCCGGAGCACCGCATTCAGGTGCACGGTGCGCGGCTGGGCTGGAACGCGGTCATGATCACCCAGAAGATGGGCGAAACCATCTATCACAGTGCGGGTTTCACGTTGACCGAATGTGATCCCGAACAGCTGCCCGCGCTGATGGTCGCGCAATTGCCGCAAACCGGGGCGGGCAGCGCGCCGCCGCTGCCCATGGTGTTCGAGCCTCCGGAACGCGATCCTTACGAGGCCAGGCAGTCGCTGGCCTTCGACTCGTTCGACGATACGGCCGAAGTCCGCAGCCGGGCCTTCTGGGCGGAGCCCGCCGAGCACAGCGGGTGGATCCGGGTCCTGCAGGGCCGGTCGATCTTCGGTCCGCGCGGACTGCTGACCCAGAGCGCGCTGTGGCGGGATCAACCCGATGACGGCCGCTATCTGTTCGAACTCGACGAGCCCGAGATTCGCGCGGTGGCTACGAGTCCGGAGCGGCTGGTGCAGCGGGTCGGGCGGTATGTGGATCATGTGCTGCGGCATATGGAAGCTCGGGGCGAGCAGCAGGTATGAGTCCGGTGGGGCGGGACGAGGATCGTTCGTGCCCCGCTCGAATCGGCACTCGCCGTTAATATTCCGTCAACTGATCGGTCGCTCTGGCCTGTCAGGGTTGGAACCCCCGCGGTTCTCGCCCAACGGACGGAGACGACTCGTGAACGACCGGTTGAAGTCCTATAAGGACCTGCTGCGCACCGCGTCGAACAAGACGGGCATTGTCCGCGACGGTATCGACAAAGTGGTGGACAAGCTGGTCGCCGACTCCACGGGGCGCGGTGAGCCGTGGGGTAACGACACCATGGGGGCCGGGTTCGTCGACGGCGACAACGGTTATGGCAAGAGCAGCATCAACATCATCAAGGGCGCCCGCAATATGTCGGGCACCTTCGGCAACTTCTCCAAGGGGCAGCAGGACGCGCTGGAGTTGTTGACCCGTATGGATGACGGCAACGGCGGACAGTTCAAGTGAGACTGAGCCGATGAGCAATGAACGCGCGCGCAACGATCTGACCGATATCCTGGAAGGCTTCGCCGACCAGATGCGCACCATCACCCAATTGCAGCGTGAGCGTGCGGCTTTGACCGCGACCGCCTCGGTGCGGCAGAAGCGGGTGACGGTGACGGTGAATGCCGATGGCACCGTGATCGAGACCAAATTCTCTTCCAGCATCGAGGATTTGGACTATGCCGAGATCGCCAAGGCGGTGACCGAGGCGGCCCAGCAGGCGGCGGCCGAGGTGGCCAAGCGCGGGCGCGAGGTGCTCGCGCCGGTCTCGCAGAATCGGGAGCGGTTGCCGAAACTGTCCGAGCTGGTGCCGGGTATGCCGGATCTGAGCCGGGAGTTGCGTGTACCGGAGCCTCCGGTGGTGTCGACGGCCCCGCCGAAGGCTCCGGAACGCATTGCGGCACAGTCGAATCCCGAATCGGATGGTACGGCGGCCCCGCGTCGCAATGCGGCCACCGATTCCGGTTGGTAGCGGCGGACTATCGGGGTGAACCTCCGCACATGATGGAACTGCCCGGATCGCTGGAATGGCTGGGCTGGCTCGTCGGCATGGAATGGCCGCACGGGGACGAAGACCAGATGCGAGCGCTCGCACAGGACTGGCACACCGCTGCCTCGGGCCTGCGCGACATGATGTCCGCCATCGACGACGCGAAATACGCGACGCTGAACGCGTATCCGGATGGCAAGGGCGTCGAGGAGATGTCGCGGGCGTTCGATTCGCTGTCCGGTAAGGGCGGCGACAAGGACAGCACCTCGCTGCCGGATCTGGCGAAATACTTCGATCAGATCGGGGAATCGGCCGACGGGGTCGGCACCGAGATCGAATACACCAAGCTGATGTTCTATTCCTCGCTGGTGCTGCTGGCGGGGGAGATCGCGGCGGCCTGGCTGTTTCCGCCGACCGCACCGGCGGCGGAGGCCGTGGCGGTCGCGTTCACGCGGGTCGCGGTGCGCATCATCGGCCGGGAGGCGCTGGACGCCATTCTGGCGCGGGTGGCGCGCATGGCGGGTGCGTCATTCGTGAAGTTCTTCCTCAAGCACGCCGCCATCGATACCGCGCTGGGCACCTTGCAGGAGCTCGGGATTCAGGAATGGCAGGTGATCGAGGGGCACCGCAAGGACATCAACTGGACGCAGGCGGCCGTCACGATGGTCAGCTCGGCGGCCGGCGGTTTGGCTGCGGGGCCGCTCGGTGAGTGGGCGGGTAACAAGCTCGGCCATGCCGGGGTCAATCATCTGGTGGCCGCCCGAGTCACCGGTATGGGAGCCGGAATCGTCGGTGCCGGAGCAGGTTTCGTCGCCGCGACCGGCACCCAGTTCGCCGCCGACGTCATGCAGCACGGCTGGGACCAGGCCGTGCAGAACCTGGCCAATACCCAATTCGATCCGCGCATGCTCACCGCGGGCATTTCCAATGGCGCGATCTCCGGTGATATGCATGCCCGGGCGCATCACTTCTGGGATTCGAAGCTGGGCGGCAGCGGGCGCAATGTGCCCGGTATCGGCTTCCGCCCGCCCGAGTTCGACCCCGGTGCCGGTCCCGGCCTCCACCCCGGCAACGCCCCCGTCCTGAACGGCGTCAATGGCGACGGCGCGAACGGCAACGGCCCGAATGCCAACGGCCACAACGGAGGTGGCTCCACCCCGAGCGCCACTCACGGCGGCGACGGCAGCTCCCTGCACCCCGCGGGCAGCCCCGATACCGGTGAGAACGGCAACCGCCCCATTCACGGCAACGACGACACCACCGGCGAATCCCGCCCCACCGTTGATCATCCCGGTGGAATCAGCACCCGGTCTCCAGCCGCGAACGACACCGGTCCAATCGACCCCGCAGCACATGACGGCGCGGGCTCACACGCCGGGCTATCCCCGAACGGCTCCTCGAACAGCCACTCACCGTCCGAATCACCGGGCGGCGCACCATCATCCACCGACCCCGGCTCGCGCGCAGGCATTCCGCACACCTCCGACGCGGCCCTATCGGCAACCCCCGGCCCCGCCGCGAACAGCGTCGCGCCAGCCGCCGTCGCGCCGAGCAGCGCTGCCCCGACTGGCTCCGCGCCGAGCAGCGCGGCCGCGAGCAGTGCGGCACCGAGCAGTGCGGCACCGAGCAGTGCGGCACCGAGCAGTGCGGCCGCAAGCGGCTCGGCACCGAGCAGTTCCGCCCCGGCAGGTTCCGCACCGAGCAGTTCTTCCCCCGGCGGTGCTTCGCCCAGCAGCGCTGCTCCGGCCAGTTCCTCGCCCGGCAGCAGTTCTTCGCCGAGCAGCGGTTCCGCACCGAGCAGCGGCGCAACCCCAGGCAGCGGGTCGCCGAGCACCAGCCCCGCCGCGGCCCCCCAAACCGGCACCGGCGGCACCGGTCCCGCCGCCGCAGCCGCGAACACCGGTGCGGGCGAAGCCCCGAGGGCAAGCGCGGGCGCGAACGCGGCCGTTGCCCCCAACGCGCCATCCGCCGGAAACGCGGGCACCGCACCGAACGCGAACGCCGCGGCCGGATCCGCCGCCAACGCGACCTCCGGCGTGAACGCGAGCTCCAACCCGAACGCCACCGCCGGTGCGGCCCACGACCGAAGCACCCCCGGATCAACTACCGCCCCCCGAGCCGACGCCAACGCTCCCCGAGCCGACACTTCCCCCCGTGCCGGAGACGGCACAACCCCACGCCCGACCGATGCCACCACCCCACGCACCGAAACCACTCGCCCCCAGACGAATCCGGAACCCCGCGCCGCTGACGCCCGCCCCACCACCGATCGCCCCGCAGCCGCCCCCCGCGCCGAGTCCGCCACCCCGCCCGAACCGGCCACCCCCGAAACCGCCGCTCCCCACGCCGACCACGGCGATACCACCCCCACCCGCGACTCATCGGACGCACCCCGCCCCGACGCCCCTCACCCGGACGTCGCCAAAGACGCCCCCGCACCCGAGCGATCCGCCCCCCATTCGGACGCGACCGACCCAACCGGCGACCACACCGACACGGATCGCGCCACTCCCACCCCGGAATCGGACGCGGACACCTCTGCCCCCAAACCCGAATCCGAAGCTCCGAACCCCACCGACACGAACCACCGCGCCGGTCACCCAGACGACTCCGCCGTTCCCCACCCGAACTCCGACAACGCCCCTCGCGACCACACGGAAACCCCTGGTGACCACCAGAATTCGCCGGATGCTCCCCGAGATCGCACCGACTCCGCCCCGCATAGCGATGAAACCGCTCCGCGTCGCGACGAGATCATGCCGCGTAGCGACGACTCGCCCCCGCGTAGCGATGAGATCACCTCACATCGTGATGAGTCCGCTCCGCGCAGCGACGAGCCAACTCCGCGTGGCGACGATCCGAATACTCGGCCGGGTTCGTACGATGGCGCGCGCGATCGCGCGGATGCGACTGATTCTCAACAGGATTCACCGCCGCACGACGCCGCCACTCCTCACGATTCGGGCCGATCCCCACGCGTGGATGCCGAAGACGGCTCTCGCGATCGCACGGATTCCGTAGAGCGGCAGCAGGATTCGCCGCGCGCTGACGATACGACGTCCCATGACTCGGACGCGAAACCGCGCTCGGACGCGGAAGGCGATTCCGATCGCGCCAGGGCCGACTCGGATGCTCGAGGACAGCCGCACCCGGTCCGCGATGGTGCGTCGGATCCTGCTCGCGCATTGGATGATTCGTCCCGTCGCGGATCCGACGACGATTCCCGCCCGCACGCCGATGACCCGGATGCCCTGCTGGTGGCCCCGATTCCGATCGCCGACGGCGCGACCCCGCACACGCACGATGGCGCCCAACGCCCCGCCGATTCGCGCGCCCGCACGGACCGAGCCGACTCCGACGCCGCAGAGCCCCGCCCGAACGCCCGCAAGCCCGAGGACGAGCCCGGCCACCGTTCCACCCCGCCGGATCGCGGCGATGGCGCGACCCCGCATCCGGGCAGCCTGGATGACACCGCGCAATCCCCGGCGCGGCAAGATGATTCGCCCGCTCCCGACCAGGAAGAGCGCCGCTCCACCCGAGGCCGCTGTGGTGAACTGTCGTTGCGACTGCTGCGCGATATCACCGGCAGCGATCGGATTCGAATCCCGGAGCGCACCATCGGCGCATCCGGCATGTCCCGCGACGAGCTGGTCTCGGCCGCGGGCGGACGGTTGCGCGAGTACCCCGATCACGATGCCATCGCCGACCGCCTGCGCGACCTCGGCCCCGGTTCCGCGGCGCTGGTGGTGGACCACTACGCCGGTGACGCGGACGCCTACGGTGTGGGCGCGCACGCCTACCTGCTGGTCAATGAGGGCGGCGAGATCGTGGTCAGGGATCCGGCCGCCGAGCGCGAGCACGGTTTTCCGCCGGTGGTGCCGCGCGAAACCCAAGGCACGCATGCGATTCTCTTCAAGCCCGACGGTGATCCGGTGCACCGTCTCGCCGCCAAACAGCGGACGATGCTCGACGAGCGCGTCCGCATCGGCCACGGCCATCAGCCCGTGCGTTTCCTGCGCACCTCCGATGAGCCCGCCCTCGATCTCCCGCACACCCTCGCCTACGGCCGCGAGACCTGGGCGGACGCGCACGCCCGCCTGACCGATGCGCAACGCGCGGCCATCCGCGCCTACCTGGGCGATCCGTCCGCCGACGGCCCGCGTCCCCGCCCGGATGCCCCCACGCCCGCCGCCATCGACGCGGTATTGCGCGGTGAGGCCGAGCCGACGCCCGAAATCGCCCGTGCCATAGGCGATATCAACAGCGCCCTGAACCTGCATCCGCTCGGCGAGCCGGTGATGGTCACCTTTGCCACCGACACCAACCCCTTCCCGGGTTCCCCGCTCGACCTGGTCGGCACCGCCCAGCATCTCCCCGAATTCCTGCGCCCCACCCTCGGTGCTCTCCCGTCGCTGGACGGCGTAACCCACCACATCGAACTGACCCTCCCCGCCGGCACCCCCGCCCTCTTCCTGGGCGACCTCTCCCCGCTGGGCGATCGTCTCCCCACCATGCTCCTGGCGCACGGCCTCGACCTGCACATCGACGCCGTCCAAGCCCGCGGCGAAGGCCATTTCGGCATCCAAGCCACAGTTCTCCCCATCTCCGAGGCGCCCGCCCCCCACACCACCCGACCCGATGAGCATCCGGCCGCAACCGACCCGGATGCGCCCACCGCCCGCCCGGACACGTCTGCGCCCCGGCCCGATGCAGCGGATTCGTCTGCGCCCCAGCCGGATGCGTCCGATGCGGCGGGCGGCGGGAAGCCACCGGCAGATCCGCCGGTCGCGCCCGCATCGGATCCGGATGGCTCCGATCCGTCCGCGCACAACGCGGATTTCCTTGCCGCGCAGCTCGATCCGTCCGCTGCTCCGTCAGACTCGCCGAGAACGGTGACCAAGGCGCAGGACCCGCGCCCCACCGACGCCACCCGCACGGATGGCCCGGCGGGGGAGCAGTCCGAGCCGGGATCGCGGCGCTCATCCGAGGACGAAGCCGATGGTCCCGAGTTCTTCGACGACGGCGATTGGGGCACGGTCGATCACGCGCAGCCGCTCGATGATGCGGAACAGCCCGCACTGGAGCACCATTCGACCGATAGCGCGGGCGACGGCGACGGCACCGTGCTCCCGATCGAGCCGGATTGGCCACCGCGCCCGGAGGATTCGTGGTCGATCCGCGACCCCGACGAAATCCAGCGCGTGCTGCGCGAGGACTTCGGCCTGGAGGTCCACGGTTTCGATCGCACCGACATCCACCCGGAAGTGTTGCGCGAGTTCGCCCGTGCGGTCGAGGACATGCTCGGCAAGCATCCGTACATCGACCTGCGCAGCGTCGCGATCGGCGAGATCTCCGACTCGAATGTATTCGCGATAGCGGATTCCGGCGATACCCCCGACGGCCGCAAGGTCACCGAACGTCTCATCCTGAACGAGAATTTCGCCGTCAACCCGCAGGAGTTCCGCAGCCGGGTCGCGGCGGATGAGGCCGCGGGCATTCGCGTTCCGAGAGCTGCCGAGCGCCCGGTGTATTCGTCCCTGGTGCACGAGCTCGGCCACGGCGTCGACTTCGCGGGTGGCGAAGTCGCCAATCAGCACGCCTTCGAGGCCCTGGCCGACTACTACGAGGCCCGCTACGGCCCGATCAGCGGCAATCACGCGGCCTTCGACGCCTGGTTGAACAAGCTCAGCAAGTACAGCTTCCGCGAAGACGGCATGTTCTTCGCCCAGGAAGCCCTCCCCGAAGCCTTCGCCGACTTCGAACTCAACGGTGATGCCGCCAGCGAACCCGCCAAGGTCCTCAACCGCGTCCTGGTCAATACCGCCCGCGAAAGCTGGCGCGCCGCAGGCCATCCCATCGACGACCTGCCCCCGATCCAGCACGAGGATCCCGCGCCCGCCCGCCCGGCCGATTCCCCTCATGTGGATGAGCAATCCACCGGTACCCGTACGGACGAGCCGCCGGAAGAACCCGGCGCGCAGCCGATTCGCCCGTCCTCCCCGGATGACTCGGGTGACAACGCGGGCGGCCGCCGCCCCGAGAACTCCGCCGAGGACGCGCCCACTCCCTCGCGTGACGACGCACGCGCCGATACCGCGCATCATCCCGATTCCCCTGTGGCCGAACCACATACGTCTCCGGCGGATTCGCACGATGGTGAACGTCGCCCCTCCAGACGCATGGAGTACGCCGGATCCCCCGACCGCCCCATCCGCGATCTGGCCTACCCGAGCGACGCCCCCGACGCCTGGGCAGGCCGCCCGGCCCGCCCGGAACTCATCGCCATCGCGGAAGTCTTGCTGCTCACCGAGAATGGCGGCCCGCACGCCGCCCCGGGCCGTGAGACCCTGGCCGCGCTGCGCGAGGCGGGCGTCACCCTGCGCCTGACCGATTCCGAAGGCGATGGCCCCGGTGACCGGTTCGATGCCGCGACCCACGAACTCGTCATCGATACGCACGGCCGCGGTCAGCTGGAACAGGCGTCGGCGGTGGTCGCCGCGGTCGCGCACCTCGATGCCCTGACCGGATCCGCCGATCCGACCCGCGATCCGCTGCACGCCGCGGCCGAATCCTTCGGCAGGCAGGCGGAATTCGACAGCGCACTGCGTAACGCGGGTTACGACCCGGCGGGCGGATTGCTGCGCGATCGAGCCGAATCCGAGTACCTGCGATCGGTTCAGGACACCTATCTGATCGCCGGTGCGGACGCGGTGCGCGCCGCCCGCGCGGCCGACCCCGCCCTGTCCGGGGCGGATGCCCACCGGATCGCCCGCACGGCCGGAGTCGAGGCGCTGCTCGCGGACCCCCGCTTCATCGGCGGTGCCGACCCGACGCGTCCGGCCGCGATCGCCGACCAGTACCGCGAACCGCCGGTGGACGGTCAGCGCCCGCTTCCGGGTCATGAGCCGATTCCCGGCGCGTGGGCGGACCATCCGAGCCCCCTCGACCTCTCCGCCACCCGGGATCAGGTGGTGCACACCGCGCTCCAGGACGGCGGGACCAATGTCAGCCGCTGGGCGATCGACACCTTGGACCGCCACGGTGTCGAGATCCGTTTCAGCGCCGAGCCGGAGGCGTCGACCCATACCGGTCCGGACGGCCGCACCAGGCAGGGTCCGTACCTGGGTTACGACCCGGCGACGAATACCGTTGTGCTGGGCTACCCCGTCAGCTCCCACGAGGGCGCGGTCGCCCAACTGGTGCGCGCCGCCTTCCTCGCCGATTCGATCCATACCGTCGACGGCCCGCTCGAGCGCTTCGGCCTCACGCGTGCGGAGTACGTGCGCGCCATGCTCGGCAGACATGCCGAGGGTTTGGCGCTCTCGTTCGAGAATCGCCGAATCTGGTTCTCCGGTAACGGTTTCGAACGCCCGGCGGTGCGCGATCCGCTGGAGCGCGCCTTCCTGGAAACCCGCGATCGGGCACTCGAGACCGCTCAGCGTGCCTATCGCGGCAATGACAGCGCGACCCGCCGCATGCTGGAGGCTGCCGCCTACCGCGCCGCCGTTCGCGAGGTGACCGCGCGCATCACCACGGAAGGCCCGCTGGTCGGACAATACGATCTGGGAGTCGTGCACGGCGCGGAATGGGATCGCGCCCATGGCATTTCGCCGAGTACCGAACCCACGCCCGCCCCGGCGCCCCACGGTAAGGACACCAAACCCGGCATCGATCGCCGCGCGGCCGACTACGCCGTCGAGATCGAACACCTGCGCCTGCTTCGTGACTCCGGCACCCCGATCCTGATGGGTCCAGCCGAACGCGCCTACACCGCCGCCTACGACAGGGAATTGGCCCGCGGACGCGGCGACAATCCCACCACCCGCGCCTACGTGGCGGGTGTCGACGCCCTGCGCCGCTACCTGAAGAAGACCGGCCTGGACGCCGCCGAAGTCGCCTTCGACGTGGTCCGCTCCTACGGCGAAGCGGGCGACCCCACCTGGGGCAACCCGACGTCGAACCGCGCCCCCGATCTCGCGCCTTCACGCGCCCACCCCACCATCGATCTCCCGCACATCGCCCCGCCGCGCTCCGATCTGCCCTGGTCCAGCGCTCCGGCCGGCGAGGTCCCGCCGCCGGTGACACCACCTCGTGCGGAGGAAGCCCACCCGCCGCAGGGCTCCCGAACCCCGAACGCCGACGAATTCAACTCCGGCGCAACCCGTTCCGATTCCCCGGGTGCCGACGCATCGCGTCCGGGCGCACCCCGTCCCGACGGTTCGCTCACCGACGAGTCGCGTCCGGCCGATGCCACGCAGCCCGGCGACGACTCCACGGTGCCACCAGAGCACTCCGACCCCAACGAATTGTCCAGGCGCGCTTCGGAAGCCGAACTGCAACGTGTCTACCCGATGGGGGAGCGGCTCACCGATCAGGTGATCGGCTCGCGCACCACCACGGGCGTGCAGCCGGTCCTGATGATCTTCGCCCCCGAGGGCGGGCATCTGCGCGCCCTGCACGATCTGGCCGCCACCGATCCGCGCTACGCGAATGTGCTGTGGGACGGCTCGCACCGCCTCGAATACCGTCTCGTCGCATCGGACGGCGCGGGCGGCTATGACACCCGCTCGATGTTCCACGGCGACGCCGAGGGTGAACTCCGCCGCCCCATGCACGGTGAGGCGGTGGCCGAGATGCTCGCCCACTACCTGCGCTACCGCGAAGAAGGCTCCACCACACTGGGTTTCGACCGCTGGCTGGCGCAACTGGATTCGGACGCCTTCGATCACACCACCCGCCCGAAGTTCTCGATGCGCCGCGACGGCATGCACGAGCAGATTCCCACCCACCTGTCCGACCGCTTCCTGGAGGCGGGCCGCCGCCAAGCCGACGCGAACCCGTCGATCACCTACCCGCATCCGGCCGCGGTCGCCCGCGATCTGATGATGCGCCGCCTGCCCATGTCCACCTGGGACGGCGAGCCGCACGACGCCTACCGCGCGCAGGATCCGGATCGCTACAGCCGCCACCCGATTCGCCTCGACACCGTTTCGCTGGATCTCTGGCTCGAACGCGACGGTCAGGGTGGCTGGCGCGTGCCGCCGCCCACCGGTGCGGGCCGCCCGTCCGATCTGCTGGCCGAACGCTTCCAGCACATGACCGACACCGACGCGGGCCGCCTGGTGGATCGGATCACCGCCCGCATGCTCGACGGTTCCGCCCCGCTCAATGGCGAACCCGAACGCCCGCGCGGACTCTGGCAGCGCCTGACCGACCACTTCACCGGCGATTCGGCCGACGCCCTCGGCGAGCATCGCGCCGGTCCAGCCCGCGACGACGCGTCGGGCACGCTGCCCGCGCGTGACACCGGAGCCGAAAACCCCACACCCCCACGCGATACGGACGATCCGCCCGGCGACGACAGCCCGCGCCGACGCATGGCCGTCCCGGACGAACAACCGCGGCCGGAGCACACGCCGCCGCACGAGAATTCGAAGACGCCGCCGGACAGCTCGCACCCCGACGACTCGAATCCCGCTGCCGCCGAACACGATTGGTCCCCGCGACCGGACGACGAGTGGTCGCCCCTGGATTCCAGGCAGATCGAGGATCGACTCACCGAACGCTGGAATCTGGAGATCGACGGCTTCCAGGACCCCCGCGTCGATATCGAGGTGCTGCGCGAGTTCGCCCGCGCGGTCGACGCCATGCTGACCGAGCACCCCGGCACCATCCTGCGCGCGCTCGAGATCGACGAATTCAACGAGGAGGACAAGGACACCGCGGCCTTCGTCACCGAAGAGATCGCTCCGGACGGCCGTATCGCCGCTGAATGCATCGTCCTCAATATGGATCTGGCCGAGCATCCCGAGAAGTGGGCGGCCCTGGCCCGGACCGGCACCGCGGATGGCTCGTTCGTCCCCGGCCACGGTGACCGCCCGGTGTATTCGACGATCGTGCACGAATTCGGGCACGTGGTCGAGTTGATGGGCGAGGAGAAGGCGATCAAGCTTGCCTTCAAAACCCTGCTCGAGCACTATAAGACGACGCGTGGCACCAAGGTCGGCTTCTACGACTGGATGAACCAGCTCAGCCGCTACAGTTTCGGCGAGTTCGGCGATCTGAACCCGACCGAAGCACTCGCCGAGGCGTTCTCCGATTTCACTCGCAACGGCCCCGCCGCCAGCGAGCCCGCCCAGGTCCTGCACCAACTGCTGATAGACCAGGTGGCCCTGCGCGGCACCGAGCCGATCCCCGAGCCCACGCCCGAACCGCCCCCACCCGCGGCCCAACCGTCCCCGCCCGCCGAGCCCTACTCCCCGTTCAACCCCGACGGCACCCTGAAACCGCCGGACGCCCCCGACGACGCCCCCGGCACGGACGACGGCACACCGAATCGCAAAATGTCCTACGGCGACCCGACCGGTGAAGACCCAACCGTCCCGCTCACCCCGGGCGATCCGCCAACTACCCCCACCCCACCGCAGCACTCCCCAGACGCGAACACGGTAGAGCTGCCCGCCCCCGGCCCCGATCCCACCGCGAATCCTCCAGTCGCGCCACAGCATTCGTCAGAAGCGCCAACGGTGGAACTGCCCGCACCGGGAACCGACTCGGCTGCGGTGCCGCCGCACGAGGCCACCACGGTGGAATTGCCCGCGCCGGGCGCAGATCCGGCCGCGATTCCGCAATCCGAGGCCCCTACGGTCGAGTTGTCCGCACGAGCGCCGGATCCTGCCGGGGTGCCGCTGTCCGAGGCAGCCACGGTGGAATTGTCCGCGCCTGGTACTGATCCGGCCGCGATTCCGCAATCCGAGGCCGCAACGGTCGAATTGCCTGCTCGCGAGGCGTCGAATTCCGTTGTCGGGCAGATAGATCCGGCGCTGGGCTCCACGGCCATGCGCGATCTGGGTGAGCATCTGCGGCAGATGCCGCCGCAGCAGGGCTCGACGCCGCGCACCCCGGAGGAGCGCGCGCAGATCGCTCGTCTGTTGGACGCGCTCGGTATGGGCGACGCGTTGTCCCGCCATCCCGATCCGCTGGCCGCCCTGCGTGAGATCGCTGAAAATGTCGGTGCGCGAGGTCATTTCGGGGATCCGGAGGCGGGAACCCCGACCACCGCCCCGCGGCCCGAGGATTTGCGGCCGCTCACCGCCGAAGAGCTGTACGCCGGTGAGGAGTACTGGCGCAGTGAGGTCGACCCGGCCCAGTTGGCCGCCGCCGAAGCGGAGTATCGCGCCCTCGGCCTGGATGATCGACTTGCCCGCGCGGGACTGGCGGAAGACGCGGATCAGGCCGCTCGCGCGCTCACCGGCCAATCCACCCGCCCCGAACTCACCTCGGGCGAGCACGTCGCCAACCCTGCCGCCGGCCGCCCGCACGGCGAATCCGGCATAGACCCCGCGACCGGCCGCCCACACGGCGAATCCGCCACGCCGCGAACGGATCACCCGCTGGAGCCGGGTTCCGGACCGATCCGGGAGGGTGTGCCGCCCGAACCGCGCGCCCTGTCGATGTCCGAGCTCCGCGACGATATCGCCATTCGCCTGCGGCTTTCGGAAACCGACCTCGCCCCGGCCCGCCTGGCCGAGCTCGCCGGTGACATGCAGGTCCGAAATATGCTGCGCGCCGGTGCCATCGAGGAACTTGCCCGCCTGTCCGAGCGACACGATCAGACCACCGATCCGGCGCATCGGGCCGAGATCGCGGCTCTGCGCGACGAATGGGCGCGCCGTCTCGGTCTCGGCGCAGACGCCGACCGCCTGGCACCCGAGCATCGGGGCGCGCTGCTCGACGAGCTGCGCGCCGAAACCGTGCGCCGCGCAGAGGATGTCGCCGATCTGGTGGCCGCCGCGAACTACACCGGCGATACCTCCGACAGCCGCCATATGGTCCTGGAAGCGGACGGTGAGCGTGTGCACGTGCGCGTGCACACCGACCCGGACGGCGCGCAGCGCATCGAAATGGCTACTCGCCCGGCACTTCCCGAACAGCCGTCAACCCCGGCCCCAGCGACCGAGCCGCCGCGCCGCTCGCTACTGCGCAAGCTGTGGGACGCGTTCAAGGGCGGATACGGCGGCTACTCGCCCAAGTACGGTTCCGGTTCCAAGCAGGACAGCAAGTATGTGGCCTCCGTGGTCAAGGAACTCGGCTACGTGCTGCACAACCACGATATGGAAGCCTTCAAGGAGGGCTTCAACCCGATGCGCGTCGGCAAGGAAGGTGCGACGATCTGGAAGGCGCGCGAGCGCATGCCGCTATTGCGCCTGCTCAGCCGCCGAATCGCCGATGTGGCGGCGAGCGCGGTCCCGATGCGCACCCGGGACGGCGGCGAATACCAGCCGTGGCTCACCGAGGCCGACCCCAAGCTCCGTGCCGCGGTGGAGGAGAGCCTGCGTCTGCGTGATGCCGGCAAGCCGGAACTCCCGGCGGGCCCCGCGCACCCCGAGCTTCCTACCGGCGCAGCGCATCCCGAGCTTTCATCCGGCGCGGCGCACCCGGATCCCACTCATACCGAGCCTCAATCCGGCCCGGTGCATCCGGATCCCGCAACCGGTCGCACCGAGACGGAACCGACTGCGGTGCACGGCGATCCGGAGAACACCGCGCATCCCCCGCGCGATCCCGCACTGCCGCAACCCTTCGCGGCCGCCCTGGACGCGCACGAAGCCGCGCTCGGCGAGCTGATCCGCCAGGCCGGCCGCGCCGATATCGACCTGACCCAGGTCGATGCCGAAGGACTGCGTAACGCCCTCGATGAAGCCAACTATCTGGCCCTGCGCCAGGCGGGCGCGATCGAGGGCCTGGCCAGCGCCGCACAGCGCTACAACACCGAGAACGCTCGCATCCCCTACAGCGACGAGGTGAGCTTCTTCGACAACGACCCGCTGAGCAGATTCCTGCGCGAGGTCGCCGAATCCCGCGGCGACGGAACCGCTTTGCTCAGGTGGGAGGGCGTCAACAACAGCGCCGAACCCGGCCGCGACTTCGACGACCTGTCCGGTGACGAGATGAACACCCGCAAGGAGGGTGTGCTCTTCCGCAATGCCCTGCTGCGGGACCAGATTCGCGATGAGCGCTCGAACTGGGCGCAGCTGCTCGGTGTCGAATTGGACGCGCTGACACCGGACAGGCTCAATCGCACACTCGCCGAACTGCGCCTGGATATGCGCGACCGGCTCGACGCGATGCACGAATTCTCCACGGCCGTCGACGATTTCCTGCATGCCGATACGGTGGCGCGCGACCAGCGGCAACTGCTGGTGGACGATCTCGCGCACGGCTGGGTGGACGAGCGCGGCGGGGTGACCCTCGACCCGAGCGTTGGCATCTACCCCGGTGATGCTCCCGGCGACCCGCACCGCCTGGTCGTCATGCGCGGTGAAGAGGATCACGATGCGCATCTCGCCGGTTTCCTGGCTGAGCAACCGCATATCGGCGAACTACTCAATTCCGGTGCGCTGCAACTGGATTACCGGCTGGCACTGATCGACGACGCCGGTCAGGTGCACATCTTGGAGAGTGAGCGCCCACCGGAGGCGCGCTTCCAGCATGTCGATATCGACGATCGCGCCATGCCGGTAACCATGCTGCGCACCGACGACGAGCCGTGGCGTGCCGTCTCGCCCGGCTTGGACGCGCCTGTCCCGCGGCATGAGTCGGCGCTGGGCTCGGAGCCGCCGCGCGATCCGAACCTGGTGCGCGAGCAGCGCAATGAGGTCGCAGCGCGGCTCACGCAGTACCACATGGACCTGAACTCGGCCCGCCTCGAGGACACCATCGCGGCACTGCATCACGACAACGCGTTGCACGCCGCCCAGATCGAGGGCATGGCGGATTTCATCCGCACCACCGACGCCATCGACAATTTCCACAGTCTGGACGGGGCCCGGGATCGACTGGCGAACCGCCTGCGCGTCGATCCGAACGATCTGACCCCCGAACTGCTCGCGGAGCGCCTCGCCGATCCGAAGACCCCCGCGGTGCTGCGTGCCCAGCAGGTCAAGGATTTGGCGAGCTACGCCAAACTGCTGCGCGGACTGGATGAGTCGGCGGCGCTGGCCGCGCGCGACCGCCTGGCCGTGCGACTCGGCCTCGAACCCGAGGACCTGCTGCCCAACAAGCACAGTAAGGACCTGACCCGCTACGAGCCGGATCCGAAGGGCATCCATCCGCCGGCGCTGCAGGACGCCATCGCCAACCTGATGCACCGTCCCGGCGATCGCCCGGCTCTGCTCGCCGCGCTTACCGAATACGCCTCCGCGCTGGGCCGGATCGATCCCTTCACCGATGGCCTGCGCTTCGACCCCGCCACCGATCCGCGAATCGCGGAGGGCGAGCTGCCCATTCACAAGCGGGGCGCGCTGCCCGCCCTGCGGGATCTGGTCACCGACCGGGTGGGGGAGCCGCCGACCTCGGACGCGCCCTCGCTGGCGGCCGACGCGTGGTCGCGGCTGCTGGGTCTGCAACTCGGTGAGGATCCCGCGAGCTGGGCCAAGGCGTACGAGGTGTACCGCGACGGCAAGATCGACCAGCATGAGCGGCTCACCCCGGCGGACCTCGCCGAGGTGCTCGGGACATTGCGCGAAGAGGTCCGCGCGCGCACCGCCGATATCGATGAACTCGCCCGGCTCGCCGCCGAGCACAACGCGCTCACCGAACCCGCTCCCGCGCCCCCGCGCACCGACACCCGCGAGCTGGCGGCTGATCTCGGGCAGGCCCGTGCCGATCTCGACAGTGCCAGGGTCCGTAGGGATTACGCGCTCGATCAGGTGCCGGTCGACACCGCGCGGCCGATCGGCGACTCCGATCTGACGCCGGGCCGGCTCAACGGCACGCTCGATTACCTGGCCACGCGGGAACCTGTCGGCACCTCACAGGCGCAGATCGACCAGCGGGTTGGCGTGCTGCGCGCCGCCGCCGAGGAGCACAACCGGCTCGTCGACCACGTCGCCGCGCTCCAGGCCGAACTGGACGCGGCGGTATCGGCGACCGTGCGTCCGGGCGACACCACCATCGAAGCGTGGCGTTCCGAACTCGACACCGCGAATACCGCGCTGCGCGAGGTGATCGGCAGCCTGCCGCTCGACCCGGCCGAGCTCACCCCCGAGAACTATGTCGCGGCCATCGACGGTGTGGCCGAACGCCGCCTTCCGGTGGAGCAGCAGGCCGCCTGGCAGGATCGAATCCAGGACATAGTCGATGCCACCCGGCGCGTGCATCTCGCCGAAAACGGTCTGGCCGCGGCGCAATCGGCGGCGGTCGACGCCATGCACGCGAGCGAGACTCCGCACGAGGCAGCGCGGCGTGGCCTGGCGGACGCCGAATTCGACCTGCGCACAGCCGAATTGCAGCGTGACATCACCAATATCGGGCGTGACGGCAATGACCCGACCGCACCGTCCCGTCCCCGCACCACCGATCCCCAGGCCCTGGCCGAAATGGCCGCCGCCGCAAACCGTGTCGACCACGCCAGGGCCGACGTATCCCGCTGGCAAGCCGAACTCGCTCGCGTCGAATCCGCCGCCGCGGCCGCCCGCGAACCCCTCACCGACGCCGCGAACCGGGCCCGCGACACCGCCCGCACCGCCCTGCGCGAAGCCATCACCAACCTGCGTGAGATCACCGGCCTGCGCACCTCCGAATCCGACCTCACCCCCGACGTGCTCGCCGAAACCATGGCCGACCTGCAATCCCGCCAGGTCCGCTTCGACCTCGGCGACCCCGCCGCCGCCTTCACCCAACTCCACACCGCCGCAACCGACTTCCACCGAGCCGACGCGTTCGCCCACTGGGTAGCCGACAACCTCACCCCCACCGCCCCCGGCACACCCCCCACCGATCCCCGCGCCGCCTGGGCCGACTACCCACGCCCCGACCCGCAGACTCCCGTCCCGGATCCGCGCGTCGCTTGGGCGGATTATCCGCGACCCGATTCGGAACCGACTCAGTCCGACCCGCGTGTTGAGTGGGCGGATTACCCGCGCCCTGAATCCGATGCGTCCCGACCTGATCCGCGCGTGGACTGGGCGGACTATCCGCGCCCGGATTCGGATGGGTCGCGAACGGATCCGCGTATCGATTGGGCCGACTACCCGGGGCGCACCGATGGTGATGGCGGCGAACCGCCCCAGAACCCCGATGCGCCAACGGATTCCGGGCCGGAAGGCCCATCGCCGGCACGTCCGGGCGGTTCCGATGGGACGGGTGGGGCCCCGGCTGCCGCTCATTCTCCCTCCGGAGACGGTGCGGCACCGCGGGATACCGCCCCGGAGTCAACCGATCCCGAGCCGAACCCGGACGGCGCGGGCGGTGGCGAACCGCCCACCGACCCCCCGCTGTCCGCGTCGTCCTCCGATCCGGAGGGTTCCCCGTGGCTCAAGCGCCAACTGGCGCTGCAGGCCGACTGGGTGGCCCGCATGGAATCCGACCACGCCACCTGGCTGCGCGAGATCGCCGCCCAGAGCGAGCCCGGCAGCACCACCGAAAGCTGGGCGAACTTCCGCGCCGCCGCGGCCGAGGACGTGGCCCGCATCGCCGCCGAACGCGCCGACTTCCTCTGGGAACGCGCAGGCGGCCGCCCCGACCCCGGCACCCCCGAACCCCCCTCCGACGGCCCCCGCGACCAGGGCCCCTCCGACGACGGAAACCCTGTCCGCCCCACCGGCCCCACCCGCCCGGACACCGACTCCGACGCCGCCCGCCCACCCGCCGACGAAGGGGAAACCCCCTCCTCCACAACCCAACCCACCGACCCCCGCGTCGATTGGGCCGATTACCAACCCCGCCCCGATACCGAGGCTTCTCCGCCAACCGACCCTCGGGTGGAGTGGGCGGACAATTCGCCCCACCCCGACCCCGAGGTTCCTCCCCCCACCGATCCGCGAATCGACTGGGCGGACTATCCAACTCGGTCCGAGGCCGAGTTGCCCCTGCCCGTCGATCCGCGAATCGCCTGGTCCGATCGCGGTGATCTCGGCGAGGCGGCCGACCCTGGTCTGTCCGCAAGTGAATCGCCGACTGTCGAGGTGGATACCGCCAAGTTCGCGGTGCTGCCGAGCGAGGCACCGACAATCGAGGTGAATCCGGTTGAAGCCGGAACGCCCTCGAGTGAGGCCCCGACGGTTGAACTCGGTTCGCCGAGTGAGCGGCCGACTGTTGAGCTGGGTCCGCTGAGTGAGGCCCCGACCGTTGAACTGGGTCCGGCGGGCGAAGCGCCGACGGTCGAGCTGCCGGGTGGGCAGGCACCGACGGGTGAAGTGGCCGTTCATGATCCGCCGACGCATCCTGCCGTGACCCAGCAGAATTCGGCTGATCCGCAAGCGGGGCAGACGCAGACCCTGGAGATCGCGCCGGGGGCTGTGCCGCCGGAGCGGGTGGTTGATCCGGCGGTCGCCTCGCCCGCGTTGCGGGCGCTGGCCGACCATCTGCGCGACGCGCCCGGTGCGATGGCGGGTCCGCGCGATCCGAGTCGTGATGCGTACGGGCGGCAGTTGGCGCGTGACCTCGGCCTGGGCGAGGCGATGCGCAGGCATTCCGATCCGCTCGGGTCACTGCGCGAGGTAGCCGAGACCGCGCGTGCGCGTGGGCATTTCGGTGATCCGGAGCGCGGTCGTCCGCCGGTGTCGATGCGCGGCGAGGATCTCGGCAAGCTGACCGCGGCCGAGCGTGAGCGGGCGCTGTCACCGCAGGCGCGGCCCGAGCCGTCCGGTCGCCCGCGTCCGGATCTCGCGCTGGAACCCTGGTCGACGGTGAATCGTGATCTGTCGCATCAGGATCCGCAGGTTCGCACCCTCGACGAGCTGCGCACCGAGATCGCCGACCGACTCGGCCTCACCGATGAACAGCGCTCCACGCAACACCTCACCGATGTCGCGGGCGAGCTACAGGTTCGAAATGCCTTGCGCGCCGGTGCCATCGACGCGCTCGACCACGCCATGCGGCACTACGACCAGGCCACCGACCCGGGCGACCGCGCCCGCCTGGCCGCCGACCGCGACGAATGGGCCCGCCTGCTCGGCATCACCGATCGAACCAGTCTCGACCCCGCGCACCGCGACGGCACCCTCGCCGCCCTGCACGACGAAACCCTGCGCCGCGCAGCCGATGTCGCCGATCTGCTGGCCACCACCTTCCATGCCCCGGACCCGGCCGAAGGCCGTCGCCTGGTGCTCGCCGCAGGTGACGATCGCGTGCACGTGCTGGTCACCGAATCGCCCGACGGCACCCGCCGCGCCGAGGTCGTCCCGCGCCCGGACCTCCCGGTCCCGGCGGTCCCGGACGCGGCAAAGGCCGAACCCCGCCCCGGCCTGCTGCGCCGCATCTGGCAGCGCATGATGGGCGGATTCCACGCCGACACACCGAAATACCCGTCCGGTTCGGGCTGGGACAAGAAGGGCCAGGTCAACCTCACCCACGGCCTGGGCGAACTCATCCACAACGATGTCCTCGCCCATATCGACGACGATTTCAATCCGGTCCGCGCCGCCAAGGAAATCATCACCATCTACAAGGATCGCGAGCGCATGCCGATCCTGTGGCGTTTCACCGGCCGCATCGCCGATATCTCCGTCGATGTCGTGCCCATGCGCACCCGCGACGGCGAGGAATACCAGCCCTGGTACACCGAGGCCGATCCGGTGCTGCGCGCCGAAGTGGAGGAGTCGCTACGGCTGGCGGGCCTGCCCACCGAGGAGGACTACGCCCGCGCCGCCGCCGAACAAGCGCGCTCAGAGCCGGAACACGGCCGGCCCGAACTGGAATCCACTTCGAATCCCGATAACGCCCGGCAGAATTCGCGAGAACCGCGCCTGGAGGCCCCCGGCGAGCGGGATTGGGGCCCGAACCTGCCCGAACCGCTGGTGTCGGCCATCGACGCGCGCGATGCCGCCCTCGCCGATCTGGTGCAGGCGGCCACGCGGTACAACGCCCCGGATCGCCACACCATCGCGCTCACCGATGCCGAGCCCGCGACCCTGCGCCGCGCCATCGAGGACGCAACCTACGAGCACATGCGCCGCGCCGGTGCGATCGAAGCGCTGCGCGATGCCGCCCTGCGCTACGCCGTCGAGAACGAGCGCGTGCCCTACAGCCCGGTCAGCTTCTTCGACAAGGACCCGCTCGGGCGCTACGTCCGCGAAACCCGATACGCCGAGGCGCTGCGCGTGGAAGAGGAACGCGCACAACGCCGTCGCGAGGAGGCGGGCGCCGATCCCGATGACGATTCGCTCGAATTCCGGCCGCGTGAACCGCGCGCCTCGGTGCTCGACGCGGAAGGGGTCAACAACGGTGGCGAATGGGCCCGGCACTTCGACGACCCGTACCACGGCATGTACGACGGCCGCGAGGGCAGGCTCTTCGAGGACGCGCTCATGCGCGACCAGATCCGCGATGAGCGCTCCAATTGGGCTCAGCTGCTCGGTGTTCCGCTGGATCAGCTCGGAACCCCGGAGCAGATCCGGCACACCATCGCCGACCTGCGCATGGATATGCGCGATAACGCGGACCGGCTGCACGACTTCGTCGACGCGGTCGACACCTTCCAGCGGCTGGACGCCGAAGCCCGCGCCCGCGCCACCGAAGTGGCCGATATCGCCGCGCACGCCTGGGTGGACGGTCAGGGCGGCGTCATGCTCGCCCCGGGTGTCGGGGTGCACCCCGGCGACCATCCGGGCGCGCCCAACCGCCTGGTCGTCATCAGCGGCGATATCGACCATCATCACCGTCTGGTCGACGCGCTGGCCGAAAACCCGGAATTGGGCGCACAACTCAATCGCGGTGACCTGCGACTCGACTACCGCGTGGTCGGCCTGACCGATGACGGCCAGCCGCACATCATGGAACGTGAAGCGCCACAAGCGCTTTACCATGAGGCCACCGTCGACGGCGAACGCATGCCGATGCTCATGCTCCGCGATGCCGACGGCCCGTGGCGGGTCGTGCAGGCCACCCCGGACCCGGTCGCACCCGCGGAACCGAGCACGGCGGCCGCGATACCCCGTGATCCGGATGTGGTTCGCGCCGAACGCAATGAGGTCGCGGCGCGCCTGTCGGTCTACCACCTGGATCTGGGCCCCGGCCGCATCCTCGATGAGACCATCCGGGCACTGGAGCATGACAGTGCGCTGCGCGCCGCACAGGTCGAGGGCATGGCGGACTTCATCCGCAGCAGCGACGCCATCGACAACTTCCACGACCTGGATCGCACACTCAACAATCTCGCGCATCGCCTGAACCTGGACCCGGAAACGCTGTCCCCCAGTCGACTTGCCGAGGCGATGGCCGATCCCGGTGTGCGCCGGGTGCGCCGCCTGCAGGCGCTCGGCGATCTGCTGGACTACGCGAAACTGTTGCGCGACAACGTGGACACCGGTGCGGTGCTGGCGGCGCGGGATCGGCTGGCGCACCGGCTCGGCGTGGAGCCGGAGGAGCTGTACTCCAGCAAGTTCAAGGTCGATCCGCAACGCGGTGAGATCGTCGCGAAGAACCCGGATCCCAAGGGCACCAACCCGAAGGAGTTGCTCGGCGCGGTCAACGATCTGCTGCACCGTTCGGGCGACAATCCCGAACTGCTCGCCGCCCTGACCGAATACGTCGGCGCGCTCAGCGATCTCGACCCGTTCCACCGGGACCTGCGGTTCGATCCGTTCAACGATCCGCGCGCGGCCGACGGTGCGGTGCCGATCCACGATCGGGACGCCCCGGCGCTGTTGCGTCCGCTGCTGAGCGAATCCATCGGCGAGCCACCGACTTCCGACAATCCGTCGCAGGCGGCGCGCGTCTGGTCGCGCCTGCTCGGGGTGGACCTGACGAATATTCCGCGCACCGTCGAGATCTACAAGACGCTCGCGACCGCGTTGCACGACCGGATGAGCCCGGCGCAACTGGACCGCGCGCTACGCACCCTGGACGGCGACGGCGATATGCACGCCGCCTACGAGGAGTACCGGAACTCGGTCACCGATCGGCGAAACCTGTTCTCCGAGGCGGACTTCATTCAGACCGTCGAGGGTTCGCGCAATGCGCGCTACGCCGAGGTCTACGAGTACTACCGCGACGGCAAGATCGACAAGCATGAGCGGCTCACCCCCGAGAAGCTTGCCGAGACGGTCGAGACGCTACGCGCCGAGGGTGCCGCCCGCGAGGCCGATATCCGGGCCCTGGCGCGCCTGGCCAAGGAGCACAACGACCTCACCAGGCCACCGGAACCCACCCCGCCGCAGCGCAATACCGAGGAACTCGCCGGAGAGCTGACCGCCGCCCGGCACGAGCTCGACCTGGCGCGGGACGGCCGCGACCATGCCCTGGGCCGGATGTATCTGGAGGACAACCGGCCCATCACCGACAGCGACCTCACCCCCGAACGCATTCGCGGCACCGCCGACTACCTCGGCACCCGCAATGCCGAGGAGGGCGGGACACTGCCCGCCAATGACCAGCGCATCGCGGATCTGGTTGCGGCGGCGGGTGAATACTCGCGCGCCGAGACCCGGGTGGCGGAGTTGGAGGCCGAACTCTCGCGCGCGGTCGCGGACGAACTCGGCCCCACCGAAACCCCGGTCGACCTCTGGCAGCGTCGATTGGATTCCGCCACGGCGGATCTGCAAGCGCTGATCGACGCCGATCCGAGCCTGGCGCAGGCGGGCCTGGACCGGGTCGTCGCCCAGGTCGATCGTCTCTCCCGCATGCCGCTCGACCCGGCCGATGTCTGGACCCCCGAACTCATACCGCTGCGCGACGCGGTGCACGGCTACCAGCACGCCCAGCAGTTCCTCGAAGCCGCGCACATCGAAGCCGTGGCGGACAACCACGCCTCCGAGACGCCGGCACAGTCCGCCGAACGCGGCCTGACCGACGCCCGCCTGGAACTGCTGGCCGCCGACGCCGCCCGCAATATCGCCCTGATCGGCAGCGCGCTGACACCCGCCGACCTCACCCCCGCCTGGGTGGCAGCCACCCGAGCCGAATTCGCGGACGCCCACCGTCCCGGTCTCCCCGCCGCCGACCGCGCCCGGCTCGATCTGGCCGATGCCGCCGAACGCCACCATCGCGCGGCGGATCGAGTCGCCCGCTGGGAAGCCGAACAACACCGCCAATCGGTCGCCGCCGCCATGGCCGCCGACACCCCGTCCGCCGCCGCCCAGCGCGCCCACGATGCCGCGAGCACCGCCCTGCGCGAAGCCATCACCGATCTGCGTGCCGCCACCGGCCTGACCACCACCGAATCCGCCCTGACCCCCGAACATCTCGACACCACCATGCGAGACCTGCTGTCCCGCACCGTTATAGCCCCCCGAGGCACCAATCCCGCCCACGCCTTCACCCAACTCCGCTCCGCCGCCGAACAACTCCACCGCGCCAATGACTTCCGCGAGTGGGTAGCCGCCACCACCCCCGAACCCACCACCCCCGCACCCCGCCCGATCGACCCCCGCATCGAATGGGCGAACCCCGCCGAAACTCCGGCTCCACCCACCCAAACCGGCGGCTCCGGCGAGGGAACACCTCCGAACCACCCGCCGCGCACGCCGTCCCCCTCGGAGCCCGACGAAGGCCCGCACTCCTCATCCGACGACAACCCAACCGATCCGGGCCCTTCCGGCCCGCCGCACGACCCAACCCCCGGCGGTTCTCCCACCCCCGGTCCGGCCCCGATCCGTCCCGCCACCCCGGCAGCGGAAACCCCCGAAACCCCCACCCCGCAACCGAAATCCACGCCGTCCACCACAGACCCCGCAGCCGGTACGCCAGACCCCAACCGCGGCCTTCCCGAGTCCGCCCCGGACCCGGATTCCGTCCCGACCCAGGAACTCACCCGTCCGGATTCGGCCGCGACACAGGAGGCGGCCGACCCCGACTCGGTGCCGACCCAGGAGCTGAACCGGCCGGATTCGGTGGAAACCCAGGCGCTGGTTGATCCGGATTCGGTGCCGACGCAGGAACTTTCCCGGCCGGAGGCGACGCAGACTCCGTTCGATCCGGATTCGATGGAGACGCAGGAGCTTTCCCGCCCGGAGGTGGCGGAGACGCCGACGCTGGTGGATCCGCATTCGGCGGAGGCGGTGACCATGGAGATCCCGGCCGCGCCGGTTGATCCGGCGGTGGCGTCGGCCGGGTTGCGGGCGGTGGCGGACTTCCTGCGGCAGTCGCCCGCCGGACCGCCCGGCGCGCAGTTGCCGCCCGCGGCGGAGACGTACGTTCGGCGGCTCGCGGCGGAACTCGGGCTCGGGCAGGCCATCACCCGCCATGGAGATCCGCTCGGCGCACTGCGGGAACTGACCGAGATGGCACGCGCGCGAAGCCATTTGGGTGATCCCGACCTGGGTGTTCCGCCCTCGGCCATGAGGCCGGACGATTTCCGCCCGCTCACCGTGGAGGAACTCTACGGCGGTGAACAGTTCTGGCGCACCGAGGTTACCCCGGCCGAATTGCAGGCCATCGACGGTGCGCATCGCGCCCTCGACCTAGACGAAAGGCTTTCGCGAGCAACTGAACTGGGCTCGGATCCCAATCCGACCGTGCCCCATCCCGATTCGGCGAGGGCGGAGACGGTGCGCCTGCCCGCGCCCGGGGAAACCCCGCTCGACCCCTGGGACGGCACGAATCGTCCAGCGCCGCACGCGGAACCGCGCTCGCTCACGCTCCGGGAGCTGGGCACCGATATCGCGGACCGCCTGCGCCTGTCCGAGGCCGACCGCACCCCACCGCGCCTGTACGAGCTCGCCGGGGACCTCCAACTCCGAAACCTGCTGCGCGCGGGCGCGATCGAAGCCCTGGACCAGGCCGCCCAACACCACGACGCCGCGACCGATCCCGAAGCCCGGGCCCGCGCCGCGGCCGATCGCGATGATTGGGCCCGCCGCCTCCGGGTCGATCCGGAACGCCTCACCCCGGCGCGCATGGACACCACACTCGCCGACCTGCGAGCCGAAACCCTGCGCCGCGCATCCGATATCGCGGACCTGGTGGCGGCCACCGCACACATCGCGGAGCCGAACATCACCCGCGGGGTGGTCGAGGTGGGCGGCGACCGCGTACACGTCAGCATTACCGAAAACCCCGACGGCACCCGCGGCGTCGCGCTGACCTCCCGCCCGGACCTGCCGATCCGCACCACCCCGCAGGGGGAAGCCGAGAAGCCGCGACCGAGTCTGCTGCGTCGCATGTGGCGTCGCATGATGCACGGATTCCATTCGCACACACCGAAATACCCCTCGGGTTCGGGCTTCGACCGCAAGGGTCAGATCAACCTGGCCCGCGGCTTCGGCGACGCGACCGACCACCACGGCCTCTCGGCGATGGACAACGAAGCCGATTTCAATCCGCTCCGGATCGCGAAGGAGCTGGGCACGCTCATCCAGGACCGCGAGCTGATGCCGCTGTGGCAGCCGACCGGCCGGGTCCGCGACATCTCCGCCCCCGTGGTCCCCATGCATATGCGGGACGGTGAGGAATACCGCCCCTGGCTCACCGAAGCCGACCCGCTGTTGCGCGCCGAGGTAGAGGAAAGCCTGCGCATCGCCGAGCTTCCCGTCGAGGGCGACGAGCCCCCGGCCCCGCGCGCCCTACCGGAACCGGAATTGCCCCCGGTGCACCAGCAGCGGGACTGGGGCCCGCGCATGCCCGAACCGGTCACCGCCGCCGTCGACGCCCGGGAAGCGGCGCTGGCCGAGCTGGTGCGGGTGGCCCGCGAGCAGCGCATCGATCTGACCGATCTCACCCGGGCCGATCTGCACCGCCTGCTCAATGCCGAGACCGCTCAGCTCATGCGCCGCGCGGGCGCGATCGAAGCGCTGCGCGACGCCGCCACCCGTTTCCACTTGCAGAACGAGGCGGTGCCGTACAACCCCGTCAGCTTCCTCGACAATGATCCGCTCGGCCGCTACGTGCGCGAATCGCACCACGCGGATGCCCTGGCCCGCGAAGTCGAACGCGCCCAGCGGCGGCGCGAGGAGTTCGGTATCGACCCCGAGGACGATTCACTCGAATGGCGGCCCCGCGAACCCGGGGTGCGAGCACTCGATTTCAACGGCGCCAACAATGGCGGCGAATGGGTCCGGCACTTCGAGGATCTCGATCAGGAACACCCCGGCACCCGCGCCGGACAGCTGTTCGAGGACGCGTTGCGGCGCGACCAGATCCGTGATGAGCGCTCCAACTGGGCGCAATTGCTTGGCGTCAGCCTGCGGGAACTGGAATCGCAGGCGGGCATCGACCACGCCATCGGCGATCTGCGGATCGATGTGCGCGACCGCATCGACCGGCTCGCCGAATTGTCCGGCGCCATGGAGGATTTCCTGCGCGAGGACACCCTCGCCCGCGACCGCTTGACCGAGATGGCCGACGGCGTCGCACGCGAATGGCTGGACGCGCAGGGCGGAATCCAGCTCGCACCCGGCGTCGGCGTGATTCCGGGCGCGCATCCTGGAGATCCGCACCGGCTCATCGTGATTCGCGGCACCCGCGATCACGACATCCGCCTCGCCGACGCGTTGACCGCCCATCCCGAAATCGGCGCACAACTCAACAGTGGTGAGCTGCAACTGCATTACCGCATGGTCGGCATCGACGAGCAGGGCACCTACGTGATGGCGGCCCGCCCGCCCGAGGCGTACTACCACGAGCTGAACCATGACGGCCGCCCGCTGCCCGGCGTCATGCTCCGGGACGGTGAGGGCCCGTGGCGCTTCGTGCGTCCGGAACCCGGTGCGCTGGAACCGCATACCGAGCCCGCGCACCAGCCCGCCGTCGCTCGCGATCCGGCCGTCGTGCTCGAGGAACGCAATGCCGCCGCCCGCCGCCTGGCCGTTTACGAGATGGACCTCGACGCCGGTATCGCCCCCATCATCGAGGGCCTGCGTCACGACAACGCCCTACGCGAAGCGCAAATCGAAGGTATGGCGGACTTCATCCGCAGCAGCGACGCCATCGACAACTTCCACGCGCTCGACCGCACCCTGAAGAATCTGGCGCACCGTCTGAAACTGGATCCGGACGCGCTGACCCCGGAGGCACTCGCGCACGCGCTGGCCGATCCCGGGCTGCGCAACGCGCGCCGGTTGCAGGCGGTCGAAGACCTACTCGCCTACGCGGATTCGCTGAATCGTCCCGGCGACGCGGCGGCCGTACTGGCGGCGCGCGACCGGCTCGCCGAACGCCTCGGCGTCGATCCGGAGCAGCTGTACGGGCGAAAGCACATCTTCGAGGACAATGAGGTCGTCGGATACGGCCCCGACGCCGAGACCACCAGTCCCCGTGCGGTTTTGCGAGCGATCAACGATCTGCTGTACCGCACCGCGGAACGGCCGGGACTGTTGGCGGCGCTCACCGAGTACGCCGAGACGGTGTCCGGACGCGATCCCTTCCGCTCGAATATGCGTTTCGATCCGTTCACCGATCCGCGCGTGGCGGACGGCGAACTGCCGATCCACGACAGCGACGCGCCCGCGCTGCTGCGCGCGATGATGAGCGAATCCATCGGCGAGCCACCAACTTCCGACTTCCCATCGGGTGCGTCGGAGGTCTGGCGGCGACTGCTCGGATTCGATCTCGACAATGTCGAGCGCCTGGTGCGCGTCTACACCAACCACGGCGGCGAACTACACGATCGGATGTCGCCCCGGCAGCTCACCGACGCGCTGAACACGCTGCGCTCCGGCGGCGACAACGCGAGGGCGTACGCGGACTACCGCGACAGCGTCACCGATCAGCGCAGACTGCTGACACCCCGGGAGTTCGAGAGCCTGATCCAGCGGGTCCGCGATGTCCGCTACGCCCAGGTGTACGAGTACTACCGCGATGGCAAGATCGACAAGCACGAGCGGCTCAAGGCGTCCGAGCTGGCCGCGGTCATCGACACCATGCGCGCCGAGGTGCGGGCGCGCGACGCCGACATCACCCTGCTGGAGCGGCTCGCGGAGGAGCATCGCAGGCTCATCGCGCCCGCCGAACCCGAAGTGCCGCACGGTGATCCGAGGCAACTGGCGAACGATCTCGCGCGGGCTCGTCATCGCCTCGACCTGGCGCGCGACGGCCGCGACTACGCGATCGGACGGGTGTATCTGGAGAACAATCGCGCACTGCGCGCGAGCGATCTCACCGAGCAGCGGCTGCCGGGTACCGCGGAATACCTGGGCACCCGGCTCGCGCACGAGGCGGGCACGCTGCCCGGGCATGAACAGCGCATCGCCGATCTGGTCGACGCCGCGCACGAGTACAACCGGGCCGAAGCCCGGGTTCGCGAGCTGGAATCGGCGCTGAACCGTTCGATCGACGCGGCGGCCGGTCCGCAGGAGACCCCGGTCGATGTCTGGCGGCGGCAACTCGACACCGCGCGTACCGAACTCGAAGCGGTCATCGCGGCCGATCCGGGCCTGGCGCGCCTGGGCCTGGACCGCGTGCTCGATCAGGTCGATCGCATGTCGCGCATGGCGCACGAGAGCGGCGATGTCTGGACGCCGGAACTCGTCCCGCTGCGCGATGCCGCACACCACTACCGGCTGGCACAGGAATTCCTCGACGCCGCCGAAACCGGGACCGTCGCGGCCGTACACGCGGGACAGACGCCGGAGCAGGTCGCGGCCCGCGAAATCCGCGACACCCGAATGGAATTGATAGGCGTCGCCGCAGTCCGCGACGCGCTGGCGACGGGTCTGCCGCTGACCGGCGCCGACCTGACCCGCGAGTGGATCGACGCCACCCGCACCGAACTCGCGGCCACGCCGCACACCGAACTGTCGGTCGCGGACCGTTCCCGCCTCGAGCTCGCCGACGCCGCCGAACGCCACAACGCGGTCCAGGATCGCCTCTCCCGCTGGGAAGCCGAACAGCGACGCCTGGAAGCGGCCGCCCGCGCCGCCGCCGACACCCCGGAGGCCGCCGCCCACCGCGCCCGCGATCTCGCTCGCACCGACCTGCGGCAGGCCATCGCGAATCTGCGCGAGGTGACCGGCCTCAACACCAGCGAACGCGACCTCGTCCACCTCGACGAAGCCATGGCCGACCTGCGCTCCCGCACGGTCACCTTCGGCAACGGTGACCCCGGCGCCGCCTTCGACCGCCTGCACGCCGCGGCCAACCGCCTGCACGCCGCCGAAGCCTTCGCCGACTGGGTGGCCGCCAACGCACCCACCCCACCCGCCATCGAACCGCACCCGCATGCTTCGGAAACCACACCGGCACAACCGAATACCACCCCCGCCGCACCGATGGCGGCGGAAACGAGCCAGCCCGGTACCCCTCATCAGAGCGCTGCCACCGGCCCCGCGGGCACCCATCCGCCGCTGACTGGTCAGTCGGCACCCGAGCAATCAACTGCTGGTCACACGCACCAGCCTCCCAGCGGAACCCCACCCTCCACCGCAACTCCGCCTCCCGCTGCACCGCGACCCCACTCGGCCCCGGTGGAAACCGAGCTGCGGCAGTCCGGCGTGGAAAGCATTGCGCCCGAGAGTCCGAAGGCGAACACCGGAACCGGGGCAGCCAACGGCGACGAAGCGGGTGACGTCGGCGGCACCAAGGATGACGGTGAAAAGCCTGTGTCCCCTGAACATCTTGGTTCGGACCGCGACGGTTCAGTGCCGGACAATCCGGGCCCAATCACCTCGAATTCCGATGGTTCCGCTTCCGGTACAACAAATTCCGATGGTCCCAATGCTCATGACCCGGACTCGGACGGTACCGGCTCGCGTAACTCGGACACTGACAGGCTCGACTCCGATGGTCCGGATTCGGACGGTCCAGATTCCGATGGTCCCGACTCTGACGGACCGGATTCCGATGGTCCTGACTCCGACGGGCCGGATTCGGGCGATTCTGATTCGAAGGTGCTGCACCCTGCGGATGAGGTGAATTGGGCGCATATGCGGTCGCATCTGCCGCATGTGCCGCATCAGGAGCCTGATTACAACCTGCCGGAGTACACGCCGGAGCCGTCTCGGCAGCCGTACCCCTGGACGTTGCCTCCCGAGGATGAGCAGCCGCGACCGCAGCCTGAGCCGCAACCGCAACCGCATCCGCATCCGCATCCGCAACCGCATCCGCAGCCGACGCCCGGACCTGGGCCGCATCCGCAGCCGACCCCGACGCCGGGGCCGATCCCGCAACCGCAGAGTCCGCAGCTTCCCCAGTTGCCCGAGGTGCCGCAGCCTGGCACGCCGCAGCTGCCCGAATTGCCGGTGCCGCCGAATATTCCGGTCCCGCCGGAGGGGTGGCCGCCCGGCATGCCGTGGCCGCCGACCGATGGTTGGCCCCCGGGCATCCCGCAGCCGGGTTCCGGTTGGCCGCCGGGGATTCCGCATCCGCCCGCCGGTTGGCCCGAGAGCCTGCCGTGGCCTCCGCAAGGCGGGACACCGGATGGTTCGCAACCGTCACCGGGATGGCCGCAGGCGGAACAGTATCCGTCGCGACCGGAGTCGGGACCGAACCAGTTCCCCGGGCAGCAGAGTCCGGGTTCGGCGCATCCGTCGACCCCGGCGAATGGTACGCCGCCGCATAATGATCCGGCCGACGCGATCAACAGATTGCTGGAGTCGCTCGGTGAGCGCCCGGCGCCGGGCGCGCCGGGCGGTGGCGGTCCGGGGCTCACCCCGATGCCCGGTGGCCCGGGTTCGCCCTTCGGCACACCGGGTTTCGGCCCGAACGCATCGGACGCGACGCCCCATGACCCGTCCTCGGACGACCGAACCGCGAATAACGGTGCGGCGGCGAACGGTTCGGGCAGCCCCATGGGCGGCTCCCCGATGGGCGGCTCGCCCCACGGCGCGAACAACTCCGGCGCGCGTAACGGCGCGGGCCGTGCCGACCGCCGCTTCCCGCGCGCGGGCGGCGGCCCCGCGAAGAACGGGACCATCTATCTCCGTGCGCATTCCGGCTACGGCGAGTTCGCGACCTTCGATCCCGGTACCGGTCTGTTGCAGTCGGCCCCGATGGCCGCGGGCGCGCTATCGGGCGTGTACGGCGATCTCGATGGCATCCCGGTGGTCTTCTACCGCGCCCCGCACGGCCTGGTGCTGCGCGTCGGTGATCAGGCGATCGAAGTGGATCAGCTCGGCGCGGAGGCGATATGGGAGCGAACGGGCCAGGGCTTCACCCGTTTCACCGTGTCCGCGGGTGGGCAGGCCCAGTGCGAGCTGCGCTACAGCTCGGTCGGAGCGGACGCGGATCTGGGCCTGCTGATCCGCGATGTGCTGTCCGATCCGGTGCGCCGGATGGGGATTTTCGGGTGAGCGCCGGTCCGTGGAGTTCGCCTGTTGGTCCAATTCCGGCAACCGTCCGGTTGACTCGGATATGCGATGCTGAGGGTTGGGTTCGATCAGAGGAGGAAGCACGTGCGCTTCGGGGGCCAACCGAGCGATGAGCAGCTGCGGGCTCGTTTCGACAGCATGCTGGAGCGGGTGCTGGCCGGTAAGGGCACGCGTACGGATTCCGGCCTCGATCGGGAGGTCGTGATCGCGCTGCGGGCCATCTCCCAGGCCCATCCGAACGCGTCCCCCGATCTCGTCGCCAAGGCGCGTGCGGCCTTCGCCGATCAGCTCAGCGGTGCGAACGCCGCCGCTCGGCACGCCGAGATGGATCGCATCTTCAACGAGCACGACTAGCCGTTCCATCGCGTCCTCCGAGGGCGCCGCCGTCTCGAATGTGACCGTCGAGGAGACGATTCCGCGTGACCAGCCTGCCCGAGTCCAGCGAAACGACAAGCGGTGAAACCGCTTCCGAGTCGCACGCGTCCGATGCCGCTGCGCCGGATCGGGATTCCGCGATCGATCCGCTCGCCCCCGTGATCGGGGTCGATGAACCGACCGGCGAGGCCGCGGCAGCTTCCGGATCCGGCGATGCCGCAACGGAGTCCGATCCCGACGTGGGCTTCAACCTCACCCGCTCGCGGCCCGCGCCCGATTCGGTGGACATCCCGGAACAGGCTCGCGACCTGGCCCACGGCATCGCGCGCGAGCTGATGTCGCTGGGCCCGCAGGGCTGGACCAGCGTGCGCGCCGCCTTCGCGCTGACGGTGACGGGCCGGCTGTCCCGGGTGATCTACTCCGATGACGAGGGCTGGCAGGCGCAGGCCCAGCCCTCCCCGGAGATTCTGAACCTGGTGATCGAGCACCGCGCCCTGTCCGCCGCGCTCGGTGACGGCCCCTGGTGGCGTTTCGAGCTGACCCTCACCGCGCAGGGCGAACTCGATGTCGATCACGACTACGGTGATGATCCGTTCCCGGACGACCAGCTCTTCGCGCCCCAGGATTACCTCGCGGATCTGGAAACCTACCCCCGCACCAGCCTGCCGATCTGGCTGGCCGCCTACGTCCGGCATGACAATCAGCAGGCCCGCACCCCGCAGCAGGCGGGTGTCGCCGCCCGCGCCGACCGTGAATCCGCGTTGCTCCCAACGATTTCCGATAACGACTTCCCGGATTTCCCGGTGCTGTGGTCGCGCTGGTCGGCGATCGCCGCCGCCTTCGTCGCCATCGGCTCGGATTGGGGTCCGCGGGTGCTGCCGTCCTTCGGCTGGTTCGAGGGTTCGCGCCGCTCCGGCTCCTCGCTGTACGCGCTGCCAGGCGGTCGCGCGGTGTTGTCCGGCGGCGTGTGGAACGCCCCCGAGCTCGATGCCGCCTACAACGGCGGATCCGCGCTGCCGCGCCTGTACGCGGGCGCCCCCGAGTGGGTTGCCAACTCGGTCTTGAACTCTCGCGCCGCGGGCGGCCTGCTGACCTTCTGCTACTGGTGGGAGCGCGGCCGCTGGTATCGCGGTGAATCCCCGCGCGCCACCGAACTGGCGGCCGCGGTCCCCGGTATCTGGACCACCGCCACCGTGGTCGATCTGATTCGCGGCTTGCTAGCCGATGCGCCCTCGGAGCCGCTGCGCGCAGCCGTCACCGCCTATGTCACCGCCGCTGAGCGCAATGACGTCACTCGCGAACAGCTGTCCGAAACCTTCGGCGATACAGCCGATCTCGACGGCGCGCACTATCAACTCAGCCTCTCGGGTGTGGCCCGTACCGGTCCCGGCCCACTGCCGCGGGAGGAGGCGGTGGCAGAGGTGCTGCGCCACATCGCCACCGTCGGTCTCGATGTCACCGGTTATCCGCTGGATCGGCTTCGCGCGGAACGACTTACGGTCGGCTGGCTCATTTACGCCCCCGCCGAACCGGGCGAGATATCGGTACAGCGCGCACTGTTCTATATAGCCGATGACGGCGTGGTGGAGTCCTCGACCTCCGCCAGCCCGCCTTCGGTCCATCTGCCCGGCTTCGAACAGCGTTTCCGCGCCAGGCACGCATAAGGAAATCGCTCTGATGATGGCTGAGTTGTATTGGTGCGCATTAGGGTTCGACGAATACCTGAGGGCAGGAGCGGAACGTGGGTGACGAAGACAATCCGTGGCGGGGGCTGGCCCAGCAGGCGCGCGGAGGCACCCTGCATTTGAGCGAGGGGGCGGGCGCCGCGGCGGCCAAGATCGCCGCCGATGTGGCGAACACGCTGGGTATCGCGCTGGCCTATCAACCATTGCTCACCGAGCACAAGGGCTTCGGCGATCACGCGATTCTGCCGTCGGCGGGGAATCTGCAGGACCGCTTCAATACCCAGGGCAAGAACCTCGGCACCGTCCTGAAGCGGTATATCGACCTGGTCGAAGCCATGGCCGACACCATGATCGTGGCGGACAACAATTACAAAGCGACAGAAGAAGATTCGAAGGCCATGTTCACCCGGTTCAAGAATGAATCCACGGTGCACCCGGCCCCCGGAACCCCGACACTGGTCGGCAACACCAAAATTCCGGTGTGGAACGATGAAACGGCCCCGCCGCTGGACAGCAAGAACGGTAACGGGGGCCTGGCGAAGATCGCCGAGGAGAAGGGCCATTACGACGCCCTCGACCCCGAGAATCCGAACGATAAGGATCGGGTCTGGCTCCATCAGGCGGGCACGGGCATGAATCCGCAGTTGGTGTCCGATATCGGTGGCACCTGGCTATTGGTCGCGGACAAGGTGGATACCAGCTTCGACCAGCTCACCAAGCGGCTGGACGAGATGAAGAACGGCTGGAGCGGTCGTGGCGGAGATGCCGCGCGCCGCGTGGCCGGGGAATTCAAGACCGAGGCGGACGGCCTCACCGCCGATATGCGCGCGATGGCGGCCAATCTGACCTATGTGGCGGGCTGGCTGGACAACACCAAGGTACGGATGCCGAGCGCGCCAACCGATTTCGATTACGACCATCCTCAGCGCGAGGATCGGATCGTCAAGGCCGCCCGATTGGCCTTTCAGAACTTCTATGTCACCGGCATGATCGCGGGCAGTCCGGCCATTCCGCATCTGATCGACCCGCTGGCGCAGCTGCCCGGGCTGGCGACGAAGACCACGACGGATGGCGGCGGTGGCGGAGACGGTGGCGGTGGTGGCGGCACCAAGAGCAAGCTCGGACTGGCCGCGGCGAGCCTGCCTGCCAATTCCCTGCAGCCGAACGGCACCGATCCGAACGCCAAACAGTCGCCGGGTACCAATCCGAACAAGACCGATCCGGGCAAGACCGATCCCAACGGCAAGACCGACCCGAACGGTAAGACGGACCCGAGCAAGACCGATCCGGGCAAGTCCGGCTCCGGCTCGACGGATCCCGGCCAGAAATCGGGTGACGGTACCTCGCAACAGAGTTCGAACGGCTCCTCGGATGCCTCGCAGCTGTCCAGTGCCCTGCAACAGGGCCTGCAGGGCCTGACCTCGACCGCGAATCAGGCCAAGACGAACGATCCCAGCTCCACCCTGGCCGGTATCCCCAATATGCTCAGCAACCTGACCAAGGATCTGGCCAAGGGCGGCGGTGGCCCCGGCGGTGGTGGTCCGGGTATCAGCCCGGCGTCCGCGCCGAAGGAGCTCACCTCGAAACTGTTCCCGCGCGCCGCGCTCTCGGCCGAGGTCGAGGGAGCCATTACGATGGGTACGCGGGCCGGAATCGCCACCGCCGGTGCGGCTCCCATGGGAGGTATGGGCGGCGCTCCGATGGGCGGCGGCCATGGCGCGGGTGGTCAGGGTGGTCAGGGCAAGGAGCACAAGCGACCGGAATTCCTGGACTCCACCGAATATCTGGAGGAGGCCATGGGCGCGGCCCCGGTCGTGGCGAAACCCGTGGTGGAGGGCTGAGTTCGGTGCTTCGGACCTTCTCGTTCACCGATCTGGAGTTCATGGTGCTGTGGGCGGAACGCGGCGCGGAATTCCTGCCCGAGCCGCTGCTGTTCTCCAGTCGCGCCCGGCGGTGGAGCGAGCACGTGGAGGAGATGGCGCGCACCCGTGATGATCTGCGTGAGCGCGACCCCGAATGGCAGGACATCTTCGACACCCTGTCACTACCCGATGTCCGGGTGGAGGTGTGCGGTCGTGACGGTCGTGACGCGTCCGATCCCAAGGGCAGCATCCGCCTGCTCGGCGTCCGGCGCGGCGATATCGGCTACGTGGTCGTCCAGCAACCCGGTGAAACCGTCAGTCACAGTGCGGGTTTCGATGTCATCGCATGTGACGCGTCACAATTGGCGGCCGAATTGATGGCGGTGCTGCCGGATACCGCGGCGGGCCACGGTCCGGAGCTGGTGCTGGCCGAACCCGCCGATATCGAGGAGCACGACTACGGTTTCGGCCTGTCTCCGGCGCACGAGACCATGGACGGTTCGGTCATCGACCGCGCCGCCGAATTCCTGGCCGCCCCGGCGGCCAGCCGGGGCGTGATCGAAGTGGTGCAGGGCTATTCCCGTTTCGGCCCGCGCGGTATCACCCGGCATCGGGTGGACTGGCGCGATCTGGTCGATGACGGCCGCTATGTGCTCACCGGTGACCATCCGCGGGTGGCGGCTCCCGCCGACCTGCGGCGAATGACCGCGACGGTGCAGGCTCGGATCGCCGAGGTGCTCGTCGCGATCGAGGATGAATGACGAGCGAAAAAGAAGGTGTACCAGTGCAACTGGAGGATCAGTTCCCCACCGAGTTCACCATCGCCTCACGGACCGGAGCGGTGGTCGTCTGCACCACCGAACAGGGTTTGCCGCTCGCGGTGAGCGTGGAACGCGATCAGCTGCGCGGTGATCCGGCCGCGCTGGCGGCGGAGGTGCTGCGGTTGTGTAAGCAGTCCGCCGCGCGCGCCGGTGCGCAGCGCCGCGAGCAATTGCGTTCAGCCGGTCTCGCGCCCGAGATGCTGGCCTTGACCGGATTGCCTACGCTGTCGGAGGTGACCCGGCAGGAAATTATCGAGGAGCAGGACTTCGATACCGAACCGGACAGCTGGCTGCGGCCCATTTGAGCCAATGCCTCGGCGGAAACGGACGAAAGCCCCAGTGTGGCAACCCGATCCGAGCTGCGAAGATAACCCGCCGCTCACCCGCCGTTAACGCTTTGCGTTTGGAATTCGCTCAGATTTTGATGAGCTCACCGAATATTCGCTCTGTATAGTTCATTTCGAGTTGATCTTCCTGATGGGGGTCTCATGAGCAATCTCGCAGCCAACTCTGACACGATCCGGCATTACGGTGACGTCTCCGCAGCCATGGCATCCACGATCGCCGGCGTCGCCGCCGCCGATCAGGCCGCCACCGTGGCGGCGGTCGTCCCGGTCTTCGGTTTGATCGGCCAGGAATTCCTGCTGAGTTTCGCTGGCGCGCAAGGTAATCACTTCGCCGCCACCGCGGATCTCGCCGCCGTGCACGCCGGTACCGCGGTCACCGCGCACGAGGCCGCCGCGGCCTACGAGGCGGTCGAGGAGCGGTCCAGCGTCGACTTCCTGTCGCTGTCGCTGGAGTCATGAGCGCGCCGCAGCCGGATCCCACGGTGGCGGATATCCTGCGCGGCACCGATATCGGTGCGCTGCTGGACCGCCCGGTCAATGATGTCCTGCGCGATCTCGGCCTGTCGGCGCTGCCGCAATTGACCGCCATGCCGCCGCTGCCGGGTATGCCGGTGCTACCGGTGCTCGACCTGTCCACCCTCGCGCGCCCGCTCACCGATCTCGCGCAATCCTTCGGGACCGGCAAGCTCGGCGGTGCGAGCGTGGATCCCACCCAGGTGCTGTCGAGCGTTTCCAGTGCGCTGCAACAGATCATGACCATGGCGACCTCGCTCATGTCGATGGCCTCCTCCGGCGATTGGCAGGGCTCCGGGGCAACCAGCGCGCTCGCGAAAGGCACTGCGGCGCAAGCGGACGCGGTGCAGCTCGAGACCCAGAACGGGCAGCAGAAAATGGTGCTCGGTGGTGCGGCGGGCACCGTGGCGACCGGTGCGGCGTCGATGTCCGCGATCATCGCCAAATTCCTTGCCGCCGTTGTCGCTTCGGCCCCATTCCTGGTGACGCCGCCCGGACAGGCCTTCCTGCTGTCCATGGCGGGGGAGACCGCGGCCGAAGCCACCGCCGTGGTCGCCAAGACCAAGGGCGAACTGGCGGTGCACAGCGCGAATATGACCGCCGCCGGGCAGAAGGTGAAGGTCACCAATGCCCCGAGTGGCGTCGATTCGCTCTCGCAGGTGACGCAGCTGCTCGGGCTGCTCTCGCCGCTGGCGAGTGCGGCGAATACCGGTGTGCAGCAGGTGCAATCGATCGCGCAGACGCTGACCGCCACCGAGACGGCCGCACAGATCACACCGGTGGCGGATGCTCTCGATCCGGCCACGGGCGGCGGTTTCGCTCCCGGTGGCATGCCGCTCGGCGCTCTGGGGCTGAGCACCCCGACGCAACTGAGCGAATACAGCGGTACCCGTTCGGCTTCCGCGCCACCCGGAAATGGTTCTGCCGCAACGCAACCGGCGGCGAATTCCCGTGCGGCCGCTACTCCGGGGCCGAGCATGATGCCGCCGATGGCGGGCGCGGGCCTGGCGCCGCGGTCGGAGGACGGCGAAGGCGATGCGGAGATCCGCTCGCAGTTGGTCACCGGAGAACACGGTGATGATGTGGTCGGCGACCTCGGCAATACCGGGGTGCCGGTGGTGGGTGCGGTCGGTGCGGCCAGTCCGCGGGTGCCTACGACGAATCTGAACGTGGGTACCGCGTGACCTTGCCGTCGTAGATGTGCTGCGGCCGCCGGTCGATCTCGATATCGAGGTAGGGGCAGTCGGCCGCGCCGTGGCGCAGGGTGGCGGTGTGGTCACCAGGGGCGATCCACAGCAGTTTGCCCGCGTCCAGCCAAGGCCGTAGCTCGAAATCCTCATCGCTGGGTGGCATCTTTTCGGCGTATTCGCGGTCCAGGCTGGTGGGATCGAAGATCGGGTTGCGGCACTGGCCCCAGACGTCCTCCAGTGAGATGTCTTTCGGCCGCTTCGGTGCGAAATAGTTTATCGCCCAGCCGGTATGGGGTCCGATCGGAATCTCCGCGATGACGGCGTGAGCCTCGGGCAGTTCCAGCAGGTGCGGGAGCACGAAGGGTGCGCTCGGGCCCGGTCGGCAGTCGAACGGTGCGGCGGCGATCGGTTCGGTAAGTCGCACAGCACCTTTGAGTGCGATCCAGGTACCGGGCAGGCCTGCCGGTCGTCGTTGCGTCGGGTTCAACCACTCCCAGTACCAGCCATCCAGACCGGCGGTGTCTATCGGCCATCGCAACATGCGATCGGTCAGTGGGCAGCGTGCGATGACGGTTTCCGGCAGCAGTTTCCGATATTCGTCACGTAGATCGCACAGCCGGTCGAAGGCGGGGAATTTCGCTGCCGAAGACTGGCCGCCGTAGTAGAACCTCATGAGCGGGAAGCCCTCGTCGAGTAACTCCTGCCGCCGCACTAGATCGAATCCAGGCATGCCGTAACCCCTTTCGGATCAGCCGGTGATGAGCCGGACGGCGGCATCCTTGGCCGCCTCATCCACCTCGGCAACGCGGCAGTCGCGCGCCAGAATGTGGGTAACCAGATCCATCTCCGGCGGCAGCCCGTGCTTGCGCAGATAATGCGGCACCGAGCCCGACCACACCCACACCCCGTCGGTCCGGAAATTCAACGGCACATCGCGCTGCCCGGGCGCGAATTCGTCCACATCGAAACTGCGCGCCGCCAGCACCACCGGCGCGGATTCGAGATATTCGAGCACCCGCTCGGTGAACCACGGAATCACCGGTGCACGGTCCGCCACCGGCCGTCCGTCGGCGTCCCGGCCGTCGTAGACCCGGGCCATGCGCAAGGAGTGCTCGAACATGAATCGCAGCCTATGCCAGTCGCATGCCGCACCGCTGCGTTGTTTCTCGGTCTCGGCCCGGATATCGGTTCATGGCGAGTCCCGCTCGCGGCCGCGAGGGATGATAGTCGGGACCGCGCCGAGTGATAATCTCCGCCCGGAGAGGAGTCCGCATGGGCGAAGTACCAGATGCACGGGCCGAACTGGACCGGCTCGGGAATTCGCTGCGCACCCAACTCCTGGACCTGATCACCCTGCTCACCCCCGGCGCGGACCCCACCCTGCTCTTCCTCGACGAGCCCACACCCGTCGACGACGAAGACCCCGCCGCCCACCACTATTCGACCACCTTCCGCGGTCAACGCCCCAACTCCATCACCGCCGCCGACACCATCCGCCAAGCCGCGACCCTGCTGGCGAACTCCGGCTGGGAAGTCTCCGAATCCCGCGAAGTAAACCGCACCCTGATCACCGCCTACCGCTCCGGCTGCACCCTGGAACTCCGCATCCCCGACCACACCCCCACGGTCCTATACAGCGCCACCACCCCGGCCTTCCCCCTCCCGGAGTAATTCCGCCCGGCATCTCCCCGAATCCGCTGTCCAAGATCAACTCCAGCTGAGGCGTTGGGCAAGGCGAATCTCCTGGGAAGCGATGACAGCGCCGCCGATCGGTCACCAGTCGTCGGCGCTGATTCGGCTGGGGCGGAGGTCGTCGAGGTCTTCGACGTCGGTGAAGACCATGCCTGGATCGTGTTGTTGGCGTTCGGGGGAGTTCGGGGGTGCGAGGGAGGCGGGGATCAGTTCGGGGAGGTGGGTGTCGAGGTTGGGGAAGTTCTCGATTAGGTCGGACATTTTCGGCATGCGGCCGCGTTGTTGCTGGATGGGGTTCATCAGGTCGGCTGTTTTACGGGACAGCTCGGCGGCGGCTTCCTGGGCGGCTTCGGTGACAGCCTTGGCGAGTTCCTCGTGGGTGAGGTCGTCGGTGTCGGTGAATCGCGTTTCGATGACGACTCCATCGGCGTTGAGCGTCACCGTGATTCGCTTCTGGGAAGCGGTTCCGGAGGCGGTGAGGCGGGCTCGCCGCTGCTGGACGTCGGCGAGCACCGTCATCTGCTTCTGGAACTCGTCCATCATCGAGGCGAGTTCGGTCTTCAGGAATTCGTTCGCCATGAGCTACTTCTTGAAGGCGTTGGCGCTGTTCGTATCGGTATTGTCGTGCAGCTTCGACGAATCGTTCTGCGCGTTCGCCTGATCCTCGGCCTGTTTGGTGTAGTCGGTGGTGAGTTCTTTGAGGTTGTCGCGCGCGGCGGTGTAACCGTTGTTCGCCTCGCCATTGGCGAACTTCACACCGTAGGTATCGCTGCCCCAGGGCTGGCCGAGGCCATCGGCTGCCGCGGATAGATTGGCGAACACATCGCGGACCTTATCGGTCACGTCCAATGTCTTGGCGGACGCCTGCCGCAGCAATTCCGCGTTGACCTCTACTTTTCCGGTCATGAAACCGACTCCTCCCCAATCAGTATTGCCGCCGACGATATCCGCTGATCACCATCGACGGCAATGCGAACCATGTGTTTTCGCGCTCAGATGTTGCGTGCTCGATAACGCTGGACGAATCCCGCGATGTACACGGCGGGCGGCACCGACGACGATGCCGCCTCGATGACACCGTCATCGGCGATGTAGTAGATCGCCCGCCCCAGCATGATTTCGCCCGGCTGGGTCGGCACGTAAACCATCCACCCCGATTCGATGCGATCCGCGGTCAGCTGATCGAGCGGATATCCAGTGGTATCCGAGCCCTTGTCCACGATGTGCGCCCGCACCTGCTCGATCGCGTCGACCCGCGACAGCGGGGGAGCGGTGACGAAGGTGCGCAACCCCGCGAGCGTGAATTGATTCAACGCCGCATCCACATCGAATCGCGCGGGATCGATTGCGGCGGTGATGGTTTCAAAGGTGACGACTCCGGCTTCGGCGGCCGCCACAAGCGTCGCCACCGCGCTCCTGTCCTGATCGCTCAGCGGTGCCCCGGTCGCCTGCGCGAGCGCCCCGGTGATGATCTCGGCGGTGACATCGGAGGTCCAGACCCCTGGGCAGGCCAGCGCCAGTCCCGGACCGCTCGGCGACTCACCGCGATACCACCGCCCGTTCTCCCACCAGTAGCAGAACGACAGCAGCCCGGACGCCGTACGCGGGTTCAGCACCGCATCGGTCACCCAATCCGGCGCTCCCGCATACAGTTCCGGCATCGGAGCCTCGCCGTTGTACGCGGCGTCGAGCTCCGGCGAATTCCAGACCCCGCCGGAGATGACCGCCCGATCACCCGGCAGCACATACAGCGTGCTGCCACTGCGCTTGGTCGTCTCGAACCACGCCAGCGACGGCAGAATGCGCGGCCCCTGCGTCACCTCGAGAGCGGCATAGGTCGCCGCGATCGCAGTCCATCGCGCCCAAAGCAGCGGCAGCACAGGGAAATCCGTCGTGGAGACTTCCCCGTGAACCCCTTTTCCCCGATCGAGCCGCGACTGCTCCGCCGCCACTCGCGGCGGCCGCGCCTGTCGCCCTTCATGACCGACATACGCCGCCAGCCACACCGGCAACCGCCGCCGCGGATACTCCGCGAGATCGGCCTGATACGCCTCCGCCGGAAACAACTGATCATCGGGAAACGGCTCATCGCCGTAGTCGTAATCGGTCTGAATCTCGCCCTTATCGGTGAGCACGATCCGCATCCGCCACCACGGCCCCTCGGACAGTTGCGCGGCGACCTCCCGCTGCTCCTGTACCAAAAGCAATGTCGCCTGCGGAGGTTCGGCCCGCACCCCGCGCCCCTGCGCCGAATAGATAACGTTCCAGGCTTGCGTGGCGACCGTCCACGCGAATACCGCGTCGATCCGCTCCCAGCCCTCGGGTCCGTCCGCCGCGAGCGCCCGCGCGATCTCGTGGGTGAGTTCGCGCGCCCGCTCGGTGATCTGCTTCTCATCGGGACCGCTCGGCTGACCGGGATGAGAGACGATCGTCATGCCGACGTCGCCGCCGGCCTGCGTGAAACCGTCCATGAATGACTTCATGAAGTCGTCCGGGCTCCCGGCCTGCGGATTGTTCACGATGTAGCTCCCCTCCTCGACCGGGCGTCATCGGCCGCCCGTTCGGATACGCCTGCGACCCTACACATTCGTGAGCGGTGATTCAGGTCCGGTCGGTGCGGTAGCGGGGAATTCACCGGTGGGGGAGCGACCCGCTGGCGTCTCCCCATCCCGGGTTCGGCCTGTTCCGGGCGAACCTGCCCGAGCAGCAGGGCTGCTGACCGATAGCGGACCGCATCGGCCCAGTTGCTGATCACCGTGTTCTATGGCACCGTGACGCGAGATCACTGCCCCGCGTCGGTGAAAACCGCCACCCGGCAGTGCGATAACTGACGGTCGGTCGAATCCGGGGGCGGGAGTGGCAGTTCGGGGGGCGAAAGCCGCTGCTGGGCACGTGCTTTCCACTATGGCGAGGTCGCGGTGATCTGGCGTCCGCCCGGCGCCGATTACTACGGCTGGCTCGTGGGCATGCAGTGGCCCGAGGGCAATGAAGACAATATGTGGAAGCTGGCCGACGACTGGAAGGCCGCCGCCACACAGCTCGACAATGTCAAAGCCGATATCGACGCCGCCATATCCGCGGTTCGGGCCGCCTATCCGGAGGGCGATGGCGGAGACGCCATGCTGGCGCAACTCAACGCGCTCAAGTACGGGGATCTGAGCAAGGACGGCGCCGGATCGATCGACAGCTTCGTCAAGTGGTTCGAGAGCATCGCGGGGCTGGCGGAGAACACCGGCACCGAATTCGAATACACCAAGCTGATGTTCAACGCCATGTTGTTGATCATGGCTGTGGATATGGCGTTCGCCGCCTTCAGTCTGTTCGGAGCCCCGGCGGCGGAGGCCGCGATCATCGCCGCGAATCGCGTTGCCGCGCGGGTCATCATGAAGAAGTTGCTGACGAAGCTGATCACGCAGGGCGTGAAGTTCGCCGAGATCGCCGAGCTCAAGGCTGTACTCAAGCGGTTGGCGATCGATGCGGCCGTGACCGGGGCGAAATCCGCCGCTCTCGGCGCGGCCATGGGCACGGTGCCCGATGCGGGAATTCAGTTGTGGCAGCGCTACAACGGACGCCGCCAGGAATTCAGCTGGGAGCAGGTCGGCATCATGGCCGTGGCGGGCGCCGCGGGTGGGGTGGCGGCCGCGGGCATCGGCAGTGGAATGCGCGGACTGTTCGGCATGCCGGTGAAGATGACCACGCGGGTCGCGACAACCGGTGTCACCATGCTGGCGGCCGGTGGCGGTGCGGGTCTCGCGGGTTGGGGTGCCAGCGCGTTGATCACCGGCAATACCGAGCTCGACCCCCGCATGATCACCGCTGGCATGTGGGGTGGCGCGGCACCGGGTGCGTTGCGTTCGGTCAAACCGAAGATGCACGCACCGACGGTGGTCGATCCGGTGAAGAGTGACCCGGCGACAGCCAAGCCGGCTGGTGTCCAGCAGGTCCCGGCCTTGGCTGACCATGCACCGTCTGCGCCCGCCGACACGGCGGCGGGAGCCGGACCGGCCAACGGCGCGCCACACGCCGGGGATTCGTCCGTGTCTGCGAACGGCCGCGACGTCGCCCCCGCTGCGGCTCCGGCCGCGGGTTTGGCGGGAGAGTCGCAGATCGTTGGAAACCCCTCAGGGCGAAGCGATCTCGTCGGTGGTCAGCTGTCGAATGGTCAGAATGTCGCTTCGGTGCCGGGCGCGCACCAACCGTCCGCCGCGCAGCCGACGGCAGGACCCAAACTCGATGCCGCCCAGCCCGGCGCGGCTCAACCCGCCGCCGCGCATCCCGCTGGCGAGCCGAAAACGCCACCGGAAAGCCGCGCGCCCCGCACCGAGGCCCCTGCCGCGCCCTCCGCAGACCGCGCCGCAGGTGCTGCTCCCGGCCGTGAGGCTCCCGGGCAGTCACCGTATGCCCAGGCGAAAGCCACTGGGGTGGAAGCGACCTCGCGTGCCGAGCGCTTGGATGTCACCTCGAACGATCGCGCGAGCGTCCCGGCTTCGGATCGACCGAAGGGGATGATCGGTGGCCTCGAGGAGTATCAACCGAACGGCTCGGGCCGCACCCACAACGACGACGTCGCCAATGGTGAACGGAATCCACAGCGGGACAACGATATAACCGGCGACGGCCACACGAACAGGGACGGGCGCACCGATCGAGACGGGCAGCCCGATCGGGATGGCCAACCTGCTCACGATGGTCGGCAGGATCGCGCCGGGCAGCCCGCACATGACGGTCAGCTGAGCCATGATCCGCTGCACTCGCATCCCGAACCGTCCTCATTCGGCGATCACACCCCGAGACCTCTACTGCCGGTGGATCATCCGATCACCGCCGCTGAGCGCCAACATGCCGCCGACGCGCTCGCCAAGCTCGGCCACGACACCGAGCCACGGCAACTTCTGTATGCCGATAACGTCGATCAGGCTGGTGCCCATCAAAAAGCCCGCGAAAACCACGACTGGTGGCAGGACCTGACCCCCGACCAACAATCGGCGGTCACTCGCCTGCACCCGCACGAGGTCGGCAATGCCGACGGCGTACCCCCGCACGCCCGCGACCAGGCCAATCGCCTCTCGATCGCCCGGGACCTGGCCGAACTCCGCGAACGCAATCCCCGCGTGGAGAAGTGGACGAGCCGCTTCTCCGATCCCGAGGGCCGCCAGCAGTTCCAGAATCTGCAGAGCACCATTCGCAATCTCGAGCACGCCGACACCCTGGCCGACAACTTCGCCAATCGCGATCGCACCGATCCGACCGACCCGCCCGGCTACCGCCCACCGGTGCACGTACTGTCCTACGACTCGAAGGCTTTCAACGGTGAGGGCCGCGCGGTCGTCGCGATAGGCGACGTCGACCACGCGTCCACCGTCTCGTTCCACATCCCCGGCATCACCACCACCGTCCGAAGCCTCGAAGTGAACTTGAACAACGCCTTCAACCACTTCTGGGCGACTTCGGACAATGTGCACGACCCTGCCACGGTCGCCGCGATCGCCTGGATCGGCTACGACGCCCCCAGCGGTTCGCGAATCGGCCGCGAGATGACGAACCCCGCTCTGGCCCAACGCGGAGGCCAACTGCTGGCGCGAGATGTGGCCGCCTTCAACCAGACTCGAAAGATCAACGCTGGTCTGCCAGGGGGATCACCACCCCCGGAAGTGCACCTGTTCGGCCACAGTTACGGCTCCACCACAACGAGCTACGCCGGTGCGGGCGGCCGCCTCACCGGCGAAGTCAGCACCATCACGCTCCTGGGTTCACCGGGCGCCGGCCCGGTCGTACACGCCTCCGAATTCGGCATCGGCGCGGAAAACGTCTTCGTAGCCAGCTCCTCCCGCGACCCGGTCACCTGGATTGGCTCCAGCACCCCCGGCGAAATCGCCCGAGCCGCACCCGGTCTCGGCATGGGCTTGGGCATGGACCCCTCGGTGGAAGCTTTCGGAGCCCGCCGGGTGATCGCCCAATTCCCCGGTGGTGTCAAAACATTCAGCGATATCAGCACCCACACCGGCTACTACAGATTCCACGACGAGGCGCACTCGATCCCGAGCGAGTCACTCCACAACTTCGCCAAGATCGCCGCGGGCGACAAAGCCAACATCATCCCCGAATTCGCCCGCCCCGACCACGAGAGCCTCAACGCCTGGCAACGCAACATAGGCTCGCTCCCCAGCGACCCCGCCCACCTGCGCCCACCCATCTTCGACCCGCACGAGGGTGCCCCCTTCGGCTATGAACACCTCGTAGACGAATTCCGCCACCCCGACCCTGTCCCCGACCACCCCACCCTCCCCGCCGACCACCAGCCGGTAAACGACTGCGGCCCCCAGGCTCTCCGCCAAGCCCAAGAACTCACCGGCAACGAAAACATCCGCATCCCAACCGATCCGGAAATCACCCAACGCGGCATGAGCGCCCACGACCTGGAAACGGCCGCCGGCGGCCGCATGCAACATATGGAAACCCCAGGCGTCCTGGCCGACCACCTCACCCGCCTCGGCGAAGGCGCGACCGCCATCGTCATCTCCGAATTCCACGGCCCCACGGACACCAACGGCATCGGCGCGCACGCCTATACCGTCACCAACGACGGCGGCCGTTTGGTGGTCCACGACTCTGCCCTGGGCAGCGGCCCCCACCCCTTCCCTGCGGGCCGCACGGATGTCCGCGCAACCTACGCCGTCCTCTACGACGGGCACGGAAACCCGGTGCATCCCAGTGACTCTGCGATGTCGAATCACCCCGGTGCGCATCCGGAGGTCCGTATCGGCCAAGCTGAGCGCCCGAATCTGCCCGTAGAGGACAAGCCCTACTACGCGAACCCGCGTTATGAAGACCCGAGCGCCTCACACGAATACGCCGCAAAGAACACCATCAACCTCCGCGAGGTCGAAACCACCCGCGAATACGAAACTCCCAACCATCCGGACCTCGCTCGCCTGACGGATGCCGAGATCGCCGCGATCCGCCGCAACCAGTTCATGAGCCTCAACGAGCAGGTCAACGATGCCACTCGCAATGGCGACCACCAGCTCCTGAGCGACCGCGATGTCGAGATCCGTACCCTCGTGTCCGGATACAACAAGCTTCCGGACCATGAGGGTGTCGTTTATCGTTCGCTGTATATCGATGATCCAGTGCTGCTCGAACGGTTCCTGGACGAGTACCACCCCGATAATCCGGTACCACCAACTGATCACGGGTTCTCGTCCTCGGACAAGGAAGCGTCGATGCCCGGCGGCAATATCGAGCTGATCATCGATTCACACACGGGGAAAGACATCACCTGGTCGAACCCGTCTCAGAAAGAAGTCGTTTTCCCACCGGGCACCACATTCCATGTCCTGAGCCAGGAGTTCAAGGGCGGTAAGTGGTTCATTCAACTCACTGATTTAGGAAGGGGGCCAGATGCCCATCAGCCCGCAGGACATGGAGCGGATAGCGCGCGAAAGGTTGGGACCGTCGATGCGGACCGAGGTCACGGACCCGGAACTCCGCGCGAAGCTGGACCACAACATGGCAGTCCTCGAGGAGATGGAAGCGAAGGGACGCCCCGAGCCGACCGAGGACCAGATGAAGATCTGGCAGGCGTGGGGCGAATCGGAGATCAATCGGATCAACCGGGAGCGCGGCGAGACGACGTAATCCCTTCGGATTCGGCGGAATATCGTCCCGCCGATTCGACGGCCGCCACTGCTCGTCCTCACGACGGTCCAGATCTCGATCACGTCCCGTTCAGTCTCGGCAGGGAAGAGCCACCCGCACGCTCGCACAATGCGCCGGACCTGGATCATGTCCCATTCCAGCTCGGCGATGAGCACCCGGCTCCGGTCGTGGAGGCACCGAATGATCGGCCGGACGCGCTGACGCCGCACCTGCAGGGGCGCTTCGACGATATGAGGTCATTGGGCACAGAAATCGCCCACGCCATCAACGATCCAGCTCGACACGGCGAATTAATCAGTCTGCGAACAGATTTCGTCGAGCTTCTGGATCGGGTCGGATTGATGGATCCAGACACGGCCGTCACCCCCTGGCGACTGCTCGGTGAGCACGACCCGGTCTTCAAGGCATATCTCGAAACCAACGGCAACGCCCTGCTGAGACTCCAGCCGGAAGTACGCACGTCCGAGCCTGCTGGACGCGCGCACACCGAAGAGCCACAACAGAATTCTCATCCGCACGCAGACAACGTCCACCCCACCAACGAACCCCACCCATCCCCGATCAAGGAGACCGAAGCCGGGGTCTCCTGCCACCCCGACGACCCGGTCATGTCGGACTTGGCCTCCCGAATAGCCAAGGACCCGAACCACTTCACCGCCGACGTCCACATCACCGAGGACGGCCACGCCCGCATCGGCGACCGCACCTACACCCCGGAGGAATTCGCCAACCTCCTCCGCCAAACCACCTGGGACGGCCACACCCCCATCCGCCTCATCGGCTGCGACGCCGCCACCAACGGCTTCGCCCGCGACCTCGCCATCTACCTCGGCACCGACGTCTTGGCCCCCACCAAACCCGCCTGGTCCGACACCCACGGCCGCCTCTACACCAGCACCGCCGAAACCCACCCCGACGGCACCCGCCGCCCCCGCATCCCCCCGGACGGCCACTGGGAAACCTTCCACCCGGACGGCACCAGGACTAAAGCGACAGACGACAGTTTCGCGCCTGGTACCCGTGCCGAAGACAAACAGAATCTGAGTCCTGATACGGCCAGAGACCGGATAGCTGGTTCAGATGACGGTGCGGGGACGCCGCCGCACGGAGATCCCGATTCAAATATATTTGAATCAGGCGGAGGTCCTCGAGGGGCCCAACTTGATCCGCAACCCGCGTGGCACGGCGCATCGGCCCTGAAAATGAGGCACTACCGTCTTCCAGCCGAGGATGTCTCGATGTTGAGTTCCGCACATCAGGAAGATGCTCTGATCCAGCGAACGCACGAACTCGTGGACGAAGCGCTGAAGCCGGAGATGACAGCGGAAGAGAAACAGGCTCACGCAAAGGACAAGGTTCCCAAGGGAAGTAATAAGCTCGAAAGCGGTTGTGGTGGGTCGCTATTGCACGACGATGTCCTCACGTCGCACACTAGCACCACTAAGATGGATGGGCAGAAGATGCCGGTCACCCATCCAGTTGTGCAAGCCTTGCTCGACGGTATCCGTGCGGACAAGGAGGCCGGGCGCCTTGATCGAATAGGCAACGGGCATGGAAAGTGTGCCGAAGTGGTTTTGCTGAGTGACCGACTGTGGAGGTTCGAGTCTGGTGGGATGAAAATTACAACTCTGGAAGAGGCGCGCAGCGCTCTCGAGGGTTCAAAAATTCATACTCACCGAATTGGTGATCATATTGACCAAGATGGAAATATTCAGCACCGGCACGGCGATTACATCCCGCCATGCGAGACCTGCGTACATCTGCTTCGGTTCCTGGATATTATGGTGCTATGAACGAACTAATTCAGAGAGGCTGTTGATCATGACTATCGATCCCGCAGGCGTGGATGAGTGGCTGATGAGCGCAGGCTGGACCAAGTCGCGTGACATCGGCGCTCGGGCCGAGGAGTTGATAGCGCTTCGAGTCGAAGATGCTGCGCGGCAAGGTGCCGTGCTTGAGGTCATTGATCCTGCTGTCGCATTCGTTCATTCATACGGAGATCTTGAACTTGCCCTTCCTCGCACATCTCCCGAGCGTCTGCTGATTCTCAAGCCGACGATCGGCTATAGGGGTGACGTTGATAACTTTGCCGAGCTGTCAGGTAATCTCGGCATGCAGGTCTTCCCTGTTGCTTACGAAACAGTTGAGGGAAGTATTTGGCTCGTGGACGAGTCCAGTCGATTCTTTCTTTGGCACCACACCGGGGGGTATTTTCTTGGTGAGAATGAGCGCGAGGCATTCATTGCAGCCTATACCGGCCAGGTTCTGATAGATGCGGAGGATTTCTATGCCTGAAGAGTGCCCCGCCGTAGCAGCTTCATTATTGGTGCAAGGGAAGATTTTCAGCCAGACGAATATGTACGGTGCTGGAGAGCCGAATTTGCATCCTGTAGTTCGTGATTTCGTCATCGCTCGTGCCTCTGCCCAAGGGGATGAATTCTCTGGGAAGTGCGCTGAGGTGGCATTGATATCGGATCAGTTCTGGGGGCTTGAATCGACCTCCGATGTTCAGTCGGTCACATCGATGGACCAGGCGGCACTGCATTTCGATGGTGCGGTGATCTTCTCCCGTAAAGTGCGACCGCCGAACCATCCTGAACATGATCAGCCATCAGAGCCTTGTTCTGTTTGTAAAGATTTGATCGACGCTCTTGGTATACGCATACTGCGGAGATGAATGAGGCGCGGTGGGTTCACGCGAAGGTGACGTAGGTCGCGTTGAAGGTCCCGGGGTCCTCGATACGTAGGGGGTCGGCGACGGCTGTGAACGGTTGACCTCACCGGTCCTGTCGTTGACCGGATTCCTTCCGCTCACGCCGCTTGCGCATCCACCGTGCGGCACGGAATGCGATCCAGCCCAACATAATCAGCAGGATCAGTACCGCGACGAATGCCACGACCGGGACTGCCAGCGCTAACACAGTGAGTGCCAACGAGGTTCCGTCCTCGGCGCTCGACACGACTGGATTCCCCACTCCCGCAGTGGTTCCCGTCACGAACGGTCGCGCTACCGAGCGGCCGACGTGCACGCTGCCCGCGGTGATCGCGCCGAGGACCGCAGCGACCGCCGGGGGCATATGTGAGGTCAGGCTGGTTTCGGCGGTGAAGAGGATCGCGCCGGACGCCGGAGCGATGAGAGTTCCAATGCCGTGCAGCACCGAATCCAGGGCGGGGATCTTGTCGCCGATGAGGTCGAGCAGGAAGATCAATCCGATCGCGATCAGTGCGGGAGTCGACGACAGCCAGCCGTATGAGCTGCCGAGGTCGATCCAGCCGAACCGGTCCGCGATGCCGACCGCGAGCAAGGGCAGCCAGGCGTTGAGGCCGGCCGCGCCCGAGAGGCCGAAGGCGCCGAGGACGGCGCTGACAGCCGATGTGATCTCCATGCCACGAGTGTGAGGCCGGGGCGCGGATTCGGCTGTATTTGGCGGATCACACCGATTTACGCCGGGTCGCGAGTGTGATGCGCGCGCCGGGGCCGACCGGCCGGCTCCGGTCGAACGGGTTAGGGTCGGTGCGATTGCCAGATCGCAGGGGGATTCGTGGAGCAATATTTTGATCAGGGTGGGACGTCCGGAATGCACAGCGCGCCTGACCGGGCTGGTCGGCGCACGGAATCGGAGATGGCTCTGGAGGCTTCGTACACCGCGGATGCACGGACCGCTCGGCGGCTGAGCCGGGCGATGGAGTTGGCGCGGTGGCGGTCGCCGCGTGCCTGGGTCGTGGTGGCCGTGCTGCCTCTGATCATCATGGCCCGCCATATCTTCGACCTGCTGACGAGCGAAAGTCGTTCGGAATTAGGGCTTCTCGGGCTCTTCGGCGTGTACTTCGCACTGCTGGCCGTGGCCTTGATCATGGTTCCGCTCATCACCGGGATTCGTATGCTGCGGAGAAATCCGCTGTTGGAGTCCTACGCCGCCGCCGGAACTCGAATGTGGGCACGCTACGGCAACGAGTTGTTGGATGTGCCCTCGACGACCGGACGCTCGACTCTCCGTTACGACGAGATCAAGGATGTCGCAGCCTTCGGTACCGCTGTATTCATTCGACCGCATCATGGGCAGGGGTTCGCACTGCCAGTGGAACTCGTGCCGGATCAAGCCCTGGCGGCGCTTCGGTCCCGTGGTCGGTCGGCTGTTCCGATGCCTGAGACGACAGTCGATACGCCGCATGCCGATGATGCCGGACAAGCGCCGCGCTCCCGTCTGCGTCAGACCATCCTCGTTGTTTGCGCTCTCGCCGTCGCAGTCGCGATATTCGCGACGATCGGGTTGACCACGGGTGGCGATCACGGCTACGGCACCCCCGTCCAGAGGGCCGTTGGCACCACCATCGCCGTCGAACTCCAAACATCCGGCACCCTTGCGCTGGATCCCGTGGAAAAGCTGCTCTACGTGGGTAATTCGCCCGAAGACAGTTCCATGCCGGGTTCGGTATCGGTCGTCGATCTCGTCACCAACACCGTGAAGACAACCATTCGACTGACCACGAATCCGAAATCGATTGCGGTGGACCCGAGTACGCGGACGGTATACGTCGCGAGCTCATCGGGGATCGGCAGCCGCGTCGGTAGTGTGACGGTGATCGATGGTGTCACGAACACGATTACCGCGAACATCCCAACCAAGCAGGACTCGAGAGTTGTGGTGGTAGATCCCGCCACTCACACCGTACTGGTGAACAACCTGACGGGCAGCAGTGATGTGAACGACCCGAAGGCCAACCACGCGGAGAGCGCGGTGTCGGTAATTCCCGCGGGCTCGACATCGGTCGCCACCACTGTGCCGAGCGGTATCTACTCGATGGGTATAGCTGTGGTCCCGGACCTTCGGACCGCCTTCGTCAGCAGCCAGGATAGGACCGTGAAAGTCATCGACCTCGCGACCAATACCCAGACGGGCTCCATTCCACTGTCCATCGATGCCGGGACCATCATGTTCGATCCGGGTTCGAACAAAGTCTTCGCGGTGGACCGCAAAGGGGTAGTCGCCGTGATCGACCCGGGCACCCGAAACATCGTCGGGACAATTGACGGTCTCGGCCAGGAAATCCATGCTGTGGCAATCGATTCCGGTACCCATGCCATGTACCTGGCCAGTGCGACCGACGATCGGGTCAAGGTCGTCGACACCGTCTCCCATGCGATCACCGGCGCCTTCGGGACGCCGAGCCCGCAGTCGCTGGCGGTCGATCCGACTACGCACACGCTCTATGCCTACTCGGCGGGCCAGGTTTCGGTGATTCGACGATGACGCACGTCCCCCTGGTTCGAAGCTACCGACTGGTTCTCGAGGTGCCAGCGCGTTAGGGTCGGTGCGAATGCCGGAGGTATAGGGGGGTTCGTGCAGCAGCCGTTTGACCAGCAGGTACCACACCCGGGGTCGGGTTCGCCGGATCAATCTGCCCGGCAACAGGGTTCGGAAGCGCTGCTCGAGTGCACCTATGTGGCGGATTCAAGGACCGCGCTGCGGCTGAGCCGGGTGATCGAGCTCGATCGCTGGCGATCGCCGAGGACCTGGGCGATTGTGGCCGCATTGCCGCTAGTGGTTATGGCGCGCCACATCTTCGAACTAGTGACCGGAGCGGGCCGCTCGGATACGGGGCCGCTCGGACTCTTGGGTGCGTACATCGCCTTGTTGATACCGGCCGCCATCATCGTCGCGCTCATCACCGGAGTGCGCATGATGAAAAAGAATCCCCTGGTAACCGCATACTCCTCTGTCGGGCTGCCGATGCGAGTGCGATACGGCCGAACGGCGATGGAGGTGTCCCTGACGAGCGGGACCGCGACCATCGACTACACGGGGATCAAAGGCGTCACCTTTTTCGGCGGCGCGGCTCTCCTCCATCGGGAGTTCGGCTCCAGCCTCGCTCTACCCCGAGAGCTCTTTCCCGCTTCGGCTCTCAATCTGATTCGTGACGGTCAGGTCCCCGGTGCCCACACCATATGGGGCACATCCGGTTCGACCCATACCGCGTCGAACCTTCCGCTGATTGCCCCGGATTCGGGGAGGCCATTTCCTCATCCGGCCGGTGCGCCGCGCCATAGAAGGTCGGATGTCAAAACATCTGCCACAAGTCGGCGGCGAAGGACCGTCTGGATAGGACTGGCCGTCGCTTGGACGATCGCAATCGTTATCGCCGTCACGCTCAACGTCGGCGGCGATGGCGGCAATCAACGCCCGGGTGCGACGGACAACGCCGGCAGGATCGAGTCGATCCCGGTTCCGCCGGGAGCATACGGTTATGTCGCCATCGATCCGGCCGCCAAGATCCTATATGTTGCGAATGGTCATCAGAGCACCACTTCTCCGGGCTCGCTCTCGGCTATCGATATGGCCACCTCGAAAATAATCTCAACAGTCGAGATCGCGGCCTTCCCACAAGCTATCGCAGTTGACCCGAGTGGTCGCTCTGTCTATGTCGTCAGTGCTCCTAATGCGGGCAGAAGCGATGGATTGCTGACCATTTTCGATACCGTCACCAATACTGTTGTCACAACCATTCCGACCAATAAAGAGTCTGTGTCGGTCGGTGTCGATCCCGTAACACATATTGCGTATGTAAACAACTCTTCGGACAGGGGTATTGATCCGAAGATAGGGAATTATGCGGCGAGCTCGCTGGCCGTTGTTCCCCACGGCTCCCGCACGGTAACCGCGACTATTTCCACTGGAACGTTCTCTACTGACTTCACCATTGTGCCGGAGCCGGGCACGGCTTTTGTGACGAGCAGTGACAAGTCTGTGAAGGTTGTCGATCTGGCGAAAAACGCCCTCATCGGCACGATCTCGTTGTCGATCAACCCTTCCAAAATTCTCTTCGACCCGGGAGTGAACAGGGTCTTTGCGGTAGACAAGAAGGGTCTGATCGCCATCATTGATCCGATTGCGATGTCGGTGGCAGGAACCATTGATGGATTGGGGCAGGAGATCGACGCTGTCGCAGTCGATTCCGCAACCCATACTCTATACATAGCTAGCTTCCAAGACAGCAGGATTCGGACGATCGATACCGTTACGCACGCCGTAACCGGCTCCTTCCGTGCTCCAGCTCCTTCATCGCTGGCCGTCGACCCGGACTCGCACGCTGTCTATTCATTCGGCGACAGTCGAATTTCGTTGATACATCGATGACTAGAGTCGAGAAGGGGTGGGATCGATGACCGAAGGCTACAACGAGTGGGCGGGCGACCAGGGGCTGGGCCACAATAAGAGTTTCAAGTTCAGTGCAGACTTAGCGCAGAAGAATGCAAGTTTGTGCGCTGCGATGCTGTGGGCGGTCGAACAGCTCAAGAAGGAATATATTTCTCTGTTGGCCGTTCCGTCTTTCAGTTCGGAGGCTTCCGGCAGGCTGATCGCCGATAAATTCGGTCTGGTATCCGATCGGCTTCGTGATGAAGTGCTGACCGATCATGCCACATTGCTGACAAATATGGCGCAAGCCTTCATAAACGCTGCAAGTGAAGTTCAGATGACCGAATCGAACTCGGCCGCAGAGTTTGATAAGTTGAAGAGCAGTGTCACCGGAGCTCCGGGTTTCGCGGATAGTAGGAAATTCTCTCCAGGTAAAGTGGATCTGACAGGTTGGCGAAGTGCTAAGAAGCCTGATGTAGATGGCGACGGGGAAGGCGTAAATTACACCGTCGACAAAACTCCCCGATACGATCGCGACGGAAATCCCTACACCGAGATCAATCGAAAAGTAAACTTCACCAAGTATTATCAGGATAAATTGGCGGACCTGCCCGAAATAAAAGCTCTCGCCAGCCTGGTCGCAAATGGCGAACATGAGACCATGCCGGTCGAGCCTGAGGCTGGGGCTATAATGAAATGGGAGCGGTATCTCGCGCACTACAATTTGATGAGTGTCAATATAGATAAGATCGAAGATGCGGCAAGAAATTGGGATGGTGCTGCGAATTTCCTGGACGGCGAGCGTGGCAGATTTGTTAACGGCATCGCTGCCGAGTTCCGGAGTGAAAATTGGACGGGCGGCTCCGGTCCGCAAGCTCGAGCTGCGGTTGAGAGATATGACAAGAGTACGGTCGACCTCATAAGTTCGCTGCGTAATGTGGGAAAAAACCTCGGCACATCGGCCTCCTGGTTGCGAAAATTGCAGACCGAATTGCCGACAATGTCTGCGGATGACTATCGCATTGCAAAGGGTGACCCTGATGCTATAAAGTACGTAGAGCCGGTCTATGCCGCAAAATGGGATGAATGGTATGGGGTGGGCCTTCGTGCGACGAGTAATGCCATACCATTCCTGAAGTCGCCTCAAACTCAAAAGGCTCCTGGTCCCTCCCTTACCGACAACGGCGCAGGAGGCAATCCCAGCAAGGGTTCTCCGAGTGGTTCCCCGAGTGGCACTCCAAGCGGCACTCCCGACCTCTCGACCTTGAAGCAGGAGCTCACGGACGAGCTCAAGAACAACCCGGTCACCACCGAGCAACCCAAGACGCAGACTCCGTCGACAACGACGACCACGGATCAGACATCGCAGCTGACTTCGCTGCTCTCGACTCTCGCGCAACAGGGTTCATCGTTGGCGCAATCCCTGGTCTCGTCCGGCTCTTCGTTGATTCAGTCTTTGCAGAAGAGCGCAACGACAACTGATACGACGACGACCGCCGATCAGTTGAAGCAGCAGCTCGCCGCATTGACGAATCTGCAAACCACCCCGACGGAACCCGGCTCGCCGGGAGGATCGCCGAAGACGACAACCGGGGGCGGCGGAGGAGGTCCAGTCGGGACTGCTCCGAAGGAGAACCCGCAAACCAAGTTGTTCCCGCGCTCCACCGTCTCCTCGACCACCAAAGACGAATCGACGGTCACCTCGCGCGCGGGTCTTGCGACGGGTTCCGCGTCCACCACCGGGACGGGCACGACCGGTGCGTCCGGCACGCCGATGGGCTCGGGAGCGCAGGCGGGCAGCCAGGGCGCGGGCAAGGAGCACAAGCGACCCGAATTCCTCAGGTCCGGTGAGAATCTCGCCGAGGGGCTGGGCGATCTGCCGGTCGCGGTCACCCCGGTCGCGGAGAAATGATGGCGAGCTGGGACTTCACCGAGGCCGAGTTCATGGTCATGTGGGCGGATTTGGTGCAGGACAATCTGCCCCTGCCCTTTCTGTCGAAGTCGAAGGCGAATTCCACCGCCGAGTACGAGAACGAGCGGCGTCAGGCGCGGGAGGCCGCTCGGGAGAAGTTCGACCCGGGAGTGCTCGCCATGATCAAGGCGGTCGCGGAGCCGGACTTGTCTGTGGCGCTGAGCGGATGGGACGAACAGGAACCGCTCGGAGCGGCCGGGCAGATCCGGGTGCTCGGAGCGCGCCAGGGGTCCATGGGTTACGTCGTGACCCAGAAACCTGGCGAGAGTTTCTGGCACGGAGGCGGATACAGCATTCGAGAATGCGATCCGGTGCAGCTCGCGGATGAATTGGTCCGTGAACTGCCGGATGCGGAGGCGGGTCAGCAAGGGGACATCGTGCTGCCCGCACGACGTGATGAACCCGCGGATACGGAGTCCGAAGGCATCACGGTCCGGGACTGGATGACCGATTCGGACTCGGCCAGATCATCGCGCTTCTTTCGGGCACAGACCGATCGCATCGGGAAAATCACCGTCACCCAGGGCAAATCGATTTTCGGACCACGCGGAATCACCGAACATGTGTTGCGGTGGAGGGATATCCGGGACGATGGTCGATATGTGATCACCGACCAGAATCCGCCGACAGCCGCGGCTGCGGACGAACGGCGGGCGATCGCGCTGATCAACTCGAGGATTGCCGCGGTGATCCGCGTTATCAAGGAGGAGCGGGAGGGGCTCTACCAGTGATAGTCGACCAGTGTGAGATGGCTCCCTGGTTCCGAATTCCAGGCGAAGTCGCTGGCGCTACGGGCTGTACGTGTGATAGCCATACCCGTAACAAACTTGGGAGGGAGTTGTTATGACCGAGGGGGCGGTCAATTCCGGCGCTGCCGAGCAGGGTTGGGCTTCGACGACGATCGCGAACCCGTACGGCTCAATCAAGCTGCGCACCACCGAGCAGGGGATTCCGCTGGCTGTGAAGGTGGATGCGGCTGAGCTGCATCGGGATCCGGCGCAGTTGGCGGGGGAGGTGCTGCGGCTGTGTCAGCGGGCGGCGGCGCGCGCGGGGCTTGCCAAGCGGAAGCAGTATGAAGAAGCCGGGATGAGTCCCGAGATGCTCGCGCGCACCGGGCTTCCTACCGAGGCGGACGTGGCTCGACAAGAGATTGTCGAGGAGCAGGACTACGATACAGAGCCGCAGAGCTGGCTACGCACTTTGTGAGGAGGGGGGACACTCATGGTGGGGTCGATGGATGAGCTCGAGGAGCGGGTTCGGCGGCAGCTGTATCGGTTTCAGGATTTGGCCGAGCAGATGGCCGCGGTCCGGGGGCGGGAGACTTCCGAGGACGGTGCCGTGATGGCCGAGGTCGACGGGAATGGCGCGCTGCGGGATTTGCAGTTCGGGCATGCTATTTCGCGGATGACGCCGGATCAGTTCGAGCAGGTCGTGGTCGCGACGTCCGCCGCGGCGGCGCGGGCGGCGTTCGAGCGGCGGGCGGAAATTGTCAATCGGTTCAATGAGGAGATGGCCGGGTAGATCCGGTCCGTTAACGCAATCTTGCGCCAGAATTTGCGTTTTACTGTCTGGCACAACCAATTTCGTGCTTGTACTGTCATTCAAGATCGTGTATCTGGGAGGGACCACCGATGGCCAACGACTACGTGAAAGCGGATTTCGAACCGATTCTGGCGTACGGAACCACGCATGCCGGGATCGCGGCGCAGATCGCGGGGGCGGCCGCGGCCGACTCGATCGGTGCGATGGCTTCGGCGGTGCCGATGTTCGGTCTGATCGGTCAGGACTTCCTGCTGGCGTTCGCGGGTGCGCAGGGCAGCTACCTGTCCTCGGCGGCGGAGATCGCCGGTGTGCACGCGGAGACCGCGATCAGCGCCGCGTCCGCGGTGGGCACCTACTCCACCACTGAACTGGCCTCGGCGACGACCTTCCTCAGCAACCTGTGACTGAATCCGTCGGTGTAGTCACTACGACACCGAGCCCCACCGTGCTGGACGTCATTCGTACCAGTCCGGCTGGGGCGCTGGTGGATACGCCCGTGGCCGATGTGATCAACGGGCTGGGATTGCCGCAGCTGCCGCAGTTTCCGGCGATCCAATTGCCGGATCTGTCGGGCATCCAGATGCCCACGCTGCCGACCATCGATCCCACGACGCTGATTCAGCCGGCGATCAGCCTGCTGTCCGCCATGGGCAACGGCGCGGCCAGCATCGGCACCCAGTTGATCTCGATCTTCGCTTCGGTGAGCAAGGCGCTCACCTCGGCGGCCAGCACGAGTTCTGCTGCTACAGCGGCGGTTTCGAACAGTTGGCAGGGTGACGCGGCCAAAGCCGCGGAGGTGAAGAGCAAGCAGGTCGAAACCGTCATCCCGACCGTTGACGCGCAGGGGCAGGAGCTGCGGACGATCCTGCTCGCCGCCGAAGCGACCGTCGCGGAGGGATACGGGCTGCTCTCGGCCCTCATCTCGCGATTCGTCGCGTCGGTGCTGGCGGATCTGCCCTTCCTGGTCACTCCGGTCGGCGTGCCGGTGCTGGTCGCGATGGCCACCGACGCGTTGTCGGAGGCGGGGACCATCACCGCCAACACCCGTGCCCAGCTCACCGTGCACACCGCCAATGTCGCCGCCGCCGGAATCAAGATCCCGGTGCCCGGTGCGCCGAACATCGCGGATGCGGCGTCACTCGCCAACCAGGTGACGCAGGCCGTGCAGCCGTTCCTGAACGTCGGCACCACCGCCGTCCAGAAGGTGGTCGAAAAGGGCAGCACGGTGGCGTCTTCGGCGGCATCCTCGGCCAGCAGCATCAGCTCGGCCGGGCAGTCGGTCGTGAGCGCGCTGACCTCGAACACCAGCAAAGACACGACCACCACCAACAAGACCACCACGACCAACCCGGACGACAAGACCACCACCGAGACCAAGCCGGTCGACACCACCCTCAAGACCAACGACACCACCACAACCGGTGGCGGTGGCGGTATCCCGGGCGGCATGCCGATGGGCGCGGGACTCAGCAACAGCCCGCTGAGCCCCTACACCGGCAAAATGCCGACGGCGGAGGGCGTGGGCTCGGGCTCACCGGTCTCACGCGTCACCAGCAATAACAACGAGACCCAAACCCGTTCCACCACAGGCATGCCCGGCGGCATGGGCACCGGGGCGGGCTTGGCGAACAAGGGCGACACCGAATCGGCGGGCGAGCGCACCGCTCTGGTCACCGGCGCACACGGCGACGAAGTGGTCGGCGTAATCGAAGGCGTCTCCATCCCGGTGGTAGGCGCGGTGGAAGCCGTCGACGAACCGCCGGACAAAGCGCTCACGCTCTGAAAACGCAGGGGTATTAGGAGGATTGCCATGAGCACCAACGATTTCGAAGGCGTGCGGTTCGATGCGTCGAGCGCACTTCAGGCCGCGATGCAGCTGGACGCGCTGGCCGATCGCATTGCGAACGGGCTGAGCGCGGAGCAGGCCAAGCTGGAGATCGCTCCGGCCGGGGCCGATGAGGTTTCCACGCGTGCGGCGCAGACGCTGAATTCCGTTGCGGCGTCGTTCCAGACGTCCGGCGGCACCGGTGTCGACGAGGTGCGCAAGCTGGCCGCGGCGCTGCGTGCGCAGGTCGGTCAGTACACCTCGGTCGAGGAGCAGAGCGTCCTCGGGTTCGCGGTCTGAGGAGCGCCGTAGCCGATGTTGGAACCGACGAGCCCCGGCTTCACCGGTGTGGTCTGGGAAGCCAGACCACCCGAGCAGCTGGCACGTGATCTGGTGACGGGGGCGGGCGCAGTGCCCGCCGCCGAGGCCGGTCTCGCCTGGGCGCGCTTGAGCGCCGGATTCGCCGCGGCCGCACTCGACTACGAGCGCATTCTCGAAAACCTCGACAGCGCATGGCAATCGAAGAACAGTAGCCAGTTCATCGAGCGCGTTCGCACGCTGCGGGACTGGTTCGCCAGTTCCGCGGCCGATGCGGCGGCCAATGCCGCCAAGGCCGAAACACACGCCGCCGCATACGAAATCGCGCGCCTGGCCATGCCCGACGCCGACGATGTCGAGAAACTGAAGCATCTGCGCGAGACGCTGGAGCAACTGGGAACCGCCATCGGCGCCCCGATGCTCGCCCAACTCGCACAGACCGACACCGACGCGGACACGGTGAAAGCCGTCGCGTCGCGCGTCATGCACACCTATGAAGGCGCGACCGAAACACTGGCCACGCCTTGGGAACACCCCGCGCCGCCGCAGATCACCGCCGGTATGACCCCGACGCAGAGCGCGCCGCAGGTGGATCCGGAAGCGGTGACGCCCGAGTTGCCCGCCGGCATGCCGGGAATCCCGCTGGGGGCGCTCAACATCCCTCCGGTCATCACCGCGTTCCGCCCGCAGGGCGTGGCCGAGGTGAACGCGAGCACCACGCAAAAGGTCACCGTGCAACCGGTTACGGTGCAGCAGGCCGGTTCGGTGCCCATGGCGCCCGGCGGTATGGCGCCGAACAGCCAGGACGAGAGCGAGCATCACACGCGCTCCGGGCTCGCCGGTGCGCCCACCAGCGATGAGGAACTCGGCCTCACCTCGGGTATGCAGGTTGCGCCTGCGGTGCTGGGTGGCTTGGATCCCAATGCGCAGCAGCGGGTTCCGGATATCGCGTTCAATGCCGGGACCACCGGTGTCGAGAGTTCCAGCCCTGCACCCGTTCCCGCGACGAGTGAGGAGGCGTCGGCATGACGACCCTCACCAATGACAGCGTCATGGCGCTCGCCTCCCATTTGGGAGTGCAGACCCTGCCGCTGGTGTTGTCTATTGGCCCGCAACAGGATTCACATATCGAGTGGGCCGAGGGGCAAGAGCGTGCCCGAGCCGATCTGCGATCCGGTCGGATCGTTGACCAACGCGGCGACGTCGAAACCGGAATAGCCACAGCGCTTTTCGCTCTCGCGCAGCCCGACAGTGAACTGGCCGCGCGCATTTACACCCCCGATGGTCAGATCCGGGTCTGCCTCGCGCAGCGCGCCGATGAGACCGTGCTGGCGATCCGGCGCGGCGATACCCTGGATATCCGTTCAACTTGGACGGACGGCAGCGGCGATTCCCTCGCCCGGCCGATCCTGGACGCCCTCGGCGCATTCCCTCCGGCCGACGTCGCCAGCTTCAGTGCGCTATCCACCGAACTGAGCGAACGCTTCGATACCGCAACGACTTCCGAACAGTTCGCGAGCGCCGTCTACAGTCTGGGCGTCGCCGATACCGACGCCACGGTCTACGGCCTCGCGCTCGCGTCCTGCCATGCTTACGCCGAGGTGGTGGCCTACGCCTACGCCGACGGCGTGACCGATCGATCCCCGGGGGCCGTGGTGGTTTACGACACCGCGCGCGGGCGCATTGTCGCCGCACCCGGGATCGCTCCGGATCAGCAAGTCTGGTCCACGTTGACACCGGGCACCGATCACCGTGTCGCGCAAGCGATTTCGGCACTCATCGACTCGCTGCCTGGGGGGAGGTGGCTGCGGTGACGGGCAAGTAGCCAGGCAGCTATTCCAATCCGAGCCGGGTGGCGCAGAGTGGCGCCGCCTGCTGATCCGAAAATAAGCACTGATGGAGGATTCGCGATGACCGTTTCACAGAACACCGCTGTCGCCAAGGCGGCACAGACTCACATGGCTGACGTGGTCACCACCGTGAAGGCCATTCTCGACAAAGTGACCAACGAGGTCGACCACTCGAAGAGCGGCTTCAAGGGCACGGCCGCGGCCGCGTTCAATGTCGCCGCCGACAACTGGCACGTCGAGGCCGACAAGCTGCGCACGCTGCTGCATGAGATCGAGGGTCAGGTCGGCACCGGTGTCGCTCAGTTCTCGAACCTCGATTCCGAGAACGAAGCGGGCTTCAAGTCGCTCAGCGGTGGCTCGCACACCAACCTCGTCTAAGTCGCACCACTTTCAATCGCCAGACAATCTTTGATGGAGGACTGACCTATGTCGGACGAAATGCTGTATGACCCCGCCGTAATCAACCCGCTGGTGGAGTCGCTCAAGTCGAACTTCGGCCAGCTCGTGGTGGCCGGTGAGGACCTGGAGAAGGCTGCGAACCAGCTCGAGTCCTCGTGGAACAGCAATGATTCCATGACGGGATTCAAGGATGTGCACGCTCGTTGGTCGACCGAGTACAAGGATTCGCTGCACGTGCTGAACCAGGTCGCCGTCGCGGTCGAGAACGCCATGCAGTCGGCGCTCGGCGCCGACAAGAAGATCGGTGACGGCTTCGGCGGTATCTGAGACCACCGGATCTCTTTCCACAGCGCACCCCGCTGTCACCGTGGGGTGCGCTGTGGGATGCCCGCCTCGGTAGTCTCCCGCTTGTAGTTCTCGTTCCGACGGAGGTTCAGTGCCAGCCCAGTTGACCACCCGGGCCCAGGTCAATGGGTACCGGTTCCTGCTGCGACGTCTCGATCACGCGCTCATTCGCCGCGATGTGCGAATGCTGCACGACCCCATGCGCGCTCAGTTCCGGTCGCTGGTGTCGGGTGCGATTCTGGCGCTGCTGGTGGTCGCGGGTTGCGCGATCTTGGCTTTCATTCGTCCCCAAGGCTCGATCGGTGACGCGAAGATCGTCATGGGCAAGGACAGCGGTGCGCTGTACGTCGTTTACACGAACCCGAACGACAAGAGCGATGTGGAGTTACGGCCGGTTCTGAATCTCGCATCCGCTCGTTTGTATGTCGGTAGCGCCGAGTCTCCGAAATCGGTCAAAGACAGCAAGCTGAATACGATGCCGCGCGGCCCGATTCTCGGAATTGCCGGCGCCCCGGCGGCTTTGCCGGGGTCGACACAGGGTGATCGATCGCAGTGGACGATTTGCGACACCGTGCAACTGTCCGCGGCCGGCGGCGCTGCCTCCTCGGTGGGCGCGACAACCACGGCGATAGCGGGCAAACTCGAGCTGAGCGAGCGGATCAAGCCAACGGACAGCAATGCTGCTCTGCTGGTGCGCAGCGTGGCCACGAAGAGTTCCACCGAGACGGTGACGAAGGACTACCTGCTCTACGACGGCAAACGCGCCGAAGTGAATCTCAACGATCCGACCATACTGCGTGCACTGAATCTGACCGCGCCCCGACCGCGACCCATTACCACCGGTCTGGTTGGAGCGGCGACCGAGGTGCCGGCCCTGGTTCCGCCGACCATTCCGAACGCCGGAGATCCAGGACCTGGGCGACTCAACGGGATTCGTGTTGGTGGAGTCATTCGTGTGGCATCACTCGGTGGTTCGAGTAACTCTGACCTTTACGTAGTGCTCTCCGATGGCGTACAACGCATTTCGTCGTTCACCTCCGACGTGATTCGCGCGGCCAATTCGCAGGGTATGGATGAAATCAAGTCGGTACCGCCGGACCTGATCGTCGGGCTGGATCGCCCGGCGAATCCGCTACCGGTGGCTGACTTTCCGAGTGTCGCGCCGAAGATCATCGCCACGGAAGACGACCCGGTTTCCTGCATTACGTGGTCCAAGAACAAGGCCACCGATGTCAAGGACGCCGATACGGCCGAAGGCCCGTCCGATCGAGCCGTGGTCTCGCTATTGGTCGGTACCCGGCTGCCGCTGCCGGACTCTTCGGTTCCGGTGAAACTGGCGACGTCCGACGGCACCGGCAATCGCATCGACGGTGCCTACATACCGCCGACCAGCGGTGAGTTCGTGCAGTCGACAGGTATTGCGCCGGGCAGTCGACGGCGGGACAGCCTGTTCTACATCGCGGACAATGGAATCAGCTACGGCATACCCGATCTGAAGACCGCCCAGATGCTCGGGCTCGGTAGCACGCCGCGGCTGGCCCCGTGGGAAGTTATCGGGCAGTTCGTGACCGGCCCGACTTTGAGCGCCGCAGCAGCCTCGACCAGCTACGACTCGATGATCATCGAGAAACCGGTTGGCGGATAGCGCCACTCGACCGAAAGGTTGCCGCCTGCTTCGGCTGTGACGCATTCCATCGTAAATGGCTCTGGCACACAGCCGATGTTAGATTGTCGCCGACCATGCGGTCTCACCGCTGGTTGAGTTGGATGGTTACCGAATGTCCGCGGGGGAGTCGTGGGCAGAGGGGGATGCATGCGGTTCGCGTTTCGCCGACTCGCCGTGGCGGCGTTGACCGTCGCGATCGCGAGCGTTTCCACCGCGTGTGGAAGTGACAGTCAGACAACGGATCACGCGTCGGTTCTGGATGTCGGTGCCTACTCGACGCAACGGCCCGACAGCGGTTTCGATGATCGGTCCAGTCGCTCGCGCGGGATGCTGGTGGAGTCGCTTCGCCTGGGTGAACGCGTCGTATTCGGTAGCGAGGTGGCACCGGAGTTCTCGGCGGGCCACGGTGGCAAAGTGCTCGCCACCGGCAGCGGCTTCCGGAACGCCGACGGTGTGTCCGCCGCGGCGATGGAACCGTTCAACCCTTTGGCCGCCTTCATCTCGAATGCACAGGACACGCCCTACATAGGTGAGTATCACAAGCATTACGAGCTCTCGGTGGCTCTCGTGGCGTTTCCCGATGATCAGACAGCTGCGAATGCCGCAGCGGCCATGGAGCGTGAGGATTTCGGCGCGAATGGCTCCAATGTTCCTGTGCCCCTTGCCGATCACCCGACCGCGCTGAGCCATTGGCGGCCTGGAACGCCAAATCTGGGTAGCTGGATGGCATTCAAATCGGTTGTGATCGCGGTGTACGTCGAGGGGGTGCAGGCGAACCTTGATCAGTTGGCGGGATTCGTTTCTAAGACGTATCAGCAGCAGATGCCCAAACTGGAGAGCTATACGCCGACTTCTCCGGATCAGCTCTCGATGCTGCGAATGGATCGGGACAATCTGCTTACTCGATTGGTCAAGACCGACGACGCGATCCCGGACCAGCGCAGTTTCGCCGTTTACAGTGCTCGCGGCTTCGCCGGCCTGGGCGCCGATCCCACCACGGCTGCCCGGGATTACGACGCGCAGGGTGTGCAGGCTATCGCGGTGTCGGACAACAAGTATCTGTACAAATTGAATGACGCCGCGGCCTCCAAGAGCTTCACCAACTATCTTGCCGGTGACTCGACGGTGTCGAAATATATTCCGATCGCGGGAGTGCCCGGCACCGTGGATGTCATGTGTTTCAAGGCGACCCAACCTAATCCGACGATTGTGGGAGCACGTCGCTTCCGCTGCCTGATTCCGTACGACGGCGTTGTTGCCGAGGTGTTCAGCGATCAGGAGTCCGACGTGCGGCAGCTGGCCGCGGCTCAGTATCTGTTGCTGAAGGACGCCGGATGACCGCGATCCAGCCGGTGCACAGTCGAAGGAATCACGCGGGAGGGATCGCATGAAGGGCCTGGGGTCGCAAGATCCGCGCCAGCTGGGGCGTAATCGCATGGTGGCGGTGATCGGTCAGGGCGGTATGGGCCGGGTCCTGCTCGGTGAGTCGCCTACCGGAAGACTGGTGGCGGTCAAGCAGATCCACCGGCACCTGGCGAACGATGCCGAGTTCCGGATGCGGTTCCGGCGCGAGGTGGAAGCCAGTCGAAGCGTGACCGGCGCCTATTCGGCGGCCGTTGTGGACTGTGACACTGAGTCCGAGAGCCCATGGCTGGCAACCGAATACATTCCCGGTCCGTCACTGAAGACGGTGATCGAGGAGGCCGGGCCGTTGTCGCTCGGCGGATTACGACTGCTGGCGGCCGGTCTAGCCGCGGCGCTGATCGAGATTCATCGCGCTGGTCTGATTCACCGGGATCTCAAGCCTGGCAATGTGTTGTTGGCGCCCGACGGTCCGCGGGTGATCGATTTCGGCATTGCTCGCGCCCTGGAGGGTGACGCACAGCTGACTATGACCGGCTCGGTTATCGGGTCACCGGCGTTCATGTCACCCGAGCAGGCCCAAGGGTTTCCGCTGACCCCGGCCGCCGATGTGTTCTCGGTGGGCGCGATCCTGGCGATGGCGGCGTCCGGCGAGAACCCGTTCGCCGGAACATCCACTCCCCAAGTGCTTTTCAGCGTCATGAACTCGGCCCCGGATACTGGTCGAGTGCCTGCGGAATTGCGCGGCATTGTCACTCGCTGCCTTTCGAAGAATCCGGAAGACCGACCGACGCCCGAGCAACTGCTCGATGCAGCAGGGCAGATCGAGGCAGAACCGGTCTGGCCGGGCGCGGTGCGAGATGCGATCGCCGATTATCAGTCCGACTCCGGCTGGTGGGTGGAAACCACTGCGAAGCATGCCAAATACGAGGCGCAGCTGGCAGGGCTGCGTGCGCAACGGCAGCGTAAGTTCCGCTTGCTCGCGGTCGCCGCCGTGTGTCTCGTATTGCTTACCGCCACGGGCGTGACTGCGCACCGGTGGGCGCTACAGTCGGGACATGCCGCGCCGGCCAGCGATCTATCGGTGGCTCTGGCGGGAGACCAGTGGCGATTGCTGGATCTCTGCACCTTGCTGGACACATCGGTGAGCAGCCAAATCGGAGTCCGCAGCGGAGACTTTTCGACTTCCTATTCCGGTAAGTGTTCGGCCAGCTACGCCGATTCGGGTGGCACGAAACGATCGTTCGAACTGTCGGTGGGTTCCACCTCGGCCAGTCTGGGTGACTGGACACCAACCGGTGCCGTCGCAGGCTGGATGCCGATTTTTGGTATTCCGGTGTCCTGTGATCGCCGGGTGATCACACAGGGACGCCCGGCAGTCGCCGTCGCGATTTCGGTCTCGGGGAAGTCGGACGGGTGTAAGTCCTCCGAAGCGGTGCTGCTGTCTGTGGCCAACCGGCTCGCGGTCAATCCGCCTCAGCTACCACTGCAAGCGAATTCGATTCGCCGACTCGATCCCTGCGCACTGCTGGACCAGCGCCTGACCAACGAGGTGCTCGGGGACAATCTGCGGCATAGCGGCTTTCCGACGGCATGCGGACTGGACGGCTCCGACGCGATGCTGTACCTCGAATTCTCGGAGCGAATGCGCCCGGACAAGCTCGGTGTCAATGGAAAGACAACGACCGTGCAGGTGAACGGTGCGACGGTCAATATTGACGACAATTCCGAGCGATACCACAGCTGCACACTGAACTACATGGCCAGACCTACACACAATGATCTGGCTGAGGTCGTGTCTCTCCAATTCTCCACCCACAACGATCTCCCCGGCGCGTGCGAGCGGGCCGAACGGGTGCTCTCCACCGTGATCTCGCAGTTGCCGAAATGACTATTCGACCACTTGCGCAAGAGGATCCTCAGCAGATCGGGCGCTATCGCATCCTGGGTCTTCTTGGCTCCGGAGGTATGGGAAGGGTGCTTCTGGGCACCGGTGCGGACGGTCGCCTTGTAGCCATCAAGCAGGTGCATGCGCACTTGCTCGGCGAGAAGGAATACCGGTCCCGCTTCCGCCGCGAGGTGTCAGCATCGACCCGTGTCTCAGGAGCGTTCACGGCACCGGTGATCGATTTCGACATCGATTCGTCGATGCCGTGGCTGGCATCGGTTTTCGTTGTGGGAATGCCGCTGGACAAGGTTATACAGGAGTACGGACCACTCCCACCGCAGGCGGTTCGAATGCTTGCGGCCGGCCTGGCATCAGCGTTGCAAGCCATTCACCGGGCCGACCTGATTCATCGAGACCTCAAGCCCGCCAACGTTCTACTGGCGGTCGATGGACCGCGAGTGATCGACTTCGGTATCGCTACGGTCACCGAAAACCCAGGTGGCCTCACCGAGGCCGGGTCGGTACTCGGGTCACCCGCCTATATGTCGCCGGAGCAGGCGCTGTCGGAACCGCTTACTCGTGCGAGTGATGTGTTCTCCTTGGGTTCGCTATTGGTGATGGCGGCGACTGGCGCGAACCCGTTCGCGGCATCCACTCTGGCCTACACCCTGTTCAGCATCGTGCATACCGAACCGAATCTCGAGCGGGTCCCACCAGATCTGCGGGAGCTGCTCGGAGCATGCCTGCGCAAGGACCCGGCTGCTCGTCCGACACCGGCTCAAATCCTGGACTACCTCGGACAGCCGTCGGGGCACGGACGGCCGTGGCCGGAGCCAGTGCATCTCGAAATCGACCGACTCGGAGCCGAATTCGCTGCCTTGGCAGCAGATCCCGAAGCTACCGTGGTGCTGCCAGGCGGTCGGAGTGGAGGTCGCGCGGCGCGGTACGCATCGGTGGCGGAAGGAAGCCGCCCTCGAAGTCGCCTCGCGAAAACGCTCTTGATCCTGCTCGCGGTGCTATTGGTAGTCGCAGGGTCCGCCGGTGCGGCCTGGGTTCGATGGGGCCGAACCGATTCCCCGCAAACGGCAGCGGTCACCTATTCCCTTCCGCAGATGCGGGAAGTTGATGCGTGCGAGTGGCTGCGTACCGCCCTCGGTAAGACGATTCCGGCCGGACTCGCGCCGGACTGGCCGACCGATGTATCCAGCTGGTCGATGAGTCCGTCGTGGGTGTGGGGCTGCCAGGTTGACGGGGGTGCGAGGCGATCGCTGAACTTCGAGCCGGGGACCTACATCGAGGGATTCGGTCCAACCAGCTCCAACGCGACCGGCTTGCCCATCCTGGGGTGGCAGAGTACGGACAGGTGTGACCGCGCACTGAAACCAGCTGGTGCGGAGCAGAAGTGGGGAATGATCGTCTCGGTACAGAATCCGAATCAATGTGCGCTGGCCGAGTACCTGCTGACGCGATTGTCGGCGGTGACCGACGTGCCGCGTCTTTCCGATGCCGGGCGGTCGCTCACACATGTGGATCCCTGTGCACTGATCGACCAGGCCGCTCTGAATTCACTGGTCGGCCCGCTACCGAGCGTCCCGTCGGAGAACTCTGCTCATTCGTGTGTGTGGGAGGGATCTGCCCAGGTGGACATAAATCTTCGAAGGCTCACGCCCAAGAACCCGGCCGACCCCCGGATCGACCTCGGTGACGGGCGACAGTTGGAAGCTCCGAAAACCGTTGTTGCCTCGATCTGTACCCGGCGATATACATACCGCGATCTCGGAAAGCAACTCGAGCAGGTGGAGATTCAGGTGCACGGCAACGATGACACTGAATCGCACTGCGCCGTTGCGGAATCCATCGCGCGCATGGTCATCGGCAAGCTTCCGAGGTAGCGGTTCGGGTGCTTCGTGATCACGTTCCGCGATGATGTGACAGCTCTCGATGTCCGGCAATGTGTTTCGGCGCAGTACGCTCAGCTGGTCAAGGCTAGATAGGCGTAATGGTGTACGTGCACAGGATATTCCGGAAGACGGCGTTGGCGCTGGTGGCGGCGCTGGGGTTGGCGGGGTGCGGGAGTGTGGTTCCCGGTGTTCCGATCGCGGGTGAGGTTGATGTTCGGGGGCTCGATGTGGGCTCTTACTCGACTGATCCGTTGAATTATCGGGCGCTGTCGGTGTCGAAGACCGAATTCGGGGCGGAGTTGGCGATCACGCGGCTGGCGGGGTTCGTGGCTGCGGGGACCGAGATTGATCCGCGGTTGCGAAATGAGCTGGCGGGCAAGGCCATCAGGACGAGTAGAGACGTCGATGACAGGCTTGCGCCGATTGTCGAGCGGAATGGGATGATGTTCGGGTTCGGCGCGGGGGCCGCCGCCGAGTCGGCGACCACCTGGGTTCGGCTCACCGTACTGCAATTCCCGGAGCCGGCCGCGGCGCGAACGGCCGCTATCGAAGTGGAGGCCGCGGGGTTCGGTGCGGCGCCCAAGGCCAATGCGCCGGTGACGCTGGACTGGTATCCGGATGCCAAAGCGCACTGGCGGCAGGATATTCCGTCGCTGGACGCCGCCTTGGCTCGCGGGAATTATCTGATCATCGTGAATGTCGCCCAGCCGCGGCCGAATCTCGCCGCCCTACAGGATCTCGGCAAGAAGACGATCGCGGCGCAATTGCCGTTGCTGGATCAGCTGCCGTCGCTTTCGGTGCCGGAAATGCGGGCGCTGGATCATGATCCGCAGGACATGCTGCGGCGGACGCTGCATCCGAAGGCGGATTTCACGCCGAGTTTCGATCGGGAGGCGGTGTTCAACGCGCGCGGCTTCCGGCATGTGGCGCCCGAACTCTGGCGGCGACTGCTCGAGGTCGGTGGAATCGATGCCGTCGCACGTGTTTCCGAGGTCGGACTGGTCGCGCGCGCCCGTGATCCCAAAGCCGCCACGCTGGTATTGAACGATCTGCGCACCGCGGCCGGACCGACCACCGCCGCACCGACGGGGGTTCCCGATGCGTTCTGTGTCGAGAACACCGCGGCCGCCGCGCGATTCACCTGCACCGTGCGCGCCGGTCGCTATGTCGCACAGGTCGGCAGCGCGCAGTTACAGGACGCGCATCAGCGCGCCGCGGCGCAATTCGCCATCCTGGTAAACAGCGGCTGGATGTAGTTTCCAGCCCGCCTGTGGCCGGGAAATGGTTCAGCGGCCCGTCGCACCGATGTAATGCTGTTCGGTCGGTGTCGTGACCAGCTGGGCGGTGGTACGGGTGGCGGGAGTGTGCACCGTGACGGTGTGCGGTGCGTTGGGGTGCTGCACGATCGTCACATCGGCGTCCGGCTGGTAATCCCGGGGGAGCCGATCGTGCACGGTGACAACGGTTGCCGAACCCGGCGGTGTGGTCGAGGGGACACCGTCGAAGACGATCACGGTGGCCGCCGGATGCGGGGCGCGCGCGGTCATGGTGTTGTGGCGCGAGCTGTGCGTGACCGAGGAGGCCAGCGAAAGCGCGTGCGCCGCACCGACATTGTTGACCATGCGCTGCCAGGAGCCGGGGCGCGCGGTGTGCACCACCGCGCCCGCGCCCAGCGCGATGGCGCGCAGGATGACCTGCTGCGCCAGATGCAGGTCCGAGATGATGTCGATGCGCCGTGAACCATCGCCGATCAGCGGCACCGCCACACCGCTGCCGGTGGCGTCCGCGCCGATCAGCTGACCGCAGCCCGCGGTCGGCACCGAGATCTCGGCCAGCGCGCTCACCGGACCGCGATGCGAGGACGAGTGCAACTCCTGCGCGCCGAACGCCAAAGTATCGGTGAGCGCCCACAATTGGCGCTGGGGGAGCTGACGCAGACCGTCCACCGGCGGTTCGTCCATCGGCTGCTGGGTGTCATAGCGGACGCGGGCGTCCACCTCGATGAACTCATCCTTGCGATCGCTGTCGGCGTTCGCCGCGGCGGGACGCAGGCGCACCGTGACCGTGGTGGCCAGGCTGCGCACCGACCAGACCGCCGCCAGGCCGTCGGGGGTGAACAGGTTCGGATCGATCTGGAAGCTGGTGAGGTGAACGTCGTTGTGCTCCAGCGAATGCGGCGTCTCGACGAACTCCTCGAGCGGGATACCGCGGGTCAATTCCCGGGTGAACGCGGTCATTTCGGCGGTGGTGAGGATCGAGGCGGTGATACCGCGCGCGGCAAGCCGATTCGCCACGCGCCGGGTCGCGACGATCGCGGCGCGCAACGCGCCCTCCGGTCCGCCGCCGCGATTCTGCACGGCCTTGGAGTTCGCGAGCGGATTCAGCCGCAGTACCAGCCACACCGTGCGATGCGCGATAGCCGGTAGTGGACCGAGGATTTCGTCGTACAGCCGCCCCAGCGGCGCGATGCTCGCGGCATAGCCGGACAGCACCGCCTCGGTACCGGCGGTGCGGGTGCCGGTGCTGATCACATCGGCCGAATCCAGTTCGACATCGTATTGCCTTAGGCAGGAAGCGATTTCGGCCAGCGGCAGCACCTGATCGGTGCTCAGCGAACCGCGCCGCAGCAGCGTCAGGGTGTCCGGTGGGGTGTCGATGCGCAGCATGGTGGTGAGCAGCGTTCCGTCCCAGCGCAATCCGTAGGTGCCGCCGTCGGGCAGCGGCACGTCGAACTGCTTGGACTCCTCGACCGGGCGACGGCGCGATACCCGCCAGCGATAGGCCACCCAGCGGCCCATCCGCATACCGATCGGCTTACCGCCGATCGGGGCGAGACCGATCAGCACCGGCAGTGCCGCAGCCAATCCGACTGCCCACCAAGGCGCTTGGCATGCGACCGCCACCAGGGAGGCGAGCACCCCCACCAGCGCGACCGGAATGACCAGGCGCAGCGGCAGCACCCGGAACAGCCACAGATCGTCCGAACGCAGTTCCGTATCGTTCAGCCGCACACCCTCGTTCACAGCCGCATACCTTCGTTCACAGCCAAGCCCCCTCTATACCGGCGAACCGCGTTGCCCGCGGCCACACCCTATTCAGCTGCGGACGACAAACCCAGTGAGCTCAGCAGCGTGGTGAGCGCCGCCTTCATATCGGGCGCCTCGATGCGCATGAGCGCGGCCTCGTCGATATCGCTCAAATCGATGGATTCGTCATTGGCGAGCCGGAATTCGCGTTCCTCCTCGGCCGCCTCGATCAGATTGCGGATGAAACGACCGTTACCGGCCACGTCCACCCCGCGCCGCGGCTGCCCGCTCTGATCGGTGCTCTCCAGGTCGTAGAGCTTCTGGCAGGTCTTGACCAGCTGCTCCATCGCGCCATCGGACAATTCCGAATCCCGTTTGTGCGCGATGACCTGACCGATCTCACCGAGCTCGGGCGCGGTGTACGACGGGAATTGCAGGCGCTTGGCGAAACGCGAGGCCAGACCGTCATTGGCGGCCAGGAAGCGGTCGATCTCACCGTCGTATCCGGCGATGATCACCACCAGCCGATCGCGATCGTTCTCCATGCGGGCCAGCAGCGTGTCGACCGCCTCGCGGCCGAACGCGTCACCACCCGAAAGACCCTGCTGGATAAGGGTGTACGCCTCATCGATGAACAGCACGCCGTCCATGGCGGTATCGATCAGCTTCTCGGTCTTGATGGCCGTGGAACCCAAGTGCTGGCCGACGAAGTCCGAGCGCTTGGTCTCCACCACCTTCTCGGTCTTGAGAATGCCGAGGCCGCAATAGATTTTGGCGACCACGCGCGCGATGGTGGTCTTACCCGTTCCGGGCGGACCGGTGAACGCCAGGTGCTGACCGCGCGCCGAGCTCGAAAGCCCTTTCTCCGCACGGATTTTCGCCAGCTGCGCACTCGACTGCAGTTTCGCGACCTGGGTCTTCACCGCGGCCAGGCCGATCTGCTTATCCAGTTCGGCGCGCGCCTCGGCCAGGATCACCTTGGCGCGATCCTCATTCTCGGCCTGCCGCTTCTCCTCCAGCGACGGCGCGGAGGCGGGATCCCATTTATCGGTGCGGGCCTCGATCACCTCTTTGGAGGTGACGGTGATCCGGTACGTCCGATCGCGCATGGCGGAGGTGTTGGCCTCGAAATCCGGGGCCTGCGAATACACCTTCTCGAACAGCGCCTGCGCCTCATCGGCCTCGCCGGTCTCGCGCAGGCACAGGCCGCGGCAGAACATGGCGGCGGTGCGGGCGGCCGGAATCGGGCCCGCCTCGGCCTGTTCCATGCGGCGAATGGCCTCACCGAACAAACCCAGCTGCGCGCACGCTGTGCCGACCATCACATGTGCGCCCGCGGCCAGGTACGGATCTTCCCACGCCTCGGAGCCCGCCAGCACGGTCATCACATCGGACCAGCGCTGGCTGTTGTAATGCAGAATGCCGCGCACGTATTTGGCAACGCGGCCGTCGATCTCGAAGTCCGGTTCATTGGCCCGCGCCCGGCGATGCTGCTCGAGTTCGTCCAGTACGACCTCGGCCTCGCCGTACTGCTTCTCGGCGATCAACTGGGCCGCGTACGCCAGCCAGATTTCGGTGAAACTGGCCAGCGGGTAATCGATGTAGAGACCCGGCAGGAAACGTCCGGCTAACACCCGCGGCGGCAGCCCCAACCGCCGCTGTTCCCGTCCCAGCGAGATGGTGCTGCACTTGTACAGGTTGTGTAGAACGTCCTTGGTTACCTCACCGGCTACCGCCCGGCCGAGCCAGGCGTCACACATGGTGGGATCCCACTCGGTCGCGCGCTGAAAGGCCAGCTTCGCGTACTCGAGATCCTTGTTGGACTCCTGCCCGTCGATGCTCAACCCCAGTGAGAGCACGCCGGCGTCGAAGGCGCGTTGTGCCTGACGAGTGTCGATCATCGTAGTCGAACCCCGAATTCGTTGAACCTGGTTAGGCTTTCGTTCACAATCCCCATCCGCAGGTGCGGATCGCACAGTTGCGGACAGTCGGATACATTATGGTTAACCGCCCTGGGCGGGCAACTGTTACGAGGGTGAGGGAGCAGTTCAGCTAGTGACCGCACAGTCGATCAGCGGTTTGGGAGCCGCTGAACCCGAATTGTGCCGAGTGTCCGTCATCGGGGGGAATACCCAGCTCGACGTCGGTCTGCCGGCAAACGCGCCGATCGCCGCCTTCATCGGCGATCTGGTGCGGCTTATCGAATCACGCAATCCGGACCCGCTGGGCGGCGAAGAAGGGGGAACGCCGCTCCAGCCACAACATTGGACGCTGGCCAAACTCGGACGCGATATGATCGCGCCCAGTCAGACGCTCAATGACGCCGAAATCTACGATGGTGAACTGCTGGTGCTGCGCGCCGTCGCGGCCAAGGAAGCGCCCGCACTCTTCGACGATGTGATCGACGCGGTCTCGCGGCTCACCTCCGAGGAGTTCCGGGGCTGGTCACCGGCCTCGGCGCGGTGGACCGGACTGTGCGGGGCAATTGTCGCGACGCTGTTCGCGCTGTTCCTGGGCGCGGTATCGCGCGGTGCCGGAGATCAATTCGTCGCACCGGCCATGCTGCTCGGCGGCGCGGTCGCGGCACTGGTCGCCGCCATCATCGCCGAACGCAAGTACGGCGATGAGCTGACCGCGACGGTGCTCACCCTGCTGCTGCTATTGCTCACCTTCGGTGGCGCGGCGCTGGCCGTACCGCACGAATTGGGCAGTCCGCACGTATTGCTCGGAGCCAGTGCGACTTTGCTGGTCGCGGTCGTCGGATATCGAATGATCCGGACCGGCGCGGCCATCGTCTCCGCGGCCGTCACGCTCGCGATCTTCATCGGCTGTGCCGCGGCCGCGCGCCTGATCTGGGACACCGAACTGCCGAAACTCGCTGCCGGAGTACTGGTCGCGTCGATTCTGCTGCTCTCGGCCGTACCGCGACTGGCCGCCATGCTGGCCCGGTTGCCGGTGCCGCCGGTGCCGACCGCCGGTGCGGCCATCGATCCCGCCGATCATGAGCCCCGGCCCACCATCGAGGGCATCGGCGCGATCGGCGCGACCGTTCTGCCGTCGGCGCACGGGCTCGGATTGCGCGCCCGCATCGCCAATCAATTCCAGACCGGCATGGTCGTCGGTGCGGCGATCGGCGCGACCTTCGGTGCCGTGGCCGCGGCGGATCCGCTGGGCGGCGCACGCTGGCAGGGCATCGCGCTGGCCGTGATCGTCGCGATCATCCTGTGCCTGCGCGGGCGCGCCTTCGCCGATCTGACCCAGGCTTCGGTCCTGATCGCCGGTGGCGGAATGACTTTCGTCTCACTGCTGGTGCTGCTGGCGTTCGAGGACGACGGCATGCTGCTCGTCTCGGCCGGACTGCTGCTGGTTTTCGCGGTGGCCGCCATCGTGTTCGGCGTGATCGGCCCGCACATCGAGGTGACCCCGGTGACCCGGCGCTTCAACGAGATCTTCGAATACGGCCTGATCGTATCGATCGTCCCGCTGGTGCTCTGGATCTCGGGTGTCTACTCGATGGCGCGCAACATATGAGAGCGCTCGGCGGAGGCTGGTCGCGAATTCTCTGTGCCACAGCGGTTCTCGGTGTCGCGCTGTTGAGCCCGCAGGGGATCGCGGCGGCCGAGGTCAAGCCGCCGACGATCGACGACGGCGCGCTGGCGGACGCGATCGCGCTCAGCGGTAAGCCCGCACCGCCGGAAACCACTGAGAAACAGCACTTTTGCGCCGAACCGTTCATGAGCGGCACCACGCAGAAGGACGCGCCGGTCGCACAGCGCGTGCTGAATCTGCCCGCCGCTTGGCAATTCAGCACCGGCGCGGGGGTGAAGGTCGCGGTCATCGACACCGGGGTTTCCCGGCATCCGCGGTTGGGCTCGGTGGAAGTGGGCGGTGACTACGTCTCCCCGGACGGGGACGGCACCGTCGACTGCGATGGGCACGGCACCGCCGTCGCCGGAATCATCGCCGCCCGGCCGAGTCCCGATGACGCCTTCGTCGGCGTCGCGCCCGATGCCGACATTCTCTCCATCCGGCAGAACAGCGAGTACTACAAGGCCAAGAACGCGTCCGGTGGCGATGAGCCGGGCAAGATCCACGGGTCCGGCTACGGCAATATGCGGACGCTGGCCGCCTCCGTCGTACGCGCGGTGAATATGGGCGCGCAGGTGATCAATATGTCGCTGGCCGCCTGCTCCAGCGCCTCCGCGACACCCGAGGACGCTGCCGTGGGCGCGGCGGTGAAATACGCCTACGACCGGAATGTCGTGGTGGTCGCCGCCGCCGGAAATGTCGACTCCTCCAGTGGATGCGGACAGAACGCCATCGCCGGGTGGGACAAATTGAGCACCGTGGTCAGTCCGGCGTGGTTCAGCCCCTATGTGCTCAGTGTCGCCTCGGTCATCTCCAGGGACGGCAGTCCGGCCGACTCGTCGATGCACGGTCCGTGGGTGAGCGTGGCCGCGGTCGGCACCCCGATCGTGTCGCTGGACAACAAGCCCGGCGCCACCGGACTCGTCGATGCCAACGGATACGGCCAGGACGGTAAGCCGAACCTGCTCGGTGGAACCAGTTTCGCGGCACCGTATGTCGCGGGACTGGCCGCGCTCGTCCGCGCCAAGTACCCGGATATGACCGCGCAGGAAGTCATGAACCGGATCACCCGCACCGCGCACAATCCGGGCGGGCCGACCGGACGTGACGACCGGGTCGGCTACGGCCTCATCGATCCGCTCGCCGCGCTCACCGCGCAGCTGCCCGCGCAGGCGGTCAATGTCGGCGCCGATAAACCGCGCGCCATTCCCCCGCTCGAAAAGCCCGCCGGGCCGGACGCTTTGCCGCGTCTGGTCGCCGTCATCGGGTCCATCGTCTGTCTCGCCGCGCTGGGAATCGGTCTCGCACTGTCGATTCCATTCCGGCGCGCCCGCCGCGACGACGAGCTGCCCGACCTCGATTCTTAGACGACCGGAGAAACACTCATGGCTACAGAAGGTTTCGTCCGCAGACCGCGTATCGCGCCGCCGCGCGCGCCCGGCGGTGAGATGGCGCTCACGCCGCCGCCGGAGATTCCGCGCGCGGTGCCCGGCAACCTGCTCAGCAAGCTGATGCCGGTGGTCATGGTCGTGGCCATGGTGGGCATGATCGCCATGATGGCGATGATGGGGCGGTCGATTCTGACCAACCCCATGATGATGATGTTCCCGATGATGATGATCATGTCGATGGCCGGCATGTTCATGGGTCAGCGCAGCGGCGCCAAGAGCGCGGGCGAGCTCAATGAGGAACGCAAGGACTACTTCCGGTATCTCGACCAGACCCGGCGCGAGGTGCGGCGCACCGCTTTGAAACAGCTCGAGACGCTGGTCTGGAGCCATCCCGAACCCGCGGATCTGCATTCGGTCGTCGGCACCCGGCGCATGTGGGAGCGGCGGCCCAACGATCCCGACTTCGGGCATGTGCGGGTCGGCATCGGAACCCACCGGCTCGCGGCCAAACTCGCGCGACCCGAGACCGGGCCGCTGGAGGATCTGGAGCCGGTGTCGACCGTCGCGCTGCGGCGGTTCGTGCGCACGCATTCGGTGGTGCATCAGCTGCCCACCGCCGTCTCGCTGCGCGCTTTCCCGGCCATCAATGTCGAGGGACCGGCCGAGGACGCGCGCAGACTGGTGTGGGCCATGCTCATCGAGCTGTGCGCCTTCCACGGGCCCGACCATGTCGCGGTGGCGATCGTCTGCGCCGATCCGGACTCCGAAGCCTGGGCGTGGGCGAAATGGCTTCCGCAGCTGCAGCATCCGAGCCATCGCGACGGTATGGGCGCGGCCCGCATGATGTATCGCTCGCTCGGTGAGTTCGAGACCGCGCTGGCGGACGATCTGCTAGAACGCGGGCGGTTCATGCGCAATCCGCAACCGACACAGGGACGTCTGCACTTCGTCGTGATCGTGGACGACGGATACGTGAGTGGTTCCGAACGGCTGATCAGCGAATCCGGTTTGGACGCGGTCACCGTCATCGATTTGAGCGCGGCGGAGAACTCGCTGGCCGCGCGGCGCGGGTTGCAGCTGGTCGCCTCGGGCGGGGACGTCTTCGCCAAGAGCGCGGCGGGTACCGAGAAGTTCGCCACCGCCGACAATGTGACTTTGGCTGAGGCCGAAGCATTCTCGCGCAGTCTGGCGCGGTTCCGCGTCGCCACCGCCGCGCAGATCGTGAGCCTGGGGGACAATACCTCCACCGCGGACCCGGGTTTGATGGCGCTGCTCAAGATTCCGGACGCGGCCCAGATCGATCCCGCCAAGGTGTGGCGGCCGCGCTACGGGCGTGAACGCCTGCGCGTGCCGATCGGCATCACGCCCGACGGCACGCCCGTCGAGATCGATATCAAGGAATCCGCCGAGAACGGTATGGGGCCGCACGGGCTCTGCATCGGCGCGACCGGTTCCGGTAAGTCGGAATTCCTTCGCACCCTGCTGCTTTCGATGGTGGCGACGCATTCACCCGATCAGCTGAACCTGGTGCTGGTCGACTTCAAGGGTGGTGCGACCTTCCTGGGTATGGATCCGCTGCCGCATGTCGCGGCGGTCATCACCAACCTCGAGGAAGAGCTCTCGCTCGTCGACCGTATGCGCGACGCGCTCGCCGGTGAGATGAACCGGCGACAGGAATTGCTGCGCACGGCGGGCAATTTCGCCAATGTCACCGATTACGAGAAGGCGCGTGCGGCGGGCGTTCCGCTGGATCCGCTACCGGCGCTGTTCGTGGTCATCGACGAGTTCTCCGAATTGCTCTCGCAGAAACCGGATTTCGCGGATCTGTTCGTCATGATCGGCCGACTCGGCCGGTCGCTGCATGTGCATCTGCTGCTCGCCTCGCAGCGCCTGGAAGAGAACAAGATGCGCGGGCTCGACTCGCATCTGTCCTACCGCATCGGTCTGCGCACGTTCTCCGCCAATGAATCTCGCGCCGTGCTCGGTATCACCGACGCCTATCATCTGCCTGGTATCCCGGGCTCGGGTTATCTCAAGAGCGATGCGTCGGATCCGTTGCGGTTCAACGCGACCTATGTCTCCGGGCCCTATGTCGCGCCGCGCGCCTCCCGGCAGCTGGACGGGCGGGCCGTGGCCGAAGCGCCGCCGCGCGAATTCACCGCCGGGCCGGTGGAGATGCTCGCGCTGCCGGAGCCCGAGAATCCGCTCGATCCGCTGGATCTGCTGCCGCCGCCTCCGCCCGCGGACGAGGGCATTCCCGACACCCTGCTCCAGGTCGTGGTGAAACGCCTTACCGGACATGGCCGTCCGGCGCACGAGGTGTGGTTGCCGCCGCTGGATGAGTCGCCGACCGTCGATATGCTGCTGCCCGATCCGGAGTGGAGTTCGCCGGTCAACCGGCACGGGCAGCTGTGGATGCCGATCGGCATCATCGACAAGCCGTACGAGCAGCGGCGTGATGTGCTCACCATCAGTCTGTCCGGCGCACAGGGCAATGTCGCGGTGGTCGGCGGCAAGCTCGCCGGTAAGTCCACCGCGCTGCGCACCATCATCATGGCCGCGGCCGCCACGCACACGCCCGAGCAGATGCAGTTCTACTGCATCGACCTCGGCGGCGGCAGTCTCGGCAGTATGGCCGGGATCCCGCACGTCGGCTCGGTCGCCAGCAAGCTCGACGTGGATCGGTTGCGCCGCACCATTTCCGAGCTCATCACCCTGCTGCATCAGCGCGAGGAGCGGTTCGCGCAACTGGGCATCGAATCCATGGCCGAGTTCCGGCGGCGCAAGCACGCGGCGCTCGCGGCGGGCGCGATGGACGATCCGATTCTCGCCGACAGATTCGGTGACGTCTTCCTGGTCGTCGACGGCTGGCAGCAGTTCCGCGATGACTTCGACACGCTGGAAGGATCGGTCAGCGCCCTTGCGGCACAGGGTCTTTCCTACGGTATCCACGTCATCGTGAGTGCCAACCGCTGGGCGGAGATCCGGCCCAATATGAAGGATATGATCGGCACCCGCATCGAGCTGCGGCTCGGTGATCCCTCGGATTCGGAGATGGGACGCCGGGTCGCGGTGAATGTTCCGGTGAATCAGCCCGGTCGCGGTCTCACCGCCGATCCGCTGCACCTGCTGATCGCATTGCCGCGCTTGGACTCCGATACCGATCCGACCACGCTGCCCGAGGGTGTGGGCGTGGCCAAGGAACAGCTGGCGGCGCTGTACGGCGATCGCCGCGCACCCGAGGTGCGCATGCTGCCGATGAGCGTTCCGCGCGATCAGGTACTGCGGCTCGCACAGGCACACGGTATCCAGCAGAGCCCGACCAAGGTCGTCGTCGGACTCGGCGAATCCGAATTGCAGCCCCTGGCTCTGGATTTCAGCGCCGACCCGCACCTCATGATCTTCGCCGACGTGGAGAGCGGCAAGACCACCGCGCTGCGCAACATCATCCACGGCATCGCCGAGAGCTCCAACGCCGACCAGGCGCGCGTCATCCTCATCGATTACCGCCGCACGCTGCTCGGTGCGCTGGAAGGCGATCAGCTGGCGGGTTATTCGACCTCGTCGCAGACCTGCGGGCCGATGATCCAAGAGGTCGTCAACTACCTCGGCAAGCGCATTCCGGGCTCTGACATCACCCCGCAGCAGTTGCGCGAGCGCAGCTGGTGGACCGGGCCCGAGATCTACATCATCATCGACGACTACGACATGGTCGCCACCAGCGGCATGATGAATCCCCTTGCGCCGCTGGTGGAATACCTGCCCCAGGCGCGCGATATCGGTATGCACGTGATCGTCACCCGGCGCATGGGCGGCGTCTCCCGCGCGCTCTACGACGGTGTGCTGGGCGCGATGAAGAACATGTCCGTCGACGCGGTGCTCATGTCCGGACCGCGCGACGAGGGCAAGATCATCGGCGAACTGCGCCCGATGAAGCTGCCACCGGGCCGCGGCATCCTCGCCTCGCGCAGCCGAGGCCAGGAAATGATCCAGTTCTGCGATCTGCCGGGGCTGTAATTGCCGGAAGTCGAGGAGCTGCGGGTCGACCTCTCGGGCGAACGCGGCCATGTGATGCTGATCGGCGGGCCGGACGCCGATCAGCGGGCCGTACTGCACGAGTTGATCAATGGGATCGCGGTGCGGCACACGCCCGAACAGGTGCAGTTCTACTTCATCGATATCGGGCGCAGGCTGGCGGACCTCGCCGCACTGCCGCACGTCGGGGCGATCGCCGGCAAACGTGATGCTGAATTGGTGCGGCGCATCGTTTTCGAGCTCGCGGCGCTGCTGCGTCGGCGTCAGGAGAGTTTCGCCCGGCTGGGGATTCGGGACATCGCGGAATTCCGGGACTGGCAGCACAGCGCCCGCGAGGCCGGGGCGGTCGATGATCCGGTGCTGCGGGACGGTTACGGCGATGTCTTTCTCGTTGTCGATTACTGGTTGGTGCTGACCGAGGAGTTCGAGGACCTGGTACGCAGCGTCGATCAACTCGCCCACCACGGTCTGGCATATGGCATCCACCTAATTTTGGTCGTCTCCAAGAGGTTCCAGATTCGGCCCCTCCTGCGTGAGGTGATCAAGACCGAGATCGACATGTGGCCCGACTATCCTTCGGATCGTCTGGTGCGCCCGTCGCTTGTGGTCGAACCGCTGTTCGGCGAGCCCGACCCCGCCGAGCCGCGGCGCGGGTTTCGTCCGCCCGAAATTCAGCTGCTGCCAACCGATATCACTCGCGCCGAGGTGCTGCGCCAGGCAGAGGCGCACGGAATCACGCAGGGCGCGACCAGGGTCGTACTCGGCATCACCGAATCCGAATTACGGCCGCAGGCGGTGGATTTCGACATCGATCCCCATCTACTGGTGCTCGGCGACACCGAAAGCGGCAAGACCACGCTGCTGCGCAACGTGATTCGCGGCATCACCGACTTCACCGGGCCGGAGTGGGCGCGGATCCTGGTCGTCGACCCCTGCCGCACATTGCTGGGTGCGGTCCCCAGCGAATATCTGGCCGGATACGCCACCAAGCACGATTCAGCCACCACCCTGATGCGGGACCTGGCCGACTACCTCGCCAAGCGCCTCCCCGGCCCCGACCTCACCCCGCGGCAGATCCGCGAACGGGATTGGTGGACGGGTCCGGAGATCTTCCTCCTCGTCGACGACTACGAACGCGTGACCCGCGCGGGCTCCGCCAACCCCTGCACGCCCCTCATCGAATTACTCCGGCAAGCAGAACATCTCGGCTTCCACCTGATCCTCACCCGCCGCATGGTCCGTGCGGTCGACGCCTTCACCGCCGACCCATTCCTGGCCGCCCTGCACACCACCGCCCCCACCGTCCTCCTCATGTCCGGCTCCCGCGAAGAGGGCAGAGTCATCGCGAACACCCGCCCCATGCCCCTACCCCCGGGCCGCGCCATCTTCGTAACCCGCCGCACCGCACCGGATCTCATCCAACTATCCAATCTTCCCGGCGCCTAGCTCACCGAATATCCAGGGGGACAAGTGATCATCGGCCCGGGCGGCATCCTCGGCGGCTACCTCATCGAACGTCAGCTCGGCAGCGGCGGTATGGGCACCGTCTACCTGGCCCGCCACCCCGCACTGCCGCGCTACGACGCACTCAAGGTCCTCTGGCCCCACTTGGCCTCGGACCCCGAATATCGAGCCCGTTTCGAACGCGAGGCGAATCTCGCTGCGGCCCTGGATCATCCGAACATCGTGGCCGTCCAGAACAAGGGTGAAGACCAGGGCTGCCTCTGGATAGCCCTGCAATACGTCCCCGGCACCGACGCGGCGACGGCTGTGGACCGCGATCCCACCGCGATGACACCTGCCCGGGCACTGCACATCGTCACCGAGGTCGGTAAGGGCCTGGACCACGCGCACCGGGCCGGGTTGCTGCATCGTGATGTCAAGCCCGCCAACTTCCTGCTGGCAGATGTGTCGCACGGCGAGGAACGGGTGCTGCTGGCGGATTTCGGTATCTCCAAGCCCTCCGACGACGCCACTCAGCTGACCAGGACGGGCGCGTTCGTGGCCACCGTCGCGTACGCGTCACCCGAACAACTCTCCGGCAACCCCGTATCGCCCCGCAGCGATATCTACAGCCTCGGTTGCTCGTTCTACCGCCTGCTCACCGCCCAGAACCCTTATCCGGGAACACAACCGCTCACCGTCATGATGGGGCACATCAACGAGCCCCCACCTCGTATTACGGCACTGCGACCCGATCTGCCCCGTGCCCTGGACGACGTCCTGGCCCAGGTCCTCGCGAAATCCCCGGTGGACCGGTACGCGTCCTGCGCCCAATTCACCGGCGCGCTCGCGCAGGCGCTATCCGGCCATGATGTGAGAAGAGCCGTTCCCGCAGGCAATTTCGCGGCACCCTTCGCGGATCTCGCGGCCCGCCGACGTGATGAGGGCCGGGCGGAGGACACCATCCGCAATCCCAGGCAGTCCGAGACAGTGGTCAACCAACCGTCGATCGACCAACCCTCGGCGCCTTCCGGCCCGCATTTCGGCGGATTCGCCGCGGTGGGTGCGGTAGTGCTCTGCCTGCTGATCGTCGGATTGGTCGTATTCGCTGTCAACCGCGCCGGCAGCGCGGACGAGCACACGAGCACCACCATGCCGATGGGACGGCCGTCGAGCTCGGCTGCGATCCAATCCACCACCGCCGTGCTGTCGGCCGGGGCGGCGCGGATACAGGACCCGTGCCGACTCCTCGATCAAGACGACTCGACCGGTGCGACTCGGTTCGGTCTGTCGCAGGTCTCCACGGCGACCGATCTGGATGATATGCGCAGTTGTACATGGCATCCCGTCAACGACGGGGGAGTCTCGGGAAGCATCTTGCTGGCACTGCGGGCGATGCCTTCCGCGTCGGACGCCCAGTCCGTTCGCGTCGGCGGGTCCGTCGATGGTCTGTTGATCCGCGCCCCGATCGCCGGTCACCCCGAGTACACGACGTGTGCCGTCGTCTGGCCCACCACGTATGGATCGGGCCGGGTGGAGTTCAGCAATTACTTCAGCAAGGTCGGCCCCGACGAACTATGTCGCAGCGCACAGGATCTGGCCGACCGGGTCTATCCGCGGATCCGCCGGTGAGCCCACCTGCTCCGGGTCACCCCGCGTGCAGTTGGGCTTCGGCGGTTACGGGTATGGGGTCGGGGAGGTGGCGGGTGGAGAGCCAGCTGGTGGTGGGGCGTTCGAAGAGGGCGCCGGAGGGGCCGGTGGCTTCGGGGCCTGCGAAGCGGGCTTGGCGGAAGCCGGCTCGGATGTAGTAGGCGTGCAGGTCGGCGTTGGTGGTCCAGGCGTCGAGGCGGACCCAGTCGCGGTTGGCTTGGGCGGCCAGGTGGGCGGCCTTTTCCAGGAGGGCGTGGCCGATGCGGTGACCGGCGAAGCGGAGGTCGACGATCATGTAGTGGACGATGACCGCTTCGGCTATTTCGCCGGGGGACCACAGGCCCTCGTCGGCGCGGTCGTTGACCGTGATGGTGCCCGCGGGCTCACCGTCGATTTCGGCCATCCAGGTCTCGCCATTGTCGACCGCGCGCGCCACCGAGCGGACGAAGGTTTCGATGGGCAGCCCACGACCGGCCCGGGTCCATTGATCGCTACCGCGGGCGGCCAGCCAGCTGGTGCGTTGGAGCCGGAACCGGGTGATGGTTCCGATATCGGTGTGCAGGGCCGGGCGTAGGTGCGGAGTCATGACGAGCCGGGTAGGAGCGAGCTCTCGAAGGAGTGCGAATTGCCGGGCGGCGGTGGGGCGCCGAGTGTTTTGCGAATGATGTCCGTACCTGGGTCGTCGCCCAGCTCGTATGCCAGGCGGTTGCGGGCCGCCGTCGAACGATGGCGGGTGACACGCGTGATGCGTTCGTGGTTCGCGCCTATGCGCAGGTGGTCCAGCAGGATGGTGCCTGGTCCGACGCCGAGCACGGCGGCCTCCTCAGCGGTGGCCGGGCGCGCGACGACGGTATCCCGATGCGCCGTTTCGGCGAAACCACGCTCGGCGAGTCGGCGTGTCGTACCTTCCGGTATGTCGTACGGATGGTCGATACCGGTGGCCTCGGCGAGGTCCCGCGGATAGAAGCTCACCTCCCAGGACCACGGTTCGTTGTCCAGGTACTGCATGACGGTGCGCGAGACCACCCACGAATCCCGTTGCACCCCCAGCCAATGCGCGACGTCCGGACTGGCCGGTTCCATCCGCGCGCTGAACTGCTTGGACGGCTCGCGACCCGCCGCGCGCGCGATCTCCACGAAGATATCGTGGGCCGCACGCGGCCGGTCCGGCCGAATGTGGTTGGTGACAACCGATTCCAGCACCTCTTGACTGCGCACGATGGTGCCCCTGGAAGTCGCCGTATAGACCAGGTTTTCGGCAACCAGGAGCTGAATCGCGTTGCGAGCGGTGGTGATCGAGACCTGCATCTGATCAGCCAGCTCGTTATGGCTGGGTAGTCGATCGCCCGGTTTCCACTTGCCGGCGCGGATCTCCTCGCGGAGGAGGTCTGCGATCCGTTGGTATCTCGGACCGTCCGCCATCTCGCTCCTCGGTTGTTGCTTCAAGGCCCCGAAGTCTACTCCGGGTGCCGAATCGCCGTGTAAGGCTTGACAGCCCTCTTCTGAGGTTTATTGTAATGAAGGTCCTGAATGCGGTGTTGTACGTCGATGAACGTGAGGCAACGTGGCTGGTTCGGAGACATCAAATACGGTCGTTGTGGCTTTGCCTGATATGTCCGATCAATATGCGGACGTAGACACGCATGCCCTCACGAGCGGCCTATTGCCGACCTCCGATCTACTTTTACGCGCCTGCCGTGGTCACCGTGTGATCGGCGGACCCCTCCTGTGGTTCGCCCATGATCTCGCGGTGCTGCATGAGCGGCGCATAGTCGGCAGGGGTGGTATCGGCGCCGAGACCGATCCCGCCGCAATCATCGAAAACAAGCGTCGCCGAACCGAATTGGTGATGGCCATCGATGATTGGATCGTGCGGTCGATTCCCCAGCATCGCCTGGGTGCGACCTTGCACACCGAAACCGTCGGATCGGTCATCGATCGATTGGCGGAGGCGTCGATACGCGCGCATCACGCGTTGATGACGCTTGACGCGAACGATGAGATGCTGCACGGCGCTTGGCACCATCTAGCCGAATTGTCCGACGCCTACGATGATCTCGTGCGCGATGTACTCGCCGGACGGCGGCGACTGCCCGCCTGGTAGGCGACCCCGGCGGTCCGGGCCCGAGGGTGGCTCGGACCGCGTTCGGGGGTTTGTAGGCTCAATTTGTCTTGGGCAGTTGTCCTATGAGGCTGTTCAGTATGGATCGTGCTGTGTCGCAGTATTGTTCGCGCGCACCATTCGTCCCGGCTACCTGAACCTCTACGATTTCTTGGCGATCCGCGACGGTGCGATGGACGTAGATGAACTCGCAAGTCGAAGTGAGTTTGGACGTTCGGGGAAAAACGGTCTTGCCGTTCGCCAATTCCACCCCGGCGTCCAGCCGCATGGCCGCCAGATCCACCAATTGCGTGTGCACCTCCAGCGTCGCGGAGCCATCCCAGTGACAGCTGTGCGCGGTGGCCAGCGGTGGCGTCTGCGACAGTGGGCCGATCGCGCTGTCCAATGTCGCACGCGGCACGATCGCGCATACGTCGACCTCGGCCAGCGAGGCGGGATCGACGCGTTTCGGGGGCGTGGTCCGGGTGGCGAGCAGCCGCTCGATCACGTGGACGGCGAAGTCGCAGTTCTGTGCATTGGCCAGATTCACGGTGATACCCCAAACCTGTTGACCATCAGCAAGATTGACACCCCGATCACAGCCGACGTTGCCCGAGCCCTCGGTGCCGAGCATAGTGAAACCACCGACTTTTCCTGCGGTTTCCCGGATCAGCGCGGTCGTTTCGCCCGCATGTACGATCATGCGCTGCGCACCGGACCCGGCGTCGCAGCCCCAGGTGTAGCTGGAGCTCACCGTCCAGTTCTTGGGATCGGCGTCCCAGCCGGACTCCGCCGGGACCGATCCGCTCAGCGCCTCCCGCAACCACGCGCACATGTCGGCCGCACGCAGCGTGGATAACGCCGTACCCGGCCCCGGCTGCGCCTGTGCGGAACTTTCCGAATGCTTCCAGGTAAGTACGCCCGCGACGAGCGCGACGATCGCCAGCAGCCCGGCAACACCGAGCCAGGCCACCTTTCGCCTGGAATCCGATGCGTCGCCCGCCCGTGAGGGCATGGTGGAACGAGACGCCCGCGAACCCACCAGGGTCGCATTCGGATCGCTCGCGATCCCCGCGAACTCCCGCCGCTGCCACTCGATGGCATCCCGGATCGAATCCGGCCACGGTGCCGGACCCTCAGGCTGTCTGCCCAACGCCGCCAGCAGCTGCGCCGGGGTCGGCCGGTGGTTCGGATCCTTGTAGAGGCAGGGCTCGATGAGTGATCGCAACTCCGCCGGAACCGTATCCAGATCCGAGGCACCGTGGGCGATCTGGAACAGCGTGTAGGCCAGTGAGGCGGCCTGGAACGGATTGGTCCCCGACGCTGCTGTCGCCAGTACCGAACCGAGGGCGAACATATCGCTGGCCGCCGTAACCGATTCGCCCAGAGTCTGTTCCGGTGACATGAACGCGGGCGAGCCCAGTGTGGAACCGGTTTCGGTGAGCCCGCCGGGGTTCTCCATCATGTACGCGATACCGAAGTCGATGACGCGCGGGCCATCAGCGGTCAGCAATACATTGGCGGGCTTGAGATCCCGGTGCACCAGCCCGGCGCGATGGATATCCGCAAGCGCCACCGCCAGGCCCGCGGCCAGCGCCCGCACTGCCGGAACCGGCAGTGGGCCGCATTCCTCGATGGCCCGGTTCAATGGCATGCCGATGACGAAAACGGAAGCAAGCCAGGGTGTCTCGCCATCCACATCGAAATCGACCACTGGTGCGGTGAACGCGCCCGACACCCGGGTACTCGCCGACACTTCCCGCTGGAACCGTGCGCGGTAGCCACGCTGATTCAGCAGATGCGCGTGCACCTGCTTGATCGCCAACAGCCGTCCGTCCGGTCCGGCCCCGAGCAGCACCCGGCCCATCCCGCCCGAGCCGAGGACCCCGAGCACCCGGTACCGGCCGATCGTGCGCGGCTCATCGGGCGTAAGCGGTTGTACCATCATGATTTCGGCAGTTTGGCGATGACATCGGTCAGCACGTCCTGCGCTCTGGCGCATTTGTCGACCTGCCCCGAACGGTCCGCGACCGTCACGCTCGCCACCTCGGCCATTTTCCCCGCGGTGGGGCGCGCCATGTACGCGACGGTGCACACCGAATCCGCGGCCGAGCGATATACGGTGTACTGACCCAGTTGCGCCTTCTCCATACCGCTGTCGGGCCGGGTCGTCTCGGCGAGTGCGAGGCGCACGATGGCATTGCCGCCACTGATCGTGCACTCGTGCGGTGTCGCGCCTCGCTTACCCGGATCGCCGGTTATGGTGCGGCTCTTGTCGATATCGAGCACCGCGCAGGGGTCGAGCCGCAGCAACGACTGCTGTGGCAGCGTCCGTAACGGTGGGAACACCGTCAATTGCCGGACCACCGCGACCAGAGCGCGCTCGGCGATATCGCACGGATCGCCATTCGTGCTGTGCACGGTGAGCCTCAGCGCGACCTGTCCGCCACTCTGTGTGATCACCGAACGGTCGCAGAGGTTGTAGGACGCCGTACCGCCGAAGATCGGGGTCCAGCCGACGGTGTGTCCGGTGTTCTCCGGCGGCACAAGAGTTTCGGAAAGCGGCGCTCCCACCTGCAGCGTGAATATCGTGTTCTTGCTCGACGCATCGGCGAGCGGCAGCGAACAGTCGCCGACGCTGTTCCGCTCCGGATCTGTTTTCCGGGTGCCGAACTTGCCTGACAAGGTCATATCGAGCAGTTTGCAGCCATCCAGCGTGCGCAATTCGGCCGCGGTGAGCGCCAGCGACGGATCGTTCACCGGCTCCGGATGCCCGTTCGCGCCCGCCCACCGGCTCGCCACCACACCGCATCCGGTTAGCACCAGCACCGCCGCCGCACCGGCGGCCAGCCACCGCAGCAGCTCACGGCGGCGAGTCTGTATGTCCGCCAATTGATCCTGATACTTCGATTGCTTCTCGGCGGTCCGTGCCCACCATTCCGAATCGGCGCGATGAGCGGCGACCCGCTCGCGCACCGGATCCGGCCATGCAGGTTCCGCGGTGATTGCGGTGGTCGCCGTGAGCACTTCCTCGACGGTGGGGCGCTGCGCGGGATCCTTCGCCAGGCAGGCGTCGACCAGCCCGCGCAGCGAGGATGGCACACTCGCGGTGTCGGGAGCCGAATGGGCGATGGCGTAGAGGATTTGCGGCGTCGACGTGCCCGGGAACGGCCCCGAACCCGTTGCCGCGAAGGTCAATACGGCTCCGAAGGAGAATACGTCCGTGGCCGGGGTGACCGGGCGGCCCTCAGACTGTTCCGGTGAGGTGTAGCCGGGAGAGCCGATGAGCTGACCGGTCATGGTCAACTGTCCGTCGGCCTGCTCCACCCGGGCGATGCCCAGATCGATCACCCGGGGCCCCTCGGGCGTCAGCAATACGTTGCCGGGCTTGAGATCTCGGTGCATCAGACCGGCGCGATGGATCTCCACCAGCGCCGAGGCCAGCCCCGCCGCCAGCAGCCGCAGCCCGCCCAGATGCAGCGGCCCACACTCTTCTACCACGGTCCCCAGATCCGGGGCGGCGATGTACTCCGTTGCCAGCCATGGATGCTCTGGATCGGCGCTGCTGTCGACCACCGCGGCGGTGTATGCGCCGGTGACCATCCGCCCGGCCTGCACCTCGCGTTCGAAGCGCGCCCGGAACTCCGGATCGCCCGCCAGATGCCGGTGAATCTGCTTGACCGCCACCAGTCTTCCGGTCGGTGTACGGCCCAGGAACACCCGGCCCATACCGCCCTGGCCGATCACCGTGAGCAATCGATTCTCGCCGAGCCATTGCGGATCCTGCGGCATGAGCGGCTTCATCGCGTACCTCCTGCGAATAGTGCTCTTGCGGATGGTGCCTGTGCGCTCAAGGACATGTGCTGTCTCACTGCCGATCCGACAGGATCGAGTCCTCGGCGGCGGCCAATCGGCGCACGTCGATATCGGTATTGCTGAAAACCTTGGCCACGTATTCGCCGCGGGTGATCAGGCAGCGATATCGAGTCGCGTCGGCGGTACGCGGATTCGGTTGCGTCAATTGTGCGCAGCTGATCGAATCCCGTGCTGCTACACCGGTCATCGGGGCATAGTCGGTTTGCGTGGCTTCGATGAGGTGGCGGGCGAACTCGGTGGCGGCGGTGTTGTCACGCAGTCGGTACAGCATCTTGTTGTAGGACACCGCGATCGAGGTCAGGCCCCGGGAACTGCTCGCCTCGAAATCCGCCGCGGGCTTGAGGGAGGCCGCTGCGAAAGCGCGCGTGCTGTACACGGCGAAGGTGTGCTCATCCGGGGTGTAGTCATCGGTCTTGACCAGTCGCGGCAGTAGGCCGTCCGGATCCAGACGCAAGTTCGGCAGGTCCGATGCCGATGTGGGAGTGAATCTTTCGAGCGCCGACAACTGCAATTGCAGGGCCTTGGTGACCTGCTGGCCGAGCGTGCCGTAATCCGGCTCGGGGAGTTCGGCGAATACCCGGATGACCACCGATTTCCAGGCGATCCAACTGCCCAGCGTCGGCACCCCGGGCCGCCAATGATTGATGGCGGCCGGATAGGCGTCCAGGCCGACCGGCACATTGTCGGGGTTGCTCAGGAAATCCGCGTGCTCCATATCGCGGGCCGCGGCCGCTGCCGTCTGTTCATCGGGAAAGGCGAGCAGCGAGACCGCCAGGAACTTCTTCGTCGTCTCCGCCGGGTCGAAGGGCTTGTTCCCCGTCAGCGCGCTGTACCCGCCGAGAATCGAATAACCCTGAAGCGCCATCCTTTGCGGCCCGGACAGCGTGCTGTCGATACCGGTGCTGTCGACCAGGACACCGCCGCCGCGCCCGGCCGTGAGATCGGAATCGACTTCGTTGCCGAGCACGATGCGTTCGCCCAGGCGCAGCGATTCCGCCAGAATGCCGCGTGCCCGACTCGGACGCTGATCGAAATCACCGTCGATGCGATGCGCGGGATACGAACCGTAATCGACCGTATCGCCTGAATTGCCACCGCAGCCGGTGACCAGCATGAGCGAACCCACTGCGGCAACGGCGAATCCACCCGGTTTGAACCGCATAATCCCCCCACACCGCGTTAGACGGTGCCTACTCCGATCCGTACATCTCGCACGAACCTAGCACCGGCCGCCCGATGAGACCATCGGGCGGCCGGAGTGGTACTGCGCCGGACTCAGACCAGAGTGCGCTCGGCGACAATGGCCGCGGCTACGCGCTGGCCCATGCGGACCGCGCCGTCGACGTGCTGGAAGCCGTGGCCCGCGAGGTCCGAACAGGCGAAGTGCATGGGGCCGATGGGGTCGCGGTGGTCGTGGCCGTAGCGGGTCATACCGCCGAAGTCGAAGCTGACGCCGTAGGCGCCGCGGGTCCATTCCTCACTGCCCCAGTCGGATTCGTAGAAGACGACGGGGTTGGCGGCTTCGGGGCCGAGGTAGCGGACCAGGCAGTCCAGGGCGGCGGCCTTGCGCTCGGCCGGGCCCATGGCGAAGTAGGCGTCGGCCTGTTCGTGTGCGATGAAGCCGACCATCGCGCCGTTGTCCACGCCGTGGTTGGTGTTGTCGTAGACCTCGGACACCATGTCGGTATCGCTGAAACCCGTTCCGGACAGGCCCTTTTCGCGCCAGAACGGGGTCTCGTACACCGCGTGCACCTTGACCACGAAACCGAAGGACATGTGCTGGTACATCTGGTGGCGGCGGCGCGGCATCGGGGGATCGAAGCTGATGCCCGCGTACTGGGTCGGCGGCACGGCCAGCACCACGCGGCTCGCGCGCACCTCGAGATCGCCGTCGGCGAAGACGGTCACGCCCGCATCGGACCACTGGATCTTGCGCACCGGCGCGCCCAGATGCACATCCGCGCCCAGCGAGGCCGCCAGACGTTGCGAAACCTGTTGCATGCCACCGATAACGCGCTTGTCGAGCATGAAGGTGTCGGTGGCCAGCGCGGTGTAGGAGCCTTGCGCGGCGGCCATATGCAGCGCCTGGAGGGTCGAGAAGGTATGCGCGGGCTTGGTCAGCATGGCGCCGGCGACGAAGAACGAGACGGTCTCGCGGGCGTACTCGTTATCGGACTGGCGCTCCAGCCAAATACTGAACGGCACCGAATCCAGTTCCGCCGCTTGCGGATGCGCCCACGGCTCCCATGCGCCGACCTCGGCCGCGAGGCCGTCCAGCAGTGCGATGAGCCGATCGATCTCGGCTGCGGTCTCGGCGGGCGCGGGGAATACGTCACCGGTGAACTGCTGCCTGGTGCCGTCCGCCGCGAGGTACACCGACTCGCCGTCGCGGTACCGGGAGAAGGTCCGCAAACCGAGTTCCTCGACCAGCGCCAGCGCGGCGGTGTGGTGCGGGGACAGCCACTGGCCGCCGATCTCGATCATGGCGCCTTCGATATCACCGGTCCAGGTCCGGCCGCCGACCCGATCGCGGGCTTCCAGCACGGCCACCGTGAGGCCGGCCTTGCGCAGTTCGGCGGCGGCCGTCAGACCGGACGGTCCGGCACCGACGATCACGACGTCACGAGTGATGACAGCCACGAGAGCTCCTTACCGATACATTCGGAAACTTCGGATAACCCGAAGGTTGCTACTTCAGTATGTGCGCGTGATCACGATTGTGCCCACGCCGTTTCGGTGAGCCGGCCCGCCCCTCATTCGCCACTTCGGCGTGCGCGGGCCGGATCACCTGCTGACCTCGGCGCTGGTCAGCGAGCCGGAAGCGGCTCGTTCTGGGTGATGCAGTGGATGCCGCCGCCGCGGGCGAAGATCTCCCGGGCGTCCACGGTCACAATGGTGCGGCCCGGGTACACCCCGGCCATGATCTCGGCGGCCTCGGCATCGCTCGGATCGTCGAACCCGCAGAGGATGACCGCGCCGTCACAGACGTAATGGTTGATATAGCTGTAGTCCACGAAGCCCTCCTCATCCCGCAGCGTGCGCGGGGCTGGCACCAGGATCACCTCGAAAGGCGTTCCGGCGGAAGAGGTCTCGGCGGCGAACTGCTTCATGAGCTCGCGGCTCAGTTCATGATCGGGGTGCTCGGGATCGCGCTGATCGTGCACCAGCACCACACCCGGCGACGGCAGCGCCGCCACGATATCGGCGTGCCCGCGGGTGCCGAAGCGCTGCGAATCCCGCCACAGCCCGCGCGGCAGCCAGATCGCGGTATCGATGCCGATGGTGCGCCGCAGTTCGGCCTCGACATCCGCCCGGGTCAGGCCGGGATTACGGAAGGGGTCCAGCTGTACGGTCTCGGTCAGGACGACCGTGCCCGCACCGTCGACCTGGATACCGCCGCCCTCGTTCACCAGCGGTGAATCGATGACCGGCACCCCGGCCGCCTCGGCCACCGCCCGGCCGATCTTCGAGTCGTTGTCCCAGCGTGCCCAATCCTGTTGTCCCCAGCCATTGAAGACCCAGTCCACGGCCGCGACGGAACCGTCGGCGGCGTGCACGAAGGTGGGCCCGATATCGCGCATCCAGGCGTCATCGAGCGGCGCTTCGAGAATGTCGATCGCGCCGGAGAGTTGCTGTTTCGCGGCACCGATATCGGCCGGATCGACCACCATGGTCACCGGCTCGAATTCGGCCACCGCATGCGCCACCGCGGTCCATGCCGCGCGCGCCTCGTCCACCGCCTCGGGGGTCGCGGTGATCTCCGAACCCGCGGGCGGGAACGCCATCCAGGTCCGGCGATGCGGTGCGTGCTCGGCGGGCATCCGCCAATTCGATTGATTCCCAGCGGAACTCATCACGCCCTCCCGAACGGGTGCGCGCGATCGACCGGCTCGGTCAGCCGGGCGTAGGTGTCCGGTCGGCGGGTCTCCAGGAACGGGAACAGCGTCAGCCAATCCTTGCGCTGATCCAGATCCAGATCGGCCACCAGCACCGCGGACTCGTCGCGCGGCGCCTGCACCAGCACGCGGCCGTACGGATCGGAGATGAAAGATGAACCGTAGAAGGTGATCTCACCTTCATTGCCGTACCGGTTGGGCACGATCATGAAGGTGCCCGCGGTGATGCCATTGCCGACGATCACGTGCTGCCACAGCGGCTGGGTGTCGAAGGCGGGGAACGACGGCTCGGAGCCGATCGCGGTCGGGTAGACGATGATGTCCGCACCGGCGAGCGAGTACATCCGGGCGACCTCCGGGAACCATTCGTCCCAGCAGGTCGGCAGGCCGATGCGCACATCGCCGAGATCCGGATGGCTGTGCGGCCGGTACGCCTCCTCGGTCGCGGGGCCCGCGCGGAAGTAGGTGTCCTCGTAGTATCCGTCCGTCACCGGAATGTGCAGCTTGCGGGTCCGCCCGACCAGCTCACCGGTGGGCGACACCAGGATCGCGGTATTGAAGCCCAGACCGTCGCCCTGATCGGCGTGCTCATATAGCGAGGCGTGCACGAAGACGCCGTGTTCGATGGCCGCCTTCGCCGCGAAGGTGAAGGTGGGCCCGGTGGCCAGATCCTCCGCGTCCGCACCGGGATTCGCACCGCCGCGCTCGAAGGCCGGGTACTTGCTGAACGTCACCTCGGGCAGGAAGACCGCCTTCGCGCCCAATTCGGCGGCCTTGGCGATGCCCTCGTTCAGTTCGGCACGCACGGCGTCGGCGTCGGCCTGCCAGCGATGCTGCACCAGGGCCACGCGCAGCGGTGTGCGCGCCGGGGCGTCGACCCGGGCCGGTGAGGCGGGTGGTTCCAGACAGGTGATGACGTTCATGACTACTCCGGATCTTCTCGAAGTGGACTCAGGGAGAGGTGGTTTCGCTACAGCGAGCTCAGATGCGGTTCCGGCACCACCGGCATGGGATCGCCCGACACCGCGCGCGGCAGCGTCTTACCGCGGAAGTAATCCGGCCGCCGCCAGCGCTGCACCAGCATCAGCACCGCGCCAAGCGCCAGAATCCCGAAGCCCAGGTAGAACACCAGGCCGATACCGAAAATCGAAGCGCCGCTGCCGACTTCGGGCTTGAGGCTCTCGCGCACCGAGATGCAGAAGACGATCAGCAGCATGGAGCCGCCCAGCAGCGGGAACAGCAGCTTGAACACGAAATCGCGCACCGAGGCGAACCAGCGCTCGCGGAAGTACCAGACACAGGCGAACGCGGTGATGCCGTAGTACCAGCAGATCATGATGCCGAGGGCCGCAATGGTATCCAGCAGCACATGCTCGGAAAGCAGCGCGGTGATCGCGTAGAAACCGCCCGCCACGACTGCGGCCACGGCCGCGCCGAAACGCGGCACCTGATACACCGGATGCACCGTGGCGAACCGCTCCGGCAGCGCCTTGAAGGTGCCCATGGCCAGCATGGCGCGGGCGGCGGGCAGGAAGGTGGCCTGCAGACTGGCGATGGTCGAGACCAGCACCGCCAGGAACAGCAGCAGCTCACCGGCTCCGCCCATCACGGGCTGGGCCAGGGTGCCGAAGACATTGTTCTTCGCGTCCGGACTGCCCAGGCCGATACCGGTATCGCCGACACCGGCGTACCACATGAGCGCAACGGCCAGCAGCAGATACGTGCCGAGCACGGTCAGGATGGACAGCAGTCCGGCGCGGCCGGGTGTGCGCTTGGGGTCCTTGCATTCCTCACCGAGGGTCAGCGCGGTATCCCAGCCCCAGTACATGAAGACCGAACCGATCAGGCCGATCGCGAACGCGCCCAACGTAAGTCCGGTGAACGGGTTGAACCAGTCGATATCGAAGCTCAGGCCGGACGGGCCGTCGCCGGTGATGGCCTTACTCAGCGCGATGCCCGCGAACAGCAGCAGCACGATGAGCTGGAAGCCGACGAGCACATACTGTGCGCGCTCACTGGAACTGATCCCGCGACTGGCCGCCCACCCGGCCGCGGCCAGGAAGGCCAGCGTCGTCGCGATATTGATCAGCTTGTTATCGCCCAGCGTCGCAATGTATTCCGAGTGCACCAGCCGCCCGATGAACAGGTAGAGGAACTCCGCGCCAACGGCCGCGATATTGGCCAGCACGATGACGACCGCGATCACCGAACCCCAGCCCGCCATCCAGCCCATGTACGGGCCGAGCGAACGAGCGGACCAGGTGAAGGACGCGCCGCAGTCCGGGGTTTCGGCGCTGAATTCGCGATATGCGTAGGCCGCCAAGAACATTGGAATGAAACCCGCGATCAGCAGCGCGGGCATTTTCAAGCCGACCGCGGCGACGATCAGGCCCATGGAGGCGGTGGTGGTGTAGGCGGGCGCGATGGACGCGATACTCAGGATCGCACCGGAGAAGGTGCCGACCTTATTGGTGGCCAGGCCCTTCCCGCTTGCGGGGGTGGTATCACGCGACGGCACTGTCGCCTCGGAGGCATTCTGCACGAGCATCCAAGCTCCTCGTGTTGGGTCTGGTGGTGCCGAAAGCCCCGCTGCTCAGCGATACGGACAGACAACGCCACCGCGCCACGGTGGTGAACCGGAACCCGGCGGGTGAGCGCCGGATTCCGGGTGGGCGCCGAATCCGGCGCAGGGGCCGGGGCGCCGATGACGTCAGCGGGTCAGCGCGACGTATTTGGTATCGAGGTATTCGTGGATCCCCTCTGATCCACCCTCGCTGCCCAGCCCGGACTGCTTCATACCGCCGAACGGGGCCGCCGGATCGGAGATGACGCCCCGGTTCACGCCGACCATGCCGGCGTCCAGGGCATTCGAAACACGCAGGGCCCGATCCAGATCCCGCGTGTAGAAGTAGGCGGCCAGACCGTATTCGGTGTCATTGGCCGCGGCCACGACATCGTCCTCGGTATCGAAGCCGTAGATGGCGGCGACCGGGCCGAAGATCTCCTCGCGATGCATGCGCGCGGTGCGCGGCACCCCGTCGAGCACAGTCGGCTGGAAGAACCAGCCCGGACCGTCGATGGCCTTACCGCCGGTGCGTACCACCGCGCCCGCCGCGACCGCGTCCTCCACCAGTGCGGCAACGGAATCACGCTGCCGCTCATTGATGAGTGGGCCGGTGTCCACACCGGACTCGTGGCCGGGGCCGACGCGCAGTGCGCCGATCTTCTCGGCGAGTTTGGTCGCGAACTCCTCGCGGATCGAATTTTGCACGTAGATGCGGTTCGCCGCGGTGCACGCCTCGCCGCCATTGCGCATCTTGGCCGCCATGGCACCGGCGAGCGCCTGCTCCAGATCGGCGTCCTCGAACACGATGAAGGGGGCATTGCCGCCCAATTCCATCGACGTGCGCAGCACATTGTCGGCGGCCTGGCGCAGCAGCAGCTTGCCGACCCGGGTGGAACCGGTGAAGGTCACCTTGCGCAACCGGGAATCAGCGAGCAGCGGCGCGGTGATGGCGGCGGCATCGCTGCCCGGCACCACCGACAGCACGCCCTCGGGCAGACCGGCCTCGGCGAAGATCTGGGCCAGCGCCAGCATGGTCAGCGGGGTGTCCTCGGCGGGCTTCACGATCACCGTGCAGCCCGCGGCCAGCGCGGGGCCGATCTTGCGAGAACCCATGGCCAGCGGGAAGTTCCACGGCGTGATGGCCAGGCACGGCCCGACCGGCTGCTGGGTGACCAGAATACGGCCGGTCCCGGCGGGGGATTCGGTGTAGCGGCCGCCGACGCGCACCGCCTCCTCGCTGAACCAGCGCAGGAACTCACCGCCGTAGGCGACTTCACCGCGCGCCTCGGCGAGGGTCTTGCCCATCTCCAGGGTCATCAGCAGCGCGATTTCCTCGGTGCGATCGGTCAGGATCTCCCAGGCGCGGCGCAGAATCGCCGAACGCTCACGCGGAGCCGTTGCGGCCCAAGCGGATTGAACCCGGACGGCCGAGTCCAGCGCGCACAGGGCATCGTCGCCATTGCCGTCGGCGACCTCGGTGAGGATCTCACCGCTCGCCGGATTGCGCACCGCGAAAGTGGCTTTCGAGGCGGCGGGCGCGGAGGTGCCGTCGATCCACACACCGGTGGGGATGAGGCCGCTGATCCGGTCGTACTCCAACATCGTTCTCCCTGAAGGTGTTCAGCCCGCGAGGTCGCTGATCGCGGTGCACAGCACCGTCAGCGCCTCGTCGAGTAGGTCGTCGCCGATCACCAGCGGGGGCAGCAGGCGGATGACATTGCCGTAGGTGCCGCAGGTCAGGGTGATGACACCCTGCTCCAGGCAACGCTTGGCGATGGCGGCGGTGAGCGCGGCATCGGGCTCGGTGGTGCCGGGGCGGACGAACTCCAGCGCCAGCATGGCGCCGCGGCCGCGCACCTCGCCGATGGCCGGAACCTGTTGCGCGAGTTCGGTGAACCGGGCGGTGGCGACCTCGCCGATATGCCGGGCGCGGGCGGGCAGATCATGTTCGCGAATGGCGTCGATGGCGGCCAGCGCGGCGGCGCACGCCACCGGATTGCCGCCGTAGGTGCCGCCCAGGCCGCCCGCGTGCACGGCGTCCAGCAGATCCGCGCGGCCGGTGATGGCCGAGAGCGGCATACCGCCGGCGATGCCCTTGGCCATCGTGATGATGTCCGGCACAACGCCTTCCGCCTCGCAGGCGAACCAGTCGCCGGTGCGGGCGAAACCGGTCTGCACCTCATCGGCGATGAAGACCACGCCGTTCGCGCGTGCCCATTCGACCAGGGTCGGCAGGAAGCCCGCCGCGGGAACGATGAATCCGCCCTCGCCCTGGATCGGCTCGATGATGATGGCCGCCAGCTGATCCGCGCCGATCTGCTTCTCGATGCGCGAGATCGCCTCGCGAGCCGCCGTCACGCCGTCCAGGCCGCCATCGCGGAACGGGTACGACATCGGCATGCGGTACACCTCGGGGGCGAACGGGCCGAAATGTGCCTTGTACGGCATGTTCTTGGCGGTCAGGGCCATCGTGAGATTGGTGCGGCCGTGGTACGCGTGATCGAAGGCGACCACCGCGGTGCGGCCGGTGGCCAGGCGCGCCACCTTGATGGCGTTCTCCACCGCTTCCGCGCCGGAGTTGAAGAGCACGCTGCGCTTCTCGTAATCGCCCGGGGTGAGCGTGGCCAGCTCCTCGCAGACCCGGATGTACGCCTCGTACGGGGTCACCATGAAGCAGGTGTGTGCGAACCGCTCGATCTGCTCCTGAACCGCCGCAACGACTTTCGGATGCGAGGCACCGACGTTGGTGACCGCGATACCGGCCGCCAGATCGATGAGCGAATTACCGTCCACGTCCACGATGACGCCGCCGTCGGCATCCGCGGCGTACACCGGCGCGGTGGAACCCACACCGGCCGCGACGGCGGCCTTGCGGCGCGCGGCCAGCTCCTGCGAGCGCGGGCCCGGCAGGGCGGTGTTCAGCACCCGCTGCTGCGGGAGCCGGTAGCTGATCTCGGTCATTGAAAATCCTTCTGCGGAAAGAGGTTCGAGGGTTCGCGAGGCGCGCGGTCAGTCGTGCGCGCTCATCACATGCTTGATGCGGGTGTAGTCCTCCACGCCGTACGCGGACAGATCCTTGCCATAGCCCGACCGCTTGAAACCGCCGTGCGGCATCTCCGCCACCAGCGGGATATGGCAGTTCACCCAGACCGCGCCGAAGTCGAGGGCGGCCGAAACGCGCTGCACCACACCGTGATCCCGAGTCCACACACTCGAGGCCAGGCCGTAGTCGACATCGTTGGCGAGCTGGATCGCCTCGGCCTCATCGGCGAAGGACTGCACGGTCAGGACCGGGCCGAAGGTTTCCTCCTGCACGATCGGATCGTCCTGGCGCACACCGGTGATGATGGTCGGCGCGAGGTAGAAGCCGGTATCGCCGACCCGGGTGCCACCGGTCGCGACGGTGGCGTGCGCGGGCAGCGCCGCGAGTTTGCCGGTGACGGATTCGAAGTGTCGAATGTTGTTCAGCGGTCCGTACGCGGCATCCGGATCATCGGGCAGGCCGGGCTTCACGGACTCGGCCTTCTTCACCAGCGCGGCGACCAGATCGTCATGCAGCGATTCGTGCACCAGGACGCGGGTGGCGGCGGTGCAGTCCTGCCCGGCGTTGAAGAACGCGGCATCGCCGATGCGATCGGCGGCCAGGGCCGGATCAGCGTCACCGAAGACGACCACCGGGGCATTGCCGCCCAGTTCCAGATGCGCCCGCTTGACCTGTTCGGCGGCGGCCGTGGCGACGGCGATGCCCGCGCGCACCGAACCGGTGATGGCCACCATGTCCAGGCGCGGATGGCTCACCAGAGCCGCGCCGCTGACGGCGGTGCCGAGCACCACATTGAGGACGCCGTCCGGGAGGATGCCCTTGGTCAGCTCGGCCAGCACCAGGGTGCTGCCGGGAGTGGTGTCACTCGGCTTGAGCACCACGGTGTTTCCGGTCGCCAGCGCGGGGCCGATCTTCCAGATGGCCATCATCAGCGGGTAATTCCACGGGGTCACCTGGCCGATCACACCGACCGGTTCGCGGCGCACATACGAGGTGAAACCGGGCATGTACTCGCCCGCGGACTTGCCTTCCAGCCCGCGCGCGGCGCCGGCGAAGAAGCGGAGGTGATCGGCTCCGACGGCGACCTCCTCGGAGGCCACCAGATGCTTGGGCTGGCCGGTGTCGCGGCACTGCGCCTCGACCAGGCGGTCGGAATTGGCTTCGATGGCGTCGGCCAGTTTGAGCAGGGCGGCCTGACGCTGACTGGGGGTGGTGGCCTTCCACGCGGGGAAGGCGGCGGAGGCGGCGGCGACTGCGGCATCGATATCGGCCTGCCCGGAAATCGGGCTGATACCGGTCACCGATTCGTCCACCGGGCTGATCAGTTCGAACGACTCCGATGCGGTCGCGGGTACGAACCGGCCGTCGATGTAGTTCCGAAGCATCTCAGTCATGTGTGCCCGATCTCGTTCGAAGGAAGTGCTGTGCGGTTGCCAGTCAGTGTGCTGTGCGACACACCCCCGCGTCACCTGCCGGATCGGCGTGGAGGCAGAATCAGGTTTCGACAACTTGTCCAGTTTGCTACGGGAGAGCTGTGAACGCGGGAATTCCGGTCCGATGGATACTGTCCCAACCCGAGCTGGGACTGGTCCTCAAAGGCGGCGGAGACGGACTCGGGCGCGCCGTCACCCTGGTGCTCACCTCCGAGCTCACCGAACCGCAGCAGTGGATGTCCGGCGGGGAACTCGTGCTCACCACCGGAATGGGGTTACCGCTCAGCCGTCCCGACCGGCTGCGTTATCTCCAGGATCTGTATCGGGCCGGAATCGCGGGACTCGGCTTCGGCGTCGGGCTCTCGCACGAGACCGTGCCCGAGGATCTGGTCGAGGCCGCGGATCAGTGCGGGCTGCCGCTGTTCGAGGTGCCGCTGCCGACGCCGTTCGGCGCGATCACCAAGAAGGTGATGCAGCGGCTCGCCGAACAGGAATACGAGAAGGTGCTGCGCGCCTCCCGCGCGCAACCGCGCATGACCCGGGCCGCCATTCAGGGAGTGCGGGCGGTGATCCGGGAGCTGTCAGCGGCATTATCGGCCACCGTGCTGGTGGTCGGGGCCGACGGTGCGATCGCCGAGGCGCATCCGCGGCAGCCGGGTGCCGAGATACTCGACCGTATCCGGGAATTCCTGGCCACCCGCAGCGATGCGGTCGGCAGCGGTGCGATACAGCTGCCGACCGGGCAATACATTGTGCTGCAAGCCATTACGGCCGGACATACGGTGCACGGACACCTCGCGGTGGTGACCGCCGGTGCGATCGGCTCGGTGGATCAGGTGCTGCTCGGCCATGCCAGCTCACTGCTCGCCCTCGACTTCGAGAAGCCCGCACGACTGCACATCGCACAGAACCGCTTGAACTCCCAGGCCATGGCGATGCTGCTGGACGAGCCCGGAGATCCGGACATCATGTGGCAACACCTGGCGGCCGCCGCCGACCGCACCGGACGCGTGCGCGCCCTGGTACTGCGGTGTGCCTCCGCGCCGGTGGCCAGACAGGCGCTGGAAACCGTTGACGCGCAGTTGCATCCGCAGAATCGGCAGCTCTTCGCGCATCTCGCCGGGGATCGGGTGGCGGTGCTGCTCCCGGGCTCCGACACCGACGCCACCGCCGAACAACTGCTCACCGGAATTCCCGCTGAAGTCCGGGCCACCTTGCGCGCCGGGCTCAGCGCCCCACATCCATTGCGCCGCTTCAACGCCGCCATCGAACACGCCGAACTCGCCGCCTCCGCCGCCCTGCCCGGTGCGCGCCCGCTCGAACTCGCGGCGCTGGCGGGCCATGCGCTGCTTGCCTTCCCGGAGGCGCAACGCGTCCTGAGCGCGGTCTCCGAAGCCATGCTGCAACCCCTCGTCGACTACGACGAACGGCACGGCACCGACCTCATCACCTCACTGCGCGCGTACCTCGAAGCACACGGCCAATGGGAAACCGCCGCCAACGCCCTTGGCGTACACCGTCATACGTTGCGCAGCCGAGTGGCGAAAATCGAATCCGTCCTCGGCTGCCAGCTGGATCAGGCCCTGGTCCGCGCCGAGCTGCTCCTGGCGGTCATCGCCCGCCGTTGATCCACTTGAGCTCGTACCATCCCCCGTGGGTCAGTCGCCGCTTGAACACTTTCGCGGCGTTGGACAGCTCTCGGAGATTAGAGTGTTGCGGCCGTGGCCAATTCGGCATTGACCACGCACAGGCGGGCGATATCGACGGTGTCGGAACGTTGTAGTTGGCCGACGAGTTCGATCAGGCGGGTCGCGGCCTGTTTGTCCTTCCATGCGGTGACGTGGTCGCGGGCGGAATCGCCGGGGGTGGCCTCGGACAGGACCGCGGCCACCAGGGCGTGCCAGCGGGATTGGAGTTCGTCGGCCAGGACGGCGGCGGCGAGGGTTTCCCAGTGATCGGAGGTGCGGACGGTGGCGAAAGTCGTTGCCAGCCAATCCAGGCCGATCAGTTCGCCCAGTTCGCGGTAGGTCTGGGCGACCAGGGCGACCGGTAGGCGGGTGCGGCGGGCCGTATCGCTCAGGGGGAGGGCCTGGGCGAGTAGGCGCAGGTTGGCCAGGTCCCGGCCGGAGTGACCGCCCGGGCGGGGGAGCACCGCGATCAGTTCCGCGACAAGCGGTGCGTGGCGGTCGATTTCGGCGGACCAGGAATCGTCGGAGCGGTGGGTGAGCAGCCAGGCGGTGGACTGTTCCACCGCGTCCTGGATGCCCTTGAGCACGCCCATGCGGACCTGGGGGGAGACGCCCGGCAGCGCCAGGGCGTCGCGCCACCAGCGGTCCACATCCAGCACCGTGTCGATTACGGTGCAGGCCAGCACGATCTGCGGGGTGCCCGCGCCGATGCGCTCCTCCAGGCGATGGATCAGGCCGGGGCCGACCCGGTTGATCACCTGATTGGCCGCTGCCACCGCGACGATCTCGCGCGCCACCGGATGCTCGTTGAGCAGTCGTTCGCCCAGCAGCGTGCGAATGCGCTCCGGGAAATAGCCCGCCAGGGTTCCGGATACGACCGCATCGTCGAGGGCGTCCGAGGCCAGCAGTTCATCGCGGACCAGGTTCTTGGCTGTGGCCAGCAGCACCGCGATCTCCGGGCGCACCAGGCCCTTACCCGCGCGACGGCGGGCGGCGAGTTCGGCCCGGGTGGGCAGGAATTCGGCCGCGCGATCGAGATCGGTTGCCTGCTCCAGATTTTCGATCAGGCGGCCGTGCCGGTCGATGAGGAAGGGAGCGTGCGCCTCGGCCAGGCTGATGGCAAGGGCCTGCCGATCGCAATCGGCGAGCACCGCCCGCGCCACGGCGTCGGCATTGGCGGCGAGCAGCTTATTGCGCTCGGCGACCGTCGAAAGACCCTCCGCCACCGCGGAATCCAGGGCGATCTTGAGATTCACCTCGCGGTCGGAGGTGGCGACGCCCGCCGCGTTATCGATGAAATCGGCGTTCACCTTGCCGCCCGCGACGGCGAATTCGATGCGGGCCTGCTGGGTCAGCCCCAGATTGCCGCCCTCGCCGATGACTCGGCAGCGCAGGCGGTCGGCGCTCACCCGCACCTCGTCATTGGACGGGTCGGCGACCTCGGCGTCGAGTTCGCCGCCGGCCCGCACATAGGTGCCGATACCGCCGTTGAACAGCAGATCGACCTCCGCGCACAGCATTGCCCGAATCAGTTCCGGTGCGGGCAATTCCGTTGCGGTGACGCCCAATCGTCGTCGCACCTGTGGGGAGAGCGGAACCGATTTCGCGGTGCGCGGCCAGACGCCGCCGCCCTCGGAGATGAGCGTCGGGTCGTAATCCGCCCAGCTGGTGCGCTCCAGAGCCGCCAGGCGGGTGCGCTCCTTGAACGACAGCACCGGGTCCGGATCCGGATCGAGGAAGATGTGCCGGTGGTCGAAAGCGGCGACCAGGCGGATGCATTCGGTTTCCAGCATGCCGTTGCCGAAGACATCACCCGACATATCGCCGATGCCGGTCACCGTGAACGGCTGCACCTCGGGATCGATGCCGAGTTCGGCGAAATGCTGCCGGATCGAACGCCACGCGCCGCGCGCGGTGATGCCGAGCGTCTTGTGGTCATAGCCCGTCGAACCGCCCGAGGCGAAAGCGTCGCCCAGCCAGAAACCACGCTCCACCGCAATGGAATTCGCGAGATCGGAGAACCGCGCGGTGCCCTTGTCCGCGGCCACCACCAGATACGAATCGGGATCGTCGTAGACCACCGTGTGCGCGGGCGGGGTACTCACGCCCTCGACGATATTGTCGGTGACATCGAGCAGGCCGCCGATGAACGCCGCGTACGCGCGCTCCACCGACGCCGGATCGGTGACACCGCCGCGCACCACGAACGCGCCCTTCGCGCCCATGGGGACGATCACCGAATTCTTCACCGTCTGGGTTTTCATCAAACCCAGTACCTCCGTGCGGAAGTCGTCGACGCGATCGGACCAGCGCAGGCCGCCGCGTGCGATCACGCCGCTGCGCACATGACTGCCCTCCACGCGAGTGGAATGCACGAAGATCTCGCGGTACGGGGTGATCGGACCGGTCAGCGACAGGCGTGACGGATCGATTTTGAACGCGGCGACCGCGCGATCGGGCTGGAACCAGTTGGTGCGCAATACCGCTGTGCAAAATGTGGACAGGCCGCGCAGTAGTTGATCCTCGGGGAGTGTGGTCGCGGCTTCCATGCGGTGGCGGACTTCGGCTTCGGCCGCTTCCACCCGAGCGGTGCGATCCGGCAGCGCGGGATCGAAGCGGGCATGCCACAGTGTGACGAACGCGCGCACGAAATCCGAATGCGCGGTGAGGATTTCGGCGATGCGCGGACCGCCCAGACGCAGGCCCGCCTGCCGCAGGTAGCGGCAGGCCGCGCGCACCAGCACCACATCGCGCCAGGCCAGACCGGCGGTCGCGGTCAAACTGGTGAAGCCGTCGATCTCGAACTCGCCCTCGGCGGCGGCCAGGAAGGCCGCGGCCAGCAGCTCCGCCATCGGCTCGGTGAGCTCGAAAGCGGTGGGGCGGAAGGTGAATCGATGCTCGGCCGCATCGGCGCTCACCTCATGGGCGGTGACGTGCAGGCCCAGTGCGGAGAAGATCTCGATCAGCTCGGTGAGTGAGGCCGGAGCGCCCGGCCAGACCAGCCTGGCGCCCGGCGGCTGCGAACCAGGATCGAATTCGAGCCGCGGCGCGGCGGCCATCCGATCCTCGTCCAGAACGCCGACGGCTGCTCCGAGATGCATCTGCCTCAACTCCCTGCGCGTGACCCTACGGTGGTGGCAGTTAATCTGCCGCAAAGAGACGCAGGACACAGTGGACGAAAAGGAGCGGTGCGGTTCGTGCGCCGCTCCGTTTCGTCCAGCAGGGTCGAATCAGCCGCGTTCTTATCAGCCGCCGTAGCGGCGGTGATCGGTGGCGAAATCATCGGCCACGGTGGCGGCGAGCTCCACGTAGGCGCGCTTGGTGTCCTTCGACAGGCGGGTCAAGTCGATCTCCGCGCCCTCACCCAGATGACCGTCGTACGGGATGATGTGCACCGCGCGGCAGCGCGACAGGAAGTAATCCCGCAGCTGATTGATACCGACATTCGGGGCGCCCGGGCGCGGCAGGTTGATCACCACGACCGCATTGCGCACCAGATGGTCGTGCCCGTGCAGGGACAGCCAATCCAGCGTGGCCGCGGCACTGCGCGCGCCGTCGATCGCCGACGACGAGATCAGCACCAGCGAATGCGCCAGATCCAGCACACCCGCCATGGCCGAATGCATAAGTCCCGTACCGCAATCGGTCAGAATGATGTTGTAGAAGCGCTGCAGAATACGTGCCACATTGCGGTACTCGTCCTCGCTGAACGCCTCCGAGGCCGCCGGATCCCGTTCGCTCGCAAGCACTTCCAACCGGCTACCGGCCTGCGAGGTATGCCGCCGCACATCCGAATACCGCGCGATCGTCGGATCCAGCAGCAGATCCCGCACGGTCGAGCGCGTCTGCAACGGCACCCGCTGCGACAGCGTGCCGAAGTCCGGATTCGCGTCCACCGCGATAACGCGGTCCCCGCGAATGGACGAGAAGATCGACCCCAACCCCATGGTCGTGGTCGTCTTACCCACGCCACCCTTCAAGGACAGCACGGCAATCCGGTAATCCCCGCGCACGGGCTGCCGAATCCGAGCCACCAACTCCTGCAGCCGCCGCTCCTCCGCGGACATCCCCGGATTGATGGCCCCACCGGTCGCATGGTGCACGGCCCGTCGCCACCCCGACCCGGCGGCCTTCTTCACCCGCCGCAACGGCACATCATCCAGCGAAGGCACCCCTTGCTGCCGCCCCACCCCGAACTGCAAAGGCGCAGCGGGCGGCACATACCCACCCGGTTGCTGCCCATACCCCGGCTGGCCATACCCTGCCGGGCCGGGCTGCTGTCCATACGCCTCAGCCCCAGGCTGCTGCCCGTACGCTTCAGCTCCAGCTTGCTGCCCGTACGCCTGTGGCCCAGCCTGCTGCCCCTGCGTCACCGGACCCTGCTGTTGCCCATGTGCCTGCTGGGCATACCCCGGCGCACCTGGCTGTCCGCTACCCGCGCCATTGTCTGCGGCTCCCGGCTGCGCAACTCCCCAGTTCGCCTGTCCGGCAGGCTCACCGGTCGCTTCCCGGCCGACTGCGCTCGACTCGTCGGCTCCGGTCCGCTGTCCATTCGGGGTCGCCTGCCCCCGGGCGCCGGTTTGCGGTCCTCCGCTGCGATCGGCTGACCCGCCCGGAACTGTGCCGGGCTGCTGAGGCGCAACCCAGTTCGGTGCGACTGGGGTCGGCTGCGACTGTCCGCCGTTGTTCGCGGCGCCATGGGCGAGTCCCTGCGGTACACCCCAGTTCGCCTGCGCTGCGGCGGCCTCGGAATGCTCCTGGCCCGTCTGGGGATTGATGCCCATCGGACCGTCTGGGCCCCAATAGGGTTGCGCCGGTGCTTGGTTCGCCGGTTGGACGTGGTTGACGCCCGGAAGCTGGTTGGCGGGCGGGAACTGGTGGGCGGGCGCGTTCGGCGCGGCCTGATCGGGCTGGGGTGCTCCATCCGGGCGAGCCGGAGTGGGGGTGCCAGCGGGTGATGTTGGGGCGGTCGGGGGGACCGCCGAAGGGCCGCCGTTGGTAGCGGATCCGCCGGAATTCGGTGCGGCGGGGTTGCTTTCGGCGAGGGCCGGGTTCTGTTGCCAGGTGTTCGGACCCGACAGCAATGGGTTCGGAGCCCAGTTGGCTCCCGGTACCCGAGCCGACCCGAGCGGTGAACGATCCGATGCCGCGGCAGGCGCGGAGGGCTGGTGCGTCGCGGGTCCCTGCGAACCGCTCTGCGCCGCCTCACCCGGCAGACTCTGCTCGACGGGCTGCGGGCGTTGACCCGGCAGACCTTGTCCGATGGTTTGCGGGGGTTGGCCCGGCAGACTCTGCCCGACAGGTTGCGGGAGTTGGCCCGGCAGACCCTGTTCGACGGGCAGCGGGGGTTGGCCCGGCAGACCCTGTCCGACAGGTTGCGGGGGTTGGCCTGGCAGACCCTGTTCGGGGGCGTGCTGGGGTGTTTGACCCGACAAGTCTTGTCCGGGAGCGTGGTGGGGCGGATTGTGCTGCGGCGCAACGGGGGTGCCCTGCTGCGGTGGCTGGGGTCCGCGGTGCCATGCGGCCATTCCCGGTGCGTCCGGGGGTGTGAGGACCGGCAGGCCGCCGGTGTGTGCGCCCTGGTGGCCTGGGCCTTGCGGGCCTGGGCCGTGCGGTCCGGTCGCGGGGCCGTGCTGCGCAGCTGGGCCGTACTGCGGTGCGGGGGATCCGTGCGGGCCCGTCGCGGGTCCTGCCGGGGGCCACTGGCCTCCGGTCGAGGGTCCTCCGGGTGTTGCGGAGGGGCCATGCGGCGGCGGTGTCTGATCAAGCCGCTCGGGTGCGCGTCCCCGCTGGGCGTCGGATTGATGGGGTCCGTGTCCCGCGCGGGAGGGTTGCTGCGGTCCGGGAGTGGATCCGTGCTGCGGATCCGTTGCGGGAGCCTGCTGTCCGGGCAGGGGAGCGGTGGGGGGACGCCAAGGCGGCCTCGCCGCCTGCGGTGCGTGGTCCGGCGGGGTGGCGGGGGCGGGGTCCGGCCCTCGGCTGCCTTGGGAGTCGGTAGGTGAAGTCGGTTGTCCTGGAATGGATTCCGGGGTTCCCGGCAGTGCCGCGTCGATCGCTCGATGCCGGCCGGTGTTCGTATCCTCTTCGCTGTCTACGGGCAGACCGGTGCTGGGTTCCGCGGAAGTCGGCGCTGCGCTCTGGGGTGTGGCCGGGTTGGGCCGCGAGGTGGTTCCCGTGGCGAGGGGGGTGTCGTGCACGGACCCGAGGCTGGGATCGGGCAAGCCGTTCGGCGCGGCATTGGGCGCCGCAGGGTTTCGAGGAGTGTCGTGGTCCGAGCCGGTCGGACGCTGCGCCGTCCCGGGCGTGGATTCACGCGGTGCTTCCGGAGCGGCCTGGTCCGGGTGCGGCGATGCGGGTGAAACCGGTACCCGGACAGTCATATCCGACGCGAAGGCGGGCCGGGCCGGTTCTCCGCCTGAATTGCCTTGGTCAGTCGGCGTATTCGCGGGTGTGGTCGGCCGGGGCGGCGCGAGGATGTCGTCCAGGGGAGTGCCCGGCACAGGGAAAGCCAGTGGGCCGGTGACGGCCGGTCCCTGCGGGAGCGGGCTTCCGCCACCGTGCGGCGGGGGTGGGAGCAGCGGCGGCTCGGCCACCGGGGCCGAGGTGCGTGGCGGGACGAGGATGTCGTCCACCGGGGCTGAGGTGCGCGGCGGGGCGAGGATGTCGTCCACCGGTGTGCCTGGGACCGGGAATGCCGGTGGCGCAGCGGTATCCGAGCCCTCGAGCGGTGCGCCGGGCGGAACGGATTGGTCGGCGTGCGTGGGTGGCTCGGGCAGCGGCGGGCGTTGCCTGGCTTCCGGGGCGGGGGTGTGGGGATCGGGCTGTGCGCCGGGTCCTTCGAGCGGGGGTAGCCGCGGCGGGGCGGTGGGGGCCGCTGCTTCGGGCTGGTGCGGAGGGGGATCGGGAAGCGCCGGTCGCTGCCTGGCGATCTCGCTCGGGGAGGGCGGCAGCGGGGCGCGCGAGCTCGCCGCGCCCGGCTCCTGCGGTGCGGGCGAATCGGACTGCTGCGTGGGTACGCGGGTGCCGGGCCGGGCACTCTGCGGCGGCGAATCCGGGAGAGCGGGCCGCGCCGGTGCTGCGTTGGCTGCGGGGGCGGTCGGCTGTGCCGGGGAAGGCGAATGCTGGTGGGGCGCATCGGGGATGGGGGGTGCGCCGTGCGGGGGTGGGGGGAGCGGGGTCGACTGGCGGGGTTGTCCGAATGACGGCTGTGGTGCGCCGCGATGGGAGTCCGGGGCGGGCGGGGCGGAGAAGCGTGCGCCCGGGGGCTGTTGATCCGGGGCCGCGCCGTTGTTCGGGCGGGCGGGCAGATCGGTACCGGAAGTGGTGGGGTTCGACTCGCGCGCCGACTGGGGCGACGGTCCACGCTGTTCGGCGGGTGTGCGGTGCTGGGTGTCGGAGGCCGGGGAGTGGCTGTCGCGCTGAGGGTTCGGCGGGGTGGTGAAGCGGCCGTTGCCGTTGCCCGGGGAGTCGAGTTCGGGGGTGATGGGGGGCGCGGGGAGGTGCGGGTCGGAGGTGGACCAGGGCTGGCGGGTGGGAGCCGGGTCGGTTTCCGGGGTGCTGTCCTTGCGGGATTTGCGACGGCCGAAGAGGCGACGGGGCGACTTCTCCTCGGGGATGAGGTCGTCGTGCGGGAGGTTCTCCACGGGGGCTTCGTAGCCGGATTGGGAGACATCGCTCTCGGACAGCCATGGCGGAAGCATGGGGAGCCCGTCGTTATTGCGGCTCACATCAACCCCCGTGTGTTGCGCGGTCTGGCAGGACAGGCCGTAGTTTAGCGATCTCTCGCCGTGCCGTGCTCGGGCCTGCGCGAGCTCGCACCCACCCAGCTTGGCGGTAACCGATACAGACTGCCCCGTCCGGTGCTTCCCAACCCTGGGCCGAGCGTGTTCCAGCCCACCCCGAGCAGGGCGTATTTGGCCGCATCTGACGCAGCGGGTAGCATTGGTCGGCGGTGCACCTACCTGCTGGCTGTGGCATGTCCACATTCCGTGCGGATGAGCGACTGTCAGCGAGTATCGCACCCGGTCGCATGTAGTGCACGACTAACTACGACAGACTGAAAGACGTGATGAGTTGAACCAACCAGGTTCAGCCTGAAACGGGATCGCGGAGGATATGGCGAAGAAGGAAGGGGCCATCGAGGTCGAGGGCCGGGTTATCGAACCATTGCCCAACGCGATGTTCCGGATTGAGCTGGAGAACGGTCACAAGGTTCTCGCGCACATCAGCGGCAAGATGCGGCAGCACTACATCCGCATTCTGCCCGAGGATCGCGTCGTCGTGGAGCTGTCGCCCTACGACTTGACCCGCGGTCGGATCGTCTACCGCTACAAGTGATTTGCCCTTAACCGGGCATAAGAGGCTTCCGGAGCTTTTCCGCTCCGGGTCTTCCCCGGCCATTAGGCCGGGGAAAAACTGTGTTCACGGCCAGTGAGCACACGGAACCAGATTGGATCTGACGTGAAGGTCAACCCCAGCGTCAAGCCGATCTGCGAGAAGTGCAAGGTGATCCGCCGTCACGGTCGGGTCATGGTGATCTGCGAGAACCTGCGCCACAAGCAGCGTCAGGGCTGATCTCGCCGCTGATCGTCGTAAGACGCTCAGCGCCGTGATCGCCGGGGGCAACCCCGGTCGCTCACCAGCCAAGCACCGAACGCGATTCGGATTGGCAGCAACACAGAAGTAACTCCCAACGCCAGTCGCCGTTGTCGAGCCCCGCAGGGGGCGGATGGCGGCCTTCCCCCGGTACGGAGGCCGGGGCCCCATTACGAGGGGACGGCCAGGGAGCAGACCTCCGCAACCATTAAGGAAATGCCACATGGCACGTCTGATGGGCGTCGATCTTCCGCGCGAAAAGCGCATGGAGATCGCGCTGACTTACATCTTCGGCATTGGTCGCACCCGCGCCAAGGAGATCCTGGAAGCCACCGGTGTCTCCGGTGACATCCGTTCCAAGGACCTCACCGATGAGCAGGTCACGGTTCTGCGTGACTACATCGAAAGCTCCGCTCTGAAGGTGGAAGGCGACCTGCGCCGCGAGGTTCAGGCCGACATCCGTCGCAAGATCGAGATCGGCTGCTACCAGGGCCTGCGTCACCGTCGTGGCCTGCCTGTGCGCGGCCAGCGGACCAAGACCAATGCCCGCACGCGCAAGGGTCCGAAGAAGACCGTCGCCGGCAAGAAGAAGTAGGGATAGCGCATGCCTCCGAAGAGCAGGACCTCGGGTCCGAAGAAGACTCAGAAGTCGCGTCGCCGGGATAAGAAGAACGTCCCGCACGGCCACGCGCACATCAAGAGCACGTTCAACAACACCATCGTGTCGATCACCGACCCGTCCGGCAACGTCATCTCTTGGGCGTCCTCGGGCCACGTCGGCTTCAAGGGCTCGCGTAAGTCGACCCCGTTCGCCGCGCAGCTCGCCGCCGAGAACGCTGCCCGCAAGGCGCAGGAGCACGGCGTCAAGAAGGTCGACGTGTTCGTGAAGGGCCCGGGCTCGGGCCGCGAGACCGCGATCCGTTCCCTCCAGGCCGCCGGCCTCGAGGTCGGCACGATCTCCGATGTCACCCCGCAGCCGCACAACGGCTGCCGTCCGCCCAAGCGGCGTCGCGTCTAAGCGGGAAGGAAAAGGTAGAGAATCATGGCTCGTTATACAGGCCCCATCACCCGCAAGTCGCGTCGCCTTCGTGTTGACCTCGTTGGAGGCGACCAGGCGTTCGAGCGTCGTCCTTACCCGCCCGGCCAGCACGGCCGCGCGCGGATCAAGGAATCCGAGTACCTCATGCAGCTGCAGGAGAAGCAGAAGGCTCGCTTCTCGTACGGCGTCATGGAGAAGCAGTTCCGCCGCTACTACGAAGAGGCGAACCGCCAGAAGGGTAAGACCGGCGACAACCTGCTGCGTCTGCTCGAGACCCGTCTGGACAACGTCGTGTACCGCGCCGGTCTGGCCCGTACCCGTCGTCAGGCTCGTCAGCTCGTCAGCCACGGCCACCTCGTGGTCAACGGCGTGAAGGTCGACGTCCCCAGCTACCAGGTTTCCCAGTACGACATCATCGATGTCAAGGAGAAGTCGCTGGGCACGCTGCCTTTCCAGGTTGCGCGCGAGACCGTCGGTGACCGTCCCGTTCCGGGTTGGCTCCAGGTCGTTCCGGGCCGTCTTCGCATTCTGGTGCACCAGCTCCCCGAGCGTGCGCAGATCGATGTTCCGCTGCAGGAACAGCTGATCGTCGAGTTCTACTCGAAGTAATGAGGTGCGCTCAGCGCATCGCTGGTTGGTGCCCTGAATTGTTCAGGGCAGCAACATTTTCCAGTCGTGAGCGTCAAATAGCGGACGCTCGAAGGAGGAGAAATCCATGCTGATTTCACAGCGACCGACACTGACCGAAGAGGTTGTGTCCGAGAACCGGTCGCGGTTCACCATCGAACCGCTGGAGCCGGGTTTCGGTTACACCCTCGGTAACTCGCTGCGCCGCACGCTGCTGTCCTCGATCCCGGGGGCTGCCGTTACGAGCATTCGTATCGACGGCGTGCTGCACGAGTTCACCACGGTTCCGGGCGTGAAGGAAGATGTCACCGACATCATCCTGAACCTCAAGGGCCTGGTTGTCTCGTCCGAAGAGGACGAGCCGGTCACCATGTACGTCCGCAAGCAGGGCCCGGGCTCGGTCACCGGTGGGGACATCGTTCCCCCGGCCGGCGTGACCGTGCACAACCCGGACATGCACATCGCGACCCTGAACGACAAGGGCAAGCTGGAGATCGAGCTCGTTGTCGAGCGCGGTCGCGGCTACGTTCCTGCCGTGCAGAACAAGGCGTCGGGTGCGGAAATCGGCCGGATTCCGGTGGATTCGATCTACTCGCCGGTTCTCAAGGTGACCTACAAGGTCGAGGCGACTCGTGTCGAGCAGCGCACCGACTTCGACCGGCTCATCCTGGATGTCGAGACCAAGAACTCGATTTCCGCTCGGGATGCGCTGGCGTCGGCGGGTAAGACTCTGGTCGAACTGTTCGGTCTCGCTCGCGAGCTGAACGTCGAGGCCGAGGGCATCGAGATCGGCCCGAGCCCGGCCGAAGCGGATCACATCGCTTCGTTCGGTCTGCCGATCGAGGACCTGGACCTGACCGTGCGGTCCTACAACTGCCTCAAGCGCGAGGGTGTGCACACCGTCGGCGAGCTGGTTGCCCGCACCGAGTCCGATCTGCTGGATATCCGCAACTTCGGCCAGAAGTCCATCGACGAGGTCAAGGTCAAGCTGCATTCGCTTGGTCTGTCCCTCAAGGACTCCCCGGCCTCCTTCGATCCGTCCTCCGTCGTCGGTTACGACGCGGCGAGCGGCACCTGGAGCGACAGCGGTTCGTTCAGCGACACCGACAGCGGCGAGCAGGACTACGCCGAGACCGAACAGCTTTAGGCCGTATGGGGCGGGCGCCCCGGCGGTCTTAGACACAGGAGATTCCAATGCCCAAGCCCAAGAAGGGTGCCCGCTTCGGCGGGTCGGCGTCGCACCAGAAGGCGATCTTCGCCAACCTGGCCACGGCGCTCTTCGAGCACGGTCGCATCAAGACCACCGAGTCCAAGGCCAAGGCGCTGCGCCCCTATGCCGAGAAGCTTGTCACCAAGGCGAAGGCCGGCTCCCTTGCCGACCGTCGCGAGGTGATGAAGGTGATCCGCAACAAGGACGTCGTGCACTCGCTGTTCGCGGACATCGGCCCGTCGTTCGAGGGTCGCGAGGGTGGCTACACCCGCATCATCAAGACCATCCCGCGCAAGGGTGACAACGCTCCGATGGCGATCATCGAGCTGGTTCGCGAGAAGACCGTGACCAACGAGGCCGATCGTGCCCGTCGCGTCGCGGCTTCGCAGCAGGCCGAGACCCCGGTCGCCGAGGCTCCGGCCGAGGAGACCGCCGCCGAGGTCGTCGCCGACGCTCCGGCCGAGGCCGCTGCCGAGGAGAAGAAGGAAGACTAGTCTTCCGTCTCATTCCATGAGGAAGCCCGCCGTCCCCTCCGGGTCGGCGGGCTTTCTTCATGTTAACCAGGAGATCGCTGTGACCGTGGAGGATCAGGCGCCGGAGCCGGTTTCGGTTCGGGTACGGCTCGACATCGGCTATGACGGCACCGACTTCACCGGCTGGGCCCGCCAGCCCGGCCTGCGCACCGTGCAGGGCACCCTGGAGGAGGCGCTGAGCAAGGTGCGGCGCGAGCCGATCCAGCTGACCGTGGCCGGGCGCACCGACGCCGGTGTGCACGCCGAGGGTCAGGTCGCGCATTTCGATACGCACGGCGAGGTGGACGGCCCGCGGCTGGTGCACCGGCTGGCGCGATTCCTGCCGAAAGATGTGCGGGTCAAGGATGTTCGGCTGGTACCGCCGGAGTTCGACGCCCGGTTCTCCGCCATCCGGCGGCATTACGCGTATCGCCTCACCACCGCCCCGTACGGCGCGGATCCATTGCGGGCCAGGCATATCGTGCCGTGCCGCCCCGGTGTGGATCTGGAGGCCATGGCGGCCGCCTCGCGAAAGCTGCTGGGGCTGCACGATTTCGCGGCCTTCTGCAAGCGCCGGGAGGGCGCGACCACCATTCGGGAATTGCAGCGCTTCGACTGGGAGCGCGAGGGCGATCTGCTCACCGCGTATGTCTCCGCGGACGCGTTCTGCTGGTCCATGGTGCGCAGTCTGGTCGGTGCGGTGCTCGCGGTCGGCGAGGGCAGGCGCACCCCGGAATGGGTCGGCGGATTGCTGAACGAGCGCGAGCGCGCCAGTGCGGTCACCGTCGCGCCCGCGCACGGTTTGAGTCTCATCGCGGTGGATTATCCGGATGATTCGGACCTGGCCGCGCGCAATGCGGAGACCCGCGAAATGCGAACTGTGCCCGATTCTTCCGGATGCTGTGGGGATTGAGTCATACTGGACTCGAATTCGCCTATAGCGGAGCGGGATTCGTGATTTTCCCGGATTCGGAGGAAGATTGCGGGGCGCCGGCGTCGAAACCGGCGGTCGCCGCGAATCCTCAACTCCGCCGTGAGGATTCGTAGTGCAACTCGCAAAGCGCGGGTTTTTCCACGCGCCATCCGACACTCGGCAGTCGGGACACACCGGTGAATTCGGGCACGTGGCCCGAAAGTTGGAAGTTATGAAGGGATTTCGACTTTCCGCCCGCCCAATGGTGCGACAATCGGCCAATGAGCGGCCCGGAGCCCGCAGTGGTGGAGGTGCGGTCCATGCCGGAGGTTTCCGAACAGGAGACCTTCGAGCAGTGGGAGGCAGCGGTGGCACAGGCGTACGTGCCCCTGGTGGTGACGCCGGTGCGATCCGGCGACTTCCGGGCCCGAATAGTGCAGTCCCGGTTCGATGATCTGGATGTCTCGACGGTTGACGCGAGCGGTCAGCACATCACCCGCATTCCGCGGCTGATCGACGAACCGGACGAACCCATCCTGTTCGCCAGCGTGACCACGCACGGGCGCGGCTGGCTGGAACAGGACGGCCGGGTCGGCGAGATGGCCGACGGCGGACTGCTGCTGTACGTCAGCTCGCGCCCGTTCACCGCGCATTTCGAGCAGAGCTGGGGTGTGGTGGCGGTGCAGGTGCCGCTATCGCAGGTGGTGAGCGCGTCCGGTGTCGCCTCGGACCGATTGCCGACGGCGGTGCGCTTTCCGCCGGAGGGTGCGGCCGGGATCGTCGGCCGATTCTTCTGCGGCCTCGCGCAATTGCAGCACACCGCGCCCGAACAGGCTTCGGTGCTGGCGCGGCACGGCACGGGTTTGCTGGCCTCGGTGGTGCAGCTGGCGGCCGGTGCCGCACCGCATGACGAGCCGATGCAGGCGCTCACCAAACAGCAGGCGATGGCGTATATCCAGCAACACTATGCCGATCCGGGGCTCACGGTGGACCGGGTGGCGGCGGCCTGTTCGGTATCGCGGCGCACGCTGTATCGGCTGTTCGAGAATGGTGAGGACGGGCTGGCGGCGATGTTGCGCCGCATGCGAATCGAGCGCGCGCTGGCATTGATCCGGACCGATCCGACCCGGCCGTTGCTCTCCATCGCGCGGGCCGCCGGATTCGTCTCCGAGCGACAGTTCTATCGCGCCTTCAAACGCGAGATCGGAATGACGCCGGGCGAATTCCGCTCCGTGCACGCGTGATTCGCGGGCGCGCCGCCCGATGCCGTTCCGGCTCGATGCATTGTGCGCGATGTGCCGCGGCGCATCGGGTGGCGCCGGGACGCATTGTGCGCGATGCGTGGCGAACGGGACTGACGTCAATGGTCAGTGACTTGGCACCGATGGGCAGTCACAGTGTGGCTGCCGGTGTGAATACTTGTGGGGCACCCGGTTCGTGCCGGGGGTAGCCCTGTAGCCAAATCGCTGACCCCGTGCACCGGCGGTCTCCTCGTCACGATTGTGCCCCGAGGCGATGCGTTGCCTGCACGTAGCGCTCGACCTCTTTGCGCTGGCAGTCGCCGATGATGCCGACGGGTCGGGTCATGCGATGCGGAGACGCCGTCCGGTCGTTGTCGAGCCGCCGACGACCGGGCGGCGTACTGCCCGAAATTCTCTGGTAACTGCCTGGAATTCTCAGGTAACTGGTCCGTTTCGCCGGGTTCGAACAGGTTCAATACATGTTTGCTGGTGCCCGGGGGATGGGATGATGCTGGGGTGGGAAACGCGGCAACCGCCAGCGCCGAGGTCTGCTCCGGTACGGAAACCTCGGCTCGCCAGGCATTCGAGCAGTGGGAGGCACTGGTCTCCGATGCTGTGCTGCCCTCCACGATCGAGCCGCTGGCCACCGGACATTGGCACGGCAGGGTCAGTACGACCCAGTTCGATCGCTCCAGTTTCACCCTCATGTCCGCCAGCGCGCAGCGGGTTATGCGCACCCGTCGTCAGGTCGAACAGGCCACCGCGGAGTTCCTGCTGGTGAATATCGTTGTGGAAGGCTCGAACTGGACCGAGCAGAACGGCCGGGTGGCCGATACGCCCGCCGGTTCCATCGTCTTCTTCGACAGTGCCCGCCCGATCGAGAGCCGCACCACCGAGAATTCGGTATCGGCGATCGTGCGCGCCCCCATGCATCTGGTGCTCGAGCACGCCGGGCTGGTGCGTGACGAACTGCCGATCGCCACGCCATTGCCCACCACCGGTGCGCTCGGCGTGGTGGCCGGGTTCTTCCGCGGGCTGGCCGAACTCGCGCCCGATGAGACCTCCAGGGCCGCAACGGTACTGGATTCGGAGATCGCTGGCATGCTGTCCTCCGCGGTGCTGCTGGCCACCGGGCGCAATTCGCCCGCCCCCTCGGATTCGCTGTACACGCGCCAGCAGGTGCTGGCCTACCTCCGCAAGCGCTATACCGATCCCGAGCTCACCGTGGACGAGGTGGCGCACGCCTGCCTGGTGTCGCGGCGCACGCTGTACCGGCTGTGCGAGGGGTTCGGCGGTCCGGCGGCGCTGGTGCGGCGGATGCGGGTCGAACATGCCCGCCGTCTGCTGCGCGCCGATCCGAATCGGCCGCTGGCCGCGATCGCGGCGGCGTCCGGTTTCGCCACCGATCGGCATTTCTATCGCGCGTTCCGCGATGAGACCGGGCAGACGCCCGGGCAATTCCGCGCCCAATTGGACCCAGGCACACCACGTCGGTAGCTCGGCACGGGATGTCGCTGTACCGGGCAGCCGTTCGGCGAAGGGTGATGGCACAGATCATCCCCATCGTGTCGAAGGGAGCCGAGGTGCCGACGAAGGTGCGTGTTGCAGCCGTCCAAGCCGAACCGCGGTGGCTGGACCTGCGGGCGGGCGTCCAGCAGGCCATCGAACTCATCGAGGCGGCGGCGGCCGGCGGTGCGCGGCTGGTCGCTTTCCCGGAGACCTTCCTGCCCGGTTACCCGTGGTGGCTGTGGCTCGATTCGGTGAGTTGGGGGCAGGGTTTCTTCGCGCGCTATCGGACCAATTCGCTGACCGTGGGCCGCACCGAGTTCCGCCGCATCGCCGATGCCGCGCGCCGGCATCGCATCCACGTACTGCTCGGGTTCAGTGAACGCTGCGGGAGCTCGCTGTACATGTCGCAATGCCTCATCGATGATCGGGGCGTGCTGGCGGGGGTGCGGCGCAAGCCGGAGCTGACGCCGCTGGAGCATCGGATCTTCCGCTGCGGCGAGATCACCGACCCGTATGTGTTCCGCACCGATATCGGGCGGATCGGCGTGCAGGGCGGGTCCGAGCAGTTGCATCTGCCCGCGCGCCGCGAGCTGGAACGCACCGGCGCGCAGCTGCATATCGTGTCCTGGCCCGGTTTCATCATCGCGCGGGATGTGGACTGGGGTGTGCGGGTGAACAATGCCGCCACGCTCTGGTACGCGGTGGTCGGCAATCTGAATGTGATCGCGGCCTGTTCGGTGATGGATGTGGCGGGCAGCGAAAGTCGGCGCGGCGGAACGGAACCCGCCAAACAGCTGGTGCGGGGGCCGGGCGGGCATTCTCGAATTTACGCGCCGGGGGGTACCGAGTTGGCGGCTCCGCTCAGCGGGCATGAACAGGGAATCCTGTACGCGGACCTGGAGTTGGATCTGAGTTGCGAGTCCGCGGCCTAGCATTCGCTCCGAGTGGCGTCGGCGTTTTTCCGAGTGCCGTGGGAAGGTCGGCTGATCAACGGCCGCAGTGATTTTCGGTTGTTGGCCGTGTATTGGTGGATCTGGGACACTGCCCGGTATTCGGCCGGGCAGCGGCCGTCGAATGTGTCGAGGGATGGGGAGTGGAGCGGTCTGAGCAAGTCAATCGGGTCGAGGTGCGGTCCGGATCGGATGCGTCGACGGTGGAGGCGTTCGAGCGCTGGGAAGCGCATGTGAGTGCGGCCTATGTGCCACTTGCGGTTTCGCCCATGCCCACCGGCCTGTTTCGCGGGCATATCGAGCACGCCCGATATGGCGATATGGAGCTGACCGTGGTCGGGTCGACGCCGCAGTTGATCCACCGCACCGGTTCGCTGATCGCTCGCACCGAGGACGAGTTCTTGCTGGCGAGCATTCCGCTTTCCGGTAGTGCGCGGTTACGTCAGGACGATCGAGTCGCGGAAGTCGGGCCCGGGGGCATCGTGTTCTACGACACCTCGCGGCCCTATGACTGGGAATTCGATCAGGAGTGGGAACAGGTCGTACTACAGGTGCCGATGAGCAAGCTGCGCGAGCGTTACGGTGTGATGGGCGCGGAAGTGCCTACCGCGAAGCACTTTTCGAGGGAAAGCGCGCCGGGCGTGGTCGCGCAATTCTTCCGGAGTGTGGCCCGATTGCGGCGCGATGATCCGGGTGGTGCGGCGCTGCTGGCCGAGCCCGGAATGGATCTGCTGGCCGCGGCGGTGGTGGCGGCCTCGGGCGGTGCGCCGCGGGATCAGTCCGCCGATGCGCTGAATCGGCAGCGGGTGTTGAGTTTCATGCGCGAGAACTGCGCGGATCCGGATCTCGGAGTCGATCGAATCGCGGAAGGTTGCCGAATGTCGCGGCGTACTCTGTATCGCGTGTTCGGTGAGTTCGAGGGCGGTCCGGGGGCGGTGTTGCGGCGTATGCGCATCGAGCGTTCCTGTGAGTTGTTGCGCACCGCACCGCAGTTGCCGCTGTCCGCGGTGGCGAAGGCTTCGGGTTTCCTGACCGAGCGCAGCTTCTATCGTTCGTTCCGCACCGAAATGGGTACTACCCCCGGAGCATTCCGTACATTGCCTTGAACTGTTTATTGCTATAAACACCGCAGTGGCATGAACAGTCGGTAAAGCGGCACACTCGGCCATGGCGTGCTGTGTCGCCATTCCGCAAGCATCCATTCCATGAGGGAAATGGGATGAGAAAGACTGTGCGAGTGGCGGCGATCCAGGCCGAGCCGAAATGGCTGCGGTTATCGGAGGGAGTGGAGCAGGTTGTCGAACTGATCGGCGCCGCTGCCGCGTCGGGCGCTCGCCTGGTCGCATTCCCGGAGACCTTCCTACCCGGTTATCCATGGTGGCGCTGGGTGGATTCCAATCAGTGGAACGTCGAATATTCGACCCGCTGCCGCGAGAATTCGATAACTCGTGACGGCGCGGAAATGCGCCGAATCACCGGCGCGGCAAGGGATCACGGCATACACGTGGTACTCGGATTCGGGGAACGACAGGATCGTCGAATCTATATGGCACAGGCTGTTATCGACGAGAACGGTGAGATCGTTTCGGTGCGGCGAAAAGCCGGGCTCAATCCGATTGAACGCAAGGTATTCGCTTCCGGCACACCGAATCTCCCGGCGGTGCGGCACGGTGTGATCGGGAAGGTGGGCGCGCTCTCCGGACAGGAGAATCAGCGGCCGCTGCTGACCCGGGCGCTGCGCGCCGATGAGGAGCAGATTCATATCGCGGCCTGGCCGGGAAATCCGGAAGGTGAGATGCCCGGCCCGGATTCGCCCGCGACCGTGAGCCGCATGTACGCGCTGGAGGCGAACGCCTACGTGGTGGCGCCGTGCGCGGTGGTCGGCGCGGCGGCCTGGGATCGTCGTGGGCCGCAGGGCGTCCGGAGCAGTGGGCAGGCGCGGATCTACGCCGCGGGTGGGGCCGAGGTGGTTCCGCCGCTCGCCGCGGGCGCGGAGGGGATTCTGTACGCGGATCTGGAGATCGGTTCGGCCGCACCGGATCGGCGCGAGGTGGATCTCGCGGCGCGGCCGCGCATGCGGCGCGGACAGCAGGCCGCGCGCACGGCGACGCCGCGTCGGCTGGGTGCGGATCGCTGGGCGGTACCGCTCATGCTCGGCTCGGGACCGGGCGGTTTGGCCGCCTGTTGACGGGCAATCTGCGAACCGAATGGTCTGTCTAGTCATTCGATGCGAAGATCGGAAAGGTGAGTCACTCGGTATCGGCCATCGTGCGCTCGGGTACAGACACCTCACCGCAACTGGCCTTCGAAAAATGGGAAGCACTGGTCACCGCCGCGTTCGTACCGCTCTCGGTGACACCGGCCGACGGTGGGGCAAACGGGCTGCCGCCCGGGCAGTTTCGCGCCCATATCGCCGACACCCAATTCGAACAGTTCGGCGCCGCCGTCATCGGCGCGACTACGCAGCGCATCGCGCGAACGCGCCGGCACATCGCCCGCTCCGATCAGGACTACCTGCTGGTCAGCATTCAGCGGACCGGTAGAGCGCGGATGGAACAGGGCGGCCGCCGGGCCGACTGGGGGCCGGGCTCGCTGGTGCTGATCGACACCAGCCGCCCCTTCGCCGGTTCGCACGCGGCGGAGGCCGAATCGGTCATGCTGCGCATTCCGCTGGATCGGTTGCTGGCGAGCACCGGCCTGGCGCCCGCCGACCTGCCGATGGCCACGCCCATAGCGGTGCGCGGCACCCTCGCCGTGGTGGCCGAATTCCTGTGCGGTCTCGCCGAATTGGGCGCCGAGGCCGATCCCGCCGCGGACGTGCTGGCCGGGCACGGCTTCGAACTACTCGCCGGGGCGCTCTCACTCATCGCCGGTGACGCCGGATACGCGCGGAACAGCCCGGCGCTGATACACGAGGTGATCGCGGCGTATGTCCGGGATCATCACGCCGATCCGGCCATGACGGTCGAGGAGGTGGCGCACGCCTGCGGTCTGTCCCGGCGATCCCTCTATCGCGCCTGTGAGCAATTCGGCGGCTTCGGCGCACTGGTGCGCCGCACCCGCCTCGAGCACGCGCGGAACCTGCTCCGCGAACCCGGCTCCCGCTCGCTGGCCACGATCGCCGGTGCGGCCGGATTCGCCGACGAACGCAACTTCTATCGCGTCTTCCGGCAGGAAATGGGGATGACCCCGAGCGAATTCCGGGCGCAATCGGCGTAGCTCAGGAGCGCACCAGGCGGGCGATGGCGTCGGTGGCTTCCTTGATCTTGGCCTCGGCTTCCGGGCCGCCCGCGACGGCGGCGTCCACGACGCAGTGGCTGATGTGATCCTCGAGCAGGCCCATGGCCACCGCCTGCAGGGCCTTGGTCATGGCCGAGACCTGGGTGAGGATGTCGATGCAGTACTTTTCCTCTTCCACCATGCGCTGCAGGCCGCGGGCCTGGCCCTCGATGCGGCGCAGGCGCTTGAGGTAGTCGTCCTTGGCGGTGATGTAGCCGTGCGAGCCGTGGTCGTGGTGGGATGCGTCGGCTGCGGGTGCGTCGACGGATTCGGTTGTGGCGGTCTGTTCGCTGGTCACCGACGATTTCCTCACTCCCGGCATCAATACCCCCCTAGGGTACATGCTCCGATCCGGTAGCACCACTCATGCGCGCATGCGCAAGAATTGCCCGCATGAGTTCGGATCCTCGGGCCACGCTGGCCATTATCGGCGGCAGCGGGTTCTACGACTTCTTCGGCGACGATGCGACCACCGTGGAGCTCGAGACGCCCTACGGCGCACCCAGTGCGCCCATCACCATCGGACAGGTGGAAGGGCGTTCGGTCGCCTTCCTGCCGCGACACGGGCGCAAACACGAGTACTCCCCGCACACCGTGCCCTACCGCGCCAATATGTGGGCGCTGCGCACCCTCGGCGTGCGCCGGATCTTCGGGCCCTGTGCGGTGGGCAGCCTGCGCGCCGATTGGGGGCCGGGCACCGTGGCGGTGCCCGATCAGCTGGTCGATCGCACCTCCGGGCGCGATCAGACCTTCTACGACGCGGGCGGCGTGCACGTGTCCTTCGCCGACCCGTACTGCGGTGAGCTGCGCACCGCCGCCATCTCGGCGGCCGGGACCGAGTTGCCGCTGAAGGATCACGGCACCATGGTCGTGGTGCAGGGGCCGCGCTTCTCCACGCGCGCGGAGAGCCAGTGGTTCGCCGGGCTGGGCTGGGAACTGGTCAATATGACCGGGCATCCGGAGGCCGTACTCGCCCGGGAACTCGAAATGTGCTACTCCGCAATCGCTCTCGTGACCGATCTGGACGCGGGCGTGGAATCCGGGCACGGTGTCAGCGCGGTCGACGTGTTCGCCGAGTTCGAGCGCAATCTGGTGCCGTTCAAGGCACTGGTGGCGCGGGCCATCGCCGCCGTCGAGGGCGATGACACCTGCGATGCGTGCCGCGTGCTCACTGGCACGGGCGTGCAGCTCCCGTTCGAGCTGCCGTAGGCGGAACCCCAGCTCATCGGCCCGGTTCGCAGTGTCGGACCGGGCCTTGGCTTTTCCGCTCCTCACCCCCGCGCCGCGGTCGCCTAGGCTGGGGCCATGAGCGAAGGCGGACCCCAGGCCGACCGGACGCGAGTACTGCTGACCGGCGCGGCCGGCTATATCGGCTCCCATGTGCGGCGCGCCCTCACCGCAGCCGGGCACGAGGTGATCGCCATCGACACCCTGCTCGACTCCGTCCACGGTTTCGATCCCACTGTCCCCGAAGGCGTTTCGCGCGTCGATATTCGCAATCCGGATGCGCTCGAACCGCTGCTGCGCGGGGTCGACGTGGTGTGCCACCTGGCCGCCGCGGTGCCGATTCCGGATCTGCCCGGTCCGGGCCCGGGGCGCTGGGTGCCGCCGCATACGGCGGCCGAGCGCGCCGATGTGCCCGAGGACGGGCGCAAGCTGATCCGGCCGCTGGACGGCGGCGCGCTGCGGGCCGCGGCGGGGATGGAATCCGGTGGGCGCGTGCAGACTTCGGCGGGACGCCGGGAGGATGCCGGGCACGGGGCCGGACCCTGTGTGCGCGGGCCGGTGGAGCCCTCGCGCGAACCCGCGCGCGGGCCGATGGAGATGCAGCGGGCCGCCATCTACGCCACCCACAATGACGCCGGGACGGCGGTGCTGCTCGCGGCGATGGAGCGGGCCGGGGTGCGGCGGCTGGTGCTGGGATCATCGGTCGCGGTCTACGGCGAGGGGCGGTACCGGGCCGGGCGGCAGGGGCCGTTCTTCCCGGGACTGCGGCGGCGGGCGGATCTCGATCGCGGCCTGTTCGACCACCGCGCACCGCGCACCGGGGATCTGCTGACCTGGGAGTCGCTGGGCGAGGACGCACCGCTGCGGCCCCGGAGCGCTTACGCCGCAAGCAAAGTCGCGCAGGAGCATTACGCGCTGGCCTGGGTCGCCAGCACCGGTTCGGCGGCCACCGTGCTGCGCTATCACCACGTGTACGGGGAACCGGCCGATACCGCGCGGACGCTGCGCTCGGCGGAAACCGGTGTGGTGGCGCGCTTCCGGGCCGAACTGCTGGCGGGGCGGTCGCCCAAGGTGTTCGAGGACGGCGGGCAGGTAAGGGATTTCGTGCACGTCCGCGATGTCGCCGCCGCCACGGTGGCGGCGGTGCGGCGGCGGCTGGCCGGATTCGTGCCGTTGAATATCGCCTCGGGACAACCGCTCACGCTGTGGGAGGTGGCGTCCACCATGGCCAAGGCCCTCGACGGTCCGGCCCCGGTGGTGTCCGGACAGTATCGGATCACCGATATCCGGCATCTGGTCGCGAATCCCGAACGGGCCCGGCACGCCTTGGAATTCAGCGCGCGCACCGGTCCCGGGGTGGGGCTGGCCGGTTATGCCACGGCGGGGGCCGAGCGCTAGCGCGGTTCCCGGTGGCCGGGGCTTAGGCTCGGCGGGTGAGCACTCCACTGCGGCTTGAGGTAATCGTGGCCAGTGTGCGACCGCAGCGGTTCGCGCCCGTGGTCGCGGACTGGTTCCTGCGCGCGGCGCGGGCGGACGGGCAATTCGAGGTGGGCGTGCTCGATCTGCTCGATACGCCGCTGCCGCTGGATTTGAGCGAAACCGACGAATCCCGTGCGTACTGCGAAAGGATCGCCGCCGCAGACGCTTTCGCGGTGGTCACCTCGGAGTACAACCACGGGTATCCGGCCTCGCTGAAGACCGCGCTCGATACCGCCAAGCGGGAATGGCGGGCCAAGCCGATCGGATTCGTCAGCTACGGCGGGCTTTCCGGCGGATTGCGCGCGGTCGAGCAGTTGCGGCAGGTGGTTGCCGAGATCCATATGGTCTCCATTCGCGAGACCGTGAGCTTCCACGAAGCCAAGCGGAAATTCGATGCGGCGGGGGAGACGCGGGACGGTGCCGCCATCGACGCGGCGGGCCGTCTGCTGCGCCAACTCGGCTGGTGGGGCCGCACTTTGCGCGACGCCCGCGCCGCCGACCCGTACCCGGGCTGATCGGCTCGGTTGATCGCGTCGCCGACAGCGTCCGGGCTGTCCCGTGTGCGATCAGCCGGACAGTGCCGCCGCGCGGGGCTGGCCTATGTAGGTGGATTCGCGGGGGATGGAAACCAGGGTCAGTTCCACGCGGGTGGCTCCGGTGCGGAGCGTGATGCGGTTGCCTCCGGCACCGGGTTGGGTGATGGACAGGTCGGGGCGGGCGCCCGGCCAGCCCAGCGGATCTCCGGCCAGGTAGATGGTGGTGATCCCGGCGTGCGGGGCGGGGGCGAGGACGCCGTCGACCAGCACGGCGGTGAATCCGGCGTCGGATTCGTGGGTGTCGGCGGCCAGGGTGAGTCGTTCCGGATTGCCGATGGTGGTGATCAGCTGTTCCCAGACGTGCGGGCGTTCGGTGCGCAGCAGCACGCTCTCGCCGATGGCCAGGGCGCGGAATACCAGCTGTTGCGCCAGGTACAGTTCGCCCGCCAGGTAGACGCTCGAAATGCCCTGTCCGACAAGGCGGACGGCGACGCCATTGCCGTCATCGTCGGAGCCGACCAGCTGTCCGCAGCCCGCCGAGGGCAGTTCGACGGCCCCGAGATCGGCGATCTCGCGTTCCCGGGTGGGCACGGTGTCGTCCATTCCCGGTGCGGCGAGCGGAAGTTGACCGAGCAGGGCTTCGCGATGCCTGCCGTTCATGGAGATCATGTGCGGTTGCAGTTGCTCCTGCGGCAGTTCGCGCGCGGTGAGCCGCCAGGCCGCGCCGATGCGCACGGTCTCCGCCGAACTGCCGGGGCGCAGCCGGACCGCGACGGTGGTGCCGCGCGAGGGTGGAATCCACAGGCGTGCAAGCTGTTCGGAATCCAGCCGGGCCGGGGCGACCGCCGCGCCGATGTTCACGCTGTTGCCGAGTTCGGCGTAGCGCCAATGCTGGGTGAGTTCGCGCGGATCGTTGCCGCCGGTGATCTGCAGTGTGGCCCTGGTGATTTCGGGCGCGGTGAGAATGCGCGCGGCGCAGTCGGCATCCTCCAGCGTGCGCAGGATGCGCCGAGTGGCGATGGTGACCGCGCGGCACGCGCCGTCCAGTCCGCCGCCGCGCCGGGCGGCGGCGTCCGGGCAGTTCAGAGGATCGAAGGCGATGGCCAGCCAGACGGTGCGGTGCGCGGTGGCGGGCAGCGGGCCGATCAGCGATTCGTAGATGGCACCGGCGGGTGTGCCGGAGCGGCTGCGGTGACCGTGCGAGACGATATCGATGCCCGCCAGCTGAATATCGTGCTGGGTAAGGCTTTTCGCGAGTTCGGGCAGCGGCAGCAGGTGTGCGGCGCGGACCGTGCCGCGATCCAGCCGGGTCAATCCGCCCCGGGGCGGGAGTATCTCGACCACGGCCACCACGCGGCTGCCGTCCCGGAAGATCCCCAGGGAGCGGCCGTCGGCGGCGCGATGGTCGATGAGCTCGGCGACGGGGCGCGGGCGGCGGGCGCGAAAGCGCAGGCGGGTGCCGATCCATTCGGAAACTGGTCGTTTGCCAAGGGGTAAAAACAAGACCAGTCCGAATGCTATGGCGACCCCGAACGCGATCCAGAACGGCGTTCCGCACAGCACCGCGACGCACAGCACGGCCACCGCGGTCATCTCCGCGACCAGCAGGTTCACCATGCCCGTCCGAGCCATATTCGTCCCCCAACTGCCGGGCCCGGCCGCGCCGATCCGAGTCCTGCGCGTGGCCGAGTGCGAATGCGGATTCCCGGGAACTGTACTGTGTGCGTCGAACGCAATCACTGGTCGGGGGAGTTTTATGCCTTCAAAACCGACGACGCGATGGCAGGTCAGCGGCTATCGCTTTCTGGTTCGCCGCATGGAACACGCCCTGGTGCGCAGGGACGTGCGGATGCTGCACGACCCGATGCGCTCGCAGAGCCGGGCATTCAGCGTCGGGCTCATCCTGGCGTGCGTCGCGCTCGCGGGTTGCGGAGTGCTTGCTCTGCTGCGGCCGCAGGACAAGATCGGGTCGAACAAGATCCTCATCGGCAAGGACACCGGCGCGGTCTACGTGGTCATCGACAATGTGGTGCATCCGGCGCTGAACCTCGCCTCGGCGCGGCTGGCGGCGGGGGAGGCCGCCAAACCGGCGACGGTGAAGGAATCGGAGCTGAGCAAGAAGCCGCGCGGGCAGCTCATCGGTATTCCAGGGGCGCCCGCGACGCTGAATTTCGAGGCCAAGAGCAATGGCCGGGGCTGGACCGTCTGCGATGTGCTCGCCAATGACGGCAGCCGGACCCTCACCACCTCCGTGCTCGCCGGTGATCCGGTGCTCGGGGAGAAGGCCTCCGCACTGGAATCGGGGAAAGCGCTGCTGGTGCAGGGGCGCGATCACACCTATCTGATCTACGACAATCATCGCGCCCAGCTGGATATGAACGATCGCGCGGTGGTGGACGCCCTCGATATTCGCGGGCACACCCCGCGCCCGATCAGTGAGGGACTGCTCAACGCGATTCCCGAGGTGCTGCCCATCGTGCCGCCGCAGATCGCGAATGCCGGTGCCGCGCCCAACTATTCGATCGGCGACCATCGCATCGGCGATGTGGTGCGGGTGCGCACGGACAGCCGGAACTACGTGGTGCTCGTCGATGGGCTGCAACCGGTGTCGCCGCTGACCGCCGACATCGTGCGCAATGCCTACCGGTCCATGGCCGATGACGATCACATCGCGCAGGCCGATCGCACCGGGGCGCCGGTGTCTTCGGCGCTGCCGGTCGCCGACTATCCGGACCGGGCCCCCGGAATCGTCGACGGCAAGGATCAGCCGGTGGATTGTCTGGCCTGGCAACCGGTTCGGGCCGCCGACAAGTCCGACGGCAGCAAACACGCCGATCTGACCGTGCTCACCGGCCATGCCGTGCCGATTCCCGATCGCGCCCGGCCGGTGCCGCTCGCACAGGCCGATGGCAATGGGCCGGAAGTGGATTCGTTCTATCTGAAGCCCGGTGCCGGGGCCTATGTGCAGACCACCGGGCTGGAACCGGACAGTCAGCGACGGGACAGCCTGTTCTTCGTCTCCGATTACGGTGTGCGCTACGGCATCCGGAATCTCGACGCCGCGAAATCCCTCGGCATGGACCCGGAATCGGTGCGGCCGGAACCCGCGCCGTGGCCGATCGTCGGACTGCTCGCGCCGGGGCCGACCTTGAGTCGCGAGGCCGCGATGGTCGCGCACGATGGCGTAGCACCGGATCCGAATCCCGCCGGGGAACCGGTCAAGACGCAGAACTGAAGGGGCTCAGGCGTCGTCGGAGTGCACGCCGAAACGGCGGCGCAGCGGGAATGAGGCCAGGAAGCCGAGAATGCCCAGCAGGCAGACGATTCCGGTGCCGATGAGCGCCACATCGCGGGCGGTGTTATCCGGCGTCGGCGCGGCGGCGGGAATGGCCAGCTGCCGGTCCTTGGCGGCGCTGGGCTGTTTCGGCGGGAGGTCTTTCGGCGTTTCCGCGGTGAGCGCGGCGATGGGGTCGACCGCGCCGTAGCCGACATACGGATTCCAGCCCTCGCCCGGTGCGTGCGCGGTGGCCTCGATGCGCCTGATGATCTCGCGCGCGGGCATATCGGGGAACCGGGAACGCAGCAGCGCCGCGACGCCGGAGACATAGGGCGCGGCGAAACTCGTTCCGCTGTAACGGTTCACCTGACCCTGATTGGTGAACTTGGCGGTGGTCAGGCCGGGACCGCGCGGGTCGAGGGAGATGACGTCCTCGCCCGGCGCGGCCACCCCGACCCAGGGGCCGGGCACGGTGAATTTCGAGGGCTGGCCGAACGCGTCGATGGAGCCGACCGACAGCACGTACTCGTCCCACCACGCCGGGGTCACGTACGAGGTGATGTGATTCCAGAGATCCTCGTTCGGATGCAGCGGATCGAAGCCCGGATTACTCGCCTTGCAGGTGTCGGTATTGCCCGCCGACGTCACGATGACGACATCCTTGTCGACCGCCGCGTACTGCACGGCCGCGCCGAGCATGCCCATCTCGGTGCTCTCGGGTTCCTTTGTGGGACAGGCGACCAGGGAGATATTGACGACCCGGGCCCCGGCGTCGGCGGCGCGGCGAATGGCCGAGGCCAGGGCGGAGATCTTGCCGTAGCCGTCCGGCATATCGTCGGGGCCTTTGTCCCGGCCCGCGCCCTCGGCCTGGTACATGGCGCTGGTCTGCCGGATGGTCATGATCCGGGCCTCCGGAGCGACGCCCGCGAAGCCCTCTCCCGCACGCTGATTCGCGGCGATGAGACCGGCGACGATGGTGCCGTGCGCATCGCAGTCCTCGGTGCCGTCACCGGCATTTGCGACATAGTCACCGCCCGCGATGAGACCCGGCAGGCGCGGATGCGGGGCGACGCCGGTATCGATGACCGCGACCAATTGTCCGGCGCCACGCGAGAATTGCCATGCGTGGTCGAGGTCCAAGGCGCGCTGCGTCGGTGGAATCGTTGGGCCGTCACCACCCGCCTGCGTGCTGATGCAGGGCGAATTCGCGGGATGCTCGGTCTTACCCGGCGGGGCGGCCGGACCACCCGGTGGCAGCAGGCCGGGATTGATCGCCGGGGGCCGATCCGCCTGTGCGGCAACGGGCTCCACCGCCGGGCCCGCCGCGATCGCCAGCACCGCCCCGGCGGTGACAACGCGCATCGCGCGCGCCCGGAAGACCCTGACATTCACGTGCTTGCTGCCCGCCACTTGTAGCCGCTATGCGCGCGAGGGCGATTCGATCCGCTCACAGCCCGCGCACCAGGGCGTACAGACCGGTTACCCAGAAGACCAGGGGGACGACGGCGGCGACGAAGGCGTATTCGAGGAGTTCCACCGCGCGGCGCATGGGCGGGGTGGCCTGCCGGCGCGGGACGATGATGCCGAGTACCAGGGCGGCCACCAGGATCAGCAGTGCCAGGCCGAAGACGGTGAGCGGCTGGTGGATCAGGAAGGCCGCGCCACCCAGCAGGATCAGCAGGATCGCCGTACCGCCCGCTATCAGGATCACCGCCTGTTCCGCGCCCGCGTAGGTGCGACTGCGGAACATGAGGACGGCCGCGCACACCAGGGCGAGGGCCAGACCCGGCCAGTAGCGATTGTCCGCGCCGGGATCGGTCGCGGCGAGCGCGCCCGCCGCGGTCACCAGCGTGGTGGCGGTGACCAATCCGGCCAGATATTCGCGTGCGCGCTGGGATTTGGCGCGCAGGGCGGCCATGGTCGGCAGGGCGCGGTGATCGTCCGGATCGTCCTCGGTGGGGTCGATCGGGGTGCCGGGGGCGGGCACCGGAGGCAGCGGCAGTTTGGCCAGCAGCATGGAAAGCCTTGGGGCCAGCGACAATCCGGCCAGACCGAGGGCGGCCGCACCCGCGCCGATGGCCTTGCCGGGCACATGGCCGAGCAGTCCGAGCAGGCTCGCCGGGATGAGGTAGACCGCGAGGGTGGTCGCGCCGATGAACACCCCGAGGCCGACGCCGCTCACCCGCCACGCGAGAATCGCTGTGGCAGCGGTCAATACGGCCCCGAGCAGCAGATTGGCCCAGCCGTAATGGCCGGGGACGAACAGCATGCCCGCGCTGAACGCGGCGGGTAGGGCGCAGCCGCCCAGCACCAGTGCGCTCGCGGTATCGGAGTACATGCGGCTCAGCACCATGCTGGAGATGACCAGCAGGACCGCGATGAACAGCGCGACCGTGCCGCTCACCCAGCCGGGGATGGCATCGGGTGCGGCGAGCAGGCCGAGGCAGCCGGTCAGCATGGTCAGCACGGCCAGGATCGAACCGGTCAGCCGGGCGGTGCGCGGTGTCCAGCCGCGGAAATGATCGGCGTCCGCGATGGCGACGTTGTACATGATGTCGTCGAACAGCGGGGTGGGCGCGGTGTGCTCGGCGCTCTCCAGCATGAGCAGTTCACCGTCGTGCACGCCCTGTTCGGCCAGGCTGAGCGAATTGGAGAGCGGCGGGCGGCCGATGCGGGCCAGCACCCATTCGTGCGGTTCGAACTGTTCGCCGTCATTGTCGAAGTCATTGGCGAGGCTGTGCTGGGCGACCATATCGACCACGCTGGGAATGACCAGTGCCACCGGCACATCCACCGGGATGGCCATATCGACCTGGGTGTGCTTGGCGAGCAGGGTGACCCGGGCCAGATCGGGCGCACGAACCAGACCGCGCGCGTCATCGATATGGTCCATGCGCTGCTGGGTCACCGGGCCTCGACTCGCGGCTGGGTCCGATGGCCACTACGCGGCTGGGTCCGATGGCCACTACGCGGCTGTGTCACGCTGCTGCCCCCAAACGTCGGTGCGCTCTGTGAGTCCTCATCGGCGCGCGGGAACACGTGCTGCGCCGGACGGTATTTCTCGACTGAGATGCGTAAATGCTGCCCAGACTGTACGGCATCGAGGTCGCCGGTCGTACACTGAGCCCGCAATTCCAGACACGCGATGGGGGATTCCGCACGCGATGAGCACCGTCCGTTTCCAGCGCCGTCCACGCCGGGAGATTCCGCGCTCACCGGGCGGCGAGGTGACGCTACAGCCGCCGCCGGAGATTCCTCGCAACATTCCGGCGAACCTGTTCGGCAAGCTCATGCCGGTGGTCATGGGCGTCGGCATGCTGGGCATGGTCGTGCTCATGTTCACCTCGGGCAGCGGTCTCGCGAGCAATCCCATGAGCCTGATGTTCCCGATGATGATGGTGTTCTCCATGGTCGGCATGTATGCCGGTCAGGGCGGTAAAGGGCAGAAGGCCGCGGAGGCGAACGAGGACCGCAAGGACTATCTGCGCTATCTGGATCAGGTGCGCCGCGATGTCGAGGAGACCGCCGCGCAGCAGCGCGCCGCGGTCGAGTGGAGCCATCCCGAACCCGGGCTCATCTGGATGCTCGCGGGGACCACGCGCATGTGGGAGCGACGTCCCGGCGACAAGGATTTCTGCCATGCCCGCATCGGCCTCGGCGGCCAGCGTCTGGCCACCCGGCTGGTGGCGCCGGAGACCGGTCCGGTGGAGGAGCTGGAGCCGATAGCTGCGGTGTCGCTGAGACGCTTCGTCCGAACCCATTCGACGGTTCCGGATCTGCCAACCGCGCTCGCGGTGAAGGGCTTCGCGAGCGTGCAGCTCACCGGAGACCGGGCACAGGCCCGCGAGATGACGCGGGCAATGCTAGTACAGCTGGCCATGTTCCAGGGGCCGGATCAGGTACTCATCGCCGTCGTCTGCGGTCCCGACACCGCCCGCGAATGGGAATGGGTGAAATGGCTGCCGCACAGCCAGCATCCGGACGCGCAGGACGGGGTGGGCAGCGAGCGCATGGTGTTCGGGTCCATTCGCGAAGCGCACGCGAGCCTCGCGCCGCTGCTGTACAACCGGGTGCGGTATTCGCGTAATCAGCCGCCCAATCCGAATCTGGTGCAGATCGTGCTGGTGGTGGACGGCGGACTGCTGGAGGCCGAGGAAGATCCGTTGCGCGAGAACGGTTTCGAAGGCGTCACCATCGTCGACCTGTGCGGGTACGCGCCGCGACTGGCCGCCTCGCGCGGTATTCAGATGCTGGTGGAGAACGGGGAATGCGCCGGGCGCGGACCGTCCGGGGCCATGGAGCGGTTCGCCGTCATCGATCGCATCGGTGCGCGCGAGGCCGAACAGGCGGCGCGTCGGCTCGCGCCGTACCGGGCGGCCGTACAGCGCGCCGGGGACTCCGGTGGTGAAGAGGGCGAGGTCATTTCGAGCTGGGCGCAACTGCTCGGTCTCGGCGACATCGGCACCTTCAACCCGGAGAATTCCTGGCAGCCGCGCTACGGCCGCGAGCGGCTGCGGGTGCCGTTCGGCGTCGGCGCGGACGGGCTGCCGGTGGTGCTGGATATCAAGGAGGCCGCCGAGGGCGGTATGGGACCGCACGGGTTGTGCATCGGCGCGACCGGTTCCGGAAAATCGGAATTCCTTCGCACACTGGTGCTTTCGCTCATCGCCACGCATTCACCCGATCAGCTCAATTTCGTACTGGTGGACTTCAAGGGCGGTGCGACCTTCCTCGGATTGGAGGGCGTCGCGCACGTCGCGGCCATCATCACCAATCTCGAGGAAGAGGCCGATCTCGTCGAGCGCATGCGGGACGCGCTCGCCGGTGAGATGAACCGCCGGCAGGAAGTACTGCGCGCGGCGGGCAATTTCGCCAATGTCTCCGAATACGAGAAGGCGCGGGCCGCCGGGGCGGATCTCGATCCCATGCCCGCGCTGTTCGTGGTGCTGGACGAATTCTCCGAATTGCTCTCGCAGCACCCGGATTTCGCGGAACTGTTCACCATGATCGGACGACTGGGGCGGTCACTGCATGTGCACCTGCTGCTCGCCTCGCAGCGGCTGGAGGAAGGGCGGCTCAAGGGACTGGAGAGCCACCTGTCCTATCGCATCGGGTTGAAGACGTTCTCCGCCAATGAATCCCGGCAGGTGCTCGGTGTTCCGGACGCCTACAATCTGCCGGGCAATCCCGGCGGCGGTTATCTGAAATCCGACTCCGGGGAGATCGTGCGGTTCCAATCCGCCTATGTTTCCGGGCCTTATGCGGGTGTCGGCGCGCAACGTGAACTCGCCGCGGACGCCTTCGACGGCGATATCGACATCACCGCACGGCCGTTCACGGCCACCCATGTGGATTTCCGTGCGGAGGACCATATTCCGCTGCCGGTGCGGGCCGCCGAGTTGGAGCTGCCGCCGGAGGCCGAACAGGTCTCCAACCTGCAAATGCTGGTATCGCGGGTACGCGAGCACGGGCGGCCCGCGCACGAGATCTGGCTGCCGCCACTGGATGCCGCGCCCACGCTGGATCAACTGGTGCCGCGCTCGGTGCTCACCGGGGACTGGAATCCGATCGCGCTGCTGCGCGCGCCCATCGGCATCGTGGACCGGCCGTACGATCAGCGCCGCGATCCCATGGTGGTGGACCTGTCCGGATCGCGCGGCAATGTGGCGGTGGTGGGCGGGCCGCAGTCCGGTAAGTCGACGGCCTTGCGCTCGCTGGTCATGGGAATGTCGTTGACGCACACCGCGGAACAGGCGCAGTTCTATCTGCTGGACTTCGGCGGCGGCACCCTGGTCGGGCTGGAGGGGCTGCCGCACGTCGGCACCGTCGCCAGCCGGATGGAGGGGGATAAGGTGCGCCGCACCGTCGCCGAGATGGTGACGATCGTGCGGCAGCGCGAGGCCCGATTCCGGCAGCTCGGCATCGAATCCATGGCGGAATTCCGGCGATTGCGGTCCGTGGCGGCGGCCACCAGCGCCGCGGCGGCCGGGGCGCACGAGGACCAGTTCGGGGACGCTTTCCTGGTGATCGACGGATACGGCACCTTCCGGCAGGAATTCGAGGCGCTGGAACAGACCGTCATGAACCTTGCGGTGCAGGGACTTTCGTACGGCGTGCACGTGGTGATCTCGCTCGCGCGCTGGCCGGAGGCGCGACCCGCGCTCAAGGATCAGATCGGCACCCGCATCGAACTGCGGCTCGGCGATCCGATGGATTCGGACCTCGGGCGCAAATTCGCGGCGCTGGTACCGCAGGGGCGGCCCGGTCGCGGTATGACCGCGGATCTGCTGCATATGCTCACCGCGCTCCCGCGCGTGGACGGCGACCCGAATCCGACGACATTGGGAATCGGTGTGGCGCAGGCGGTTTCGGCCATCGCCGAACGTACGCCCGGCCGCCCCGCCCCGCGCGTGCGCATGCTGCCGGAGCGTCTGCCCCGCGAGGAATTGCCAGCGCTGGCACCCGCTCCTGGAAATGACACCGACCAACCGACGCTGCGCTTCCCGATCGGCATCAACGAATCAGAGCTCGCCCCGGTGTACCTGGACTTCGCGACGAGTCCGCATTTCGTGATCATCGGCGACTCGGAGAGCGGTAAGACAACGCTGTTGCGCTCGATCGTTCAATCCATCTGCGCGACCAATACTCCCGACCGAGCCCGCATCATCATGGGTGACTACCGCCGCACCATGCTGGGCACCGTACCGCAGGGCTATCTCGCCGGATACGGTTCCACCGCACCGCAATTCACCCGGCAGATGGCCGATCTCGCGGCGTATGTCACCCAGCGCATGCCCGGCCCGGACGTCACCCCGCAGCAGCTCAAGGACCGCTCCTGGTGGAAGGGCCCGGAGCTGTACGTGATCGTCGATGACTACGACCTGGTCGCCACCGCCACCGGCAACCCCATGCACGCCCTCGTCGATCACCTCGCACACGCCCGCGACCTCGGCTTCCACCTGATCATCGCCCGCCGCTCCGGCGGTGCGGGCCGCGCCCTGTACGAGGCGACGCTCAACCGCATGAAGGAACTCAACTCCGCGGCCCTGATCATGAGCACCAGCCGCGAGGAAGGCATCCTCTTCGGCAATACTCGGCCGTCCTTGATGCCCCCGGGCCGAGGCACCTACGTCACCCGCTCCGGCGAGGACCTCGTCCAACTCGGCTGGCTCCCACCCGCCTGACCGGTGCTACGCCCCGCCATTCCCCAGCGACGACAGCGCGCCCCGACTCTTGTCGGGGCGCGCTCTGTTTCTCTTGTGCGTTCGGTTCAGAACAGGCCCGCGAGGGCGATGTCCTTGGCCTGGAGTTCGGCATTGCCGGTGCGGACCAGGGTGCCGGCGCCGCTGAGGGTGGCGTTGAGCTGGGCGACGTGGGTGTTCCACATGCGCTGCATATCGGCGAAGGCCTCGTTGGTCGAGCCCTTCCAGTTGTTGGTGACGAATTCCTCCACGCTGCGGTGGAAAGCTTCGAGCTGGTCGCGAATGTGCTCGGCACGGCGGATGACCGAGTTGGCGCCGTCGGCGACGCCTTCGAAGTGGGCGGAGATGACCTGGCCGTTGGCTGCTGCCATGGTGGTGTCCTTTTCGGAAGGAGAGGAAGGAAGGGGGAGCGATTTAGACCGGGGGCAGGTCGAGGCTGGAGACCTGCGCGTTGATCTGGGACTTGTAGTCCTGGTCGTGCTCTTCGTAATTGGAGCCGACGCGGATCAGGTTCTCGGCGGTCTGCGCCAGCTTGTCGTTGAGCTTGTCGGCCTGGAAGTAGTACCGCTCCATGAAGGCGTTGAAGGCGTCCCGTGCCCCACCCTGCCAATTCGAGCCGACCGTCATGGCGTCCTCATCGCGCTTGAGATCCGCGATGGCGTGCATGAGCATGTCGTGGGTCTTCTTGAACTCCTGGGCCTTGGCCTGGATGAGCTCATTACTGGCTTCGAATGCACCGGCCACCGGTGCCTCCTTTCGATTATGTACCGCACACTGCGCGAGCGGGAGACCTCGTACAACCTGATTAGACGGAAGTCACGGCCCGGCGGTTCCACCCCTGTTACAGCAATTCGCCAGCACACTACCCAAGGACCGGTCCCTGTGACCAGTGCGTACGTCACAAAGGGGTTACCACGTGCTATTGGCCAGCAATGCGTACTGGGCGTTCGCTCGCTGATGCACATCGGCGAGTTGGTCGCCTTCGACCGTCGCTACGTAGCGGCGATATGTCACCGCGCACCGGTAACGTTTGGTGTAGAAATTGTCCTTTTTCGTGCGTTCGCCACATATCGCATTCGGCAGCGCCGACGGTGCGCCGGTCGCCCCGGGATATGCCTTGGTCAGAATCAATCCGGCGAGTGCGCGAGCCTGCGCGGTATCGCGTGCTCGATACAGCAGCGTGGTATTGGACATCTCCGTACTGTTGGCCACGCGATCCACGCCGTTCTCGTCGAATACGTGCCGCCAATAGGCTTGATCCGTCAGCTGATTCAGGAATCCATGCGTTTCGGAGACGTACTGACTGGTGGTGTCGGGATTGCCCAGGCCACTGGGATTCAGGGTGCGCCGCAACATGTCGTCGGGGTCGTACGGCAGCCGCAGCGCGTCCTCCTTGCTCAGCGCCGCCAGCCCGTCCAGCAGTCCCAGCTGCACGTCATACGCCCGTTCGGTGAGAGCGGTGAGCTGAGTCAGGTCCGGTGCGGGCAGGCCGACCACCAGATCGACGACGTATTTCCCGTGGGCGAGCCGGGATCCGAGCGACGGTTGATCCGGTCGCCAATGTGCGTGCGCCGCCGGATATTTCGACAGCGTGACCGGCTGATTGGCCGCGGCGGCGACCCCGAAATCCGCCGCCTCCATCTCCCGCGCGGCCTTGTCCGCCGCCGCCTCGGTGGCGAATTGCACGACGGTGAGTGCCGCGAAAGTGATGTTATCGGGCAGCTTTCCGTCACTGTCGACCGATTTCTCGGCGGTGCTCGCGGCCGCCCCGAACAACATGCCATTATCGGCCAGCACCGCTCGCGAGGATTTCGCGAGCAGATTGCCTTTGTCCGGATCGATGAACGCCCGCATTCCCGTGCCGTAGGTCAACCGCGGATCGATATCCGAGCCATTCGCCAGCTTATCGGCCAGCCGCGTGGCCGCCAGATTGAAGCCCTTCCCCAGATCGGGGTAGTAGATGAACCGCTCTTCCAGCGGACCGGTGGCGTATTTGCCGACATCCAGTGTCCGCACATCGATTTCACCCGGCTGCGCGGAACCGCCGACATTCGATCCGCAACCGGCGGTCAGGAGCGCGGCCATCAGCACTACCGCGCCGCGAATTCGACTGGTGCGCATTACAGTTACCCCCATATCAGTGCGCATTGACCAGTAGCGCGTATTGCGCGGCGATGCGCTGCTGTGCGTCCAGCAATTGATTGGCCGACACTTCCGCGGCATAGCGGCCGTAGGAGACGAAGCAGTAGTGCGCGATTATTCCCACACCCGGCCCGATATATTTGCGGCACTTGGCATTCGGCAGGTTCTTCGGGGAGTCCACCGGCCGGAATCGGCGCGAGGTCGCGCTGTGCGCGTCGACGATCCGTGCCGCACCCGCCGCATCTCGCGCCCGGAAGAGGTAGTTGCCGCGCCATGCGACGCGGTCCACCCCGGCCTCGTCGAAGAGTTTCTCCTCATCCGCGCCCTGTACCAATTGGAGTCCGCCGCGCCGGTCGTAGATGCCGGGGATGCCGGCCTGCGAGGGATCGGCGAGCACCGTCGGCAACGAGCGGGCCAGCACCCCGTCCGGATCCACCGGGATACCCAGCAATGCGTCCAGCGGGGTGACCGGGAATTTCGCGAGGGCGGGCGGGATCACATCCAGGCTGCGCCGCACGCGCGCCGCCATTTTCGTGAGATCGCGTTCATGGATTTCCGCCATCACGCTGTCGAAGATATTGGTGAGAATGACGAATCTGCCGGTGGCGTACCAGGATCGGAACGGGCCGCCATTGCCCTTCTCGACCAGTGCGTACGCCGCCGGATACCCGTCGATCGGCACCCGCTCCGCACCCGGTGTGCTGGCGAAGTCCGCCTGCCCGAGCACGGGCGCGGCGGCGCTCGCGGACTGCTCGTCGGTGAAGAGCAGCACGATATTCTCCAGCTCGTAGGAGAGCGAGATCTTCTCGTCGGATTTACCGCTGGTCACGAATCCGCTCATGAATCCCGATGCGGCGGAATTCAATACGGCCGCATCGGCGTGCACCCGGTTGTGGATCGCGGCGGAGCTGAGATCGACGAAACTGCGCACCACCACGCTCATGGCCTGTGCGGGGTACTTCACCTCGGGATCGACCTCGGACGGCAGCGGGATATAGCTCGCCAGCCGCAGTGCCTCCATCAATTTGGCGTGATCCGTGGACACCGGCTTGTCGTAGAACTTCGGTGTGGTGGTGTTGTTACCCACATCGAGGGTGCTCACATCCACCACCGGCTCCGCCGGTGCGGCCGTATCCGATCCGCAGGCGGCGGTCCCCGCCACCACCATCGCGATACCGGCGGCCGATAGCGCGCGACCGAACCTTCCCATGGTTCCCCTCCCCGGCCCGCTATGCGGGCACTCCCTATTTGATCTGGTTGTGCAGCACCGGGACCAGCTTGTTCAGCAGCATCTGCTCCGATTCCGGGGTCCAATTGCGCATGGCCGCGACGGCGGCCGCGTCGTCCAGCGTCACCACGACGGCGTGCGAACCGGTGATCTCACTGGGCAGCCCGAGCTGTCCACCGCCACCGGCCTTGTCATCGCTGCGGACGGCGACGATATAGGAGTCGTCTTTCACCTTCAGTGAGCCGTAGCCGGTGGCGGGACGCGGTGAGGTCTCATCGCCGACGGGCTCGTATTCGGAGTTGTAGACGAAGCCCAGCCGCGTCATGAACTTCGCCTGTTCGGTCCCGGTCAGGTAGATGGCGTATTTGGCGGACAGCGTCCCCTGCGTGACGTCGACCAGGGTGATGGATTTGCCCGCGAACGCGGGATTATCGCTGCGCGCCTTGTCCATCGACATGGGCGCGGCGGTGGTCGTGACAACGGCGGCGGGTGTCGAAGCGGGTTCGTCGTTATTGCCGCGCAAGACGATCGCGCTGATTCCGACGGCCAGCGCCACCACGATCACCGCGGCCGCCGAGCCCAGATAGAGGGTCCTGCGCCCCGTGCGATCGGCCGAATCGGGTTCGGAAAGCGCTGTGCGGCTTGTTGTCGCATCACTGCGCCCGAACAGCCCGGATGCGCCGACCTGAATCGGATGGGTCGGTGAGGTGTTCGTCGACACCGGATTGTGCCCGGGAGTCAGCGCATTCGCGGCCGCCTCGGTGAATTCCCTGGAGCTGTTGAAGCGTTCGGCCGGATTCTTGGCCAGGGCGCGTTCGAGCACCTGGTCCAGGGCCGCGGGCAGCTGCGGGTTCACCGTCGTCACGCGGGGCGGCGGTTCGTGCAGATGTCCCATCATCACCAGCGCGGGCTGGGTTGCCGGATAGGGGTTCTGGCCGGTGATCAGCTTGTAGAACGAGCAGGCCAGGCTGTACAGATCGGAGCGATGATCGAGCGGCTCCCCGGAGAGCTGCTCCGGCGACGCGTAGGCGATGGTGGCGACGAAACTGCCGGTCTGGGTGAGCTCGACCGTGTCATCGGTGGATTTGGCGACCCCGAAATCGGCGAGCAGCGCGCGCTCGTCCTCCCCGTCGACATGCGACAGCAGGAAGTTGGCGGGCTTGATATCGCGGTGCAGCAGGCCCTTTCGATGCGCGTAGTCCAGTCCGCTGCCGACCTGGCCGATAATGCTCAGTGCGCGTAGCGGATTCATGGCGGTCGGATCGCGTTTGAGTTCCGCGGCGGCATCGGTGCCCTCCACGTACTGCATGGCGATCCAGAGCTGACCGTTCTCCTCGCCGCGATTGTGCACCGCGACGATATTCGGATGATCAAGTCCGGCAACGAGATTGGCTTCGCGCTCGAAGCGGCGGCGGAACTCCCCGTCGCGGGAAAGATCGGCGGAGAGCACCTTGAGCGCGTCCATGCGCGGCAGGCTCGGATGTTTGGCGAGATAGACGGTGCCCATCCCGCCGGAGCCGAGTACGCGCTCGATCCGGTAACCGCCGACGATGACGCCCGGACTCATCGCCATGGCTGGAACCCCCCGATCTGACTGCGGCTACTGCACGCCGGAGCTTACTTGCGGGAGGCGCATCGGGTCACAGACTGTTGGCCAGCAATGCGTACTGCGCGGCGATCTTCTGCCGCACATCGGGTTCGTCATCGCTGCTCACGACGCCGATATACCGCTTGTAGACGACATAGCAGCGGTTCTTGAACTCGGAATCGGTATCGCCCTTACTGTTCAATTGCACGCATTTGGCGCCGGGCACGTCATTGGGGGCGGCGACGCTGTCGTAATGGTCGGTCTCATCGGCGAGCAGGGCGGGCATGAGCGCCTGCGCGCCCGCGTCGTCCCGGGCGCGGATCAGCCATGCCTCGCCGACCGTGGCGAGCGCGTCCGCGCCGCTGTCGGTCACGGCCTGCTGGATCTTGGTCTCGTTATTGGCGTTGTGCACGATCTTGGTGCCGCCGTAGACGGCGAACTGCTTCGGATCGGGGACGTGCCCGTTGCGATCCTTGATCACCGCGCGCGCCAGCAGATCGTTCGGATCCACCTTCAGCGAAGTCAGATTGGCCTCGGGGGTGGGGGTGAAGTGGTCCAGCACCGGGACCTGCGCGTCGAAGGTCTTGCGCACCCAGGACAGCAGATCCTGCTGATCGGCGGTCGGGCGCTCGATGAACAGCGAGACGACGTACTGCTTATAGGGCAGGAACGCGCCGATGGTCGCGATGCCCGGCCGCCAGTGGATGAACGCGTCCGGGTACTGGCTGAGCGCGAGCTTCTTGTTCAGATCCGGGGCCACGCCGAAATCGGCGTCCTCCAGTTCGCGCGCCGCGGTTTTGGCGGTCTTGTCGTCCGAGAAGCGCATCACCATATTGGTGACCGAGGTGCCGCCCTTCTGGGTGGGCCCGCCGGGCTGATCCGCGCCGCTGGCGGCGAAGGCGGTGATCAGGTGATTGCGGTCCAGCACCGGCTGGGAGGTCGCGGCCAGCCCGACCTTGGTGGCGTCGGCGGTATCGGTGGTGGCGCGCCCGCCGCCGCCGTACACCAGCGACGGGTCGATCTTGACGGTGGGCACCACGGCTTCGGACATCCGGAAGCCTTCCAGCAGTGGGCCGTTGGAGCCCGCGTCCTGCGCATAGGTGTGCCGGTCGACCGGATAACCGCCCACCTCGAGCTTGCGGACATCGATCTCGCCGGGGGTCGCGGTACCGCTGACGCTGCACGCGGTCAGCAATAGGGCGGTGAGTGAAACGCATGCGGCGAAGAGCGCTCTGCGTGAATTCCGAACCATGAGGGTCCTCGTTCCTCCCGTACGGTGCATTCAAAATAACGGACCGCGCCCGCCGCCGGGCGCGGTCGAAGATCACCGGACCCGGCGCGATGCCGTCCTACCGTCATCGCGCGACGGTGGCTCGGACGCAACGCGGAGCGGCAACGTAACCTGGTCGGTGTGCTGAACATCCCGCGCCGCGCGAACACCGGGGGCCGGTTCCATTGATGGATCGGCAGGTCGAGGTTGTCGCGGGCGCGCATATGGTGCTGCGGGCGGCGGGGGCGGTCATCCTGGTCGCACACCGGGAACGGGGAGCACTCACGGCGGATTCACGCGCCGCCATCGCCGGACGGGCGCTGGCCGACCTGGTCCTCGAAGCCACCGAACAGGCCCCCGACGGACCGGGCCGCCTGGTCGCGCGGCAGGCCACCCGCTGGCTCATGAAGGAAGCCGAGCGCATCTCACCCGGGGTTCCCGTGGAATTCGGCATCCTCTCGGCCGCCGAAACCGGCGGGGTCGCGCTCTTCCTGCACGGTTCGGTGACCGCGGTGCTGGCCGGACCGGCCGTCGAGTACTACCGCGGCAGCGATGCCGCGTTCACCGTGGATCGGGTCGCCGCGCATCCGGCCCGCGCGGCCGCGCTGTTCGCCGAGGACGCCACGCGACAGGTGCCCGAACTGCCCGAGCGCGGAATCGGTTCCCTGGTAACGGGAATCGCGCAGGCCGCGGGCGCGATCGTCTGGTTCGAGGGCGAGCCGGCGCGGACCTGGCAGCCCCGCGTCCACACGGAGTTCGACACCCGGGCCGAGCCGATCCCGGTCGAGTTGGAGTCGACGCAGGTCGATCTGCCCGCGCCGACCGCGGCCTTCGATCCGGAGCCGGATCGGATTCCGCTGGACCCCAACCTGACTCCGACCCGCACCTCGAATCGGATTCCGGTCGATCTGGATCGGGACTTCGAATCATCGTCCGGTACCGCCGGTTACGACGACACCGATGAATCCGAGGCCGCCACGGCCGGTTACGACCCGCATCGCGCGCCGACCGAGATGGGCGGCACCAATCCCGCGCCCAAACCCGATCCGGGATTGCAGCGGCGGTTGGAGGCGACCGCCAAGGCGACCACGCTCACCGTCAAGGTGCTCGGATTCAAGTGCGCGCGTGCGCATCCCAGCGATCCGCGCTCGGCGTTCTGTTCGGTGTGCGGGATGCCGGTGGATCAGACGCAGCCGGTGGCCGAGGTGATCCGGCCGCCGCTGGGGATGCTGGTGCTCGATGACGGTATGACGTACATGCTGGCCACCGACGCGGTCGCCGGGCGTGATCCGGAACAGTCCGAGGCGGCGCGAGCCGGATTGGCGCCCTTGAAGATCGACGATTCCTCCGGCGGCATGTCCCGCGCGCACGCCGAGATCCGGCTGGTGAACTGGGATGTCACCGTGGTCGACCGGGGTTCCACCAATGGCACCCGGGTGCGGCCGCCCGGCTATCGGGATTGGATTCGGCTGCAACCGAATCAGCCGATGCTGCTGATGCCGGGCGCGGAGGTCATGCTCGGCAATCGGGTGCTGCGCCTGGAGCCGATCGCCCCGCCGCCCTTCGGCTGAACGGTCTAGGAATACCTGGAGGTGCAGGTGTTCTGGTTGCCGAGCACGCCCGCGCGGAAGGCGTCCACGCGGGAGAATCCGCTCGGCACCGTGCGGCCGTCGGTATCACTGGCCGCGAGGCCGTCGGTGAGCAGGCCCGAGACCGCCTCGTCCAGATCGCCGGGGGAGAGGCTGATATTGCCATTGGCCTTGGATCTGTTGGGGTCGGCCAGTTTTCCGGTGATCACGCCCGACAGGCAGGCCGCCCGCAAACCGGTTTTCGCGCCCTTGAGCGCCTGTCCGGCGCTCTGCTGCACGGCCAGCGCGTATCGCGAGATGTACACCACGTAGGCGGTGAAATCGCCGGTCACCTTGACCGGCAACGCATCCTGTCCGTCATCGTCGGCGACGCCGCGATCGTGCAGTGCGGGCAGATCGGTGCCGATGGTGTTGCTGGACGGGCAGTAGGTGACCGGTTCGGTGTCCTTACCGTTGCTGCAGTTCAGTTTCGCGCCGTCGAAGGTGTATTTGGGTTCCTTCTTGATCGGCATGATGTCGGCCATGGCCTTGGACAGTTCGTCGAGATTGGTTCTGTCCACATCGGATTGGCCATTGGTGGTGTCATTGCCGAAGGACTGCGGCAGATTGCCGCGCCGCCGGTCGATCTCCTTGGTGTCGATGCCCTTGCAGCCCTTGCCGCCGTCGGTGAAACCGATCTGCACCGCGGTGACGCGTTCGAACGCCGATCCGTGCACGCTGCCCGGATCGCTGGGATTGTCATCGCGAATGGCTACGGTGGCGGCCAGCACGGCGTTCAAACCGTCGGAGGTGTTGATGGTGAAATGCTTCGACTTGCCTTCGGCCACATTGCGAATGAACGCGCCCGCGAAGCAGTCCGCCTGCTGTTCCTTGACCAGGGTCGCGGTCTTGCGGCTGACGATATTGGCCATGGTCTGAATGGCGTGCCCGTACTCGTGGGCCAGCACCATCACCACGGCCATCTTGCCGAAGGTCTCCTGCACGGTGGGCAGCAGCACGCTGCGATCCCAGCCGATGGAGCCGTCCAGGCTGCAGAAGGCGGCGTTGACCAGTCGGTAGGTGGATTCCTCGCAGAACTGCATGGCCTGCGCGCGTGGGGCTTTGGCGCTCCAGGACAGGAATTTGTCGACGGGTTTGAAGGCGCCGTCGAAATCGCGCGGATACTCGGCCTGCCAATAGGTCTGGATATCCTCGAGGGCGTTGAGCACGAGTTTGTCGATCGGTCCGCCATCGGAGTTCGCGGCGGTGAGCGTGCTGTCCGGAACGCCCGCGCGCGGGCCGTTGGGGCCACTGGTGGTGGGTAGTCCGGCGACCTTGAAGGGATCGTCGTAGATCGATACCGCGCGCCCGCGCACATCCCGGGTACAGCCGCTGAGCAGTACCGCGATCAGGGTGAGAACGGTGCAGGCCACCGTCAGCCGGCGTGCGCGTATCCCCACGTCTTCTCCCTCACCCGCCGACATTCCACCTCGGGACCGGGTGTGCCGACGTCGTTCCCGGTCCGAGCCCACGCATATTATCCGCCGAATCCGCTGTTCGTTGTCCGGGTTGGCTGCGGCTGGGAAGGGTTGCAACGGGGCTGTAATGCCGGATTCGCGGTGTCTGCCGGAACCTTTACAGACCGATCGGTATCCGTCTGCTTACTCCTGCGGCTCTGAGCGGGGCAGACGGTAGTATCCGGGCCATGTCTTCACCGGGGGCGCAGCAGATCACCGTGCGTCATGAAGGAACCGATCGGGTTTTCGACGCGAGCCAGCAGATCACCATGGGGCGGGCGCCGGAGGTCACGCTGTTCGTGGACAGCCCACTGGTCTCCCGGGTGCACGCCACTCTGGCCTGGCGCGGCAACGGGTGGGTGCTGGCCGACAATGGCAGCACCAATGGGGTTTTCGTCGATGCGCGGCGGATCGGCCAGCCGATTCCGATCGACCGGCCCATGCAGGTCCGGCTCGGCGACGCCATCACCGGGCCACTGCTGCACCTGATCCCACGGGTGGGAATGCAGCAGCCGCCGTCCGGCCAGCAACCCCAGCAGCAACCACCCTCGGGACAGCAGCCGCAGCAGCGCTGGACGCCGCCGCAGAATTACGCTCCGCCGCAGCAGAATCGGCCGCCGACACCGGCGCAGCAGCAGCCGCAACAGCGGCCGCCCGCACAGGGGCAGCAGCCGATCAACTATGTGCGGCCGCCGCGGTCGGGTCAGGCCGCGCACGGCCACGCGCAGCCCGCACACGGTCAGCCGCCGAAATCCGGACAGCCGCCGCGTTCATCGCTGCCGCCGTCACAGGGGATGCCGTCGCAGGGCTTGCCATCGCAGGGAATACCCGCGCACGCGCCGCAGTCCGCCGCACAACCGTCGCTGCCGATGCATCCGGACGCACCGGACAACATCAATATGACCGCCAAGGCCAGCGTCGCCGCCGCCCCGCCGGTGCGTGCCCGCGCCTCCACCGGTCCGGCCGCGCGCGCGGACCGAATCCCGCAGGGCGGCTTGCACATCGGCCGCACCAGCGATAACCAGATCGTCGTCAACGATCCGCTGGCCTCGCGCCGGCACGCCCGCCTGCTGTCCGATCGCGGCAATCTGGCCATCGAGGATCTGGGCTCGGCCAACGGCACCTTCGTCAACGGCCGCCGGGAACAGCGCGCGGTGCTGCGCGATCGCGACATCATCACCATCGGCAATGTCGACTTCGAGGTGCAGCAGGGCACGCTGGTGCGCCGCGAGCGCCCGGCTGCCGAACAAGGTCTGCACGTGCACGGCGTCGGCTTCACCGTCGAGGGCAACAAGCAACTGCTCGTCGATGTGAACATGGCCGCCGGGCGCGGCACCCTCACCGCACTCATCGGCCCGTCCGGCGCGGGCAAGTCCACGCTGTCCAAACTCATCGCGGGAACGACCCAGCCGTCCGCGGGCGTGGTCACCTTCGAAGGGCGCGGGCTGCACGCGGAGTACGAAGCGCTGCGCTCCCGCATCGGCATGGTGCCGCAGGACGATGTGCTGCACCGGCAGCTCACCGTCAAGCAGGCGCTGAGTTTCGCCGCGCAATTGCGCCTGCCACCCGATACCAGCAAGGCCGACCGCAAACGCGTCATCGACGGTGTGCTGGCCGAACTCTCGCTCACCCAGCACGCGGACACCCGCGTGGATCGGCTCTCGGGTGGTCAGCGCAAGCGCGCCTCGGTGGCCATGGAACTGCTCACCGGTCCGTCACTGCTGATCCTGGACGAGCCCACCTCGGGCCTGGATCCGGCGCTGGACCGGCAGGTCATGACCATGCTGCGCGAGCTCGCCGACGCCGGGCGCACCGTCATCGTGGTCACGCATTCGGTTGCCTGCCTTGATATGTGCGATCAGGTGCTGCTGCTCGCGCCGGGCGGTAAGACCGCCTTCGCCGGACATCCCGGCAGTGTGCGCGACTTCCTGGGCACCAGCGACTGGGCGGAGATTTTCACCCGCGTCGCCGCCGATCCGGACCGCGCCTTCGCGAATTTCCGCTCCCGCCAGGCATTCGCGCCACCGCCACCGGCGGTGCAATCGGTCGAGAAGGCCAAGCCGCCGAAATCCAGTGCGTTCAAACAGTTCTCGACACTGTCGCGCAGACAGCTGCGACTGATCTTCGCCGATCGCGGATATCTGGCCTTCCTGCTGATACTCCCGTTCGTGCTGGGCGGACTGTCACTGGTGGTGCCGGGTAAGAACGGTTTCCAAAAGGGCGGCTTCACCCAGATGCCGGACGGCTCCTACGTCATGACCGGCGGCAGTGAGGCACAGCAGTTGCTGGTGGTGCTGATCCTCGGCGCCTGCTTCATGGGCTCCACGCTCACCGTGCGTGATCTGGTGGGTGAACGCGCCATCTACCACCGCGAGCGTGCCGTCGGATTGCGTTCCGGCGCATACCTGATGTCGAAGGTGGTGGTGTTCAGCCTGGCCGCGCTGTTGCAGGCGGGCGTCATGATGGGCATCGTGCTGGCGGGCAAGAAACGACCCGGACCGGGCGCGGTGCTGTCCGCGGGCAGTGCCGAACTGTACATCGACATCGCTTTGACCGCGGTCACCTGCGTGGTGGTCGGACTGCTGCTGTCCACGCTGGCCAAATCCAATGAGCAGGTGATGCCGCTGCTCGTGGTCATCATCATGTGCCAGCTGGTGATGGCGGGCGGCATGATCCCGGTCACCGGCCGCGTTGTGCTGGAACAGGTTTCGTGGCTGTTCCCGGCCCGCTGGGGTTACGCCTCCGGCGCGTCGACGGTGAACATCCGGGAATTGTTCCCCAGCGCGCAGGCCGATGCGCTGTGGAAGCACGAGGCGGGCATCTGGTTCCTCGACAACGGGATGCTGCTGGTCCTGACCGTGGTGCTGGCGCTGCTCACCTGGTCGCGACTGCGGCTGAAGAAGTCCGCCTCATGAGCATGGCCTTCGTTACCGGCCGAAAGGGCATCCAGTGAGTAGGGAGTCGCGCGCTTCTTCCGGCGAGCAGGCACACTGATGGCTGTGACAGCTCGAGTTGGGGCAGTACATCTCGGCTGGGACGTGGTGTCGGTGGCCGCCGGTGGCGGTGGCGCGCCGATCCGTCCCGTCCAGGTCGAAGGAACCTATACGCCGCCCGCGTACCTGCTGGCGGACGCGTCCGGCCGGTTGCACACCGCGGGTGTGGACCGGCGGCCGGACGTCGGCATCGCCATCAGCGATGTGCGCGACATCCTCGGCCATCCGCAGATCGTGGTGGCGGGCGCGACCTGGCCCGCCGATCTCGTCTTCCGGGCGCGCATGCACAATCCGCTGGCCTCGGTGACCGAACATCTGGGCGGGCCGCCCGATGTGCTGGCCGTGCCGTTCCCGGACGAATGGCCCGATCCCAAGGTGGACGAGTTCATCCGGCTCGTCGAACAGCTCGGCGTGGTCGCCGAGGCGCTGCCCGAATCGGTGGCGATGTCCGGCTATATCCGGGCGCTCGGACTGGTGCGCCCGCCCGGTCGCGGGGCCGCGGTCGGGGCGACCGGGGTCTACTCGGACGGGCGCGACTGCCTGGTGGTCGCCGTGCACGGTGATGACGAGGAACCCACCGAATCGGTGAGCGTGCCCATCACCGCCGACGCGCTGCACTCCGCGCGCGCCGCCGACAATGTGGTGATCGAGGTGATGGCCGCGGCGCGCGGTATCAACGCCGACACCTCCACCGTGCTGCTCGCCGGGAACGTGTGCTTCAACGACGCCCTGCGACTGGCCTTCCAGAACCATCTCGGGCACCGCTTCCAGGTCGCCGAACATCCGATGCACGCGCTCGTGCTCGGGGCGACGCATCTGCTCGTCAACGACAGCGAGCTGAGCGCCGAGGCGATGGCCGCGCGGCCGGAAACCCAGGTGCCACAGCCGGGTCCGGCTCCCGTGGCACCCCGGCCCGCCGCCCCGGCCGATACCGCCTCCGGCGCGGGTGAGGTCAGGCCGGTCGAACAGGGACCGCGAAATATCCCGCAGCCCGCCGATTCCGGTGCGCCGCGCGCCGAATCCCAGCGGCCCGCAGCACCTTCCACCGGTCCGCAGCCGCAATCGGTTGCGCCGCCGCAGGGCCCGCCGCCGAGCGGGCAGCAGACGGGACCGGCCCCGCAGCCCGGACAGGCACCGCAGCAGCCCGGACCGGCTCCGCAGCCTGCCGCCGCGCAGGCCGGTGGCGACGCCGCCGCGATGGGTGAAACCCGCCGCATCACAGCGGAAGACGTGGCGCAGATTCCGACCGCCTCGCGCGGTGGACTGCCGCCCGGACTGGCCGGGGTGGGTGGCCGATTCACCCGGCCGCCGGGGACTCCGGCCGATGACCAGATGACCGCCATCGTGGGCCGCACGCCGCCGCCCGGTCAGGAGCAGTGGCCTCCCGCTTCCGGTGGACAGTCGAATACCGGTGCGGGACAACCGCATCCCGGTGCGCAGCAACAGCCTCCGGCGGGTGGGCAGCAGTCCCCGCCCGGTGGGCAGCCGAATACCGGTGCGGGACAGTCGAATGCGCCCGTGGTGCAGTACGGCCCCGGCTACGGCCCGCAGGGCGGGCAGCAGGGGCAGCCGGGTTACGGCCAGCAGGCCCCGCCGCAGCAGGGACAGGGTGCGCCGCAGCCGGGTTACGGCCAGCCCGGACAGGGCGGATACGGCCAGCAGGGCGGCGGTTACGGGCCGGGCGGTTACGGCGGCCCGGGTGCGAACTTCGCTGGTCCTTCCGGAAACGCTCCTGGTCAGGCCGGTGCGATGTACGGTGGGTCGATGCCGCAGAGTGGGTCGCGTCAGTCGAATCCGCAGATGTCGGAAGGCAGTGCCGGTCAGTCTGATTCGGGCTCCGGTGGCGAGGGGGAAGGCAAGCGCAAGAACAAGCTGTGGAACAAGATGAAGGGCAAACGCTTCGGTGCGCCCATCATCATCGGGGTGGCCGCGCTCAGCGCCATGGGCGTGCACTCCGACAGTGAACCCGTGGACCTGGCCGCGCTGGCGGGCGATCTCACGGCCGTGCACAGCATCCGCGACGTGCTCGACACCCATCTCATCGATGAGCTGTGCGCGATCACGCCCTCCGTCTCCACTGTGCCGCACTCGGGCATCTCCAGAATCGACGAGCCGCAGCACCTGAACTGCCAGACCCTGGGGATAGACACCCTGCGCTACACCATCCCCGGCCCGGTCCGCGGCGTCGACCCGGGCCCGCCGGTCCAGATCTGAGCATCGGCCGCCGCGATGTGCGCTCGACCGCACATCGCCCGGTTTCGGGTGGGCGGTAGCGCACTGGTATCGTTCTCCGTTGGCGTTCGGTACAGCCCGGGTTCTCCCTGGCCGTCCCACGAGTCCCGGGTCTCCACCAGCCGCCGGGGTCGCTCGACCGCATGCCTGGCTGGCACCACATACGACAGACAGGGAACGACTGTGCCTACGTACAGCCCGAAGGCGGGTGACGTGACCCGCAAGTGGTACGTCATCGACGCCACTGACGTAGTGCTCGGCCGTCTCTCCGTCGCAGCGGCCAACCTGCTGCGCGGTAAGACCAAGCCGACCTACGCGCCGAACGTCGATGGTGGCGACTTCGTCATCATCATCAACGCTGACAAGGTTGCCATCTCCGGCAACAAGCGTGAGAACAAGTTCATCCACACCCACTCCGGGCACCCGGGCGGTCTCAAGTCCCGCTCCGTCGGCCAGATCCTGGACACCCGCCCCGACCGTCTGGTCGAGCGCGCCGTCAAGGGCATGATCCCGAAGAACAAGCTGGGTAACAGCATCGGCGGCAAGCTGAAGGTCTACGCAGGCCCGAACCACCCGCATGCCGCTCAGCAGCCCATCCCCTTCGAGATCAAGCAGGTTGCCCAGTGACCGCTCCTGAGGAATTCAACGACGACTACGTCGTCGAGGACACCACCGTCGAGGTCGTCGAGGAGGGTGACGGCTACGAGGCCGAGTACACCGCCGAGGAGACCTTCGCGCCGGTTCTCATCGATCGCCCGATCCAGACCGTCGGCCGTCGTAAGGAAGCCGTCGTTCGCGTGCGCATGGTGCCGGGTACCGGCAACTTCGTGCTGAACGGCCGCACCATCGAGAACTACTTCCCGAACAAGGTGCACCAGCAGCTGGTCAAGTCGCCGCTGGTGACCGTCGAGCGCGTCGAGTCCTTCGACATCTTCGCTCGCCTGGTCGGTGGCGGTCCCTCGGGTCAGGCCGGCGCGCTGCGCCTGGCCATCGCCCGTGCGCTGATCGAGGTCACCCCGGACGACCGTCCCGCCCTCAAGCGTGCCGGCTTCCTGACTCGTGACCCGCGTGCCACCGAGCGTAAGAAGTACGGCCTCAAGAAGGCCCGTAAGGCGCCTCAGTACTCGAAGCGCTGATTTTTCGTCGCACGGCTCTACCGTGCCCGCCCCTTTTCGTGGACGGGCACGGTACGGTCTACGCGGCAACCTGTACGAGAGCAGGCTCCCCGCAACGGTTTTCGACCGTCGCACCGGGCGCCTGCTCTCGTGCTGTATCGACCTATCAGGGGTGAGGTTATGGGACGTTTGTTCGGCACCGACGGAGTCCGCGGGCTCGCCAACGACTCGTTGAGTCCCGAGTTGGCGCTTGCCGTGTCGAGTGCGGCCGCGCAGGTGCTCAGCCGGGGCAAGAAGCGTGCGCTGGCGGTTGTCGGCCGTGATCCGCGCGCCAGCGGCGAAATGCTGGAAGCCGCCGTCACCGCCGGCCTGACTTCCGCGGGCGTGGACGTGCTCTCGGTCGGCGTGCTGCCGACGCCCGCCGTCGCCTACCTGACCGGCGTCTTCGACGCCTGCCTGGGCGTGATGATCTCCGCCTCGCACAACCCCATGCCGGATAACGGCATCAAGATCTTCGCGGCGGGCGGGCACAAGCTCGACGACGCCATCGAGGACCGCATCGAAGCCCTCATCGCCGAAGGCGGCTTCCACCGCCCGACCGGCGGGGCCATCGGGCGCGTGCTCGGCAAGCAGCCGTTCGGCGCGCACGATCAGTACAGCCTCGAAGGCACCCACGAACGCTATGTGGAACACCTGGTGGAAGCCACCGGGCGCGACCTGAGCGGACTCACCGTGGTGGTCGACTGCGCACACGGCGCGGCCTCTGAGGTCGGCCCCGCGGCGCTGCGCGAGGCGGGTGCGACGGTTATCGCCATCAACGCCGATCCCGATGGCTTGAATATCAATGACGGTTGCGGCTCAACGCATCTGGAGCAGATTCAGCGCGCGGTGCGCGAGCACGGCGGCGATCTGGGATTGGCGCTGGACGGCGATGCCGATCGCTGCCTGGCGGTGGACGCACAGGGCAATGTGGTCGACGGCGACGCCATCATGGCCATTATCGCGCTGGCCATGCGGGACTCCGGTGAGCTGGCCGAGAACACGCTCGTCGCGACCGTCATGAGCAATCTCGGGCTGCATATCGCCATGCGCGATGCGGGAATCGCCATGCGCACCACCGCCGTCGGCGATCGCTACGTGCTGGAGGAGCTGCGCCGCAGCGGGCTCAATCTCGGCGGCGAGCAGTCCGGACATGTGGTGCTGCCGCAGTTCGGCACCACCGGCGACGGTGTGCTGACGGGTCTGAAGCTCATGGCGCGGATGGCCGAAACCGGCCGCACCCTGGCCGATCTCGCGTCCATCGTGCGGACGGTGCCGCAGGTGCTGGTGAATGTGCACGTCTCGGACAAGGCCGCCGTCGCCTCCGCCCCGGAGGTGCTGGAGGCGGTCGCCGAGGGTGAGCGGCTGCTGGGTGACACCGGTCGAATCCTGTTGCGCCCCAGCGGTACCGAACAGCTGGTGCGGGTCATGGTGGAGGCCACCGATCCGACCCAGGCGCAGCGGCTCGCGGACGATCTCGCCAAGCTCGTCGCGGCTGTCTGAACGCCGTCCCGATCGAATACGTAAGCGCCCCTCGATCATTCGATCGAGGGGCGCTGTGCTGTCGCTGTTCGGCCGCGCTGTCGCTATTCCTCGGTGAGCTTGCCCGCGTCGAGGTGCCAGCGGCGGGTGGCTCGGACATTGTCGAGCATGCGGCGGTCGTGGGTCACCAGTAGCACTGTGCCGGTGAAGGATTCGACGGCCTGCTCGAGCTGTTCGATGGCGGGCAGGTCCAGGTGGTTGGTGGGCTCGTCCAGGACCAGGAGGTTGACGCCCCGAGCCTGCAACAGCGCCAGCGCGGCGCGGGTGCGCTCGCCGGGGGAGAGGGTGTCGTTGGGGCGCAGCACATGTGGGCCGCGCAGGCCGAATTTGGCCAGCAGGGTGCGGACTTCGGCTTCGGGCCAGTCCGGGATCTCGGCGCTGAAGGTGTCCGCGAGGGTGTCGGTGCCGCGGAACAGGCCGCGGGCCTGATCCACCTCGCCGATGGCGACGCCGGAGCCCAGGTGCGCGGATCCGGTGTCCGGCTGGGTCTTTCCGAGCAGCAGGGACAGCAGGGTGGACTTGCCCGCGCCATTGGCTCCGGTGAGGACGATGCGGTCGCCGTAGTCGACCTGCAGGGTGATCGGGCCGAGGGTGAAATCGCCGCGGGTGACGGTGGCGTGCGACAGCGTCGCCACCACCGTACCGCTGCGCGGGGCGGCGGCGATGATCATGCGCAGTTCCCATTCCTTGCGCGGCTCCTCCACCGCGTCCAGGCGTTCGATGCGCTTGATCGTCTGCTTGACCTTCGACGCCTGCTTCTCCGTCGATTCGGCGCGGGTTTTGCGGCCCATCTTGTCGGAGTCGTTCTTGCCCTTGCGGCGGGCATTGCGGACGCCGTGTTCCATCCAATTGCGTTGCATGACAGCGCGTGCCTCGAGTCCGGCTTTGGTATCGGCGAACTCGTCGTACGCCTCGCGGGCGTGCCTGCGGGCGATATCGCGTTCCTCCAGATAGGACTCGTAGCCGCCGTCGTAGACGCCAACCTGCTGCTGCGCCAGATCCAGTTCCACGATGCGATTCACGGTGCGGGCCAGGAACTCTCGGTCATGGCTGATCACCATGAGCGGCTCACGGACGCCGGTGACGAACTGCTCCAGGCGGTCCAGGCCGCTCAGGTCGAGATCGTTGGTCGGCTCGTCGAGCAGCAGAATGTCGAAGCGGGACAACAGGACCGAGGCCAGACCGGCGCGGGCGGCCTGACCGCCGGACAGCACCGTCATGGGGGTGTCCAGGCCGTGCGGGAGGCTCTCGCTCAGGCCGAGATCGGCGGCGATCTCATCGGCGCGCTGTTCCAGATCCGCGCCGCCCAGGGCCAGCCAGCGTTCCAGGGCGGGGGAGAACTCGTCCTCACCGCCGTCGGCCAGGCGTTCGGCGGCCTCGTCCATGGTGCGCTGGGCTTCGCCGACGCCGGTGCGGCGGCGCAGGAATTCCAGCACCGTCTCACCTTCGACGCGTTCGGGTTCCTGGGCCAGATAGCCGACGGTGGCGTCGGGCGGGCTGAGGGTGATCTCGCCCTCGGGGGCGCGCCCGTCGGCCAGCATGCGCAGCAGGGTGGACTTTCCGGCGCCGTTCACCCCGACCAGGCCGATCACATCGCCGGGGGCCAGCACGAGATCGAGGTCTTCGAAGAGGGTGCGTTCGCCGTGTCCGGCAGCGAGTCCGCGCGCATGCAGAGTGGTGCTCACCTGCGCAATTGTGCCCTGTTCGGGGTAGCACCCTGACTCCGGGCCCGTCGAAGTTCAGGGTCGGAATGGGTCATGGGACCGATGCCGGGCCGGGCCGGGACAAGGAAAGTGGAGATATGACTACTCAGACCACCAAGCGCCTTACCCGTTCCAGCCAGGACAAGTGGATCGCCGGAGTCTGCGGCGGGCTCGCCGAATACTTCGGTATCAGCGCCGGACTCGTTCGGTTCCTGTTCGTGCTGTCCTGCCTGCTGCCCGGACCGCAGTTCGTGCTGTACCTGATTCTGTGGGTGGTGATTCCGAAGCGCTGACGCGTGTTTCGCGCGTGGGCGAGTTGTGCACAGCTGAGAGTTATCCACAATCGGTATGAAGCTGCTGCGTGGGTGTTGCGCGGATGACAGGATGGTAACCACGTCATCGCGGAGGAGCGCATATGGTCACATCGGGTGATCTGCCGGGGCTTGACCTGCCGAATTTCGACTCGCACACCGAGCTCGGTGCGCTCGGCGCCGTCGAACTACAACATCCCACGCAGGATATCGACGGCGACGGCCTACTCGACACCGTGACCACCACCAGCGATCACGCCATGCATGTGTGGACTGATCTGGATCACGACGGTTACGCCGACCATGTCACCGTCGTGGACAGCGGGGGTGACTACTCCGCCTGGGAGTTCCACCATCACCCGGACGGCAGTAGCGAATGGGTCCGCACAGACGAAGGCCGCCTGGGCAAATAACCGAACCGGGGGTTCGACGAGGGGGGATCGATGCCTGGATTCAACGCGCTCGGAGTAGATCTCGACGCCCTGCGCGCCACCGTCAGCGCATTGCGCGGCAGCGCCGAAACGCTGGGGCGGCAATCCCGGCGCATTACCGAACACCCCCTCGGCCCCGACCATGCGGGCCGTGACTACGCGGCGCAGGGCGCGGCCATCCACGCGGGCCTCGAGCGCATTGCCGCCTGCCTGGCGCACTGGAGCACCGCCACGCTCGCCATCGCCGATGTATTCGACCATGCCGCAACCGAATACGACCGCATGGATCGCGAGCGCGCCGCCCAACTCACGGCGGTGCACCCGTGAGCTTCGACGCCACCGGCAAATCGGCAGACCAAATCCTCGACTACGGTGCGCCGGGCCTGGAGTACTGGGAACAGTTCCTGCCCAGATACGCCAAAGCCTTCGACGCCCACCGCGACACCTCGCTCCCGGCCCTGCAAGCCGCCTACGACGAACAGCGCGGCGCGAACCTGCCCCAACTCGACACCGCCGTCACCGAATTGGCGAAGGCGCTGGCCGAGGCCGAATCCCAATGGTCGGCGCAGTGGACAGCCGCCCAATCGCTCCCCACCCTGTGGACCGGCCCCGCCGGTGCCGAGGCGCAAACCACCCTCATCGCCCACTTGCGCCGAGCCAGAACAGATCTCGACGCCGCAAATACGGCCGCGGCTGCTCTCGCCGACCTCAGCGAACCTCTCCGCCAAGCGGTCCTCACCAAGGCCGAGTCCACCCTCGCCCTCCTCGATCAATCACCGAGCGGCACAGGAAAACTCGCGATAGACGGCAAATCCCCCGAAGACATCGACACCCTGATAGCCGATAATGCCACCTACTGGCTCACCACTACCTTCAAGCCCGATATCGAGCACAAACTCGACACCTTCAGGGCCGCGTGCCAATCCACCGCCGCCACCTTCGAATCCCACTACGCCACCGCCATAAGCGCCCTCACCCAAGTCATCGACCTCCCCTACCCACATCCCACCGCCCTCACCCCGCCCGCCCTGTCTCCGGAACCCGTTCCCTCCCAACCGCATCAGTCGGTCCCGCCTCCCGTCGCAGCGGGCTCCGTACCTCCCACGACGGTGGGCACCGCCCCCACCGCCGTCGCAGGGATGGCACCCGAGACAGTGGGCACCGCACCTTCCGCGACGGTGGGCACCGCACCTTCCCCCACCGCCGCCCAGCCGGTCCCAGCCCAATCGCAGTCACAACTCCACCCGGAGACGTCGCTGAACGCGAGCCCGCAGCAGCCTCCGGACGGTGCGACCCGACCCCAATCCGCTCCTATCCCCGAAGGTGCGGGGCAGCCCCAACCGGTTCCCAATAACGCTGCACCCGAGAGCATCCCACCCGCCCGGTCGGTCCCCACCTCGCCGGGTAGCACGACCCCCACCCGCTCCAATCCCGCCACCGCGAGCGAACCCACCAACTCTCCCGACCGCACCGGCCAAGGCAACCACCCGGATTCATCAGCCAGCCCCCTCGCGGCCCTGACCGACCTCATCAAATCCCTGATCTCCGGCCTGGACCTCAGCACCCTGACCGATCTCCTCCACCCTTCGACCACCCCCGGCGACCCGTCCACCCCGGACTCGAACAATCCGGACCAGAACAGTCAGGACAATTCGGCGGGTGGTCAGCCGAACCACCCGGCTGCCGATCCAGCCGCCCCGCCGAAACACGCAACACCCCAACCCGATACGGACCCGGACTGCGGAACGGCCGAAAACGCCGCGCCGCCGGACAAATCACACCCCGCCCCGAACAATCCGGCACCCGCCCCGAACCCCGACGGTCAATGCCCTCCCCAGACCCTGGCCTGCCCGACGTCACCGGACACCAAAACCCAAGCACCGCACGAAGGATGCCAGCCAGCCACACCCGGCCCGGATGTCCGGACCCCCATCGGCACCTGCCGGGCCCCGTACTCGGACAGTCCCGAAGCTCCGCACACCGCGTGCCCGCCACCCCGTCCGGAGTGCCTTGACCAGCCGAACATCGATGGCGCAGATTCGCGGCCCGGATGCCCGCCCCGGAGCGATGACGCGACTTCGCCACAGCCCCAGCCGGACTGCGATGACTCACTCCCGCAGCGCGAGTGCACGCCCCTCAACGACGACTCGCCGGAAACGGGCAGCGCCCCTCCCGGCAAGATCCCACCCGCAACCGGCGATGCGGCCCCACCTCCACCGGGCGGTGTCGCCACACCGCCGATCGATCCCCAGTCTCCCGGCAGCAGCAGCTCTCCCGCCCCTACTCCGGATAACCCTGCGCCGGACAGCAACCCACCCCTCGACGACCACGGCGACACCGCCGTCGAAATCCCCGACTCCGGCCTGGAGATACCGGAGATTCCCCCAGACGTAGCCGACTAGTGCCGCGTCGAAGGTTCATGCGCCAACCGGACCCCGTCATCCCGGCGCGTTTCTGGCCGGGATCCACACTTACCAGTGCATGTGCTGCCATCGGTGGATCCGGCCACAAGTCCGCCGGGATGACGACGAGCGTTCCCGCGCAGCAGTTTCGGACGTGCCACACAGGCCGCTACTCAGCCGCGATGGCTCAACCGGACGTTTTGCCGCATTGGCTCACGGTCGGTCGTATCCGGGAGTTTGTGTCCCCGAATGAGACTCGGTGCGGGCTCTGTGCGTCGTGCGGGTCTTCCGAAGCTACTTGCGCAGGGCCTGGACCAGTTGGAGGATGGGGAGTTTTTGCGGCTCGGCGGGTTCTTCCTCGACGGCTTCGGGGTCGACGATCTGGGTGTGGGGGATGAGGGCTTCGGGGTCGGCGAAGGGTTTGTATTTCTTGTCGCCGAGGAGGGTGTAGTTCAGGAAGCCGACCAGGAGGGCTCGGGTGAGGCGTTCGGTTTTGGGTTCATGCTTGCCCGCACCGAGGGCGGCCAGGGCGCGGCGGCCTTCGACCATGCCGTTGTGGGTGGCGCGGTCCAGGGAGCGCAGGGTGGCGGGGCCGCCCCAGGCCAGGCCGAGCGGGATTGCGTTGGAGCTGACCGAGTCGATGTCCTCGCCGCCCGCCAGGATCAGTGCGGGAGCATCGATTCCGGGGGCGAGGGACTCGCCCGACGGAGCGGTGGGGGAGGGGTAGAGGGCCGCCACCGCGGACACCTCGCGCTGGGAGGCGGCGATGATGGCTGCGCCCGCGCCCATACCGTGCCCGGCGAGGGCGAGCTTGTCCGGATGCACGCTGATATCGCCCGAACCCAGCCGCACACCCGTGCAGATGTCCAGGGTGGTTACCAGATCCGTGGCCAGGTTCAGGTGCGAGGGAATCGGGCCGCGCTCGGTATCCGGGGCGGCCGCGACGTAACCCCACGACGCCAGATGTTCCAGCAGTCGCCGATAGTTCGCCGCCCCGGCCAGCCAGCCGTGCCCGAATGCCACCGCGGGTAGGTTGAGCCCCTTCTCGGGCGTGTAGACCACGCCCGGTTGCCCGGCTATGCCGAGGTTGCCGCGCAGCACCGCATGCGGGCCGCGGGCGGTCAAGGTGCTCAGAAGCGATTTCACAGACGCCGACACGAGAGTGAACTTATCCGATCGTCGCGGGCTTGGGGCGTTTCGCCCGGTCCCGCGCGCATCCGGATTCGCACACGGCCCCGGCCTCGGTAGGCTGAGCCCCCATGTGCGGAATCGTGGGGTACGTCGGGTACAGGGATGCCCTCGGCGTGGTGGTTGACGCGTTGCGCCGCATGGAATATCGCGGCTACGACTCCGCCGGAGTCGCCATTCTCGACGGCCTGGGCGGGCTCGCCGTCGAACGCAAGGCCGGTCGCCTGGCCAATCTCGAGGCGGAACTCGCCGAAACCGGAATCGACGGATTCGGCGGCACCACCGGTATGGGCCACACCCGCTGGGCCACACACGGCGCGCCGACCGATCGCAACGCGCACCCGCATCGGGACGCGAGTGCGCGGGTCGCGGTGGTGCACAACGGCATCATCGAGAACTTCGCGCCGCTGCGCCGCGAACTCGAGGACGCCGGAATCGAACTCGGCAGCGATACCGACACCGAGGTCGCCGTGCACCTGGTGGCGCGCGCGTACGCGAACGGTGACACCGCCGGGGACTTCGTGGCCTCCGCGCTCGCGGTGGTGCGCCGACTCGAGGGCGCGTTCACGCTGCTCTTCACACACGCCGACCATCCCGGCACGATCGTGGCCGCCCGCCGCTCCACCCCGCTGGTGGTCGGGGTCGGTCAGGGCGAGATGTTCCTGGCCTCGGATGTGACCGCGTTCATCGAACACACCCGGGAAGCCGTTGAGCTCGGCCAGGATCAGGCCGTCGTCATCACCGCCGACTCGTACACCGTCACCGATTTCAACGGCTCGACCGAAGGCGTGCGCACCCGCCCCTTCACCATCGACTGGGATCTGGCCGCCGCCGAGAAGGGCGGCCACGACTACTTCATGCTCAAGGAAATCGAGGAACAGCCCGCGGGTGTCGCGGACACCCTCATCGGGCATTTCCTCGACGGCCGCATCGTGCTCGACGAACAGCGCCTCGCCGATCAGGAACTGCGCGAATTCGACAAAGTATTCGTAGTCGCCTGCGGCAGTTCGTATCACGCGGGCCTGCTCGCCAAATACGCCATCGAACACTGGACCCGGCTGCCCGTCGAGGTCGAGCTGGCCAGCGAATTCCGCTACCGCGACCCGGTTCTGGACCGCTCCACCCTGGTGGTGGCCATCTCCCAATCCGGGGAGACCGCCGACACGCTCGAAGCGGTCCGGCATGCCAAGGATCAGAAGGCGCGAGTCCTGGCCATCTGCAACACCAATGGCGCGCAGATCCCCCGCGAATCCGACGCCGTGCTCTACACCCGCACCGGACCGGAGATCGGCGTCGCCTCCACCAAGGCGTTCCTGGCGCAGATCACCGCCAACTACCTGGTCGGCCTGGCACTCGCACAGGCTCGCGGCACCAAGTACCCGGATGAGGTGGCGCGCGAATTCGCCGAACTCGAGGCCATGCCGAAACTCGTGGCGCGCGTACTGGAATCGGGTGATCGGATCCGTGCCCTGGCCCGTGAACTCGCGCATGTGGAGACCGTGCTGTTCCTGGGTCGCCACGTCGGCTACCCGGTCGCCCTGGAGGGCGCGCTGAAGCTCAAGGAACTGGCGTACATCCACGCCGAGGGCTTCGCGGCGGGTGAACTCAAGCACGGGCCCATCGCGTTGATCGAAGAGGGTCTGCCCGTCTTCGTGGTCATGCCGTCCCCGAAGAGCCGCGCGGTGCTGCACTCCAAGCTGTTGAGCAATATCCGCGAGATCCAGGCCCGCGGCGCGCGCACCATCGTGATCGCCGAGGAAGGCGACGACACCGTGCGTCCCTTCGCCGACCACCTCATCGAAATCCCGGCCGCTCCAACCCTTTTCCAGCCTTTGCTGGCGACGGTGCCGCTCCAGATCTTCGCCGCCGAGGTGGCGCAGGCGCGTGGCTACGACGTGGACAAGCCCCGCAACCTCGCCAAGTCCGTCACCGTCGAATAGCTCGAGTCCAGGGGTTTCAGGGGCATAAGCCCCTGAAAGCCAGGGGAGTTCGTCGTCTTCTATTCGACGGTGACCGTGCCCTTCATATCCGGATGCAGCGGGCACAGGTAGCGGTAGGTGCCGGGCGTGGTGAAGGTGAAGCTCCACTCGCCCTTGCGAATAATCGGGCTGTTGATGCCGAGCGCGATATCGCCGATACCCTGCACCGCGTGCGGGGCCTTGTCATCGAACTTCCAGGTGACCTTGTCGCCCGCTTTGACGGTGAGGGCGGCGGGAGAGAACTTCATATCCGCGACATTCACCGTCACATCGGCGGGCTGACGCGGACCGGACGGTGCGGCGGCGGAGGTGGTGGCCACCGTCGTCGTGGGCGTCGCCGACTTCGAGGAATCCGAACCGCAGCCGCTCGCGATCAGCGCTCCCGCGACAACGGTCACGAGCAGCAGCAGCACACGGGCGGGCGAGGGGCGGCGGATAGGCATGCCAGCCAGCGTAACCGCCACGATTTGCGGGCAATTCGCAGGTGGTCGCCCGCCCGGAAATGGGCGAATCGCCCAGCGGCTCGTGCTGCCCTGCTCCGGCCCGGCGTAGTCTGCGTACGTCGAAGGCAGGCGGGGCTATCCCGCGAATCTCGGCTGCGGGAGGCGAGCGATGACCGGTCCGGCACTGCGCGGGTACTACACGGCAGATGAGGTGCGAGCCGCGGAAGCTGAGCTGTTCACTCGCGTGCCCGAGGGAATGCCCATGCGCCGTGCGGCTTTCGGGCTCGCCGAGGTGGTGGTGCGGGAACTGCGGGAACGGACCGGGGGAGTGGCGGGACGGGCGGTGACGCTGCTCGTCGGATCCGGTGACAATGGCGGGGATGCGCTGTGGGCCGGGTCATTCCTGCGGCGGCGAGGCGTCGCGGTGGACGCGGTACTGCTGTCGCCGGAGCGGGCGCACGCGGCGGGGCTCGCCGCGCTGCGGAAGGCGGGCGGGCGAATTCGCTCCGATATCGGAACGCCCGATCTTGTCATCGACGGAATCGTCGGGATCTCCGGGCGCGGACCGCTCCGGCCGGAAGCCGCGAAACTTGTTTCGGCAGTCGATGTTCCGATCATCGCGGCGGATCTGCCCAGTGGCGTGGATGCCGATACCGGCGTCGTCGCGGGTCCCGCCGTCCGAGCCGCCGTCACGGTGACTTTCGGGGCGTACAAGCCGGTACACGCGCTCGCGGCTCCCTACTGCGGTCGAATCGAACTGGTGCCCATCGGGTTACAGCTCCCCGATCCGAATCTCGCAGCGCTGGAACCGGAATCGATCGGAGCGTCTTGGCCGGTCCCGCACGCCACCGATGACAAGTACACCCAGGGCGTCACGGGCGTCTGCGCGGGCAGCGCCAAATACCCGGGAGCTGCCATTCTGTGCACCGGCGGCGCGGTGGCCGCCACCTCCGGCATGGTCCGCTACGCCGGAACCGGCTCGCCGCAGGTGCTCGAACACTTCCCGGAAGTCGTTGCCGCACCGTCTATTTCGGAAACCGGCCGAGTCCAGTCCTGGGTCTTCGGCCCCGGCGCGGGCACCGATTCCGACGCCCGCGACCGCCTCGCCGAAGTCCTCGCCACCGATCTGCCCGTCGTGGTGGACGCCGACGGCCTCACCCTGCTCGCCGCCGATCCCGGCCTGCTGAGCGCACGCCGCGCACCCACCGTCCTCACCCCGCACGCGGGGGAATTCGCCCGCCTCACCGGCTCCGACCCCGCCCCTGACCGAGTCGCCGCGGTCCGCAAACTCTCCGACTCATGGCAGGTGACAGTCCTGCTCAAGGGCCGAGCCACCCTGATCGCCACCCCCGGCCACCCCGTTCTGGTCAATGAGGCGGGCGGCTCCTGGGCCGCCACCGCCGGCGCGGGCGATATCCTCTCCGGCGTCATCGCCGCCCTGCTCGCCTCGGGCCACGACCCCACCTGGTCCGCCGCCGCCGCGGCCCGCGTACACGCCCTCGCCGCCAACCTCGCGGCACACGCGAACACCGTTGCGGGCGCTCCGATCTCGGCATCCCCGCTGCTGCACCACCTCCGCGCGGCCATCGGCACCCTGCGCGAGCTGTCCGGCCGCTGATCTTCTGATTGCCCATTGCTGAAACGCGTTCTAGGTTTGGGCGCATGGGAGGGAATGTGAATCACAGGATCGCGCTGCGCAATGTCCGGGTTTTCGATGGCAGGGAGGTCGGGGCACCGGCGACGGTGGTGATCGACGGCTCGGTGATCGGCGTTGATGCCGCGGGGGCGGAGGTCGTCGATGCGGATGGGGCGGTGCTCGTGCCCGGATTCATCGACGCGCATGTACACCTGGACGAACCGAATGTGCTCAATCAGCTTGCGGCGCAAGGCGTTACGACCGGACTCGACATGGGCTCGCTGCAGTCCGAGTTGATTGCCGCCCTGCGCGCACAGACCGGTGCGGCGACCCTGCGCAGTGCGGGTGTGCCGATTATCGGATCCGCCGGGGTGCACGCACAGGTGCCCGGTGTTGCCGACCTCGCGGTTATTCGCGGTCCGGAGGAGGCCGAGGCGATGGTGGCGCAGCGCGTTGCCGACGGCTCGGACTACATCAAGCTGATTCTGGAGGCCCCGGGCGAAGGCGGGCCCGACGCGCGCAGTGCCAAAGCCATTGTGGCCGAAGCGCATGCGCGGAACCTGCTGGTGATCGCGCACACCTCGACTCCCGGCGCGTACACGCTGGCGGTGGACTGCGGGGTCGATATCCTCACCCACATTCCGATGGGTGCGGTGCTGTCCGACGGTGAGATCGAGCGCATGGCGACGGGAGAGCATATCGTGGTGCCGACGCTGACCATGATGGAGGGCTGTGCCGAACTATTCGGTGTCGCAACCGCTTTCGCGGCCGCACTGACCAGCGTCGGCGCGCTGCACGCGGCGGGGGTTCCGATCCTCGCGGGTACCGACGCCAACCACACGCCGGGGGTGCCCTTCCATCCGGAACCCGGACAGAGCCTGCATCACGAACTGGAATTGCTTGTGCGCGCCGGTCTTTCGACCATCGACGCACTCAATGCGGCGACGGCACTGCCCGCCCGGCACTTCGGACTCACCGATCGCGGTGTCATCGCACCGGGTATGCGCGCCGACCTGGTGCTGCTCGACGGTGACCCGGTCGCCGACATCCGCGCGACCCGCGCGATACGCGGAATCTGGTGCGGCGGTGTCGAACACCCGGTTGCCGATGATCTCTGACCGATCAAGCCGGTCCATCGACGCGAGGTGGTGCGATGGCCTCGCTTCGGTGCGGCCGACGGCGCGTGATGGGGTGACGCGCGTGCACCGCGCCCACGCTCACCCGGATTGAACGGCCAGGTGCAGAGCAGCCCGCCCGGCCGCGACGGTCGGGTGATCCGCCGCGCCGCGCCGGTAGGCCAGGCGGGTGCGGCGGTGCGTCGGCAGGGGAGTGAGGACGATGCCGGGCGGAACGAATGACAAGCCCAGATCCGGTACCAGCGCCACGCCCTGACCGGCGGCGACCAGCGCCAGCACCGCACCGAAATCGTCGGCGTGATGACGGATGCGCGGGGTGAATCCGGCCGCGCGGCAGGCCCGAACCGTCATGGCGTGGCACAGCGTGCCCGGAGTGCTGGCAATCCACGAGGAATCACGCTGCGCGACAAGAGCTTCAGCTGTTCCGTCGACTGCGGGGGCGGGTACGGCCAGGTGGACGGTTTCGGTGAGCAGCGGTTCGGTGTCGAGGCCGGGTTCGGGATCCATCGGGACGTAGTCGTATTCCTGGACCAGGGCGATATCCAGGGTTTCGGCGCGCAGAGCGGCGGGGGCGGCGGCCGGATCCAGTTCTGTGACAAGCAGTTCCAGGTGCGGGTGGGCGCGGCTGAGGGTCACCAGGGCGGGGGACAGGATGGTGCGGACGGCGGTGGGGAAAGCGCCGATGCGCAGGGTTCCGGTGAGTTCGGTTCGGGCCGTTGCCAATTCGGCCGTCGCCTGGGTGACCGTGGCCAGAATGGTCTCGGTGTGCTCGACCAGGCGCAGGGCGGCGGGGGTGAGGGTGACGCTGCGACCGGTGCGTTCCAGCAGTGGCACCCCGGTTTCCCGCTCCAGCGCCGTGAGCTGCTGCGAGACCGCGGACGGGGTGTAGGACAGCGCCTCGGCGACGGCCGCGATGGTTTTGCGGTGCGCGAGTTCGCGCAGCAGGCGGAGACGGCGCAGATCCAGCATCACTACAGCTTATGCTCGGCGGCAGAAACATGAAATGGACGTGACGGTCCGGGGCGACCAGGCTGATGGCATGACACTCACCGGGTTGTACGTGCCGCTTGTCACCCCGTTCACCGCCACCGGAGCCGTGGCCGCGACCGCACTGGAGGGGCTCGCGCACGAGGTCCTCGACGCGGGGGCGACCGGAATCGTCGCGCTCGGCACCACCGGGGAACCCGATCTGCTCACCGAGGACGAGCGCCGCCGCGTCCTGGACATCTGCGCGAATGTCTGCGCCGAACGCCAGGTTCCGCTCATCGCCGCCGCCGGATCGAATGTCACCGCGACCTCGACGCGGGCGCTCGCCGAACTCGACCCGCGGGTCACCGCCGCCCTCACCGTGGTGCCGTACTACCTGCGCCCCTCCGAAGCCGGTGTGCTGGAACACTTCCGGCAGCTCGCCGCCGCCAGCCCCGTCCCGCTGGTGATCTACCACATCCCGTACCGCACCGGCCGCGCCCTGAGCGCCGAAACCCTGTGCCGCCTGGCCGAATTGCCGAATGTCGCGGGCTTCAAATACACCGCGGGCGGAATCGACGACGAGACCATCGCCTTCATGAGCCGGGCCGCCGATGACACCGCGGTGCTGGCCGGTGACGACCTGTACGCCGCGCCCCTGCTCGCCCTCGGTGCCACCGGAGCCATTCTGGCCTGCGCGAATATCGCCCCCGCCGCCTACGCCGAACTCGTCTCGGCCTGGCGCACCGGCCCCCTCGACCGCGCCCGCCGCATCGGCAACACCCTGGCCCCGCTCGCCTCCGCCCTCTTCACCGAACCGAATCCGACTGTCCTCAAAGGCGTGCTGGCCGCCCAGGGCCGCATCCCCACCCCCGCCGTCCGCCTCCCACTGCTCCCCGCGAGCGATACCGCGGTCGCGGCAGCCCTCACCGCACTCGAATCCACCTACGCCCCGCACGCGAGCTGAGCACCGCGCCCCGCTCACGATGCCGGGTGTGACGGGTGTCGCGCCGCCCGGGATGGCAGGATCGGGGGCGTGAACAAGCCCGATCCGCAGGTGGAGACCGTCGTCGACCTAGCCGCCATCGCCCACAACGTGCGCATCGTGGCCGAGCACGCCGGGGACGCGGCGGTCATGGTGGTCGTGAAGGCGGACGGGTACAACCACGGCGCGATCGAGGTCGCCGCGGCCGCGCTGGCCGCGGGTGCGCGCGAAATCGGCGTCACCACCATCGAAGAGGCGCTGAAACTGCGCGCCGCCGGAATCACCGCGCCGATCCTGTGCTGGCTCAACACCTTCGACTCCGATTACGCGAGCGCCATCGCCGCCGATATCGAGATCGCGGTCTCGGATACGGCGCAATTGGCGGCCGTCGCCGCGGCCGCCCGCGCACTGGACCGCACGGCGATCGTCTCGCTCAAGGTCGATACCGGACTGAATCGCAATGGCATCGCCCCGGCCGAATATCCGCGGGTCCTGACCCTGCTCCGCGAACTGGTCGACGATCGGACGGTCCGATTCCGCGCCATCTTCTCCCATCTCGCGCACGCCGACACCCCCGATCACCCCGGCATCGATATGCAGCGCGACCGCTTCCTCGACGCCATCGCGGCCGCGAAAGAGCACGGGCTGCAACCGGAATTGGTGCACCTGGCCAATTCCGCGGCCGCCCTCACCCGCCCGGACCTGGCCTTCGATATGGTCCGCCCCGGCATCGCCGTCTACGGACTGTCCCCGATCCCGGAGATCTCCGATTTCGGCCTGCGCCCGGCCATGACCCTGCGCGCCCGGGTCGCCCTGGTGAAACAGGTGGCCGCCGGTGAAGGCGTCTCGTACGGCCATCAGTGGATCGCCCCGCACGACACCACCGTCGCCCTCATCCCCGCCGGTTACGCCGACGGCGTGCCGCGCCCACTGAGCGGCCGCTTCGACGTCTGGCTCGGCGGGGAACGCAGACCCAATATCGGCCGCATCTGCATGGATCAGTTCGTCGTCGACCTCGGCGACAACGCGGCCGGAATCAGCGAAGGCGATCCCGCCATCCTCTTCGGCGGCGACGCGGGCGTCCCACACGCCCAGGAATGGGCCGACACGCTCGGCACCATCAACTACGAAATCGTCTGCGCCCCACGCGGCCGCGTCGTCCGCACCTACATCGGCGGCGTCCGATGACCGCACCCGGTATGCGCACCCTGCCCACCGTCGAGGACACCGAAGCCCTCGGCCGCGAACTCGCCGCGCAATTGCAGCCCGGCGATCTGGTCATCCTCGATGGACCGCTCGGCGCGGGCAAGACCGCACTCACCCGCGGCATCGCCGCCGGGCTCGGCGTCCAGGGCCGGGTCAGCTCACCGACTTTCATCATCGCCCGCCAGCACCGCGCCGGCGACGACCCCACCTCCATCGCCCTGGTGCACGTGGACGCCTACCGCCTCGGCGGTGACCTCGACGAACTCGACGCCCTCGACCTGGACACCGACCTGCACGATGCGGTGGTCGTCGTCGAATGGGGCCTCGGCGTCGTCGAGCACCTGGCCGACCGCCACCTCCGCGTCCTGCTCCGCCGCGAATTCGACTCCGACATCCGCACCGCCGAATGGGAGTGGGTGTCCGCCAACTAGCGCGCGGGCCGCACACCGGGTCGAGTGGCCTCGACCACCCGGTATCGTTAGCCCAATCATGCTTGTACTGGCTGTTGACACCTCGACCCCTGCCGTCACGGCGGGACTGGTGGAACTCGAACCGGCGGACGAGGGCAACAACGCACCTCGCATCACCACGATCACCTCCCAGGTGACCGTGGACGCACGCGCGCACAACGAGGTGCTGACCCCGCAGATCCTGGCGTGCCTCGCCGAATCCGGCCGCACCAGAGCCGAGATCGACGCCGTCGTCGCCGGTATCGGACCCGGACCGTTCACCGGTCTGCGCGTCGGCATGGCCACCGCCGCCGCCTTCGCCGACGCGCTCGGCATACCGGTTCACGGCGTGTGCAGCCTCGACGCCATCGCCGCCGACACCGAGAGTTACCTGCGGGATCCGGCCGAACCGGTGGAACTGCTCGTCGTCACCGACGCCCGCCGCCGCGAGGTGTACTGGGCGCGCTACCGCGCCGAGGGCCGCGTCGAAGGTCCTGAAGTGAGCAAGCCCGCCGATCTCGATCCGGGCACCGCGACCGTCATCGCCGGATCCGCCTCGCATGTCGACTACTTCGATCTGCCCGTACTGCCGGTGGAGACCCCGTCACCGTCCGGGCTGGTGCGCATCGCCGCCCGCGACATCCTCGCCGGAGTCACCCCCGAACCACTGGTGCCGCTGTACCTGCGCCGCCCCGACGCGGTCGAGAAGAGCTATGCGCAGGTGGGCCGATGACCATCCGCATCGAACCGATGCGGCCGGCCGATGCCGTGCGCTGCGCCGAACTCGAACAGCTGCTCTTCCCGGAAGACGATCCCTGGCATGAGGTCTCGTTCCTGTCGGAACTGGCCGCCTCGCACAATCGGTACATCACCGCGCGCGACGCCGACGGCCGCATGATCGGCTACGCCGGAATCGCATTGCTGGGCACCGACGATCAGCCCGAAGCCGAAATCCACACCATCGGCGTCGACCCGGAACTGCATCGCGGCGGCGTCGGCACCCAACTGCTGCACGCCATGCTCGCCGAAGCCGGACGCCGCGGCGGACCGGTCTTCCTCGAGGTGCGCACCGACAACACCGCCGCCATCGCCCTGTACGAGAAGTACGGCTTCCACATCATCGGGCTGCGGAAGAACTACTACCAGCCCAGCGGCGCCGACGCGTACACCATGCGCAAGCCCGCCATGGCCGGGTACACCCAGGACGCCGGGTTCCCGGAGGACACAGAGGTCTTGTCATGATCGTCATGGGTATCGAGAGCTCCTGCGACGAAACGGGAGTCGGCATCGTGCGGCGACTGCCCGACGGCAGCTGCGAACTGCTCGCCGACGAGGTCGCCTCCAGCGTCGATCAGCACGCGCGCTTCGGCGGCGTGGTGCCCGAAATCGCCTCGCGCGCACACCTCGAGGCCATCGTGCCCGCCATGCGCCGTGCGCTCGCCGCCGCCGATATCGAGAAGCCGGACGCGCTCGCCGTCACCATCGGACCCGGACTCGCCGGTGCGCTGCTGGTCGGCGTCGCGGCCGCGAAAGCCTATGCGGCGGCGTGGGATATCCCGTTCTACGCGCTGAACCATCTGGGCGGGCATGTCGCCGTCGACACCCTGGAGCACGGGCCGATGCCGCCCGCGGTGGCGCTGCTGGTCTCCGGCGGGCACACCCATCTGCTGAAGATCGACGATCTGGCCCAGCCCATCGTGGAACTCGGCAGCACCGTCGACGACGCCGCCGGGGAAGCCTTCGACAAGGTGGCGCGGCTGCTCGGCCTCGGCTATCCGGGTGGACCGGTGCTCGATGCCATTGCCGCCGAAGGCGATCCGCACGCCATCGCCTTCCCGCGCGGTATGACCGGACCCCGCGATCCGCGCTACGACTTCTCGTTCTCCGGACTGAAGACCGCGGTGGCGCGCTACGTCGAAGCCGCCCAGCGCGACGGCCGCAAACTCCCCATCCCGGATATCGCCGCCTCCTTCCAGGAAGCCGTCGCCGACGTCCTGACCATGAAAGCCGTTCGCGCCGTACAGGACAACGGCCTCGACACCCTCGTCCTCGGCGGTGGCGCGACGGCCAACTCCCGCATCCGCTCGCTGGCCGAGGAACGCTGCACCGCGGCGGGTATCACCCTGCGCGTCCCCAAACCCCGCCTGTGCACCGATAACGGCGTCATGATCGCCACCCTCGGCGCCCATGTAATCGCGGGCGGCGCAACCCCTTCCGCACTCACCGTCGCCACCGACCCGGGCCTGCCCGTCTCCACCAGCCAACTCTGAGCGGGAAAATCCCGCGGGGAGGCGAACGCTCACCAGGGCCAAGGCGCGGTCGACAGCACCGACAGCGCCAGGCTGGCCGCCGCCATCAGCCCGAGCATCACATTCTTGACCCGCGTGTTCCTGACCCGCATCACCACTCCCATCCCCGGGGGATCTGTTCCCCGCAGCGACGCTAGTGGCGCGCGAATTCGCCCTCCAGCCAGAGCTTTCCGCGCCCCGAGAAACCGGGGCGAGGTTCGCCCCGGTGGCAGGGGCGGCGATTCGCCACGCCGATAGCCGCGCGGAATTGCAACGGGTCGGGGGGTCGGGGCGATGAGAGGGTTATGGGTCGCACCGAATTCGCTCGCATCGCGAATTGCGGTTCGCGTGAATTGCGGGCCACCCAAATTGGGTGGGTGGCGCGGCTAATCGGTGGGGCGAATCAGGGTGGTGGTGCTGCCGGAGGAGCCGGAATTGTTGCGGGGCAGACCCGGAGTGGTGGAACCGGGAGTGCTTGTCGGATTGGTCGGCTCGACCAGATCCGAGGGCGGCAGGCTGGTGCCCAGCAGCGGTCCCAGCAGGCGGGGGAGATCCGAGGGGAAGGGAATCTGGGGTAGGCCCGGATCGGGACGCAGCGGCGGCTGGGCGATGGTGGTCGCGGGGGTGGGCGCCGTGCTCGGGGTGGCACCGGACGGGCCCGGGGCCGGGGTCGTCGCGGGCGTGCTGCGATGCGAGGGGCTCTGATTGGCGGGCGCGGGCGCGCCGGAAGTGGGGCCGCTCGGCGGCGTGGTGGAGAGCACCGGCTGCTGCACGCCGGTGGTGCTGGGCGAGTAATTGGTGCCCTGCGGTTCGGGGACGAGCTCTTTGACGCCGTAGCCGATGATCAGCCCGACCACGACGATCGCGCCGGCGAGCGTGCCCGCCAGCTTGGTGAAGGTGCCCAGCGGCGCGTCCGAACCGCGGCTGATCACCGGGAAGGTGCTCGGCGTCGCCGAATCCGCCACCAGCGCCGCGCCTTTGGCGATCGCGGCCTCGGGTTCGGGCACGGTGAGCACCGGAACGTCCAGCTGACGTTGCAGATTCGCCAGTACCGCGGGCGTATTCGCGCCGCCGCCGATGACGGCCACCACCTCGGGGAATTTCGGGGCCCGCGCGAAGACGGCGCGTGCGAACACGGCCAGCTCGCGCATGAGATCCGAGACCAGCTCGTCGAAATCCACCCGGGTCAGCTTGAGCGGTTGCCCGGCCACATGATCGATGGTCACCGCGGGCGCGATGGACAGATGCTCCTTGGCCGCGCGCGACCGATTGAGCAGCATGCCCCGATTCGGGCGGGTGCCGCGCCGGGCCAGGTGACAGTCCAGCAGATGCTGCAGGATCAGCTCGTCCACGGCATTGCCGCTGACTGTTCCGGTGCGCTCGGAGCGCAACACGGTGTCATCGGCGTGATCGGCCACGGTGACCGTGGTTCCGGTGGCGCCCAGATCGAGGACGGCGACCGTTTGGTAGCGGTCCAGCAGACCGGTGTGCCGCAGAAAGGCCAGTGCCGCTGTGCTTTCGGGGATGAGACGCACATCCCGGCGCTGTCGGCCGATGGCCGAACGGATGATCTGAGCCTGTTCCCGGTCCCGGTAGGCGACCGCGATATCACCGGGCGCGCCCGGCGCCGCGTAATTGTGCGCCGCAGCCAGCGCGGCCGGGTGGGTGCCTACGGGATGCACTGTCTCGCGGGGGATCTGGGTGGTCATCAACTCGATGGAGGAGGCCACCAGATCGCCGAGATCGCTGTGGGCCGTATCCGCGGTGACGACTCGATAGTCGAAGTTCTGCAGACCGTTCGGGGTGGTGGCGACCGTCGCCGAGCACACCACCTCGCTCCCGGCGGAGATGCCGAGGGATGTTCGCATTTTCACCTCCCTTCGAGCGGATGGTCCTGGTGTAGACGACCATCTCGAACGGACTCCGACACCGTCACGTTGATGACGGACGATCCGGAGCTACGGATCCGGCGGGGCCCTTGTCCGATGGGGCGTCGGGACCAGCCAGCGATCACTTGCGGTAAGGCTCTCGTCTCAGCTCTGCGCGGTTTCGCGCGCAGTGGGGTGAAGCAAAGCAACTGTGTAACTGTGTTCGACCGGTGTCGTGACGGACTTGATGCGGCCCTGCCACGCAGCCGTCGTCAATGGTGTCACAATCCGTTATCCGAACGTTACAGATTTTCGGATTTCTTTGGAAGCCCTCAGATTCCCCGGCCGTTCCACTCGGCGTGTCGTATTTCCTGCGACGATGGCGATGCGTCGGCCACGGCCGATAGCAGAGCCTGGCCTTGAGCGCTGGCACTCCCGTGTATAGAGTGCTAGGTGGCACTGGGCCATGGTCCCGGCACCCGCGACGACGGGGCTTATGCGCAGCGTCAGCAAACGTGACCGAAACCGTGAGCCCGGGGAACCGCCCCGGGCGCGAAGACCCTGAAAAGTGGAGGGCTCAACGTGGCGAGCGTGAACATCAAGCCGCTCGAGGACAAGATCCTCGTCCAGGCCAACGAGGCCGAGACGACGACCGCCTCCGGCCTGGTCATCCCCGACACGGCGAAGGAGAAGCCCCAGGAGGGCACCGTCATCGCCGTCGGCCCCGGCCGCTGGGACGAAGATGGCGAGAAGCGGATCCCGCTGGACGTCAAGGAAGGCGACGTCGTCATCTACAGCAAGTACGGCGGCACCGAGATCAAGTACAACGGTGGCGAGTACCTGATCCTGTCGGCGCGCGACCTGCTGGCCGTCGTCACCAAGTAACGCCAAAACCGGGGCCTCACAGGGGCTTCGCCCCCGAAACCCCGGCTACACCGCCCCGGCGTCGCGCTTAACAGCTACCGACCCGGGGCGGAGTGCGTTCTCCCCCAACCACTTCAGGAGTAGGTACACACATGCCAAAGCAGATCGAGTTCGACGAGAAGGCTCGTCGCGCCATGGAGCGTGGCGTCGACAAGCTCGCCGACGCCGTGAAGGTCACCCTGGGCCCGCGCGGCCGGCACGTGGTGCTGGCCAAGTCCTTCGGCGGCCCGACCGTCACCAATGACGGTGTGACCATCGCCCGCGACATCGATCTCGAGGACCCGTTCGAGAACCTGGGCGCGCAGCTGGTCAAGAGCGTCGCCACCAAGACCAACGATGTCGCCGGCGACGGCACCACCACCGCCACCGTGCTGGCGCAGGCGCTCATCAAGGGCGGCCTGAAGAACATCGCCGCGGGCGCCAACCCGATGACCCTGGGCAAGGGCATGAGCAAGGCCGCCGACGCGGTCACCGCCGCCCTGCAGGCCGCCGCCACCCCGGTCGACGGCGAGAAGGCCATCGCCCAGGTCGCCACCGTGTCCTCGCGTGACGAGGAGATCGGCGCGCTGGTCGGCAAGGCGCTCACCACCGTCGGCAAGGACGGCGTGGTCACCATCGAGGAGTCCTCCTCGACCCAGACCGAGCTGGCCATCACCGAGGGCGTGCAGTTCGACAAGGGCTACCAGTCCCCGTATTTCGTCACCGATCCCGAGACCCAGCAGGCCGTCCTGGAGGATGCCTGGATCCTGCTGAACCGCGAGAAGATCAGCTCGCTGCCGGATCTGCTGCCGCTGCTGGAGAAGATCGCCGAATCCGGTAAGCCGGTCGTGCTGATCGCCGAGGACATCGAGGGCGAGGCGCTGTCCACCCTGGTGGTCAACGCGATTCGCAAGACCCTCAAGGCCGTTGCCGTCAAGGCCCCGTTCTTCGGTGACCGCCGCAAGGCGTTCCTGGACGATCTGGCCATCGTCACCGGCGGCACCGTGATCAACCCGGATCTGGGCATCACGCTGCGCGAGGCGGGCCTCGAGGTGCTGGGCAAGGCCCGGCGCGTCGTGGTCACCAAGGACGAGACCACCATCGTCGAGGGCGCCGGCACCGCCGACGCCATCCAGGCCCGGGTCGCGCAGCTGCGCAAGGAGATCGAGAACACCGACTCCGACTGGGATCGCGAGAAGCTGGAAGAGCGCCTGGCCAAGCTGGCCGGCGGCGTCGCCGTCATCAAGGTCGGCGCGGCCACCGAGACCGAGCTCAAGGAGCGCAAGTACCGCGTCGAGGACGCGGTCTCCTCCGCCAAGGCCGCGGTCGCCGAGGGCATCGTCCCCGGCGGCGGCACCGCCCTGGTGCAGGCCGCCGCGCAGCTGGCCGACCTGAAGGCGTCGCTGACCGGTGACGAGGCGGTCGGTGTCGAGGTCGTGCGCGCCGCGCTGCTGGCCCCGCTGTTCTGGATCGCCAGCAACGCGGGCGTCGACGGCGCGGTCGTGGTCTCCAAGGTCACCGATGGCAAGGACGGCTTCAACGCCGCCACCCTGACCTACGGCGACCTGGTCGCCGAGGGCGTCATCGATCCGGTCAAGGTGACCCGCTCCGCGGTCGAGAACGCCATCTCGGTCGCCCGCATGGTCCTGACCACCGAGTCCGCCATCGTGGAGAAGCCGGCCGAGGAGCCGGCCGACGCCCACCACGGCCACTCGCACTGAAAGTGACCGCCGCACTTCGCGGTTGAGCACTGAACAAGGCCCCCGGACACGAAATGTGTCCGGGGGCCTTGTCATTGGCTGATGCCCCGGCTCGCTGCCGGACGCTCGATGCCGTGCTGGGCAACGGTGCCGCGCGTAGCGGGGTTCGTCGTCGTATAACGCGACGAGGCCCCCGGACGGGTGTCCGGGGGCCTCGCGGGAGCATGGAGATTTCACGCGGGGAGGGCGGAGCAGTCCGGGGTGGGAACGGACTGGGCGGATGCCCTGGATTGCGGAGCGAACGGGCTAGTCGCGAATTGCGCGGCTGCGGCCGTTGGCGGGGTGGATCGCGGGGCGATTGTGGTGGATTGCGGTTGGTGGCGCCTGGTCTGCTGCTACGGCTGCGAGAAGGCGTTCGCGGAGTGCGGGCGGGGGCGGTGTGGCCGCCGTGGTCGCCAGCTGGGCGAGGGCCTCTCGGGTGTGCTGCACTTCCTGGGTGAAGGCCGCGCGCAGTACCGGATCGTCGGTATCCAGTAATTCCCGCACCGCGCGCTGATCTTCGTCGCCGATCGATCCCAGCGCGACAGTGTGCGCGAGATCGATCTGGCTTTCGTTCATCTCACGTCACTCCCAAACTTTTCTTGAGTCGTGTCAGTCCATCCCGAATACGGGACTTAACGGTAGGTAACCCTACGCCGAGATAGGCTGCCACCTCGGCATATGTGCGTCCGCCGAAGTAGGCGAGCGAAATGGCTTCCCGCTGGGTCTCGGTCAGAGTGGCCAGCCCCTGCAGCACCGCCTGCTGTTCGAGCCGTCGACCCACCTCTTCGGTGACCTCGTCGAATTCGTTACCCAAAGTACTGGTGCCATAAGCGACTTCGCGTTGCGCGTGCGCCTGTTCGGCCCGCACGCGATCGACCGCGCGGCGATGAGCCAGCGTCATGAGCCAGGTGACCGCGGAACCCTTGGCCGGATCGAAATTGGCCGCGGTGCGCCAGATCTGGAGGTACACCTCCTGAGTGGTCTCCTCCGCATACCCCGGATCGTGTAGCACCCGTAGGACCAGCCCGAACACCCGAGCGCAGGTGCGGTCGTAGAGCTCGGCGAATGCCGGCTCGTCGGACTGCCCGCAGCGCTGGAGAAGTGCGGCTAGTTCGAGGCTTTCGGCTGCGCGTGCCGTCATCGCAGAGTCGGCTGACGCCGTCCGCCCGTCCCTGGAACTCTGGAACGAGTCGCCCTCTGCGGCCGGCGGCCGCGCTGTCACAACGCTCCGTTCTGTGTCATCGGCCACGAGGGTAGCCTGCCGCTATAACCTCCTTTCGCGTGGGGGTATCGGCTAAAACGGTTGGCGCGCAGCGGTTTTCCGATTTGTCCCGACTCGCCCAAACCTGCTTGATCGCAGGACACGCGAAGACACGCCGGAGCATTTGAGAATCGCCGAAGCTTTGCCAGTCACAACCGCCTCCGGCTGTACCAGTGGCCGGTTGTTTGCTAGGCATTCGGCACGCCGCGCCGCGCGGATGGGAAAGTTTCTGAACTCACACCCGGCGTGTGCAGCGGTAACGAGGTCGCACGCCTCGTGCGCATCGCTGGTGCACAGCCGTCACAGGAGTGCTCGCGGCACTCGGCCGCGGGGTCTAGGCGACCGCCCGGCGGCGATTGCGGCGCGCGTGCATCTCACGCTCGGTCTCGGACATTCCGCCCCAGATTCCGTAGGGCTCACTGACCTTCAGGGCGTGCGAACGGCACTGCAGCAGGACGGGGCAGGACCGGCAGACTTCCTTGGCGCGCATTTCGCGCTGGGCGCGCGCCCGGCCGCGTTCGCCGTCAGGATGGAAGAACACCGACGAATCCTGTCCGCGGCAGGACCCGCGCATCTGCCAGTCCCAGACATCGGCGTTCGGACCAGGGAGGTGGGTTGGCATGGGCATGGTGAACTCCTCTTGGTGCGAGCTCGTCGGCATTGTCGAGCGGTGCTGGTGGCAAACAGTGGGCCGCATCACCGGGTCCCGGCGATCGCACTCCGCAGGGGCCGTAATTTCACACGGCGCCAACGGCGGCGATGTCGTACGTTAGGTCGGAGAATGAATTCGCGTCAATAGTCCGATCCATCCGGATTCAAATACCAGTGCATTAGAGAATTAACATCGTAGCTATTTACAAAGTAGGGCCACTGTGGTGATACTGATCGGTTGCCCAGTAGCCCGGCCATGCTTCGATAGCCGATGTGACTCGTCAAAATGCCTGATAGGGCGTGCTTTTCCTACGGTAATCCACTCGACCCCGGCTATGCCCGCATCGGGATCAGCGTGATCTCAGCCATTGCGTCACGCGCATCGACTGCCATCGAGATGGCCACTTCGCGGCGCTCAGGTTAATAACGCGAAACGCCATACGAATTCCTTACGGGCGTGCTAGGCGATAGCGAGCACAGATTTACGGAGTGGAAACACAAAGGCATTGATGAATGCTGAGAGGTAGCTGCACTTCTGTGCTATGTCAGCCCAACGCAACTCCGGCGGCACTGGTTACAGTGCGGCAGTGCCTGTGCTCGAAGTGAACTCACTACTGGCCGATACCGCGTTCGGCGGTACGCCCGCCCGCGCTGCTATCGGATTGCCCGCTCCCGCCGACGCCACCGAGAGTTGGCTGCGCGCGGTCGCGCTCGGCGGTGCGGGGCATTACGCCGCCGCGCGCGCCGAACTCCGCCGCGCCCGCGTGTCGGCCACCGATCCGGTGTTGCGCTCACTCACGCACAGCCTCGAGGGCTCACTGCTGCGCCAGCTCGGCTGGCATGCCCGCGCCGCCGTCGCCGACGGCCGCGCCGCCGCCCTGGTGCTGTCCGCGCCCCCCGCCGCCGGGCGCGCCGAAAACCCCGACACGCCCGCGCGGATCATCCTCGAGTCGGATATCGCCCGCGCCGAAGCGGTTTGCGATGCGTTGACCGGCCTGGCCGCGGACGCCCTCGGCACCGCGCGTCCCGAGCTCGCCGCCCGGCTGCTGCGGCGTTGCCGAGACCGGATCGAAAGCCTTTCGGGTGAACTCGAAACGCGGTCGCGGAATCCGGAAACCCTGTGGCGACAGCGCATTCGCCTGCACTGGGTGTCCGCCGAGACCGCGCTGTCGGCTCCCGGCGCCGGTTTGATCTCCGCACCCGAAAGCATCGAAGACGGTCCCGGCATCGCGAACCCTCGATCCGATGCCTCGGATCCGGCTCTCGCACATGCCGAGACCGCGCTCGCCCTGGCTGAACAGGCACCCTCGCAACGGCATCGGGTGAAATCCCGGTTATTGCTGGCCGCCGCCAGTGCCGCCGCCGGCGACCTCGATCGATCCCGCGCCCTCGCGGCCCAGGTCGATACGCAGACGCGGGAATTCGAACTGCTGCCGCTGCGCTGGGCCTGCGCCATGCTGCGCGCGGGCATCGATCCCGGATCCGGCGGCGCCGCAGCGGCTTCCGAGTGCGAGCGATTGCTGATATTTCGCGGAGGGCGATTCCGTTCGGCGAGCGACACTCTCGCCCGTCCCTGAGCGGTCCCCGAGAGCTCCCTGAGTCGTCCCCGAGACTGACCCCGTAACGGCTGGCTCGAATACGTCAGCCGCTATTGTTGGACCGTTCCGCCCCTCCGCGGAAGCACCGGTCTTCCAGCCACGGTGCCACTCGTAACGCCAGGAACAGCTCTGACGATGAACAACGCGGGTGAGGAGTTGGACCCAGCTGTCGTCGCTGCCGCAGCGCAGGGCGACCGGTCCGCTCTAGCCCAGGTACTGGAGAGCATCCGCCCCTTGGTGGTGCGGTATTGCCGTGCGCGCATCGGGTCGGCCGAGCGAGGTCAGCTCTCCGCCGACGATGTGGCGCAGGAGGTTTGTCTGGCCGTCATGACAGCCCTGCCGCGTTATCAGGACCAGGGCAGACCGTTCATGGCTTTCGTGTATGGAATCGCCTCCCACAAAGTCGCCGACGCTCATCGCAATGCCGCCCGTAACAAAGCGGATGCCATGGCCGAAGTACCGGATGTCATATCCACCGACCAGGGGCCGGAACAGCGGGCTCTCGAATCGGAGACGAGCCGGCAGATGAACTCTCTGCTGGCGACGCTTCCGGAGAAGCATCGAGAGATCCTCATCCTGCGCTTGGTCATGGGTTTGTCAGCCGAAGAAACCGCAGTTGCCGTGGGCAGTACGGCAGGTGCTATACGAGTGGCCCAGCATCGGGCGCTCGCGAAACTCAAGTCTCAAGTGGCGAGGGCAGGTGAAATGTATGGCTAGGGATGGCGAGCGCGGTCGGGGCGACTGGAAGCGGCTTGGATCGCAAGACAGCGGTCCCTACGCCGAGGCGTCCGGTGACACCGGGCCGGTGGATATCGCGGCTGTACGCCGTGACGACGCGCTGATCGATGCCATCTCCGGCGACGGTCCCGTGCAGACGGGCACCACGGAGGAGTATCAACTCGCGGCGTTGCTCGCGAATTGGCGCGCGGAGATCCTGGACGAGCCGATGCCGGCCGGACCGGATCTGGACACCATCGTTGCCGCGGTCAATCAGGAGATCGGCGCCCGGGACGCGCGCATCGGCGCACAGTCGGGCGGGCGACTACGGCTACTGCGACCCATTCTGGGGTCGGCCGCCGCTCTCGCGCTGATCATCGGCGGGCTGTCGGCCTTCTCGTACAACGCGAATCCGGGTGATCCGCTGTGGCGGGTCAAGGAGGTCGTGTTCAGCGAGCAGGCGCAGAGCACGGTGGTCTCGCGTGCCGACAGCGATTTGGCGCAGGCTGAGGATCTGATCAAGCAGAACAAGCCGGAGCAGGCCAAGGCGTTGCTGGAGCGGGCGTCGGCGAATGTCAGCCAGGTCAACGACAACGGCAAGAAGGATGATCTGCAGGATCGCTGGCAGCAGGTTGTCGCCTCGCTGTCCAAGATCAACCCCGATCTCGCCACCTCGTTGATGCCGACGCCGACGGGTAAGCCGCCGGTCACCAGTCAACCCGCGGTGACGCTTCCGGGCGCCACCGTGGCGCCGACCACGGTGCCGGGCAGCACCGGCGGTGGCAGCACCGAGCCGACGATCGATCCGCGCATCAGCGGCACCGAACCGGGCACCGGGGGACCGTCCACGGGCGGTCCGACCACCCTGCCGGCCACGCCGCCGGTGACGTTGCCGTCACAACCGGCGACCGAGCCCACCGATCCGGCCACCCCGCCGGGCGGTGGCGCGCCGACCACCACCGCGGGATTGCCGACGGGGGCCCCTCCGGCCACCACGGCGCCCGCGGGCGGTCAGCAGCCGGTCACCCAGCCTCCGGTGGAGAAGCCCGTGTCACAGGTGCCCGTGCCGCCGACGCAGGTGCCCACGCAGGCTCCGGTCATTCCGCCGCTGTCGGGCGGTCTGCGGTGAGTACGGTGTACTGCCGAGTGAGCCGGGAAGAGCTACAGGCATAAATAAATGGCCGACCCAGATGGAGTCGGCTTTCTCGTACCGGAAAGGGCCTGCGTTCCATTGGAACGCAGGCCCTTTCGCCGTACTAGATGTCGAAGCCGTCGAAGCCGTCGCCGTGCAGCGCCTCGTTCATCGAGGCATCGGCGTAGCCGCGGCAGTAATCCCAGGTGACGTACGCCTCGGGAGTGGGGTCGTAGGCGGGTTCATGGGGGCGCACCGTGCCATCCACCAGCAGCTGGAGGAGGTTGGCGCGCAACATATCCCAATCGTGGTAGTGGTCCTGTCGGCAGTCCTCGCAGCTGACCACGAGTCCGCGGATTCCGCGGTGGGCCAGCAATGCCTCATATACCGCGAGGTCGGCGAGATCCTCTTCGACCGCTAGGCGCTCGTGAGGATCCAGCGGCTCCCCCGGCTCGATGGCATCGAGCGCGGCCGACGGGTCGGAGGGATCTCCGGCGAATGGATCCGGCGGCAAGCCAGGTGGTAGATGGTCACGCACAGTCCCACGGTACGCAGAAAGAGGGGGTCTGCGCCAGCGCTGTTAAGTATTTGCCCTCAGTTGTCTGGTGTCGAAACACACACCGGGCATTCTGGGACATCACTCTGCCCGGTTACGGGACATCGCAGCGGCCGGGCGTGGCTGCCGATTGGAATTGTGCGCCGGATACCATGGTTGACCAAAGGCCGGGTGGCAAACACCGGCATTGTCATTCATCCAGTCGTCCGCCGGGATCCGGCGGGGGGACTGTGCCGAGCTCCAGGAGGGGTCGATCCGATGAGCAGTCCCGTTACGGGCGAACGAAACGCCGGCCGCCCTCATACGGGCGGAGACGATCCGAACAAGGTCGCGATGCTCGGCCTCACCTTCGATGATGTGCTGCTGCTGCCCGCCGCCTCGGATCTGATTCCGAGCGCGGTGGACACCTCGAGCCGTCTCACGCGGGAAATCTCACTGCGCACGCCGCTGGTGAGCTCCGCCATGGATACCGTCACCGAGGCGCGCATGGCCATCGCCATGGCGCGTGCGGGCGGAATGGGTGTGCTGCACCGCAATCTGTCGGTGCAGGCGCAGGCGGCGCAGGCCGAGACCGTGAAGCGGTCCGAGGCGGGCATGGTGACCGATCCGGTCACCTGTCGTCCCACCGATACGCTCGGCGAGGTCGACGCCATGTGCGCGCGCTACCGCATCTCCGGTCTTCCGGTGGTGGATGACGCGGGCCAGCTGGTCGGCATCATCACCAATCGCGATATGCGCTTCGAGGTGGATCAGAACCGGCCGGTCGCCGAGATCATGACCAAGGCCCCGCTGATCACCGCCCAGGAGGGTGTCACCGCCGAGGCCGCGCTGGGCCTGCTGCGCCGCCACAAGGTGGAGAAGCTGCCCATCGTGGACGGCAATGGCAAGCTGCGCGGGCTGATCACGGTCAAGGACTTCGTCAAGACCGAGCAGTACCCGAACGCCACCAAGGACCGCGACGGCCGCCTGCTGGTCGGTGCCGCGGTCGGTGTCGGCGAGGACGCCTGGACGCGCGCCATGACCCTGGCCGATGTCGGTGTCGACGTGCTGGTGGTCGATACCGCGCACGGGCATCAGGCGGGCGTGCTGCAGATGGTCGCCAAGGTCAAGGCCGAGGTCGGTGACCGGGTGCAGATCATCGGCGGCAATGTCGCCACGCGCGCAGGCGCTTTGGCGCTGGTCGAGGCCGGGGTGGACGCGGTGAAGGTGGGTGTGGGCCCCGGCTCCATCTGCACCACGCGTGTCGTCGCCGGTGTCGGCGCTCCGCAGATCACCGCCATTCTCGAGGCGACCGCCGCGTGCGCGCCGCACGGTGTGCCGGTCATCGCGGACGGCGGTGTGCAGTACTCCGGTGATATCGCCAAGGCGATCGCCGCGGGCGCGGGCACGGTCATGCTGGGTTCGCTGCTGGCGGGCACCGCCGAATCCCCGGGTGAGCTGATCCTGGTGGGCGGCAAGCAGTTCAAGAGCTACCGCGGTATGGGTTCGCTCGGCGCCATGCAGGGTCGCGGCGAGGCCAAGTCGTACTCCAAGGACCGCTACTTCCAGGACGATGTGCTGTCCGAGAAGAAGCTGGTGCCCGAGGGCATCGAGGGCCGGGTGCCGTTCCGCGGACCGCTGGACCAGGTGATCCACCAGCTGGTCGGTGGCCTGCGCGCCGCCATGGGTTATACGGGCGCACAGACGATTCCGGATCTGCAGGCGGCGCAGTTCGTTCAGATCACGGCGGCGGGCCTGAAGGAATCGCACCCGCACGACATCACCATGACCGTCGAGGCCCCCAACTACACCACCCGAGCGTGATTGCCGCGCTCTCTTCGCACGTCGCCCCGGTTTCCCGCCGGGGCTTTCGTGCGGAGAGGGCGGTGTGCGGCGCCGTTCGGCGTGACCTTCGCCGAAGTGCTTCGGCGGCAATCGGATACAGAGAGGACTGACTCGCTATGCGCGATATGGTCGAGATCGGCATGGGCCGGACCGCCCGGCGCACCTACGAACTGGACGATATCGACATCGTGCCGTCCCGGCGGACTCGTTCGTCGAAGCAGGTGTCCGTCGCGTGGCAGCTCGATGCCTACCGCTTCGAGATTCCGTTCCTGGCGCATCCCACCGATGCGCTGGTGTCCCCGCGCTTCGCCATCGAGCTGGGCAAGGCCGGCGGCCTGGGCGTCATCAACGGTGAGGGCCTGTGGGCCCGGCACGCCGATGTCGAGGCCAGGATCCAGCAGCTCGCCGAGGTGGCCGAGAAGGAGGGCACCGAGGCCGCGGTGCAGCTGCTGCAGCAGTTGCACGCCGCGCCGATGCAGCCCGAACTGCTCGCCGCCGCGGTCGCCGAGGTGCGCGGCGCCGGTGTCACCACCGCGGTGCGGGTCAGCCCGCAGAACGCGCGCGCGCTCACCCCGAGCCTGGTGCAGGCCGGAATCGACCTGCTGGTCGTGCACGGCACCATCATCTCCGCCGAGCATGTCGGCGATGGTGAGCCGCTGAATCTCAAGACCTTCATCGCCGAGCTGGATGTGCCGGTGGTCGCGGGCGGCGTGAGCGATCACCGCACCGCGCTGCACCTGATGCGCACCGGTGCGGCCGGTGTCATCGTGGGCTACGGCTCCCTGCAGGGCGCGACCACCACCAATGAGGTGCTCGGCATTCGGGTTCCGATGGCCACCGCCATCGCCGATGCCGCCGCCGCGCGCCGGGATTACCTGGACGAGACCGGTGGCCGCTACGTGCATGTCATCGCCGACGGTGAGACGCTGACCTCCGGCCATATCGCCAAGGCCATCGCCTGCGGTGCGGACGCGGTCATGCTCGGTGTGCCGCTGTCCCTGGCCCAGGAGGCCCCCGGTGCGGGCTGGTACTGGCCGTCCGCCGCCGCGCATCCCTCGGTGCCGCGTGGTGCCCTGCTGCCCTACGCCATCGACGAGGAGCGCGTCCCGCTGTCCCAGGTCCTGGACGGCCCGTCCAACGACCCCTTCGGTTCGCTGAATCTCGTTGGCGGCCTGCGCCGTGCGATGGCCAAGACCGGCTACTCGGACCTCAAGGAGTTCCAGAAGGTCGGCCTCAATATTCGCGCCTGAGTAGAGCTTTGAACCTTCGCCCCCGGTCCGCGCATTCGCGGGTCGGGGGCGAAATCGTTTCCGGGAGTCGAAATCCCTTGTCAGCGGGGCGTTTTGCGGGGGATGGGGACTTCGCCGGTGCGGACTCGGGGGGAGGAGAGGGGGCGGGGGGTGATGTGTTCGCGCAGGAAATCCTGGATGGCGGAGTTGACGGCCGCCGGGTGGGTCATGTTGACGGTGCGGTGGCCGCCGTCGAGTTCGAGGTAGTGGGCCGTCGGGAGGCGGTCGGCCAGGGTGCGGGCGTGCGAGCGCGGGATACCGCTGCGGGTGGGGTGGATAACCAGTGTGGGGCAGGTGATTTCGGTTAGTCGGTCCAGGACCGAGTCGCGGCTCAGTAGGGCTCCCGCGGCGATCTCGGTGGCGTGCGGGTCGCGGGTGAGCCAGTGCCGCACCCAGACCGAGCGATACCACCTGTCATCGCCGATGAGTGAGCGCGCCAGATGATCGGCCAGGGCCGCGCGGGAGGCGTCGTCCTGCCATTTGTCCAGGAACTTGCGGGCATTGTCGAGTTCGGTGGCGGTGGGCTCATGCGCCTCGGCGCTGACGAGCACCAGGGCGGAGACGCGTTCGGGGGCCAGCAGGGCGGTGCGCAGCGCGATGAAGCCGCCTTGCGAAATCCCGCCCAGCACGGCCCTTTCCACGCCTAGCTGATCCAGTACGGAGAGCGCGTCGCGGGCGCAGGTCCAATACGTGAACGGCAGACCCTCGTCGCGAGTGTCGCCGTGGCCGCGGGCATCCCATGTGACCAATCGGAATTCCGGTGTCAACGCCGCCTTTTGCGACGCGAACATCGTTCTGTCCATGAGGAATTCGTGCCCGAGAAGCAGTACCGGACCCTCGCCCCCGCTGTCCTCGTAGTGGATCTCTGCATCGATCGCACGGGCGAATGGCACGAGATAGAGGATAGCCAGACGCTCTGACAAAAACGGTCGCTTTGTACGCGGCCGATGTCCTCGGCCCGTCGACCGTGGGCCGGACTGCCCGGAATTTCGATGCCGGAAGGCCCTTGCGTAGCCGAAGGCGACGGCGGATTTCGTTCCGGTCGGGGTAACTCCGGGGGTACGGCCGACATGGTTTCGGCTCTCGACCGGGCCTACGCGTTCCCAGCGGTTTACGGCTCTCAGCTGTGCGTTGGAGTCTCGGGGTGGCGGGACTGTGTCCTATGTCGCTCTTTAGACTGTGACGGTGGCAGATACCCAGCGACCAGTCCTAGTTGTCGACTTCGGTGCGCAGTACGCGCAATTGATCGCGCGCCGGGTGCGCGAGGCGAGCGTGTATTCCGAGGTGGTGCCGCATACCGCCACCGTCGAGGAGATCGCGGAGAAGCAGCCCCTCGCCGTGATTCTCTCCGGTGGTCCGTCCAGTGTGTACGCGGAGGGCGCGCCGCAGCTGGATCCGCGCCTGTTCGATCTGGATGTGCCGGTTTTCGGCATCTGCTACGGATTCCAGGCCATGGCGCAGGCGCTCGGCGGCACCGTCGCGCATACCGGGACGCGGGAGTACGGCCGCACCGAATTGAGTGTGGACGGCGGCATTCTGCACGGCGGCCTGCCCACTCGGCAGCCGGTGTGGATGAGCCACGGTGACGCGGTCACCGATGCCCCGGCCGGTTTCGAGGTCACCGGCACCTCCGCGGGCGCGCCGGTCGCGGCGTTCGAGAACCTGGAGCGTCGCCTGGCGGGTGTGCAGTACCACCCCGAGGTGCTGCATTCGCCGCACGGTCAGCAGATTCTGAGCCGCTTCCTGCATGAGATCGCGGGCATTCCGGCGGCGTGGACGGCGTCGAATATCGCTGAGGCGCTGATCAATCAGGTGCGCGAGCAGGTCGGTGACGGGCATGCCATTTGCGGTCTGTCCGGTGGTGTGGATTCCGCGGTGGCGGCGGCGCTGGTGCAGCGTGCCATCGGCGACAAGCTGACCTGTGTGTTCGTCGATCACGGTCTGCTGCGCGCGGGTGAGCGGGAGCAGGTGCAGCGGGATTTCGTGGCCGCGACCGGCGCGAAGCTCGTCACCGTTGACGCTGTGGACAAGTTCCTCGGTGAGCTCAAGGGCGTCACCGATCCGGAGGAGAAGCGCAAGATCATCGGCCGGGAGTTCATCCGGTCGTTCGAGGACGCGGTCTCCGAGGTGGTCGGCGAGCAGGGCGAGACCAAGGTCGAATACCTGGTGCAGGGCACCCTGTACCCGGACGTGGTCGAGTCCGGCGGCGGCACCGGCACCGCGAACATCAAGAGCCACCACAATGTCGGCGGTCTGCCGGACGATCTGGAGTTCTCGCTGGTCGAGCCGCTGCGCCTGCTGTTCAAGGATGAGGTGCGCGCGGTCGGCCGTGAACTCGGCCTGCCCGAGGAAATCGTTGCGCGCCAGCCGTTCCCGGGTCCGGGTCTGGCCATCCGCATTATCGGCGAGGTGAATCAGGACCGCCTGGATCTGCTGCGTCAGGCCGATGCCATCGCGCGCGAGGAACTTACCGCCGCCGGTCTGGACAAGTCGATTTGGCAGTGCCCGGTGGTGCTGCTCGCGGATGTGCGCAGCGTCGGCGTGCAGGGTGACGGCCGCACCTACGGTCATCCGATCGTGCTGCGCCCGGTCTCCAGTGAGGACGCGATGACCGCGGACTGGACGCGCCTGCCGTACGAGGTGCTGGAGCGCATCTCCACCCGCATCACCAATGAGGTCGCGGACGTGAACCGCGTAGTGCTCGATGTGACCAGCAAGCCGCCGGGCACCATCGAATGGGAGTGAGTGCGGCAGGTCCCGCCTGACGCATGACGAAGGCCCCTCGCCGCACTGGCGAGGGGCCTTCTGCCTTTCGGAGGGCAGTCCGGAAAGGCGGTGCGCTGCCCCGGCGAGGGTGGGGCAGCGCGTGATTCAGTCTCTGTTCTTCCGGGGGGAAAGCACAAGCACGATTCCGACAACAATGGCCGCGATGACCAGAATCCAGCCGAGTGAGATGCCTTCGGACACCGGCCAGGAGCTGGGTCCGATGAAGGCCCAGACGCTCACTCCGAGGCCCAGCAGGCCCGCCAGCAGCAGTGAGAAGGACGGTTTGCGATTCTTCTGCTCAGCCACGACGCACCTCCGCATTGCCCATTTGCACATCCACGGTCAGATTGAGGACCGGACCCGTTGCGGGGCCGGACATTCCACTTACACAGTTCGAATCACCCAGCCGCACCGTGCAGGTGGTGTTCACCCGCAGGTTCTCCGGCAGCACCACGCGGGCATCACCCATGCGCACCGAGACCTTGGTGGTCTTGTCCTCGGTCAGCGCCAGTTTGCTCAGGTCGAGGGTGGCCGAGCCCATGGAGACGTGATACTCCGGCAGCAGTTCGGTTCCGCCGGTCGCGGACCAGGTGCGATCACCCATCGCGCCCTGATCGAATTGGATCGGCCCGATCAGTGAGGACAGGATGACGAATCCGGCCAGCGGGGCGAGCAGCACCATGAGGCCGTAGCCGCGGCGCAGGAACGCGCCGATGACAAGTCCGAAGGCCAGCACCGCCAGTGCGGCCGCGCCGATTCGGCTGGGTGTCATCCATTCCACGCCCGCCGCGGCCGCCGAACCCGCTGCCGCCGCGGCCAGGATGGAGAGGCCGATGACGACGGGGGTCAGCCGGGAGCGGGGCTTGCGCGGAACCACCTGGACCGGTTGCGCTTGCGACTGTGCCGGAACGGGTTCGGGCAGATCCCAGGCCAGCGGGGCCACCGCGAGCGGATCCCAGTCGGGCGGGGTGGGGCCGAAGTCGGGGGAGATCGGAGCCGGACCGTAGGCGTAGGAGGGGCGTTCGCCGGTCGGTGGAATACGGTGCAGGACAGGCGCTTCGGGCGGGTTCGGCGGTACCGCCGGACTGTTGCCGGGCGGGATGTCGAGGGCGGTGCCGGTGGACTCCGATGGCGTCTCCGCGTCGGAGTTCGGATCGTCCGGGGTCGTCGCGCTCTTGGTCAGCACCACCGTGTCGTTGGTGGTGACCGGCGGAATGTCCTGTGCCGCAGCGTCTACCGGCGGTTCGGCCGGAGCGTCTTTGCGGAGCAGTACGGTCGTGGCCTGCTCGGGCATCGGAACACCCTGGGCGGCAAAGGCTTCGGTGGGGGCTTCCGCGGCCTGCTGGGTCGCCGGGTCCGGGACGTAGCTGTCCGGGAGTTTGGTGTACGGCCCGTAAGTCTCGAAAGGCGCTGTGGTACCGGGATATCCGGTCCAGAACGGTGAGTTGGCGACCGGGAATCCGCCGAGCGCGCTCTCACCCGCCTGCTCCAGATAGCCGATCGGCGGTTCGGGTTGGCGCTGATGCAGCAGCCACCATCCGGCCAGCATGAGCCCGAAGCTCACCACACCGGATCCGCCGAGTCCGATGCCGACGGGGCCCATCGTGCTCACGGCGATCCCCAACGCCACCAGGAGCACGATGGTCTTGGACGAGGTCTGCGAGCTCTGGCCCTTGCCGAACAGCGATTCCGCCGCCGAGGACTGGTCGCCGGCCTGGTTGAGCAACAGCCAGCCGAGCAGGTAGAGCACGATGCCCGCGCCGCCGAACAGTGCCGAGACCACGAACGCGACCCGGATCAGCACCGGGTCGACGTTGTAGCGGCGGCCGAATCCGGCGGCGACGCCCGCGATGGGTCCCTGCTGGGGCAGGCGCAGCGGCCGGCTCTGCCACATCTCGTGAATCTGTTCCGCGAAGCCGGCACGCCCGGTGCCCCTGGACCAGTCGCTCGTTCTCGTCATGGCTTCCATGGTGGTTGTGCGCCGGGTCCGGGCGCATCGGGGAAGACCCTGAAACCGCACCTGAATTGCCTGTCGGGGACCGGAAATCGGTCAGAGCGTGATCAGGTCCCCGTAGACCGCGCCGCTGCCGCCGTCACCGTCGGAGTTGGCGGTGATGATGGTGTACGGCCGCAGTGTGAGCTGTCCGCCGCAGCCGGTGACATCGAGGTGGAAGTCCTTGTTCATCAGGTACGTGAGGCTGCCGTCGCCGGGCAGATCCTTCTCCCCGGCGAGTACATCGGCGATCTTGCCCGGGGCCAGGTAGATGTCGAGCCCGATACCGCCGTACACGGTCGGCCCCATCGACATGTCGACCCCGGCCTGCGGACCGTCCAGTCCGACGCCCGCGTGCGCGGTGACGCCCGGATTGGGATCGAACTCGGGATCGATATGCAGTTTGGCGTCCACGTCGACCTGGCACGCCACGTAATACCCGGCCTTGAGATGCCCCTTGCCGCCCGCCGCGATCTTCCCGTAGGAAGTGTTGTCCAGGAACACTTCCCGATTGGTCGGCATCCCGTTCATGGGCGGCACCGGCCGCACATCCTGATCCTGATTCCCCACCGTGAACTCGAACCCGTTCGGCGTGGAGTAACTCTTCTCATGCGGGGCGGACGTCACCGCGCCCGCCCCGGGCGCGCCCAGCACGCACCCGCCCACAGCGATCAGGGCAGCCACTACCCATGTGCGTTGCATTCTTCTCCCCATCCACCAGGCGACCCGCCCCGCGAGCCAGCACTGATGATCTAGCCGCAACCTCCATGGCTGCTGCGGGACGACTGTGAATCGCCTGTGCGCACGGTCAATCGCAAGGTGGGTGGTAGGGGAGTTGTGGCAGGTAACGCCGCCAGAGTTCGGGGGTCCAGTATTTGCCGGTGATGGCGCACACACGGTCGATGGCGGGTTGTTCGTCCAAGTCCCACAGCAGGATTGCGCCATCCTCGGCGACGCTGGTGAGCGCGTGGCCGTCCGGGGTGAAGTCGAGGGTCCAGAGAATGTTCCAGGGTTCGACGAGCGGTGCGCCGATGCGACGCGGGTGAGTGCGATCGGTGACATCCCAGAGTTGAATCGAGCCATCGGCGCTGGAGGTCGCCATGGTTCGCCCGTCCGCGGTGAAGATCGACGAAATCACCATTCGCGAGTGCGCGGCGATGGGGTCGCCGAGTGCGGTGAAGCGGTTCGGATCGGTGATGTCCCAGAGTTGGATCGTTTGCTGATTGATGGTGACCATGGTGCGTTCATCTGGCGAGAGCCGGAGACTGCGTGGATAGAAGCCGTCGAACAACCGCAGTGGCTCACCTTGCTGCCGTGGGTGGTCCGGATCGGTGAGATTCCACCGGCTGATGATCGCTTCCGGGTTGGTTGCAGCGTCGGTCTGCTGCCGCGTGTAGAGGGTTTTGCCGTCGGCGCTGAATTCCAGGTCGGTGGCTGAGGAAACGTGCAGTGCCAGTGGCGCTCCGAAGCCCCGTGGGTGGGCCGGGTCGGACAGGTCCCACAGCCGGACTGTCCCGTCGGCGCCGGCGGTGGCCATCGTGCGCCAATCCGCGCTGACCTGAAATGCCTGGGTTCTATCACCCGGTACGCGCCATTCGGCCCGTAGACGGATGTGTGCGGGATCGGTCAGGTCCAGCAGTTGGAGTGGAGTGTCGCGATTGCCGCTGATCAGCAGCAGGGTGCGCCCGTCCGGAGACAATTGGATCTCGTAGATACCCGGTGGCCGCCGATATTCGCCGATTCGGTCGGGTGCGTGCCTATTCCGTAAGTCCCACACCATGATTCGGCCGTCGCCGGATTGAGTGACCATGCGTTCGCCGGTGCTGTCGAATTGTGGCTGAGATACCGTTCCGGCCTGGCCGGTGAGTATCGCGGGTGGGAGCGACCAGGTCAGGATCTCGCCGCCGGCCCCGGAGGCCAACAGGTTTCGCCCGTCGGAGGTGAAGTCCAAGACCGATGGCGCTCCGGTACAGGGGAATTCGATCCCGCGCATGCGGCAGGTGGCGGTGCTCAGCGCGAGTTCGTTCGTGATCAGTGCCGGGGCGGTGGGCTCGGTGATATTCCACAGCGCGACGCCCACGGCTTCCGAGATGGCCAGTATGCGGCCGTCCGGGCTGTAGGCCATGGCGGAGATGCTGGTGGTCCCGGTCGCGATGGGGATGCCGACCTGCTGTGGTTTCGCGGGGTCGGTGATATTCCAGAGTTGGATGAAGTTCTTGCTGTCGAGCAGCGTCGAATCGCTACCGATGGTGATCACCGCGAGGGTGTGGCCGTCAGGGCTGAAGATCGGATCGCCGATGGACGCGTCGACCGGGCCGAGCCGATCGGTGATGACCCGCGGTATCTGGCCGTCGCCCAGGTTCAGTAGTTCGATGGATTGATTGAACGCCTTGCCGTCGGTGTCCCGGCTCACGGCCAGCATGCGCCCATCCGGGCTGACGGCGAGGTGCGGGATCGGCGTGTTCGGTGCGGGGCGGTGGAATTCGTACGGTGCGCTCGATTCGGGCGCGGTGGGCTTCCGCAGGCTCCAGAAGGTCAGGTCATTCGGCTTCACCACGATCAGGGTGCGTCCATCACCACCGGCGAAACGCATGTCCAGCAGGCTGCCTCCGGGTGCGGGAAGCTCCGATATCTGTTGCGGGACAGCGGGATCTCGCACATCCCAGATTCGAATTCCGGAGTCCCGTGCGACGGTGGCCAGAAGTTCCCCATCGGGGCTGACGGCCATGGATTCGATTTTGTCGAGACTCTGCCCCAGTGCCAGCGGGTGGTGTGGGTCGCTGACATCCCACCGGCGCAGTTCACCGCTCCAGCCGAGAGTGACGAGCAGCTTGCCGAGGCGGTACTGCTGCTGCCAAATACCTTCTTTTTGAACGCGATTCACGTTGGCGAGCGGCATGGCCTGGGTGCGCAGCAGCCTGATCCGCACGTCTTCATCGTGCGGGCGCAGCTGTCGTGCGACCAGATAGAGCTGCGCGGCAAGGGACGGGTCGGTATTGCGCACGCGATCGGCTTCGGAGAGTACGGCCGTGAAGGTCTTGTCATCGCGTTGCTGTTCGACCAGGCGAGTCTGGGTGTACGCGGCGAAACCGAGTGCCAGCAGGGCGACACCCAACAGCGCCAGGATCGTCTTGATGCGGGAGGAGCGATGCCGGGTGCGGGTGTGCGCGGTGGTCGCGGCGTCGAGGAATTCCCCGGCGAGCGGACCCAAGGGTGGTGGATTCGCGTGTTCGAGAGCGTTCTGCAGCCGGGTGCCGCGATAGAGCAGCGATGAATCCCGTTCCTGCGCAGCCCATTCCGCCGCGTCGAGTTCCATGCGTTGACGTACGAGGTAGCCGACGCGGTCCTCGTCGATCCACGCGCGCAGGCGGGGCCAAGCGGTGAGGACTATCTCGTGGGTGAGGGTGACGGTGTCGGCGTCGAGGGTGATGAGGCGGGTGGCGGCGAGGAGTTCCAGTGCGGCGGTGGCGGCTTCGGGATCGGCGGCGCGGCGGAGTAGTTCCGGTCGTTGAGCTCGGCGGCGGGTGTCGCGGGAATTCTGGCTCACCGCGATAAGTCCGAGCAGTATGTCCTTGGCCGCTGTCCGCTGCGGGTCGGTGAGTTCATTCCAGGCGTGTTCGGCGGTCTCGGTGACCGAGCCGACCACGCCGCCCGCGCGGCGATATCCGGCGACCGTGAGCTTGCGGCCGTCGCGGTGCTGCCAGGTGGCGGCCATGACGTGCGAGAGCAGGGGGAGCGCGCCGGGGTGGTATTCGCTGCGGTCGTGCTGGTCGCCGACGCCGCACAGTTCGGTGATGACGAGTTCTTCCAGCCCGGGTTCCAGGGTGAGGCCGACCGTGCGGGCCGGACCCGAAATCGCCTGTGCCAGTTCATCTGGTCGCATAGGCCCGAGTAGATAGCTCCGCTGCTCGAGTGCGTGCTGCAATACCCGGTAATTCAGGCACTGCGCGTAGAAGTCGGCGCGTAGCGCCATCACCACGGCGACCGGATCGTCACCGCGCGTCGCGCACTCGTTGAGGACGCGCAGGAATTCCTCACGTTCGGATTCGCCCACGCAGGTGGTGAACAACTCCTCGAACTGATCGATGATCAGCAGCCGCCGCGGGCCGTCGGACGGGCCCAGAGCGGTGGTGAGCGCGTCGATGCTGACCGCCGCGGTGGAATCCGCTACGCCGGAACCGTCGATGGCTGTGACCGGGGGTTCGACGGGTTCCAGTGCCGCGCCAGGGGATTCGTCAGGTCCCAGCACAGCGGTCGAGGGTTCGGCGGGTCTCAGCATGGCGGTCGAGGGTTCGGCAAGTTCCAGTGCGGCGGCCAAGGCGGTGAGCGGATGCGCGCCCGGGGTGAGGGCGGTGATTCGCCAATCTCCCAGTACCGGTGCCAGACCGGCCGCCAGCAGTGAGGACTTGCCTGCTCCGGACGCACCGATCACCGCGACCGGGCCGTGCGCCGTGCGCACCAGTTCGGCGAGTTCGGCGGTGGCTCGGTCGCGGCCGAAGAACAGCCGCTGGTTCGCCGCGGCGTAGGAGGTCAAACCCGGGTAAGGGCAATCGGTTTCGCCCGCATCGTCCTGGCTCCAGCTGGTGGCCGCGAGCCAGATGCGCTGCCACTCTTTGGGTTCGGCGAGTTCCCTGGTCAGCGGATGCTCGGCGTTGCGTGCCAGTTCGACGAGCGTCAGCACCACCGGCAGCAGTGATTCGAACCGCGCGGGCACATTCCGCCCGGCCTTCCAATCACTGATCCGCTGCGCCGAGGCACCCCCGCCCGCACGACTGCCCTGTGCGGCCCGCATTCTATTCTCCGCGATCGTCGCGACCCGCCGCAGTGTCGGATTACCGGCGGCCGCATACAGTTCGGCGAATCGCTCCGCGAAAACCGCTCGCGGCGTCGGCATTTCCCGATCGTCGACTACCACGTTCCCCGTCACCACGCCCCCACCGCACTTCGATCATCCCCTGGGGAGTATGCCGCGCCGACGCGGCGCGCCGCCAGCCGGTTCTATGACCGCTGACGGCGCGCACATTCAGGCACACGGTGGTGAATAGGGGAGTTGGGGTAGGTAGTACTGCCAGAGCTGCGGGGTCCACGTGACGCCGGTGGCGGCGCAGACGCGGGTGGCGACGTGGTCGGGGTTCAGGTCCCAGAGTCGTACCGCGCCACCGCCTCCGGTGCCGATCAGAAAGCGGCCGGATGGATGGAATCGGGCGTCCATGATCTCGCCGGAATTCACCAGGGAGCCGCCGATTCGCCGGGGATGGGCGCGATCGGTGAAGTCCCAGAGCTGAACCGCGCCGTCGATGGTGTTGATGGCCATTGTGTGACCGTCGGCGGTGAAATCGACCGAAAGGATCGAACCGGGTGGGCTGACGATCGGATCACTCAGGGCCCTGGGCTTTTCCGGATTCTCGATTGCCCAACTCCGCGTCGTCCTCGCGCCGAAGGCCAGGAGGGTGTGCAGGTCGGGGGTGAAGGCCACCCGATAGGTGTCTTGCAAAGGTGCGCGGAACAACTCGTCGAGTTGCCGTGGTGTGCCCGGATCGCTGATGTCCCAGCGCACGACGACGAGATCACCGGAGCTGCCGCCCGAGAGTTCGGTGACCAGCAGGGCGCGGCCGTCCGGGGTGACTGTTGCCCCTTGGAAGACCGGTATCTCCGCGGCCGGGGTGATGCGTGCGCCGAGCGGGGTGGGGCGGGTGCGGTCGGACAGATCCCAGAGTTGTGCGTGGTGGTTGCCGACCGTGACCGCGCGTCGCCAATCGGGGCTCACCGTGACGGTGACCAGTTCGCCGCCGGATATCAACGGCCAGTTGACCGGCGGTGGGATGTGTGCGGGATCCGACAGATCCAGCAGCAGAGCGGTGGCGGGGGAGGCGGCCGTCACCAGCAGGGTGCGCCCGTCCGGACTCAGATGCGGTGCGTAGTACACCCGTGGCAGGGTGAACTCGCCGATGCGCTTGGGCGCAAGGGGATTTCGCAGATCCCAGACCAGTATGCGACCGTCGGCGGAGATCGTCACCATGCGATCGCCGGGGTCGTCGAAGACAGCTGTGGACACGGTTCCGGCGTATCCGCTCAGATCTGCAGAGGGGGGCGACCACAGTTGGATCTGCCCGCTCTGATTTCCGGTGGTCAGGGTGCGCCCGTCCGGAGCGTACGTGAGCACTTCGAAACCGCCCTCGCAAGCCGCGGCGCTGCCGTCGTATCGGCAGGTGTTGGCACTGGTGGACAGGCGGTTCGGGCGGCGCACGGGATTGCCTGGATCGAGTACGTTCCAGAGCGCGCCGCCGTTGCCGCCCGCGACGGCGAGGGTCTGCCCGTCAGGGCTGTACGCCAGTCCGAGCACCGTGCTGCCGTCCGGGTCGGCCAGGATCGAGGCAAGTCGCGGGTGCGCGCGATCGGTGATATCCCACAGGCGCAGGGTCGATGTCAGGCGCGTGGTGCCGGGAACCGCCTCGTAACCGCCCGCCGCGAGAGTACTGCCGTCGGGGCTGATGGCGATATGGCGGACGCCACCGCTGGCAGCTTGGAATTCGCTCAGCGGGGTGGCGGCTGCCGGGTTGCCGACATCCCAGAGCCCTACCGTCCCAGTGGGTTCGGCGAAATCGGTGGTGGCCAGTATGCGTCCGGTCGCGTTGTACGCCAGCGATTCCAACCCGACGGAGGCGGGTATCGCTGGATCGGATCTGGGCGGCCGCGGCGCGGGTGGACCCGGAATCGGGGTAGCCGGATCGCTGAGATTCCAGAGCGTGAGATCAGTCGCGGAGTACGCGGCGACGGTGTGCCCGTCGCCGATGAAGATCATCTCTATCGGCCGTGTCCGCTGCTGCCCGTCTCGGCTCAGCGTGGTCACCAGACGGGGTGCGCCGGGTGTGCGGATATCCCACACTCGGGGATCGTTCAGGTAGCCCGAGGTGATCATGAGCGTGCTGTCCGGACTGAACGCCACGTGCTTCACGTCCGATATTTCCGCGCCCAACTGCCGCAACTGCCGGGGCGCGGTGGAATCCCACAGGCGCAGCGTGTTCGCGATGGCGATCGACGCCAGCACCTTGCCGTCCGGTCGATACTCGATCTCCGATATCTCTTTGTCGTGCGCGGTGATTCGCGTCATCAACGGCAGGTTCTGGGTTTGCAGTAACCGGGTGCGCACATCCTCGTCCTCGGGGCGCATGCGGTGCGCGATCAGATACATCTGTGCCGCCACTGACGGATCGGCGGCCACCAGGCGGTCGGCCGTCGCCATTACCGCCGCGAAGTTCTTGTCCTCGCGTTGCTGATCGGCGCGGCGGCCGTTGTTGTAGCTGACCATCCCGACGATGAGTAGGCAGACGCCGAGGAAAACCAGTCCCGCCCTGGTGATTCGACCGAGGAGCTTGGACTTGCGAGCGGTATTGCTCGCGGCGTCGAGGAACTGTTGTGCCAGCGGTCCGACTGGCGGAGGGGCCGCATGCTGCATGGCGTTCTGCAGCCGGGTGCCGCGGTACAGCAGGGATGAATCTCGTTCCTGCGCTGCCCATTCGGCGGCATCGGTTTCCAGTCGCTGGCGGACCAGGTAGCCGACGCGGTCCTCGTCTATCCAGGTGCGCAGGCGGGGCCAGGCGATGAGGACGATTTCGTGGGTGAGGGTGACCGCGTCCGCGTCGAGGGTGATGAGGCGGGTGCGGGAGAGGAGTTCCAGTGCGGCGGTGGCGTCTTCGGGGTTTTCGGCGCGGCGTAGGAGGTCGGGGCGTTGGGCTCGGCGGCGGGTGTCTCGGGAGTCCTGGCTGACGGTGACGAGGCCGAGCAGGATTTCGCGGGCGGCGGCGCGCTGAGAGGGGCCGAGTTCGTTCCAGGCGTGTTCGGCGGTTTCGGTGACCGAGCCGACCACACCGCCGGAATTGCGGTATCCGGTGATGGTGAGGCGGCGGCCTTCGCGGTGTTGCCAGGTGGCGGCCATGACGTGCGAGAGCAGCGGGAGCGCGCCCGGGTCGTAGCTCTGGCGGCCGTGGTGGTCGCCCGCGCCGCAGAGTTCGGTGATGACGAGTTCTTCGAGGCCGGGCTCGAGATCCAGGCCGACGGAGCGAGCCGGGCCCGAAATCGCCTGTGCCAGTTCGTCGGGGCGCATGGGGCCGAGAAGGTAACTGCGATTCTCCAGGGCGTCCTGGAGGATTTGATAGTTGAGGTAGTGGGCGTAGAAGTCGGCGCGCAGGGCGAGTACGACGGCGAAAGGATCGTTGGTGCGGGTGGCGGCGGTGTGCAGGGCGGTGAGGAAGTCCTCGCGTTCGCGTTCGGCCGCGCAGGTGGTGAAGAGTTCCTCGAACTGGTCGATGATCAGCAGTCGGCGCGGGCCGTCCGCGCGCGGGGCGAGGGCCGATTCGAGCTGTGTGGGAGCCGAATCGGTGTGCGCGGGCACCGAATCGGCCTGCGCGAGAGCTGGATTTTCCTGCGCTGGCAGCGAATCGGTTGGCTCGGGGTTCGAGGCCCATCCCGTGAGCGCCTCGGCGAGTGCGGTGAGTGGGTGTGTGCCGGGGGTGAGTGCCGTTGTCTCCCAGTCGGTGAGGGCGGGGATGATGCCTGCCGCGAGTAGGGAGGATTTGCCTGCGCCGGAGGCGCCGATGAGGGTGATCGGGCCGGTGGCGGTGCGGATCAGGTCGGTGAGTTCGGTGGTGGCGCGGGTGCGGCCGAAGAAGAGGTTGTGGTCGGCGGCGGCGTAGGAGATCAGACCGGGGTAGGGGCAGGCGGATTCGGTGTCGGCTTCGGGATTCCAGGTGGTGGCGGATTGCCAGAGGCGTTGCCATTCCTTGGGTTCGGCGAGTTCCCGGGTCAGTGGATGTCCGGCTTTGCGGGCCAGGTCGATGAGGGTGAGCACCACCGGGAGCAGGGATTCGAAGCGGGCGGGGACATTTCGGCCCGCTTTCCAATCGCTGATGCGCTGTGCGGACGCGCCGCCCGGGCGGGTGCCCTGGGCGGCGCGCATGCGTTGCTCGGCCGCGGTGGCGACGCGGCGGAGGGTCGGATTGCCCGCCGCCTCATATAGTTCGGCGAAGCGCTGGGCGAAATGCGTTCGGGGTGAACGGACCTGGGGTTCGGAATCGGTGTCCCTGGTCACCATGGTTCGTCCGGCATTCGATCGCTCCCCACCCGCATACCGCCAATTTAGCCGCCGTCGTGCGCGGATCACAGCGACATCGGTTCGCCGAGAACGTATTCCGTCACGCTGACCTCGGGTGAGGTGGCCTGAATGACGGTGTACGCCTGCACGGTCAGTGGTCCGCCGCAGTTCTGCACGGTGAGGCGATAGTCGCGGTTGATGATGTAGCCGGTGCCGCTCGCGGGCAGCTCCTTATCGGTGAGCGCGGGCGGCAGGGTCAGATCGATGATCTTGCCGGGCGTGATCGACAGATTGGCTCCGATGCTCGCCCCGAGCTCGGGTGAGATCGACACGCTGGCGGTCGGTGTCACCTCGGTCAGGCTCGCGCTCGCCCCCACCGAGGCGTTCACATCGATGCCCGCGCTGGCCTTGATATCGAATTTGACGTCCAGGTCGACGGCGCAGGCGATGAACCAGCCCGTGTGCAGCTTGCCGGTGCCGCCGGTGACGGTGCCGTAGGACGTGTTGTCCAGGTACGCCTCCCGACTGGTGGGCATGCCGTTCAACGGCGGCACCGGGCGGATGGCGTTATCGGTGTGCCCGACGGTGACGCTCATGCCGTTGGGCGCGGTCACCGTCTTCTCGTGCGGTGCCAGTGCTCCGGCCTGTGCCTCGCCCTGCGCAGCGATGAGGCTGAGTGCGGTGAGCGCTCCGGCGATCGCGGTCTTGATGATCATGTGTGGTTCCTCCCCGAACCTCGTTGCGGGACTCGATGACCCGCTGATCGAAAGGTAGGGAGGAGCACGGTTCCGGACGCCGGAGTTTCGGGCCGGATGATGGAAAAACACCCGGTGGCCGCTGGTGTGACCGGTTATCCGGTCCGGCCGCGCGCGAGCCGGTCCGCTGTCCGGACCGGACAGGAACCGGCTCGTATCGCGTTCAGGCCGAGCGGTATTCGCCCGCCGTGTCGAGGACGCCGTCGACGAAGGAACCGATCTCGGCGACGGCGGCCGTGGCCTCCGGTGCGAACCCGGCCGCCGCCTGGAACACATGCACCTGATCGCCCCAGATCTGGAGCCGGCACGGGACGCCGTGCGCCTGTAGCCGTTCCGCCATCAGCACGGCGTCGGGGTAGAGCATCTCCGAGGAGCTCGCCTGGATCAGGGTCGGCGGCAGACCGGTGAGATCGCAGTGCGCGGGCGATTCCGGCACGATTCCGCCGCCCGCCGCGCGCGCCATCACCTCGAACGCGGGGATCGCGCCGGGGGCGAAGATATCGCAGGTGTGCGCGGTGGCCGCGGCGAGCTTGGCGGTGAAATCCCAATCGGCGAGCGGGGCCATGGACACGATGGCGGCGGGCATGGGCAATCCCCGCCTGCGGATCTCCACCGCGGTCATGAAGACCAGATAGCCGCCCGCCGAATCGCCCATGAGGGTGATCTTCTCGGGTGGATAACCCCACTCCAATGCCTGCCGGTAACCGTCGACGCAGTCCGAAATCGCCAGTGGGATGCCGTGTTCGGGCAGCTTGCGATAGTTCACGGCGAGTACTCGGGTGCGCAAGCGCACCGCGAAACGCGCGGTCAGCTGCCGGTGCAGATGCCGTCCGCCGACGACGAAGCCGCCGCCGTGCAGATACAGCACGAAGCGCTCCGGATCCACGACGTCCGGGACGGTAAGTGTCGCACCGCATTCGGGCAGCGCCACCGCGGTGCGGGTGAGCCCGCGCGGACCGGGCAGTGGACGCCCCAGCCAGTCGGCGGCGCGGTAGGGCCAGCGCAGCCGCGGATGGCGCGCCCAGATCGAGATGAGCGGCCGCACCGTACCTCGGATCAGGGCCGATACCAGCCGGGATTGCGGGCTGCCGCCGGGAAAATCGGTGCGGTGCAGGGGATCCGACGCGGTCATGAGAGTGCCTTCCCGCCGGTGCGGTCGTGCCCGGCGGACCGGGGTCCGCGCGCACCGGGGTACAGCTGTTTCCGGCCCCGTCGCCGCCCGGCATCATCGTGTGCCGATGTGCTCGGAGACAAGTATCGAAGGCCGGAATACGCGGTGTCACTGCATGTTCGGGAGAACCCGGCGGTACGGATTTGTGACCGGAGACTAATTCGGGACGAAGGCGGGTTCGGGTTCGCTGAGCCGGTACACCGTCAACGCCGCCGCCAGCATCCGCGAATCGTAGGGGTCGGCGGGATCGAATCCGGTGAGTTCGGCGATGCGCCGCAGTCGATAACTGAAACTGTTGGGGTGCAGGTGCATCGCCGCCGCCGCGCTCTTGCGATCCCAGCCGTACCGGATGTGGACCTCGAGCGTCTCCAGCAGATGCGGATGCTCGATCAGCGGGGTGATGCGGGACGCCAGCCGATCCCGGGCGGGGCCGGGGCGGGTGAGCTGATACTCCAGCATCAGATCATCGAGGCGATAGGCGCCGGTGGGACGGCCCAGTTTTCGAGCCAGTACGCCGAATTCGGTGATCTGCGTACTGGATTCGGGAAGGTCGGCGCGGGCCACCGCACCGAAGTCGATGATCACGACGGGAACGTTGAAGATCTGCTCGAGATCGGCCGCGAGGGCCGCGTACTGGGCCGCACCCCGGATGGGTCCGGGCGGCAGCAGCGCGATTCCGGCCGCGCCGTCGAAGGTGTGCAGCGCCGTGGTGCCACCGGCCAGCTCCTCCAGCGCATGCTGGGCCCGCTGCATGCGCCGCCGGGCGATGGCATTGTCCACCAGGGGAATCGAATGGTCGGGCGGCACCACCTGGAGCGCGATCATGTCGTAGCTCTCGGCGATGGTGATATCGGCGCGGGCCGCGAGATCCGCGCCGGCCGATCCGCGCAGCAGGGCGGCGCACAGTTCCCGGCGGGCTTCGCGTTCACTGCCGTACAGGGAACGCTCCACATCGGCATGGGTTTCTGCCATGGCGATGGTCGAGCGCTGGAGCACCTCGAGCAGGATCTCCGACAGCGCGATCAGATCGGGCAGATCCTCGGGCGCGGCCGCGGCGGCCGCCTTGCGCCACAGCAGGCGCACGCTGCCGAAGAACGCGGTGATGAGCACGCGCAGCGGGATGCGTTCCTCGGCGCGCTGTTCCACGATCGGGGTGATCAGTTCGATCAGCTCGTGCTCGTCCACGTCCCGCCGTTCGTCGACCGCGCGCAGTACGGCCATGGTTCCGCTGATGATGCGGGCCGCGACGTCATCGGAGAAGAGCTCGTCCGGCACCTGTTCCGCACCGGGCACGGTGGCCAGGCCGGCGGCGAAGAGTTCGTCCGCCAGTTCGGAGAGTTTGGGCAGCAATCGCAGCAGGACCGGAGCGTCGAGGGTGAGGTGATGCTGCGTGATGGACATCGCCGAATTGTCACGTGGAACAGGATTCGGCGCAATCTTTGTGCAATCCGGTCATGGATTTCGACAATATGTTTGTCTCCGGATACAAATTTAGACGCCGATGTTCTACATTTCGTGCACCGGCGGCGCTACCGCGCGGCGGCGGTTCTCAGGGCTGAATCGGGGTGTTTCCCGATGCCGCGTGTCCCGGCCGCATGCCAGTATCGAAGGCATGTATCCGTCCGCACCCCTGTTCGACCCTGCCCGTGGGGCGTTCGATCCCGCGCGCGGGTCCGTCGACGCGGCCGGTCCGGCGGGTCAGCCGCCGAAACTGGTGCGGCGGGCGGGCGGCCGGGTGGTCGGTGGTGTGGCGGGCGGAATCTCCGATCACCTCGGCATCGACGTATTCAAGGTGCGGATCGCGTTCGTACTGCTGTCCGGTCTGCTTGGGGCCGGGGTGGTGGCCTACGGCATGCTGTGGATCTTCACCCCCGGCGGTGATGATCAGGCGCGGCCGTCCGCCTCGGAGCGGCGGCAGGCGGGCGGCCTGGTGCTGCTGGGTTTGGCGCTGTCCGTTGGCATGTCGTGGTTGTTCAGCGGTACCGCCGCGCATGTGATCGGCCCGGTCATCGTGGTGGCGATCGGCGCGGCGCTGGTGTGGCGCGAATTCGACGCGGACGGACCGCGATCGGTCATCGGCCTGCCCGCGCGGCCGTCGGTGGTCACCTGGGCGCGCATCGTCGGCGGCGCCACGCTGATCGTGGTCGGACTGGGCGTGGTGGTGTTGGCGCGCATCAACTGGAGTTCGATGGGGTCGGCGCTACTGGCGGTGGCGGTGACCCTGGTCGGGGCCGGACTGCTCACGGTGCCGCTGTGGCTGCGCATGGTGCGGGCGCTCAATGATGAACGCGCGGCGCGCATTCGCAATGACGAGCGCGAGGAGATCGCCTCGCATCTGCACGATTCGGTATTGCAGACCCTGGCCCTGATTCAGCGGCAGGCCGAGGATCCGCACGAGGTGGTGCGGCTGGCGCGCAGTCAGGAACGCGAACTGCGCCGCTGGCTGTTCGACGATTCCGGTCCTGCCGAATCGAGTCTGGCCGCCGCACTGCGCACCATCTCCGGTGAGGTGGAGGATCAGCACGGGGTGAAGGTGACGCCGGTGACGGTCGGCGATGTCTCGATGGATGTGGACGACAGCGGAATCGGCCTGCCCAAGGAACATTTCACCGCGGTGCTCGGCGCGTCCCGGGAGGCGCTGGTGAACGCCGCCAAACATGCCGAGGTGCCGTCGATCGATCTGTTCGCCGAGGTGGAACCGCATCAGGTGAGCGTGTTCGTGCGCGATCGCGGTAAGGGTTTCGATGTGAACGCCGTCGAGTCCGACCGGCAGGGGCTGAGCAGATCCATCCGCGCGCGGATCGAGCGCCGGGGTGGCAAGGTGGAGATCCTGTCCACGCCGGGGCGGGGCACCGAGGTGCGAATCATCATGCCGCGCAAGGATGGTGCGGACGAGCGCATTGTGGTGCAGCAAGAGAATTCCGCCGCCGAATGAGGAGATGTTGTTGAGCGTCCGGGTGTTTCTGGTCGATGATCACGCCGTGTTCCGGTCCGGGGTGCGGGCCGAGCTGAGCCGCGAATCCGATATGGAGGTGGTCGGCGAGGCGGGCGGGGTGGCCGAGGCCATCGCCGGTATCAAGGCGACCACGCCGGATGTGGTGCTGCTGGATGTGCATATGCCGGACGGCGGCGGCGTGGCGGTATTGCAGGGTATCGAGGCGGGGCCGGTGTGCTTGGCGCTCAGCGTGTCCGATGCCGCGGAGGATGTGATCGCGGTGATTCGCGCGGGGGCGCGCGGCTATGTCACCAAGACGATTTCCGGCCCGGAATTGGCCGACGGCATTCGCCGGGTATCGGGTGGCGATGCCGTATTCAGCCCGCGCCTGGCGGGTTTCGTGCTCGACTCGTTCACCGGTAAGTCGCAGGTGCCCGAACCGCCGCTGGATCCGGAGCTCGATTCACTGACTCCGCGTGAGCTGGAAGTGCTGCGGCTGCTGGCGCGCGGCTACACCTATCGCGAAATCGCCGAGAACCTCTTCATCTCGGTGAAGACGGTCGAGACCCACGCCTCGAACGTGCTGCGAAAGACCCAGCAGTCCAACCGGAATGCGTTGACGCGCTGGGCACACCGCCGCCGTATCGACTGAATTACAGCGCCACCAGAATGACGATGATGATCAGCAGGCCGATGAGCAGGCCGATCGCCACCGCGAGCGGTCCGGCGTTGGGGCCGAGCTTGGCGAAGTCGAAACCCTTCGACTTCTGTTGCGGCGCAGCCGGAGCCGAGGCATTGGCACGCTGCGGCCGGGGCAGCGGGCTGGAGTGCGGGCTGCGCAGTCCGGCGGCGGAATTGCGGGCCGCCCAGGCCGGAATGGTGCCGTCATCGGTGCGCACCGGCGCGCCCAGAATGTAGGGCGCGGTGCCGGGACCGAATGCGGCGGTGAGGATCTCATTGCGCGCCTCGGTCATGGTGGGGCGGCGCTGCGGCGCCGGTTCCATCATGTGCAGCAGCACCTCGGTGAGCTGTCCGCTGCGCTGCGGCGGAATGATCTGCGCCATGGCGGCGCGTTCCACGATCACATCGCTGTCCTCGTGGAAGCCGTACGGCGGCTGGCCCTCGATGGCGGTGTACAGCGTTGCGCCGAGCGAGAATACGTCGCTGGCGGCGCTGGGCTGGGTGCCGCGCGCGACCTCCGGCGGCAGATAGGCGGGGGTGCCGGTGATGACGTCGCCGGGATCGTCGGAGGCGTCGCCCGCACCGCTGGAGATGCCGAAGTCGCTGAGCTTGACCATGCCGACCTCGTCACCGCGATCGGCGACCAGAATGTTGCCGGGCTTGATATCGCGGTGCACGATGCCCGCCGCGTGCGCGGTGGCGAGCGCGTCGGCGACCTGTGCGCCGATCTGCGCCACCTCGATGGGGGAGAGCGCGTTGGCCAGCGAAAGTGCCTTGGCCACACTGCGAGAGGGCAGGTACTCCATCACCAGCCAGGGTTCACCGGCTTCCAGCACCACGTCGTAGACGGCGATGGCGTGTTCATGGGAGAGCTTGGCGGCGACCCGGCCCTCGTGCATGATCCGCTTGCGCACCTCCTGCGCCTCGTCCTCGCTGAGTCCGGCGGTGGTGAGCACCTGTTTGATGGCGACATCGCGGTGGAGTAGGCGGTCGGTGGCCAGCCATACCGCACCCATGCCACCGCCACCGAGCTTCGACTGGAGGCGATAGCGGCCGGCAACCAGGTAATCAGGGCCGACGATGGGACGGGCGCGTTCGGTCACGGGTGCAGGGTAGCGGAAAACCATCCTGAACGGCCTCCTTCGAAGCCGAACGTTTGCGCCACACCCTCTTGACGCGCGGCGACACTCGAGTTCTACTTTGCTGCGATCGAACATATATTCGATTATGTTAGGTAGCTGGATCGGTGCTGTCTCCTCGGGCTCGGACATCGGTTGGGAGAGGTGGGTCGATAGATGAGTGCGGCGGCGGAAGCGAAACAGGCACAGCTCGCTGAACTGCGGCGACGCATGGCGGCCATTCCGGCGCGCGGGGTGCCGGCGGCGGTCGCGCCCGGGCCGGGCCCGGTGGCCGCCC
>NZ_JBFAXC010000004.1:0-924547 GCF_040680615.1 Nocardia sp. NPDC052001 | reverse complement strand
GCTAGCTGACCATGCGCGATCAACACGGTCTATCCATTCAGCCAGATGTGCACGCTCGGCCCACAAGCAGCGGATCGGTCGCGCCGCCCGCCCCGTCCTACCCGGACAACCTGGACGGCTGGATCCGTCAGGCGCTGGACATCATGTCCCAGCGCGGCATCCCGGGCAGCTACGAGGGCATCCTCCGCAATATCCTGCGCGAATCCAGCGGCAACCCGCAGGCGATCAACCTGTACGACTCGAACGCGGCCATGGGCATCCCGTCCAAGGGCCTGCTCCAGGTGATCGACCCGACCTTCGCCGCGTACCACGTCGACGGCACCCCGTTCGATGTCTGGAACCCCGTCGCGAACATCGTGGCCGCCTGCAACTATGCGGCTGCGCGCTACGGTTCGATGGACAACGTCAACAGCGCGTACTGAGCCCGTCCCGGTTGACTCCGATCAGCCCGTGAAAAGCCGGTAAGACCCCGTCAGAGCCCTCCCGGAGCATTCGCTCCGGGAGGGTTTCGGCTTTTCGGAAGAGTCGTTCGGCAAATTACAGGCACCCGATTTGGCAACTATTTCGCAAACAGACGAATCTCATGATCGCCGACGGGTATAACCGCCCTTGGAGCAAGTTCCGGCAACCCGGCCGGAACGGATAGCGAAGGGACGGGGTATGCACACCTCGAGTTTGGCTATCGATATCCAGCAGGGCCTCTCGGACGCGTGGAGTTCGGTCGCCACGTTCGTGCCGAAGTTCGCGGGCTTCCTCGCCATCCTGATCATCGGCTGGCTGGTCGCCAAGCTTGTCGCCCGGCTGGTCACTCGGATTCTGCATCAGGTCGGCTTCGATCGACTCGTCGAACGCGGCGGCATCAAGGACATGCTCGCGCGCAGCAGCTACGACGCGGTCGGCATCATCGCCAAATTGGCTTACTACGCAATACTTTTGATCACGCTGCAACTGGGATTCGGTGTGTTCGGGCCGAATCCGATCAGCACCATGCTGGACGGCATCGTGTCCTGGCTGCCCAGGCTGGCCGTGGCCATCATCATCGTGTGCGTCGCGGGCGCCATCGCCACCGTGGTGATGGACATGATCGCGAATATGCTCAGCGGTCTGTCCTATGGCCGCATGATGGGACGCATTGCGGCGGTGTTCATCTGGGGCGTCGGCATCATCGCGGCGCTCAATCAGATCGGGGTGGCGACCTCGGTCACCATGCCGATTCTCATCACCGTGCTCGCGGTCATCGGCGGTGTGCTGGTGGTCGGCGTGGGCGGCGGATTGATCCGGCCGATGCAGCAGCGCTGGGAAGGCTGGCTCGAAACCATCGAGGGTGAGATGCCCGAGATGAAGGGTCATGCCGAGGCGTTCCAGCGCGGTCGTGAGGACGCGGCCCGCCAGCGCGAGGCGATGGAACAGCAGCGCGCGATGATGGCGCAGCAGGGTGGTCAGCGGCCCATGGGCGGACAGCAGATGCCGCCGGGCAAATGGGCCGAACAGCCCGTCGGCTCACCGGGTTACGGCCCGCAGGGTTACGGGCAGCAGGGTTATGGCCAGCAGGGCTACGGCCAGCCCGGTCAGCAGGGTCAGATGCCCGATCGCGGCGGCGATATGCCGGACCGCGGCGGTCAACCCGGTCGGTACTGACATTCACCAGGTGAAATGAAAGGGCCCACGTACTCGAGGTACGTGGGCCTTTTCACTGTCCTGAACTGTCATTCGCCGCGGGCGAGCGCGCACACCGCGGCCAGGCGCAGATGCACCCATTCGGCGCACTGCCAATCCTCGGAGTCGTACGGCGCTTGCAGCCCCGTCTCGCGCAGGTCCTCGAGCAGCCCGCGCGCGTATCCGGCGAGCAGCACGCTCACCGGGACGACGCTCGAATTCTCCACGCCCACTTCGAGAATGTCCCGAATGGCGGCGGCATGCTGATCCACCTGCGCGGCCACACCCGGGAACTCGCGCATGGCCTCGACGGCCGGAGCTCCGTGTGTGCGCTGCAGGCGGTTCAAAGTCTTACGCGCCGAGACGACGAGCAACGCGGAGCCGGGCAAAAACACCTGGTCATGCTAGCCGCCGCCCGGCATGCGCGGCACCCGCTGTGAGATATCGCGCACTTGTCGCCCGGATTCGTCTCCGAGATCGTGGACGGATCTCAGCGGAAGGCTTTGGATCCGGTGAGCGCTTCACCGAGCACCAGCTGGTGCACCTCCGCCGTGCCCTCGTAGGTGAGCACCGATTCCAGGTTGTTGGCGTGCCGCAGCACCGGGTATTCGAGGCTGATGCCGTTGGCGCCCAGGATGGTCCGGCATTCGCGGGCGATGGCGATGGCCTCGCGGGTGCTGTTCAGTTTGCCCGCGCTGATCTGTTCGCCGCGAATCACGCCCTGATCCTTGAGGCGGCCCAGGTGCAGCGCCAGCAGCTGTCCCTTGCCGAGTTCGACGGCCATATCCGCGAGCTTGGCCTGGGTGAGCTGATAGGCGGCGAGCGGCTTGTCGAAGACCTCGCGGCTGCGCGCGTAATCGATTGCGGCGGAAAGACAGTCGCGGGCCGCGCCGAGCGCGCCGAAGATAATGCCGAAGCGCGCCTCGGACAGGCAGCCCAGCGGCGCGGTGAGCCCGCGCGCCTCGGGCAGCATGGCGTCGGCGGGCAGCCGCACCCCGACCAGGGACAGTTCGGCGGTGATGGAGGCGCGCAGCGACAGCTTGCGATGGATTTCGTTGGCGCTGAATCCCGGTGTGTCCGTGGGGACTACGAAGCCGCGAATGGTGTCCCGCTCACCTTCGCGTGATTGTGCCCACACCACCGCCACATCCGCGACGGATCCGTTGGTGATCCACATCTTGGATCCGTCCAGGATCCAGTCGTCCCCGTCTCGCCTTGCGCGCGTGCGCATTCCGCCCGGATTGGATCCGAAATCCGGCTCGGTCAATCCGAAGCAACCCAGCAGCTGCCCCGCCGCCATCCCCGGCAGCCAGCGCTGCTTCTGCTCCTCGGACCCGTACTTGTGAATCGCCGTCATGGCGAGCGAGCCCTGTACCGAAACCATGCTCCGCACACCGGAATCCACCGCCTCGAGCTCCAGGCAGGCCAGCCCGTACGCGGTGGCAGAGGTCCCCGCGCAGCCGTATCCCTCCAGGTGCATGCCGAGCAGCCCCAGCTTCCCCAGTTCCGGTGCCAACTCCCGGGCCGGGAACGTCCCCGCCTCGAACCAGTCCGCGATATGCGGCCGCAACCGCTCCGCCGCGAAATCGCGCACGGTATCGCGAATAGCCCGCTCCTCATCACTGAGCAGAGAATCGATGGCGAACAGCTCGTCTACGGTGACCATGCCCACAGCCTAGGATGCCGCCGTCGCTGTCGGCGAGATCCGGTACCCGCCCGCGCGCAGGGGCGAATACGCAGCGACTTAGGCTGTGGGGTATGAGCGATCAGCTGGGTTTCTCCACACGGGCGGTGCACGCCGGGTTCGATCCGGACCCTCAGACCGGTGCGGTGAACGTGCCCATCTACGCGAGTTCGACTTTCGCCCAGGACGGCGTCGGCGGGATGCGCGGCGGGTACGAGTACGCGCGCACCGGTAATCCGACCCGGACCGCGCTGGAGGCGAATCTCGCGGCGCTGGAATCGGGCACCTACGGGCGGGCCTTCTCCTCGGGGATGGCGGCCACCGACTGTGCGCTGCGCGCGAATCTGCGGCCCGGGGATCACCTGGTCATTCCGGATGACGCGTACGGCGGCACCTTCCGGCTCATCGACAAGGTGTTCACCCAGTGGGGCATCGAGTACTCGGTGGCGCATGTGAACGATCCGGACGCGGTGGCCGCGGCCATGCGGCCGAACACCAAGCTGGTGTGGATCGAGACCCCGACCAATCCGCTGCTGAATATCGGCGATATCTCGGCGCTGGCCTCGGTGGCGCACGCCGGTGGCGCGAAACTGGTGGTGGACAACACCTTCGCCTCGCCGTACCTGCAGCAGCCGCTGCTGCTGGGCGCGGACATCGTGCTGCATTCGACCACCAAATACCTGGGCGGGCACTCCGATGTGGTGGGCGGCGCGCTCATCACCAACGATCAGGAGATGGACGCCAAGTTCGCGTTCCTGCAGAACGGCGCGGGCGCGGTGCCCGGTCCGATGGACGCGTTCCTGACCCTGCGCGGTATCAAGACGCTCGCGCTGCGCATGGACCGGCATTGCGACAATGCCGAGACCATCGCCGAATTCCTGGCCAATCACCCGAAGATCGCGCAGGTCATCTACCCCGGCCTGCCCGAGCACCCGGGTCACACCGTCGCGCAGAAGCAGATGCGCCGCTTCGGCGGCATGATCTCGGTGCGCGTGCACGGCGGTAAGGAAGCGGCCCTGGACTTCTGCGCCCGCACCAAACTCTTCACCCTCGCCGAATCCCTCGGTGGTGTGGAATCGCTCATCGAGCATCCGGGCGCCATGACCCATGCCTCCACGGCGGGCTCCCTCCTCGAGGTCCCCGCCGACCTGGTCCGCCTCTCGGTCGGCATCGAGGACATCAGCGACCTGCTGGCTGACATCGAACAGGCCCTCGCCTGACACCTGCCCCAAAAGCTAAGCGCCGCACCGGATTCCGGTGCGGCGCTTCGTCTATCCGGCCCCTGGCGCACTACGGCCCCCGGTCCGTTCGGGACCGGGGGCCGTCGAAGTGCTTGTGCTGCTCTAGCTGTGGTACGGCTCCGCGCTGACCAAGGTCACCTTCATGGTGTTGCCGTTGGGCAGGGTGTATTCGCGGGTCTCGCCGACCTTCGCGTTGATGAGGGCGCCGCCCAGCGGGGAAGCGGGGGAGTAGGTCTCCAGGTCGGCATTGCCGAGGCCCTCTTCGCGGGTGGCGATGAGGAAGGTTTCGGTATCGCTCTCGTCGCCGTCGTAATAGACCTTGACGACGGATCCGGGCAGCGCGACGCCGGACTTGGTCGGGGCGACGCCGACCTTCGCGTTGTTCAGCAGCTCCTGTAGCTGGCGAATGCGGGCTTCCTGCTGGCCCTGTTCTTCGCGCGCCGCGTGGTAGCCGCCGTTTTCCTTGAGGTCGCCCTCTTCGCGGCGCTCATTGATTTCGGCCGCGATGACCGGACGGTTGGCAATGAGCGCGCCGAGTTCGCTCGTGAGCCTCTCGTGCGACTCCGGGGTCAGCCAGGTCACGTTCGTCTCAGTCATCTCGATCACTCCCTAGTAGTTGTCCCCGGCGCATGCCGGGATTCCCTGATATCCGTTGTCGAAACCCGCCCGAGGGCAGGCATGACAACAGCGGACAGCCAGAGCCATCCTGGGGGAGGTTCCCGACAGCGCCGGCCGTCAATGCAGCAAACACGGCTCCGAACCCCGGAACCGTGTGTTGCGTTATTTTAGCACGAATCGCAAAGATGCAGGTAGAGGCGTCAAAGCGCGTTGAGTACCGGACTTTTCACCCGGCGCGCAGATACGCCGGTACGTCATCGGTGCAGGCGTAGACATTACCCGCGCCGGCCCGAGCGGTCGTTTTCAGGGTGGTCTGCAGGCGCACGGTGCCGCTGTCCGAGGCGGGGACGAGCACTTCGCGGCGGCCGACCTCTTCGCTGTCGGCGGTCATGGCGCGAACGATGCAAACGACCGGTTTGCCGGGATCCTTGCGGGTCACCTTGAAATCCACGCTCACGGTGGCGTCATCGACGACGGTGTAGCCGAGGCGATCGGGTTCGATGTCCTTGGGTCCGTACTGCTTGTAGCCCACATAGGCGACGCCGAGACCGGCGATGAGCACCACCGCGCTGATCGCGATCATGAGCCAGCGGGGGGTCTGGCGGCGCGCTGTCCCGTACCGGCCGGCCGGTCTTTCGCTCATGACTGGACGCTCCCGGGGGGTAGGTCGGAACAATTGACGGTCGGATGGAACTATAGGGAATGGAGATCGGCCACCCCCTGCCTGGATCTGGCGGAGAGCGATGAGGTGAAACAGTGATCGGTGAGGTGAACGAGAAGTGAGTGGTCTTCGCCTCATGGCGGTACACGCGCACCCCGACGACGAATCCAGCAAGGGTGCGGCGACCACCGCGCGCTATGCCGCCGAGGGCAATGACGTTCTGGTCGTCACCCTGACCGGTGGCGAGCGCGGTGACATCCTCAATCCGGCCATGGATACGCCCGGTATCAAGGAGAACATCTCCGAGGTTCGCCGTCAGGAGATGGCGGCCGCCGCGGCGGTGCTCGGCGTCGAGCAGTTGTGGCTCGGTTTCGTGGATTCCGGTCTGCCGGAAGGGGATCCGCTACCGCCGCTGCCCGAGGGCAGCTTCGCGCTGGTGCCCCTGGAGGAGGCCACCGAGGCGCTGGTGCGCGTGGTGCGGAAATTCAAGCCGCACGTCATGACGACCTACGATGAGATGGGCGGCTACCCGCACCCGGATCACATTATGTGCCACCAGGTTTCGGTCGCCGCGTTCGAGGCGGCGGGCGATCCGGAGCGCTTTCCGGACGCGGGCGAGCCCTGGACGCCGCTCAAGCTGTACTACAACCACGGTTTCAGCCTGGCCCGCCTGGAGATCTTCGCGGACGAGTACGAGCGCCGCGGCGAACCGTTCCCCATGCAGGAGTGGATGGACCGCATGCGCGGCTACGCCCGCGATCGCGGCGACATCATGGGCCGGGTCACCACCCAGATCGAATGCGCCAAGTACTTCCCGCAGCGCGATGACGCCCTGCGCGCGCACGCGACCCAGATCGACCCCAATGGCGCGTTCTTCGCCATCCCGGTCGATCTGCAGCAGAAGCTCTGGCCCACAGAGGAATTCGAGCTCGCGAAGACCCGGGTGCGCACCGCCATCCCGGAGACCGACCTGTTCGCGGGAATCGACGATGCCGACACCGAAGACGCTGCCGACACCGAGACTGCCCACACCGAGGACGCCACCCGATGATGCTCACCCTGCTCGCCCAGGCCCAGAACGCCCCCACCGGACCCGAATTCGGTAAGGCGTCCCCCCTGGGCCTGGTGATCGTGCTGGTGCTGCTGGTCGGCACGGTCCTGCTGGTGGTGAGCATGAACCGCCACCTGAAGAACCTGCCCGCCACCTTCTCCCCGGAACATCCGGAACCGGATCAGGAAGCGGACGAGGGCACCGAGCGGGGCATCATCAAGCAGGAGCAGGACGCCCCGAAGCCGGAGTCCACCACCAGCTGACCGGGTAACGCGCCGAACGGTTTTCGGCCGCGTCGCAGCGAATGACCAACGCCCGCCTCGGGATTCGAGGCGGGCGTTGCCGGTTTCGTCAGCTCAGTTCGGTGGCGGCCTCGACGATCAGGTCGGTGACCGCTTTCGGCTGCGATGCCAATGAGGCGTGGCTCGCCGCCAATTCGATCACCGCGCGCGGTTGCATGCGCGCGGCCATGCGGCGCTCATTGTCGGGATTGATCATGCGGTCGTCGGTGGACACCTGGTACCAGGTCGGTTTCGCCTTCCAGGCGGGTGCGGTGACGGTATCGCCGAAGGTCGACGCCAGTGGCGCCTTCTGGGTGACGGCCATGACGAGGGCTTCGTCATCGGGCAGGTCCTGGCAGAAGCTCTCCTGGAATTTGTCCTGCATGACCCACAGATAGCCGTCCGAATCGGGGGCCAGATTGGCGAAGGCGGCGGGCGGCAGTTCCTCGCTGATCTGTCCCGGGCTCTCGCCCGCATCGGGTGCGAAGGCCGCGATGTAGACCAGTCCGGCCACGTTCGGCAAATTTCCGGCTTCGGTGATGACCGCGCCGCCGTAGGAATGTCCGACCAGCAGTACCGGGCCGTCGATCTGCGCCACCATCTTGCGGGTGCGTTCGGCGTCGTCGGCGAGCGAGGTGAGTGGATTCTCCACCGCGTGCAGGTCACCGAACCCGCGCTGCCGCAATTCGACGATGACCTTTGCCCAGTGGGCGGCCCCGCCCCAGAATCCGTGAACCAGAACGATTGCCGGTTTGTCAGCCATGACCGTGCCTTTCGGGTGTGGTGATGCTGGAAGTGCTGCTGATGAGCTGTTCGGCATTCCCTTCGAGAATGGCGGGTGCCCGGGCGCGAGCGTTATCCGGGTCCGGTTTCACGGTAGGCGCGCGTGCGGCGGGCGCGCCTCACCTGTTCGGGGTGAGGCGGCTTCGGTCTCGGAACACCAAGGGGCACATCCGCGCCGGTATCGCGTGCGGCCCCCGGTGTCAGGCGCGGCGCAGTGCCAGCACGGGGATGACGCGAATGCCCGCGGTCTTCTCCTCGTACTCGGCGAATCCGGGATAGCGGCGGGCCTGTTCGGCGTAGATCCGGTCGCGTTCGGCCCCGGTCACCTCGGCCACCGTCACCGGGTAGGTCTGGGTGCCGACCTCCACCTCGCCCTTTCCGGCGGTGGTGAGGTTGTAGTACCAATCCGGGTTGGTGGGCGCCCCGGCCTTGGAGGCGAAGACGTAGATGAGTTCGGGGTCCTGCTCATCGGCCATGTACATCATCGGGCTCACCACCTGGCGTCCGCTCTTGCGTCCGACGCTGTGCACCAGCGTCATCGGCGCGCCTTCGAACGGTCCGCCGACGCGGCCTTCATTGGCGCGGAATTCGTTGATGATCTGGCTGTTCCAGTCCTGGGTTTCGGTCATGCCATGCATTCTTCCGGTGCGGCGCGGCATGTTCCGGGCGGCACGCGGTTCGGCGTGATCGGCCGGATCGCTACCGGGGCACCGCGAGGCTGGTCAGGAAGCAGGTGAGCACGGCGATGGCGTCGGTGAGTTCGGGGCGCGGGACCGAGGTGCTCCACTGATGCACCAGTGCCATCAGCGCGCCGATGAATCCGGTGGCGGCGGCGCGATAGCCGCCGGGGGGAACGAAGGTGGGGCCGAACGTCTTTCGCATTTCCTCGGCGAAGAAGTCGACCCATTTCTCGCGCTGTTCGATGCGGTGCGCCTCCACCGCGGCGCTGACGCCGACCACTTCGACGAACGTCACCTGGGCGCGATGCGGGTCGCGGCCGACGGATTCGGCGAAGGCGATGACCGCGGCCCGGGTCGGTGCGAGACCGTCCTGTGCGCCGGTGGCGGCGATGGCGGCGGCGACCTCGCGGCGGGCCACCTCCTGGATCTCGTCGTAGACCGCGAGCAGTAGATCCTCGCGATTGGTGAAGTGCTCGTAGAACTGGCTGCGGGCCAGCCCGGCGGCCCGGCACAGCATGGTGATCGAGCTGTTCTGGTAACCGCTCTCGCCGAATACCGCCAGTCCGGCGGTCAGGAATCGGGTACGCCGATCCGCCCGGCGGTCCTCCACCGGCAGTCCGTCGTAGGTCCGTGAGGATGTCCCGCTTACAGCCACCCGATCAGGGTAGTGCCCGATTTCAGAAGACGAAGCCGCGCAGGGCCAGGAAGCGTGCGCCGCCGATGGCGGCCATGACCGCGATCATGGCGGTGGCCTGGGTGAGTGCGCCGAGGCCGGGGGCGAGGTGGCCGAGCGCGGCCAGTGCGGCCGTGCTGATCGCCAGTCCGGCCAGGGCCAGGCCGCCGCCCTCCCACTGCGCGGTGAACCAGGTGACCCGGGCCGCGGCGCGGAAGGTGAGCCTGCGGTGCAGTTCGTTGGCGATCACCGTGCTGACGATCGAGCCCGCGATATTGGCGGCCAGCGGTCCCACCCCGGTCATGGCGGTGAACAGCAGCACGTAGGCGATATTGCTGGCCCCGCCGACCACGGCGAAGCGGATGAGTTGTGCGATGGCGTGATCGCCGCGCAGGAAGCGGCCCGCGCCGGTGAAACGATCGAGAAGTTGGCCGCGCAGCACCGGGTAGGCGCCGATGGTCCGGTCGATGCTGTCGAGGAATGCGGTGTCCCCGTAGGCGGTCCGGAAGCCGGGGGCGGCGAGTGCGGTGCTGTTCACGTGATTACTGTCGCGAACCCGGCTGACACCGCTCTGTCGTCGCGCTGACAGCGCTCTGACGTGCTGTCCGGCCTGGTCACGACGTTGCGCTGATCCGCCCGGACTCCCGGCGCGATGCCCGAACTCCCGGCCGAACGCCGAAAGCCCCGGCTGATCGGCCGGGGCTGGGAATCGGTGCTATGGCGTCGGGTCGATCACTGCCCGTCGGATCGGATGTGCACGGTGTGCGTGGCGGATTCGGTCCAGGTGACCGGAAGTTCGTGCACGCCATAGATATTCATATCGGTGCGCAGTCGCACCCGGTCGGCGGGGATGGCGAGTTCGAGGGTCGGGAAGCGGCGCAGCAGTCCCTCGAAACCGGCGCGCATTTCGATGCGGGCCAGCTGCATGCCCAGGCAGGCGTGGATGCCGTGGCCGAAGGCGAGGCGGCCGCCGGTCTCGCGGTGGATATCGAAGGTGTCGGCGTCGTCGAAGCGGCGCGGATCGCGGTTGGCGGCGAGCAGCGAGACCACGACGGTCGAGCCCTGCTCGATGAGCTCGCCGCCGACCTCGAGGTCCTCGGTGGCGTAGCGGTAGAAGATGTCGGCCACGGTCAGATAGCGCAGCAGTTCCTCCACCGCGCCGGGCATCAGGTCCGGGTTCTCGCGCAGTTCGGCGAGTTGTTCGGGATGTTCGAGCAGCGCGAAGGTGCCCAGCGCCAGCATGTTCGCGGTGGTTTCGTGGCCCGCGAGCAGCAGCAGGAAGGAGATGCCGACCAGTTCGTCGATGCCGAGGTCCTCGTTGCGGGCCAGATCGGACAGGATGTCCTCGCCGGGTTCGGCCCGCTTGCCCACCACCAATCCGGCCAGGTAGCTGGTCATCGCGCCGTAGGCCGCCATCTTGTCCTCGAGCGCCTGATCCTTGATCAGGAATTGCGCCGTATTGACCTGGAAGGCGGCCCGATCCGCGTACGGCACCCCGAGCAGTTCGCAGATCACCAGCGACGGCACCGGCAGCGCGAATTCCTTGACCAGGTCGATCGGCGGGGTCAGCCGCGCCATCTCGTCGAGCTGCCGCTCGGTGATATCGATGATGTGCTGCTGCAACTCCTTCATGCGCTTGACGGTGAACGCGCCGGTCAGCAGCCGCCGCAGCCGGGTGTGGTCCGGCGGGTCCATGGCGATGAACAGGCCCGGGGTCTGCGGGGACGGTTCGGTGGCGGCGGGCATGCCGGGCGTCTCGTAGGGCACGTGCACGATGCCGATGTCCTGTCGCGAACTGAATCGGGTATCGGACATGACCTGGCGTACCGCGTCGTATCCGGTGATCAGCCAGCCGCGGTGGCCGTCCGGGAAGAGCAGCGGGCTGACCGGGCGGGCGGTGCGCAATTCGGTGATCTCGCGGGGCGGGGCGAAGGGTCCGGCATTGCGGTCCATGGGGAGACCGGAGGGGATGGAAGCCGTGTGAGTCATGGGATCACGGTCGCCGCCGGGCCTGACATGGGCCTGTCACGGCTCTGACACGCGGTGACCCTGGTCGATCGACCATGGCAGGATCAGCCGGGTGCAGATCGGGATACTTGGACCATTCGAGGTGCGTTCGGCCGACGGAGTGATCGCCGATGTACCGGGTGCGCGGTTGCGCGGGCTGTTGATCGCGCTCGCGTTGCAACCGGGTCACGCGGTCCCGAAGGCGTCGCTCATCGATTGGATCTGGGGCGAGAATCCGCCCGCCGACGCCGCGAACGCCTTGCAGCGCTTGGTTTCCCGATTGCGCAAGGTACTGCCGGAGGGCGTGGTGGAGGGCCAGGCCGATGGATACCGGCTGGCGGTGCCCCCCGATGCCGTGGATGCCGTGCGTTTCGAAAACCTTGTCGCCCAGGCACGCCGGGATGAGGATCCGCGCCGGCTGCGCGAGGCGCTCGCGCTGTGGCGCGGTACGCCCATGCAGGACATCGGTTTACAGGAGAGCGGGGCGTTCGACGCGGCGGTCACCCGGCTGGAGGGTTTGCGCCTGGCCGCCATGGAGGATCGCTTCGACGCGGAGATCGGGCTCGGCCACGGCGCTGATCTGGTCACCGAACTGACCGATTCGGTTGCCGCGCACCCGATGCGCGAACGACTGGTCGCGGCGCTGATGCGGGCTCTGGTTGCCAGCGGCCGCGATACCGAGGCCCTGCGCGTCTACGAGCGGTTGCGCGAAACCCTCGGTGATGAGCTGGGCGTCGATCCGTCACCGGAATTGGCGGCCCTGCATATGGCGCTGCTGCGCGGTGAGCTGGCCGTGCGGCGCGAGGAGCACCGCAGGGACAATCTGCGCGAGGAGCTGACCAGCTATATCGGCAAGGACGGCGATATCGAGGTGGTGCGCACGCTCATCGGCGACCATCGGCTCACCACCCTGATCGGTCCGGGTGGCTCGGGCAAGACCCGGCTGTCCACCGAGACCGCGCGCACGCTGCTCGGCGATTTCCCGGACGGTGTCTGGGTGGTCGAGCTCGCGCCCATCGGCGCGGACGGTGATCACGCGAGCGGAAACCATGTCGCACAGGCGACTTTGGCCGCACTCCGGCTACGCGATGCCCTGCACGGCGAGGCTCCGGACGCGGAGGCGATGGATCGGGCCATTGCCGCACTGCGTGATCGGTCGATGCTGCTGATCCTGGACAACTGCGAGCATGTGATCGAGTCCGCGGCGATCTTCGCCCATCGAGCGCTCGGCGAATGCCGTCGGCTGCGGATTCTGGCGACCAGCCGGGAACCGCTCGGCATCACCGGTGAGGCGCTGTGGCCGGTGGCCCCGCTGACGCTGCCGCAGTCGGATGCCGATCCGGCGGAGATCGAATCCGCACCGGCGATCCAGCTGCTGCGCGATCGTGCGGCCGCGGTGCGCAATGACCTCGCCGATGATGCGCACACCCGCGCGACGCTGGCGCGGGTGTGCCGGGCGCTGGACGGTATGCCGCTGGCCATCGAACTCGCCGCGGCCCGATTGCGCACCATGTCCCTGGATCAGCTGGCGCATCGGCTCGATGACCGCTTCCGCCTGCTGACCGGCGGCAGCCGCACCGCACTGCCTCGGCACAAGACGCTGCGCGCGGTGGTGGACTGGAGCTGGGAACTGCTGACCGAGCCCGAACGCGTTGTGCTGCGCCGGCTTTCGGTGTTCGCGGGTGGTGCGGGCCTGGAGGCGGCCGAACGGGTGTGCGCGGATATCGGCGGCCAGCCGGGCGCGCTGGTCGAACAGTACGAGGTGTACGACCTGCTCACCGCGCTGACCGAGAAGTCGCTGCTGGTGGTCACCGGCGGTGACAGCGCGCCGCGCTATCGCATGCTCGGCACCATCAAGGAGTACGCCGAACAGCGGCTGGCCGAGGCGGGCGAGTCGGAATCGTTGCGCCGCAACCATCTCGCGTATTTCACCGCGTTCGCCGAGATCGCGGAACCGCAGTTGCGCCGGGCCCAGCAGTTGGACTGGCTGCGCCTGCTCGATGCCGAGCACGACAATATCGCCGCCGCCATGCGCGGCGCCATCGCGGCCGAGGAGGTGAACGGGGCCATGCGGCTGGCCGCGGCGGCGGGCTGGTACTGGTGGCTGGCCGGATACAAGGCCGAGGGCAATGAGCTGATCATGGCGGCCACCGCGCTGTCCGGCGAGGTCTCCGATGAGGCTCGGGCCGTGGTGTATTCGTTCGTCGTGCAGTTCCTGAGTTCGGGGCGGCAGGGCGATCAGTATCAGGCCCAGGAGTGGATCCACAAGGCGTACGAGATCACCCGGCGGGTCGAGATCCGCCATCCCGCGGCGCGATTCGCCGCTCCACTGGAGCGCATGCTGGAAGCGCCGGACGCGTTCCTGCCCGCCTGGGAGACGCTGCTGGACGATACCGATCCGTGGGTGCGGGCGCTGGCGCGATTGCAGTTGGGCAATCTGCGCGTCCAACTCGGGCAGGACGGCCGGGAGGTCGACGGCCATCTGGAGCAGGGGCTCGCCGAATTCCGGGAAATCGGCGACCGCTGGGGGATTTCGTTCGCCCTGACCATGCTGGCGAATCGCATCGCCATGCGCGGTGAGTTCGCCGCCGCGTGCGCGTATTACGAGCAGGCGATCGTGGTGGTCGAGGAGATCGGCGCCAGCGAGGACGCGGTGCCGATGCTGTCGCGGCAGGCCCAATTGTATTGGCTGCTGGGCGATTTCGAGGCGAGCGCGGCGGCCATGGCACAGGCGGACCGATCCATGGAGCGGGTGGCGTGGCCGAATGTGCTCGCCGATCTGGCGCTGTCGAAGGCGGAGCTGGCGCGCTGGAGCGGTGACGCGGAGCAGGTGTACCGCCAATTGGATGTGGCCACCGCGATTTTGGGGGAGAGCGCCGATCGTGGGATCGTGCGTTCGATCATTCAGGACCTGCTGGGTTATCTGGCCGAGGATCTCGATGTGGCCCGCACGCACCGGGCGGCGGCATACGAGGCGGCGCTGGAGGCGGGGCACGCGCCGCAGATCGCCCAGGCGGTGCTCGGCATCGCGGATTTGTCGCTGCGCGAACAGGATTACGAACAGGCCGCGCGATTGCTGGCGGCGAGTGCCGCGGTGCGCGGGCTGCCGGATCGATCCCAGCCCGATGTGGCCCGCATCGAGGCGGAAACGCGAAATCGCCTCGGTGACAATAAGTTCACCGAGGCGATGGAGCAGGGTGCGCGGGCTGACTGGCGGGAATTGGTTACGGTCACGCTCGCTTCGTGAAAGTGGCCGAGGCCCAGAAGTATCCGATGATCGCGATGCCGGCGCACCAGGCGATGGCGATCAGGGCCTTGCCACCGTCCGGGGAGCCGTTGAGCAGTCCGCGCATGGTTTCGATGATCGGGGTGAAGGGCTGGTACTCGGCGAACTGCTTGAGTCCCGGGCCCATCTTGTCGGCGGGGACGATCGCGCTGCTGAAGAAGGGCAGCATGACCAGCGGCACCGAAGCCATGCCCGCCGTCTCCGGGGATTTGGCGAATAGGCCGAGGGCGACGGTGAACCAGCCGGTGGCGACGCCGAGCAGGACCACCATTCCGGCGACGCCGAGCCAGTCCACGGCACTGGCGGACGGGTTGAAGCCGAGCAGGAACGCGACGCCGATCAGGGCCGCGATGGCAATGATATTGGTGAGCACGCTGGCCACCACGTGACCGGTCAGCACCGCGCCGCGGGAGACGTCCATGACCTTGAACCGGTTGATGATGCCCTTGGTCATATCCGAGTTCACCGCGGTGGCGGTGCCGCCGAGGCCGTAGCAGACGGCGAGCAGGATGAGGCCGGGCGTCGCGTAGTCGATGTAGTCGACGCCGACGTTGAAGGCGTCGCCGAACATGTACACGAACATCAGCATGATGATGATGGGCATCAGCACCGCGTTGAACACCGAGGTGGGGTTCCGGGCGATGTGCTTGAAGTTGCGGCGCAACATGACAATTGCTGGGGACTTGGCGCTCATTACGCTGCCACCTCCGTGGTACGGCCCGTCAGGGCGAGGAAAACGTCATCGAGATCGGGTGTGTGCACGGAGAATTCCGCCGCGGCGAGATGGTGCTGATCGAGCCGGTCCAGCAGTGCGCGTAGCGAATTGGTGCCGGTGTCGCTGGGCACCCGCAGGGTCAGGTTCTCCTCGTCCACCGTTGATTCGGGGAAAACCGTTGCGGCGGAAGCGAGTTGGGTGGGATCGCTGAACCGCAGGCGGACATGGGTGCCGGGCAGTTGGCGCTTGAGTTCGTCCGGGGTGCCGTGCGCGACGATGCGGCCCTGATCGAGCACCGCGACCTGGTCGGCGAGCTGATCGGCCTCCTCCAGGTACTGGGTGGTGAGGAAGATGGTCACGCCCTCGGCGACCAGATCGCCGATGATGGACCACATGGTGCGCCGGCTGCGCGGATCCAATCCGGTGGTGGGCTCGTCGAGAAAGATGACACTGGGGGTGCCGACCAGGGTCATGGCCAGATCGAGTTTGCGGCGCATACCGCCGGAGTAGGTGGAGGCGTGCTTGCGGGCGGCCTCGGTCAGCTCGAAGCGGTCCAGCAGGTCCGCGACGATCCGCTTACCGTCCTTACCGCCGATCCCGTGCAGGTCCACCATCAGCTGGAGGTTCTCCTGCCCGGTCAGCAGTTCGTCGACCGCCGCGAACTGACCGGTGACCCCGATGGCCGCGCGGACCGCCTTGGCCTCGGTGGAAAGGTCGTGTCCGGCGACTCGAATCGATCCGCTGTCGGCCTTGATGAGTGTGGTCAGTACGTTCACCGTGGTGGTCTTGCCCGCCCCGTTCGGGCCGAGCAGCGAGAACACCGTGCCCGCCGGGACGGTCAGGTCGATGCCGTCGAGCACGACCTTGTCCCCGTATGCCTTTCGCAGTCCCTGGACCGCGATTGCTGAGTTCGTCATGGCACAAACTTTCGGGGTCCGGCCTGACACCCGGCTGTCACGCTCCTGACACGGTGATTTCGGCGGTGGCGGTGGTGTCAGCGCGGTGACCGGGCGGTGTCAGGACGCCCGGCGATCGTAGTTCTCGTCGCACTCGATCGAGGCGGCACACCCGCTCGAACAGGAGTACCGCCATGACCACCTTCCAGACCCCCGCCCCCATCGCCCTCACCGTCGACGTGCCCTCGGGCAGCGTGCATATCATCGCCTCGGATCGGTCCGACACCGTGGTTCAGGTCCGCCCGGCCAACCCGTCCGATAAGGATGATGTGCGCGCCGCCAAGCAGATCAAGGTCGATTTCAGCGCGGGCCGCTTGACCGTGAAGACGCCGAAGAGCTGGCGCACCTACAGCCCGTTCGGCGGCAATGCCGCGATCGAGGTGATCATCGAGGCGCCCACCGGTTCGCAGCTCGCGGCCACGCTGGCGATGGGCAAATTAGTGGCCAGCGGTGCGTTCGACGGCTCCGATCTGGAGGTCTCCTGCGGCGACATCATCGTGGACAGCCCGCGCGGTGCGGTGACCGCGCGCACCGCGAAGGGTGATATCCGGGTCGGCGACGCCTCGAACGGGGTGCTGCGGCTGGAGACCTCCATGGGTGAGCTGGAGGTGGGCGTGCACCCCGGCAGCGCGGTACAGCTGGAGACCAATACCCAGCACGGTTCGGTCCGCAACCAGCTGGCCCCGGTCGCCGCCGATGCCGGCACCGTGCAGGTGCACGCCCGAAACTCGTACGGCAACATCATCGTTCACCACAGCGCCGCGTGATCGGCCGCACCGGTGCCGCCGCGCGCGTCGATCCCACTGAATCATCCCTCGGCGGATAGCCTGACCTGGGAAAACAGTTGACCGACGAGCAGCTGGAGGGCATCGATGTGGAGTTCGGCGGGACGAATCGACGCCGCCGCGCGGGTGCTCGCGCTCTGCGCCGCCCCGATGCTCCTCGCCGGAGCGTGCGGCGGCCACTCCGAATCCTCGGCCCCCGCCTCCGAGGTGGACGCGGTGACCACGACCTTCGAGCACTTCTTCGACAGTTCGCTGCCCGTCGATCAGAAGATGGCGCTGGTCGAGAACGGTCAGGCGTTCGAGGAAACCCTGAAATCCCAGGCGAATTCGTCGATAGCCGGGGGTGCGTCGGCCTCGGTCGCCCAGGTCGACAGCACCGGGCCGGATCGCGCCGCGGTGACCTTCACCATCAAGAAGCACGGCTTCCCGCTGCTGCCCAACCGGCACGGTGAGGCGATCCGCATCGACGGTTCCTGGAAGGTCAGCGCCCAAACCTTTTGCAGCCTGCTGCAATTGGAGCGCAGCGCACCGCCGGTCTGCGATGCTCCGGCCAAGTGAGTCGGCTATCCGGTTGCGGCGGTGCGGAATTCGATCCAGAAGGTGCTGCCGACGTCCGGTTGGGCGTCGACCCCGTGAGTGCCGTTGTGCGCGTGCATGATCGCGGCGACGATGGCCAGGCCCAGGCCGTTGCCGCCCGCGCTGCGCGCCCGGCCGGTATCCACCCGGTAGAAGCGGTCGAACAGGTGCGGGAGATGTTCGGGCGGGATGCCGGGGCCGTGGTCGATGACCGCGATGCGCACGGCGTTCGCGGCGGTGACGCGAATGGTGATCGGGGCGTCGTGCGGGGTGTGGCGTAAGGCATTCGTCGCCAGGGACAGTACGGCCTGGGTCACCCGGTCCGGTACCGCGTCGGCGAAAGCCGAAGTGGGGGACTCTATTTCGATGCTGCGGCCGGGTGCGATGACATGCAGATCGTCGACGATGGCGGTGATGAGCGGCACGACGTCGACGGGTCCGCGATCGGTGAGGCCGTGTTCATCGAGATTGTCGAGATTATTGAGATCGAGCAGGGCTTCGACGATGCGGCTCATGCGCTGCGCCTCGTCATTGATGCGCCGCATGGCATCGTGCACCTCATCTGCCCCCGATGAGTGCAGGGCGGAGTACCCGCGCAAGGTCGTGAGCGGGGTGCGCAATTCGTGTGAGGCGTCGGCGACGAAGCGGCGCATGCGATCCTCGGTCGCCCGGGTGGTGTCGATCATCGTATTGAGGGCCTTGGCGAGCCGGTCGGCCTCGGTGCCGGGCGGACCCGCGTCGATGCGGCGTTTGGTGGCCCCCGCGGTGATGGCGTCGGCGGCCTCGGTCATGCGCGCGATGGGCACGAGTCCGAGGCGATGCACCCAGCCGACCACCGAGCCCACCACCACGGTGAGCGCGAGGCCCGCGATGATCAGGGTGATGATCAGGCGCTCGGTGGCATCGTGCGCGCTCTGCGCGGATATGGCGATGACGACGTCGACGGGACCGTTGCGGACGGTCACCACGCGCACCTCCGAGGCGTTTCCGGAGATCGTCGGCCTGCCCGTGGGTTTCGGGAGATCGCCGACGCCTTTCAGATCGGGGATGAGGTCGGGATCATTGCTCGGTCCCTGCACGGTGGTGAGAGTGCCGTCGGCGCTTCGGATTCCGAGATAGATATCGCCGAAGGCCAGCGACGATCAGATCGCCAAGGCCAAGGCGGCCTTCGAGGCCTGCGGCATCGCCGCGCCGAACCGCTAGCCGGATCCGAATCGGCATGCGGTCGGTGCGGTGTCATACGACGGCGCGTCGCCGGGCGGGTGTGGAGCCGGAGGCTAGACGAGCTCCGGCTCCGGCAGTCGCGTGCCCGCGCGTCCCCGCCGCGCGCGGTATTCCTGTGGCGGACAACCCTTCCAACGCCGGAAGGCCCGAATGAACGAAGCCGCCTCCGCGTACCCGAGTCGCGCCGAGACTTGTTCGGTGGTCATCTCGGTGTGTTCGAGCAGTTCCTCGGACAGTGCCTGGCGCACCTCGTCGAGCAGTATGCGGAAGGAAGTGCCCTCCTCGGCGAGCCGTCGGGACAGTGTGCGCGGGCTGACGAAGAGTTCGGCGGCCACCGACACCTGATCCGGGATCTCGCCGGGGGTGCGTACCAGCAGACCGCGCACCTCGCCCGCGACGCCGGTCCGGGCGTGCCGCCGGGTCAGCAGGTCACGGCACATCTGCTCGCAGGTGCTGCGGGCCGATTCGTTCGCCCGCGGCAGTGGCAGATCCAGGAAAGCGGCCTGGAAAGCGATCTCATTGCGGGCGGCACCGAAGGTCGGCTCCAGGTCGAACACCCGGCGATAGCGGGCGGTGTCGGCGGGCCGCTGGTGCCGGAAGCCGATGCGGTGCAGCGGGATTCCGGCCGAGAAGAGTTCGGTGCCGATCATCTGGATACCGGTCAGCACCCGGTCCGTGACGAAATCCCGCACGTCCTCGGGCACCTCGCGGTCGTCGTAGACCAGTCGTGCCTCATCGTCGGATTCCTCGAAGGTCAACTGTCCGAACATGAAAGCCAGTTCGACCGAGCGCAGCGCGATTCCGATGGCATCGCGCAGGGTCCGGCTGCTGAGCAGTGCCAAACCGAGTGGTCCGTGGCGAGATATGCGATACCGGCTGCCCGCGTCCACCCCCAGTCCGGGTTCATCGCCGAAGTGAGCGAGCACATTCCGGATCAGGGTGAGCTCCTGCCGGGCGGTGACCTGGGCATTCGGATGGTTCACCGTCTCAGTCGGTAGCCCGGTACCCGTCAGGCAGGCGGTCGCCCGCATTCCTCGTTCCTCCGCGAGCCGTGTCATCACGTGGACGCTGGAGGTATTGCGCAAGAGATCCCAATCGAACATGGTGCTGTAGTCCTCATCGACTCCTCGGACCGGCCACCGTCCCAGAGGGTTGGTGGTTCGGCTCGCCTTTCCGGTTGCCAGTGTGGCACAAACTGCACCCGGAAATGTTATGCACAGCACCGACCGCCCGCGTCCGTCTGAGATCGACAGTCGGAGCGGCAACCCTTCGGACCATCGTATTCGCTGGTAGTGCCGATATTGGAGATCTGGAGCTGAGGAGGCTCGCGGGAAATTTCGGGAAATGCCCGGGATGGTGGCATCGGTGAGTTGACGGTGAGATTGCCTCAGACGATTCTGTGTCGAATGTCGTGGCGACCGTTCCGCAAACCGGTTCGGGGGATCCGCCCGACCGCGTTGCCGTGGTCGGCTACGGGACCGAGACCGGGCGTAGGCAGCTTTCCAGTGGGGTGACGATCGAGCAGAGGGCTGGGGTGCGGGTGGGGCGGTAGTCGGCGGGGACGCCGGTGTGGGTGGTGATGTCGCGGTAGGCGGCGACGGCGGTGGTGGGGCGGCGGGTGAGGGCGGGGTCGGATTTGACGTCGACGGTGTAGAGGCCGAAACGTGGTGCGTAGCTGCCCCATTCGTAGTTGTCGGTGATGCTCCAGTAGTTGTAGCCGATCACGTTGATGCCGTCGGCTTTGGCGCGCTGGATCCAGTAGACGGTGTCGCGCAGGTGGTCCGCGCGGTCGTAGCCGTCCCAGCGGGGGAGGCCGCTGTCGGTGGGCATACCGTTCTCCACCACGTAGAGGGGGAGTCCGGGGAATTTCTCGGCGTAGGTGCGCAGGTCGTAGTAGATGCCCTCGGGTTCGATGGCGTTCTTCCACAGTTCGTCGCCGAGCAGGGCGGTGCCGGGCGGATTCGACAGGGACGCACCGTAATAGAAGTCGATGCCGACGTAATCGAGTTTGCCGTGCACGCGATCGGCGAACAGCAGATCGGTCAGGTTCTGCACGATCGGGTACTGCGCGATATTGCTGGTCACCTGTGCGCCCGGCTGGCGCTGGTGGATGTAGTCGTAGATCGTGCTGTGCGCCTGGACCAGCCGATCGAACATCGGCAGCGCGTCCAGCACGCCGATATCGCCGATCTTGATCGATTGCGCCACATAGCCCATCGGCTCATTGATGGTCACCCACAGCGGGTTGTACCCCGCGTAGCGGTCCACCACCCGCCGCATATTGGCCAGCCAGTCCGACACCATGTTCTTGCTCTTCCAGCCGCCCCGATCGGCTTCCCATCCGGGAATCACCCAGTGATCGAGGGTCAGCATGGGCCGCATACCGGCGGCCCGAATCTTGGCCAGCACCTCGTCGTAGAACCGGAAGTCGTTCTCGTCCCACACATCCGGGCGCGGCTGCACCCGCGCCCATTCGATGCTGAGCCGATAGACCTTCACCCCCAGCCCGGCCGCCAGATCGATGTCCTCGGCATACCGGTCGAAGAAGTCCACCGAATCCCCGTACGTGTCCCGGGCCTTGCCGGACTTCGCGTATCGGCTCCAATTGCTATCGGGCGCATGACCTTCGGATTGGAAACCCGCCATGGACACACCCCACATGAACCCGGACCCGAGGGCGGGCACGGTGGTCGGCGCTCCGGAACTACCCGTCCCGGATCCGCTGGAACTCCCCGACCCCGACCCGCTTCCGGATCCGGACCCCCCGCTCCCGGTGGGCGCGGCTCCAGCCGCGCCGGATGCCGCCAATGTGATCGCCACGGCCGCCAATACGGCCCGGACCAGTCGAGATCGTCTCATTCCAGTACATCCTCCAGCGCGACCCAGCGCGTCCCCGACATGGCCGCGCTGGTGCCCAAGACCATACTGGTCAATCGTCCAGCACGGGCCGTAATCGGCGCGCGGAGGGATTACGGCCGTTCGCCGCCGCGCATCAGGCCGTGCGCGTCCACCGACGCCACCAATTCGCCCGCGCGCGTGAATATCTGGATCCGGGTGAACATGCGCCCGGCCCCCGCGAACGGGCTCTCGCAGCGCAGCAGCAGCCAATCGTGCAGCGTGAACGGGCGGTGGAAGGTAATGGTCTGCGCGAGCATGGCCGCGGCCGAACGTCCACCGCGCCTGGCGATCTCGGCCTGCGGGTACGGGCGCATGGCGACCGGTCCGAGGAAACCCTCACTGCCGTGCGCCAGCAGCGCCCGGTTCACGCCGGGCAGGTCGGGGGCCTTCTCGCAGCGCATCCACACATCCAGCGACGGCGGTCCCGCGAGGTCGAGCGCCACCGCCTCGGCCCCGCCGACCGTGCGGACCTCCCACGGCAGCAGCGCGCACGGCAGCTCATCGCAGTCCTCGGGTCCGGGCAGTCCGGCGGGCAATTCCGCACCGTGCGAAAGGAAGTCGGGTTCGTCGACGCTCAGCATGGCCAGCACTCGCGCATGCTCGCGCTCCTGCTGCCGGAAGGTCACCTGCACGGTCGCGAGCGCCCGTCCCGATTGCACGATCTCGACGTCCACCTCGACATCCCGATCGGCGAACCCGCCGCGCGGGAAAACCCCGTGCAGTGATTGCACCGCCATATGCGGCACCGTGCGCTCGGCGGCGATCACGGCCTGGGCCAGCGTCTGACTGCCGAGCGTGGTCGGCAGGGTGGAACTCACATTCCGGGCCCGGAATCGCCCGGGGCCGATATCGCCGAGATCGAGTACGTCGAGCAGATCGGTCAGATCGACGACCGGCCATAAATGTGTTCCACCAGCCATGGCGAAATGCTCGCACACCCTTCCCATGCGGGGGAACGCGAGGAGCGCTGAGCGGGACGCCCCCGCCTCAGCTCGCGGAACCGTACTGTTCCAACACCTCCGGCGGCAGGCTGAGCGCCGCCTCGATCATTCCGGCCGCATGCCAGAGCCCGATCCGATCCAGCGCCTCGACCGATCGCACGCAGATATCCCGATCCAATTCGGCCATGCGGTTTCCGCAGCGATCGCGCTCGGCGATCTCCTCCGCATCGGTGGCCTCGCGCAGCCGTTCCACCACCTCCGCCAGCCGGGCGCGTTCCCGGGTGGGCTCGTACAGCGGGCGCAGCGCGGCAAGGATCTGCCGATCACTGACCTCGGGTACCTCGTTCCAGCTCATATCTCTCCTATGCTGACGGTTCCGGATATGCACGGATATACACACGCTGAGGAGTTCTTCATGTCGTATGTCGTGAATTTCGACTCCGTGTCGACCGTCGGCCTGGAGTCCTCACCGGTCGCGGACGCACTCGCCGGTCTGCGCGCGAACGAGGCCCGGTACTTCAAGAACAAGTACAACCACGTCTTCACCGTGGAACCCGCGGACGAGGCGCGCCCGACCGTCGACTGGGTGAGCGGGATCCTCGAGCAGGAACGCGGGATCGTCATCGCCGCGCGCCCGCTGGAGGCGACGGAGTTCGAGGTCGAGGGCATTCGCATGGCGTACGTGTTCTACCAGGACGGCCTGTCGATCAACGTCATGTACACCCTCGCCGACGCCGGAAAACGCGCGGTCGGATTCAAGCTCTCGGACGGTATGGAGATCCCCGCCGAACTCGACGCGTTCAAGTTCGCGCGCCAGAAGTCCAAGCTGGCGGGCACCATCCGCGGCTCCTACTTCGTCATCAAGAACGAGTACTGATCCCGGCGTGTCGCCAGGACCGGAATCGGTCGAACGGCTGCGCGGGCGGGTGCTCAGGTCCGATAGTCGATGCGGTCACTCTGTGCGTTGCCTGGACCTGATGATTCCGCGTGGCAGGAGAGCATGATGACAAGTCTCGACAGCGGTCCGAGCGGGCTCGGCACCCAGCTCGCCAAGCGTTTCGCGGCGGTATCGGAATCCGCCTCGATTCCGGAGTCGAAACCCGTTGTCCCCGAGCTCGATACGGCGGACCACTGTGTACCCGGCGTACCCCGCCTCGGCGAGAGCGCGTTCCGGATTCCGTTGCGGCGGTTGACCGCCGATATCGAGCCCTATCAGCTGCTGGACTGGGGTGACGGGTCCGCGCCGCCGCTGTACTGCCCGCCCGCCGCCCGCATCGACGATCGCCTCGCCGACGAGGTGGACGATCGGCTGGCTCACTGGGCGGAATCGATCGGCTTCACCCCCGAGGAGATCGGGAAACTCCGCAAGACCGGCTACGGCCGCCTGGTCATGCTGGCGCACAGCGATTCCGACGATCCCGACCGGCTGCTGGTTGCCGCGCAGATGAACACCGCCTGGTGGATGGCCGACGACTACTACGCCGACGATTCGGCCCTCGGCGCGGATCCGGTCCGCCTGCCCCAGCGCCTCACCCTCGCCATGGCCGCCCTCGACCCGCTGCCCGACGCGGGTGAGTTCAGCGAACCGCTGAACGAGGAGCTGCATACCGACCGGGTGTTGCGCGCCTTCCGTTCGGCAATCGCGCACCTGCGCCGGCACGCCACCCCCGATCAGGTGCAACGCGCCTGCTACGCAACGTTTTCCATGTTCGTGTCGTGGACCGCGTACGCCGCTTGGCGGCACACCGGTGAGCCGCCCGCCGCCTGGGAGTACCTCGCCGCCCGCCAGCACGACACCTTCTACACCTCCATGACCCTGATCGATCCGGTGGTCGGCTACGAGGTCCCGTCCAACCTGTTCTACGACGATCGGGTCCGCCGCGCCGCCTTCCAGGCGGGCACGGCCTGCGTTCTGGTGAACGACCTCTTCTCGGTGAAGAAGGACGCCGCCGACGAGAACCCCGTCTCGAATATGGTGCTGCAGATCGCCGCCGACCGCGGCTGCTCGATCGCCGCCGCCACCGAAACGGTTGTGGACCTGCACAACACCATGGTCCGCGATTTCGAGGCCGGACACCGTGCCCTGCAATCGATCCCGTCACCCGAGCTGCAGAGCTTCCTGCACGGCGTCCGCAACTGGATGGGCGGCTCGTTCGAATGGCATAACACCAACCCGCGCTATCGGTAGTCGGCCGCTGACCTCGGCGGGCGTTAGGACGACCAACGTTTCAGCCGATAGGCTCCGGGCCCGTGAGAGTTTTCTTCGTGGCTTGGATCGCATATGCCACGGCACTGCTGACCAGCAGTCGTGACCTTTTTACCCAGTCCGTGCACGAGGAGGGGGACGCGGGGACCGTCTCCATCCTGGTGCTCTCGGCAAAACATTTCGATCTGCTGGTGGGCAACTACTCCAGGGTCGGTTTTCATCATCCCGGTCCCTCATTCGTATACGTACAAGCCTTCGGCGAATGGCTTTTCCACGATCTGCTGCATTGGGTGCCGACACCCTGGAATGGGCAGGCGATCGCCATTCTGCTGCTCAATGCCGCACTGGTGGCGCTGGCATTGAGCGTCATCCACAGCTGGTATCCGTCCTGGCCGCTCATCGCCGGGATCGGCGGTGCCAGTCTGCTGTTCGTCACGGTGTACCGCGATCTGCTCAGCGGACTCTGGATGCCGTACGTGTATTTCGCGCCGTTCCTGCTGTTGCTGGTGGCGGTCACCTCGGTGGTGGCCGGGCGCACCGAACACCTGTGGGTGCTGGCCCTCGCGGGCGGATTGCTCATTCACGGGCACGCGGAGTTCCTGTTCTTCGTGCCGTTGCTCGGCGGCGCGGCGCTCTTTCTGATCTGGCGGCGCAAAGTCGAGGTCGCCAAGAGGGATTGGTGGTTGTTCGGCATAATCGCCGCGGCATTCGCCTCGACCATCGTGCTGGACGGAATCGTGCATTTCCCGGGCGAACTCGCGAAATACGCCATCTACGGCGGCGGGCACGGAATTCACGCGCCGTGGACGGCGGCCTGGTACACGGTGCAGTTCTGGGGGCCGAACCGCATCCTCGGCATCGTCATCCTGCTCGTGCTCTTCGCGCTCGTGGCGAAGTTCGCTCGCGGTGAGGAATTCCTGCGGAGCGGTCTCCGGGTCTGCGCGGCGGCCCTGCTGCTGATGGCGATATACGCGATGATCGGCATCGATCAGATCAATGAGCCGTACATCGGCTACTTCTCCTACGCCATACCGCTTTTCATGTTCGCGCTACTGCTGATCGAGCTCAACCGCCGGATCGCGGAACTCGAATTCACCGGCGCGGCCGCATTGCGTTACGCCGGTGTCGCCCTGCTGGTCATCGGGCTCGTGGTCAGCGGCCTGACCCACTCCCTGGCCAATCGCCGCCCCGGCACGGTCGGCCTCGATACCACGTTGGACGCGATGACCAAGGTCGCCGGAACCCGGCCGATCGTGCTGGAGCGCAAGCCCCACGAGGCATGGGGAGACGTCGTCTTCCTCGTGCTCGCCGGAGCGCGCAGCGGCACCCGGGTCTGCGCCGACGAGGCCAAACGCATGGAACTGCTCGTCACCGCCGAATATGTCTGCACCCCAGCCGAATTGGCCACCGGCGCGCATTTCGTGGTGACGCGCAAGGAATCGGGCCCACCCGCCGGCCAGGTCATCGGCATACTCGGCCGTACGGACACCAGCCTGAGCTGGGTATCCACGTTGGGCTGACGGCGGTGGAAGACTCGAATCTTCTTTGCCGACACCCATGTTCTGGGACGGCCGATATGCGAGACTGGCGCTGTGCAGCGCGAGCGTCGGGTTCACTTCGTGGGCAGCCTGCCCGCACAGTTGGATAGTCCGGAGCGGGCGATGGCATTCGCCGTCGATACGGCCGGTGATTTTCTCGACGGCATGGTTCCCGGCTGTGAAGCTGATCCGTATCGCGCCCAGTGGTACGTCAGGCCCATCATCGACCGGTTCGGTGAGATCCCCGCGCTGGCTCCGGTGCGCAGCGGTGATTGGTCGACGCTACGCTCCCGCGACACCTTCCGGCTGCGCCCGGGCCGATCGATGGCCGAGTCCGATATCGACGCCGCGCTCGGGTATGCGCGGGAAGCCGGACGGGCCGCGGACGCGCTGGCAGAGCTGCGCCGAACCGATCCCGGACTTCGCTTGCAGGTGGGCATCCCGACCCCGTTCGTCATCGGGTTCATCGCCTTTGAGGCGCGAATGCTGCTGTTGCGCAAAGGGTTTCCCTATTATCGCCCGATTCTCGACGCCACGGTCAGGGAGATCGTCCGCATCCAGGAGGCGATGCGGGGCAATGTCGTATTCCAGCTCGAGCTGGCGGCCGAGACACTGCTGTGCGCGGGGACGCCCGCGCCGCTGCGTCAGGGCCTGGCCACCGCGGCCGGTCGCGCGATCGCGCGCCTGGTCGCACGGGCCCCGCACGACGCCCATTTCGGAGTGCATCTCTGCTACGGCAGCCTCGATGACAAACCGGCCGTGCGACCGAGGTCGGCGGCGGCGGTCGTCACGCTGGCGAACGCCATAGCGCGCCACTGGCCCGCGGGCAGACATCTCGATTTCGTCCACCTGCCCATCGGCGACGGTAAACAGGCGCCGGTCCGGCCGCGGTATTATGCCCCGTTGGCGCGCCTCGAATTACCTTCCACCACAACGGTTATCGCCGGACTCGCGCATGCGGCGCAACCGCTCGCGCAGGCCCGGCAGGCATTGGCGGCGGCGGAGTCGGCCTACGGCGGCCGGTTGGATGTCGCGGCCCCTTGCGGTCTGGGCCGATACGCGACCGTCGACCGGGCGCGGTCCGCGGTCGCGCATGCGGTCGCATTGGCGCAAACGGATCCGAGCCCGGTTCGCGACGACGGTTGAGGTACGTACCGGTCGACCTGTTGGACGATCGGATCGTGTTGTGCCGGAGCGCGGTACGCCGATGACTCGTTCGGGTGCGCATCCCGGCGACAGCAGATCTCCGGAGTGGCCTACACCCGGGGTGGTGGTCGGCTACGGTTACATCTGTGGCCGAAGGTACCGAGAGGCCTGCGTCGGAGCTCAGGCGGAAACCGGATTCGCTCGACCCCAATGAGCTGAGCTCCGCCCGGGTGTATGACTACTTGCTGGGCGGGAAGGACAACTACGAGACCGACCGCAAGTTGGCCGGTCGGATGCTCGCTGAAGTGCCCGAACTCGGGGCTTTGGTGTTGTTCACCCGAGGTTTTCTGATCAAAGCGGTCCAGCTGGCCGCCGAGGCGGGCATTCGTCAGTTCCTCGATCTCGGCTCGGGGATTCCGATCTCGCCCAGCGTGCACGAGGCGGCTCGGGAGATCCAGCCGACGGCGCAGGTGGTGTACGTCGACTACGACCCCGTCGTGGTCACCCACTGCGACGCACTGCTCGCCGGACCTCCCGGAACCACCGCGCTGCTCGGCGATATTCGTTGTCCCGGTGACATTCTCGATGAGATCGCCGAGCGCGATCTGCTCGACTTCGATGAGCCGGTAGCCCTGCTGTTCTCCGGTGTGCTGCATTACGTGATGGACGACGAGCGCCCCGCCGAGGTCGTCGCCGCCTTTCGTGATCGGGTGGCATCGGGTAGTTATCTGGCGATCAGTCACGGTTCCAGCGATTCGTCCCCGGAGATACTCCAGGTGCTCGCCGGCACCGCCAACACCTCGGCCCAGGTCGCCTTCCGGTCCACGGCCGAGACGGAGTCGTATCTGGCCGGCTTCGAGTTGTTCGAACCCGGTGTGGTGCCGGTACAGCAGTGGCTCCGCCCCGACCTGCCGGAGACGGGGATGGTCATACTCGGCGCCATCGGCCGCAAACCCTGAGGAAGTCGCCAAGCCGATCAAAAGGATGAAGAGATGAAGTCCTTGAATGTTGTCGCCGGTGCCGTGTCGTCGATCATGACGGTCGCCGCCGTCACGACCGGCGCCTCGATTGTCAGTGCCCCCGTCGCCTCCGCCGCACCCGGTGCGTTCCTACTCACCAAAGACGTTCCCACCCTTGATGATCTCCACGATCAGGTCGTATTCCTGATCGAGACGCCCGGCGTCTCCGACGAGGCCAAGGCGGCCAATATGGAAGGCGGGATGGGCGCGGTCCCGGTCGCGGACGCCCTCTTCAACACCGGCATGTTCCGGGCTCCGTACGGATCCAATGAGATCAGCGGTCCGGAAACCCATGACGGCAATGTGCACACGGCGATGCTGCGCACCAGGTCGGTGGGGCGCCCGGATATCACCGCGCGGGTGGTCTGGAAGCGTATCGACGGGGTGTGGAAGCTCTCCAACAGCTCCGTGTGCGAGGGCATCAAGGCCGTGGGCCTGTCGATGTCCTGCGATTTCTGACCGGCTCCGAGCACCGTGATCGATATTCGTGACCTCACCCTGGGCTATCCGGGCGTGACCGTCCTCGAAGTCCCCGAACTGAGCGTGGCGGACGGGGCGATCACCTACCTGATCGGTCTCAACGGCACCGGCAAGACCACACTGTTGCGGTCCCTCTGCGGCCTCATCGCGCCCGCCGCCGGGACCATCCGCGTCGATGACACCGTGGTCCGAGCCCATCGGACCACGCCCGCGACGCTCGGAATGCACCTGGACTACCGGGCTTTCGACCCACGCCATACCGCGCGCAGGCATCTGCGCTGGATCGCTCGTGCCCGCGGCATACCGGTCGGCCGGGTCGGCGAGGTGCTCGAGATCGTCGATCTGGTCGGCGTCGCCGACCGCCGGCTCGGGCACTATTCGCTCGGCATGCTGCAACGCGTCGGCATCGCCGCCGCATTGCTCGGTGCGCCTCGGACCCTGCTGCTCGACGAACCACTGAACGGCCTCGACATCGCGGGCATCCGCTGGATTCGTGAACTGCTGCGCGACCTCGCCGATGCCGGGACCTGCGTCCTGGTTGCCTCACACCTGCTCGACGAGGTCGAGCGCAATGCCGATCACATCGTCATCCTCGGCAATCGGGGGGTGCTGGCCGACCGGCCTTTCGCCCACCTCATGAGCACACTGGAGCCCGGCGAGACCGGCCTCGAAGACGCCTACGTGCGCATCGCCGGGGTACCCGGCCGCCTCGCGTCGGGCGCGGCCTCATGAGCGGCCCCGGTGCGGCCACCCTCGTCTACCGCGGCGTCGCCGCCGAATGGACCCGCACCACCGGACGCGGATTCCTGTGGACCGTCGCCGTCCCGCTGACCTTCGTGCTGCCGCTGGCAGTTACGTTCGGCATCGCCGCTGTCGCAGAACGACTCGCGACCCTGCCCGGACAGCGTTTCGTGGCCCCGGTCTCCACCGTCAACTCCGTGTACTGGGTGATGACCTTTTCCGTATCGGTCATGATGGTCACCGCCGCCTACGCCCACGGCACCCAAAGGCGTGGCAGGACAAGCGATCTCGGCACCTTCCTGTTCCCCCGGCTCTGGACGGTCGCATTGGCCCGGTGGATCTACTACGGCGCGATCGCGGCGATATCCACCCTTGTGCTACTCGTTGTCGTGATGGTCACGCTGCCCCATCAGTTCCCCGAACTCTATGGGGCCGTTGACATTACCGATTCGGCCGGTATCCGATTCCTCTGGACGGTCCCGGTCTACGCGTTCGCCGCGTGCGGGGTGGGCATCGCGGTGGGGTCGCTGATCCGCGCTCCGTCCGCGGCCGTCGCCGTGCTGCTGTTCTGGGTGTACGTGGCCGAGAGCGCGATGAATCTGCTTCCGCACGGATTCACCGTGCAGGCCTACGCCCCATTCCTCAACGCCGTCGCCGCGACCGGTCAGCAGGTCGCGTTCCAGCCCCGCTTCGGACGCAATGGATCGCTGCTCTACTTCATCCTGGTCGCCGTCACCCTCTTCATCGCGGCGGTCGTGCTGCCCATCCTGATTCGCCGCGTATCCGGTCTTCGCAGGACGACGGTCACCCGAATCAAGCAGTAGCCGAGCGAATCTCGAGCGGAAGTCTGCCCATGCCGGGGATCGGCCCCATGGCACGCGGCAGCTTCCCGGTTTCCACCGGCCCGAACTCCCACCGCGACAGCAGACTCTGCAGGGTCGTCTGCAAGACCACCCATGCGAAATTTCTGCCGACACACATCTGATTGCCCATGCTGAACGGAACGAAGCTCCGGCATTTCGGCCCGGATCTCGACGGCGACCACCGGTCCGGATCGAAGGTGTGCGGGTCGGGGAAGATATGCGGATCGCGGTGAATCGCGGCGATGCTGTAGCCGATATCGGTCCCGGCGGGAAACTCGAAACCATCGAGCTCGACCGTGGTGACACTGCGCCTGGTCTGCAGCAGTGGCGAATGGATTCGGGTGACTTCGTTCAGGAAGCGGTTCAGGTATTCGAGCTGATCGAGTTTTCGAGGGTCGAGGTCGCCCGCGTCGAGGATCTCGTTCCGCAATCTCGACGCCACCTCGGGACGCCGGGACAACTCGTACAGCGACCAGGTCAGCGTGGCGGTCAAGGCGTCGATGCCGCCGAAGAGTACCGTCACGGCCTGCTCAGCCAGGAGCTTGTCACTGCGGTGTGCGCCATCCGGCGCATACAGCAGGATGTCGAGCAGATCGTTGCGGCGCTCACCGCCGGTCCGGCGCGCGACGAGCAGGTCCCGGCAGTAGTCCCGCAGTCGTGTTCCGGCCGACAGGAATTTGCGGTTCACCGGTAGCGGCATGCTCGCCAGTCGCTTCGGCAGCACACTGCCCACGATTGCACCCGCGCCTATGTCCCCGATCAGACCCGAGATGAAGCGCAGCTCCCCGGGCTCCGGTTCATGCGAGAACATCGAACCGAGCAGATCGGTGATCACCAAATCCAGTAGTGCGGAACGGATTTCGACGATCTGTCCCGGCTGCCACGAACTCGCCAGTGCGTCCGCGTTGCGCTGCACGGTCGGCGTGTGGCCTTCCAGCTCCGGTCGATGGAACGCCGGTTGCACCAGACGGCGAAGGTCCCTGTGCTGCTGACCATCCGCGACAATCAGCGATTCCTCGAAGATGAGGCGGATGCGTTCGAAGAGGAGCCCGCGCTCATAGGCGTCGGAGTTCTCCACCAGCACCCGATGCAGCAGTTCGAAATCGGTGATGACATAGACGACCCGGCTGCCGATATCGACCCGCGCGATTTTCCCGGTCGCGGCCAGATCCACCATGAACTGGACCGGATCCCGCCACAGTCGCCAACCGTGCCCGAGCACCGGCACCCGTCCGGGTCCGCGCGGGACGTCACGAAGATCCGCCGCGCGTCGTAGGTTCCGGCGGGGTCGGCTCGTGCCGAATAGCGCGTTCTTCGCCGTCTGCACAGGGACTCCTGCGGGAGTAGGTGACAACAACCGAGCTCGATCACCGAGGCATGTCGTCCAGCTACCCCCTACGGTAGTCGCGATCACGAACCGACCGCCGCCTTTTGCCGAAACGCCAACGACCCGAACGCCATTCATTCCGAGGGCCACAGCCGATGTCTCGGCCGCTGCGGGCGCACTACGCTTCATATCGACCGAGCGTGTTGTCTGCGAGTTCGACCGAGGAAGGTTGACGGGTGTGAATCGATTGGCTGGAGCGACCTCGCCCTACCTGCGCCAACACGCCGGCAATCCGGTGGACTGGCGCGAATGGGACGCCGATGCGCTCGCGGAGGCCGCCGCCCGCGATGTTCCCATCCTGCTCTCCATCGGGTACGCCAGCTGCCATTGGTGTCATGTCATGGCGCACGAGTCGTTCGAGGACGCGGAGACCGCGGCGCTGATGAACGCGAATTTCGTGTGTATCAAGGTGGATCGGGAGGAGCGGCCCGATCTGGACGCGGTGTACATGAATGCCACCGTTGCCATGACCGGGCAGGGCGGGTGGCCGATGACGTGCTTCCTGACGCCCGAGGGGGAGCCGTTCTATTGCGGGACGTATTACCCGAAGACGCCCCGGCACGGGATGCCCTCGTTCACGCAGGTGCTGACCGCGCTCACCGAGACCTGGGTGAATCGCCGGGATGAGGTGGATCAGGCGGCGGCGCAGGTGGGGGAGGCGTTGCGGCAGCAGGCCGCCGGATTGCCGGACAGCACGGTGCGGATCGGCCCGGAACTGCTCGATCACGCGGTCACGGCCGTGTTGAAGGATGTGGATAACCAGCACGGGGGGTTCGGCGGCGCACCGAAGTTCCCGCCGTCGGCGCTGTTGGAGGGGCTGCTGCGGGACTATGAGCGGACCGGGAACGACGCTGTGCGGCAGGTGGTTTCGTTCACCGCCGAGGCCATGGCCCGGGGTGGGATCTATGACCAGTTGCGCGGGGGATTCGCGCGGTATTCGGTGGACGCGGCCTGGGTGGTGCCGCATTTCGAGAAGATGCTGTACGACAACGCGCAGCTGTTGCGGGTCTACTCGCATCTCGCGCGGCGGGCGCAGGACGGGCAGGACGCGCCCTGGCGGGATCCGCTGGCGGAGCCGGACGCGTCGGAACCCTTGGCGCTCAGGGTGACTCGCGAGACGGTGAACTTCCTGCTGGAGGATCTCGGTACCGAGCAGGGCGGGTTCGCTTCGGCGCTGGACGCGGATACGTATCTGGAGGAAGGGCAGCCCGGGGTCGAGGGAGCCACGTATGTATGGACTCCGGCGGAGCTGAACGGGGTGCTCGGCGCGATCGACGGGGCCTGGGTCGCAGAGCTTTTCGGCGTCACCACGGCGGGAACGTTCGAGCACGGGACTTCGGTGCTCACCCGATACACCGATCCCGACGCCTCGGATTACGAACGCTTCGAACGCATTCGGGGCGTATTGAGCGATGCCCGCGGCCGCCGCCCGCAACCCGAACGCGATGACAAGGTGGTCACCGCCTGGAACGGCATGGCGATCACCGCGCTCGCGGAAGCCGGTGCGGCACACTTGAATCCGGTGTGGATCGCCGCCGCCGAGCGGTGCGCGCGCTTCCTGCTCGATACACACGTGCGGGACGGGCGCCCCTGCCGTGCCTCACTCGGCGGTGTCGCCGGGGCTGCGCCCGGCGTGCTGGAGGATTACGCCTGGCTCGCACTGGGATTGCTCACCCTGCACCAGACCAGCAGCGGTGATTGGCTGGAACAGGCGCATCGCGTACTCGATGCGGCCATCACGCACTTCGCCGATCCGGAAACGCCCGGCAGCTGGTTCGACACCGCCGATGACGCCGAAACCCTGGTGACCCGGCCCCGCGATCCGATCGACGGCGCAACCCCTTCCGGCACTTCGGTTCTCGCGGACGCACTGCTCACCGCCGCCGCGCTCAGCACACCGGAGCAGGCGATCCGCTACCGCGAGCTCGCCGACCAGACCCTGGCGCGCGGTGCGGTGCTGCTCGCCAAAGCCCCACGCTCGGCGGGACATTGGCTCGCGGTCGTCGAAGCCGCGCTGCGCGGTCCCATCCAGGTGGCCGTCTCGGCGGGTGACGCGGACCTGGACGGCTGGGCCGCCTGCCTGCTCACCGCCGCCCGCGTAGCGGCCCCCGGCGGCTCGGTCATCATTTCCGGAGAACAGGATTCACAACCGCTGCTCGCCGATCGCCCGCCGGTGAACGACCTGTCCGCCGCCTACGTCTGCCGCGGCTCGGTCTGCGATCTCCCGGTCACCACGGTGGCGGAGGTGCGCGCCGCACTCACACCCCCGGCCTGATCCGACGCGCCTCGCCTGCCGTCACACCGCTTGTGCGGCAGGCGATTACGCGTGGCGGCGGAGTTGTGCACCCGCGCGCACCATGGCGGGCACCGCGACCAGCACCGCGACGATGTGCACGGCGCGGAGCACCCCGATCGCGATGTTTCCGGCGCTCCACTCGATCGCCACGTGTCCGGTGAACACCGCGCCGATCGGTTCGGCGACCAGTGACGCCAGGCCGACCGTGCCCAGTCCGATGATGAGAGCCATTCGCGCCCAGGGGACTCCGGCGACCATGCGGACGGCGGCGGTCAGCACGGCCAGGTAGATGGCGCTGCGAATGAGCAGCCCATAGACCAGTCCGCCCGCAGTGGTATCCGGATCCGCGAGCGCGATGCCCGCGCGCAGCACCGTCTCACCGACCCCGGCCAGCAGCGCGATGACAATGGCCCGGAAGGCCAGCGAGAGCAGCGGGGCACGTACGGGTTCCGGAGCGGTGGGGAAGCGATGCGAAGCACTGACTTCGGTCATGCTCCCAGCGTGATCCTGCGCACCCCGCCCGCGAATCCCCCACAGGTACCGATCCGCGTAGTCCCCGAGTAGTACGAAACCCTGGTCAGCTCATCCGGGATGCCCGTGGGCAGTGATCGGCGGCCCCACCCCGCAGTGTGGCGCGCTCATATTCCATTGCCCCGCCACAGGCGCGGACCTACAGTTCCGGGCGTGTTTATCTCGAGATTCTCGCAGCGCTCCGACTATGCCGCGAATGCCGTGCATGACTAGTGATCGTTTGCCAGGTCGGCGGTCGCGACCGGGGGTGCGACCTGCTCCGGCTCGACCCGCGGGACGGTGCCGTTGCGGTGGCCTGACGTGCGGACCGGAACGTCGGTCCACCCTGGAGTGGGCTCCTTGCGGCCGCGGAGGTGGAGGGTGTCGTGCAGCACCCACTTGCTGCGCTCGAACTCGGCGGCGGCGTCGATGACGGCCTGACTGGCCAGGATGCGGCGGGGGGTTTGTTTGGCCTCGGTGGTGAGGCGGGCCGCCTCGTTGACGGCATCGCCGATCACGGTGAATTCCAGGCGGGTGTCCGCGCCGACATCGCCGGCGAAGACCATGCCGCGTGCGACGCCGATGCCGATATCGAGTTCGCCGGCGGCGGTGACCTCATCGCGGATGCGGCGGGCCGCCCGCAGGGCCGGGGTGGCGTTATCGTCCAGGGCGATGGGTGCGCCGAAAATGCACAGGGCCGCATCGCCTTCGAACTTGTTGACCAGGCCGTGGTTCTCCTCGGTGGCGGCGACCACGATGGACAGCAGCCGGTTCAGCTTGGTGACGAAATCGTGCGGGGCGAGTTCGGTTGCCAGGGCCACGGATCCGGTGACATCGACGAAAAGCGCTGTCACCACGCGGGTGTCGCCGTTCAGGTCGGTGACGCCGGTGGTGTCGCCGGTGCCGGAGAGCGCCCGTTCGGCGACCTCGGTGCCGACGTGGCGGCCGAAAACCGTCAACATGCGTTCGCGCTCAGCGAGATTCGCGGCGAGCTCGTTCACCGAATGTTCGAGCCGCCCGATCTCGCTGGTGCTGCCGATCGGCACCCGCACGTCGAGTTCGCCGCGCGCGATGCGATCCAGGGCGTCCCGCAGCGTATGCATGGGGGTGGCGACCGCGCGCGACAGCGCCGCCGTCGCCACCGATCCGGCCGAAAGCCCCACCACCGCAAGATATATGGCGGTGCGAATGCGGTCGGTGTACTCCGGCGTCGGATCGGCCAGCACGGTGATCATCATGAGCAGCGGCACCGCGCCCACCACCGCGAAGGTGACCAGCACCCGCATCAGCACGGTGGAACTCCAGTGCGCGGTATCGTCCAGCACCTCCGCGACCACCGGAATGGTTGGGCGGATCAGCCGGTCCACGATCAGATAGGTGATGGCCGCCGATTCCAGCGCGCCGAGCGTGAACATGGACAGCACGACCGCGAAATTGCGCGGTGCGGTGGCGTGCGCGAACAGCGCCGCCGCGATGATCACGCCCGGAATCCAGATGGCCAGCGCCCGCACCGTAATGCCCATGGGCAGTTGCAGCAGCCGCCGCGCCTCGGATTCGGTCGGCGCGCGCCGCTGATCCAGCCAGCCGAAATAGTGCGTCCGGTCGCGCACCGCGAGCACGATGCCGATGGCCGCGCCGATGGTCGGATAGATGGACACCTGCACGAAGGTGCTCAGCCAATCCGAGCCGAGCCGGCCGAAGAAGCCGCTGAGCCAGAGTTCGATGGTGATCACCGCGAGGCCGCTGAGGTTGCACGCCATGACCACGGCCGACAATCCCCATCGCGCGCGCAGCGCCCACAGGATGACCCTGCTGATCACGTCGCCAGAGGCGTCGCCGAGGCGACGGCCGTGTCGGGTGTGCGGGTGGGTGTCATCGCGGTGGCATGCCTAGGGTGTCGTCCGGCTATTGCTCAGGACTTTAGAGATCTTTCGCCCTGGATGGCACCTTTGTGAGTAATTGCTCCGCGAGTAACCGCTCGTGTCCCGCTCAGCGAAGCAGCACCAGCCAGACCGCGATGTAGTGGCAGAGCGCGGCGATCACCGTTGCGGCATGGAAGAACTCGTGATGGCCGAACACCTCCGGCCACGGGTCCGGCCAGCGCGCGGCGTAGAGGATGCCGCCGACGCTGTACGCGATCCCGCCCGCGAGCAGCAGCAGGACCGGAGCCCAGCCCACATTCGAGATGAGCGTCCCCGCGACCGGCACGATGGCCCAGCCCAGCAGCAGATACAGCGGCACCCCGACCCAGCGGGGAGCGGTGGGCCACAACATCTTCAGCGCCACCCCCGCCAGCGCGCCGATCCAGACGACGGTCAGCAGAATGGTTCCGGCCCTGCCGCGCACCCCGAGCAGTGCGAACGGGGTGTACGAGCCCGCGATGAAAAGGAAGATCATCGAGTGATCGGCCCGCTTCATCCACATGCGGGCGCGCGCGGTGCGCCAGTTCACCCGGTGATAGGTGGCGCTGATGCCGAAGACGCCGCAGACGGTCAGCCCGTAGACGGCCGTCGACCACACCGCGGTCGCGGAAACGGTCGTGGCGACGCTCACCAGCACGATCACCGCGATGGCGGCAATGCCGACCGCCCAGGCGTGAATCCACCCCCGCATGCGCGGCTTGATAAGCGCGAGCTCTTCCCGGACGGTGTCGAGCGTCTTGTCCACCAGTCCGGCCTCCCGGTCGCTACCGCCGGAAGCCTCCGCCACCGGGGCGGATGGTTGCACAGTGTCGGACACGAAGTTACCTCCTGAGTAACCTACGGTACCGTAGGTTAGCCGTCCCGGATCACGGAAGTGGCGCACGACTCCGCAATGTCCGATTGGTCGTGAACCGTGGGGTGCGGCCGGTCGGCGTGCGTATCGAACGCCTACCCGGACGGATCCGCGCAGTCGGGGCAGGCCGGTACATATCCGGCGTCGTGGGCGTTTCACACCACTGTCCCGGTCGCTTCGGCCGTTGCCGAGAAGGCGTAGTGTTCCTCGGCGTGAAGCTTGCGAGTCAGGTGCGTGGACTCCCTTATCGCATTTACGAAGCCAGGTTGTCCAAGCAACTGGCCGGTCGGCAGCATCCCAGGCATGTGGCGGTGATGTGCGACGGCAATAGACGCTGGGCACGCGAGAACGGCTTCACCGATGTGAGTCACGGGCATCGGGTGGGGGCGCTCAAGATCGCCGAACTGGTCGGCTGGTGCGGTGAGTCCGGCATCGAGATGGTCACCGTCTATCTGCTCTCGACCGAGAATCTGCGCCGCGATCGCGAAGAGCTGGAGACGCTCTTCGAGGTGATCACCGATGTGGTCGACGAATTGTCCGCGCCGGAACAGAATTCGAGCGTCCGCATCGTCGGCGCGCTCGATCAGTTGCCCGAGGATGTGGCCGGGCGATTGCGGGAGGCCGCCAAACGCACCGAGGGCCGCGACGGCGTGCACGTGAATGTGGCCATCGGCTACGGCGGCCGGCAGGAGATCACCGACGCGGTGCGCTCGCTGGTCCGCCAGGAGATCGACGCGGGGGAGCACGGCGAGGATCTGGTGCAGTCCATCACCGTGGACGCCATCGGCCAGCACCTCTACACCTCCGGCCAGCCGGATCCGGATCTGGTCATTCGCACCTCCGGTGAGCAGCGGCTCTCCGGATTCCTGCTGTGGCAGAGCGCCTATTCGGAGATCTGGTTCACCGAGGCGTACTGGCCCGAGTTCCGGCGGGTGGATTTCCTGCGCGCCCTGCGCGATTTCGCGGCCCGGCACCGCCGCTTCGGTGTCTGATTGCCTCCGCTCCGCTCCGGCGGGTTGCTGTGATTGACATCGAACTTGGCACAGTTACATTGCAGTGCAATGGCTTCCGTGGTTCGCGAGCGCGTCGCTGCCGTACCGTCGGAGTGCATGAGTGAGCTGAACCAAGGGCAGAGTGGCCCGGCGGATGTGGAGTCCTACCTCAGTTATGAGGAGTTCGGCCGCCGGTTCCTGGAATACGCGGCGTCACCGGAACGCATTTCGGGGGCATTCGAGAAACTCACCGGCGAGGCTTTCGAATTCGGCCCGATCGGGGTGGGGCCGGGACGCATCGCGAAACTCTCCGCCGCCGTGCGCCTGGGTCAGCCGCGCTTGAATCGTGAACCGCAGGAATACATTTCGTACGATCTGGTGATCCCGCTGGATGTCGATCTGCTCATCGACCTGTCGGTGGACCGCTATCCGTTCCATGTGGACGGCACCATTCACCTGCATCTCACCGTGCGCACCGCCGAACCACTGCGGGTGCTCATCGAAATCGCCGAACCGCAGCCGAGCAATGTGCGCATCAATGTGGCCAGCGCGTCCCGGCGCGGTGAGCTGCTGCGCATTCTGGCCAGCGTCGATCATGAGATCCGCCGCTTCGTGGCGCGCTATATCGCCGAGGAGATCTGCAAGCCGAATATCCAGGCCGCCACCGATATCGATGTGGCGGCGCGCCTGGACGCGGCGTGGCGACTATGAGGTTCAGAGCTTACGGAGCCGCAGCCGGTTGATGGTGTGATCGGAATCCTTGCGCAGCACCAGGGTCGCGCGCGGCCGGGTCGGCAGGATGTTCTCCACCAGGTTCGGCCGATTGGTGTTGTGCCAGATCTCTTTCGCCTGGTTGGTGGCTTCCTGATCATTGAAATTCGCGTAGTGGTGGAACGCGGAGTTCGGATCGGTGAAGGCGGTCTTGCGCAGTGACAGGAAGCGCTGTACGTACCACTTCTCGATGTCCTCGATGCGGGCGTCGACGTAGACGGAGAAGTCGAACAGGTCCGACACCATCAGTCGCGGACCGGTTTGCAGCACGTTCAGACCCTCGACGATGAGGATGTCGGGCTGGCGCACGCAGTGGTATTCGCCGGGCACGATGTCGTAGGCGATATGCGAGTACACCGGCGCGCACACCTCGGGCGCACCGGATTTCACCTCGGTGACGAAGCGCAGCAGCTTGCGCCGGTCATAGGACTCCGGGAAACCCTTGCGGTGCATGATGCCGCGCCGGGTGAGTTCGGCTGTCGGATAGAGGAATCCGTCGGTGGTGACCAGATCCACTCGGGGATGGTGATCCCAGCGGGCCAGCAGCGCCTGCAGCACACGGGCGGTGGTCGATTTGCCAACCGCGACCGATCCGGCCACGCCGATCACGTACGGCACCTGGCGGTCCGGATGGCTTTCGCCCAGGAAGGTCGCGGTGGCGGCGAACAATCGCTGCTTGGCGGCGACCTGTAGATGGATGAGCCGCGCCAGCGGCAGGTAGACCTCGGCGACCTCTTCGAGGTCGATCTGCTCGCCCAGGCCGCGCAGGCCGGTCAGTTCTTCCTCGGTGAGCACCAGGGGAGTCGACTTGCGCAGTGTGCGCCACTGCTTCCGGTCGAATTCCACGTAGGGACTCGGCTCGCTCATCCGTGCCATTTATCCACGTCCCAGGGTCGGGCGACAACAGTCTCGGGGAGTTCGTCCCGCCGCCGAGTCCGGCGAACCGGTAACCACTCCACGCATAGCCGAATTGTGCTCGGGTCCAACAGGGCGGTGAACACCAGGTGTTGCTACTCACCAGTAACCGGCGTGACATATGCCATAGCCGCGTCGGCGTCCACGTCACCGGAAGCCGTGCGATCCAATACAGTCGCCTGTTATGGCAGCGCATCCACTGGTCACCGAATACCTGCGTCTCGGTCTGGCTTTCGACCGGTTGGAGGAGGGTTTCGTCGATGCCTACACCGGTGATCCGGCACTGCGCCGGGAGAGCGAGAACGCGCCGAAGCCGGAGCCGCGCGCGCTCGCGCACAAAGCCGCGGCGCTGCTGAAAGACCTGCCGGACGCGGGCCTCGCACCCGAGCGCACCGAATTCCTGGACGCGCACCTGCGCGCGCTGGAATGCTCCGCGCGCAAATTCGCGGGCGATGACATCTCCTTCATCGATGAGGTGCGCGCGTATTTCGACGTCGATATCGCACCCGGCGATGAGGACGACTATCGCGAGGCGCATCGGCAACTCGACGAGGTGCTGCCGGGTGAGGGATCGCTGTTCGACCGCATCACCGCGCATCGCCGCGGCGATGAGATTCCGCCCGAACGGCTGCGCGAATGTGTGGACGCGTTCTCCAGTGCGCTGCGCGAGTTGGTGCGCGAACGTTATCCGCTGCCCGATCACGAACGCGTGGAATACGAAGTGGTGGGGGATAAGCCGTGGTCCGGCTTCAATTACTACCTGGGCAACTATCAGTCCCGGGTGGCCATCAACTCCGACCTGAAACAGCATCTGTCACAGCTGCCGCAGCTGATCGCGCACGAATCGTATCCGGGCCATCACACCGAGCACTGCCGCAAGGAAGCCGGACTGGTGGGCGCGGGTCAGGATGAGCAGACCCTGTTCGTGGTCAACACCCCGCAGTGCCTGATGGCCGAGGGGCTGGCCGATCTGGCGCTGAAGTCCATCGTCGGCCCGGGCTGGGGCCGCTGGGCGCAGGAGATCTACGCCGATCTCGGGCTGCGCTTCGATGGTGAACGCGCGGAACGCATTTCGACCGCCTCGGCGAAACTGCTGGGCGTGCGCCAGGATGCCGCGCTACTGCTGCACGACCGGCATCGCGGTGAGGGCGAGGTCGCGGAATTCCTGCAGCGCTGGAGCCTGGTCACCCCCGAGCGCGCCCGCCAATCCCTGCGCTTCCTGTCCTCACCGCTGTGGCGCGCCTACATCTCCACCTATGTGGAGGGCTACCGCCTGCTCGGCGGCTGGCTCGATCAGGCCCCCGATTCAGCCGATCGCTCCGACCGCTTCCGCCGCCTCCTCGACGAACCCCTCACCCCCGGCGCGATCCGCCGAATGTGAGCATCGCGAAGTGCGAGTCCGAAGCATGGTCGGCTGCAGGATAAGCTGACATCACCGCGACTGGCGCACTCTGAGGTGGAAGTAACCACCGGGAAGCACCGAAGTCCCGCACCGCGCGCCTGGGTGCTGGGCGTGAGGACTTTCGGCACCCCCGAGAATCCTCCGAGCACGGAGGTTGCGATGAATCAGCATCAAGACACACAGAACCCCCTGGCCGACACTCCGGGCGTGGCCAATACACTCGGCCCCGTGACGCAGACGACCTCCTCTGTCAATTCCCAGTCCCTCGCTGAGCTCGATCCCGAGGTCGCTGCCGCGATGGGCGGCGAGCTCGCGCGCCAGCGCGACACCCTCGAGATGATCGCCTCGGAGAACTTCGTGCCGCGCGCGGTCCTGCAGGCGCAGGGCAGCGTGCTCACCAACAAGTACGCCGAGGGCTACCCGGGCCGCCGCTACTACGGCGGCTGCGAGAACGTCGACATCGTCGAGGATCTCGCCCGCGCCCGCGTGACCGAGCTGTTCGGCGCGGATTACGCCAACGTGCAACCGCATTCGGGTGCGCAGGCCAATGCCGCGGTGCTGATGGCGCTGATGAGCCCGGGCGAGAAGCTGCTCGGCCTGGATCTCGCGCACGGCGGTCACCTCACGCACGGTATGCGCCTGAACTTCTCGGGCAAGCTGTACGAGGTGCACGCCTACGGCGTCAGCAAGGAAGACCACCGCGTCGATATGGACGAGGTGCGCAAGATCGCCCGCGACACCCGCCCCAAGGTGATCGTCGCCGGCTGGTCCGCGTACCCGCGGCACCTGGATTTCGCGGCCTTCCGCGAGATCGCCGATGAGGTCGGCGCGTACCTGTGGATCGATATGGCGCACTTCGCCGGTCTGGTCGCGGCCGGGCTGCACCCGTCGCCGGTGCCGCACGCCGATGTGGTGTCCTCCACCGTGCACAAGACCCTGGGCGGTCCCCGCTCCGGTCTGATCCTGGCCAAGCAGGAGTTCGCCAAGAAGCTGAACTCGGCGGTCTTCCCGGGTCAGCAGGGTGGGCCGCTGATGCACGCCATCGCCGCCAAGGCCGTGTCGTTCAAGATCGCCGGCACCCCCGAGTTCAAGGAGCGCCAGGAGCGCACCCTGTCCGGTGCGAAGATCCTGGCCGAGCGCCTGACCGCCGCCGACTGCACCGCCAAGGGCATCAACGTGCTCACCGGCGGCACCGATGTGCACCTGGTCCTGGTGGACCTGCGCAACTCGCAGCTGGACGGTCAGCAGGGCGAGGATCTGCTGCACGAAATCGGAATCACCGTGAACCGCAACGCCGTTCCGTTCGACCCGCGCCCGCCGATGGTCACCTCGGGTCTGCGCATCGGCACCCCGGCGCTGGCCACCCGCGGCTTCGGCGATACCGAGTTCACCGAGGTAGCCGAGATCATCGCGGCCGCTCTCACCGGCTCCGCCGATCTGGATTCGCTGCGTCAGCGCGTCTCCACGCTGGCCCAGCAGTTCCCCCTCTACGAGGGCCTGGAGGACTGGCGCCTGCTCGGCTGAGTCCAGCCATAGGCAACAGGGCCCGCAGCGATCGAAGTCGCTGCGGGCCTTCTGCTTTGCGGAGGGGTCAGGTGGCCTGCGGCGGACGCGGACGGGGGAGGTCGTCGCGGCGGATCGGCCAGTAGCTCTTCGGGCCGCCGGTCAAGGCGGGGGCGTCGGTATTGATCACCGTGAGCAGCCACTGCGGTCGCGGATTGACCCAATAGCGCTCCTGCGCACCGATTGTCAGCTTCACCGTCGGCACCGCCTCATTGCCGTCGGCGACCTTGCGGACGAACGCCGCGGCCTCCGGATCGTCCCAGATATCGATCTCGCTGTAGACGATCCCGTTGCGATTGAGCACCCGGCGCAGGCGAGCGCAGAAGGGGCAGCCCGGGCGTCGATAGACGACCAGCTCCGGGGTGGTCTCAGCGGTCATGTCCGGATTCTAGAGCCGAAAGGGATTGCCCGCGAACACCATCGCGGTACCGGTTCCGGCGGTACCGCACAGCTATCGACTAGGAGCGTTTGGTCAGGTAGTCGATGTACATCGGGCGCAGCACCTCGCCGATCTCGCCTTCGCCCGCGTGTACGTAGTCGTCCAGCATGGGCAGCACGTACTTGATGTCGGCCTCGCTCTCGCCCAGATCGCCCGCGGCGGCCTCGGCGGCGGGGATGGACTTGAGCAGCTCCCAGAGGAACTTCACATCACCGTGGCGAACCGCGAGCTTCACTGCTCGGTCGTGCAAATCCTTGGTGGAGAGCGCCTCGAGTTCCTGTGTATCGGCCATGACCTCGACTGTAATGGACCGATGGCACAGCAACCGAGGTACCGGGTCAAGCGTGTGTACGACGCGCCCGCGGCCGATGACGGCCGCCGGGTGCTGGTGGATCGGCTGTGGCCGCGCGGGGTCAGCAAACAGGCGGCGGCGATCGACGAATGGGTGAAGGAGGTGACGCCCTCGAACGAACTCCGGAAGTGGTATCACGACGATCCGGACACGCGACGCGCCGAATTCGAGACACGGTATCGAGTTGAACTCGCCGCGGACCCAGCGCAGGCCGCTTTGGCGCGTTTGCGCCGCGAGGCCGCCGCGGAACCGTTGACGCTGGTGACGGCGGTGAAAGTGCCTGAGCACAGTCACGTCCCGATCCTGCTCGATGAATTGGACGAAACGCCCAGAGGGGGACCGCGTTAACGAGTTCTTCACCAATGTGCCTGCCAGTCGGGAAGCCGGATCGCGATTTCGAATGTAGCGTCGGTTGTGCGGGCCGCGTAGGTGTGGTTCGTACGGGAGGTCCTGATCGTGACTGAGCAACTCAGTGCGAGGGGGCCGGCACCCGGCCCTCGGGTCGTACGACCCTAGAGCCCGACCGGCCCAGCGAGAACGCTTGCGCGGTGCCGCGCGAGTGGCAAAGGAGCCCACCGTGACTGATGCACGCTCCGTCAACGCTCCCACCCCGAGCGCCGCCTCCAACCGGGGCACGCGCACCACAGGTCCGGGAGTTCGCGCCTCGCAGTCGTCCGAATCAGGACTGAAAACCTTCGTCGTGGATACGTCGGTACTGCTCTCCGACCCTTGGGCACTGACACGCTTCGGCGAGCATCACGTGGTGCTGCCGCTCGTGGTCATCAGTGAACTCGAGGCAAAACGTCACCACCACGAACTGGGCTGGTTTGCCCGCGAGGCACTTCGGATGCTGGACGATCTTCGTCTGGCCCACGGTCGGCTTGATCAGCGGATACCGGTCGGAACCGGTGGCGGGACACTCCAGGTGGAGTTGAACCACACCGATCCGAATGTGCTGCCCGTCGGATTCCGCACCGACAGCAACGATTCCAGGATTCTCGCCTGCGCGCTCAACTTCGCGGCCGAGGGTCAGCGAGTCGTACTGGTATCCAAGGACATTCCGATGCGCGTCAAGGCGAGCGCGGTCGGCCTGCGGGCCGAGGAATATCACGCACAGGATGTCGTCACCTCCGGCTGGACCGGCATGGTGGAGATGGAGGTGGGCTCCGAAATCGTCGACAAGCTCTACAGCGATTCGGTGATCGATCTGGATGAGGCCCGGGATATGCCGTGCCACACCGGTATTCGGCTACTGAGCGCCCGGGGCAGCGCACTGGCCCGCGTCTCGCCGGATAAGCGGGTGCAGCTGGTGCGCGGTGATCGGGAGGCGTTCGGCCTGCACGGCCGTTCCGCCGAACAGCGCATCGCCCTGGACCTGCTGCTGGACGAGAGCATCGGCATCGTGTCGATGGGCGGCCGCGCCGGAACCGGCAAGTCCGCGCTCGCGCTGACCGCGGGCCTGGAAGCGGTGCTGGAACGCCGCACCCATCGCAAGGTAGTGGTCTTCCGTCCGCTGTACGCGGTCGGCGGCCAGGATCTGGGCTACCTGCCCGGCTCCGAGAGCGAGAAGATGGGGCCGTGGGCGCAGGCCGTCTTCGACACCCTGGACGGGCTCGCCAGCCCGGAGGTGATGGAGGAGGTGCAGGCGCGCGGCATGCTGGAGGTGTTGCCGCTCACTCACATTCGCGGGCGGTCGCTACACGATTCCTTCGTGATCGTGGACGAGGCGCAGTCCCTCGAACGCAATGTGCTGCTCACGGTGCTGAGCCGTTTGGGCAGTGGATCGCGGGTGGTGCTCACGCACGATGTGGCCCAGCGCGACAATCTGCGAGTCGGGCGGCACGACGGTGTCGCCGCGGTGATCGAGAAGCTCAAGGGGCATCCGCTCTTCGCGCACATCACCCTGACCCGCAGTGAGCGTTCGCCGATCGCGGCGCTGGTCACCGAGATGCTGGAGGAGTTCGGCCCCAACGCGTAAAGCGTTTTCGGTCCGCTCGAAACCCGTGAAAACCCTTGCCCGGCCGAGTCGATTCGCCGACTCGGTCGGGCAAATTCATGGCATGTGTTTCATCTCATAATCCGCAGGGTATATTCCGGTAAAATACCTGCTCGTCGGTCGATTCGGTGAGAAGTGTGTATTCGCCGAAAGATTGCCGAGTACCTGGCCCGGGTTATCGAGAGGATGCAATGCACACCTTCGCTCGACGTTCGGCCGGTTTCATCGCGGCCCTCGCAGTCATCACCGCCTTCACCGCGGGCTGCGATAAGGACGACAAGGATTCGAAATCCGATACGGCGACCACCAGCACCACGGTGATGGCCGAGACCACCACCGAGCACGCCACCGAAACCAAGATCGCCACCCGCGATGGCGCCGAGGTCACCGTCGCCGGTGACTTCCTGGCCAAGTACAACGAAATGGGCGGCGTGACAGGCCCGCTCGGCCTGCCCACCGGCGCACAGCAGGAGGGCCCCGGCGGCGGCAAGATGCAGGAATTCGCGGGCGGCGCGATCGTCAGCAGCCCGGCCACCGGAATCCACGTGGTGTGGGGCGAGATTCGCAAGGCGTGGGAGGAGAACGGCGGCCCGAGCGGCAAACTCGGCTACCCGACCACCGACGAGACCGATATCACCGGCGGTAAGCAGAGCGAGTTCACCGGCGGCACCATCACCTGGGTCGACAACAAGACCACCGTCACCGAGAAGTGAGCGTTCCCAGCCGATAGTGGACGGCGCGGTCCGGAGCCTTCCCCGCCCCGGACCGCGCTGACCCGTCGTTTTCCTGTGCGGATACCAACGGGACGGCGATAGCGATTGTGAATGCGAGGCGAAGATCCCCACGTTTGCTCCGCAGCCGCTAGGTTGTCTCCGTGCAGAAGCAATTGGCCGACCGGGAACTGTTGGACTGGCTCGCGGCAGAGGTGGAGGCGAACCTCACCCGCCATATCGCGGCGGCCGCCGAATGGCAGCCCCATGACTACGTGCCGTGGGATGACGGCCGCAATTTCGAGTTCCTCGGCGGAACCGATTGGGAGCCCGGGCAATCCGAGCTCAGCGAGGTCTCCAAGCTCGCCCTCACGGTGAGCGTGCTGATTGCCGACAATCTGCCCTCCTATCACCGGGAGATCGGCATGTACCTGCGGACCGGCGCCTGGTGGCGCTGGGTCGGCCGCTGGACCGCCGAGGAGAACCGGCACGAGATCCTGATCCGCAACTACCTCATGGTGACCCGCGCGGTCGATCCGATCGGTCTCGAGCGCCTGCGCATGGCGCATATGACCGAGAGCTTCCGCCGTCCCGCCATGCATCTGATCGATGTGCTGGCCACCTGCGCCTTCGAAGAGCTGGCAGCGGCCGTGCGGCATCGCAATACCGCCGCCACCGCGGACGATCCGATCGTGGCGTCCATCGCCGAGCGCCTGGCCGCCGATGACGAACTGCAGGCGGTGTTCTTCGCGAATATCGTCGCGGCCGCCCTCGACGTGGTTCCGGATCAGGCCGTGCGCGCCATCGCCGACCGGGTCGCCGACTTCCACGTGCCCGTGGTCAAGCTCGCCGACGGCAAGACCAGTGACGAGGTGCTCGCCGAGGCGGGTATCTACGACAGCGCGAACGAGCCCGCGCTGGTCTTCGGCCCGCTGCTGGAACAGTGGAAGATCTTCACCCGCACCGACTTCAGCGAAGCCGGTGAGAAGGCCCGCGCCGAACTGGAGCACCTGCGACCCTGATTCCACACCGTCGTGGATACGCCGGCTGTCCCGATTCGGGGCAGCCGGTTTTGCGTTTCGCGGCGGACCTCAGCGGGAGAGTGCGGCTCGGAACAGCCCGGCCACGGTGCCGCGCAGGAAGTTCTCCCAGCTGAAGTGGTCGTGCCACAGCGTGATTCGGCCATCGCTGAGTTCGAAGGTGCCGCACACCCAGAACGCGATCTCCACCGGTCCGAAGCGCAGATAGTCGGTGCGCTCGGTGAGCACCACGCCGTCCTCGTCCGCGGCGATGTGGTGCATATCCACGCGGAATCCGTAGCGCGGGTTGGCGAGCTTGTCCAGCACCCACCGCACCCGGTCGATCCCGCGCACATCCGGTAGCGAGGTGTTCTTCCAGACGATGCCGGGATCGGCCAGTTCGAGGGCCTCGGTGACGGCCTTCATCTCCATCGCGGCGAAGAACTCCCGCACCGTGGTGACCGCATCCTGCTGCAACTCAGGTATCTCCGACATGGATTGAGCCTAAGCCGAAGCGCCGCCCGCTGTGGCTACTTGCGGCTGTCGATCAGCACGCCGAGCCCATCCAGGATCCGTTCGATGCCGAAGCTCAGGGCGTTGTTCCGGCCGGTGTCGTCGTCCGGTCGCATCGCCTGTTCGGCGAGCGCCTCGGCCACGTGCGGGAAACGCTCGCCGTGCTCCACCAGCACCGCGCCCATCTCCCGGACCAGTTGCGCTTCCATATCCGCGTCGCCGTTGCCGCCGCCGACCTGCTGGATCAGGGCGCGGGCGTGGCCGATCAACAGCACCGTGGCGTCGAAGCGTTCGGCGGCGTCGAGACCGCTGCCGTCGAGTGCGGTGAGACTGCTTTCGAGCCAGCCCATTTCGTTCGGTCCCATGGGCCGGATACCGGGCGTCAGTTCCAGCGCCCACGGGTGCGCGTCGTAGCGCTCGGCGATGGATTCGGTCCACAGCCGCAGGTAGTCGCGCCACGGTTCGGCCGAATTCGCCGGGGCCGCAATCGGTTCCGGCGGTGCTCCGAGGGCGGCGTCGATCATGAGCGCGATGAGTTCGGTCTTGCCCGGCACGTACCGGTAGAGCGCCATCTTCGCGCAGCCGATGCGCTCGGCCAGGCGCTGCATGGACAGGTTCGCGAGTCCCTCGGTATCGGCGAGCGCGATGGCCTCGGTGACGATCCGCTCCAGCGTGAGCGAGGGTTTCGGTCCGCGTTTGGGTTTCGCGGGTGCGCCCCAGAGCAGTTCGAACGAGGTCGGTGCCGGCATCGTCGCCATCCTTCCGAAAACTGTCGCTTGACGTTCTTCTGCGTCCAGCATACGCTAATTAACAACAGCGGCCGACGGACGCAATTAACGAAGGATAGGCATCATGCGTAAGACCACCGTTCTCATCTCGGGCGCTTCCATCGCGGGCCCGGCCCTGGCCTACTGGCTCGATCGCTACGGCTTCACGGTCACCGTCGTGGAGAAGGCCCCCGCGCTGCGGCAGGGCGGCCAGGCCGTCGACTTCACCGGTCACACCCATATGACCGTGCTCGAGCGCATGGGCATCCTGGAGGACGTCAAGGCTCGTCAGACCGGTAAGACCGATATCGTCATCGTCGACGAGGCGGGCAACCAAAAAGCGCTCATCTCAGGCGATTTCACCGGCGGCGATATCGAGATCCTGCGCGGCGACCTGTCCGAGGTCATGTACGAGCGCACCGCGGACCGGTGCGAATACCTCTTCGACGACACCATCACCGCCCTGGACGAGACCGCCGACGGCGTGCGCGTCGAATTCGCCCACGCCCCCGCCCGCACCTTCGACCTGGTCATCGGCGCGGACGGCATCCACTCCCGGGTGCGCAAACTGGCCTTCGGCCCCGAGGAGAAGTTCGTCAAGCACCAGGGCCACTACTACTCCATCGCGGGGGCCTCGAACTGGGAAGCGCATCCGGACGCGCCCCGCGAGCGGGCCGTCTCCTACGCCCTGAACACCCCCGGCCGACTCGCATCGCTGGGCAGTTCCAAGGCCGGGCAGATGTACCTGTTCGCTTCGCCCAAGCTGGATTTCGACCGCGACGATCTCGATGCCCAGCGCCGCATCCTCGCCGAGAAGTTCGCCGGGCTCGGCTGGGAGGTGCCCGGGATGCTCGCCGAACTGCCGGGTCTGAAGGGCTTCTTCCTGGACTCCATCGCCAAGGTGACCATGAAGGATTTCGTCAAGGGCCGCGTCGCGCTGCTCGGCGACGCCGGTTACGGCAACACCATGGCTGGATTCGGCACCGGGCTCGCGGTGGTCGGCGCATACGTGCTGGCCGGTGAATTGGCGGCCGCCGACGGTGATCACACCGTCGCCTTCCCGCGCTATCAGGAGATGATGAAGCGCTACAGCAAGCTGGCGGGCGGCGCGAACGCCGGACCGTTCCTGGCCCCCAAGACCGCGCTCGGCCTGCGCGTGCGCAATTGGTTCCTGACCTCGTGGGCCTTCGATCGGATGATGAAGACCACCGAGAAGTCCAAGAACGACATCGAACTGAAGAACTACCCGGAAATCCTTGCGGCACGCTGAGATACGAGCATTGATCGCAAACGGGAGCGGACCCGATGGCACTCGCCACCGGGTCCGCTCCCTTGTCGCCGGAGCGCGTCAGTCCTTCTTGTCCTCGACCTTGGCCATGGACAGCACGTCGAGACGGCGATCGAGTTCCGCCTCGGACAGGTTATCGCCGATCAGACCGCGATCGATGACGGTCTGGCGAATCGTCTTGTGCGCCTTGACCGCTTCCTTCGCCACGGCGGCGGCTTCCTCGTAACCGATGGCCGAATTCAGCGGCGTCACGATGGAGGGGGAGGACTCCGCGAGGCGGCGCAGCCGCTCCTCGTTCGCGACCAGGCCGACGATGCACTTATCGGCGAACAGACGAGAAACGTTGGCCAGCAGTCGAATCGACTCCAGCACATTGCGCGCCATCACCGGGATGTACACGTTCAGCTCGAACGCGCCATTGCCGCCGCCCCAGGCGATGGTCGCGTCATTGCCGATGACCTGCGCGGCGACCTGCGTAACCGCTTCCGGGAGAACCGGATTCACCTTGCCGGGCATGATCGACGAACCGGGCTGCAAATCCGGCAGCTGAAGCTCGGCGAGTCCGGTGAGCGGCCCGGAGCCCATCCAGCGCACATCATTGGCGATCTTGGTGAGGCTGATGGCGACGGTGCGCAGCGCACCGGACAGCTCCACCAGACCGTCGCGCGCGGCCTGCGCCTCGAAGTGATTGCGGGCCTCCGAGAGGGCGTCCAGATCCGTCGACTTCTTCAGTTCCACAACGACTTTCGCGCCGAAGCCATCGGGCGCGTTCAACCCGGTGCCGACCGCGGTGCCGCCGATGGCCAGCTCGCCCAGCCGGGGCAGCGTGGTCAGCAGACGCTCGATACCGGCGCTCACCTGCCGGGTGTATCCGCTGAACTCCTGACCCAGGGTGATCGGCACCGCGTCCATGAGATGCGTGCGACCGGACTTCACCACATCGCGCCACTCCACCGACTTGTCCAGCAGTGCCAGCCGCAGATGATCCAGCGCCGGAACGAGATCCTTCACCACGGCCTCGGTCGCCGCGACATGCGTTGCGGTGGGGAAGGTGTCGTTCGACGACTGCGACATGTTCACATCGTCATTGGGATGCACGGTGACGCCCTCGCGCGCGGCGATACTCGCGATCACCTCGTTGGCGTTCATATTCGAGCTGGTGCCCGAACCGGTCTGGAAGACGTCGATGGGGAACTGATCGTCATGTTTGCCGTCGGCGATCTCGGTGGCGGCGGCCACGATCGCGTCGGCCTTGATCGGATCGAGCAGGCCCAGATCCCGGTTCACGGTGGCGCAGGCGGCTTTCAGCAGGCCGAGCGCGCGGATCTGCGCACGCTCCAGGCCGCGGCCGCTGATGGGGAAGTTCTCCACCGCACGCTGGGTTTGCGCGCGCCACAACGCCTGTACTGGGACGCGGACTTCGCCCATCGTGTCATGTTCGATGCGGTACTGGGTGTCGTCGGTCATGGATTCGACCCTAGGCCGGGACGGGGGTGCGTGGGGGTGCCACGCCTGAGGCAATCAGCACACGCGGACCCGGAATACGGCGGGATCCACCGCCGGATACGGCGACGGCCGCCGCGCATCCATCGCACGGCGGCCGTCATGATCCGGCTCCGGTCACCGAAGGCGTTGCCCCGGTGCCGGATTCGATGTTCAGAACATCGGGGGAGTGGCATCCTCGTCGCCGACGAAATCGACCGAGGCGTATTCGCGCAGCTTGGTCAGGCGGTGGTAGGCGTCCACCATGCGCACGGTGCCGGACTTGGCGCGCATGACGATGGACTGGGTGTACGCGCCGCCGCCGTAGTAGCGCACGCCGCGCAGCAGATCACCGTCGGTGACACCGGTGGCGCTGAAGAAGATGTCCTCACCGGAGACCAGGTCCTCGGTGGTGAGCACACGATCGAGATCGTGGCCCGCGTCGATGGCCTTCTGCCGCTCGGCGTCATCGGTCGGGGCCAGCTTGGCCTGCAGCGCACCGCCCATACAGCGCATGGCCGCGGCGGCGATAATGCCCTCGGGGGTGCCGCCGATGCCGATCAGCAGGTCGACGCCGGATTCGGGGCGGGCACAGGCGATCGCGCCCGCGACGTCACCGTCGGAGATGAGGCGGATGCGCGCACCGGCCTCACGAACTTCGCTCATATGCTTGGCGTGCCGGGGGCGATCCAGGATGCAGACCGTGAGGTCCGAGACCGAGGAGTTCTTGGCCTTGGCCACGCGGCGCAGGTTCTCCGCGATGGGGGCCGATAGGTCGATGACATCGGCGGCGTCCGGGCCGACGGCGATCTTCTCCATGTAGAACACGGCCGACGGATCGAACATCGCGCCGCGCTCGGCGACCGCGAGCACGGAGATGGCGCCGGGCGAGCCCTTGGACATCAGCGTGGTGCCGTCGATCGGATCGACCGCGAAGTCGAGTTCCGCGCCCTCACCGTTGCCGACGAGTTCGCCGTTGTAGAGCATGGGCGCTTCGTCCTTCTCGCCCTCGCCGATGACCACGATGCCGCGCATCGAAACGGTCGACACCAGCTGGCGCATGGCGTCGACGGCCGCGCCGTCGCCGCCCTCCTTGTCACCGCGTCCGACCCAGCGTCCCGCGGCCATTGCGCCGGCCTCGGTGACCCGGACCAACTCCAATGCGAGATTGCGGTCCGGGGCCTCGCGGCGGCTGGGTGCGGGCGTGGGTGCCGTCATTACGGTGCCTCCTTGGTTGTCAACTGCTGGGTAAATTGTCGCATTGCGCTTTCGCGGCCCAACCAAGTACTGACGTTTCACTTCCGCACCGGTCCTGGACCTTTACGGATGCGCCGCTTGACGGCGCGCGGGTGCGAGGACTCCCGCAGCGGCCCTGTGAGGTGGGTCGCATTCCCCTCCCGTGGATACTGGGGGCGTGCCGAACACCAAGCCGCGGATCCTGAACGACTGGAAAGACCTGTTCTGGTCCCTCTTTCCCCTGGTCCTGATCTGCCTGGCCATCGCCGGCATCGCCAGCCAGTGCAGCTTCACCGCGGGCGGCCCGAAGGCGGGGAACATCCCGAACTTCGACGCGCACAGCGCATTCACCGATGACGCGAAGCAGCTCCCGTTCGGCATTCGCGAACCCGTGCTGCCCGCGGACTGGAAAGCCAACTCCGGCAATCGGGAACCCGGCGTCTCCAGCACGGTCGGCTACATCACCCCGCAGGGCAGCTATATGCAGGTGACGCAATCCAATGCCACCGAGGAAGCCTTGGCGCGCAAGGTCGCGGGCACCCGCTACGCCACCGGCGTACAGCAGATCGGCGATCGCAAATGGGTCGTCTACGCCGAACCCGGCACCGAACCCGCCTGGATCGCCGACTACGGCGACACCCGCGTATTGATCAAGGGCGCGGGCAACAACGGAGCCTTCACCACCTTGGCCACCGCGGTCACCAGCGCCCAGCCGCTGCCGAAGTAGGCGGCTCAGCTCTCCTGGGACCGGTGCGCCAGGGCGTCTTCCACGCGCTTGCGCGCTCCGGCGAGGTGTTCCTCGCAGCGATTGGCGAGGGCCTCGCCGCGCTCCCACAGCGTGAGCGAATCATCCAGATCCAGGCCGCCCTGTTCGAGCATCTTCACCACGTTGACGAGTTCGTCACGGGCGCGTTCATAGCCGAAACCGGCGATTTCGGTGAGGTCGGTGTCCGTCATTTTTCGGTGGATTCCTTTCGCGGGCCGAGGGATTGGGAGCCGAGGGCGGCGGCGGTCAGCGCGCCGTCCGCCACTCGGATGCGGAGCTGACTGCCCGCGGGCGCGTCCTCGATGGATCGCACCACTTCGCGTTCCTTGCCGAGCACCTTCTGCACCACCGCGTACCCGCGCGCGAGCGTGGCGGCGGGGCCGAGCGCCGAGAGCTTCTCCCGCAGGTGCCGGGTCGCGGTGGATTCGGTGCTCAGGCTCTGGTTGATGGCGCGGCGGGTGGCGGTGCGGAAGCGCTCCACCTCATCGTGCCGCTGATCGAGTAGTCGCAGCGGTTCGGCGAGTACCGGGCGCGAGCGAAGCTGTTGCAGCGCACGGGATTCGCGATCCACCCAGCCGCGCAGCGCGGCGGCGGCGCGGGCCTGGAGTTCACGCAGCAGCGCGGCCTCGGCGGCGGCGTCGGGGACGATGCGCTTGGCGGCATCGGTGGGGGTCGCCGCGCGCAGATCCGCGACATAGTCGCTGAGCGGGTTGTCCGGCTCGTGGCCGATCGCGCTGACGATCGGCGTGGCCGCGGAAACTATTGCGCGGCACAGTGTTTCATCCGAGAACGGCAGCAGATCCTCGACACTGCCGCCGCCGCGCGCCAATACGATCACATCGATCTCCGGATCGGCGTCCAGCGCGGCGAGCGCCTCCAGCATCTGGGGGACGGCGGTCGCGCCCTGTACGGCGGTATTGCGAATATCGAAGCGCACGGCGGGCCAGCGCTGCGTCGCCACCGTCACCACATCGTGTTCGGCGGCGCTGGCGCGACCGGTGATGAGCCCGATCTTATTGGGCAGGAACGGAATCGGCCGCTTCAGCCGGGGATCGAAGAGTCCCTCGGCCGCCAGCAGCGCCTTGAGCCGTTCGATGCGGGCGAGCAGTTCACCGATGCCGACGGGGCGAATCTCGGTGACGCGCAGGGACACCGTGCCGCGCGCGGTAAAGAACGACAGCTTGCCGTAGACCACCACCCGGCTGCCCTCCTGCAGCGGCACCGGGGATTTGCGCAGCAGATCCGGATCGCAGGTGACCGAGAGCGACATATCGGCGGCGGTATCGCGCAGCACCAGGAACGCCGTGCGGGTGCCGGGACGCAGATTGATCTGGGTGATCTGGCCCTCGACCCAGACCGCGCCCAGCCGGTCGATCCACTGCGCCACCTTGACGGCGATGGTGCGCACCGGCATCGGATTGTCGGCGGTACTGGACGGCTTCGGCGGAGGGGCCGGTGCTGCCGGTTGCGCCGCCTGGGCAGGTTGGTCGGGGGTCACCGCACCGATTCTGGCAGTAGGCACCGACGTACGGTGCTCACACCCGCCGAAAGTCCGCTCGTGCGATGGAATCCGTGCGGCGATGCGACTCTTGCGCCGGAAATGACAGAGCGCCGACCGTCCGGGCGTACCCGGCCCGGGCAGTCGGCGCTAAGGGAACCGTGTCACTTGGCCTGAACGGTCGCGATCCGATTCGTCAGCATGGTGACGAACGGGGCGCGGTCGCGGGTGTGCTGTTCGTAATCGAGCAGCGCGGCCAGATCCTCGACGGTGAGCATGCGCAGCCGGGCACGCAGCTGAGCCAGGGTCATATTGGTGTAGTCGTAGCGGGTGGCCACCTCGGGCTCGGTCACCGCGGCACTGCCGTTGTGACCATTGGTGGGCGCCTTGGAAGCCGTTGCGGGAGCGGCGGTTTCGACGGTCTCCGGCTCGGCGGCGACCGGCTCGGCCACCACCGCGACGGTCTCGGCGATTTCCGGTTCGGGCTGGGCCGCAACCGGTTCCGGCGCGATCTCGGCCGGTTCGACGATGGCGAGAATCGGTTCGGAGGCGGCCGCGACCGGCTCCTCCTCGGCCGAATTCACCGGCTCGAACAGATCGAAACTGCTCTTGCGTGCCGATTCCGGCGCGGCGCTGGGGGTTTGCTCGAATGCCTCATCCTCATCGAACGTGGCCCACGCCGGCTGTTCTTCCGGCTGGTTGACCAAACGGTCGAATACGGCGTCACCCTTGAGAGCGAGGCTGGTCACGAACTGCTGCAGATGCATGGTCGTCTGCAGCAGCTGACTGATCGCGGTGATCGGGAAATTGATTGCACTGGTCGGTAGCCGGCGAGTTTCCTCTAAGGCATAGACAGCAGCCCCGGCGGCGACCCGGGCTAGGAACGGAGGTCGGAACATGGTCCTAGCCTGCCCGAAACGCCGTGTGATGCAAAGGTGAGATGAGACGGAATGTGATTGTGAGCCGATTCTGCTTCGCTTCATCACATCGGTGGTGCGGCGACGGGGAGGCGAATGTGTTGCCGGTAATAGCCGGGGAGCGGCGGCCATAGGCGCCCAGTAGGCTGGGACGCATGTCCTCGGCTATCCCTTTGAATGTCGGAATCGTACGGTCCGCCGGTGTGGATGCCGACGCGCCGAAACGAGTGCTGCTCGCCGAACCTCGGGGTTACTGCGCCGGTGTCGACCGCGCGGTGGTCACGGTGGAGAAGGCGCTCGAAAAGCATGGTGCGCCTATCTATGTGCGCAAGGAGATCGTGCACAACCGGCATGTGGTGGAGACGCTGCGGGACCGGGGTGTGATCTTCGTCGACGAGACCGATGAGGTGCCCGAGGGCGCGCTCGTGGTGTTCTCGGCGCACGGGGTGTCCCCGGCGGTGCACGAATCCGCCGCCGAGCGGAATCTGCACACCATCGACGCCACCTGCCCGTTGGTCACCAAGGTGCACCAGGAGGCCAAGCGGTTCGCGCGGGACGACTTCGACATTCTGCTCATCGGGCACGAAGGGCATGAAGAGGTCGAGGGCACCGCGGGTGAAGCGCCCGATCACGTGCAGCTGGTGGACGGCCCGGACGCGGTCGACAAGATCACCGTGCGCGATGAGAACAAGGTGATCTGGCTCTCGCAGACCACGCTCTCGGTCGACGAGACCATGGAGACCGTGCACCGGCTGCGGGCCAAGTTCCCGAATCTGCAGGATCCGCCGAGCGATGACATCTGCTACGCCACCTCGAATCGTCAGACCGCGGTGAAGGCCATGGCCCCGGCCTGCGATCTGGTGATCGTGGTCGGTTCGCGCAACTCCTCCAATTCGGTGCGGCTGGTCGAGGTCGCGCTGACCGCGGGCGCGCGCGCCGCATACCTGGTGGACTACGCCCGCGAGATCGATCCGTCCTGGTTCGAGGGCGTGCGCACGGTCGGCCTCACCTCGGGCGCGTCGGTGCCGGAGATTCTGGTCGAGGGTGTGCTGGACATGCTCGCCACCTACGGCTACGGCGAAGTGCAGCCGGTCACCACCGCCAATGAGACCCTGGTCTTCTCGCTGCCGCGCGAATTGCGTACCGCGCGCAGCTGATTCGCCGCGAAAAGAAATCCCCGTACCCAGCGAACGAGTCGCGGGATACGGGGATTTCTGCGTTGAAAGCTGGGATGCGATCCCCCGAATACCGCCCTCCCCAACCCCGCCCGTAGCGAAGCGGAGGGCAGAAAACAGAGCTCAACGTTCGACGCGGCCCGAATCGCGTTCGCGGTAGCGCACATTGGGGCGCGGGTGCGGCGGCATCTCCGGGGTCTGGGCGCGGCGACGGCGGCCTTCGGTTCCGGCCGGGTTGGCACGGTCGGCGGGGTTCGCGCGTTCGGCCGGATTGGCGCGGCGCTCGCCCGGGGGCTTGCGGTCGCCGGTGGGTTTGCGGTCCGGGTTCGGCTTGCGATCGGCGGGCGGGGTGCGCTTGCGATCGTTGCCGGACTGGCGCGCGGCCGACTGCCGACCGGCGGCCTGGCCGGAGGCGGGCTGGCGGTCCGCGCCGACTCGCGGCGGGCGGGACGCCACCCGTCCGGCGGGGCGGCGCGTGGCCGCGGTCGACTCGGCGGCGTCGCCGTCCTGCTCGTCCGCGCCGGACCGGAAGCGTCGTCTGGCGGGTTCCTTGGTGTCGGCCGCTCCGGCGCGCTGGGCGCGGGCGGCTCCGGTCGGGCGAGCGGTGCGGGCGCGCGGCTTGAATGACGCGCCACCCGAATCGCCCTGCTGCTCGCGACGGTGCATGGCGACCCGGATCGCGCCGATGATCAGCACCAGCACGGTGGCCAGCGCCATGGTGGGGAACCGATTCACCAGCGGGATGGCCAGATTCAGCAGGATTTCCTTGACCTTGAATCCGCCCGCCGAGTTGCCGAGCATCTGCTGATACGCCAGCGGGACGGCCAGGAAGAGCAGTAGCGGCGGCACCACCATCGTGGTGAAGAGTCCGCGGTATCGCACGATGAGCGCGGCCAGTACACAGCCGATCACATACAGCGAGGCGAAGGTGCCCGTCAGCTCATCGCCACCCATGGTGTCGATCAGGAATCCGATGAAGGTGCAGGTCACGGCAGTGAGCACCGCGGCGCCGGCGGGGACGCCGGGGACCGTCGGCAGGATCGAACGGTGCGACGGGGGCACCTCTGCTCGCTCGCGCTGGGTAACTGCCACGTCAAGCACACTAAAGCATGTGACGGTTCCGCGAGGTAGGCGACATCATGCGGAGATACTCGAGCGCGTCAAGCGTATTAGTCCTTTTCGGCGAAACCCACCGCCCTCGGCCAGGTTTCCACCCGCTGAATTTCCTCCACCGGGGTGTCTGAAATCTCCAGATCATGAAGTTTGCGAGCGGTCACCATCACGCGTGTCTCCATGGACGCCACGGTGAAATTGAACGAATCCACCGCCTTGCCCAATTGCGCCCCGAGCCGATCCAGATGACGACCCGTGGTGCCGAGCCGGGCATACAGTTCCCGGCCCAACTGCTGGATCACCGCCATGTCCTGAGACATGGCCTCCTGCCGCCAGCCCAGGGCCACCGTGCGCAGCAGTGCCATGAGCGTGGTGGGCGTGGACAGCACGACATTGCGGCCGAAGGCGTATTCGAGCAGACCGGGATCAGCGCCCAGCGCGGCATCGAGGAACGGATCGCCCGGTACGAAGAGGATCACGAATTCGGGGGAGGGGTCGAAGGCCGCCCAGTACTCCTTGGCCGCCAGCTGATCGACGTGATTGCGCAGATGTTTGGCATGCCGGGCCAGATGGTTGTCGCGCTCGCGCGGATCCTCGGTGGCGGCCGCCTCGAGATAGGCGGTGCACGGGACCTTGGCGTCCACCACGATGTGCCGGCCGCCCGCGAGCCGCACCACCATGTCCGGCCGCACCACGCCCTCGGTGCTGCCCGTGCTGCCCGCGCGCCGGGTGACCTGGGTGTCGAAATCGCAATGCCGGGTCATGCCCGCGAGTTCGACCACCCGCTCCAGCTGGATCTCACCCCACCGCCCGCGCACCTGCGGCGCGCGCAGCGCCGCCACCAATTGCGAGGTCTGCGTGGACAGTTGATGCGAGGTGCGCTGCATTCCCGCGACCTGTTCGCGCAGACCGGAATACGCGTTGATGCGATTGTGCTCGACTTCTTGGATATGCCGGTTGAGCGTCCCCACCGCTTCCCGCAGCGGTTCCATCATCGCCCCTACCGCATGCGAATGCCGCCGCGCCGCATCCTCACTCGCGGCCCCCAGTGACTGATGCAACAACCGCTCGTTATCGCGCATGGCCCCCAGCCGCGCCTCCGCCACGGCCGCCCGCTGCCCCGCCCGCGCGGAATGCCCGAGCCAGCCGACGGCGAGCCCCGCGATGAACACCAACAACAACGCGAACAGCATCGATGCGGTCATGGCACGCGAGTTTGCCCCATCCCACCGACAAAGTCGCGAAGGCCGGCAACCTCCGAGCGGCACCGCATCCGGAATTCGCGGCTACAAGCCGCGACAACGGATTTCGCGAGTCCGGAGAACTCGCCGGATATGTCCGAAGCGCATATCGCCCGGCGCGCGATAACACCGGCGAGTTCCGAGCGGCTCGCGAGGGTATCGGTGATTCTGTCGGGGCGATCGCCTACCGTCGGCGGCATGCGAATCCTGCACACCTCCGACTGGCATATCGGCCGCACCTTTCACGGTGTCGATCTGCTGGGCGATCAGGAGTGCGCGCTGCGCGCCATTGCCGAGTTGGTGACGGCGGAGCGGGTGGATGTGGTGGTGTTGCCGGGGGATGTGTACGACCGGTCCATTCCGAGCGCGGACGCCATCGCGGTGTGCAATCGGGGGTTCGAGGCGATTCGCGCGGCGGGCGCGGTCATTGTGGCTACGTCGGGCAATCACGATTCACCGACGCGGCTGGGCGCGCTCGGGACTTTCGCGGCGGCGGGCGGATTGCATCTGCGTTGCGGCATAGCCGAAGTGGCGCGGCCGGTAATGGTGTCCGATTTGCACGGAGAGGTGGCTTTCTACGGAATCCCATACCTGGAGCCGGAAATCACGCGCGCGGAACTGGGCGTGCCGCAGGCGCGTTCGCACGCCGAGATTCTGGATGCCGCCATGGGATTGATCCGGGGCGATCTCGCCGCGCGCACCGGAGTCCGCTCGGTGGTGCTCGCGCACGCCTTCGTGGTGGGCGGTGAGGCGACCGGTTCCGAGCGCTCCATTTCGGTGGGCGGGGTGGAGACGGTGCCGCTCGGGGCGTTCGAGGGCATCGACTATGTGGCGCTCGGCCATCTGCACTCCCCGCAGATCCTGTCCGAGTCGGTGCGGTATTCCGGTTCCCCGCTGCCGTATTCGTTCGGTGAGCGGTCGCATCGCAAGGCGGTGTGGGTCATCGACCTCGACGCCGACGGCCTGTCGGCGGTGACGCGGCACGAACTTCCGGTGGTGCGCGGGCTCAGCCAGCTCAGCGGCACGCTGGAGGAATTGCTGGAAGCGCCGGAACACGCGGCCGCCGAATCGGATTACGTCTCCGCGACCCTCACCGACCAAGCCCGCCCGGTCGACGCGCTGCGCCGCCTGCGCGAGCGTTTTCCGCATGCCGTGCACGTGGAATGGGTGCGTCCGGAAGGCAATCCGGAATTGCACTACCGCGAACGGGTGCACGGCCGCCGCGATACCGAGATCGCCCAGAGCTTCCTCACCGATGTGCGCGGTACTCCCACCTCGGGTGAGATGACCTGGCTCGAACGCGCCCTCGCCGCCGCCGTGCGGGAGCAGGACGGGCCGACCCGTGCGCCCGCGCGGCAATCGGTTGCCGAGGATAAGCCGATCGCCGACGATGGTGGGACCCGGCTATCCGGGGAAGGCGAATTGGACGGCGATCCCGAACTTTTCGGGCTGACTCCGCCCGAATCCGACGGTGGCGCAGGCGAGTTGACCGCATGAGCGGTAATTTCCGAGCCGCGACGGCGTGTCCCGGGGACGGTCGCGTGCGACGGGTTGTTGGATGGTGCGTGGAGGCGGAAGGGGACGGCGCGTGCGGCTGCATCGTTTGGAGCTGACGGCATTCGGTCCGTTCGCGGAGACCGCCGTCGTGGATTTCGATGAGCTCGGCGCCGACGGCCTGTTCCTGCTGCACGGCCAGACCGGCGCGGGTAAGACCACCGTCCTGGACGCGGTCGCCTTCGCGCTCTACGGCAGCGTGCCCGGCGCGCGCGGTGAGAAGCGCCTGCACTCCGATCACGCCGATGAACAGACCCCGCCGCGCGTGCAATTGGAGGCCACCCTCGGCGGCCGCCGCCTGCGCCTGACCCGTTCGCCGGAATTCCAGCGCCCCAGTTCGCGCGCGAAGAGCGGCTGGGTCAAGGAGAACGCGTCGGCCACCCTGGAATGGCTCGACGGCCGCGGCCAGCATCTGTCCCGCATCCCGGATATCGGTGAGGAGATCCTGCGTCTGCTCGGCATGAGCGCCGACCAGTTCTTCCAGGTGGTGCTGCTGCCCCAGGGCGATTTCGCCCGCTTCCTGCGCGCCGATAACGAGGACCGCGAGAAACTCCTCGAAAAGCTCTTCGACACAGAACGTTTCGGCACCGCCGAACAGTGGCTGAACGATAAGCGCCGCGCGGGCAGCGCCGACCTGGACGCCCGCAAGGCCACCATCGACCGCCTCATCGGCCAGGTCGTGACCGCCGCCGGTCTGCCCGCCACTGAAACCGCGGGCCTGCTCGAATCCAATGAATGGTCCCGCGCCCTGCTCGAATCCGCGCGCACCGACCTCACCGCCACCACCGCCGAACGCGAACAGCGCCAGCACATCTCGAACCGCGCCCGTGCCGCCGCCGAAGACCAGCGCCGCCTGCACGCCCTGCGTGCCCGGCACGCCGAGGCAACCACCCAGCTCGCCACCCATGCCGCGTCCGCACCCCACCGCGACGCCCTGCAAGCCGAACTCGACCGCGCCCGCCGCGCGGAACCGGCACACGCCGCCGTCGCGGAAGCCCGCGCCGCGGCGGTGACCCTGAACCGCCGCGACAAGGAAGCCGTCCGCGCCGCCGAGCACCTCGCCACCCGCCTGCTGGAACCCCCATCCGCCGAACTCGACGGAACACATTGGGCCGCAACCGACCTCGCGACAGCCGAACTCTCCGGCAGCGACTTCGCACTGGATCTCGAGTCGATCGGGCCGCTCGGGGTCCCCGTGTCCGATCGCGACGGTGACTCATGGCATACGCCCGATCATCGTGGTGGTGCGGATGCGGAGCCGGACCCCCTCGATGTCCTTCCTGCCGCCGGGGTGGGCAGTGGCCACGGCGAGAACGACCGGCAGCCGAACGAATCGGCGGATGGGCAGGCTGTCCACGGCCGCCCGCAGGCCGAAGCGCCGGGGGCCGCCGACGCCGTCGACCGTCATGCGAATGGCCCGCACGCGCCGGATTCCGCGCGCGATGAGAGCTCGTCGGCGCGGGCTGTGGGCCGGGGGCTCGAGGCTGCCGCGCAGCGGTGGAGTGCGCAGATGGGCGCGCTGGACGAGGTGCGCTCGGACGCGGATTCGGCCAAACGGCTGATGGGGGAGCTGTCGCGATTGCGGCGGGAGCAGCAGGAGCTTGCCGGGCAGCTGTCGAAGGTGTCCGAGCGGCGCGCGAAATTGCCGGAAGCCATTGCGGGGGTGGAGGTTCGGTTGCGCGATGCCGCCGATGCGGCGGCGGGTCTGCCGGTGCTGGAGGCGGAGCGGGAACGCTTGCGCACCGCCGCGCAGGCCGCGTTGGAACTGGAGCGGCGGCGCGGGGAACTGGTTAGTGCGGCAGCGGTTTTCGAGTCGGCGCGCACGAAGCATCTGGACGCGCGGGAGCATACGCTCGCCCTGCGCGAGCATCGGCTGGCCGGGATGGCGGCGGAATTGGCCGGGGCACTGGTCGATTCGGAACCGTGCGCGGTGTGCGGGTCGGCGGAGCATCCGGCCCCGGCGCAGCCCGCCGCGCAGGCGGTTTCCAAGGAGGCCGAGGAGGCCGCGCTACAGGCCGAGCGGGCAGCTGAAGCCGCCCGTGATCGCGCCGGACAGCAGGTCGCCGAATTGGAGCGCGCGATCGAAGTGCTGGTCGAACGGGGCGGTGACGCCGATAAGGCGGAACTGGCCACCGGATTGGCGGCCGCCGAGACGCGGTGGAACGAAGCCCGCGGCCGCGCCGAGCTGGCGAACGGTCTCACCGTGGAACTGCAACGCCTGCGGACCGAGGAATCCGGACTGCAGGAAGAGTTGCGCGACTGCGAAAGTCGCGGCAGCGCGGCGATGGAACGCATTATCGCCACCGATCGCAGGCTCGCCGAACTCACCGAGCGCCTGACCACGGCCGCCGGCGCGGACGGCACCGTGGAGCGCCGCCGCGCCCGCTTGGACGCGCTCGTGGCCGGTGCCACCACGCTGCGGGAGGCGCGCGCCGCCGCGGCCCTGGCCCGTGAACAGGTGGCCGCCCTCGCGCTGCGCGTCGAAAAGCTGTCCTACGAAGCGGGTTTGGTCGATACCGCGCCGCCGGTCATGGGCGAGACCGGTCCGGACTACGCCGTCCTGGGCGAGTACGCCCGCGCGGTCGAGGCGGCGTCGCGGACCGCGCAACGGCAGGCCGATATCGAAGCCGAGCTCATCGCCGCCGACCGTGCCCGCGCGCACGCCGAGGCGGTGCTCGCCGAGCCCGAGATCCGCGCCGCCGCCGATATCGTCCCCGGCGATCTCGAAGTCCTGGAATCCGCTGTCACGGAAGCGCAATCGGCCCTGGAACGCGCCATCTCCGCGCATACGGTGGCTGCCCGCCGGGTGGAGCAGCTCGAAGAACTGTGTTCCCAACTCTGGGCCGCGGTCGATCGTATCGCCCCGCTCCAGCGCGCCCACGAAGAACTCGCCCGCCTGGCCGAAGTCGTATCGGGCCGTGGCGAGAACAACCGCCGAATGTCGTTGCGCTCCTACGTCCTCGCCGCCCGCCTGGAAGAAGTGGCGGTGGCGGGTTCGGTCCGTCTGCGCCGCATGTCCGGCGGCCGTTACGAATTCGTCCACACCGATGTGGCGGGCCCGCGTGGCCGTCGTGGCGGTCTCGGCCTGGATATCCGCGACGACTACACCGGCGCGATCCGCCCCGCCAAAACCCTCTCCGGCGGCGAAACCTTCATGGCCTCACTGGCTCTCGCCCTGGGCTTGGCCGATGTGGTGGCCGCCGAATCCGGCGGCCTGGTCCTGGACACCCTCTTCATCGACGAGGGCTTCGGCAGCCTCGACGCCGACACCCTGGACGCGGTTATGGGCGTCCTGGACGAACTCCGCTCCGGCGGCCGCGTCGTCGGTGTCGTCAGCCACGTCGACGAAATGCGCCAGCGCATCCCCAGCCGACTGCACGTAATCCGCGGCCGCACCGGCTCCCATCTGGAAACCTCCCTCAGCGCGTAGCCGCCCGCCGATCAAATAATCCCGGGTCGGCGACCGGTGGAGCGTGAAACCTCTTGCCGGTCAACCGATCCGGGTCGGTGACCAGTGGAGAGGGAGGCAACCTGCCGGTCAGCCGACCCGCGGGTAGCGCGTCAGCGGCGATTCGATCGCGGAACCGCCTGCCGGTCGACTGATCCGGTGTAGCCCTCGCGGCGATACGACCGTGTAATCGCCCGGTGGGCAATCGATCAGGGGGTAACGGTGGCGGCGAATCGATGGAGATCCCGCCGCCGTCACCCCTGATCGCCGGTCCGGTTCGCGCCTGCGCTGGTGTCGTTCGCTATTCAGTGGGATTCGTGGTCGAGGAGCCACTGCTTGATCTCCAGCCCCCAGCGGAAGCCGCCGAGGGTCCCGTCGGTGCGGAATACGCGGTGGCAGGGGATGAATAGGGCGGCGGCGTTGCGGGCGCAGGCGTTGGCCGCGGCGCGGGTGGCGGCGGGGCGGCCGGAGGCGGCGGCGAAGTCGGTGTAGGTGATCGGCTCGCCCGCGGGGACTTTGCGCAGTACCTCCCAGGCGTGTACGAGGAAGGGACCGGAGACCTGGCGGACCGCGATCGAGTCGATGACGGTCAGGTCGCCCGCGTGGTACCGCTCGATGGCGGTGGTGACCCGGCCGAGCTCGGTGCGCTCGCGCAGGGCTCCGGGGCGGAGGGTGGTGTGGATGAGCCCGCGCAGGTTCTCCGCATCGGCCGTCCAGCCGGAGGCCAGTACCGCGCCCTCCGCGTCGACGAGCGCGGTGAACGGTCCCGCCGCGGTGGTGACGGTGGCGAAATCCGCTGTGCCGGAGTTGATTCGGGTGTTCACGGGGCTGTACTCGCTTTCCGGGCGCCGGATGCGCCGTCGGTGGTGGATGCGGGGGTGGTCAGCGCGTGCTTCCAGAGGTGCATGGTCAGGTAGGAGCGCCAGGGGGATAGGCGCGCGGTGTCGGCGAGATCGATATCGAGCAGTGCCGCGCCGCGCCGCACGATCAGATCGGAGGCGAGCAGTACGTCCGGGTCGGCGAGTAGTCGCATGGTGACGTAGTCGGCGGTCCAGGGGCCGACGCCGTCCAGGGCCAGCAGATCGCGTCGCAGGTCGGAAGCGGTGCGCCCGGCGTGCAGTACCAGTTCGCCGTCCGCGATCGCGCGCGCCGCCGCCACGATCGCCTCGATTCGCCGCGTCGGCCCGGTGAGCACCTCGGCCCCGTGCTCGGCGATGGTCGCGGGGGTGGGGAACAGGTACGGAATCGGGCCCGGAATGGATTCGCCGAGCGTCTGCACCAGCCGCGCGGTATGCGTATTCGCCGCCGCCACCGAGATCTGCTGCCCGATCATGGTGCGCAGCAACAGTTCCGGACCGTCCAGGCAGCCGGGAACGCGAATGCCGGGTGACAGCACGCGCTCCGGCCGATCGCCGGGCGCGATCGAAAGCGGCAGCGCGCCGGTCATTCCCGTCGCCAGCGCCTCGTCGATGCCGATTGGGTCGGCGTCCAAATCGAGGAAGTGGCGCAGCCGGGCGACGGTGGGCGCGAGGTCCCGCATATCCTGTAGCGCCAGTGCGGCGCGGACGTGTCCGGGCTGGACGGACATGCGAACCGTGGTGTGCCCGTGCGGAGTTCGCAGGCTGCGGCTGTAGTGCCCGTCCTCCCACAGTTCCAGCCCGGGCACGGCGTGTGCGGACAGGAACCATTCCAGCCAGTGCTTGTCCAGCGGTTCCCGATACGGAAGCCGCAGTGTCAGCATGCCATTGGTGGCGGGCAGGGTATCGCCGTTGCGGCGGCGGGACTCTTCGCGCAGGGTGGTCGGGCTGACCGCGAACACCTCGCGCACGGTGTCGTTGAACTGCCGGATGCTCGCGAAACCCGCCGCGAACGCGATATCCGACATGGACAGCCGGGTGGTCTGGATGAGCAGCCGGGCGGTGTGCGCGCGGTGCGCACGCGCCAGTGCCAGCGGTCCGGCTCCGAGCTCACTGGTGAGCACCCGGGTCAACTGCCGCTGCGAATAGCCGAGGGTATCGGCCAGCGCGGGCACGCCACCGCGTTCGATCACCCCGTCGGCGATCAATCGCATGGCGCGAGCGGCCAGGTCGGCCCGGGTATTCCACAGCGGCGACCCGGGGGCCGCGTCCGGCAGGCAGCGGCGGCAGGCCCGGAAGCCCGACTGCTGCGCGGCCGCCGCCGTCGGCAGGAAGCTGACATTGGCGGGTTTCGGGGTGATCGCGGGACATGAAGGGCGGCAATAGATTCCGGTGGTGCGCACCGCGGTCACGAACTGCCCGTCGAAGCGGGCGTCGCGGGTGGCCACGGCGCGGTAGCACCGTTCGAAGTCCAGATCATTCGCACTCACAACAACCACGATCGCAGCCGCCGCCACCGAGCGCTAGCGGAAATCAGACGCGAGCGTCAGCGGGAATGAGACATGCCCTCAGCAGCAGCGGTTGGCGGGGTTGCGCGCCGCGGCGTCGTGGCGGTCGCGCCAGTAATCGCGTTCGCTGGGGACCTCGGCGTCGGGGTGCCGGAGCCGCAGGTGCTGGACGTAGCGCTGGTAGTCGTTGCCACCCAGGATCGAGTTGAACCACCAGATCACGCCGCGCAGGGCACGTAAAACCGTGCGCCCCGCCGACCGCAGGAGTCCTGCGGTCGACGGGGCGGCGGAGTCGTTCATCGGAACCAATTGTGACTCAGTGCGCGTGCGCGGTGGGTTTGATCTTGCCGGTGGCGGCCAGGTCGTCCCATTCCCGCTGGACTTCCTTTTCCGCCTTGGTGGCCAGGAAGGAGCTCGGCCCGAAGATCTTCGACGGCGTCTCCTCCGATTCGGTGGTCTCCATCTCGCCCTTGCGAATGGCGCGCAGGCACACCCACACACCGACGGCCGCCACGATCAGCACCAACACCGCGAACACGATCGACAGCGTGCCCTGGATGAAGGTATTGCGAATCGTCTTGTCCAGGTTGTCGATCTGCGTCTGCAGGGCCGCGGCGTCCGCCACGCCCTTGGGCAGCTGCCCCGAATCCCGCGCGGCGAGATAGGCGTCGCGCTTGGTCACGGTGTTGTTGTGCAGCGTCCAGTAGCCGATCTTGGGATCACCGGAGAAGATCTTCTGGAACGAGGCGGTCATGGTGACGATGAGATCCCAGACCAGTGGCACCGCCGGAATCCAGGCCCATTTCACCAGGCCCTTCTTCACCACGATGGCCAGCACCACGGTCAGCGCGACCGCGGCGAGCAGCTGATTCGAGATGCCGAACAGCGGGTAGAGGGTGTTGATGCCGCCCAGCGGATCGGTCACACCCATGAGCAGCACCGAACCCCACGCCGCGACGACCAGCGCCGAGCACAGCCACGCGCCGGGCAGCCAGGACGGATCCTTGAACTTCTTGGCCGCGCCACCCAGATTGCCGAGTGAATCCGAGAGCATGAATCGCGCCACGCGGGTGCCCGCGTCGATGGTGGTGAGGATGAACAGCGCCTCGAACATGATTGCGAAGTGGTACCAGAACGCCTTGAGCCCGGAGCCGCCGAAGAGCTTGTGCAGCACCTCGGACATGCCGATGGCCAGCGTCGGCGCGCCACCGGTGCGCGAGACGATCTTGCTCTCGCCGATATCGGCGGCGGCCTGATTCAGCTGTGCCGGGGTGATCGGATCACCGTGCAGCCCAAGGCTGTTCACATAGGTCGCGGCCTTGTCCGCACTGCCGCCGGTCACCGCCGGGCTGGCATTGATGGCGAAGTACAGGTGCTGATCGATGATGCTCGCGGTGATGATCGCCATGACCGCCACGAACGATTCCATCAGCATGCCGCCGTAGCCGATCATGCGCGCCTGTGACTGCTTGGCCAGCAGCTTGGGCGTGGTGCCCGAGGACACCAGGGCGTGGAATCCGGACAGCGCACCACACGCGATGGTGATGAACAGGAACGGGAACAGGTTGCCCGCGAACGACGGACCGTTGCTGTTGCTCGCGAACTGCGAGATGGCGGGGGCCTGCAACACCGGCATGGTGACCAGCACGCCCACGGCCAGCAGGCCGATGGTGCCGATCTTCATGAACGTGGACAGGTAATCGCGCGGGGCGAGCAGCAGCCACACCGGCAGCACCGAGGCGATGAAACCGTAGATGATCAGCATCCACGCGATGCTGGTGCCCGAGAGCGTGAAGAAGTCACGGCCCCAACCGGATCCGGCCACCCAGTTGCCGGAGATGATGGCCAGCAGCAGCAGTGCGAAACCGACGAGGGAGATCTCGCCGACCTTGCCCGGTCGCACGAAGCGCAGGTACACGCCCATGAACAGCGCGATCGGAATGGTCATGGCGATGGAGAACACGCCCCACGGGCTGCCGCCCTCGAGCACGCCGGTCTTCGGATTCGGGGTCGCCGCAAGGGCATTCACCACCACGATGCCGAGCACCGCGAGCAGGATCATCATGATGACCAGGACGGCCACGATGGCGGCGACGCCGCCGACCACGCCGAGTTCATCGCGCGCCATCTGCCCGAGGCTGCGGCCGCGCCGCTTCACCGAGGCCCACAGCACCAGATAGTCCTGCACCGCACCGGCGAACACGACGCCGACGATGATCCAGATGGTGCCGGGCAGGTAGCCCATCTGCGCGGCCAGCACCGGGCCGACCAGCGGTCCGGCACCGGCGATGGCGGCGAAGTGATGGCCGAACAGGACGCGACGGTCCATCGGCATGTAGTCGCGGCCGTTCTCCAGCTCCTCGGCCGGGGTGGCGACGTCATCGCGCGGTTTGGTGATCTTCCATTCGATCAGCCGCGAATAGAACTGGTACGCCAGCACATACGTGCAGACGGCCGCCACCACGATCCAGACCGCGTTGACGTCCTCCCCGCGCATGAACGCGAGGATGGTCCAGGCGATGGCGCCGAGAACGGCGATGGCCAGGAAGATGCCCTTCTTGGCGGGTGTAAGAGGCGTCCGGTCCACGACACCGACCGGAGGCAGGTCGGGGTCCGTCCGGAGGTATTCGATGGTCGCCATGCGACAACTCTCCCGTGCGGTACAGCGAAGCTAACTGATTTCGAGCACAACGTAGCGGAACCGACATGCCTGGAATGCGGCTTTCGCCAGCCGTTCAACAGGTGTCGTACCGATGGGTATGGGTGACCCGGCGGCCGCTCGGTGCCGGGGGACGGGGTGGCGCAATCCGGCGTTGGCTCCCGCGAGTCCGCGTGTTCTCCGCGTGTCGCAGGTTGCTCTCCGTATGCTGCCATGCTGATCTGAGACCTGGGCCACAGGGTCCGCAACCGGAGGAGACCCTCGTGACCCGGAGGTCGTTCTACTCATGCCCGTACTTTCGGCCTTGGATGTGCGCTTACGACCGATTTGCGACGAACGGTGGATCCACTGCGCCGAACGGTAGGAAATTCGCGGCGAACGGCGGGCCGGATGTGGCGCACACGACAATCCCCGCCGGGGTGCGGGTCTGATGCCCGGCGGCAGTTCGGTTCGCGGTGGGGCGCTCTCGCGCCGGGTGCTGCTCGGCGGCGCGGCGGCCGCGGCCCTGGCGGCCGCGACCGGTGGATGCGGTGGCGGCGATGACGATGCGGTGACCTTCTTCTTCCAGGCGCGGCCGGAGGAGGCGCGATCCCGGCTGGCGATCATCGAGGAATTCCAGCGGCGGCGGCCCGATATCAAGATTCGCACCATCATGTCCGGGCCGGATCCGCTGCAGCAGATGCTCACCTACTGCGCGGGCGGGAAATGCCCGGATGTGCTGATGTCGTGGGAACTGCTCTACGCGGGCTTGGCCGATCGCGGGGTGCTGGTCGATCTGCGGGAGTTCCTCGACCGCGATCCGGCGTACGCCGCCGAGCTGGCAGCGGATGGGTATGCGCCGCTTCGCGATACGTTCGTCTGGAAGGGCGGGCAGTACGCACTGCCGGAGCAGTGGTCGGGGGTGTTCCTCTATTACAACCGGAAGCTGTTCGAACAGGCCGGGATTCGGCCGCCCGGCCGCTGGTCCAATGCCTGGTCTTTCGCTGAATTCCTCTCCGCCGCACAGACTCTCACCCATCGTGATGCGGACGGGCGCGTCGAGCAGTGGGGTTTCGTCGACGCGTGGGTGCCGTACTTCTCGGCGGCCTGCTTCGGTATGAACAATGGCGCGGAGTGGTTCTCGCCACCGGTGCGGCCCGAACGCACCAATATCGGGGATCCGCGTTTCGCCGAAGGGCTCCAGTTCTATGCGGATCTGGCCGTGAAACACCGAGTCGCGCCGAGTGTCGGTGACCGGCAATCGGTTTCGGCGCAGGACCTGTTCCGCAGCGGACGCGCCGCCATGCTCATGGGCGGGCACTGGCTGTACTCGGAATTCACCGGGCGCGATGACCTTGATTTCGATGTGACCGTGCTGCCGGTCGGCCCGCACGGTGGACCCGGCGCGATCACCGATGTCGGCAGCACCGGTCTGGCCATCGCCGCCGCCAGCCCACGCCGCGAACAGGCGTGGGAATTCGTGAAATTCGCGACCGGACCGGAGGGGCAGGCGCTCATCGCCGCCTCCGGCCTCTTCGTCCCGGTGCTCAAATCCGCCATGCGCGCACCGGGTTTCGCGGCCGCCCATCGCGGTATCCGCAATCTCGAGGTCTTCACCGACGGCCCGGCGAACTCTCGTCAGATGGCGGTCACACCGCTGTGGGGCAAGGTCGAATCGCTGCTCGAACGCGGCTGCAATCGGGTGCTGCGCGGCGCGGCCACCGCCGATTCACTGGGCGGGCGGACCGCGGCCGATATCGACGCGGTCCTGCGGGCGGCGATATGACCGGGTCGAAATTGGCGCGGCGGCGGGCGCGGGCCGGAGCGTGGTTCATCGCACCCAATCTGGCCGCCATCGCGGTGTTTCTGCTCTTCCCGCTGGGATTTTCGCTGTACCTGAGTTTCCACTCCTGGGATCTGTTCAGCCCGCCGCGATTCGTGGGTGTGGATAACTATCGCAGGTTGTTCGCCGATGATCCGCTGTTCTTCATCGCGCTGCGCAATACCGCCGTGTTCACGCTGCTGACCCTGATACCCACCGTGCTGGTGAGCCTGGCCGTGGCGGGACTGCTGAATCGAAAACTGCGGGGGATAGGCATCTTTCGCACCATCGCGTTCCTGCCGCTGGTGGCCTCGACAGTGGCCATGGCCGTCGTCTTCCGTTTCGTCTTCGCCAGCGATGACGGCCTCGCCAACCTGTTCCTGGGCTGGTTCGGCATCTCGCCGGTGCCGTGGCTGACCGATCCGGATTGGGCGCTGGTCTCGCTCAGCCTGGTGACGGTGTGGAAGAGCGTGCCGTTCGCCACCGTCATCCTGCTGGCCGCCATGCAGGGCGTGCCCGAAAACCTCTATGAGGCAGCGGAAATCGACGGAGCGGGAGCGCTGCGGCGGTTCGTGTCGATCACCATTCCGCTGATTCGCGGCGCACTGTCCTTCGTCTTCGTCATCACCGTCATCAACTCGGTGCAGGCGTTCGATCAGGCGTACGCGCTCACCGGTGGCAATGGCGGTCCCGAAACCGGCACCTACGTCTTGGGGATCATGCTGTTCCAGAACGCCTTCCGCTTCTACGAGGTCGGCTACGCCTCCGCGCTGGCCTGGGTGATCTTCGCGATCCTGCTGGCGCTCACGCTGATTCAACTGCGCCTGTCCCGGCGCGCGGAGGCGGAACTGTGAGGGGAACGCCCGCTCACCGAATCCTGCGGCTACTGCTCATCTACACGGCTCTGATCGCCGTCGCCTGGTGCGCCCTCGCCCCCATTCTGTGGGCGGTCTCGGCGTCACTGAAGTCCGAGGGCGAACTCATCGACCCCTCGGCCCTCCCCGCGCATCCCCAATGGTCCAACTACACGGACGTTTTCGACGCCATCCCGCTCGGCCGCATGCTGCTCAACACCACCGTCTACGCCGCCTGCGTCACCGCCGGTCAGGTCTTCTTCTGCTCGCTCGCCGGATACGCCTTCGCCCGCTTGCGTTTTCCCGGCCGTGAGGCGCTCTTCCTCGCCTACCTCGCCACCCTCATGGTCCCGCTCACGGTGACCGTGATCCCGCAGTTCCTGCTCATGCGCGCCTTCGGCTGGATGGACACCCCCTGGGCCATGATCGTCCCCGGGCTGTTCGGCAGCGCCTTCGGCACATATCTGATGCGCCAGTTCTTCGCGACTCTGCCAACCGAATTGGAGGAGGCGGCGACCCTCGACGGCTGCACCCCGTGGCAGATCTACTGGCGTGTCCTGCTTCCGCACGCCCGTCCGGCGGTCATGGTGCTGGCGGTCCTGACCTGGATCACCGTCTGGAACGATTTCCTCTGGCCGCTGATCATGATTCAGCGCGATGAATACGCCACCGTCACCCTCGGCCTGATCCGGCTCCAGGGCCAATACACCACCAACTGGCCCCTTCTCATGGCCGCGGCCACGCTGATCCTGCTCCCGCTGCTGCTCATCTACGCGGTGGCCCAGCGCGCCTTCATTCGCGGTATAGCCATGTCCGGTCTCGGCGGTCGCTGACCCGCCTCACAATTGCGGCGGGGTGGCGGCGGCGTAGCGGCGGGCGAGCGTGCGCAGGTGGGCCACCAGTTCGGGCGGGCCATCGACGCGGAAATCCATCATGAGCATGCTCAGGTAGATGGCGATCGTCTCCAATTTGTCCGCACCCGTGAGGAGCAGGCAGGAGGCGTTATCGATGGGTTCGACCACGCCGACCGTCGGGTTGATGCGGGCGATCACGGTATCGGCGGATTCGAGAACGGTGACGCGGGCGTGCACTTTCCAGCCGGTCGAGGCGACCTCGCGCAGTACGAACGCCACCAGATTCTCCTCGGGCAGGGCGCGAGCGGCGAAGGCGCGGCCGGTGCGTTCCACCGCGGGCAGATCGGCCACGGGAAGTGCGCGCCAGGTGTGGTTTTCCAGGCTGTAGGCGACCAGGAACCAGCGGCGCTGCCAGCTGATCAGGCGGTAGGGCTCGAATTCGTGATCGTCCGCGCGCAGGGTGGTGGTGCCGCGGATCGCGGTGGCGATGGTGGTGAGGATTTCGGCGGGGACGGGCGCGTCGGGTTCGCGGCCGCCGGTGACCGCGGGCCCGACCTCGGTGGTGCTGCGCAGCGCATTCACCTTGTGCTGCAGGCGTTTCGGCATGATGCGCTGCAATTTGGCCAGGGCGCGGGTGACGGTGGCGTCGATATCGGCGACGCCGGTGCTGCCGTTCTCGGTGAGTCCCATGGATACCGCGACGGCCACGGCCTCCTCGTCGTCGAGCAGCAGCGGCGGCATATTCGCGCCCTGGCCCAGGCGATAGCCACCGATCGGACCGCGTTCGGCGTGCACCGGATAGCCGAGTTCGCGCAGCCTGGCAATGTCCTGGCGCAGCGTGCGATCGGTGACGGCGAGGCGTTCGGCCAGCTCACGGCCGGTGTGGGTGTGGTCTTGCAGCAGCGAGAGCAGGCGCAGCAATCGGGTTGTGGTGGAGGTCACACTGCCGCCTTTCGATCACTTCCCAGTATTAGGAAGAAATCTAGCCTAATCGGCTCATACCTTTATCTCAACGGATCGAAACGACCTGAGAGGCAAGAACAATGAGCAACGACTCGCAGACCGCCAACACCCCCGCCGCCATCCTCGCCCCCGTCTGGCGCGATGTGCTCGCCACCTCCTACACCGCGCTCACCAGCGCCGTCGCCGGTGTCGGCGCCGATCAGTGGCAGCTCGCCACCCCCTGCAAGGAATGGACCGTCACCCAGGTCGTGCAGCACGCCGCCGGTGATCAGCTGGCCTACGCCAAGTTCCTGGGCATCGGCGACGGCCCGGCCTACGACCCCTTCGATCCGTCCGGCACCGTCGACGGCACCCCGGCCGCACTGGTCGCCGCCGCGGTCGAGGAGACCGCCGCCGCCTGGGCCACCGTCGCGGACGATGCCGAAACCGTCCCCACCCCGCTGCCGCACGGTGAACTCCCGACCCCGGTCGCGGCCGTCATGTGCGCCCTCGACGCCGCCGTGCACGCCTGGGATATCGCCATCGCCACCGGTCAGCCCTCGCCGCTGACCGAGGAGCTGTCCGGGCATCTGCTCACCGCCTCGCGCGGACTGGTGGAGCCGCTGCGGCAGTGGGGCGCGTACGCGGCGGTTATCGAATCCGATTCCGCGAGCGCCACTCCCGTCACCGATGAGCTGCTCGGTTACCTGGGCCGCGACCCGCGCGCCTGATATGCCAGGAGATTTCGGCGATTCGGTGCGAGGCTGGTGGGCATGGACGACCTACCGGCCGGAGGCCGATGAACCGGATCAGCGCCACGCGGGTCATCGCGGCGCTCTGCACCGCACTGCTGCTGCTCGCCGCCGTCACCGCCGCCACACCGGCCCCCGCGCCGGTGTGGCAGCCGGTGTGGGTGACCGCGCTCCAGCGGCCGGGTGACAGTTTCGCGCCCAACTGGTCCGGGGTGGGATTCGGGAATCAGACTGTGCGGCAGATGATTCGGACCAGCACCGCGGGATCGGTGCTGCGGCTGCGGTTGTCGAACAGCTTCGGCACGCGGGCGCTGGCGGTGACCGGCGCGACCATCGCGCGCAGCGCGGGCGGTGCGGCGATACACCAGGACAGCCTGCGGCACTTGACGATCGGTGGTTCTCCGGGCTTTCGAATCGAGCCGGGCGCGGACGCGGTCACCGATTCGATCGATATGCCGGTGCGGGCGCTGGAAACGCTGACGGTGACCCTGTACTTCGCCGATGCCACCGGTCCGGCGACCTTTCACGCTCAGGCCCAGAACAATTCGTACCTCGCCTGGGACGACCACCGCGCGGACGCCTCCGGCAATGCCTTCACCGTGAACTCCTCGTCCTGGTATTACCTGTCCGCCCTGGAGATCGAGGAGGCGTGGCCGAGCCGATCGGGCATCGCTTTGTTCGGCGATTCGTTCACCGAAGGCGTCGGCTCCACCTACGATGCGCATCGCGGTTATCCGGATCGGTTGGCCGAAGGTTTTGCCGCACAGGGTGAATCGCGTCCGGTATTGAATCTCGGCATCGGCGGTAACTGCCTGACGGCCGATTCGCGCTGGCTGGGGGACAGCGGGCTGTCCCGCTTCCGCCGCGATGTGCTCGACCAGCCCGGCATCGGCACCGTGGTCATTCTCGAGGGCATCAACGACATCTGGCTCGACGGTGCGAGCATGGCCCTGGGCGCTCCAGTGCAGGGGGCCACGGCCGAACAATTGATCGCCGCGCACCGCGCGCTCATCGAGCAGGCGCGGGACGCGGGCCTGCGGGTGATCGGCGCGACCATCCTGCCCGCGGGCGGCTCCGCGTTCGGCGGCGGTGATCGTGCTCGCTACGCCGACCACGATCGCGTGCGGAAAGCGGTCAACACCTGGATCCTCACCTCGGGCGAATACGACGCCGTCGCCGATTCGGCCATCGCGCTGGCCGATCCAGCCGATCATGATCGCCTCGCGCCCGCGTTCGACAGCGGTGACCATCTGCACCCCAATGACGCCGGATACACCGCCCTGGCGGCGGTCGTCGCCGGGGCGTTGCGCTGATCGCGCGGCCTCCGCGCCCGCCCGGGTCCGTTCGGTCGGAACTGCGCAGGTAAACTCTCGTTCTCGTGAGTCTCACCCTCGGAATCGTCGGCCTGCCCAACGTCGGAAAGTCGACGCTCTTCAATGCGCTGACCCGCAACGACGTCCTGGCAGCGAACTACCCGTTCGCCACCATCGAGCCGAACACCGGTGTCGTGCCGCTGCCGGACCCGAGGCTGGCCAAGCTCGCCGAAATCTTCGGCTCCGAGCGCCAACTCCCCGCCGTGGTGACCTTCGTCGATATCGCGGGCATCGTGAAGGGCGCCTCCGAGGGCGAGGGCCTGGGCAATAAGTTCCTCGCCAATATCCGTGAGGCCGACGCCATCTGCCAGGTCGTGCGCGTCTTCGCCGACAGCGATGTGGTGCACGTCGACGGTAAGGTCGATCCGCTCGCCGATATCGAGGTCATCGAGACCGAGCTGATCCTGGCGGATATGCAGACCCTGGAGAAGGCGGTCGTGCGCCTCGACAAGGAAGCGCGCATCAAGAAGGACCGCAAGCCGGTCGCCGATGCCGCCAAGCAGGCGCAGGAGATCCTGAACGCGGGCCGCACCCTGTTCGCCGCCCAGAAGGAACTCGATGTCGAGCTGCTGAAGGAACTTTCGCTGCTCACCATCAAGCCGTTCCTCTACGTCTTCAACGCCGATGAGGCCGTCCTCACCGATGAGGCCAAGAAGGCCGAGCTCAAGGCCGCTGTCGCCCCCGCCGACGCCGTCTTCCTGGACGCCAAGATCGAATCCGAACTCATCGAACTCGACGACGAATCGGCCCTGGAACTCCTGGAATCCATCGGCCAGTCCGAGCCCGGCCTGCACGCCCTGGCCCGCGCCGGCTTCCACACCCTCGGCCTGCAGACCTACCTGACCGCAGGCCCCAAGGAATCCCGCGCCTGGACCATCCACCAGGGCGACACCGCCCCCAAGGCGGCCGGCGTCATCCACACCGACTTCGAACGCGGCTTCATCAAGGCCGAAATCGTCGCCTACGACGACTTGGTCGCCGCGGGCTCCATGGCCGCCGCCAAGGCCGCGGGCAAGGTCCGCATGGAAGGCAAGGAATACGTCATGGCCGACGGCGACGTCGTCGAGTTCCGCTTCAACGTATAGGTTTTCGCGAACCAACCGCTGGGCCCCATCCGAATCGGGTGGGGCTCAGTTGGTTTCGGGGGTGAGGATGGCTCGTTCGACGAGGGTGTGGACGAGGTCGGCGGCTTGTTTTTCGTCGAAGATGCCGGGGAGGGTGAGGCGTTCGAGGATGAGCCAGTTGAGGGCGAGGTAGAGGATTACGGGGGTTTTCTCGTCGCCGGGCATGCCGTAGTCGAGGTGGTTGCGGATATTGAAGTCGAGGTCGGCTCGGACGCGTTCGGTGAGCAGGGTTTGCAGTTCGGGGCGGCGGGTGGCCTCCAGGCGGAGTTCGAGGATGGCCAGGTAGCCGGTGCGGAACTGGTAGACGCGGTTGACGACCTCGGTCATGAGTTCGGTGACGGTTTCGCGGGAGCGCAGGCCGTGCAGTTTGGTCATGGTGTCCTCGGACGGGACCAGGCGCTCGTAGTAGCGGTGGCCGACCTGGACGAAGAGTTCATCGCGGTTGGGGAAATAGTTCGAGGCGGTGCCCGCGGGCACCCCGGCCTCTTTGTCGACCGCGCGGAAGGTCAGGCCGCGGGCCCCTTCTCGGGCCAGGACCTCGATCGATGCGTCCAGCAGGGCCTGCCGGCGCTCCGGGTTTGTACGAACCACTTGACACCACTCCATCCGTAGTACTACGTTTCAAATCACTTCGAACACAGTACTACACTCGAGGCGGTTTGAATGCGCAAGCAACACGGCACCTATCCCACCCGGAACAACCGGTCGCGTTTCGTGACTCGCCCGCTGCCGCCGCGCACGGTCGCAAACCCCAAGGGCGGCCATCCGCGGCACGGCCGGTCCGGCGCGCGATAGCGCCCGACCGGCGGTCCGACTGCCCCGGGTTGCGGCGAACCCGGGGCATACCGAAAAGTCTTTCGCCGAAGCAGGTATCGGCTCGAATTGGGAGATTGAGTAGTGAGCGACGTGATCATCGTGGGTGCGGGTCCGACCGGACTCATGCTGGCCGCCGAACTTCGCCTGGCCGGAATCCGGCCGCTGGTGCTGGAGCGGCAGCCCCGGCCCCGGGACACCCCCAAGGCGGGCGGGATCGGCGGGCAGATCCTGGAACTGCTGCGCTACCGCGGTGTGCTGGAGCGTTTCCAGGCCGCCTGCACCGATCCGATTCCGGCCCCGCGCTTCCCGTTCGGCGGGGTGCACGTGGACCTCACCCAACTCGAGGGCAACCCCATGCACGCGCTGCCGCTGCCCCAGCAGCAGCTGGAGCGGGTACTGAACGAATGGGTCGATGAGCTCGGCGTCGACATCCGGCGCGGACATCGGGTGCTGGGGGTGGAGCAGGACGCCGAGGGCGTGTGCGTCGACGTCGAAGGCCCGGACGGGACCTACCGGCTGGACGCCCGCTACCTGATCGGCTGCGACGGGGCGCGCAGCCGAGTGCGGGAACTGGCGGGAATTCCGTTCTCCGGCACGGTTTATCCGGAGGTGAACCGCCTGGCGCAGATCACCGTGCCGGAGTCGGTGACCCGGCTCGACAACGGCGATCTGGAGGTTCCCGGATTCGGCACCGTCCGTTCGGGTTTCACGCGCACCGAGCGCGGGCTGTTCGGGATGGCGGCGGCACCGAACTCGGATTCGCTGTCCGTCTACACGATCGAGGACGAGGACGCGGAATACGACGACGACGTACCGCTGACCGTCGCCGAACTTCAGGAGAGCATTCAGCGCGTACTGGGTGCGAATCTTCCTGTGGCGCAGACATATCGGCTGTCGCGGTTCACGTTCAAGGCGTGCCAGTCCGAACGCTACCGGGAGGGGCGGGTGCTGCTCGCGGGCGATGCCGCGCACCTTTTCCCCGCCACCGGTGTCGCGCTCAACGCGGGCATGCTCGACGCGGTCAACCTGGCGTGGAAACTCGCCGCCGTCGTCGACGGGCGCGTGTCCGAGCAGCTGCTCGACACCTATCACGAGGAGCGGCATTTCGCGGGTGCGCGGACCATGCTGCACACCCGGGCGCAGGTGGCGCTGCGTCGCGGCCACGATCCGGCGGCGGAGGCGTTGCGCGCGGTGTTCCAGGAACTGCTCACCGATGAGCAGCCGCTGCGCCGAATGGGCGCGTTCATCGCGGGCAGCGATATTCGGTACCCCCTGCCGAATTCGAACAACCATGCGCTGACCGGTGCTTTCGCACCCGATCTGGAGTTGCACGCCGATGACGGCATCCACACCGTCGCCGAACTGCTGGCCGCGGCCCGGCCGGTGCTGCTGATCCTCTCCGATCGCGCGGATCTCGCCGATATCGCCCGGGAATGGCTGCCGCACCTCGAGATTCGCACCGCGAAGCTCGATGATCGGCCCGCCGACGCGCTGCTCATTCGGCCCGACGCCCATATCGCCTGGGCGGCGGCCATCGATGAGCCGATCGCGGCCGCCGAGCCCGCCCTGCGCGCGGCGTTGGAAACCTGGATCGGAACGCCCGGGCAGCGCTGACCGGGGCGTGTTCACGGTGCGCATGCGCTGACATTGACATACCAACAGGCTCGCAATACCGTAGGTATTCGAATACTGGTGGTATCCAACGAGGAGGTTGGGTTAAGTCGTGCGTGCGTCCCGTGAGCCGCGCATTGTGATCATCGGCGCCGGGGTTTCCGGAATCGCCAGTGCCATCACCTTGCAGCGCAATGGATTCCATGACTTCGTGATCCTGGAGAAGGGATCCGACGTGGGTGGGGTGTGGCATTGGAACCACTATCCGGGGCTCACCTGCGATGTGCCGTCGCAGCTGTACCAATTCGGGTTCGCGCCCAAGGCCGACTGGTCGCGAATCTTCGCGCCCGGCCCGGAGATTCAGCGGTATCTCGCCGATGTCTTCGAGGAATACGGGCTGCGCCCGCATCTGCGGGTGAACGCCGAGGTCACGGCGGCGACCTTCACCGGATCGGGCTGGCGGGTCGAAACCGGTGACGGGACCGTCCACGAGGCCGATTTCGTCATCGCCGCCACCGGTGTGCTGCATCATCCGGCTATGCCCGAGCTACCGGGTCTGGATGAGTTCACCGGCGAGATACTGCATACCGCCCGCTGGGACGACTCCGTGGCCACCGATGGCCGCCGTATCGCGGTCATCGGCACGGGATCGACCGGCGTGCAGGTGGTTTCGGCTCTCCAGCCGAAGGCCGAGCAGATCACCCATTTCGTGCGCAGCCCGCAGTGGGTGATCTGGGCGCCGATGCGCCTGCCGCAACCGCCGCTGCTCGGCGCGGTGCTGGACCGGTTGCCGCAGGTCAACAAGGCCCTCTATCAGGTCGGCATGACCGGCGCGCGAATGTTCACCGATGTCGTCACCCGCCCGAGTTGGCGTCGCCGCACGGTCCAGGAGTACGCCCGCCTGAGCCTGCGCGCCCAGGTGCGCGACCCCGAACTCCGCGAACAACTGACCCCCGACTACCAGCCGCTGTGCAAGCGACAGGTGTTGTCCGGCAGCTACTATCGCGCCCTGCGCGCCCGCAACGCCGAACTCGTCACCGACGGCATCGAAGCCGTGACACCCACCGGAATCCGCACCGCCGACGGCCGTCACCACGAAGTCGACATGATCGTCTTCGCCACCGGCTTCAAGGCCCACAACTACATGCGACCCATGAATCTGGTTGGCCGCGAAGGCATCTCGATCGATGATGCCTGGGCGAAAGGCCCCCGCGCCTATCGCATGACCGCCATCCCCGGCTTCCCCAACCTCTTCACGGTGCTCGGCCCCAACTCGCCCACCGGCTCCATCCCCCTGCACCACGCCGCCGAGGTGACGGCCCGCTACATCACCGCCTGGATACACCGTTGGCGCACAGGCGAATTCGACACCGTAGAGGTAACCGAAGCCGCCACCATCCGCTTCGAACAAGAAGTAGCCGAAGCCCTGACCCCGACAGTCTGGAACACCGGCTGCAATTCCTGGTATTTCACCGAGGGCGGCAGCATCGACCTGCTCCCCTTCGATCGCGCCACCATGGAGCAGATGCTGGCCGTCCCCGACGACAACGATTTCCACCTGCGCGACGCCATCGCGAACTGAGGCTCCACTCTCCGACCGCCTCCCGAGTCCCCGGCTCGGGAGGCCCGTCGTTCCCAGCATTGGGACGCGCCGAGGCCGCGGATATCCGAACCCGGACCCCGCCCGAAAGCGCGCCTGTGACCGGGCGATCTGGGGGTTTCGGGGGGTTCGGAAACACGTCGGGCGCGACACGCTTATCGGGGAAGTAAATTTGCGCGCTGCCTTCCTTGTTGTGAGCCCTTGTTCCGCTATCGTTCATCGCACTGTTCGATGCTGCTACTGGCGCGCCAAGGCTGATTCGTCGATTCCGGAGCACTCGGCCGGTTGGGCACTGTCCGAAGCGAGCCCCGACCGTATCCGAAAGATCGAGGGAACGTGCCTGTACCCCTTACTCTTACTGGCCGTCTGGTACGGCTGGAACCCCTTGCGCCGCAGCATGCTTCGGGTGTAGCGGAGGCAGCTCAGGGGAATCGAGACGCATATGGGTTCACACCTGTCCCACACGGTGTGGACGAAGCGCTGGATTATGTGGCGCAGGCATTGGCCGGGCATGCCGCCGGGACCTCGCTGGCGTTCGCGATCATCGCGGTCGCCAGTGGACGGGTGCTGGGGTCGACCCGGTTCACCAGATTCGACTACTGGCAGGGGCCGATGGTGTGGCCGCTGGTGCACGGGCTACCGCCCGGCGACCCCTTGATGGCGGTGCCCGACGCCGCCGAGATCGGCAATACCTGGCTCGCCCCGGACGCTCGCGGGGCGGGTATCAACCTGGAATCCAAGCTGCTGCTGTTGCAGCACGCCTTCGAGACCTGGCGGGTGCGCCGCATCAGCATGCGGGCCGATGTGCGGAATACCCGCTCCCGCTTGGCGATCGAGCGACTCGGCGCCACCAGCGACGGGGTCCGGCGCGCGCATTCGCGCGGGCTGGACGGGGAGGTGCGCAGCACCGCCTTCTACTCGATCCTGGATGAGGAGTGGCCGACTGTCCGGGCCACCATAGAAAGACAGCTCAGCGCCCAGCCTGCCCGTAACAGGCTGATCGACGCTTAGTTCCGCGACTATAATTCCGAGTGTCGCACTGGTCGGTCGCCGAGGAGATCAGTCCGAGTCGGGTGACTCGGCGGCCGGCAGGATCTCGGATGAATAGTCAGCAACCGGGCGCGGGGTCGCGTTATGCGGCCCCTCTTTCTCGAAGGAGAAGCGCATGCCCGACCCCATGGCCACCAAGGTGTATCTCGCCGACAAGGTGTCCGGCGCTCCCGCGCTCACGCTCTTCCTGGTTCCCGAACCACGCGTCCCCGGCGCGGCCATGCTGCACCTGCTGGAGCAGACGCCGCTGACCGGCCGCATACCCCGCCCCAACGCCACGCTGGTGGACTGGCTGCAGGTGCATGGCACCCCGGCGGTCCGCACCCGCTTCCTGGCCTTCCGGCCCGGGATTCACGATCCGGCCCGGGTGCGCGCGGTCCTGCACGATCACTTCATCGCCGATCCGGCGCCGATCGGACTGGACCTCGACGATCCGGCCGAACTCACCCGGCTCGCGCTGCTGCCCGAACACGCCCTGGGCGCGCGCCGGGTCGACGACTTCCACGATCAGGCGGTGCGCACCGCCATGCTCGCGGTGTACCGGCATTTCGGCGTGGATCGCCGCATACCGCTCATGTACCACGGCTTCGCCGAGCCCGAGGACGGCTGGTTCGAGGAGCCCGCGGCGCAGGCGTGAGGGGGTGAGCCCGGCGCGGGCGTGAGCCCTATTCGGCGGGCACCACCGTCAGCAACCACCAGGGCCGGCGCGGTGCCTGGAACTGGAAGGTCTGCACGTACATGCGCCGCTCCTCGCGGGTGGCGGATTCGCGCATGAGCATGGTCCGCTCGATCTGCGGGTCCGGGTCGGCCTCGTTGTGCCACAGGCGATCCCATTCGGGCGCGCGCCGGCACAGGTTCAGGATCTCGTCCCGGCGTTCTGGTGCGACCAGTTCGGGTCCGCTGCCGCGGAAGGCCGAGATCATGATCTGCGCCTCGGCTTCCCAGTCGCCGAGTCGGTACCGTGCCATAGGCTCCAGCATGATGGCGGTCAAAAGATTGGCGCCGGGGCCGGTACCCGGAAACAGTTGGCGGAAGGCGCTGTTCGCGGCCACTACGTCGAAGGCGCCGTCATGCAGGCACGCCGGATGCGTAAGTGCGTGCAGCACTGCGAGATCGGCGGGCGGGGGCCGGGAGGGGTCTAACACTCTGAGCAGTGTGCGGTACACCTCTTGCGGTTCACTTCGTATTGGGTTAAGAGGGATAACAAGACTGGGTACTGTCGCAGAATTTCTGCCATATTGATGATCCTGTTTGGTTTGTTAGTGAAGTGGGTATCGGGGGTGTTTCGGCGCGATGGCGGTCACGCGGATCGGTGTGCTGGGTCCGCTGCACATCAGTATCGAAGGTCAGCGGGTACCGCCCGGAGCGCCGATGCAGTGCGCGGTGCTGGGGCGGCTGGTGGCCGCGGGCGGCCGGGTGGTCCCGACCGACCGGCTCATCGACGACCTCTGGAGCGGTGACCCGCCCGCCAAAGCCGTTGCCGCGCTGCAGGTCTACATTCACAATCTGCGCCGGGTCTTCGAACCCGACCGGCCGCGCCGGGCGCAGTCCCGCGTCATCGTCTCCGAATCACACGGGTACGCGCTGAATCTCGAACCAGAGCAGGTCGACTCCTGGCATTTCGAGCAGCTGCTGCACGGGCACGAATCGGCCATGCGCGATCCGGCGCTGCGCCCCGATCCGCTGGAACAGGTGCGGGTGCTGGACGCCGCACTGGCCTGCTGGCACGGTAGCGCCTTCGAATCGTTCGCCGGAATGTCCTGGGCGGTACAGGAAACCGCCCGGCTCGGCGCGCTGCGGCTCACCGCGGCCGAACTGCGCGCCCAGGCCGCGCTGGAGATGAATCGGCCCGCCGAGGTGGTGCTGGCGCTGCGACCGGTCTTCGCCGAACATCCCGGACGCGAGGAATGCGCGCGGCTGCTGGCACTGGCGCAGTACCGACTGGGACAGTCCCTGGACGCGCTCGCCACCGTGCGGCAGTGCCGTGAATTCCTCACCCTGGAATTCGGCGTGGATCCCGGACCCGGACTGCGGGACCTGGAAACCGCCATCCTCACGCATTCGGTGGACAGCGAACCCATCACACCGCCGGTGATCATCCGCCCGCCCGAACCGGAACCGGCGCACCCGCCGGATCCCCTGCTGGACAGCGGTTACCGCGAACAGCGCACCGGACTGCTGGACGCCGCCGCCACCGCCGCCACCGGACAGGTGCGCCTGGTCTGGCTCTCCGGCGAGGCCGGTGCGGGCAAGACCACTCTCGCCGCCACCCTCGTCGCCCGGCTGGCCGAACAGTCCTGGACCACCGTATTCGGGCGCTGCCCGGAGGTGGAGGGCGCGCCGCCCGCCTGGGCCTGGGCCGAAGTACTCACCGGACTCGACGCCGCCGATCCGGAAACCTACACCGCCGCAGACGCTTTCACCCTCGCCCGGCGGGTGGTGCGATCCTGCCGGGAACGCTCGGCGGGCGGACCCGTCGCCATCGTGCTGGAGGATGTGCACGGTGCGGACGCCGCCACCCTGCAGGTGCTGCGGCAGGTGGTGAACTGGCTGCGCGATCGCCCCATCCTGATCGTCGCCACCCTGCGCGGCACCGAAGCCGGACCGGGGGTGCGCGATACCGCCGCCGCCCTGGCGCTTTTCACCGCCGAACGCATCGAACTCGACGGCCTGGATCTGGCGGGCACCCGCAGCGCCGCGGCCGCGGCCGGACTCACCACCCTCGACGATCGCACCGTGGAACTGCTGCGCCGCCGCACCGGCGGCAATCCGCTCTTCGTCCGCGAACTCGCCAAACTCGTTGCGGGACAGGGCAGCACCGACGCCTTGCCGGACAGCGTGCGGGATCTGCTCGGCCGCCGCATCGCCCAGCTGCCCGATCAGGTCGCCGAACTGCTCCGACATATGTCGGTCTGGGGTGAGCACAATGACATCACCACCCTCGCCGCCTCCACGGCGCACACCCCGGACACCCTCATCGATCTGATCGCCACCGCCGAGGCCGCTCGCCTGCTGCGCACCGAGCGCAGCGGCCGCATCGCCTTCGATCACGCACTGGTCCGGGAAACCGTCTACTACGACATCCCGGTGCTGCGCCGCTCCCGAATGCACTGGGCCGCATTCGAATTGCTGTGCACCAGACTGCCGGGCGGCGCCGCAACGGGGACCCCCGCGCCCATGGACGCGCTCGCGCACTCCGCCGCGGTATCGCTGGGTGCGATAGCGCCGCTGCCCGAGTTCACCGCCCGCACCCCGGCGACGGCGGGAGACACCGCGCTGCCCGGCACCGATATCGACGCCCTCGCCCATCACGCCGCCCTCGGCGCGAATGCCGAAACCGCCGTTCGGGCACTCGAATTCGTGCGCGCGGCGGCACGGCGCTGCGTCGAGCGGCGCATGCGCGCCGATGCGGTGAGCCGCTGGCGATCGGTGCTGGCACTGCATGAATTGGCCGGGCACGCCCTGCCGGAGGCGACCCGGGAGGACCGCGTCGCCGTGCTGGAGGCCCGCTGCGAACTGGTCACCGCGCTGGCCTACGACGGTCAGCACGTGGAGGCCCGCGCCGCGCGCGAGCAGGCGCTCGAACTCGCCGAAACCCTCGGCGGCGCAGAGCTGTTGGCGCGCGCCGCCACCTGCTGGCCGACCCCGCTGATCTGGTCCGTCGACGATTGGCACACCCCGGATCCGCGCATTCGCGAACCGCTGCGACTGGCGCTGGAGGATGCGGAACTTCCGGTCACCACGCGTATTCGAGTGCACATCACCACGGTTTTCGATCGCGCGCTCGATGATCGGGACGCCGCGGCCGCCGCCGCCCGAGCGGCCAGCGCCCTGGCCGCACCGCTGCCCGATCCGGATCTGCTCTGCGCGGTACTGAACGCACAGGCCTTCGCCGCCTTCGCCAATGGCGGCTTCCTGCGCGCCGAAGAACTGAAACGTCATGCGGGACGCATGCTTCGGATCGCCACCGACGCCCGGCTCACCGAATTCAGCGCGCTCGCACACTATCTGCTGTTCCGCGTCGCACTGGCCGACGCCGATCTGGTGGCCGCCGCCGAACACGCGCGCAGCGCGGGCGAATACGCGACCGATGGCCAGCTGCGGCATCTGCTCGACGCCATCGCACCCTTCGATATGGTGCTGGAACTGTTGCGCGGCAATACCGACGCGGTGGAATTGATGCTCGCCATGGAACCCCGCTCCGCCGACGACATCCTGACCGAGCCGGGCGTCGCCGAACCCGCCCGCGAACCCAACGCCCTGCACATCGGCATCGCGATCTCACTGGCCTGGCAACGCAATGACATGTCCGGATTCGTCGATGAGATGCGTGAGCGCGCCGCGGCCAAGCCCGAACTGTTCGTCTACGGCTACGCGCTGGCGCTGGTCGACTCGGGACAGGAGAATCTTGCCCGCCGGGTATTGCGGGACGCCGGTCCACTGGCCCCGCAGTTCTGGACCACCTTCAGCTCGGTGCGCGCCCGCCTGGCCCTCGCCCTGCGCGATGACGCCTGGGCACGCGAACTGTACGACCAGCTGTTGCCCTACGCGGGCACGATCGCCGGATTGGAAACCGGCGCGACCGTTCTGGGGCCCATGGACGACAACCTCGCCGACCTCGCCGAATTCCTGGGCGCACCGGAAATCGCCGCCGCGCACCGGGATTCGGCCGAGCGTCTGCGCGCGCGGCTCGAGGTGGACCTGGCCCTGCTCGCCGAACGCGGTGGCCAGCACCGCGTTCCGCCGCGCACCGACCCGGTGCGCGAGGGCACCCGGGGACAGATATGCCGCGTCCCCGGCCCCTCGGACTGATGTCGCGGGGTTGGGCGGGAATTGTGTAGGTGTTGTGTGCATGGGAACCCGGGGCCGACGCGGGGCGTCAGACTGGGTAGCGGCTGATCTTCGGCCGGATTCTGGGGAGGGATCATATGACCGTGCAATTGGAACGGCCGGTGCGCCGGCGCAAGCGGCGCTGGCCCGCGGTGGTGGCGGCCGTGCTGGTGCTGCTGGCCGTGGGCGGGGCGGCGGGAGTGCGGTGGTGGCAGGACCATTCATCGGATTACGCCATCGCGGGGGACCGGTTGCGGAGTTTCCCGGCCGTGGATCGCACCGGGCTCGATGAGACGCAGCTGCGCATTCTGGATGTCACGAAGCGGGAATTCGGGCGGCAGCCGGGCGGGGAGACCTATGCCGAGGGTGTGCGCGAGGCGTGGTGCGCGGATTTCGTCAGCTGGGTGATGCGCGAATCCGGCCGGCCGCTGGACAATCCGAATTCGGGGTCCTGGCGTATTCCGGGCGTTTCCACCCTGGAGGCGTACTACCGGCAGCAGCAGCGCTTCGAGGAGCCGGGATATCGCGCGCATATCGGCGATGTGGTGATGTACGCGGCGGGCAGTGTGTTCAGCCAGCACACCAATATCGTCATCGACGCCGACGCCGACTCCATCACCACGATCGGCGGCAATGAATTCGGCAAGATCAGCATTCATCGCATCCGTCCGGCCGAGGTTTCCGGGGTCGTCGGATACGGCCGATTGTGAACAGTCCAGTTCCACATTTTGGAAAAGCAGGCGCGCGAGGGTGGGACTCCGAGACTCTTCCGCCTACGATGGTCTCGGCGGCGCCCGGCAGCGTCGCCGATTGGTCCCTGTCCTGCTGCCCCCTCATCGGCAGGACAGGGATCCCCGCCCGACGAAAGTAGCTGGATGACTCCGTCCGACGAGCCGACCTGGATCGATTACGCCGAATTCGGCGAACGTTTCGTGGCGGCGGCGGTCACGGAATCCCGCATCGAGGCGGCGGTCTCCGGAATGGCCGGGCGCGGTATGACCATCGGACCATTCGGCATCGGCCCGGCGGGCCTGGCCCGCTTCGTCGCCAAGGGCAGCGTCGGCAAACCCACCATCGTCCGGCGCGGCCCGCATGTGCACTTCGATGTGGCGCTGCCGGTGAATTTCCGGGTCGACGTCACTCTCGGCGGTCAGCGATTACGCCTGGAGGCGGTCGTCGACATCGATCTGAAACTGCACGCCCGTACCGCCGATCCGCTGCTCATCGTCATCGATATTCCGCCCGTGACCGGCCGCGACGTCAGTTTCGTCATGCGCGCGCAGGCCATCGGCGCCGCCTTCGATCTACTCGTCGACCCGATCGCCAAACTGGTGCAGAACGAGGTCGCCAATCGCATCAACGGCATCCTCGCCGATCCGGACGCCCAGCGCGGGCGCACCTTCGACGTGGAGGCCATTCTCAACGGCAGCCGCTCGCCCTATCGCGGATCGCCCGCGCACGCGTGGATCGGCTACGGCGAATTCGGGCACCGCTTCTTCGAGCGCATCGTCACCGTCGATCGGGTGCGCGAGGTGGTGGAAGCCATGGCGGGCAAGCCCATCGAGGTCGGCCCGATTCGCACCGGACCGGGTAATAAGGCGCAGGTCGCGGTGCACGGCACGGTGCGACTGCCGCGCATCGTGGAATCCACGCATCTGCCCGCACCGTCGCCGCCGGAGCCGGTGATCGCGGAATTGCCGAAGGTGGAACATCATCCGATGCCCGAGGCGGATACCCCCGACAAATCGGATCTGGTGACCTTCGATCTGACCATTCCGGTGAGCCTGGACATCACCGTCGATGTGCTGCAATCGAATCGGTACAGCGCCGAGGTGCAGGTGCCGGTGGCGTTGACCGCCCGCGCCGCCGATCCGCTGCTGATCATCATCGATGCCGCGCCGCCCGCGGCCGAGGACATCGAACTCGAGCTCAAGGCGCAGGGCCTGCGCGCCGCCACGCTCGGCAAATTGGCGGGTATTCGCAAACAGGTTGTCGCGCAGGTGGCGTCGGTGGTTCGCGCCGAGGTCGCCGATGCCTCCCGCCGCACCATCGATGTGGGCGCGCGGCTCGACGGCACGCGGGTCTGACCGGATTTCTTTCCATATCCGATGTGCCCGATTGCGCACGTATGGGACTAATGATGCTCATGTGCCGTGTGAGTCTGGCGATTCCAATGTGAATATGGTGAAATGAGGGCACGTCAAAGGCTCCCGGCGCACGGATGACCCTCGGGTCATCGGGGAAGGTGCGCCGGGCACGCCGCAAGAGTTCTACCGGTCACGGGCAAGCTCTCTCGGTGCGCACGCGATCGGCATGTTCGGTCAGCGAGTGTGCGAAGGAGTCCCGCGATGCGTCTGTCCCGTGCCCGCAATGCTCTCTCCGACCGCGCGGTGGGCCGTCGCGGATTCCTGCTCGGCAGTGCGGCCGTGGCCGCCGGTGTCACCGCCGGATTCACCCTGCCCGCCCCGACCGCCTCGGCGCGGCAACAACTCGGCACCCTGCTCGATTACGCGGGTGGCGTTCCCGATGTCGAGGCGATCAGCGATGACGGGCATATGGGCGTCATCCGCTATGTCTCGGACCGCCGTCCCGGCGCGGAATGGATGGCCGGAAAACCGCTGCTGGCAAGGGAAGTCGACGCGCTCCGCAGTGCCGGACTATCCGTGGTGTCCTGCTACCAGTTCGGCAAGGGGCCGACCGCCGACTGGCGTGGCGGCTTCGAAGCCGGAGTCCAGCACGCCACGCGGGGCCTGGTGCTGCACAAGGCCGCGGGCGGACCCGATAACGCGCCCATCTACGCCTCGATCGACGACAACCCCAGCGACGCCGACTTCGAGTCCATGATCGATCCGTACCTGCGCGGCTGGGAAACCGTGCTGGGCCGCCCGCGCGTCGGCGTCTACGCCAATTCGCCGACCATCGACAACATCCGCGACGCGGGTCTGGGTTCCTACTTCTGGCAACACAATTGGGGCACCCCGAAGGGGTACGTGCACCCGGACGCCCACCTGCACCAGTTCGAGATCGACAAGCGCTCGGTGGGCGGCATCAGCGTCGACGTGAATTCCGTCCTCGCCCCGGCCTACGGGCAGTGGTGGTAACTCCGGGCTAGGTCTGGCAGTGGCGGGTCGGGTCTTCGAGCAGGTCCGGTTCGTCCGGGACCACGCGCAGGGTGTGCTGGTGGTCGACATTGTCGGCGTCCGGGCCCTGTGAGAAGGCTTGGCGGTCACCGTTCCACGAGAAGATCGACCAGCGGGACAGGCCGGAGAAGGCCGATCCGATACTGCCGAACGACGCGGACGAGAGCAGTGAGCCGAAGGATCCGGCGGAGCCGATCGACAGCACCGATCCGACGCTGCCGATGGACAGGATCGAATAGGCGGAGCCGATCGACAGGATCGATCCCTCCGAGCGAATCGACAGGATCGATCGGCGCGACTTGATGCCCCGAGGGGTGGAGTTCGCAGCGGCCATATCCCCGGTCTACCACAGTGACTCGGGCCGCAGAAAGAATTCGCCCCTGTCCCTCCCGGCTTGTCGCGCGGGTGGAACAGGGGAGAAATTCTCGGCTAACCGTGAATTCCGGTCAGACCGTGAAGAATCCGATGGTCGGCAGGAACGAGCAGGTGATGGGCTGCGATTCGGCATCGGCCTGGGTGGTCAGCGAACCGGAGACCACGGCGACCACACGACCGCCACCGGTGTTGACGATGGCCGACAGCGTGGCCGGGCCGTCCGGGTTGATCTTGGCCTCATCGGTCAGGTTGGCCACACCGGACTGGCGGGTGTCCAGGTTCAGCCACTGCACCGTCATCGGCGGGGTCTGAATTTCGGTGGGGCGCTTGGTGCCCAGCGCGGTGAACACGAATCCGGTCTGGCTCGCGGCCGGTCCGGGCGGGGGCAGCTGGGCCGGGCCGGCGACGGCGAGCGCGGTGCCCACCGAGTCCGCACCGGAGCCGATGCAGCCCTTACCGATGGTCGGCCACAGGAACTGGGCGATGACCGGGCCGTCCTTGGGGATGTCCGGACCGCCACCACCACTGCCGTCCAGGAAGGTGATGATCTTGTTCAGCGTGTCCTTGATGGACTGCGGCAGATTCAGCGTCGCCAGGATCTGCTTGGCCTGATCGAGGATGGCCGTCTGCGGGCCGGGAGCCGCGATATCGGCGGGCCCGGCGGCCGCACCGATGATGGCCGGGATCAGCGAAGCGAGCGCATCGACCGAAACGCCTTCGGGGACCATCGGAATGGTCGCGGTCACCTGCTGCGGTGCCGGTGCCGGTTTGGCGAACGCGGTGGTGGGCACGGCCACGGTGGCACAGGCGGCCAGGGCCACTGCGGTGGTTGCGAACCGCGATCCTCGGGTGCGAAGCACTGGTGTAGCCGTCCTTACCTTCGGGTGCAACTAGCGGCGATGGAGCATCGCTCCGCGCCACTCTAGGGACCGGGCTGCCCGGTTGTACAGCCACGGAGTGATCTTGGCGTCCTATATCAGGTAAAGCTATCGAACGGCCGACCCGAAGTGCTGTTACTGATGGGGTCAGTGATGCGAATGTTACAGCAGGGGGAGCGCGACGCGGGGCGCCACGCGCGGTGCGACTACTCTTGTCGAGGCCCGCAAGCCCGCCGGTATTCGGCCTGTTCGAGGTGTATCCCGGCGTCATCCGCTGCCCGAGCTGAAAGTCCCGAGCCGTGAATCGACATTTCCGCCTGGCTGCCGTGGCCCTCGGCCTCTCCGTGCTGGCGCGCCTGGCCTGGGTGCTGCTGCTGCCGAACGGCATGAATTTCGTCGACCTGCACGTCTATGTGGACGGTTCGGCGAATCTGGGCAGTGGAAATCTCTATGAATACACGGACGCCAGCAAAACACCCGATTTTCCGCTGCCGTTCACCTATCCACCGTTCGCGGCGCTGGTGTTCTATCCGCTGCATTTCCTGCCGTTCTCGGTGGTCGCCATCGGCTGGCTGCTCGCCACGGTCGCGGCGCTGTTCGGCGTGGTGTGGATCGCGCTGGAGTTGATGCTCGGGAAAGACGCACTGCGGCAACAGTATTGGCGCACGACGGCGGTCGCCTGGACGGCCGTCGGCATGTGGCTCGAACCCGTGCGCACCACCTTCGACTACGGCCAGGTCAATGTGTTCCTGGTGCTGATCGCCATGCTCGCGGTGCGCAGCACGAAATGGTGGGTGTCCGGCACGCTGGTCGGCGCGGCCGCCGGGGTGAAGCTGACACCTGCCGTGACCGGTCTGTACTTCGCGGCGCGACGGCGCTGGCTGGACGCGGCGTGGTCGGCGATTGTGTTCTTCGGCACCATCGGCCTGACCTTTTCCATCACCCCGGATGAGACGCGCAAGTACTTCACCGAACTGCTGGGCGACGCGTCCCGGATCGGCCCGGTGGCCTCGTCCACGAATCAGTCGCTGCGCGGCGCGCTGAGCCGTTTCCTCGGCCATGACGTGGTGTCCGGACCGGTGTGGCTGGGGGCGGTGCTGATCACGGCGGTGCTCGCGGTGCTGGCCTGGCGTGCGCTGGCGAAGGACGATCTGCTGGGCACGCTCGTCATCGTGCAGCTGTTCGGTTTGATGGTGTCGCCGATTTCCTGGTCGCACCACTGGATCTGGTTGATTCCGGTCATTCTGTGGCTGGTGTACGGCCCCATGCGCGAGGTCGCGGGCGCTCGGTGGGTGGCCGGATACTGGCTGCTCACCACGGCGATCGGGGTGCCCTGGGTGCTCGGGTTCTTCCAGTCGTCGATCTGGACGGTGTCGCGGCCGGGCATGCTGTCCTGGCTGGGCGCGGTGGATGTGATCGGCGTGCTGGTGTTCTACGCCTGGGTGGCGTGGGCGGGCCGGTCTAGCTCTGCCCGTCCAGTCGATCGATCTCATGAGCCAGCGCGACATCCAGTGCCGTGAGCCCATTGGCGTCATGCGTGGAGAGGGTGAAAGTGACTCTGCGCCAACGGATGTCGATATCCGGGTGATGGTTGGCGGCTTCGGCGGCGACCGCGACGCGGCGCACCAGTTCGATGCCCGCGAGGAATGAGGCGGCTTCGACGGTGCGGGAGATGCTGTGCCCGGTGCGGGTCCAGCCGGGGAGTTCGTGCAGGGCCTTGGCGAGGTCTTCTTCGGAGAGCTGGGCTGGGGTCATGCTTACGGTGTACCCCGCATTCACGCCGCGCGTGCGGCCTTGAGGCCCTTCTTCAGCTCTTTCTTGCCGCAGCAGCCCGAGGCTTCCAGCTTCTTCATGCGCATGATGACGACAGGGCATTTCAGACACCGCGTTTTCTTGCGGCAGCACTTTTTCTTCGGCTTCAGACTCGAAACGTCCTTCGCCTTGACCTTGCCCATGTTGGTTAGCTTAACCTAACTCGGGAGCGCTAAACGTGTGAGTTCCAACCAACGGTAGTGTGTAGCTCGCCGCATGCCCGGTGGAATCTCTACTTTCCCCATGCATGACCCGCCGGGTCGGGCCAACCCTTTGCACCAGGAGGAATTTACTGTGTCGTCTGTCGAGTTCCGTAACGTCGCCATCGTGGCGCACGTCGACCACGGCAAGACAACACTGGTCGACGCCATGCTGCGGCAGTCCGGCGCATTCGCCGAACGCGCCGAGCTGGTCGACCGGGTGATGGACTCCGGGGATCTGGAGCGCGAGAAGGGCATCACCATTCTCGCGAAGAACACCGCGGTGCACCGGCACAACGCCGACGGCTCGCTGACCGTGATCAACGTGATCGACACCCCCGGCCACGCCGACTTCGGTGGTGAGGTCGAGCGCGGCCTGTCCATGGTCGACGGTGTCGTGCTGCTGGTCGACGCGTCCGAGGGCCCGCTGCCGCAGACCCGCTTCGTGCTGCGCAAGGCGCTCGCCGCCTCGCTGCCGGTCATCCTGGTGGTCAACAAGACCGACCGCCCGGACGCCCGCATCGAAGAGGTCGTCGAGGAGAGCCACGATCTGCTGCTGGACCTCGCCTCCGATCTGGACGACGAAGCCTCCGAGGCCGCCGAGCTGGCCCTGGACCTGCCCGTGCTGTACGCCTCGGGCCGTGAGGGCAAGGCGTCCACCAACCGTCCCGAGAACGGCAGCGCGCCGGACGCGGAGAACCTCGACGAGCTGTTCGAGGTCCTGATGAAGTACGTGCCCGCCCCCAAGGGCGATAAGACCGCCCCGCTGCAGGCGCACGTCACCAACCTCGACGCCTCGCCGTTCCTCGGCCGTATCGGCCTGGTCCGCATCCACAACGGCACCCTGCGCAAGGGTCAGAACGTGGCGTGGATGACCCCCGAGGGCAATAAGACCGTCCGCATCACCGAACTGCTGCAGACCGTCGGTGTGGAGCGCAAGCCGGGCGAGGAGGCCATCGCCGGTGACATCGTCGCCGTCGCGGGCATCCCGGAGATCATGATCGGCGACACCCTCGCCGATGTGGACAACCCGGTCGCGCTGCCGCGTATCACCGTCGATCAGCCGGCCATCTCGGTGACCATCGGCACCAACACCTCGCCGCTGGTGGGTCGCGTGTCCGGGCACAAGCTGACCGCCCGCATGGTCAAGGACCGCCTGGACAAGGAGCTCATCGGCAATGTGTCGCTGAAGGTCCTGGACATCGGCCGTCCGGACGCCTGGGAGGTGCAGGGTCGTGGTGAGCTCGCGCTCGCCATCCTGGTCGAGCAGATGCGCCGCGAGGGCTTCGAGCTGACCGTCGGCAAGCCGCAGGTGGTCACCCAGACCGTCGACGGCAAGATCCACGAGCCCTTCGAAGAGCTGACCGTGGACTGCCCGGACGAGTACCTGGGTGCGGTCACCCAGCTGCTGGCCGCCCGCAAGGGCAAGATGGTCCAGATGAGCAACCACTCCGCCGGGTGGGTGCGCATGGAGTTCATCGTCCCCTCGCGCGGTCTGATCGGTTTCCGCACCGACTTCCTCACCGAGACCCGCGGCACCGGTATCGCCAACGCCATCTTCGACGGTTACGCGCCGTGGGCCGGCGAGATCCGCGCCCGCCACACCGGTTCGCTGGTGTCGGACCGTGCCGGTTCGGTCACCCCGTTCGCCATGATCCAGCTGTCCGATCGCGGTCAGTTCTTCGTGGAGCCGGGCGCGGACACCTACGAGGGTCACGTCGTGGGCATCAACCCGCGCGCGGAGGATCTCGATATCAACGTCACCCGTGAGAAGAAGCTGACCAATATGCGGTCCGCCACGGCCGACGTCTTCGAGACCCTGGCCAAGCCGCTGCACCTGGATCTGGAAGCGGCCATGGAGTTCTGCACCGACGACGAATGCGTCGAGGTCACCCCCGAGGTCGTGCGCGTGCGCAAGCTGATCCTGGGCGCCACCGAGCGTGGCCGCGAATTGTCTCGCAAGAAGGCCCGCGACCGCGCGGCTCAGTAATTCGGCCTCCGCTCCGCTCCGGCGGGTCGCGGCCCTCCAAGCCCGGAACCTTCCCTCCCTCCGCTCCTCCGCTTCGCTCCCCCGCTCCACTCAGTCCAGAACCCGGGCGGGTCGCGACCTTGGGGCGGGGGGAGTTTCGGCCTCACGGGGCCGCGCGAATTGTGCCTACGCGGTGTCCCTGGTGGGCAGAAACGGATTAGGTAGAGTGCCGAACGTGAGAACGGGGGCCGGTGTGCGCGCATCGTTGCGTGCGGTGCTTTTGATGGTCGCGACCCTGCTGACGGTCGCGACCGGATGCACCGCGAATCCGCCACCGCCGATCGAGTCCACCGACAGTCCGAAGACGCAGCCCGCCAAGCCCGGTAAGAATTCCGTGGTGGTGGCGGTGGACGATATCGGCATCGGGTTCAATCCGCATCTGCGGTCGCAGCTTTCGCCCGCGACGTCCGCGGTGTCGTCGATGGTGCTGCCGAGTCCGTTCCGGTCGGTGCCCAATACCGTGGTGCCCGGCGGTTCGGATTGGGTGCTGGATCCGGCGCTGATGGTGTCGGCGGATGTGACGGCGCAGGAGCCGTTCACCATCACCTATCAGATCAAGAACGAGGCGTCCTGGTCCGATGGCGCTCCGATCGCGGCCGAGGATTTCAAATACCTGTGGCAGCAGATGATCACGCAGCCCGGTGTGGTGGATCCCGCCGGGTACCGGCTCATTTCGGATGTCAGTTCGTCCGCGGGCGGTAAGACGGTCACCGTCACACTGCGCGAGGAGTATCCGGCCTGGCGGCAATTGTTCACCGATCTGCTGCCGCAGCATCTGGTGAAGGATTCCGGGTTCGAACAGGGCCTGGTGGACACCATTCGGATTTCCGGCGGGCAGTTCCGGATCAAGCAGGCCGATCGCGGCCGCGAGGAGATTCTGCTCGAGCGCAATGACCGGTACTGGGGTAAGCCCGCGGTGCCGGATCAGATTCTCCTGCGGCGCGGTGGAACTCCGGCGCAGGTGGCCGAATCGCTGCGGGTCGGTGACGCGCAGATGGCGCTGGTGCACGGCGGTGTCGCGTTGCAGGCGCAGTTGGCGGCGATTCCGTCGGTGCGCACCGCGATTCAGGCGCAGTCCCGGGAGATGCAGCTGGTGCTCAATGGCCGCAGCGGTGATCTGGCCGATGTGCGGGTGCGCAAAGCCGTTCTGGGACTGCTGGATCCGGTATTGCTGGCCACCGTCGGCGCACAGACCGGCAGCTGGGTGGAGCCGGTGCGCGCACAGGTGCTCGCGCCCTCGGATCCGGGTTACGTTGCGACGCAACCGCCGCGGCTCAGCTCGGAAGAAGTGTTCGGTCTGCTCAATGAGGCCGGATACGGCCGGGCGGCCGAGCCCGCGGTGACGCAGTCGCCGACTTCGCCTGCGCCGCAACCGCGTCCGATCGCCAAGAACGGTAAGACGCTGACTGTCCGGATCGGCGCGGTCGAGGGCGATGACGCCACGCTGGCCGTCGCCAATACCGCCGCCGACCAATTGCGCAGTGCCGGAATCGATGTGATGGTGCGCAGCATCGCCGCCGCCCAGCTGTACGGCAAGGACACCACCGATTCCGGGGTGGACGCGATTGTGGGCTGGGAGCATGCGGGCGCGGATCCGGCGACCGCGCTGGCCTCGCGGTTCGGCTGCCCGCCGCCGCCGATTCCGGACGCCTCGGGCACGGGCACCGACAGCACCGTCTCCGATGCCGCGAAGAAGGCCCCGTCGAATCTGTCCGGGGTGTGCGATCCGGTGTTGCAGCCGGGTATCGATGTGGCGCTGCGCGGGATCGATGTCGGCAAGGTGATCGGTGATTCCGAGCCCGCGCTGTGGAATCTGGCGACGGTGCTGCCGATCGTGCAGGACACGCAGGTGGCGGCGGCCGGACCCCGGGTGGACGGCGTCTCGCTGAGCGGCGCGATCCAGACCGGTATCTTCGCCGATGCCGCGAATTGGCGGCGGCTGCCGTGACCGAATTCGGGCCCGGACAGGGCGGGCTGCTGCTGGTGCACGCGCATCCCGATGACGAGTCCATCACCACCGGCGGCACCATCGCGCACTATCGGCGGCGCGGTATTCCGGTGACGGTGGTGACCTGCACCCTCGGTGAGGAGGGTGAGGTCATCGGGGAGCGGTGGGCGCGGCTGGTGGCGGATCAGGCCGATCAGCTGGGCGGCTACCGGATTCTCGAATTGTCTAGGGCCCTGGCCGAATTGGATGCGGGTCCGCCGCGTTTCCTGGGTGGTGCGGGCCGCTGGCGCGATTCCGGTATGGCCGGTACTCCGGCGGCGCGCAATCCGCGCGCCTTCGTGAAATCCGGTCAGGAGGCGGTCGACGCGCTGGTGCAGATCATTCTCGAACTGCGTCCGCAGGTGGTTGTCGGCTATGACCCGCGCGGCGGGTACGGCCATCCGGATCATATTCGGGCGCATGAGATCACCATGGCCGCAGTCGATTCCGCCGCCGAATGGGGCTGGGAGACGCCGAAGGCGTACTGGACCGTCACCGACAGCGCCACCCTGGCCATGCATACCGAGGCGCTCAAGCGGCGCACGGTCGATCAGCTGCCGGGTGCGATTCCGCCCGGCTGGCGACTGCCGCACACCGGCGAATTGGCCTGTGTGCCACACGAATCCGTCACCACCACGGTGGATGTGGCGGATGCGCTGGCCGCCAAGCGGGCGGCACTGCGCGCGCACGCGACCCAGGTGACGGTCGCGCCGTCCGGCCGCGAATTCGCGCTGTCGAACAATATCGCCCAGCCGGTGCTGCCGGAGGAGCATTACATTCTGGTGCGCGGGCAGCGCGGTCCGGTCGGGGCGGACGGGCGTGAGCACGATCTGTTCGCCGGATTGCCCGGCGCACAGGTTTCACCGTCGATCGAGATGAGACACTGAGCCATGTACAACTGGGATCTGCAGAATGCGATCGCGGCGTTCGTCGAAAGTCAGCGCCCCAATTTCCAGGCGCAGCACGAGCTGTATCTGTCGGTGCTGTACGGATTCGTCGATATGCAGAGTCACCTGCTGACCCTGCTCGGCTTCCCGCCGGTGCCGTGACGTCCGCCGTCGCCAAGCACGGTGAGCGCGTCGGCCTGGGCAGTGTGCCGGGGCGGCCCTGGGTGGGTGCCGCCATCGGGCTGTTCCTCACCGTTGACGCGCTGATCACGCTGGTGCTCGAGGTGCTGTACCTGCCCATCTACATCGGCCACGCCAACGCTCCGATGAGTGAGCCGGTTTTGGCCGCCGCCGCGCCGCTGGCCTCGACCAGCACCACCGCCGGTGCGATTCCGCTGCCGATCACCGCACTGCTCGCCGGGGTGGTGAATGTGCTGCTGGTGATGGGCATGTCGGTGGTGAGCCGGCGGATTCCGGTGATGATCATTCCGCTGACGGTGTGGACGCTGGGTTTCCTGGTGTGCGCGAGCAGCGGGCCGGGTGGCGACGCCCTGCTCATCAGTGATTGGCCGACCATGGCGCTGCTGCTGTGCGGACTGGTGCCGCCGGGGCTGTACCTGTACTGGAAGGCGACCTCCCGCTACGCCCATGAGATCGAGGCCGTGCGCTAGTCCGGTCGATTCGGGGCTCGGGTCACACTGTGCCCGGCCGTCTCGTCTTCTTGGTGACCATCGAGAAAATGAGGAGCGCGCAATGGCTTTCGAGGCTTCGAAGAACTCCGCGGCACGATTCGCGGCCGGGTGCTCACCCCCGGTGACGCCGATTTCGAGCAGGCGGCCGCGCCGTGGAATACCGCGGTGACACAGCGGCCGGGTGGCCTGGCCCGGTGCGCGGTTGCAGGAGGTGTGGGATCTGTTCCGGCAGTTGACCTCTCACGCGCCGGACGAGTTGTCCGTATGGTTCCAGCGGTTCCAGTTCCCGCAGGCGCCGGAGATGGTGGCCATCGATATCGCCTACCTCGGTGATCCGGAGCGGGGGCGCGCACTGGTCGCGGCGATCGATGCGCTCGGCGGTGCGGTGGCCGATACCCGCGCGGTGCTGTCGGTGGCGAATCTCGGCGATATCACCGCCGAGCCGACCGCGCCGAGCCCGTCGGTATCGCGCGCGGAATTGCTCACCGATCTCGATGACGCGACCGTGAAAGTGCTGCTGGGCGAATCGGTTGCGCCGCTGTTGAATATTCAGGTCCGGCAGCTGGGTGGTGCGCTGGGGTTGCCGGGTGCGGGTGCGCGCGGTCCGCTGCCCGAGCAGTACGTGGTGTACCTGCTGGGCCTGGGTGTGCCGCAGCTGCGAGATGCGGTCTCCGCCAAGCAGAATGCGCTGGTCGAGGCATTGGGTGCGCATATCAGTGGTGCGAAGCCGTACACCTTCCTGGCGCCCGGCGAATCCGTGGCGGCGGCCTTCGACGCGCGCACGCTGGAGCGGTTGCGGGTGCTCAAGCGGGATCGGGACGCGGACAATGTGATTCGAGCCAATTTCGGTGTGCTGGGTTGATGAGAACGCATAATCGCAAAATCCTTAGCATTCGAAATGAATTGCATCTGTAGTCGATTCGGGAACTTTCCGTTACTCTCTCGATCGAGAGAAAGCGTGACGAACAGCTCATTTTGGGCAGCTCGGCATGATCGGGGGCGCGGCGGCGTTCGGGAGCGGGAAGATTTTCGGTGGGCAGCTGGCAGAACCTGCGCAAATCGATTGGCAGGCAGACCGATTCGATAGAGCGCGGGGTTCAGGGCTGGGTGAGCATCCGGGTCCGGCTGCTCGCGATCGTGCTCATCTCCAGCATCACGCTGCTGGCCATCGGCGCGGGCGCGGCCAGTTACCTGGTCAAATCCGCGCAGGATGACGAGGACTGGGCCCAACTCAGCGGCGACACCACGACCCCCGCGATCCTGATGGTCTCCTCCTTCGAGGAGGAGCGGCGGCTGTCGATGCTGCGGCTGGCCGGTGACGCCGACGCGATCGCCCAATTGACGCCCGCGCGTACGCGTTCGGATCAGGCGCTGGCCGTGGTCAAGACCAAGGGCGACGCCGCACGCAAACTCAATCCCGATGGCGCGGCGGCCGATATCGACGGCTACAACAAGCTTTTCAGCATGGTGCCCACGCTGCGCAACGGTGTGGATTCGCTACAGGCCACCCCCGAGCAGGTTTTCGGATTCTTCACCGAGGTGATCCGCACCATTATCTCGGCGTCGATGCTGGCGGCCCGGGTCGCGCCGAACGCCAAACTCGGTGTCGAACTCGGGCACGGTGTGGAGCCGCTGCGTGCCGCCGAAGCGCTGTCGCAGGCCGACACCATCGGCGCGGTGGCGGTGACCACCGGGATCTTCTCCGGTGCGCAACTGCTCGAATTCAGCCGCCGCGCGGGCGAATTCCGCGCCCAGGTGGCGTACGCGGGCACGGTGCTCAAGGGCAAGCGGCTCGCCGAACTGAACGCGATCACCGATGGCTCGGCGTGGCAGCAGGTCACCGCCATGCAGGATGCGCTGCTGCTGCGCGGTCCGGTCGGCGACACCGATGCGACGGCGACCGGGAATGCGGCCGAGACCGGGAAGACCGCGACCGGGAAGCCGCGCGACACCGCCCGGGCGACCGCCGCGTTGCCGGTGAGCCTGGACGATTGGCAGCGGGCTTCGGCGCAGGTCAATATGGCCCTGCAGCGGCTCTGGGAGAATCAGAGTCGCGATCAGCACGTGATCGCGAGCAGGCAGGGCGCCGCGACCACCCGCGATTCGCTCATCGGCGGTGCGATGGTGGGGCTGATCGCGCTGCTGGCCTTCGGCGCGGCGTTCGTGCTGGCCAATCGCTTCATCGGCCGGATGAAGTGATTGCGCAGTGACACACTGGAATTGGCCGATCAGCGGATGCCGGGCCTGATTCAGCGGCTGGGCGCGGGCGAGGATGTCGATGTCTCGGCCGAGGTGTCGCGCCTGGACTTCGGCACCGATGAGCTGGGTCAGGTGGCCGATGCCTTCAACCGCGCCCACGTGGCGGCGGTATCGGCGGCGATCGCCGAGGCGCGCACCCGGGCCGGTATCAACTCGGTCTTCCTGAATATCGCGCATCGCAGTCAGGTGGTGGTGCACCGGCAGCTCGGCCTGCTCGATCGCGCCGAGCGCGAGGAGAAGAACTCCGATCAGCTCGAATTGCTGTTCCAGCTCGATCATCTCGCCACCCGCGCCCGGCGCAATGCCGAGAATCTGATCATTCTGGGTGGTGAGCAGCCGGGGCGGCGCTGGCGTAATCCGGTGGCGCTCATCGATCTGGTGCGAGGTGCGGTGGCGGAAAGCCTGGACTACACCAGGATTCGGACCGGCCGCCTGCCCGAGGTGTGGGTGGCCAGTCGCGCGGTGGCCGATATCATCCACCTGCTGGCCGAGCTGACCGACAATGCCACGGCCTGTTCGCCGCCGGAGTCCGATGTCACGGTGTCCGCGGTGGTGGTGGGCCGGGGCGTCGCGGTCGAGGTCATCGATCACGGTCTCGGCATGACCGAGGCCCAGTTGGCCGAACGCAATGCGCTACTGGCGAATCCGCCGGACTTCAGTGTGGCGACACTGTCCGGCAATACCCGGCTCGGCCTGTTCGTGGTCGCTAAATTGGCTGCCCGGCATGCTGTGTCGGTGAAACTGCTGGAATCCGAGTACGGCGGCGTGCGCGCCGTGGTGCTGATTCCGTCGGCGGTGCTGGAGACTTCCGGGCCACCGCGGCATGAGCGGCCGTTTCCGCATCGCGGTCTGCCCGCCGCGCAGACCTCCCGGTTCGCCGTGCCTTCGCCGCCCACCGTGCCGCCCGCCGGTGGTCCGGATTCCTTCGAATCATTGGCCCCGGTCTGGTCGAATGCCGTTCGCGCCGAACGGAATCCGGAATTCCCACGGCCCAGTCTGCCCGCCCGGGAACCGGGGCCGAACGCGCTCTCCAGTGTCTACACCGAACACCCGGACGCGAACGCGGACCGCCCGGGAACCTATACCGATCTCCCGCGGTCCGATTCCGCTCGCCCGGATCTGCCTCGCCGCAGTCGCCGGACCGGTGCGGATACGGCCGCCGAACCGGTGGTGTCCGCACTGCCGCGGCAGCGCACGGCCGATGAGGCCCGCAATCTCATGAGCGCGATCTCCAAAGGCACCCGCCAGGGCCGCAAGCACCCTCCGGAATCCGAGAGAGGACCACAATGACCACCTTCCAGCGAATCGATCTGGGCTGGCTGCTCGACGAAATGGTCAGCGGGCTGACCGATGCGCGGGTGGCGGTGCTGCTCTCCACCGACGGCCTGCCGCTCGGTTATTCGAAGGGACAAAAGCATTCGGAGGCGGAGCGTTTCGGCGCGATGGCCTCGGCGCTGCACAGTCTGGCGCGGTCGGCCGGGCACCACTTCAGGGCGGGCGGGGTCTGCCAGACGGTGGTCGAACTCGATGAGGCGGTGCTGTTCATCACCGCGGCCGGGGAGAACGCCTGCCTGGCCCTGCTGGCCTCCGAGACCGCCGATATGGGTCTGGTGGCCTATGAGATGAATCAGACCGTGCAGCGCGTCGGCACCCATCTGTCGGTCGATCCGGTTCGCCGTCCACCACACGCTGATCCCGCGGGCGGCGCGCAACGGCCATGAACGAGCCGCGCGAACACTGGTACGAGGAGGATTCCGGGCCGCTGGTCCGCCTCTTCGCGGTGACCGGCGGCCGCGGCGGCATCCAGCGGCCGGAGCTGTCCATGACGACGCAGTTGGTCGATGTGCAGCGCGGTGCGTCCGTGCGGCGCACCGAACCGGAGTACGCGGCCATCGTGCGGATGTGCCGCACCCCGATTTCGGTGGCCGAGGTGGCGGCGCATCTGCAGCTGCCGCTCGCGGTGGTCAAGGTACTGATCGGGGATCTGATCGATGAGGGCAGGCTGGTGTATCGCACGCCGCCGCCCCCCACGGGCAGCACCGCCGATATGGGGCTGCTGACCGCGGTACTGGAGGGCATCCGGTCGCTGTGAGCTGACTCGACGCTGTGAGCTAAGTCAGCTGTGCGGCAAGGCGTTTGGCGTTCATATAGGCGATGGCCTCGATGGAGACCATCGGGTTGACGCCCGGTGCGGTGGGGAAGCTGGAACCGTCCGCGACGACGATATTGGCCACATCCCAGGTGGCCCCGTCCGGATTGGTGGCCGAGAGTTCGGGGGAGCCGCCCATGCGCGCCGAACCCATGATGTGCAACGCGCCCAGCGCGCACTGTCCGGGGCCGTAGCCCGCGCGCTCGCAGGCCGCCTCGAATTCGGCGTGCGAGCCGCGCACGCCGGGTTCGTAGGACACCCCGGCCTGATGCCCGGAGAAGATGCGGCGTGCCCCGGCGGCCTCCAGAATCTGTGCGGCACCGGTGATTCCGGTGTGCAGGTGTCCGGCGTCGTAATCCGAGAGCTTGTATTTGACGATCGCCTCGCCGGTCTTGTCGATTTCCACGGTGCCCGAATCGCGGTCGCGGGTGATGACGCCGACGGCGTTCGAGCGGGCGAAGTCCAGCATGGTGGCGCGGTGCTCGGCGGCCCCGCGCCAGTTCATGAATCCGGTGGCCAGACCCGGGTGCAGGGGTCCGGTCTCGTAGATGACGCCGTAACCCTTACCGTCCAGATCGGCGTGGTGGCGGCTGATACGAGTCTGCAAACCGCCTTCCCAGCCCCGGATCTCGTCATCGAAGACGCCGAAGACCGCCGCGGCCGGATGCAGGCGCAGATGACGGCCGATGTTCTTGTTCTTCAATCCGGACCGCTGCAGCAGGGCGGGCGTCTGGATGGCTCCGGCCGCCACGACCACGGCGCGGGCCGACACCGTGATCTCCGCACCATTCGAGGTGACCGCCGAAACCGCTTCGGCACGAACGTTTTTCACCTCGATGCGCCGTACATCGGCATCGACCACCAGGCGTGCGCCGTGCCCGGCCGCGTCGGCGAGCCAGGTCTTGGTGACCGACTGTTTCGCGCCCACGCGGCAGCCGTAACCGCAACGGCCGCATTCGATTCCGGCATCGCAGGCGTCGGAGACATTGCGGGGCAGGGCATCGATATCCCAGCCGAGCGCCTGTGCGCCGCGTTCGAGGACGCTGTCTCGCGGTGACAGTTGCGATTTGGCCGTCGTGACGCCGATCCGGCTGGACACCGCAGCGAGCGCGTCACCGTATTCGGCCTCGGCGAATTGCGGTGCGCCGAGTTCGGCCCACTCCTGCCGCACGGTATCGGGGGTGGGCAGCGAGGTGCTCCAGTTGACGACGGTGCCGCCGCCCAGACAGGTTCCGGCGACCAGGGTGATCTGGCCCTCGGCCGATCCGGCGGGGCCGGGCGCGTACAGACTGGTCAGCGCCTCCAGTTCGCCCGCGCCGAAATCCCGGTCGTCGTAATAGTTTCCGCGTTCCAGCACCACCACATCGAGTCCGGCCTCGGCGAGTACCGCGGCCGCCGCGCCGCCGCCCGCACCGGAGCCGATGATCACGACATCGCAGGTGAGCGTGGTGGATTCGGTGTATCGCTGCGGTTGCAACGCCGGTTTCGGGGCGTTCTGCAACGGTCCCGCCGGAGCCGGATAGCCGATCTCCTTCCACAGCGGATTCGTGCCGGTCGGTCCCGGGGTGACGTTGTAGGCCAGCAGCGATGCCTGCTTGAGCGCCTGGAAGATGGCCCGCACCGGTGCCAGTCCGGAATCGCCGAGCTTCAGCAGCGCCTGCTCGCGCTGCTCCTGCGACAGTGTGGAGAACTTGCGCGGCCCATTGCCGGTGAGCAGGCCGGTGAGCCGGGAATCCCACAGCCCGAGCAGCGTCGCCAGTTGCTTCTTCTCCGCCTCGCGCGGATTGCGGCCCAGAATCCGGAAGATGGTGTCGACCGTTCCCAGCTCCGTCGCGGCGGGCAGGGTGAGCCCGTCGCCGGGCAGGAACGTATTGCAGATCTGGCCCAGCGCGGCCCGCTGTGCGGCCGTTGGTTCCATGACAACTCCCCTCGTAAAACCTGGGTGTTTTCTACCATATCGGGCGAATATCGGCTCACTTTTCAGCGTCTCGATCTGCGGAAATCTAAGTTTCTCGAGGTGAATGAAAAATTACATCTGGAATCGATGTCACACCCGTGCGGGCCGCGTCGTCATTTCTGTGTAGTCAACAAGAACCCAGTGGAAAGAGCAGCGCAATGACCCGCTTCGCCCTGTACCAGAATGAAGTCGCCGCCAAGTTCAACAAGCGCCTGGTGACCGCGGCCCGCGTCGTCGACGAGTCCACCCTGCCCAAGGCCACCCAGGAACTGGTCAAGATCCGCGCCTCGCAGATCAACAGCTGCGGTATGTGCCTGGATATGCACACCAAGGACGCGGCGCACGCGGGTGAGACCCCCGTCCGCCTGGCCATGGTCGCCGCGTGGCGCGAATCCACCGTCTTCGACGAGGCCGAGCGCGCCGCGCTGGCGCTGACCGAGGAGGGCACCCGCCTGGCCGACGCCCACCAGGGCATCAGCGAGGACACCTGGGCGCAGGTCCGCAAGAACTACGACGATGACCAGATCGGCGCGCTGATCTCGCTGATCGCCACCATCAACGCCTGGAACCGCTTGAACGTCATCGCGGGCATGACCGGCGGCGAGTACCAGCCCGGCCAGTGGTGACTCGCTCGGTCCGCTGAGTCGCGATGCGGCTCAGCGGGTTCCGAGTTGACCCGGGGTGACGGCCTCGATCAGCGGCCACACCTGGTCCAGCGGAATGTCCATGACGTGATAGCGCTTCTTGCCCGCCGCGGTGGCGGCGGTGATGGTGGCCAGGCCGACCCGGCGCTGGAACCACGATTGCCGCACCGTCCAGCCGATGATGCCGGGGCCCTCCAGACAATCCCGATCGCGATCGAGCGAGCCGCTGCGCGTGATGAGCCAGGTGGGGTTGTCGCCGGTCGCGGGAATCACCGTATGGCCCAGACCCCGCGCGCGATCCCACGCCAGTGCGGTGGCCACGGCGGCCGCCAGCACCGGTAGCACCCAGATCCATGCCGGAATCGACCCGCCCGCAAGGGATATCGCGATCAGGACGACCGCGGCCACACCGGGCAGGCTCAGGGCCCGGGTGTAGCGGCGGCGGGTGGCGGCCGGGCCGTGCGAGCGCAGCTCCGCGGTGACGATGGGTGGAATCGGGAGTTCGGCTTCGCCACGGACCGCACCGTTCGCCCCGGGGACCGGACCCGCGCCGGGCGCGATCGCGTCGAGAACGGCCGTGCTGTCGAGCAGATGCGCCAGGGTGTGATCCACGGCCGCGCGGGGAGCCTGGGGAACGATTTTCTGCCGGGACTTGGTGCCCGTCATGATGGTTTCGAGTTCGGCCGCGCCCGCCATGCGCAGCAGCAGCGGTTCGTTCACGGTCGCACCGCGTAGCCGGGCCAGATCCAGGGTGGTCTGGCGGGTGGTGAACAATCCGTGCCGGATATGCAGTGTGCTGCCGTCGTCGATGACCTTCAGTCCGTAGTAGGTGGTCAGGTAGCGGGCGCAGGCCGCCAGGCTGACGAAGGCCACCAGGAACAGGAACAGCGCGGTCACCGCCAGCGCGATGGCCTGTGCGCCACCGTCTTCCACGCCCTGTACGGCGCTGGAGTCGAAGATGACGCGGGCGAAGCCGTATTGGAAGAGCAGGCCGACGATCGGCGCGATGATGGCGAACCCGGTCAGCGACAGCGGTGCGTAGCGCACCCAATTCGCCTGCCAGTGCGTGATTTCCACCGGTGCGTGCGCGGGCGGTGCGGGCAGGTCGACGACCGGCTTGTTCAGCGTCACGCCGCCGGTCGCGGCCGTATCCCGCTGTGGCTCGGCGGATTCCGCGCCATTGTGCCCCTGCTCGCGGGTGTGTTCGAGCAGGGTGGTGCGCAGTGCGGGCACCAGCCCGGCGTCGAGCGAATCGAGTTTGAACCGGTCTCCGCGCTCGGCCTGCTGTCCGGTGCCGATGGACAGTACCGCCAGCCCGAGCGCCCGGTGCAGCAGATCGGCTTCCACGTCCACCGAGCGAACTCGAGTGCGCGGCACCGACAGTCGCTTGCGTTGAATCAATCCGGTGCGCAGTTCGACATTGTCCGGCGTGATCCGATAGGTGGTGGTGAACCAGCGCGTGATGGCCAGGACAACGATGATGCCAACCACCCCGAGGCTCCACATCGGGCTGTCACTGCGCGCCCCCGCGATGAGGGTGGCCAGCAGCACCGGGATGAAGCGGATCAGCTCGGTGATCGGATGCACCAGCAGCATGCGCCGATCCAGCCGCTGCCAGGAGGCGCTCGGCGGCGGGGGAGCGGGCGGTGCGGGAATCGATTGTGGCGCTGCGGGATCGGGGTTGAACGGGTCGGTCACGTGGCGTCTCCGCGATGCCGGGCGGCGATTTCGGTCAACTGTGTGACGGTGCGCCGGGCATCGTCGAGGGCGAGTGCGCTGATGTGCACGGCCCCGGCCGAGGATGCGGTGGTCACCGTCACCGTGGCCAAGCCGAGCAGTCGTTCCAGCGGTCCGCGATAGGTGTCGACGGTCTGGATGCGGCTGATCGGCGCGACCCGGCTCTCCTGGGTGAACCAGCCCGTCCGGGTGTAGACGGCCTCGGCGGTGATCTCCCACCGGTGCACCGCGTACCGCCACATCGGTACCACGCCGATGCTGAATATCGCTGCCAGCACGGCGATTACGAGTATCCACAGCTGCCAGGTGCGCCGGTGCGGATCCACGATCATCCAGATGATCAGGGCCAGGAAGGGGAACGCCCACGACAGTGCGGCGCCGATCGCCCACAGCAATTTCGCGCGCGGACTCGGATGCCAGGCGGGATCCACCATGATCCCGCCGGGGGCGGGCTGGAGGTCGCCGGAGGCGGGACGCTCGGACATGCCTGCCATGCTTGCACGAATTACGCCCGATCTCCGGCCATCTCGGCGGGGTTAGTTCGGGGTGATGCGGAAGAGTCCGCTCAGGGTGCCCTGGTATTGCACGCGGCCGGGGGCGATGGTGCCGACCATTTGCAGGGTGTCGTGAATGGTGGTGGCGCCGATGGTCTGTGCGGTCTCGACATGGCCGGTGGCGGCGTCGATGACGGTGTATTTGTAGTTGTCGGTGACGCCGCCGCTGCCGCTGGGCAGGCCCGCGCTGCCCGAGCCCAGGCTGCCGGACGAGCTGCCCGAACCGCCGCTGCCCGAACCGAGCAGGGAGTGCCGGGCGATGGTGTAGATCTTGCCGTCGGCGACCGACAGGCGCGGAACCGCCGCGGAGGGAACGGTATTGGTCCACACCACGGTGCACCCGGACCCGGTGACGTCGATGCGGGTCATACCGCCGGTGAACGGTGCGCCGGCGGGCTGGCTGGGTCCGGCGTTGGCGGGCAGTTGTGGATAGGGGTAGCCGTAGGTGCCGGCCACGAACAGGCTGTTGCCCGCGCCGATGGGGGAGTTCTCGGTGCCGTCGATGGCGGGCACCGAGCACACCGTATTACCGGTGGCCGTATCGAAGACGAGCAGATTCTCCTTGGTCGCGGCGTTGTCGGTGATGGCGATGTATTCGGTGCCGCTGCCCGCGCCGAAGAAGGTGGGGGTCGCGCCGGTGCCCCAGCTCAACTGTCCGGGTTTGCGCGCGGGTCCGCGATCGTAGGCGCGCCGCCACACCACATAGGGATTGCCCGAGGAGTCCGCGCGCAGCAGGTACAGCGCGTGATCGGTGGCGACGGTGACGCCCTGCGGTGCGCTGGAGATGCTGTTGGCGACCATTTCCCCGGGGGCGAGTTCCACGGCCTTGGCGGTTCCGGTGGCGGGGTCGGCGAATCCGGCGGCCCCGTTATCGGTGGCGAACCAGACCCGGCCGTCGAAGTCGGGCATGACCGCGGCGACATGATCGCAGTCCCCGCCGCCGCAGTGCGCGGTAACCGCCTGCGCGATGGGTGTTCTCGAGGTGATGGACAGTTTCCAGCCGTTGCCGTCGCGTTCGTGTCCGATGCGCAGCAGTTCACCGCTGCCGTCGACGGTGACCATGCGGTCCTGTTCGTCGAGGTAGGCGTAGACGCCGCCGAGCAGGCTGCCCTTGGTGAGATTCAGTGTGGCGAGGGTGTTTCCGTTGGTGGGGTCGAGCAGCAGCACTTCGGGGGCGCGGTCGGTGATCTTGGTGCACAGGGCCTGCGGGAAGCCGTCGGCTCCTTGCAGGATGGTCGGGCAGGCGGCGGCCTCCTCGTGGAAGTCGGCGCGGACGTTCCCGGTGCCGGGTCCGGGGAGCGGGGTGGCGTCGGAGGATTCGGCATCGCCGTGCATGGTCGCGGTGCCGACCGGTCCGAGATACGGATTCGCGGGCGGCAGGTTGTAGGCGGCGGAGGCCGGGCTGGTCGCGACGGTCAGCATGAGCGTCGCGCCCGCCGCTCCCAGGAGGGTGGCGCGGCTGAATCTCTCGAACACGGGTTCCCCATCTCAGCAAGGTGAATGCGAATATTCGAATCAGGCGATACGAGTAATCGTGGCGGATCACCTTAGGCACGCCATCCGGCACCCGCAAGGTTTTGTCCCATCGGGCACGTCACATCGCGCGATCGCCGCTCTCATGCGCGAGAATATTCGCGCGTCGGCGATGGAATAGCCTGCCGCTGCGCCCGGTTGCCCGTTCTTATGGCACCCGAGTCGGACCAGTCGGATGGATGGCGCATGATCGAAGACGTGACGGATCTACCGAACCCGAGTCTTCCCCCGGTTCCGCCCAGCCCCTCGGGCATGCGCCGGGCGTTGCGGCGGGCGCGCGACGGCGCGACGCTCAACCTCGACGAGGCGGTGGTGCTGCTCCAGGCGCGGGGCGGTGACCTGGAGGATCTCGCCAAATCCGCCGCGCGCGTGCGCGATGCCGGACTGCGCGAAACCGGTTATGCCGGGGACACATTGCCCATCACCTATTCGCGCAAGGTGTTCATCCCGATCACGCACCTGTGCCGCGACAAATGCCACTACTGCACCTTCGTCACCGTGCCGGGCAAATTGCGCGCCGCGGGCAAGGGTATGTACCTCGAACCCGACGAGATTCTGGACATCGCCCGCAAGGGTGCTGAACTCGGTTGTAAGGAAGCCCTTTTCACGCTCGGCGACCGCCCCGAGGAGCGCTGGCCCGAGGCTCGCCAGTGGCTGGACGAGCGCGGCTACGACTCCACCCTGGATTACGTGCGCGCCATGTCGATCCGGGTACTGGAGGAGACCGGCCTGCTGCCGCACCTGAACCCGGGTGTGATGAGCTGGGCCGAGATGTCCCGGCTCAAGCCGGTGGCCCCGTCCATGGGCATGATGCTGGAAACGACCTCCACCCGGCTGTTCACCGAACCGGGTCAGGCGCACTACGGCAGCCCGGACAAGGATCCGGCGGTGCGGCTGCGCACGCTGACCGACGCGGGACGACTGTCCATACCGTTCACCACCGGCATTCTGGTCGGCATCGGCGAGAACCTCACCGAGCGCGCCGAATCCATTCTGGCGATCCGCAAGTCGCACAAGGCTTTCGGACATGTCCAGGAGGTGATCGTGCAGAACTTCCTGGCCAAGCACGACACCGCCATGCGCAATACCCCCGACGCCGATCTGGAGGAGTTCCGCGCCACCATCGCGGTGGCGCGCCTGCTGCTCGGCCCGAAGATGCGGATTCAGGCCCCGCCCAATCTGGTATCGCTCGAGGAATGCCGCGCGCTCCTCGACGCGGGCATCGACGATTGGGGCGGCGTCTCCCCGCTCACCCCCGACCATGTGAATCCGGAGCGGCCCTGGCCGAACCTGGACACGCTGGCGCAGGTCACCGCCGATGCCGGATTCGTGCTCACCGAACGGCTCACCGCGCATCCGAAATATGTGCTGGCGGGCCACCCCTGGATCGATCCGCGGGTGTCCCGGCATATCGACGCGCTCTCCGATCCGCTGACCGGTCTGGCCCGCACCGTGAACCCCACCGGCCTGCCCTGGCAGGAACCGGACCACGATTGGGAGTCGGTCGGCCGCATCGACCTCAATACCGCCATTGACTCCGAGGGCCGGAACACCGAGTCCCGCAGCGATTCCGCACTCGCCAGTGACGGCCTGGGCGCGTTCGGCGACTGGGAGACCATTCGCGAACAGGTGAAGGAGCTCGCGGTCGCCGCACCCGAGCGCTTTGATTCCGAGGTGCTGGCCGCCCTGCACGCCGCCGAGCGCGATCCGGCGGGGCTCTCCGACGATCAGTATCTGGCTCTGGCCACCGCGGACGGCCCTGCGCTGGAAGCGATTACGGCGCTGGCGGATCAGTTGCGCCGCGATACGGTCGGCGATGACGTCACCTACATCGTCAACCGGAATATCAACTTCACCAATATCTGCTACACCGGCTGCCGCTTCTGCGCCTTCGCGCAGCGCAAGGGTGACGCCGACGCCTTCACGCTGAGTGCGTCCGAGGTCGCCGACCGCGCCTGGGAGGCGCATGTCGAGGGCGCGACCGAGATCTGTATGCAGGGCGGTATCGATCCGGAGCTGCCGGTCACCGGTTACGCCGATCTGGTGCGCGCCATCAAGGAACGCGTCCCGGGCATGCATGTGCACGCCTTCAGCCCGATGGAGATCGTCAATGGGGCTTCCCGTGGCGGTCAGAGCATTCACGACTGGCTCGCGGCGCTGAAAGAGGCTGGCCTGGACTCGATTCCGGGCACCGCCGCGGAGATCCTGGACGATGAGGTGCGCTGGGTCCTGACCAAGGGCAAACTGCCCACCTCGGCCTGGATCGATGTCATCACCACCGCGCACAAACTCGGCATCCGCTCCAGCTCGACCATGATGTACGGCCACGTCGACAACCCCAAGCACTGGGTCGGCCATCTGCGCGTACTGAGCGGAATCCAGGACGAGACAGGCGGTTTCACCGAATTCGTGCTGCTGCCGTTCGTGCACCAGAGCGCCCCGCTCTACCTGGCGGGCGCCTCCCGCCCGGGCCCGACGGTGCGCGACAACCGCGCCGCCCACGCCCTGGCCCGCATCATGCTGCACGGCCGCATCGAGAATATCCAGACCAGCTGGGTCAAACTCGGCATCAAGGGTACCCAGTTGATGCTGAACGGCGGCGCCAACGACCTCGGCGGCACCCTCATGGAGGAGACCATCTCCCGCATGGCGGGTTCGGAACACGGATCGGCGAAAACGGTCGCGGAACTGACCGAGATCGCCACCGGGATCGGCCGTCCGGTCCGGCAGCGCACCACCACCTATGGTGTGCCACAGCACAGTTCGCTGGTGGCTCCGCTGGCACTAGGCTGAGTGGGAGCCGCTCCCATCGGCGTTCGCGGCCCCGACCCAATCCATGAACGCGGCCCAGGCAAAATTAGGCTTGCCTGACCAGGAGTATTGTGAACGCGCCGGGATACTGTTTCGCGGGGCGGACTATCCCGCATGTGAGGACAGACTAGGAGAGCGGCAGTGCCGTACATCATCGCTGAACCGTGCGTTGACGTGAAGGACAAGGCGTGCATCGAGGAATGCCCCGTGGATTGCATCTACGAGGGTGGCCGCATGCTGTACATCCAACCGGACGAGTGCGTGGACTGTGGTGCATGTGAACCGGTATGTCCGGTGGAGGCCATCTTCTACGAGGACGACACCCCGGACCAGTGGAGCGGCTACGTGAACGCGAACGTCGAATTCTTCGACGATCTCGGTTCGCCCGGCGGCGCCACCAAGGTCGGCAAGGTCGATTACGACCCGCCGTTCATCGCCGCGCTACCGCCGATGGCCGCGGAGTAGGTCTTGACCGCGCGTGGCCGGGTGAGTGCACTACTACCCGATTTCCCTTGGGACACCATCACTTCCGTGAAGGCGAAAGCCGCTTCGCATCCGGGCGGGCTCGTGGATCTTTCCGTGGGCACCCCGGTCGATCCGGTGGACCCGCTGATCCAGGCGGCGCTCGCGTCGGTGGCGGCGGTACCGGGCTATCCGACCACGCACGGCACCCCCGAATTGCGCGAAAGCGTTGTGGCAGCGCTGAAACGGCGATTCGGGATCACCGGCATCGAGCCGGACGCGGTGCTGCCGGTGATCGGCACCAAGGAGCTGATCGCCGGCTTGCCGCGCACGCTCGGGCTGGGCGCGGACGATCTCGTGGTGATACCCGAGGTGGCCTATCCGACCTATGAGGTCGGCGGGTTGCTGGCGGGTACCCGAATCCTGCGCGCGGACAGCCTGACCCAGCTGGGTCCGGAGAAGCCCGCGCTCATCTTCCTGAACTCGCCGTCGAATCCGACCGGTAGGGTGCTCGGCGTCGAACATCTGCGCAAGGTGGTCGAATTCGCCCGCGAGCGCGGCGCGATCATCGCCTCGGACGAGTGCTACCTGGGCCTGCCCTGGGAGGGCCGGGCCGTCTCGGTACTCGATCCCGAGGTGTGCGACGGGGATCACACCGGCCTGCTGGCCATTCACTCGCTGTCCAAGACGTCGAATCTGGCGAGTTACCGCGCCGGTTTCGTCACCGGTGATCCGGCCCTGGTCGCGGAGTTGCTGGAAGTGCGCAAGCATTCCGGCATGATGCTGCCGTTCCCGATCCAGGCGGCCATGACCGCCGCCCTCGGTGATGACACGCATGAGGCCGAGCAACGCGAGCGCTACCGTGCCCGTCGCGAGGTGCTGCGAAAGGCGTTGGCGGCGGCCGGGTTCCGCATCGACGATTCCGAGGCCGGCCTGTACCTGTGGTCGACCCGTGGCGAGTCGTGCCGCACCACGCTGGACTGGCTGGCCGAGCGCGGCATCCTGGCGGCTCCGGGCGAGTTCTACGGCCCGCGCGGCGCACAGCATGTGCGTATCGCGCTGACCGCCACGGATGAACGTATCGCCGCTGCGGCTGATCGCCTGACCAGCTGATTTAGTCCCGGACCCCGGGTCGTGCTAACGTCTACCGCGTTGCAAGGCCTGCGGGCCGAGCGACAGTTAAGGCCCTGTGGCGCAGTTGGTTAGCGCGCCGCCCTGTCACGGCGGAGGTCGCGGGTTCGAGTCCCGTCAGGGTCGCACTTCCAAGGAAGGGCGTGAGCAGTTGCTCACGCCCTTCCTTTTTTCGTTGTGCGTCTTGCCTTCTGGTTGCCGGACTTTTTCCTGATTTGCCGAAAACTGACACACGGCCACTTCACAATCTCTATAACAGGTTCTCATCGAGTCTCGATGAGGAGTCTTTCAGTGCGTGGATCCATTTATGAAACCCCCGGTAAGAGTATCTACGGGAGTAACGTCACCCGTCGCGGTTTCCTAGCTGCAACAGGTGTCATTTTCGGGGCGGCGGTGCTGGCCCGACAGGTCCCCGCTCGAGCGTTGCCGACCAAGCAACTCGCCGACGGCGACAAGGTGCCGGTGCTCGTCATCGGCTCCGGATACGGCGGCGCGGTCGCGGCGCTGCGACTGGCGCAGGCCGGGGTCGACGTGGCCATCGTGGAGATGGGTATGTCGTGGTCGCAGCCGGGCTCCGACGGCAAGATCTTCTGCAACATGCTCAAGCCGGACGGGCGGTCCTTCTGGCTGCGGACCGAGACCGATCAACCGGTCAACCACTTCATGGGCGCGCCCTACAACAAGTCCATCAACAGGTACACCGGCGTACTGGATTCCGAGCACTTCAGCGGGATTCGCGTGTACCAGGGCCGCGGCGTCGGCGGCGGCTCGCTGGTCAACGGCGGTATGGCGGTGACGCCCAAACAGGAGAACTTCGCCAGCATCCTGCCCTCGGTGGACGCGGGCGAGATGTACAGCACCTACTACCCGCGCGCCAATACCGGCCTCGGGGTGAACAATATCGACCAGTCCTGGTTCGACAGCGCGGACTGCTATCAGTTCGCCCGCGTCGGCCGCAAACAGGCTGAGCGGTCCGGGTTTTCGTGGACCTTCGTGCCCAACGTCTACGACTTCAACTACATGAAGCAGGAGCAGGCCAAGACCGCCACCCGCTCCGCGCTCGACGGCGAGGTCATCTACGGCAACAACTACGGCAAGAAGTCTCTCGACAAGACCTATCTCGCCGCGGCCGTCGGCACCGGCAAGGTCGGCATCACGCCCATGCACATCGTCACCGCGGTATCGCCGACCGATGGCGGCTACAAGGTCGAGATGAAGCAGATCGACACCAGCGGCAATACGGTGGCCACCAAAGCCGTTGTGGCGCAGAAGGTCTTCTTCGCGGCGGGCAGCGTCGGCACCAGCAAACTGCTGGTCAGCATGAAGGCCACCGGCAAACTGCCCAACCTGCCCGATTCGGTCGGCACCGGCTGGGGCACCAACGGCAATGTCATGGTGGCCCGGCAGAACCAGGCGTGGGACGCCACCGGCAGCCTGCAATCCTGTATTCCGACCCTCGGCATCGACAACTGGGCCGATAGCGGTGGCCCGGCGTTCGCCGAGGTGTCGCCGTTCCCGGCGGGGCTGGAGACCTTCGCGAGTCTGTATCTCGCGATCACCAAGAACCCCAATCGCGGCAAGTTCACCTACAACTCCGGAACCGGTGGGGTGGATCTGAACTGGCAGACCGCCTGGAATCAGCCGAGTATCGATGCGGCCAAGCGCATTTTCGACAAGATCAACAAGAAGGAAGTCACGATCTATCGCACCGACCTGTTCGGGGCGACCAAGACCTGGGGCGACGACCTCACCTACCATCCGCTGGGCGGTTGTGTGCTCAACCAGAGCACCGACAACTACGGTCGCCTGACCTCGTACAAGGGGCTCTACGTCATCGACGGATCACTCATCCCGGGTATGACGACGGTGAACCCGTTCGTGACGATTACTGCTCTCGCGGAACGCAATATCGAGAACATCATCGCCAACGACCTGAGCTAACCGGAGAATTTTCGGAGCGTCTCGCCCACGGCGGTGGTCTTGTTCGCGTTAGCCTGGGATATGGACGCTGTCACGGTTGTCCCTGCTCCCGCGAACGAACCGGTGCACACCTACGCACCCGGCTCTCGTGAACGCGCACTGCTGACGGGCAGGCTCGCCGAAATCTCCGCAGGATCCCTCGATGTGCCGCTGGTGATCGGCGGCAAACACCAACCCGGCACCGGTGAACGTGCCGACATCGTGATGCCGCACCGGCATCGGCAGGTGCTCGGCACATTCACCGATACCACCCACGCGGAGGCGAGCGCGGCCGTCGAAGCCGCGCACGCCGCCGCACCCGCCTGGCGGGCACTGCCGTTCGAGGAACGCGCGGCCGTGCTGCTGCGGGCGGCCGATCTGCTCGCCGGGCCCTGGCGGGAAACCATCGCCGCCGCCACCATGCTGGGCCAGTCGAAAACGGTGCAGCAGGCCGAAATCGACGCGCCCTGCGAACTCGTCGACTTCTGGCGCTTCAATGTGGCGTTCGCCCGGCAGATTCTGGCCGAACAGCCGCAATCCTCGGCGGGGGTGTGGAATCGGCTGGACTACCGGCCCCTGGAGGGGTTCGTATACGCCGTCACGCCCTTCAACTTCACCGCCATCGCCGGGAACCTGCCCACCGCACCGGCGCTGATGGGCAATACCGTGGTGTGGAAACCCGCACCGACGCAGACGCTTTCGGCGTACTACACGATGAAACTGCTGGAGGCGGCGGGCCTGCCGCCGGGAGTGATCAATATGGTCACCGGCAACGGCGTGCGATTGTCCGAAGTGGCGCTCGCCGATCCGCGGCTCGCCGGAATCCACTTCACCGGCTCGACCGGAACCTTCCAATACCTGTGGCAGCAGGTCGGCGCGAATATCGGCCGGTATCACGGGTATCCGCGCATCGTGGGCGAGACCGGCGGCAAGGATTTCATCGTCGCGCATTCCTCCGCCGATCCGGATGCGCTGCGCATCGCCATGATTCGCGGCGCGTACGAGTATCAGGGGCAGAAGTGCTCGGCGGCCTCGCGCGCCTATATCGCGAAATCGGTGTGGCGGGAGATGGGGGACGAGTTCCTGGCGCAGGTCGACGAGCTCACCTACGGCGATGTCGCGGATCTGTCGAATTTCGGTGGGGCCGTGATCGATCGGCGCTCCTATGACAAGAACGCCGCCGCCATCGCCCGCGCCCGGGACAAGGGGCTGGGCATCACCGGCGGCGGGTGTGACGACTCCGAGGGCTTCTTCATTCGCCCGACCGTGCTGCTCAGTGATGATCCGGGTGACGAATCGTTCGCCACCGAGTACTTCGGGCCGATCCTGTCCGTGCACGTCTACGACGACAGCCGCCCGGACGCCTTCGCCGATATGCTCACCACCGTCGACGCCACCTCGCCCTACGGACTCACCGGCGCGATCTTCGCCCGCGACCGCCAGGCTGTCGAACAGGCCACCACCGCACTGCGATTCGCGGCGGGGAACTTCTACATCAATGACAAGCCGACGGGCGCGGTGGTCGGGCAGCAGCCCTTCGGCGGAGCGCGCGCCTCGGGCACCGACGATAAGGCCGGGTCCTATCTCAACCTGCTGCGCTGGGTCGCGCCGCGGACATTGAAGGAAACCTTCGTCGCCCCAACGGATTACCGCTACCCGCATATGGAGGAGGCGTAATGAACCCGCTCCGACCGGCGATCCTGGCCGCGGCCGATTCACCGCGACTGAAGAAGGCGGTGACCCGCACCCCGATCACCGCCGCGGTGGTGCGGCGCTTCGTGGCGGGGGAGACCCGCGCCGAACTCGCCCCCGTGGTGCGCGCGCTGCTGGACAGCGGGCGCATGGTCAGCGTCGATTTCCTCGGCGAGTACACCACCGATCCGGCCATGGCCAATGCCGCCGTGGCCGAATACTTCTCGCTCATCGACGATCTCGCCGAACTGGATCGCGCGCCCGATACCGAGGTCCCGCCGGTGGAGGTGTCGGTGAAGCTCTCCGCGCTCGGGCAATCGCTGGGCGCGGACGGTCCGGCCATCGCCGCCGAGAACCTGCACAAACTATGCGCCAAGGCCGTCGAATCGCGGGTGTGGGTGACCGTGGACGCCGAGGATCACACCACCACCTTCGATACGCTCGCCGCGGTCGAGCAGGCGCGCGCCGAATTCCCCTGGCTCGCGGTGGCCATGCAGACCTATCTGCGCACCGCCGAGGACAATTGCCGGGACGCGGCGGCCTCGGGAACGCGAGTTCGCCTGTGCAAGGGCGCATATCAGGAACCCGAGACCGTGGCCTACCAGAAGCGCGGTGCGGTCGACGCCTCCTATCTGCGCTGCCTCGACGTGCTCATGCGGGACGCCTGGCATCCCATGATCGCCACGCACGATCCGGCCATGGTCGAGGCGGCGCTGCGGCTGTCGGCCGAACATCGGCGCAGCCCAGGGGATTTCGAATTCCAGATGCTCTACGGCATACGCGATGCCGAACAGCGCCGCCTGGTCGACGAGGGCCACGCCCTGCGGGTGTACATCCCGTACGGCACCCAGTGGTACGGCTACCTCATGCGCCGCCTCGCCGAACGCCCCGCCAACCTCGGCTTCTTCCTCCGCGCCCTGACCGAACGACGCTGAGTTCGAGGTGCCTGTGCCGCCGTCAGACCAGGGGGCGGCCGAAGCGGCGGCGCAGGCGCATATCGGCGAGGTAGAAGTTGTAGGGGAAGAGGCGGAGCACCGTGGGCATGCGGGTCCAGACCGCGGAGATCAGGCGCAGGAAACCACCGAAGAAGCGTTCGTCGCGGGCCGACCAGGTCATGCCCATCTCATCCCGAAGGTGTTGCGGGAGTAGCGCGGTGACGATGAAACGATGCAGGCCGCCGAGCAGGAATTGCAGGGGGTAGGGGAGCATCTTCAGGTCGGTGAGCGCGTTGAAGTAGGCGCGGGTCGGCTCGTCGATGTGCTTGGTGGCCAGGTTCTCCTCCCAGTACGCGTAGAAGGCGTCGCGGGTCGGCGGCCACATCTCCGCGCGCATCTGCAGGGTGGTGCCCAGGCGCGCGCTGTACCGGTAGAAGGATTCGGCCACTTCGGGACTCATCGGCCCGCGCATGCGGTGGTAGAGATCGTCCATGCCCCAGTACAGGCAGGCCGCCACCCACAGCTGGAGTTTGGGATCGAAGGCGTTGTACTTCACCGGGCTGGTGGGCTTGGTGTGCACGGTGCGATGGGACTTGTTCACCGCCTCGCGATAGGCGACGCGATCATCGTCCTCGCCGAGCAGGGCGACGGCGATATAGGTAAGGGTGGTGCGCAGTCGTTTGATGGGCCGCACCATGACGCTGCCGCTGCGCACATCGCTCTCCATCACGCCGTAGCCGACGGGTTTGAGCGAGAGCTGCATGATCACATTGGCGGCCCCGCCGAGGAAGGCGGCCAGCCCGTCGATGTGCTCGCGAACGGTTTCGGGAGTGAGTGGTTCGGTGCCGGGTGCGAATCCGTAGCCATCGGCCGGGTCGTGGAAGGGCTGGCGCAGCGGGGCGGTCATCGTTGACTCGACTCCTCGTCATCGTTCCTCGTCGCTGAGGAGAGTGTGAGAAACTCTTGCCATCACCTTCTCATCGAGGTGGGTCACTGTCAATGTGCGATGATTGGTGCCTCATCGTATCTTCGCGACTCGAAAGGGGCCGGACCATGGCCAAGCTGGCCAAACTCCTGCCGCTCGTGCGCGGATCCGCTCCCGAGGACAGTAATCAGGCCAAGGTGCTCGACGCCGCACTGGTCGCCTTCCTCGACTTCGGGATCAAACGCACCAGCATGGTCGAGGTCGCCCGGCGCGGCGGGCTCTCGCTGGCCACACTCTATCGGCGTTTCGCCGGCAAATCCGATCTGATCGAGGCGGTCGGGCTGCGCCTGGCCCGGCAGTTCATCGCCGATGCCGATGCGGCCGTGCACGCGGAGATCGAACGCGACGCCAGCGCGCAGGATCAGATCGTCGCGCTGTTCATCGCGTTCATCGAGGGATTGCGCGGCAATCAGCTGCTGGGCCGGCTGCTCAAGACCGAACCCGAAGTGGTGCTGCCGTTCCTCACGGTGCAGGGTGCGCCCGTCATCGAATTGGGACGGGACTATCTGGCCGAGTTCATCACCCGGCTGCAATCCGAAGACAAACTGCCGGAATACGATCCGCTACCGCTGGCGGAGATGGTCGCCCGCAACGCGCTGTCGCTGGCGCTGACCCCGCAGACGGTGATCCCGCTCGACGATGAGGCCGCGCTTCGGCAGTTCGCCATCGATCACGTCCTGCCGGGCTTCCGGATTCAGTGAGCCGCAGCGGTTTTCACACCAGTGGCAGACCGAGCCTGCGGCGCAGTCGCATATCCAGCAGATAGACGTTGATCGGGAAGATCCGCACCGGCGTGGGCAGTAATTCCTCCGCCGTGCCGACCGTGCGCATGATCCGGGCCAGCAATCGATCCTGCCGCGGCGACCAGGTCATCCCCATTTCGTCCCGAAGATGCTGCGGCAGTAAGCCTGTCACGAAGAATCGATGAATTCCGCCGAAGGCCGATCGCACCGGCAGCGGCATCATCTTCAAATCGATGAGATCCTCGAAATAGGCGCGAATTCTCGGATCGATGGTGGTCGCCGCGAGGTTCTCATTCCAATACTGTTCGAACGCATCGCGATTCGCGGGCCACAGCTCCTCGCGCATTTGCAGCGTGGTGCCCAGCCGCGCCGAATACCGGTAGAACGCGTCGGCGTCGGCCGCGCTCATCGGCCCGTGCATTCGCTCGTAGAGATCGCGTGCGCCCCAATAGAGGCAGGCCGCCACCCACAGCTGCAATTTCGGATCGAAGGCGTTGTACTTCACCGGATTTCCGGGCCGGGATCGCACCTGCCGATGCGAGGTGTCGACCGCCGCGCGATAGGCCTCCCGATCCGCGTCGGTCCCCAGCAGCGCGACCGCGAGATAGGTGATGGTGGTCCGCAGCCGCTTGATGGGATGCACCATCACATTGCCGCTCTCCACCGGGGATTCCACCACCCCGTACCCCACCGGTGGATGCGCGAGTTGCATGATCACGTTCGCGGCCCCGCCGAGCAGCCCGGCCGCCCCGTCGATGAATTGCCGGATATCGATATCGGGTTCGCCCGCCCGCCCGTGGTACGGCTGCGCGGCCATGGGTCTGGTCATCGTCGACCACATCCTCGGAAGTGAGAAGGTTGTACACAAACTGTCTTACCCACTCGCCCCGCCTGTCAACCGACTTGCCACCATCGCGGCCGATTCGTGCCCGGCCCGGCGGTATCGGCCCGCACCCGGGACTTCGGTAGCGTGAGCGGGTGTCTTATGGGTCGCCACTCCTGCTGAGGTCCTTGCATCCCGCCGCCGTCGCGGCCGGGGACGATATCCCCGATGCCGTCACCATCGCCGGGGTGAGCCTCTCGCGCAGTGATCTGCTCGGCGCGGCCACCTCGGTGGCCGAACGCATCGCACAGGCCGATCGGGTCGCGGTGCTCGCACGTCCCACGGTGAGCACGGTGCTGGCGGTGATCGGCTGCCTCATCGCGGGCGTCACCGTGGTGCCGGTGCCGCCGGACGCGGGCAGCGCCGAATTGGCGCACATTCTGGATGATTCGGGAGCGCAGGCGTGGCTCGGGGAAGCGCCCGAAGGCAGTGCGCTGCCGGTGGTTCCGGTGCGGGCGCACGCGCGGTCCTGGCATACCTATCCCGAACCCGCGCCCGAGGCGATCGCTTTCATTCTGTACACCTCCGGAACCACGGGACCGCCCAAGGGCGTGATGTTGAGTCGTCGCGCCATCGCGGCCGGGCTGGACGCGCTCGCGCAGGCGTGGGGATGGAAATCGAATGATGTTCTGGTGCATGGGCTTCCGCTGTTCCACGTGCACGGGCTGATTCTCGGGCTGCTCGGGCCGTTGCGGGTCGGCAGCCCCGTGATCCACACCGGTAAGCCGACGCCCGAGGCGTATGCGGCCGCGCCGGGCACCATGTATTTCGGGGTGCCGACGGTGTGGTCGCGGATCGCCGAAGACGCCGTCGCCGCAAAGGAATTGGCGAAGGCCAGGGTGCTGATCTCGGGGAGTGCGCCGCTGCCGGTGCCGGTGTTCGAGCGGTTGCGGGAATTGACCGGGCACGCACCGCTGGAGCGGTACGGGATGAGCGAGACCATGATCACGCTGTCCACCCGGCCGGACGGGGAGCGGCGGCCGGGGTGGGTGGGCACGCCGGTGGCCGGGGTGCTGACGCGGTTGGTCGACGAGGCCGGGAACGTGCTGCCGCACGATGGGGAAAGCGTTGGCGGACTTCAGGTCCAAGGGCCGATGCTGTTCGACGGGTACCTGAACAAGCCGGAGGTGACCGCCGAGAACTGGACCGCGGACGGGTGGTTCAAGACCGGAGACGTCGCGGTCATCGACGCGGAGGGCATGCACCGGATCGTCGGCCGCGAATCGGTGGACCTGATCAAATCCGGCGGCTATCGGATCGGCGCGGGGGAGATCGAGACCTCGCTGCTCGGACATCCCGCCGTGGCCGAGACCGCGGTGATCGGCGTCCCCGACGACGACCTCGGCCAGCGCATCGTCGCCTATGTCGTACTACGGGACGATGCGGGGGATGCGGTGGCCCGGCAACTCATCGACCATGTGGCGGGCGAACTTTCGGCACATAAGCGGCCCCGCGAGGTGCGCGTGGTGGACGCGCTGCCGCGCAATGCCATGGGCAAGGTGCAGAAGAAACTGCTCGGCTGAACATCGCCCCGCCCGGACCGTGTCGCTTGACCTGAACCGCACTTCAGGTCATAACGTCGCGGACATGATCGCAACACTGACGCCCGCGCAGATCGAGTATCTGGGTAGCCAGCGCCTGGGCCGGCTCGCCACCATCCGGCCCGACGGGTCACCGCAGAACAATCCCGTCGGGTTCCGCTACAACGCGGACCTGGGCACCATCGATATCGCCGGCCACAATATGGGGGCGTCGCAGAAGTTCCGGAACCTCGCCAAGGAGGAACGGATCGCCTTCGTCGTCGACGATGTGCCCTCGGTCGACCCGTGGACCGTGCGGTGCCTCGAAATCCGCGGCACCGCACAGGCTTTGCGCGGCGTCGAAAGCTATATCCCCGGCGGCACACCGGAGCTGATCCGCATCACCCCGGAGCGGATCATCGCCTTCGGCATCGAATAGCGGTCCAGCGGTTCGGGAGCGAGTCAGTCGTTGGCGTGCAGTGCGGCATTCAGCTCGATGCCGGTGCCCTTGCGCGCCACCGCTTCCACCGTGCCGGTCACCGAATTCCGGCGGAACAGCAGATTGTCCTTACCGCTCAACTCGGCCGCCTTGATGACCGCGCCGTCCGGCAGCGTCACCTTGGTGCCCGCGGTGACATACAGCCCGGCCTCGACCACGCAGTCATTGCCGAGTGAGATGCCCAGACCCGAGTTCGCGCCCAGCAGGCAGCGCTCACCGAGCGAGATGACCTGCTTACCGCCACCGGACAGGGTGCCCATGATGGACGCGCCGCCACCCACATCGGAGCCGTCGCCGACCACGACGCCACCGGAAATGCGGCCCTCCACCATGGAATTGCCGAGCGTGCCGGCATTGAAGTTCACGAAACCCTCGTGCATGACCGTGGTGCCCGAGGCCAGATGCGCGCCCAGGCGCACCCGATCGGCGTCCGCGATGCGCACGCCCGACGGCGCGACGTAATCGACCATGCGCGGGAACTTGTCGATGCCGTAGACGGTGACCGGGCCGCGCGAGCGCAGCTTCAGACGGGTCAGCTCGAACTCCTCCAGCGAGCACGGACCGTAATTGGTCCACACCACATTCGCGAGCAGGCCGAAGATGCCGTCCAGATTCAGGCCGTGCGGCTTGACCAGGCGATGCGAGAGCAGTTGCAGGCGCAGGTAGACATCGTGGGTGTCGACCGGCGCGGCATCGAGATCGGCGATGCTGGTGCGCACCACGACCGTCTCGACCCGGCGGGCCTCGTCGACTCCGGCGGCCTCGGCGAACTTGGCGTACTCGATATCGGAGGCGTCCAGGCGCTTGGTGCCGGTATCGGTCACCGCACCCAGTTCCGGATACGGGTACCAGGTGTCCAGCACCGTGCCGTTGGCGGTGATGGTGGCGAGGCCGACTGCTACTGCTCCCTGAGTGCTCACGTCGGTAAAGATTACCGGCCGCGAAATTCGTCCCGAATTGTGCCTTTTTGTGCCACGGCCGCCGCCATACCGGGAGCGGAGATTACACCTCCTTTAAGGTGGAAGGGGTGACCATCGATCTGAGCGCCGACCCGATCAACCTCGCTGCCGCTCTGGTGGACATTCCCAGCGTTTCCAAGGACGAGACCCGCATCGCCGATATCGTCGAAAAAGCCCTGCGTGAGCAGACCACCGGCTTCGAAATCCTGCGGCACGGCAATACCGTGCTGGCGCGCACCAATCGCGGTCTGGCCACCCGGGTCATCCTCGCCGGACATCTGGACACCGTGCCCATCGCCGACAATGTGCCCAGCCGCTTCGAGGTCAGCGCGACCGGCGAACGGCAGCTGTGGGGCTGCGGCACCGTGGATATGAAATCCGGTGACGCGGTCTTCCTGCACCTGGCCGCCACCGTCGCCGAACCGGTGCACGATCTGACCCTGATCTTCTACGACTGCGAGGAGATCGCCGCCGAGTTCAACGGCCTCGGCCGCATCGAACGCGAACTACCCGAATGGCTGGAGGGCGACCTCGCCGTACTGGGTGAGCCGTCGGGCGGCTGGATCGAAGCGGGATGCCAAGGGACGCTGCGGGTTCGGCTCACCACCCCCGGCGTGCGCGCGCACACCGCGCGAGCGTGGCTGGGCGACAACGCTATTCACCGGCTCGCCCCGATTCTGGAGCGGCTGGCGAATTACCGAGCGCGCGAAGTGGATATCGACGGCTGCGTCTACCGCGAGGGCCTGTCCGCCGTGCGCGTCTCCGGCGGCGTCGCGGGCAATGTGGTGCCCGATGTGGCCGAGGTCGACGTCAACTTCCGCTTCGCCCCCGACCGCACCCTGGACGAGGCGACCGAGCATGTGCGCGAGGTCTTCTCGGGCCTGGACCTGGGCTTCGAGCGCACCGACGGTGCTCCCGGCGCACTCCCCGGCCTGACCGCCCCCGCCGCCAAGGACCTCATCGAGATCGTGCACCTGCACGGCAGCGGCGGCGTCCGCGCCAAATACGGCTGGACCGACGTCTCCCGCTTCGCCGCCCGCGGCATCCCGGCCGTCAACTTCGGCCCCGGCGACCCCAACCTCGCCCACAAACGCGACGAACACCTCCCCGTCGACCAGATCACCCAGGTCACCTCCATGCTCCGCAGCTACCTCCTGGGCGATAAGGCCTGACGGAGACTCCCTCGCCTCGAATCCCCTCGGGACGAGTACCGGCCCGCCGGAGCGAAGCGGAGGCAGATAACGTTGCCTGCATGTCTGCTGAGGCTGAAATCCCGGGTTCGAAGAGTCCACGGTTTCGTGGGCCGATAATGCTGCGCCGGGATAGGAAGGTCGGGATCGGGACCACCGATCAGCATCTGCTGGATGAGCGGGGACCGGCGGATTGGGTGCATACCGATCCGTGGCGGGTGCTGCGCATTCAGGCCGAATTCGTCGAGGGTTTCGGGGCTTTGGCGGAGGTGCCGCGTGCGGTCGCCGTCTTCGGGTCCGCGCGCACCGTGCCGGAATCGGCGGAGTATCAGGCGGGCGTCGCGATCGGCGGTGCGCTGGCGCGGGCCGGGTTCGCGGTGATCACCGGTGGCGGGCCCGGGGCCATGGAGGCCGCGAATCGCGGTGCTTCCGAGGCGGGCGGCTATTCGATCGGGCTCGGGATCGAGCTGCCGTTCGAACAGCACCTCAACGAGTGGGTCGATCTCGGCATCAACTTCCGGTATTTCTTCGCGCGCAAGACCATGTTCGTGAAGTACGCGCAGGCCTTCGTCTGCCTGCCGGGCGGTTTCGGCACCCTGGACGAACTGTTCGAGGCGCTCACGCTGGTGCAGACGCATAAGATCAATCAGTTCCCGATCATCCTGTTCGGCACCAAATACTGGTCGGGACTGGTGGATTGGCTGCGCGAGTCACTGCTCGGCTCGGCCAAGATCGCGCCCGGCGATCTGAATCTGCTGCACGTCACCGACAGTGTGGACGAGGTGGTGCGCCTGGTGCTCGCGGCCGCCGAACAGCGCGCCGAAATGGATGCCGCGGCACAGGGAGATCAGTGGTGAGCGATTCGTATTCGGTCTGCGTGTACTGCTCGGCGAGCGTCGGCGATCCCGCCGCACTGGAGCTGTCTCGCCAGGTGGGAGCCGAAATCGGCCGTCGCGGTTGGCAATTGGTGTCCGGCGGCGGCAATGTCTCGATGATGGGCGCGGTCGCCACCGCGGCGCGCGCGGCGGGCGCGAAAACCGTCGGCGTCATCCCCAAGAAGCTGGTGCACCGTGAGATGGCGGATGTGGACTCGGACGAACTCATCGTCACCGATTCCATGCGCGAGCGGAAGCAGGTCATGGACGAGCGCGCCGACGCCTTCCTGACCCTGCCCGGCGGCATCGGCACCCTGGAGGAGTTCTTCGAAACCTGGACCGGGGCCTACCTGGGCATGCACGATAAGCCCGTGGTGGTGCTGGATCCGGACGGGCACTATCGCGGGCTGTTCGCCTGGCTGGAGGAATTGCGCGAACGCGGTTACGCCGGGCGCGAGGCGATGGACCGGGTGATCGTGACCGGTGATCTGGCCGAGGCTTTCGAGGCGCTGCGCCCCGGGCGCTGAGTGCTGTGGAGCCCGGGCACTGAGTGCTGTTGAAGTTGACAGATTGCGCCGTCACGGGCGGTGCATCTGACAATTTTGTGCGGGACTATCGGGTTTCACTCGACAACGAAGGGTGTATCCGTCAGGGTGTGACCACGAGCACGACCCGGTGAGGAGCCCCGCGCAGTGAACAACGACGCCCGTTCGACGGTCAGCCTGGTGGATCTGGTGCGCAGCCTGCCCGGTATGGCGGTACAGCTGCCGGGCATGACCCGCAATGCCGTGCACATGCTGGTGAAATCCGATTCCAAGGCTTCCATCGGACTCTTCTTCCAGCGGGCCGCCGCCAAACATCCCGAGCGCGCCTTCCTGCGCTTCGAAGGCCGCGAATACCGTTGGGGTGAAGCCAATTCCGAGGTGAACCGGTACGCGAGCGTCTTGGCCTCGCACGGCGTCAAGCGCGGGGATGTGGTCGGGGTCCTGATGACCAACCGGCCCGAGGCGCTGTTCACCGTGCTGGCGGTGGTGAAACTCGGTGCCACGGCCGGACTCCTGAACCACAATCAGCGAGATGCCGTGCTGCAGCACAGCTTCGGACTGTTGAACTCGGTGCTGGACGTGATCGGCGAGGAATGCGCCGAAGCCCTGGACACGCTCACCGAACTGCGCCCCGCGGTGCTCTGGTCCAAGGATCTGGAGGCCGCCGCCCGCACCGCCGACGCCGCGAATCCCACTGTCTGCGAACAGATTCTGGGCAAGGAACGCGCCTACCTGATCTTCACCTCCGGCACCACCGGCCTGCCCAAGGCCAGCGTGATGACCCATATGCGCTGGACCAAGTCCATGGCCGGGGTCGGTGGTCTGGGCGTGCGCCTGGACGGCGGCGACACCCTGTACTGCTGCCTGCCGCTCTATCACAACAACGCGCTCACCGTCGCGCTGTCCTCGGTGGTCGCGGGCGGCGCGACACTCGCACTGGGACGCAAGTTCTCGGCCTCCCGCTTCTGGGAGGAGGCCATCGCCAATCAGGCCACCGCCTTCATCTACATCGGCGAACTCTGCCGCTATCTGCTCAATCAGCCCGCCCGCCGCACCGATCGGCAGCACCGGGTCCGGCTTGCGGTCGGCAACGGCCTGCGCCCGGAGATCTGGGACGAATTCCGGGATCGCTTCGGTATCAAGCGCATTGTCGAGTTCTACGGCGCGAGCGAGGGCAATGTCGCCTTCATCAACGCGTTCAGCCTTTCGCGCACAGCGGGTTTCACCCCGCTGCCGTTCGCGGTCGTCGAATACGACGATGCCACCGGCAAAGCCAAGCGCGGCCCGGACGGCAAACTGCGCCGCATCGGCACGGGCCGGGTGGGCCTGCTGCTGGCCAAGGTCACCACCAGTTCCCCCTTCGACGGCTACACCGACAGTGCCGCAACCGAATCCAAGCTGGTGCGGGACGGCTTCACCGCCGGTGACTGCTGGTTCGACACCGGCGATCTGGTGCGCAATCAGGGCTGGGGTCATATCGCCTTCGTGGACCGGCTCGGCGACACCTTCCGCTGGAAGGGCGAGAATGTGGCGACGACCGAGGTGGAGGGCGCTTTCGACGGTATCGACGCCGTGCTCCAGGCCGTCGTCTACGGCGTGGATATCCCGGGCGCGGACGGCAAGGCCGGCATGGCCGCGATCACCCTCGCCGAGGGCGCGACCTTCGACGGTAAGGTCGCCGCGAAAACGCTCTACGATCGCCTGCCCACTTACGCTGTGCCCCTTGTTATTCGGGTGGTCCCGGAACTGGAGCAGACCTCTACCTTCAAGTCCCGCAAGGTGGAACTGCGCACCCAGGGACTCGGCACGGACGACATCAGCACGCTGTACGTGCTGACCGGGCGCGGTGACGGTTATGTCCCGATCTACCCGGAATACGCGGCCGAGGTGGCCGCGGGCAAACTTCCGCGCGGCTGAGGCCCGGGCGGCGGCCGGAATCCGGTCGGCTGCCCAGCATCAGCTGGACACGTGTCGGTACAGTCGAGGGCATGTGTGCGCCGTTGCCGACATTGTGCGGAAAGCCGGTGGCGACGGATCGGGCGCTGGTGATGGCGATCGTGAACCGGACGCCGGACTCGTTCTATGACCGGGGTGCGACCTTCTCCGATGAGGCGGCCATGGCCGCGGTCACCCGGGCGGTGGACGAGGGCGCCGATCTCGTCGATATCGGCGGAGTGAAGGCCGGTCCCGGTAGCGATGTGGATGCCGCCGAGGAGGCGCGCCGGGTGGTGCCGTTCGTCGCCGCTATCCGGCAGCGATTTCCCGAGCTGCTGATCAGTATCGACACCTGGCGGGCCGATGTCGCGCGGGCCGCCGTGCACGCGGGCGCGGATCTGATCAACGACACCTGGTCCGGGGCCGACCCGGGACTGGTCGAGGTCGCCGCCGAGTTGAACGCCGGAATTGTGTGCAGTCACACCGGCGGAGCCATTCCGCGGACCCGTCCGCATCGGGTGCGCTATACCGATGTAGTGACCGAGGTCACCGAAACCGTTGTCGCGGCCGCCGAGAATGCGGTCGCGGTGGGAGTTTCCAAAGACTCGATATTGATAGACCCCACGCATGATTTCGGGAAAAACACGTATCACGGGCTCGATTTGTTGCGTTCTGTGGACGTTCTTGTGAATACCGGATGGCCGGTCTTGATGGCGCTGAGTAATAAGGATTTCATCGGAGAGACTCTTGGTGTCGAGCTATCCGAGCGATTGGAGGGCACATTGGCAGCGACTGCATGGTCGGCCGCGGCGGGTGCTCGAGTTTTCCGGGTACACGAAGTAGCGGCCACCCGACGCGTGGTGGACATGATCGCCGCGATCCAGGGCCTGCGCCCACCCGCCCGAACCCTGCGAGGTCTGGCATGAACAAGGTGACCGACTGGGTGACCAGCAATACCTGGGACCGCCCCGAATGGACCGTCGAGGAACTCGTGGCCGCCAAGGGCGACCGCACCGTCTCGGTGGTCCTGCCCGCACTCAACGAAGAAGCCACGGTCGCGACCGTGGTGGCCAGCATCCGGCCCCTGCTGGGCACGCTGGTGGACGAACTCGTCGTTCTGGACTCCGGTTCCACCGACGCCACCGCCGAGCTCGCACAGGCCGCCGGAGCGCGCGTGGTGACCCGCGAACAGGCGGTGCCCGAACTCGATCCGGTTCCGGGCAAGGGTGAGGTGCTGTGGCGCTCACTGGCCGTCACCTCCGGTGATCTGGTGGCGTTCGTGGACTCCGATCTCATCGACCCGGACCCGATGTTCGTGCCGAAACTGCTCGGGCCGCTGCTCACGGTCGACGGAATGCACCTGGTGAAGGCGTATTACCGGCGGCCGCTGCGGCAGGGCGCGACCATCGACGACAACGGCGGCGGCCGCGTCACCGAACTGGTGGCCCGCCCACTGCTGTCGGCGCTGCGCCCGGCGCTGTCGAATGTCCTGCAGCCCTTGGGCGGTGAGTACGCGGGCACCCGCGAACTGCTCACCGCGGTGCCGTTCGCACCCGGGTACGGCGTGGAGATCGGGTTGCTGCTCGATACCCACGACATGCTCGGACTGTCCGCCATCGGACAGGTGAATCTCGGTGTGCGCCAGCACCGCAACCGCCCGCTGTCCGAACTCGGGGTGATGAGCCGGCAGATCCTGGGCACCGTGCTCGGGCGCGCCGGGGTCTCCGACTCGGGTGCCGCGCTGACCCAATTCCCGCTGATCAGTGGCGAATTCACGGCACGCTCCACGGATGTGTCGCTGGAGGATCGCCCGCCGATGAACACCCTGCGCCCGGAATGGGCTGCCGCATAACGATCCCGGCGTCCCGGTCGCGTCCGCGACCGGGACTCAGCGGTCGTGCCGGTAGATCGGGGTGAGCAGGTCCGCCTCGATCGGCTCACCGGTATTGCGGTCGTAGCGCACGCCCACCACCGCCGAGAACGGGTGGGTGGCCGCGCGCTCGTGCAGCGTCGCCAATCGTGTTGCCAGCAAACGGATCGCGCCCAGTGAGGCCGGGGGATGCAATCCGTCGATGACAAGGACCGTTCCCTTACCGTCCGGGCGGGGGAGCCGGGCCAGGTACGCGATGTCGTACGGTTCGGTGCCGCCAGGGCGGTATACGCGCCGTGCGGCCCGATCCTCGATACCCCGGCGCACCCGGCCCGCGCGCGCCACCGTGCGGCGCAGCCGGGGGTCCGCGGCGACGAGATAGCGCAGACTGGGCGACAATTCGGGGCCGCCGAGCACGATCAGTCCGTCCCGGTCCAGATCCAGCGGCCGCCCGGGCAGGAAGCGCTGTACCGCCGCGGTGAACCCGAGTTCGCGTAGCAGCTCCACCAGGCGATGCGGCGCGGCCGCGTCCGGCGCGCCCACCAGGGCGATGGCGCGCGTGGTGCTGCGCACGTCCGGGGTGAGAATCGTGAGCGGGCCGTGTCCGAAGAACAGGCCCTCCGGTACCGGGCCCTGCGTGCTCACCTGATGGATGCGGGCCCGGGAAAGTCCGGCGGCCGCACCGATTCTGGCGAACGTCCAGCCCTCGGCATGTAGTTCGCGGATTACGGCGCGGCGTATACGCGTGAGCTCATTGATCTGCTGTTGCGCCGCCGCCACGCCGTCGGTGGCGGCTTTGAGGCGCTCGACCTTGTCCTCGATCGCAAACACCCGTGCCACCTCGTCGGCTGACATGGAGGCAGTCTAGATACCTGAACAGCCCCATGCGTCTAGACCGCTTGACGAAGCTGGTCTAGGTGGCGTCGGGATCGACCGGCGGACGTTCGTTGCGCTCCAGCGGTTTCTGCGGTTTCGGCATGGAGTAATCCTCGAAACCGCTGCTCGCGGCCGTGACCGGCTTGTCGAAGTTTCCGGTCAGAAACGAATCGTCGCCATTGAGAAGATGTTTGGTGACCAGAGTCTTGGGATTCATACCGCGGAGTTCGTTCAACTGCTCCAGCGGTTTGCGGATCTCCTCGAACTCCGGCCCCAACTCGTCCTTGAGTTGCTGCGTCGCACCGCTCGCATAGTCGCGAGCCTGCCGCAGCGCATTGGTTGTCCAGCGCACGGCGCCGGGCAACCGCTCCGGGCCGAGGATCACAAGGGCGGCGACGAGCAGAATAAGTAGCTCGCCCCAGCTGATATTGCTGAACACGGTACCTATTCTGCCTTAATCCGATTCCAGGGTTACCGGCACATCGACTTCGCGGCCGTCGCGAATGAGGCGCACATTCACCTTCTGGCCGATCTCATTCGACTGCACCGCGACCGTCAATTCCTCCGGGCCGGTGACATCGCGATCGCCGACCTTCACGATCACATCGCCCTCCACGATGCCCGCCTTGGCGGCCGGGCTACCGGCCTGCACATCGGCCACGGCCGCACCGCTCATCACGTCATTGGCGACGATTTTGGTCTTGGCGCTCACGCCCAGGCGCGGATGATGCACCGACCCGTCCCGGATCAGCGCCTGCGAAATCCGCTTCACCTGATCCACCGGAATCGCGAAGCCCAGACCGACCGAACCACCGCTCTCGGACTTGATAGCCGAGTTGATGCCGATCAGCCGCCCCGTCATATCCACCAGGGCGCCACCGGAATTACCGTGATTGATCGCGGCATCGGTCTGCACGGCGTCGAGCGTGGCATTGGTATCGGTGCCCTCGCCGCCCACCTTCACCGGGCGGTGCAGCGCCGAGACGATACCGGAGGTGACGGTCTTCTCCAGGCCCAGCGGTGAACCGATGGCCAGCACATCGTCGCCGACCTTCACATCATCGGAATTGCCGAGCTGAATCACCGACAGGTTCTTCACATCGACTTTCAGCACCGCCAGATCGGATTTGATATCGCGGCCGACAATGCTGGTCGGCACCCGGGTGCCATCCGAGAACACCACTTGCAGTTGGGCTTTGCCGCTCTTGTCATTGGCGGCCAGCGAGATCACGTGATTATTGGTGACGATGTAACCCGCGCCGTCGATCACCACACCCGAACCCGTGGAACCGGAATCGCCGACCCAGGCGCGCACGGTCACCATCGCGGGCATGACGGTGTCCACGACCTTGGAAATCTGGCCGTGCGCCACATTCGTCGAATCGGCGGACTGCAACGAGACTTTGCGCGAGGTCAGCGCCGATTCGGCGGTGAGCCGGCCGACCAGACCACCCAGCAAACCGCTCATCAACCCGACGACCAGCGCGATCACGGCCAGAATGGCCAGCGCCGCGGGCGCGACCTTACCGCCGAACAGCACCTCCCGGGCGCTGATCTGGCGGCCCTGCGTCAGCGGCGGCGGCAGCGGGGTGCCCACGGCCGGAGTACCAAGGCGGGCAGCGGAATTCGGATCCCGCCACGGATCGGCGGGCCCGGCCGCGGCGGCCGTCTCGGCCTTGGCCTCGGGATCGCGCTGCAGGAGCTCCTGTGAACCGGCGGGACGGCCGAACGCCTCGGCCAGCACCGCGTCCGGCGGCCGATTCTGCACCTGCGGGCCGTCCGTGGCGGCGGCAGCGGCCGCGGCGGCTGCCGTGCGCGGTGAGAACGAGCCGTTCTGCCCACTCGGGCGGCGGAAGGCGCGTGCGGTATGCGTGTCGACATGCGGCCGCATTACCGGCCGCGGTCCCAGGACCGGTGCGTCCGACGGCCTCAGGTTCCCCCGATCGGCCGCCGAATCCGAAGCCTGCGCGGAATTCTGCAGGTTGTTCGCCGCGGGCCCGTCACCCGGAACCGGGCCCGTGTTCTTCGATTCGGTGGTCACGCGATGAACTCTACTTGCGCCACCAGGATGTCCACCGTTTGCTGTCGAACGAATCTTGGCGCAGCCCGACGAAGTTCGCGCCGCGCGCGAAAGTTCCGCGATCCGCATTCAGCGTTTCCGCCGTGGGAAGTTCCGAGAGCGGGATCCGGCTCAGCGAATCGTGCAGGCGCATCGGCGCGGAAATCTGATCCGAGGACTGCCGCAGCGCAATGCGCGCCTGCTGCTGCGCGTCCACCTCGGCCGCGCATTCCACGCAGACGGAAAGATGGTGAGCGGCACGCAGGTACGCGTTCATCCGCAATTCGCCGTCCACATACGCGGCAATGGCCTCACTGGCCAGATGCTCGGTGGGGGCGAAACGCGGCGGACGCGGCGTTCTGTCCTCGCCACTCATAAGCTGCACACCCTTCCGGGACACCTCGGCTGCATCGGGAATGCCGGTGTTCGGGCGCTGGGCCCGGCGGGTCACCTGGCGTTCTCGGGGGCGGCGAAGCGCCGCTCCACTCCATTATGCGCAAGGTGTTCTTTGAGTGCCTGACGTCCTCGGTGGATCCGGCTGCGCACGGTGCCCAACTTGACCCCGAGCGTCGCGCCGATCTCCTCGTACGACAGACCTTCGATATCGCAGAGCACCACCGCGGCACGGAACTCCGGCGCCAGCGAATCGAGCGCCGCCTGCAACTCGGGATCCAGATTCGCGTCGTGATAGACCTGCTCGGGGCCCGGCCCCTCGGACGGCACCCGGTCGTAATCCTCGGGCAGCGCCTCCATGCGAATCCGATTGCGGCGCCGCACCATATCCAGGAACAGATTCGTGGTGATGCGATGCAGCCAGCCCTCGAAGGTGCCCGGCTGATAGTTCTGCAGCGAGCGGAACACCCGGATGAAGGTTTCCTGGGTCAAATCCTCTGCGTCCTGCTGATCACCGGTGAGGCGGTAGGCCAGGCGGTACACGCGGTCGGCGTGCTCCCGGACCAGTTCGTCCCAGGTCGGCATCATGGTGCGGTCACCGGTGGCATCGAAGGCCGCGGTGCCGCTCAGGGCAGCCTCGTCGAGTTCGCTTTCCGGCACGGTGGTGCCGTCCAGCACGGAGTTCAAGTCCTGCGTGGGCAGGATGGCGGGTTCACGCGCCGCGTCGACCATGTGGATGGGATTACCTCCTACTCGGGACCGAAGTTCCGACTGCCGGGTACAACCGACCTGGTTGGTCGTGTGTTCCCCGCCCGCCGGACCGACTGTCGCTGGCCTGACTTGGCAATACTCTTGCCGGTCCCGATGTGGTGGTCGTATGCGCAGGCTGAGGGACACCTGAGAAAAATCGCCACACCGGCCGGTCGCCGCCGGGCTTTCCCGGTTCCGCGCCATTAGCCTCATAGCCGTGAGCCTCACTCCCGCGGCATCGAACCTGCAGCGCAACCTCGCCTACGTGGAGGAATCCGTCGCCGAGGACGAGATTCTGATCAGCGCGCGCGAACGCGCCCTCGAACTCGGCGCCGCACCGGTACCCCCGTCGGTGGGCGCACTTCTCAGTATGTACGCGCAATTGCTCGGTGCGCGAGCGGTCGTGGAGGTCGGCACCGGGGCCGGGGTGAGCGGCCTCTGGCTGCTCGACGGCATGCGCGAGGACGGCACGCTCACCACCATCGATTCCGAACCCGAACATCAGCGCGCGGCGCGCGAGGCGTTCCGGTCCGCCGATATCGCGCCCGCGCGCACCCGGCTGATCAACGGCCGGGCGCTGGATGTGTTGCCGCGCTTGGCCGATGGGGCCTACGACCTGGTGTTCATCGATGCCGCGCCGCTGGAGCATCCGCAGTACGTGGCGCAGGCGGTGCGATTACTCCGCGAGGGCGGGGCGATTCTGCTGCACAACGCGCTGCTCGGCGGGCGGGTGCCCGATCCGGCACAGCGCGATCCACAGACCCAGGCGGTGCGTGCGGCCACGCGGGCCATCGCCGAGGATCCGGCGCTCACCAGTGTGCTGATTCCGGTCGGCGACGGACTGCTCTGCGCATCGCGGGGCTGATTTCTGCTCTACCGCCTCCGACCTGCGGATAGTTTTGTCCACGCGGGGACTTTCCGCGTAGCAGCAGCTGCTGCGGGGGAGGTGTTCCGCGCGTGGAACATCCGCGTTCGCGCTTGTTTTCGGACCTTTGACGGTTTCTTTCGGCGTGCGCTCTTGCCATCGCATTGAACGAGTGTTTAATGTATTGAACATGCGTTCAGCCTCTGAGGATCTGACCACCCGGGCCCGGATTCGCGATGCCGCGATCACCACCTTCGGCGAGCAGGGCTTCGGGGTGGGGGTGCGGGCCATCGCGGCGGCGGCGGGCGTCTCGCCGGGTCTGGTCAACCACCACTTCGGGTCCAAGGAGGGGTTGCGCGCGGCGTGCGACGATCACGTCCGGGATGTCATCCGGGCCGCGAAAGTCGAATTCGCACAGCGTCCTTCACCCAACGGGCTGCTGGAACAGATGGCCGAGATCGAGGAATTCGCCCCGCATATGGCCTATATGCTGCGCAGCTTCCAATCCGGCGGTGATCTGCTGACCAGCTTCTTCGAGCATATGGTCGAGGATGTCGAGCAGTACCTGATCGCCGGTGTCGCCGCCGGAACCTACCGTCCCCCAAGGGATTTGAAGGCCACCGCCAGATACATCGCCACCACCAACGGCGGCGGCATGGTGATGTTCCTGCAGCTGTACGCGGCCCAGCACGAAGGCCGCATCGACTATCGAAAAGCATTGCGCGAGTACGCCGATCACATGACCCTGCCCGCCCTCGAGATCTACACCAACGGGCTGCTCACCGACTCGATGGCGCTGGACACCCTCACTCGACAGCGGTAATACCCCCTGTCGTTTCCTACAAGGAGATTCGATGAACACACCGGCCACCCCGGCCATCTCGGTCCGAGATCTGCACAAGAATTTCGGACAGGTGCGCGCCCTCGACGGTCTCGACCTGGAGGTCGCGGAGGGGGAGGTACACGGATTCCTCGGGCCCAACGGCGCGGGAAAATCCACCACCATTCGCGTGCTGCTGGGCATTCTGGCCCGCACCTCGGGTGACGCCGAGGTGCTCGGCCGGGATCCGTGGACCGACGCGGTCGCCCTGCATCGCGATATCGCCTATGTGCCCGGTGATGTCACGCTGTGGCCGTCCCTGAGCGGCGGTGAGACCATCGATCTGCTGGCGCGCATGCGCGGCGGACTCGATCAGCGGCGGCGCGCCGATCTCATCGACCGGTTCGAACTCGATCCGCGCAAGAAGGCCCGCACCTATTCCAAGGGCAATCGGCAGAAGGTGGCGCTGGTGTCGGCGTTCTCGTCCGAGGCCCGGCTGCTACTGCTCGACGAACCCACCTCGGGTCTGGATCCCTTGATGGAGCAGACATTTCGCGAATGCGTGACCGAGGCCGCGGCGCGCGGTTGCACGGTGCTGCTGTCCAGCCACATCCTGTCCGAGGTGGAGGCGCTGTGCCAGCGCGTCACCATCATCCGGGCCGGGCGCACGGTGGAATCGGGCACGCTGGCCTCGATGCGGCATCTGAGCCGCACCGCCATCACCGCCGAAATGATCGGTGACCCGGGCGATCTGAGCCGGATTCCGGGCGTCGCGGACATCACCATGGATGGGCATACCCTGCACTGCCAGGTGGACAGCGAACATCTCGGCGAGCTCATCAAGGTGCTCGGTGACGCCGGTGTGCGCAGTCTGGTCAGCCAGCCGCCGACGCTGGAAGAGCTCTTCCTGCGGCACTATTCGCTCAACGGCGAGGACGCCGCGGAATCCGGCCGCGACTCCGCCGATTTGCAGCGGGCCGCGAAATGACCGCCATCACCGCGCCTCGCGCCATCGAAAGCCCCTTGCGGTCAACGGATTTCACCGGCACCGGACAATTGCTGCGGCTGTACCTGCGCCGCGATCGCATCGTGCTGCCGCTGTGGGTGCTGCTGCTGTCGCTGCCGCTGGGCAGCGTGTACATCAACAGCATCGTCAGCGTGTACCCGGACGAGGCAGACCGCGCCGGATTCGCCAACTCGATTCTCGCCAGTCCGGCCCAGCTGGCCATGTACGGGCCGGTGTACAACACCAGCCTCGGCGCGGTCGGCATCTGGAAGGCGGGGATGTTCTACAGCCTCATCGCCATCGCCACCATTCTCACCGTCATCCGGCACACCCGCGCCGAAGAGGAAACGGGCCGTGGGGAATTGGTGGCCGCCACCCGGGTCGGGCGCTACGCCGGGCTCACCGCGGCGCTGATCCTCGGCTACGGGGGTGCGCTGGCCACCGGCCTGATCGGGTTCCTGAGCCTGTCCGGCAGCAAGCTCACCGGTGACGACGCCAGGACCGGATCGCTGGCCTTCGGGCTCGCGCTGGCCGGATCGGGCCTGGTGTTCGCCTCGGTGGCCGCGGTGTGCGCGCAATTGACCACCAGTGCGCGGCTGGCCCGCGGTATCGCCTTCACGGTGCTCGCGGTGACCTTCACGCTGCGCGCCATCGGTGACGCCCGCGCCGGAGACGGGCCCACCAGCCCGCTGGTGTGGCTGTCGCCGCAGGGCTGGTCGCTGCAGGTGCGGCCGTTCGCGGGCAATCACTTCGCGGTGCCGCTGTTGCACGCGGCGGCGGTGATCGTGCTGACCGTCATCGCGTATTCGCTACTGCGGCACCGGGATATCGGTGCGGGACTGATCGCGGAACGCCCGGGCGCGGCCACCGCCGGACCCGGTTTGGCGGGACCGTTCGGACTGGCCTGGCGGTTGCAGCGCGGCACCCTGATCGCCTGGACGGTCGGGCTCGGCCTGTACGGATTGATCATCGGCAGCGTGATCCACGGCATCGGCGACGAATTGGGCAGCAGCCAGGCGATTCGCGATCTGATCACCCGGATGGGCGGCTCGGCCTCGCTGGAGAATTCGATGATCAGCTACGCCTTCACCATGATCGGCGTGGCGGCGGCCGCCTACGCGGTATCGGCGGCGCTGCGCCTGCATTCGGAGGAGAGCAGCGATCACGCCGAAACCCTGCTCACCGGTGCGGTATCGCGAACCCGCTGGGCCGCATCGCATCTGCTGTTCGCTCTGCTGGGACCGGCGGTGGCACTGTGTGTTTCGGGTCTGCTCGGTGGCTTCGTATACGGGCGTGCGGCCGGTGACGTCGGCGGCAAACTGGCCGATGTGCTGGGCGCGGCGCTGATCCAACTGCCCGCGGTGTGGATATTCACCGGAATCACGGTGGCGCTGTTCGGTCTCGCGCCGCGCTGGACCCCGGTGGCGTGGGGCGTGCTGACCGCCGCCATCGCGGTCTTCCTGCTCGGCGCGATCTCCGGTGCCCCGCAATGGCTCCGCGACCTCGAACCGTTCGAACATCTGCCCAAGGTGCCCGGTGCCTCCTTCGACCTCGTGCCGGTGCTGATTCTGCTGGTCATCGCGGCCGCGCTGATTGCCTTGGGGCTCATCGGATTCCGCAGGCGCGACCTGCGCTGAACCGGCCGGAGGGGCCGCGAACCGTTGCCGGCGGTTCGCGGCCCCTTCGGCATTTCCGGCAGGGGCAGTGCTGGGGCAGTCGCAGGGGTGGATTCGAATGGGCCGCAGGTGGTAAACGAGAGTAAGGAACGAAATAAGGAGGTGGGGCATGGAAGGTTTGATGCTCGGCGTTCATCTGCCGGCAGGCTGGCTATGGCCCGCACTGATCATGTTCGGGCTGGTCGTCTTCGCCGCGTTACTGGTGCTGCTGCTGGTGAGCGGAGCCAGATTCGATGGTCAATCGCATGTGGTGCCCTCGACACCGGGGCCCTGTGAACCGTTCTGCGGGGGGCGCACCGTATCGCCCGTCTACCAGAACTGAACTGTCCTTCGGGACAGCAGGATTACCCCGCGTCGATCGGGATACTCCAGGGGAAAGCGCGACCAGTGAGGTTTTCATGAGTCAGCGGACCCCGGCCGTTGTCGGTCTCTATCTGCGCGAGTCCGGACGATGGCGACGCATCGCCGAATTCCGGTTGAACTCGGACGGGCAGGTCAGTTTTCGAGCGGTCGATCCGGTCGAGGGGCTGGTCGCGCGCGTCTGGTACTACCAGGGCGTCGACGTGCTCGGCGAGGAGCGCACCATACTGCCCGCCGATGGCGCGGAATTCCTGCGAGCGCTGTTGCAGCCGTTCGGATTCCGCGACTATCGATTCCGGGACGACAGTCGCCCGCGGCGCGCCGCGAATCCGCTGCCGCGCACCGGGCATGCCGTGCTGCCGCATGACAATCGCGGTGCCGCACCGGATTCCGAATGCGCGCACGGTACGCACCGCCCGTCCCGGCCCGCCGCCTGGCGCGCCCTGGACGAGGACGTCATCCGCTTCTGATCCGTGCGGGTCTAGAGGCTGTTGGCCAGCAGGACGTACTGCGCCGTGGCCTTCTTCTGCACCTCGTCCGGACTGCTGCCGGTCACCACGCCCACATAACGCTTGTAGACCACGTAGCAGCGGTACGACGTGCTATCCGCGCGATGCTGTACGCATTTGGTGTCCGGCACCTTGTCGGGCGCGCCGATCGCGGTCTCGCCCAGACTGCTGATCAGCCCCGCCGTGAGATCGATACCGCCGCGCGCGTCCCGGGTGCGGAACAGATAGCCGTCCTTGGTGAGCGCCATGGCGTCCATGCCCGTATCGTTCACCAGCCGCTGCCGCAGGCTCTCGTCACCGGCCGGGTGAATGAGCATATTGGCGCCGTACACCGCGAAGTTGTCCGGGTCGGGGGTGTGAGAATCCCTGTCGGGCACCAGGATTCGAGCAAGCAGCCGATCCGGATCGACGGGCAGCGCATCGATCTGATCCGCGGGCGTCGGGGCGAACGCGTCCACCACCGGCACCTCGGCGTCGAGGGTCTTCTTCGCCCAGGACAGCAGATCCCCCTGCTCCGCCTTGGGCCGGGAGATGAAGATGGAGATCACGAATTCCTTGCGCGCCATGACCACACCGATGCTGCCGACACCGGGCCGCCAGTGCGAGAAGGCATCGGGATAGTCCGCCAGCGTCAGCTTCTTGTTCTGATCGAGCGCCACACCGAAATCGGCGTCCTCCAGCTCCTTGGCGGCGAGCTTGGCATTGTCGGCCGACGGGAAACGCAGCAGTCGGATGGTGGCCGTGGTGCTGGCGGGGTCGGGGGCATTGGATCCGGCCGGGTCCGGCAGATCCGAACCGCTCATGGCGAACCCGGCCACGAAACCGCGATTCTGCAGTACCGGTTTGGCGGAGGAGGACAGGTGGCTGACGGTCACCACATCATTGATATTGGTCAGCACGATGCCGCCGCGCCCGATCTTCAGGCTCGGATCGATCTGCACCGTCGGCACCACCGCCGACGCCATCCGCATGCCCTCCAGCATCGGGCCGTTGCCGTTCGAATTGCGGTCGTAGGTGAATCGATTCACCGCGTAGGTGCCCGCGTCCAGGGTGCGGACGTCCATTTCCCCGGCGACGGCCTTACCCTTCTGCGCGCACCCGGACAGGGTGGCCGTCAGGGCCAGACAGGTGAGTGCGGTCAGGACCCTCGTTGCGCGGTTCATGGTCTTCCCTCCCGCGCGGCCCGGCGGGGCAGCGCTCCACCCACCGATTTTCGGACCCGGATGGGCGGCTGTCCACCGTTACCCGCGCGTCGCGGCCGCTCTCATACCCAGATGCCCTTGCCGACCGTGACCACCCCGCCATTGCTGAGCGCGAATCTGTCCCGGTCGCGATCCAGATCCACACCGATGATCTCGCCCTCGGACACCACCACGTTCTTGTCCAGAATCGCGTGCCGCACCACCGCGCCGCGGCCGATCCGCACCCCCGGCATGAGCACACTGCCCTCCACGGTCGCGCCGTCCTCCACCATCACATTGGAGAACAGCACCGAATTGCGGACCGTGGCCGCCGACAGAATGCTGCCCGCGCCCACGATCGACTCCTGCGCCAGCCCGCCGCGGCCGAATTTGGCGGGCGGCAGATTCTCCATGGCGCCGCGAATCGGCCAGTGCCGGTTGTAGAGATCGAAGACCGGATCCACCGACACCAGATCCATATGCGCCTCGTAGAAGGCGTCGATGGTGCCCACATCGCGCCAGTAGCCGCGACTGCGATCGGTCGCGCCGGGCACCTCATTGCCGCCGAAGTCGTACACCGAGGCCGCGCCCGCGCGCACCAGGGCCGGAATGATGTCCCCGCCCATATCGTGATCGGAATCGTTGTCATCGGCGTCCGCGCGGATCGCGTCCACCAGCACCTTGGTGGTGAAGACGTAATTGCCCATCGAGGCGAAGGTGACATTCGGATCGTCCGGCGTGCCCGGCGGATGCGCGGGCTTCTCCAGAAAGCCGGTGATGCGGCCGGATTCGTCGGTGTCGATACAGCCGAACGCGCTCGCGGTACTGCGCGGCACCCGGATGCCCGCCACCGTGACGCCCGCACCGGATTCGATATGCGCCTGCACCATCTGCTCCGGATCCATCCGGTACACGTGGTCCGCGCCGAAGACCACGATGTACTCGGGGTCCTCGTCATAGATCAGGTTCAGCGATTGCATGATGGCGTCCGCGCTGCCGGTGTACCAGCGCGGGCCGAGCCGCTGCTGCGCGGGCACCGGGGTGATGTACTCGCCGCCGAACCCGGACAGCCGCCAGGTCTGCGAGATATGCCGGTCCAGCGAATGCGATTTGTACTGGGTGAGAACACAGATCCGCAGATAACCGGCGTTCACCAGATTCGACAGCACGAAATCGATGAGCCGGTACGCGCCGCCGAACGGCACCGCGGGCTTGGCGCGATCCTTGGTGAGCGGAAAGAGTCGCTTGCCCTCGCCACCGGCGAGCACGATCCCGAGTACGTGCGGCTGGCTCCTCACACTCGCCAAACTACCGGGTATAGCGGAACCCTGAATGAACGTGTCCGTCTGCGTCGCCCGCCGCGTCGCGTGTTCACGGCCTCGCAAGCCGCGGTTCGTCGCCGCTCCACTCCGCCGCCGCGTTCCCGCGCCGCGCCGCACGCGGGACGGCGAACCGCGGGCCGGGTCGTGAACTCTATGTTTTCTTTCATCGATGTGGGCCCGAGCCGCCCGGTGGCAGGCTGTAGTTTGAATCGGTGAGTTACGGCGCGGACGGCGGGCGCGAACTTCGAGTCGCGATGATGACCCGCGAATACCCGCCCGAGGTGTACGGCGGGGCGGGAGTGCATGTCACCGAACTGATCCCGCGCCTGCGGGCGCTGTGCGATGTGACGGTGCACTGCATGGGGGTGCAGCGCACCGATGCCGTGGTGCACCAGGCCGATCCGATGCTGTACGCCGCCAACTCCGCTCTGCAGATGATGTCCGCGCAATTGCGCATGGCCGATGCCGCCGGTGGCTCCGACGTCGCGCATTCGCACACCTGGTACACCGGACTGGCCGGACATCTGGCCGCGGAGCTGTACGGGATTCCGCATGTGCTGACCGCCCATTCGCTCGAACCCCGGCGGCCCTGGAAGGCCGAACAACTCGGCGGCGGCTATCGGCTGTCCTCCTGGTCCGAGCACAATGCCATGACCTACGCCGATGCCGTGATTGCCGTGAGCAAGGGCATGCGCGGCGATGTGCTCGCCGCCTATCCCGATATCGATCCCGCGAAAGTGCATGTGGTGCACAACGGAATCGACGCACAGGTCTGGCATCCCGGCGGTCCCGCCCGCGATACCCGCGACATCCTCGCCGAACTCGGGGTGCGGCGGGATCGGCCGGTGGTGGCGTTCGTCGGGCGCATCACCCGGCAGAAGGGCGTCTCGCACCTGCTGGCCGCCGCCCGGTATCTGGATCCGGATATTCAATTGGTGCTGCTCGCCGGGGCCGCCGATACGCCCGCCATGGAAGCCGAAGTGGCCGGAGCCGTCCGCGAACTCGGCAAGACCCGGGACGCGGTGTTCTGGGTGCGCGAGATGCTGCCCACCGAACTGGTGCGCCAGGTGCTCGCCGCCGCAACGGTTTTCGTCTGCCCCTCGGTGTACGAACCGCTCGGCATCGTGAATCTCGAGGCGATGGCCTGCGGCACCGCCGTGGTCGCCTCCGATGTCGGCGGCATTCCGGAGGTGGTGGATCGGGACGCCACCGGGCGGCTGGTGCACTACGACGAGCATGCGCCGGACGCCTTCGAACGGGGGCTCGCGCGGGCCGTCAACCAGGTGGCCGCGGATCCCGCGACCGCCGCCGCCATGGGTGCGGCCGGACGGGCGCGCGCCATCGCCGAATTCGATTGGGACCGCATCGCCGCGCAGACCGCGAAGATCTACGACCTGGTGCGCAAGAACTAGAGCACGTAGCGCATGAACACGTCGGCGCGGTCGTAGGGCGTCGGCGGCAGTTCCGACGGCGGCACGTGTACGAAGCCGATCGATTCGTAAAGGTGCACCGCCGGAGCCAGTTTCGAATTGCTGGCCAGGATCAGCGAGGTCGCGCCCAGCGCCCGCGCCTGCTCGATGGCGGCGCGCAGCAGCACCCGGCCGATACCGCGACCCTGAAAGCGCGGCGAGACAGCCATTTTGGAGAGTTCGAAGACGCCGTGACCCTCGGCGACGAGCGCGACGCAGCCCGCGGCCTCCGCACCGGCGCGGGCGATGAGCACCCGACCGCCCTCGTCGACGATGCGCCGCGGATGGTCCAGGGTGACCAGGTCCGCGGCCTCGACCGCGAAGAGTTCGGTGATCCACTCCAGATTGAGGTCCTTGAAGGCGCGCGCGTCGGCGGCGGTGGTCATCGGCTCGACCGTGATCGCGCGCTGCTCCGGGGCGAGGGAATCCGTCTGCTGAGTCACCCGTTCAGCATGTCCCGCCTGCACCTATAACGTCCAATACTTGATAGCTCGGATTGATATGTTGAACTTATGATCGAAGGGGTTGAGCTGCGGCACCTGCGCTACTTCCGCGCCGTCGCCGAGGAACGGCACTTCGGGCGCGCCGCCGCCCGGCTGCACATCGCACAGCCCGCGCTCACCCAGCAGATCCAGCGGCTGGAAACCCTGCTCGGCGCCCGGCTTTTCGATCGCACCTCGCGCACCGTCGCGCTCACCGCCGCCGGGACCGTACTGCTGGAGCGATCCCGGGCGCTGCTCGGGCATGCCGAACGCGACCTCGCCGAAATCCATCGGATCGGCCAGGGCAGTCAGGGCACGCTGTACCTCGGCTTCGTGCCCTCGGTATTGCCGCTGGAACCGCTACGCGGTGTACGGGCCTTCCGGGACCGTTTCCCGCTGGTCGAGGTGGACCTGGTGGAAGGGTTCACCAGCCATCTGATGGAACGGCTCGCGCACGGCGCGCTGGATCTGGCCATCGTGCGCGATCCGGACGAACAGCCGGGCACCGTCACCACCCCGCTGATCACCGAACCGTTCGTGGCGATCCTGCCCGCCGACCATCCGGACGCGCACCGGGACAGCATCACCGGGGCCGAACTGGTCACCAATCCGATGGTGTTCTATCCGCGCGCCGCGGGCGGGCGCGCCTATGACAAGAACCTCGCACCGCTGCTGGAATCCGGTCAGCGGCCGCGCATCGTGCAGGAGGGCACCAACTGGACGATCCTGCTGTATCTGGTCGCGGCGGGGCTCGGGGTCACCGTCGCACCGCGCAGCGCCACCTTCACCGCACCCGAATCGGTGCGCATCATCCCGCTCGCCGGGACCGATGCCGCCACCACGATCTACACCGCGCACCGCGCCGACGACAACCGGCCGCTGGTGCGCAATCTGCTGGATCTGCTGCCGAATCAGCCGCGTGGGCGATAGACCGACACCGTCACCGACGCGGTCACCTCGAACGGATCCGGCAGGGCCGCGATGCGTTCGGCGCGCTGTTCGGCCGCGTGGAAAGCGGACGGTCCCATCGCGGACACATTCGCGATATCGGTGTGCGTCAATGACATTCGATACTCGACCGGAGTGCGGTCCAGCAGTTCGAAGCGATCTTCCAGCGAATCGGCGAGTCGCTCGGTTTTGCCCGCGTCCACGCGGACCATGTCGAGCGGCTCGATCAACTCGGTCAAATGCCGCGGCGTCGGGGTGACGACAAAAAACCGCCCGCCCGGATTCAGCACCCGGGCAACCTCTTCCGCATTGCGCGGCGCGAAAACCGACAGCACCGCCGTGACCGCCCCCGTGCGCACCGGCAGCCCTCGCCAGGCATCGGCGAGCACCGCCCCGGCTCGCTCATGCGCCCGGGCACCGCGCCGCACCGCCGGTTTGGACACATCCAACGCCAGCCCGCGCGCGCCGGGCACCGCATCCAGGGCCATAGCCAGGTAGTAACCCGTACCCGCACCGATCTCCAGTACCGCGGCTGCAGTTCCGGGTGTCGCCGCGGTGGTAATCGGGCCACTCTCGCGGATCGGCAGGAGGGTCGCCGCGAGCCGTGCCCTCGAGGCCGCGGTCACAGCCGCGCCCGGGCGTGTCATGCCGCTGTCGCGTGCGTGTGCGGTTCGAGGAGGTGCGGGCATGGCCGCGACGGACGCCGCCAGGGCCGCGGCGATGGGGGTGAAGTGACCGGCCCGCTGGAAGGCCGCGCGGGCGTCGAGCATGGCAGGGGTATCGCCGGTCATCTTGGTGGAGGCGCCGGTGAGCAGGCTGATATAGCCCTGTTTGGCGATATCGAAACTGTGCCCGCGCGGGCAGCGCAGGGTGTGCTCGCGGGGGCCGAGGTCCCGGCCGCATTCCGGGCAGGACAGTAGGTCGGCGCAGGCGATCAGGCGATCGGCCGGGCCGAGGGGGTATGCGTTGTGAACCGATATGCCGGTGAGCGGCTGCTCTCCGGATCCTCGGGGTTCGGGGGCCGAGTCTCCGAGTGCCCCGGAGGGCGGGTTGCTCACCGGCACAGGCAAGTCTGGCAACTAGCTGGTGACACTCTTGAGTTCGTCACCCAGTGCCGCAGCTTCCTCCGGCGTGAGCTCGACGACCAAACGCCCGCCACCCTCGAGTGGAACCCGCATGACGATTCCACGCCCTTCCTTGGTTGCCTCGAGGGGACCGTCCCCGGTGCGGGGCTTCATGGCCGCCATCCTCTGCTCCCTCCAGATCTGCGCGAATATCTGCGCACTTTCATGGAACTCCAGTTGTCACCAACCAGGCAGCCCGCCGACATGTGGCGGGCTACACCATGACCATTCTTCCCTATCGCGGATCGGGGCGGGTACCTGAGTTCCAAAAACCGACCGTTGTGGCGTTCATGGAGTCCTGACATTCACCCAGCAATCGGCGATGTGATCGTCTACCATCCCCGTCGCCTGCATGAGTGCGTACGCAGTAGTGGGTCCTACGAACTTGAATCCGAGCCGCTTCAGTTCTTTTGCGAGAGCGGTGGATTCGACCGTGACGGCGGGCACATCGGCCAGGGTGCGTGGCCGTTTTCCCGAGGCCGGGGCGAAGGACCAGAGCAGCTCGTCCAGGGATCGTCCCAGGTCGCGAGCAACCCGCGCGTTGTGGATGCTGGCGTGGATTTTGGCGCTATTGCGAACTATGCCCGGATCGGCCATCAGGCGTTCCACATCCGCGTCCCCGAACTCCGCCACCCGCTCGATCACGAACCCGTCGAACGCCGCGCGGAAGGCCGGGCGCTTGCGCAGAATCGTGATCCACGCCAGCCCCGACTGGAACGCCTCCAGGCACACCCGCTCGAACAAGGCGTCATCCCCGTGCAGCGGGCGACCCCACTCCTGATCGTGGTAGTCCCGATACAACTGCGACCCGTCGGCCCACCCACAGCGGGTCCGGCCGTCACCCGGCTCGGGGGCGGGCTTCGCGGGCTTGGGGCTCGCCGCGCGCGGCTTCGGTGCCGCCGTGCCGCCCGGCTTCGCCGCCGCGGTCATCGCGCACCCGGCTCGGTGCTGCCGGGGGTGCCGGGCTCGGCCGCCGGGCTCGGCACGGCGGGTTGGCCACTCACGCCGTGGTCGCCCGAGAGCGGGGCCGGGTCGGCGGCGGGGAGCACCTCGGGAACGGGCGCGGCTGCGCCGGAGAGCGCGTCCGGGGCCAGTCGGCGGGGTGCGGGTGGTTCGGCGGGAATCGGAGCGCCATTGGGCGATATGGCGATACCCGCGAGGTGCGCGCCGGAGCGGGCGTGCGCCAGCTGGGTTTCGAGTTCGTCGATGCGCGCTGCCAGGCGGGTGAGGGCCCAGTCGACCTCGCCCGCCTTGTAGCCGCGGATCACCTGCTGGAAGCGCAGGGCACGCACATCCGCACCGCTGATGCCCTCGGCGGGCAGGACCGTCGCGGTGGTGTTCTCCGGTAGCGGGCCGAGCTCTTCCGACCGTCCGAACAGCGCGCTGACGACCAGGAACAGCAGGGCGGCTACCAGGCCGACGATCAGCACGTACAGAAGCAGCGTGAGCATGCTCCCGAGCTTAGGTGCCGACGCGGGCGCGACCGCACCTCACCCCGGCGGAAAACAGCCGTCGACCCGCCTCTCCGGGACTTTGGCGCCCGGCTGAGAGCCGTCGCTATTTTCGCACGCGTGCTACCGGTTAGGAGCGCCACCTATTTTGGACGTCCCCGACGAGTTACCCCGATCGTTGCGAGATCAGTTGTCGCGTTGCATATCTCGATCGGCGGCCTACAGGTGGCGGGTGGTGTCGATGTTGAGGGACATGCCCGCGAGGCCGCGGCGGCGGACCGCGAGTTTGTCCGCGATTTCCAGCAGGGCTTTGCCGGAGGCGCTTTCCGGGGCGGACAGCACGATGGGGGTGCCCTCGTCGCCCGCTTCGCGCAGTTCCTGCTCGATCGGAATCTGGCCCAGCAGCGGCACATTCGCACCGACCGCGCGAGTCAGGTTGTCCGCCACGGTCTGTCCGCCGCCGGAGCCGTACAGCTCCATGCGCGAACCATCGGGCAGATCCAGCCAGGACATGTTCTCCACCACGCCCGCGATGCGCTGACGGGTCTGCAGCGCAATGGATCCCGCGCGCTCGGCGACCTCGGCGGCGGCCAGCTGCGGGGTGGTGACGACCAGGATCTCCGCGTTCGGGATCAGCTGGGCGAGCGAGATGGCGACATCGCCGGTGCCCGGCGGCAGATCCAGCAGCAGGATGTCCAGATCGCCCCAGAACACATCGGCGAGGAACTGCTGCAGTGCGCGGTGCAGCATCGGGCCGCGCCACACCACGGGCGTATTGCCCTGGGTGAACATGGAGATGGAGATGAGCTTCACGTCATGTGCGATGGGCGGCATGATCATTCGCTCGACCTGGGTGGGCCGCTGATCGGTGCCCAGCATGCGCGGCACGGAATGTCCGTAGATATCCGCGTCCAGCACGCCGACCGACAGGCCCTTGGCGGCCATGGCGGCCGCGAGATTCACGGTGACACTGGACTTTCCGACGCCGCCCTTACCGGAGGCGACCGCGTACACGCGGGTCAGCGAGCCCGGCTGGGCGAACGGGATGACCGGTTCGGCATTGTCGCCGCGCAATTTCTTGCGCAACTCGGTCCGCTGTTCATCGTTCATCACATCGAGGGACACATTGATCGCGCCGACGCCGGGCACGTCATTGACGGCCTTGGTGACCCGCTCGGTGATCTGGCCCTTCATCGGGCACGCCGAGGTGGTCAGATAGACGACGACCTGAACGCTGCCGTCCGCGCCGACCTCGACGCTCTTCACCATGCCCAACTCGGTGATCGGTTTCCGGATCTCCGGGTCGTTCACCTTCGCGAGCGCGCCCCGCACATCCGATTCCGTTACCACTGGCATACCGAAAGCTTAGGAGTTCGGGCCAGCCGCGCTGTCACGGGGACCGTCTCGCGCCCATCGGCGGGGAATGATTCGGCTGCCCCGAGCTGCCGTGTGCGCTCGCGCGCGCTCGGCGATCGCGCCACCGATCCTCGATTACGCCATGCGGGCACCGCGAAATCACGCTCCGGACGTCCGCGGGTAGCGGGCGGCCGACCCCATTGCGCCGGGCGCACCGCTGACGCGGGCACCGCGCGACGACGACGGGCGCCGACTCAGATGCGGGGGAGGGCGGAAGCGCCGGGGGCGATCCCGGTGGAGTAGGCGGTTTCCCAGGCCATCACGTTGGCGACGTAGGCCATGGAGTTGTTGTAGCGCAGGATGGCCCGGGTCTGCTGGGCCGGATCGCGCATATCGAGATTGCCGGAGCAGAGGTATTTGCCCGCGGTGAGAGCGGCGTCGAAGAGGTTCTGCGGATCGGCGACGCCGTCGCCGTTACCGTCCGCGGCGTAGTGCTTCCAGGTTTGCGGCAGGAATTGCATGGGGCCGATGGCGCGGTCGTAACCGGCGAGGCCGTCGAGTTCACCGCCATCGGTGTCGTGCACGACATTGTTGCCCCAGAGGCTGCCGTCCAGGACCGGGCCGTAGACCGGATCGATGGGGTTGCCATCCGCGTCGGCTTTACCGCCGAAGGCGTGCGTGGATTCGACCCGGCCGATACCGGCGAGCAGGGACCACGGCATGGCGCAGGCCGGATTCTCCACGGCCAGAATGCGTTCCGCGTTCTGATAGGCGTTTTCCGCGATGCCGGGCATTCCGATCGGGCCGGCGGGCAGGGCGGCGGGCACGCGGCCCTCGGGTAGAGCGACTGTCTTGACCACCGGGGGGCCAACGGGCACAACCTGTTTGGCCTCGCGGAGCATGACTTCCGGGACGGCGACCGGCGCGGCGGCCGCCTCGGGTCTGGGTAGCGCCGCGTCCGCGTCGGACGAGAACTCGTGCTGGAGTGCGGAAGTCAGGCCGCTGACGATATTGCCGCTGTCCGCCGCGCCGGAGATGGTGGCGCCCACCGCCGGGACGAGACTGGTGAGGGCGATGACCGATCCGCGGCGAATCGTCGGAACCGGGGGCTTGCGATGACGTCCCACTTGGTGCTGACCCTCCATTGCCGTCGGTTCTCGCGAACCGGTTGACGCAGTGAGGACCAAGCTACATCATTCGAGACCGTTCCGTTACTACTTCGTAATCTTTCCTGATGATTCGATTACGCCTGAGTGGTTAAAGGCGTCAATGGGACAGCCTGTCGTGCCTGTGCCGGACGAACTTTCGCGCCTGTACCGGGCAGCTGTCGCACCCGTACCGATACGACTCGGCCGCAGCCCCGGGGCTGCGGCCGAATATCGGTCTTCAACTGTAACTCTTCGGACGTCGGCGGATGAGGCCAACGGCCGCAATGGATTACGGCACCGCCGGGGCGGGCGGCGCGGGCAGCGGAATGGTGATGCCGAACGGGAGCGTGATGCCCGGGGCCGGGGTGGTCGGATCCACCGATTCCGGTGCGGGCGCGGGCTCCGGCGCGGGGGGCGCGGGCTCATCGGTCTTGGCGGGCTGTGCGGGCTGATTGTTCGGCTGCTGCTGCGCCTGCGCGGCCGGATCCTGCTGCTGCGGCTGGGCGCAGGTGGTGGTCTTCTCGATCGGCTTGCCGTCCGGACCGAACTGCTGTTCGCCGGCGGTCTTGTCCTGATCGGTCTTGTCCTGCGCGCCGACCTGGACGCCGTCCTCGGGCTTGGCGTCCGGCTTGGTCTCGGTGGGCGGAAGGTTCACGGACTCACAGGGATTCGCGGGCACCACGGGCGCGGGGCAGAAGATGCCGCACGGAATGGGCGGCAGGCCCGGGATATTGATCATCACCTGGGTGGGCGTCTGCCGGGTGGTGCTCGGCGGCGCGTCCGTGGTGGTGGTGGTCGTGGTGGTGGCCGGGATATTGACCGAGGCCGCCGTCATATCCGGTCCGGCGGTGAGCGCGCCGGGCGGGATCATGTCCGCGGAGATGTTCACGGCCGAGGGCGTGCCGCCGGTCTTGTACGCGTTCGACCAGCTGAGCACATTGGCCGCGTACGACATCGAGTTGTTGTAGCGCAGCACCGCGCGCAGCTGCTGGGCCGGATCGCGCAGATCCAATCCGCCCGAGCACAGGTATTTGCCCGCCGCGAGCGCCGCGTCGAAGACATTGTTCGGATCGGAGACGCCGTCGCCGTTACCGTCCGAGGCGTAGTTGACCCAGGTGCTCGGCAGGAACTGCATGGGTCCGACGGCGCGCACGTAGCCGCCGTTGGTGGCCTTGATGACCTCGTTGCCGGGCAGGGTGCCGTCCAGCGCCGGACCGTAGATGGGCGAGATGGTGGTGCCCGCGGCATCGGTGCGGCCGCCGCTGGCGTGCAGCGATTCGATGCGCCCGATACCGGCGAGCAGATTCCACGGCAGCCCGCAGCCGGGCGTCGAGGATTCCAGTGCCAGTTCGGCATTGCGGTAGGCGGCCAGTACCAGCTCGGGGATGCCGAGCGCGCCGGTGCCGCCGGGCAGCGCGATGTTCTGCAGCTGCACATTGCCGCCGAGCCTGCCGTCGGCGGGCGGGGTCATTGCGCTGAGTTTGCGGGGCGCCTCGGGCGCGGCGGGCACCAGCCCGACGGTCTGATCCGAGGCGTTCTGGACGGCGTTTCCGGATCCGGTATCGGACGCGGCGGCCGCCAGAAGCGCTTCGGGCGCGGCCTGCGGCGCCTCGGTGTGCACTGTGGTGTTGGTGGCCGAACCCGCGGTGACCAGGCCCGCAATCAGCAGCGCCGATGCGGTCACCGGTGCAGATATTCTCTTGCCCACCACACAATCCCCTCAGTCGTGCGGCCGTTTCCCGGTGACGACGGCCGCAAAATGCGGGTGTCTGGGTCGGTCGCTCGGAACAACGTGATCCAGGTTACCCATCCGTAAGCTTGTTGGGTACAGCTTGTGCGGTTAGTCGCCATCTTTTTGCGGCGAAATTGCGACCTCCGCCCTCTTTCGATCGCTACTCTTCTTCGGTTTCCGCTCCTTCACGATCTCGCCGTCGGTGGCCAGTTTCTCCAACCTGACCAGCGCATCCTTGACATCATCCAACTCTCGGCGCAGATAGTCACGGGTCGCCACCTCGCCGACGGCGAGTCGCAGCGAAGCGAGCTCGCGCGCCAGAAATTCGGTATCGGCTTTTGTCTGGGCTGATCGCGCGCGATCCTCCTCGAGTGCCACGCGGTCGCGGTTGTCCTGCCGGTTCTGTGCCAGCAGGATGAGCGGCGCGGCGTAGGCGGCCTGGGTGGAGAACGCCAGATTCAACAGGATGAACGGGTACGGGTCCCACTGCAGCCGCAGCGCGAACACATTGAGCAGAATCCAGACGATCACGATCACCGTCTGGATCACCAGATAGCGGCCGGTGCCGAGGAAGCGCGCGACCCGTTCGCTACTGCGCGCGAGAGCCTCTGCGTCCCAATCGAATCCGCGGAAGCGGGTCTCCATGGGCGATTCCAGGCGCTGGCGGGCGTTGGACTTCTCGGTGCGATCGGTCATGCGCGGCCTCCGGTGCCGTCGATCAGCGGAACGCCGTGCATATCGTGGTTGTCCTGATCCTGTTCGCGCCAGTCCTCGGGCAGCAGATGGTCGAGCACATCGTCCACGGTGACCGCCCCCAATAGATGATTCTCCGCGTCCACGACCGGACCGCACACCAGATTGTAGGTAGCGAAATACCGGGTCACGGCCGTGAGCGGGGCCTCGGGCCGCAATCGCACCAGATCGGCGTCGACAATGCCGCCGACCAGGTTCGCCGGAGGTTCGCGCAGCAGTTGCTGAAAGTGCACGCAGCCGAGATAGCGACCGGTCGGTGTGGCGGTCGGCGGCCGCACCACGAAGGCCATGGTGGCCAGTGCGGGCGTCAGCTCGGGATCCCGGACGCGGGCGAGCGCCTCGGCGACGGTGGTGGCCGGAGTGAGCACCACCGGCTTGGAGGTCATCAGACCACCCGCGGTGTACGGCGCGAATTCGAGCAGTCGCCGGACCGGTTCGGAATCCTCCGGATCCATAAGCGCCAGAAGCGATTCCGCTTCCCCCTCGGGCAATTCGCCGAGCAGGTCGGCCGCGTCGTCCGGATCCATCGCCTCGAGCAGATCGGCCGCGCGCTCCACGCCGAGCTGCTCCAGCAGCTCCACCTGATCGGCTTCCGGCAATTCCTGCACCACATCGGCGAGTCGCTCATCGTCGAACGCGGCCGCCACCTCGATCCGGCGCTTGCGCGGCAACTCGCGCAGCAGATGCGCCACATCGGCGGGCCGCATGCCCTCGAACTGGGTGAGCAGCTGGGTGACGTCCTGTCCGGGCAGGTTCAGCTCTGTCTGGGTGAGCCCGCGCACCTGCGCCCAATCCACCACGTGCACCGCCCCGCGCCGCCCGAAACCGACGCCGAGCCGTCGCCGTTCGCGCACCGCGACCCGGGAGACCACGTAATCGCGGGTGCGGGACTGTTCGATGCCGAGATCGACCACCACCACCTCGGTATCGGCCAGCTGCGGCAGTTCCGGATCGTCGACCCGCACCGTCGAATCGAGAATCTGTGCGATGGCGAGCATCTCGCTCGCGCGCTGTTCGAAGCGCCGCACGCTGATGGTGCCGGTGGTCAGTGTCACCGCACCCGGATCGATCGCCTGCACCCGCAGCATCGGCACGAAAATCCGTTTGCGCGTTGGTAGTTCGACGAGCACGCCGAGAACACGCGGCTGCCGCTGGTCATAGCGGATGGAGATCACCAGGTCGCGGACGCGGCCGATAGACTCCCCGTCCGGTCCCAATACCACCAAGCCCGCGAGCCGGGCGGCGAAAACTCTCGTCGCTGCCATGAGTGTCAAGGCTAGTGGGTCCGGGCTGCCCGAAATGTCGCGCCACGAGCGCGGACGTAGAAGGAGTGACTCATGACATCGCGCCGTACGGTGCTCGCCGTCCCCGGCAGCAACCCCCGAATGATCGAGAAGGCAAAGGGGTTGGCAGCCGACGAGGTGTTCCTCGACCTCGAGGACGCGGTCGCGCCCGCGGCCAAGGCACAGGCCCGCGCCAATATCGTGGCCGCGCTGAACTCGGACGGCTGGGGCGAGCAGATTCGCGTTGTGCGGGTCAATGATTGGACCACCGAGCACACCTACGCCGATGTCATCGCCGTGGTGGACGGCGCGGGCGACCGCATCGACGCGCTGCTGCTGCCCAAGGTCACCGACGCCGGCCAGGTGCAGGCCCTGGACCTGCTGCTGACCCAGCTGGAGAAGACCAACGGCTTACCGGTCGGGCGGATCGGCATCGAACCGCAGATCGAGAACGCGCTGGGGCTGCGCAATATCGACGCCATCGCCACCGCGAGCCCGCGCGTGCAGACCCTGGTGTTCGGCCCGGCCGATTTCATGGCCTCGATCAATATGCGCACCTTGGTCGTCGGCGAACAGCCCGAAGGGTACGAGCCCGGTGACGCGTATCACCACATCTATATGACGATCCTGCTCGCCGCCCGCGCGCACGGACTCCAGGCCATCGACGGCCCGTACCTGGCGGTGCGCGATGTGGAAGGCTTCCGCCGCAACGCCTCTCGCACGGCCGCACTGGGTTTCGACGGCAAATGGGTGCTGCATCCGGATCAGATCGCGGCCGGTAACGAGATCTTCAGCCCACGTCAGGCGGACTACGACCGCGCCGAGGAAATTCTGGACGCGTACGCTTTTCACACGTCGGCCGCGGGCGGAGCTCGCGGCGCGGTCATGCTCGGCGACGAGATGATCGACGAGGCCAGCGCCAAGATGGCGCAGGTGATCGCTGATAAAGGACGAGCCGCGAAAATGACGCGTACCACGCGATTCGATGCCCCGTCCGACGACTCGAAATAGCATGATGGAGATATGACGAATCCCTTGGGGAACGCGAGCCGGAACCGTCCGGGCCTGCCGACGCCACCGTCCGGCTGGCCGGTCGGCTCCTATCCGACCTACGCCGAGGCCCAGCGTGCCGTCGACTACCTGGCCGACAATTCCTTCCCGGTCGAGAACGTGACCATCGTCGGCGTCGACCTCATGCAGGTCGAACGCGTGCTTTACCGCCTGACCTGGGGCAAGGTCATCGGCGGCGGTGTGGTGTCGGGCGCCTGGCTGGGCCTGTTCATCGGCCTGCTGCTGAGCCTGTTCTCCTCCAGCGGCGCGATTCTGGTCGGCCTGATCGGCGGCATCGTCTTCGGCGTCATCTCCACCACCATCCCGTACGCCGCCACCCGCGGACAGCGCGATTTCGCCTCCACCATGCAGTTGGTGGCCGGGCGCTATGACGTGCTGTGCGATCCGAAGGCCGCCGAACAGGCCCGGGACATGCTCGCCAGGCTGGCCATCTAGCTCATGGATGTGATCAATACCGTTCGGGCCGGGGTGCTCGGGCATTTCGGTGTGGCAACCGCCGACGCCGCGTCGGTGACCTTTCTCGGGCTGGAGCCCATCGATATCCTGCGGATTCCCGATGGCGATCTGGTGCACTACGTGACGCTCGGCGGCTCCCGTCACCCCATGACGGATCCGACTGCGGCGCTTGCCGATCCGGTGCGCGGGCCGCGCGCGGAATTGGCGCTGACCTTGCGCGGCGGGGTGGGCGCGGGCAGCGGGCTCACCAAGACGCTGGCCGTGCTGGTGGCCTCGCCGTCGGTGGAAGGCATTGTGCTGCAGGCGGATGCGCTGCTGGATATGGGCGAACCGATCTGGGCCGGTGCGCCGTTCACTGCGGTACTGCTCGGCGAGAGCGATATTCCGGCCGTGGAATTGCCCGAACCCGCTGAGCCCGTACGCTTTCTGGCCGCGACGCCGATCACCGCGACCGAGGCGGCCTGGGTGCGCATTCGCGGGGCCGCGGCACTGCGCGAGGCCTGGACCGAGGCGAAAATCGATGTGCGCGACGCGGATCGCGGTGCGGCCTCGCTGTAATCACAACCACTTGTTGCGGTGGAAGTTCACATAGAGCCCGGCGCACAGCAGCACCATGATGCCGAACACCAGCGGATAGCCGAAGGTCCACCGCAATTCCGGCATGTGGTCGAAGTTCATGCCGTAGATGCCCGCGATCATGGTCGGCACCGCCGCCATGGCCGCGTACGCGGAAATCTTTCGCATATCGGTGTTCTGCTGCACGCTCACCTTCGCCAGCGCGGCATTGATGAGCGCGCTGAGCGATTCGTTGAAGTCGATGATCTGCTCGGTGACGGCCGTGTGGTGATCGGTGACATCGCGCATATAGCGCCGAATCTCCGCGGGCAGCGGCAGTTTCGGGTCGTGGGTGAGCAATTGCAGCGGCAGCGCAAGGGGTTTCACCGCGCGCCGCAATTCCACCACCTCGCGTTTGAGCTGGTAGATGGCCTCGATGATGATGTCGGCGGCGGGCGTGAACACCGCCTCCTCCATGGCGTCCACATCATCCTCGATGGCCGCGGTGACCTCGGTGTAGGTGTCCACGACATTGTCGGTGACCGCGTGCAGCACCGCGCTCGGGCCGAGTGCCAGCTGTTTCGGCGTCGACTCCAATTCCCTGCGCACACCGGCCAATCCGCTGTGATCGCCGTGCCGCACGGTGATCACGAAATCCGGGCCGAGGAAGATCATGATCTCGCCGGTGTCCACGATCTCGCTGACGCTGTTGAGTTCGTGCACGTGATAGCTGACCGTGCGCAGCACCAGGAACAGAATGTCGTCGTAGCGTTCGAGTTTGGGCCGCTGATGCGCGCTCACCGCGTCCTCGACGGCGAGCTCGTGCAGACCGAAGGATTTCGCCACATCGGTCATCAGCCCGGTGCTGGGTTCGAGCAGACCGAGCCAGACATAACCCTCACCGCGCTCGCGCACCTCGGCCAGCGCTTCGTCATAGGTGCAGTGCGCCGTCAGCCGTTTGCCGTCCACGTACACCGCACAGTCGATGACCACGTTCGCGCCGTGCTTCGGCTTGGCGGGATGCGGATGCGCCGGTGTCCGGGTCGGCCAGCGGAAGGAGGGCAATTGCGGTATCGAGGACACCTGCCGGAGTCTAGTTTGCGGGACTCGCCGCGCTCGCGATGCGCGCGCTCGGGACCGGCTGCCCGGGATCGGCGGCGGGCCGCGTGCAAGATGGACCGTGTGCGCATCGATCTCCACACCCATTCCAATGCCTCCGACGGCACCGACACTCCGGCCGAGTTGATCCGCAATGCCGCGGCCGCCGGACTGGACGTGGTCGCCCTGACCGATCACGACACCACCGCGGGCTGGGCCGAGGCGGTGGACGCGCTGCCCCCGGGGCTCACGCTGGTGCGCGGTATGGAGATGTCGTGCGTGGGCCGGGGCGAGGACGGCTGGCCGGTCGCGGTGCATCTGCTGGCGTATCTGTTCGATCCCGCCGATGACGTCTTCGCGCAGGAGCGCGAGCGCCTGCGCGGTGAGCGCATCATCCGATTGCGGGCCATGGCCGAGCAGATGGCGGCCGACGGCCTGCCGGTGGATCCGGACGCGGTGATGGCGTCCGCGGGACCGTCTGCGGGCCGTCCGCATCTGGCGCGGGCGCTGGTGGAGGCGGGCGTGGTGCCGACGGTCGACGCGGCGTTCCAGGATCTGCTGGCCTCGGACGGCCGGTACTACGTGGAGAAGGCCGATACGCCGCTGCAGCGCGCGGTGGAGATGGTGCAGGCGGCGGGCGGGGTGAGCGTGGTGGCGCACGCGCGCGCCCGCAAGCGCGGCCGGCTGCTGGCGCTGGACCACATTCGTGAGCTGACCGCGCTCGGTCTGGGCGGCCTGGAACTCGATCATCCCGATCACAGCGCCGCGGACCGTGAGGTGCTGGCCGGGCTGGCCGCCGAACTCGGCCTGCTCACCACCGGGTCCTCGGACTACCACGGCCGCAACAAGACCATCCGGCTCGGCGAATTCACCACGGATCCGGCGCAATTCGAGGAGCTGGTGGGTAAGGCGAGCGGGGTTCCGGTGATCACCGCATGATCGGGACGGGCGTGGCGGTATGAAGGTGCTCCGGGGTCTGAGCGGACTCATCGCGGGCGGCACGGTGATCCTGGTGCTGACGGTCGTCGGCGCGGCGATCATGGGCGCGCAGCGTGATTTTCCGGGCCCCGGGGCTTCCGATCTGGCGTGGCATATCGGTGCGGCGGTGGTGATTGTGACCGCCCAGGTATTTGCTGATAGACGTCAGGGAATTGCGGCTTTTTCCGGATGTGCGATAGTTTTTGCGGTAGCTGGAATGTTGTTGTGGACACAGTGGTGGAATTGAAATACGCATAACAGTTGCGGGCAGTTGAACGGTCGACGAACATTTGTCGATATGACCGAATTCGACGCGGATGTGCTCGTGCTGGGAGGCGGTCCCGCCGGGGCCTGGGCCGCGCTCGCCGCGGCGGCGGCGGGCGCCCGCGTCCTACTGGTCGACAAGGCGCGTTGCGGTTCCAGCGGTCCCACCGCGCGAGTGGGGGCGACGCTGTGGAATATTCCGCCGGGCCGGTTGCGCGATGAGGCGGTCTCGGAGAACTTCGCACACGGCGGCGGACTCGGCGATCCGGAGTGGATATATCGGGTACTGGAGGAGACGCATCGGCGGGTCGGACAGCTCGTGCACGGGGGACTTCGCTCACACGGCGACCGCGTCGGCCCGCCCACCCGCATCCATCTGGACGGGCCGAAATATCTCGGCCGCCTGCGCCGCAGCATGATCATCGCCGGGGTCCGGATCCTGGATCACCATCCGGCATTGCAGCTGATCACCGACGGTGACGGCATCGTCTCGGGGGCGGCGGGGGTGACGGCGGACGGTGAGTTCCGCAGCTGGTCCCTGCGCGCCAAGGCGGTGATCATCGCCACCGGTGGTTGCGCCTTCCTGTCCGGGGGCGCGGGCACCGACGTGGATACCGGCGACGGCCTGCTGATGGGCGCCGAAGCCGGGGCCGAACTCTCCGGCATGGAGTTCTCCAATGCGTATTCGCTTGTCCCGGCCGGTGGTTCGGGGCCTGCCTCGGTATCGGGCCAGCGTCCGCCCGGCTCCTTCCGCACCGATGAGATCAGGCATTTCGCCACCCTGTACGACGAATCGCGCACGGTGCTCTGCGATGAGGGCGTGGGTTCGCGGGCGCGGGCGTTCGCGGCCATCGCCGGCGGCCGCCGGGTCTACGCCGCCCTCGACGAGCTCTCCGACGCGAGCGCCGCGGAGCTGCTCGGCGCGGAGGGTGACACGCTGTCGGCGCGCGCGAATTCCGGGCGGGTGCCGCTGCGCGCGGTGCTGGAGGGAACGGTGCGCGGGACCGGTGGGCTGCGGCTGGCCGGACCCGATTGCGCCACCACGGTTCCCGGGCTCTACGGGGCCGGTGATGTCACCACGCGCGAGCCGGTGACCGGCGCGGTTTCCGGCTTTGGGGGACAGCACGGGGCCTGGGCGGTGTCGTCCGGGGTGTGGGCCGGACGGGCGGCGGCGCGGTTCGCGGGCACTCGCCGCAAACTCGGTAAGACACGCCCGGTTCCGGGGGTCGGGCTCACCGATCGGGCGCGCATCGATCCGCGCGCGGTGGTCGGGCTGGTGCAGGAGCACACGCTGCCGCTGCGCCGCAGCTACTGGCGCAGTGACGGCAGTCTGCGGGACAGCATCGGCGAACTCGACGGTATGTGGCCCGGCGTCGAATACGACCTCGGCGGCAAGGGCGCGACCCGCCTGCACGCCCGCCAGGCCGCGGCCCTGCTGGCGGTGGCGCGCTGGACCAAATACAGCGCGCTGGCTCGCACCGAAACCCGCGGTATGCACCGCCGCACGGATCATCCGGGCGGGACCGATGATTGGCGCGTCCGCCTGCTCACCGGCGGTCTCGACAGCGTCTGGGTGCGGCCCGAGCGCACCGCCGCGCCGCGCACCATGCGCGGACCCGTGGAAACCGCCGCGCCCGAGGCGTCCTGATTCGCAAGGCTCGGTTCGGGCTCGATCTCACCGCGCCGCTGCCAATCGGGCGCGACAGCTCACGGCGGCGGGTGGTATCGCGTTGTGACAGTTCTCCGCAGTCGCGGCCGGACGTGCGAGTTTCCCTTAACCTGCGGGTGATTCGGCTCACCTAGGCTTCGTTGATGGTGAACGCGCGCGATGGGCCGGGGGCGATTTGGCGCGTCGTCGACGCTACTGGCAGAATGTGACGACCCCCGGCCGCAGCCACCGCCCGGTCCGGGGCCACTCGGTGATTACGGTCCGCGACGCGCGGGTTGACTCTGATCACCCCGGCGATATCGCCCGGACCACCCGTCCGGTTCCAGCTCGACGATCTGTGCAGCGCCGTGTTGTCTGTCCGCAGACACGCTTCCCGCGATCGGTAATACTTTGTGCCCATTGCCACGATGTGGTGGCAAGGTTTTCGAAGTGGCCCGCGGTGATGGCCGACGCGCCCGAAAAACGAGTATCGAAACCCCCATTACCTATTACCGAACGGTAACCGTCAAACGGTTGAGTCCGCACCGAGATGGAGTGAAATCGTGTCATCCGTGACTGAAGCAGTGAATGCCCCCACGGCAAACCCCGCGACCAATACTGCGAACCTTTCCGACATCACCACGGAAGAGATTTTCGCGGGCCACCTGGGCGGCAAGCTCTCGGTCGAACTCACCGCGCCGCTGGAGACCCAGCGCGACCTCTCGATCGCCTACACCCCGGGTGTGGCGCAGGTCTGCCGTGGCATCCACGCCGATGAATCCCTCGCCAAGACCTACACCTGGGCCGAGCGCCTGGTCGTGGTCGTCTCGGACGGCACCGCGGTGCTGGGCCTGGGCGATATCGGCCCGCGCGCCTCGCTGCCGGTGATGGAGGGCAAGGCGGCCCTGTTCAAGAAGTTCGCCGGTCTGGATTCCATTCCGATCGTGCTCGACACCAAAGATGTCGACAAGATCGTCGAAACGCTGATTCTGCTGCGCCCGAGCTTCGGCGCGGTCAATCTCGAGGACATCTCGGCCCCGCGCTGCTTCGAAATCGAGAAGCGCGTTATCGAGGCGCTGGATTGCCCCGTCATGCATGACGATCAGCACGGCACCGCCATTGTGGTGCTGGCCGCCCTCAAGGGCGCTGCCGCGGTGCAGGGTCGTGATATGTCCGCCCTCAAGGTGGTCGTGTCCGGTGCGGGCGCGGCCGGTGTGGCGTGCACCAATATCCTGCTGGCCGCCGGTGTCTCGGACATCGTGGTGCTGGACTCCAAGGGCATCGTGAGCCGTGACCGCGGTGACCTCAATGATGTGAAGGCCGAACTGGCCGAGCGCACCAACCCGCGCAACATCACCGGCGGTCCGGCCGAGGCGCTGGCCGGGGCCGATGTGTTCCTGGGTCTGTCCGCGGGCACCGTCGCCGAGGAGCTCATCGCCTCCATGGCACCCGAGTCCATCGTGTTCGCCATGTCGAACCCGGATCCGGAGATCCACCCGGATGTGGCCGCCAAGTACGCCGCCATCGTGGCGACCGGTCGCTCGGACTTCCCGAACCAGATCAACAATGTGCTCGCGTTCCCGGGCGTGTTCAAGGGCGCGCTGGATGTGGGCGCGCGTCGCATCACCGAGGGTATGAAGGTGGCCGCCGCCGATGCCATCTTCGCGGTGGTCGCGGATGAGCTGGCCGTCGATCGGATCATCCCCAGCCCGCTGGATCCGCGCGTGGCTCCGGCCGTCGCCGCGGCCGTGGGCGCGGCCGCGCGTGCCGAGGGTGTCGCGTAGGCAGCAGCTGTAAACGATTCGGCCCCCGCACCTTTCCGGTGCGGGGGCCGAACTGTTAAACGGGGACGGCTGTTTTCACGGGTTGTTCGGCGGGGGATTCGGTCCAGCCGGGCGGGCCGACGATGTAGGCGACGCGGCCCTTCCAGGTGCGGGCGGTGCGGACGTCGCGGACCAGGTTCATGAGTTCGGCGTAGTTCACCTTGATCGGGTTGTCGGTGCCGATGTTCTTGGTGAGGCCGTAGGCGATGGGCTCGGACTCGGCCGCGAAGCTGCCGAACAGCCGATCCCAGATGATGAGGACGCCACCGTAATTCGTGTCCAGGTACGGCTGGTTGGAGCCGTGGTGGACGCGGTGGTGCGCCGGGGTGTTGAACAGGAATTCGATCGGCCGCCACATGGTGCCGATGCGCTGGGTGTGGATCGGGAACTGGTACAGCAGCCCGATGGTGTACGTGGCGATGTTGGCGGCGTGGTCCCGGCCGGACATGCCATTCGCGGGGCGATCCGGATCGCGCCGGTCGGCAAACCATTCCACCAGCATGAGCAGCAGGAATGCCGGGACGGCGTAGATGAACAGGTCTGGACTCATGGGGACTCCTGAACGGGACGTTCCTGCTCGGCGGGCATATCTCGACGCTAATCAGCCCGGCGAGCCGAATCGTCGCGCCGACGGGGGATTCCGCGTCCCCCACACGGGGGATCGGGGGTCTCGGGGGTACCGTCGCGCACAATCATGACGACGGAGGTGGTGCGCGGTGGATGTGAGCAGGTCGCTGGCGCGCCAGTCGCTGCTGGTGGCGGTGGTCGCGGCGGTGGTGGACAGCATGCAGCTGGTGGTGTGCGGTGCGTTCGGGGCTGCGCCCGGTATGGCGGCGCTGCTGGCGGTGGGGATCGTGCTCGCGGATCTGGCGCTGGCGGCCCCACCGTCCACGGCGGCGTACGCGGCGTTCGCGCAGGTGCTGGTGAAATTGGGGATCGGGGCGTTCGTACAGCATTACGCGTTGCACGCCCGGATACCCGATGTGGGGTTCCTGGTGGCGGGGTATCGGGCGGGGGCGTGGCTGACCGGTGCGACTTCCTATCTGACGGTCGCCATGCTGGCGGGTGGCGCGGCGCTGGCGCATATTCTGGTGGGCGGCAATGATTCTCGGGATTGGAAGCTGCTCATCGTGACCATTGTCGCGGGGTATGTGCCGTGGCTGGTGGGACGCAATACGGTGGCGCGCGGGGCCTATATCGCCGAATTGGAGCAGCGGGAGCGGTTGCGGGAGCAGGAGCAGCGGGCGGCGCTGGAACGCGCGCTGTCCGAGGAGCGGGCCGCCATCGCCCGGGATCTGCACGATGTCATCTCACATCATGTGAGCGCCATCGGAATTCATGCCGGGGTGGCGCGAATAGCGCTGTCCCGCACCGATTCCGACGGGGCTACCAAATCGCTGACGGCGGTCGAGTCGAGCAGCCGGTCGGCCATGGTGGATCTGCGGCGGCAACTGGATCTGCTGCACGGGCATGACGATGACGGACAGCGCCAGCCCGGACTGGCCGATATCGAGGATCTGCTGGAGCGGGTGCGCTCGGCGGGACTCGAAGTGCGCGTGGAGATTTCGGGCGAGCCACCGGTGCTGCCCGGCTCGCTGGACGTGATGCTGTACCGGGTGGTGCAGGAGATGCTCACCAACGCGCTGCGGCACGGCCGCGCGCCCGCGCGATTGGAGATCGGCTATCGGCCGACGCGGGTGGAGATCCGCGAGACCAATCCCATCGCCACGGTGCCGCAGGTTCCCGAGGGGGTGCGCCGGGGTCTGGACGGCATCCGGCGGCGTGTCGAATTGTTCGGCGGCACCGTGGTATCGGGGCCGGATCGCACCGGAAGTCGTTGGGACATCGTGGTTTCGGTACCGATTGGAGCGGCATGAGCGTAAGGGTGCTGATCGCGGACGATCACACCATGTTCCGGTCCGGGCTGCGGGCCGTGGTGGACGCGCAGGACGATCTGGAATGCGTGGCCGAGGTGGCGGACGGTCGCGCCGCGATCGAGGCTGCGGCCCGGCTGCGGCCGGAGGTGGCGATCCTCGATGTGCGCATGCCGAAGCTGGACGGCCTGGCCGCCACCGAAGCCATTGTGGCAGCGGGCGGTACGCGTGTGCTGGTGCTCACCACCTACGACAGCGAGGCCAGCCTGTCCCGCGCTTTGGCCGCCGGGGCCAGTGGCTTCCTGTTGAAAAGTCTCCCACCCGAAGACTTGGTGGCGGCCATTCGCGTGGCGGTGCGCGGTGACGCGGTCATCGACCCCTCCATGACCCGCAGGCTCGCAACGCGTTTCGCCACCGAACTGGCCCCGCCCGCCGAACCCCCGGAACTCGCCCAGCTCACCGCCCGCGAACGAGAAGTCCTGCTCCTGGTAGCCGATGCCCGCAGCAATTACGAGATCGCCGCCGAACTGGGTGTGGGCGAGGAAACCGTCAAAACCCACGTCTCCCGCGTCCTCGCCAAACTCGGTGTCCGCGACCGCATTCACGCGGTGGTCTACGCCTACCGCAACGGCCTGGTGCGCGGCTGATACGAAACCGGCGGGCACCGTGGAAGTCGGTGCCCGCCGGTCGGTTCCGTCGGCGTCGTGGATTATTTGTGGCAGTTGGCGCGGTAGTCGCGTACGGCCTGGCGGGCGTCCTTGATGGCCTGGGCGTCCTGCGGGTGTGCGGCGGCGTACGCCTGCATTTCGGCGCGGCGCTGATCCTTGGGCAGGGTCTTGATCTTGGCGAATTCGGCGGCCGCGTCCGGATGGCTCGAAAGGTACGCCTGCACTTTGCCTTTCGCGTCGGCGCGGGCCGCGCTCAATGCCGCCGGGCTGCAATCGGGGCCGTCGGCCGATGCCACGCCCGGCACCGCCAGCGCGATGGCGGCGAATCCGGCCGCACCGGCGACGACGGCGGCAATGCTGCGCTTCATACTCACTCCTACCTGAGGGGATCGGTCCCACCGAATCTGCCCCCGCGACCTGAGGATCCCCTGAATCCAGGCCCCATCTTCAGCCGATCTTCAGCTCCACCCGCCAATGGCCCATAGCCCGCTGGGCTCAGTCGCGGGGGAGACGGAGCAGGAAGACCGCACCGGAGCAGTCGGTAGGGGGCGGTTCACAGGTCAGGTCGCCGTTGTGGGCGCGGGCCAGGCCGCGAGCGATGGGCAGGCCGAGGCCGGAGCCGTCGGTCCGGTGGTCGCGGGCGGCGTCGAGGCGGACCAGGCGATCGAAGACGCGTTCGCGGTCGGCCGCGGGAATGCCGGGGCCGGTGTCGATAACAGCCAGTTCGGCGGATTCGCCTGTGGCGCACAGGCGAATCCGCACGGTGGGGAGGTACTGCCGATCGGTCGGTCCCGATGCGTCGTTCATGGCCTGGCAGGCGTTGTTCAGCAGGTTCGCCAGGATTTGGGTGATGCGTTCGGGGTCGGCCGTCACCGTCACCGGATCGCCTTCGAGGCGGAAGGTTGTGCCCGGGTGCAGGATTCGCATGCGATCGAGTTGGGTTGCGGCCAGGGTGTGCAGATCGGTGGGAACACGGTGGAGTTGTAATCCGGCGTCGATGCGGGCCAGATCGAGCAGATCGTCGATGAGGCGGCCCGCGCGGACGGCTTCGCGCACCAGGAGCAGGTGCATGCGCTGAAGGTCTTCCGGATCGGCGTCGGCCGGATGCTGGATGACCGCTTCGGCGAGGGCGCGGATGCCGGAGACCGGCGTACGGAGTTCATGGGCGGCATCGCCGACGAAGGTGCGAATGCGCTGTTCGGAGGCGCGGGCGCGGGCTTCGGCGGCGGTGGTGGCGTGCAGCGCGCCTTCGAGGGTGTCCAGCATTTCGTCGAAAGCCGCTGCGGTGCGCCCCAATTCGGTATCGGTGCGGGACGGGGTCAGGCGGCGGCCGAATTGGCCGCGGGCGATATCGCGGGCGAGCCGGGTCATGGCGTCCAGCGGTGCGAGGGCGCGCGGCACGCCGAACCAGAGCCCGGCGGCGATGACGGCGATGGCACCCGTCGTGGCCAGGCTCAGCAGGATGCCGAGGCGGTCCTGCACGCGGGACAGCAGCGGGGTGTCGATTTGCAGGGTGAGGCGGCCGCCGTCCAACTGTCCGCCGGTGAGCTTGACGGTGCGCGATTTCACCGCGCTGTCCTCGGCGTTCTTGCGAGTGAGGCTGCCGAATCCGCGCCCGTCGGGCAGCATCAGCCGCGCCCGCACCGACCGGGTGTCGACCCGCGCGATCAGATCGTCGGGCGAAACCCCTTCCTGCGCCAGCTGTTTCGCCAACTGCACGCGATCGGTGAGCACCGTGTTCTCGCTGCGATTCACCACCAGCCCGAACAGCGCGTGCACCGTGAACGCCACCGCCACCAGCACCACGCCGGAAACGATTGCGGTGGTGAGGGTTACCCGCCTGCGCAGCGATACCGTGCGCACCTATTCGCCCACCCGCAGCGTGTACCCGAGCCCGCGCACGGTGTGCAGCAGCCGATCCCCGTGTTCCTCGAGTTTGCGGCGCACCGCGCTCACGTTCACCTCGACCAGATTGGGGTCGTAATTGTCGTAACCCCAGACGGCCGTGAGGATCTGGGTCTTGGTCACCACCCGATCCCGGTTCCCGGCCAGATAGGTGAGCAGTTTGAATTCGGTGGCCGTGAGCGCCACCGGAATGTCCGCGCGCCGCACACTGCCGGAGTCGACGTCGACGACGAGATCCCCCACGGTGATCCGGGTCCGGGCCCGGCCCATGCGCCGCAGTAGCGCGTCCACCCGTGCCACCACCTCGGCCAGCTCGAACGGTTTCACCACGTAGTCGTCCGATCCGGCGCGCAGTCCGCGCACCCGATCCTCGACGCCGTCGCGCGCGGTCAGCATGAGTACCCCGGACGCCGATCGCGCTCGCACCACCTCCAGCAGTGCGAACCCGTCCCGCCCGGGCAGCATCACATCGAGCACGACCACATCGGGCCGGAACTGCGCCAGATCCTGTTCCAGCAGTGCTCCGTCCGCTCGTCCGAGCACCTCGTGCCCGGCGGCGCGCAGTCCCGCCGCGACGGCCGCGCGGATGGCTTCGGCGTCCTCGACCACAAGAATTCGTCCCGGTTGCACCGGCACATTCTCCAGCCGCTCCCTGTGAATCAGCTGGCGATGGCGATCGAGGGGTACTCATGGCGGGATTCCACCGCCGTGCGTACCCCCTCCGAGCACTAGTGCGGGATGGAGACCGCGGCCACGAATTCGGCGAGCTGCTTATCGGTGACGTTCTTGGCGAGGTCGGATTCGCAGATCATGCCGATGAGGCGTTTGCCGTTGGCGACGTCGATGACGGGGAGGCGCTTGATCTGGTTCTGTTCCATCATGTCGAGCACCGCGGAGACGTCGGTGTCGGCGTCGACCCAGCGGGGTGTGCCCTGGGCGAGGTCGCCGGCGCGGACCCGGGAGGGGTCGTGGCCCTCGGCAATGCAGCGGACGACGATGTCACGATCGGTGAGCATGCCGATCAAGCGGTCGTTATTGCAGATGGGGAGTGCGCCGACATCCATATTGCGCATCATTTGCGCGGCGCGGTCGAGGGTTTCGTCCGCCGGAATGCATTCCGCCGTGCGGTGCATGATGTCGCGGGCTTTCATGGCTTTCACGCAGACCTCCTGAAGAGTGGATGGTGCTTCGGGCCATCTGCCATCGTGTCCCAAGTCACACCGGAGGTCAATGCGCGACCGGTCAGCTGATCGGTTGTGCGGCCGCCGTGACGGGCGGTGGCGTGCGGCGCAATCGGCCGGTGCCGGGGGCCGACAGCCACACCGCGAAGGCCAGCACCGCGTCCAGGGCCAGCGCGAGCGCCGCCACCAGAATCGCGCCGACGAGTACGCGATCGTATTTGTAGAGCCCGATGCCGTCGAAGATGTAGCGGCCCAGTCCACCCAGGTTCACATAGGCGGCGATGGTGGCCGTCGCGACCACCTGCAGGGTGGCCGCGCGCAGCCCGGTGAGCAGGACCGGCAGCGCGTTGGGCAACTCCACCCGGAACAGCACCTGGCGTTCGGTCATGCCCATGGCTCGTGAGGCGTCGACCACGACCGGATCGACATTCGCGATTCCGGCGTAGGTGCCCGCCAGCAGCGGCGGAATGCCGACGGTGAGCAGTGCGAGAATCGGCGGGAACAGTCCGAGACCGAGTAGCAGCACCACGAAGGTGAGCAGGCCCAGGGTAGGCAGGGCGCGCATGGCATTGGCGAAGCCGACGATCAGCGCCGATCCGCGCCGGGTGTGCCCGACCGCCAGCCCGATGGGCAGTGCGACGGCCACCGACAGGCCGACCGCGAGCAGGCTGTACCAGAGGTGTTCGGCGATGCGCTTACCGATGCCGGTGGGACCGGACCAGTTCGAGCCGGTGCTCAGGTAATGCCAGGCGTCGAGGAAAAGGTTCATGCCGCAATGCCTTTCGCGCGGCGGATGCGTCCGCCGGTGCGCAGCCACGGGGTGGCGAGTCGGCCGAGCACATACAGCAGTCGATCCATGACGAGCGCCAGCACCAGCACCACGATGATGCCCGCGACGATCTCATCGGGGTAGTCGCGCTGATAGCCCTGGGTGAAGAGTTTGCCGAGTCCGCCGACGCCGATCAGCGCGCCGACGGTCACCATGGAGATATTGGTGACGGCGACCACGCGCAGGTTGGCCACGAAAACCGGTAGGGCGAGCGGGAGGTCGACGGTGAGGGTGCGGCGCAGCCGGGTGTAGCCGATGGCGTCGGCGGCGTCGAGGACTTCGGCGGGCACCGAATCCAGGGCGGCGGGCACCGCGGTCACCAGCAGTGCGACCGAGTAGATGGTCAGTGCGATAACCACATTCAGCGGATCGATGACCGAGATGCCGATCAGTGGCGGCAGGATCACGAACAGCGCAAGCGACGGAATCGTGTACGCGATGCCCGCCGCGGTGGTGGTGACGCGGCGCAGCCAGCGCGCCCGGTGCGCGAGCGCTCCGGCCGGTATCGCGATGAGCAGTCCGATGAGCAGCGGCAGCAGCGCCAAATACAGGTGGGTGCGGGCGTATCCGGCGATCTCCGCGAAATTGTCGAGGAGATACCTCACTTGGCCGCCTCCTCCTCGAAGAAGGCGCGATTGCGTTCGGCGTCTTCGGCGGCGCGCTGGTTCGAGAGTTGTTCCAGCACATCCGCGGCCAGGATGGCCCCGCGCACCGCGCCGGAATCCTGCACCGCCACACCGATTTCCGAGGGTGAGGAGATGGCGGCGTCCAATGCCTGGCGCAGATCACCGTCCGGCGGGTACAGCGAGCCGCCCGCCGCCATATTGCTCTGCAGCGGCTGTCCGGCGCGCACGGCCTCGACGCCGGTGGTGTCGATCCAGCCGAGCGGACGCCGTTCCGGATCGATGACGAGCCGCCATTCGCCCTTGCTCAGACGTACCCCGGTGACTTCCTCGGGGGTGATGGTGGCGAGTTCGTGCAGTGGTACCGCGGCGGCGCTGCGGAACGACAGTTCTCGATAACCGCGATCGCGCCCGACGAAGCCGGCGACGAAATCCGTTGCGGGCTGCGAGAGTACGCGCTGCGGCTCGTCGTACTGCTGTAGTCGCCCGCCCGCGCCGAAGACGGCGACGCGGTCACCGAGTCGGATGGCCTCGTCGATATCGTGCGTGACGAAGACGATGGTCTTGTGCAGTTCGGCCTGCAGTCGCCGCATCTCGGCCTGGAGTTCGGTGCGCACGACCGGGTCGACGGCGCTGAACGGTTCATCCATCAGCAGAATGGGCGGATCGGCCGCCAGCGCCCGGGCCACGCCGACGCGCTGCTGCTGACCGCCGGACAGCTGTGCCGGATAGCGTTGCGCCAGTTCCCGATCCAGTCCGACCCGGTCCAGCACCTCGAGCGCCGCCTTGCGGGCCGCGCGACGGGAAGCGCCGCGCAGCACCGGGACGGTGGCCACATTGTCGAGCACGGTGCGGTGCGGCAGCAGTCCGGCGTTCTGGATGACGTATCCGATGCCGAGTCGCAGCTGTACCGGGTTGATCGTCGAAATATCTTGTCCGGCAACGGTTATGGTGCCGGTGGTGGGAGTGATCATGCGGTTGATCATCCGCATGGCGGTGGTCTTGCCGCCGCCGGAGGGACCGACGAATACGGTGAACGACCCCGATTCGATGCGCAGGTCGAAATCGTGGACGGCCACTGTCCCGCCCGGGTAGGTCTTGCTGACCCCGCTGAATTCGATGTCGGACACCGTATTTCCCCTATCAGCCGATCGGCTTGTTCAGCCCCTGCGCCTGCACCCACGCCTTCGCGGCCGCGGCGGGTTCGGTTTTGGCGCTGCCGGAGACCGCGGTATTGAGCCCGATCAGTTCGGCGGTGGTGAGTTTGGTCGAGACGGCATCGAGGACGGCGATCAGCTTGTCGCTCTTCTTGGCGGTGTTGAACAGCGGCACCACGTTCTGTGCGGCGAAGTTGTGCAGCGGATCGGCAAGTACCACCAGGTTATTGGCGGCGATGGACGGCGAGGTGGTGAAGATGTCGGCGGCGGTCACCTGACCGTCGGTGAGTGCGCGCACCGTGGCCGGGCCGCCGCCGTCGGCGATGGCCTTGAACTTGGCGGGCGCGATATCGAGGTTGTAGACCTTCTTCAGGCCGGGGAGACCGCCTGGGCGCTCGGCGAATTCGGCGGGCGCGGCGAAGCTGACCTCGGACGAATGCGGGGCGAGATCGCCGATGGACTTGAGATTCCAGCGTTCGGCGGTGGCGCCGGTGACCACGACGGCGTCGGAATCCTCACCGGGAGCGGGGGTTGCGATACCGAGCTCGGTGCCGAGCGCCTTGGTGAGAGCGGTGTTCACATCGGCGGGCGCGGTGGCCGTGGACGATTTGTCCAGGTACTGCAGCAGGTTGCCGGTGTAGTCGGGGATCAGGCTGATCGCGCATTCGCGCAGCGCGGGCACGTACGCCTCGCGGCTGCCGATATTCAGCTTGGTGGTGATCTGGAAACCGTTGGCGCGCAATGCTTCCGCATACACGTCCGCGACGGTTTCGGATTCCGGGAAGTTGGCCGAGCCGACGGTGAGGGTATCGGTGCCGCCCCCGCAGTCGCTCTTGCCGCCGAGTGGATTGGAGTCGCCGCCGCAGGCGGATGCGGCCATGGCCGCTGCGAGCGCGACGGCCGCGGCGAGGATACGTAGCACGGTGCGGGCTGTGCGCCTGCCGCCGGCGCGCGTGGAGATTAGCGAATGCACTGTCGTCCTTCCGAGCGAGGCCATTCGGATTCCCCGTGCGGATCGCGTCGGGGGAACCAACCTGAGTGTTCATACTGCCCGGTTTGCCGCGCGAACGTTGCCTACCTCGGGTTGGTTTCTCCGTGTGCCGCGGCACGATTTCCGATATCGGCTGGTGAGACACGCTCGGGGCCACCCGATCCGGAGTTCGCGCCCGGCGCGCGGCAGACTGTTGCGAATGTTCGGCAGAACGGATTCCCGCGCCCCCCGGCGAGCCCTGCTGTCCACCGCGCTGGCGGTCACGGTGGCACTGGCAACCCTCGCGTGCGGTACCGACGACGCGCCCGCGCTGACCATCGGCGCGGGTGATTCGGCGCAGTCGGGTCTGCTCGCCGAGATCTATGCGAACGCACTCGGGCGCACCGGCGCGCGCACCGCCGTGCACCGTGGTCTGGGCGCGCGCCCGGGTCAGCTCGCCGCGCTCGACGCGGGCACCGTCGTAGCGGTCGCCGATGTGACCGGTGATCTGCTCACCGCGCTCGATTCCACCTCGACGGCGAACAAGCCCGACGATGTGGTCAAGGCGCTCAATGCCGCTCTGCCCGAAGGGCTCACGGTCGGCGATCCGGCCGACGGCACCGATCTGCGCCCGGTCGTCGTGGCCGATGCCACCCGCACCGAGGTCTACCCGTCGTCGCTGAAGGAGCTGGCCCCGCGCTGTCCCGAGCTGACCATCGGCATCGCCACCGGCCCCGCGCTGGATCCGATGCGCGCGCCGCTGGATCCGCAGCGCGATGTGCTCGCTCCCCTCGAAGCGGTCTACGGCTGCGCCGTCGCGCACCCGGTCACCTTCCGCACCGCCGAGGACGCTCGAAAAGCACTGTCCACCGGTGAAATCCAGCTGGCGGTGCTGTCCGGCCCGCCGTCCTACCTCCCCGGCGGCGGTGCGGACCTGACCGCCCTGGCCGACCCGTCCTACGCCTTCCGCTCCGCCATGGTGGTCCCGGTGATCCGTAAGGCCGCCTTGACATCGACCCAGCTCCGCAAACTCAACTATGTCGCAGGCGAACTCACCACCGTCGACCTCGCCGATATGCTCCGCCAGATCCGCGATAACGGCGCGGTCCCCGCGGACCTGGCCCGCACCTGGCTGGACGCGCACGCGCTCTGAATCCGGATCGGGCCGCCGAATCCGCCGCAGGTATCGCCGATTGTGATGTGAGTTGCGGTTCCGTTCCCGGAAAGCTCGCTTACCGTTGAGTTTCGGGGACGATTCCAACTAGGCGGATTTGGATTCGATGGTCGATTTGGATTCTTGGCCGTGGCCGGAGAACACGTTGCTGGCGCGGTTGAGTCCGCGCTCGCGGCGGGAGTTGCTCGGGCTGGGGCATGAGCGGTACTGCAAACCGGGGACATTGCTGATGCGGCAGGGGGATCCGGGGAACACCGTGTACGTGCTGCGCTCGCGCGATACGAGCGTATCGGCGTGCGTGAAGATCACCGCGGACGCCGGGACGCTGTTCGTCATTCGGGTGAGCGGCGATGTGATCGGGGAATTGGGCGCGCTGACACCGAATTCGGTGCGCTCGGCCACCGCGACCGTCTGCACGGCGACGATCGCGCACTGCATTCCGGGAAATATGTTCCTGTCGTTTCTCAACGAGCATCCGGACGGCTGGCAGACGCTGTGCCGCACGCTGGCCGATCGGCTGGCGTGGTCGGATCAGCGGCGGCTGGATTTCGGTGGCTGGCCGGTGCGGCGCTGTCTGGCCCGGTTACTGGTGGAATTCGCCGAATCCTACGGCCGCCCCAGCGAATCCGGCGTGGAGATCACCGTGCGGCTCTCCTATGAGGAGCTCGGGAATCTCATCGGCGCGGGTGAGGACGCGGTCGGGCTGGCCATGAAGCGAATGCAACTGAAGGGGCTGGTCTGCCTGCGCAACAGGCATGTCGTGGTGCGTGATCTCGAAGGTTTGCGGAACTACGCGGAGCTGGAGTGAAAATTCTCTGAAATCTACTCCGCGGCCGGATTTTTCAGGCGCGGGGCGGGTTCGTCCGGTGGCACTCTCGTGGCCTGGTGATACACGAGATATGGGAGGGCACCGATGTCGACACTGGAACCCGAATACGACTGGAATCCCGCCGAACGGCTGTTTCTGACCCTGAGTCGCGCGCACAGTCCGCTCGCGGCGGCGCTCATGGCGACCGCGGTCACCGGCTACTGGCCCGAAACAGCCTCGCGCGCAATCGATACCCGGGTCATCGCGCCCGTTACCGAGCTGGCCGTCACTCGAGCAGGGCGGCGGCGAGCGTGGAGTTGAGCGCCAGCGCGGGCAGCGATTCGACCAGCAGGTCGATCAGCGCCTCGCGGGTGATGGGGGCCTCGCGGAGCCAGGTCAGGGTGGTTTCCTCGACGAAGGCGATCCACCCGCGGACCGCCAGGGTCAGGCGCGGCATATCCGAATCCTCCACGGGGATGGGGGATTCGGCCAGGATGCGCTCGACCTGGGCGAGGCGGTGCGCGTTCACCATGGCGACCAGTTCCGGACTGGCGCTGATGGGTCCGCGCAGCAGGGCCTGGTAGGGGGTGCGGTTCTCCTCCACGTAGGCGACATAGCGTTCGACCGAATCGCGCAGCATCTCCGCCAGCGGCAGCGCGGGATTGGGGGTGGTGCGTTCCAGCAGTTCCGCGTTGGCGTAGGCGATGATCGCCAGGTGGAAATCGCCCAGGGTGGGGAAGTAGTGGAACAGCAGGCCGCGCGAGATGCCGGCCTGTTCGGCGATCTCGCTGACCGACACCTCCTCCAGGGATCGTTCGCGCAGCATGTTCGCGCCCAGGGTGATGAGTTGCAGGCGTCGATCGTCGGGGCTGAGCCGGGTGCGTTTGGCACCCGCGTCCGGCTTGCTCACCTTGGCTCCTCGGGTCATGGCGAAATCTTACTGAACGTGAGTCAATACTATTGACTCCTACTCAATAAGACCCTACGCTGATGTACATGAGTCGCAAGGTTACAGACAAAGCTGTCGACAACCGGGCCGCCCGGCATTCCCACATCATCATCGTGGGCAGCGGGTTTTCCGGCCTGGGCCTGGCCATTCGGCTGAGTCAGCAGGGTCGCACCGACTATCTCGTGCTCGAGCGCGGCAATGATGTCGGCGGCACCTGGCGCGACAACACCTACCCGGGTGCGGCCTGCGATGTGCCCTCGCACCTGTACTCGTACTCCTTCGCGCTGAACCCGGACTGGTCCCGCTCGTTCTCCAAGCAGCCGGAGATCCAGGGCTACATCAAGTCCGTCGCCGATAAGTACGACGTACGCGACAAGCACCTGTTCAACTGCGATATGACCGGCGCGCAGTGGAACAATGACACCGCCCGCTGGGAGATCCAGACCTCGCAGGGTGATTTCACCGCCGATATCCTGGTCTCCGCCGTCGGCGCGCTGTGCGAGCCGAACCTGCCGGATATCAAGGGCATCAACGACTTCCAGGGCGAGATCTTCCACTCCGCGCGCTGGGATCACAATGCCGATCTGACCGGTAAGCGCGTCGCAGTCATCGGCACCGGCGCCTCCGCCATCCAGATCGTGCCGTCGATCGCCAAGCAGGTCGCGCACCTGGACCTGTACCAGCGCACCGCCCCGTGGCTGCTGCCGCGCGCGGACCGGCCCTACCTGCTGCCGGAAAAGCTTGCCTTCAAATACATTCCGGGCGCGCAGGCGCTGTCCCGCGCCGCCATCTACGCCGCGCGCGAGACCCAGGTGGTCGGCCTGGCCAAGTTCCCGCCCGCCATGAAGATCCTGGAGACCGTGGCGCGCGCCAAGCTGCGCATCGAGGTCAAGGATCCGGAGCTGCGTAAGAAGGTCACGCCGAACTTCCGCATCGGCTGCAAGCGCATGCTCATCTCGAACGAGTACTACCCGGCGCTGGGTCGCGACAATGTCGACGTCGTCACCGAGGGCATCCAGGAGATCCGCTCCGGTTCGGTCGTCACCAAGGACGGCGTGGAGCGCGAAGTGGACGCCATCGTGGTGGCCACCGGCTTCCACGTCACCGATTCCCCTGCCTACGACACCATTTCGGGTCGCGACGGCCGCACCCTGGCCGAGGTCTTCGAGAGCATCGGTCAGCAGGGCTACAAGGGTTCGGCGATCCACAACTACCCGAATATGTTCTTCATGCTCGGCCCGAACGTCGGCCTGGGTCACACCTCGATGGTGTTCATGATCGAATCGCAGATCAACTACATCGCCGACGCCGTGGCCACCATCGACCGCCTGGGCGTGCGCACCATCGAAGTGCGCAAGGATGTGCAGGACGAATACAACGCCGAACTGCAGCAGAAGCTGAGCGGCGCGGTCTGGAGCACCGGCGGCTGCGCCTCCTGGTACATGGACAAGCACGGCAACAACACCACGCTCTGGCCGGACTTCACTTTCCGCTTCCGGAGCCTGCTCCAGAAGTTCGACGTATCGGCCTATGAGACTTCAACTTCCGCCCGGACCGCCGCCTAACCTCCGGCAGCGCCCGAACAACCGAAAGTGGTAACCGTGAGCAACGATGCTTACTTCAAGGACAAGGTCTGTGTGATCACCGGCGCCGGCTCCGGCATCGGCCGCGCGCTGGCGGAGAACCTGGCCCGCCGCGGCGCGAAACTCGCGCTGTCGGATATCGACACCGAGGGCCTGGCCGAAACCGTGCGGCTGTGCGAGAAGTTCGGTGTGGAGATCAAATCCGATCGGCTCAACGTGGCCGAGCGCGAGGCCGTGCTGGTCTACGCCGATGAGGTCAAGAAGCATTTCGGCAAGGTCAACCAGATCTACAACAACGCCGGAATCGCGCACCACGGCGATGTGCTGGACACCGCGTTCAAGGACATCGACCGCATCATGGACGTCGATTTCTACGGAGTCGTCAACGGCACCAAGGCATTCCTGCCGTACCTGATCGAATCCGGTTCGGGTCACGTGGTGAACATCTCCAGCCTGTTCGGTCTCATCGCCGTGCCCGGCCAGAGCGCGTACAACGCCGCCAAGTTCGCGGTGCGCGGTTTCACCGAGGCGCTGCGCCAGGAAATGCTCATGAGCGGTAAGCCCGTCAAGGTCACCTGCGTGCACCCCGGCGGCATCAAGACCGCCGTCGCCCGCAACGCGACGGTCTCCGAGGGCCTGAACCAGCAGAACCTGGCGACTCTGTTCGACAAGAAGCTCGCCATGCACACCCCCGCCATGGCCGCGCAGACCATCACCGAGGGCGTGGCCCGCGGTCACGGCCGCGTGCTGATCGGCTGGGAGGCCAAACTGCTGGATCTGTTCGTGCGCAGCACCGGCTCGTACTACCAGCGCATCTCCGCCGTCGTACAGAAGCGCTTCCTGCCGTAGGGAATTGGTTATGCCACAGCTGAATCTGCCGTTGCCGCTCGCGCGTGCGGTCCTGCATCCGGTATTCCGGGTCATGCTGAACAAGACGCTGCCCTTCTCGGTGCAGCGCGCCCTGATGGATCTGGGCGCGCCGTTGCAACGGGCTCCGCGCGGTACGCATTACGAGAAGGTGCGCCTGGGTGGTCGTCCGGCCGAGCGGGTCACGCTCGGCCCGGCCACCGACAGCGCCACCCTGCTGTATCTGCACGGCGGCGGTTACACGGTCGGCTCGCCCGCCACGCATCGGGCGCTCGCCGGTTATCTGGCGCGTGAAACCGGTTGTCCCGTACAGGTTCTCGACTATCGCCTGGCCCCGGAGCATCCGTTTCCGGCGGCTCTGGACGATGCCGAGGCGGCGTTCCTGGAGCTGATCGCCTTCGGCTACAAGCCCGAACGCATTGCGGTGGGCGGGGATTCGGCCGGTGGCGGGCTGGCGCTGGCGCTGGCGATCCGATTGCGCGATAAGCACGGACTGACCCCGGCCGCGCTCGGGCTCATCGCGCCGTGGGGCGATCCCAACGAGATCCCCGAGCGCACCCGGGATCTGGTCATCAACAAGCCGTGGTCGCGGGCCTGTGCCGCCGCCTATCTGGGTGCCGGTGACGGCCTCGACACCGGTTACGCGCCGCTGCTCGCCGATCTGCACGGGTTGCCGCCCACCTATGTGCAGGCCGATAAGTCCGAGCTGCTGCACGACCAGTGCACCCGGCTCACCGCGAAACTGCGCGCGGCGGGCGTGGAGACCAGGTTCACCGAGACCGAGGGTCTCTGGCACGTGTCCCAATTGCAGGCGTCCCTGGTGGCGCCCGCCGAGGGCATTACCCGGGAACTCGGCGAGTTCCTGCGCCAAGCCCTTCGACCTGCGCAAACCCGTTCCATAGGATAGTGGTTGCACGGTTTGTGAAGCCCGTTCGAACAGTTCGATAGAACAGGTTCGGGCGGGCTGCCGGGTGTGACATGTAAGCGTGGCGTAAATTACCCGCGAGTAAACCCACTGTGGAAGGGCAGCGATGCGAGAGTTCGAAGTCCCGGCTACCTACACCATCCCCGAGAGCGCCAATATGTCGGACGGTGCGTTCCGGCATGCGGAGAAGACCCCGGACCTGGTCGTCTTCAACACTCCCGATGGTAAGGGCGGCTGGAACGACGTCACGGCGGTCGAGTTCGCCAAGGCCGTCACGGGTGTGGCCAAGGGCTTGGTCGCCTCCGGAATCGAACTCGGAGACCGGGTGGCCATCATGGCCGCCACCTCCTACGAGTGGGTCGTGCTGGACTTCGCCATCTGGGCGGCCGGCGGCTGCACCGTCGCCATCTTCGACAGCTCCTCGGCCGAGCAGATCCGCTGGATCCTGTCCGACTCCGCCACCAAGGCGATCGTCGTACAGAACGAGAAGCAGCGCGCCACCATCGCCGAAATCGAAGGCGGACTCGGTGATCTGCGCGAGGTGCTGCAGATCGAGAGCGATGCCATCGCCGAACTGACCACCCGCGGCGCGGAGCTGGACGACAGCGTCGTGCATGAGCGCCGCGCCCAGGTCAAGGCCGCCTCACCCGCGACCCTCATCTACACCTCCGGCACCACCGGACGGCCCAAGGGCGTCATGCTCTCGCATGCCAACCTGTACGCCGAATCGGCCGCCGACCGCTCCGCCATGAGCGAATTCCTGCGTCCCGGCCAGAAGTCGCTGCTGTTCCTGCCGCTCGCGCACGTCTTCGCGCGGGCCGTGGCGCTGGCCGCGTTCGACGCGGGCGTCACCGTCGCGCACAGCTCCGACTGGTCCACGCTGGTCGACCAGTTCGGCGCGTACCAGCCGAACTTCATCCTCTCGGTACCGCGCGTATTCGAGAAGGTGTTCAACGGCGCGAAGCAGAAGGCGCACGACGGCGGCAAGGGCAAGATCTTCGACTACGCCACCGAGGTGGCCATCGACTACAGCAAATCGCTGGAGACCGGCGGCCCCGGACTGGTACTCAAGCTCAAGCACACCGTGCTGGACAAGCTGGTGTTCGCCAAGCTGCGCGAGGCCATGGGCGGGCAGTGCGGTTCCGCGGTCTCCGGCGGCGGACCCCTCGGCGCGCGCCTGGGCCATTACTTCCGCGGCGCGGGCGTCACCATCTACGAGGGCTACGGCCTGACCGAGTCCACCGCGGCCGTCAGCGTCAACACCCCCAAGAACATCAAGGTCGGCACCGTCGGCCAGCCGCTGCCGGGCCATGGCGCGAAGGTCGCCGAGGACGGCGAACTGCTCATCCGCGGACCGGTCGTATTCTCCGGCTACTGGAACAACCCGGACGCCTCCGCCGACGCGTTCGACGCCGACGGCTGGTTCAAGACCGGTGACCTGGGCGCGATCGATGAGAAGGGGTTCATCTCCATCGTCGGCCGCAAGAAGGAAATCCTGGTCACCGCGGGCGGTAAGAACGTCTCCCCGGCCATGCTCGAGGATTCGCTGCGCCAGCACCCCCTGATCAGCCAGGTCATGGTGGTCGGCGACGGGCAGCCGTTCATCGGCGCGCTCATCACCCTGGATCAGGAAACGCTGCCGAAGTGGCGCGAGCGCAACAACATTCCGCCCGAGACCACCATCGAGCACCTGATCGAGAACCCGGCGCTGGTCGCGGAGATCAACGAGGCCGTGGCCGCCACCAATAAGCTGGTGTCGCATGCCGAGGCGATCAAGAAGATCCGCATCCTGCCGGTCGACTGGACCCAGGAGGGCGGCGAGCTCACCCCGAAGCTCTCGCTCAAGCGCAACGTGGTCATGAAGGAATACGCCAAGGACGTCGAGGCGATCTACTCCTAGATCTTCGTTCGGACTGGGCGCTGCCACCGGATTCTTCCGGGGCAGCGCCTTTTTCATACCGCTGACCGGGGGAGTTCCGGCGTCATCGGAATGTCATTTCTGTGGCCGGTGCGGTGGCCCGATCCCGCAGTAGGGTCGAATTCGTGGCCGGTCGTGAACTTCGAATTGCCGGTGGCGTAGCCGCCGCCGCGGTGACCCTCGGGGTTGCCGAGATCGTCGCGGTGCTGATCAGTCCGGACAGCACGCCATTGCAGGCGATCGGATCGCTGATCGTCGATCACACCCCGGATGGGGTGCGCGAGTGGGTGATCGGCACCTTCGGCACCAAAGACAAACTGGTGCTGTTCATTTCGATGGGCGTGGTCGCGGTGCTGGTGGCCGGGCTGGCCGGACTCGCCGAGCGGGTGAAGCGCCCGATCGGCTCCGCGCTCTTCGCGGCCTTCGGGCTGCTGGCGGTTATCGCGGCGGTAACGCGCGCGGACGCGTCCTGGACCTGGGCGCTGCCCGCGCTCCTGGGTGCGTGGGCCGGAATCGCGGTGCTGCGCAGCCTGATTCGGCGCATCGAGGATTTCGATGCGGCGAGCGCGGGCGCGGTGGCACCCGCCGATGGCTCGGAAACCGCCGCCGCGGAAGCGGATCCGGATGTAGCGGTGGAGCGCCGACTGGTCATGCGCGGGATCGGCATCGCAGTGGCCTCCGGTGCGGCGGCCGGTCTGGTGGGACGTGTTCTCGGACTGCGGAAACGAGACGTCTCGGGGGAGCGGGCGGAGGTGCGATTGCCGCCGCCGTCGGGGCCGCAGGTGGCGGTCGATCCGGCCGCCGATCTCCGAATCCCGGGCCTGTCTTCGTATCTCACGCCGAACAGCGATTTCTACCGCATCGACACCGCGCTGACCGTCCCGCAGGTCAGCAAGGACGATTGGTCGCTGCGCATCCACGGCATGGTGGATCGCGAAATCCGGCTCAACTACGCCGATCTCGGCTCCCGGCAGGCCATCGAGAAACTGGTGACGCTCACCTGCGTCTCCAATCCCGTGGGCGGCGATCTCATCGGCAATGCCAGCTGGCTGGGCTATCGGCTGGATGAGATTCTCGCGGAAGCGGGTCCGCATCCGGACGCCGATATGGTGTTGTCCCGCAGTATCGACGGCTTCACCGCGGGCAGTCCGCTGGCCGCGCTCACCGACGGCCGCGATGCCATGCTCGCGGTCGGCATGAACGGCGAACCGCTGCCCACCGCGCACGGCTATCCGGTGCGCATGGTGGTGCCGGGTCTGTACGGCTACGTCTCGGCGACCAAATGGGTGACCGATATCGAGATCACCAGATTCGATCGCGCACAGGCGTATTGGACCCGGCGCGGCTGGTCCGAACGCGGCCCGATCAAGACCGGAACCCGCATCGACACCCCGGCCGGCGGCAAACTGGCGGCGGGCAAGGTGACGGTGGCGGGCGTCGCCTGGGCGCAGCATCGCGGCATCAGCGCCGTGGAAGTGCGGATAGACCAGGGTGCATGGCAGCCCGCGCGGCTCGCCGCCGAACCGTCGATAGACACCTGGCGGCAATGGGCATTCGACTGGGACGCCACGTCCGGCCCGCACACCATCTGGGCGCGCAGCACCGACGGTGCGGGCGTCGTGCAGACCTCCGATCAAGCGGGTGAGGTGCCCGACGGGGCGACCGGTTACGCGTCGCGGTTCGTGCGCATCGGCTGAAATACCGCAAACCACCGGTTATTCGGAGTGTCGGAGTGGCGAAAATGCCGAACGGCCTTTTTGCCCGCGCCCACGGTTTACGATCGCCCAGGCCGTTCGACGCCCGATCAAGGAGCGCCATATGACCGGAGTGCTGGAGTGGGCGCGGGCGGAAAACCTGCAGCCCGAACCGATCACCCTCGATGTCTGGAAGCAGCTACCCCGCGACTTCTGCCGCATCGTCGAAGTGGTGAACGGTGATGTGGTGCGCGCCGATCCGGCACCGCAGCCGCATCGCAATGCCGCCCGGCGCCTGGCCGCCATGCTCGAGGTCGCCGCCATCTCGCATATGGGGCAGTACAGCGACGGTCCGCTTTACGTCGGCACCGATAAGGACGTACTGCTCTGGGAGCTGCCGCGGGTCACGCTGCGCCGCCCGGACGTCGCGCTGTTCACCTGCGCCCCAACGGTTTCCGGGGTGCTGCCCGCACCGCGCGTGAAACTCGCGATCGAGGTGGTGTCACCGCTGACCGAACGCGTGGACACCGCCGACAAACAGGCCGAATACGCGCTCGCGGGCATTCCGTGGTTCTGGCTGGTGTATCTGGACCGCGATCATGTGATCGCGATCCAGACCCACGTGCTGGTGCTCGGGCACTATCGCCCGCACCGGCGCCTCACGCCCACCGGTGGTGAGACGCTGATAGATATGCCGATAGAGATCCGCATCGACTGGACCCGGTTGTACGGGCTCGTCTATTGATGCGGATCCCCTGTCGCACAGGCTGATTCAGCCCGCGATATCGACCTTCTCCGGAGCCGGGGCCTGCCGGTGATCGCTCTTGCCGTGCCCGACGAACAGCGCGGACGCCACCACACCGATCAGCAGGATGCAGCCCGGCAGAATCATGGACTGGCTGAGCGCGGTGCTGATCTTGTCCAGCACCTCCGGCGGAATCTTGCCGCCACCGCTGCCGCCGCCCTCCATCACCGGCCCGCCGGGCAGATGCTGCGCCGACAGCCGCGAGGACATCAGCGCCGCGATGGCCGCCGAACCCAGCACCGAACCCACCTGACGGGTGGTGTTGTACACGCCCGCGCCCGCACCGGCCTGCTGAATCGGCAGGTTGTGCGTGGCCGTGGTGGCCAGCGGCGCCCAGATGCAGGCATTGGCGATACCGGCGATACCGCCGATGACCAGGAACAGCGGAATCGAGGTGTCCGGCTTCATCAGCGCGGAGAAACCGAAGATGGTCGCCGCGAACACCGCGAAACCGATGGTCGGCAGCACGCGCGGCGGCATCCGATCCGAGATCTTGCCGATGATCGGCGCGAACACACCGGTCAGAATCGCCATCGGGGCCAGCACCAGCGCCGACTTGGTCGGCGACATGCCGTGCACCTGCTGCAGGAAGAAGTAGAACGGCACGAAGGTCGCGGTGATCGACGCGCCCATGGCCGCGATCGCCAGGCTGGACAGCGAGAAGTTGCGATCCTTGAACAGGCTCATCGGCACCAGCGGTTCACCGGTATTGCGCGCCTGATTGACCACGAACAGGCCGAGCACCACGATGCCGCCGCCGATCATCAGCCAGATCAGTGCGTCCCAATCCCGGGTGCCGCCCTCCTGGATACCGAAGACCAGCAGGAACATGCCGACCGCGGACAGTGCCACGCCGACGAAGTCGAACTTGTGCTCGTGCGTCTCCAGCGCGGGCACCAGCCAGGCCGCCAGCACGAACGCGATGATGCCGATCGGCACGTTCACGTAGAAGATCCACTGCCAGCCCTGCCAGTCCACCAGCACGCCGCCCAGGATCGGGCCGACCAGGGTCGCCAGACCGGCGACGCCGCCCCACAGACCCATGGCCGCACCGCGCTTGTCCGGCGGGAAGGTGCGGGTGATTACCGCCATGGTCTGCGGGGTCATCAGGGCCGCGCCCAGACCCTGCACCGCGCGGGCCGCGATGAGCATTTCGATGCTCGTCGACATGGCGCACCACAGCGAGGCGAGGGTGAAGACCGTCAGGCCGATCAGGTAGATGTTCTTGGGGCCGAAGCGATCTCCGAGCCGCCCGGTCACCAGCAGCGGTACCGCGTAGGCCAGCAGATAGGCCGAGGTGACCCAGATGACCTTGTTGATATCGGCGTTCAGGTCCTCCTTGATCGCCGGATTGGCCACCGCGACGATGGTCATGTCCAGCAGGATCATGAAGAACCCGACGACCAGCGCGTATAGCGCCAGCCACGGATTGCGTTGAGTGGACATGTGTTTCCTATCTAGGGATGAAAGTCTGTGTGGGGGACTGATTTTCGCGGTTTGTCAGGGGGCCACGCCCTTTCGGACGGCTGCCAGATCCGCCTGACTCAGGCCCGCGCCCCAGTCCGCGCCGAGCCGATCGTCGTCATCGTCATCGCAGCTCGGGATGCGCTCGCCGGTCGCCGGATCGAAATCGGACCACGGCAGTTCACCGGATTCGAGTTCGGCGATCACCTGCCGCAGCCAACCGGCCTCGGTGACATTCGAGACGTGCAGGAACTCGATGACCATCCAGTACCGCCGCGGTACCCGGCGGGAACGGACCCAGTCCTGCAGCGCCTCGAACTCGGCGACTCGGCCGTCCACCCAGGTGACGCGTTCACGCAGTAGTGCGATCACATCGTGCACCGGCAAATTGTGCGCCTCGGCCATGGCGAGCGGAAAAATCGGGTACTCCTTTACCGGAGTACGGAGGATTTCCGTGATCCGGGCGCGCAAGTTGTCCCGGCCCGCCGGATTGATCCGATAGGTGGTTCGTTCCGGGCGATTACCGGCCCGATCTGTCCCTTCGGCCACCACCAATTCCTGCTCCGCCAACCGCGCCACCGTGTGATAGAGCGAGCCGGGTTTGATCTTCACCAGCTCGTCCTCGTGCCGGGTCATCAGGAGTTGATACATCTCGTACGGATGCATCGGCTTCTCTTCCAGCAGCGCGAGCACCGCGATCGCCAAAGGCGTCAGCGTCGCACTCGCCTGCTTGCCGGTCATATCGGCCTCCTGTTCCGCTCCAAATATTCCACGTGGAATATACGACGTGGAACATGGCGGGCACAACCCACTGTGCCCTGGCGCACAGTGGGTCCGGACGGTGCGCGTTGGGTCCGGATAGCGCACCGCGCCAGTCACTTTCGGGGCAGGACGGGAAACAGGCCGATCGGTAGGCTGACGCCGTGGTCAGGGATTCGGTGGCGTCACATGTGATGCGGTTGCTGGTGGGTGTGGCGCGGGAGTCCGGGGTTGCCGAGCATGAGCTGGCCTTCATCGAGGGGGTGACCGGACCCGGGGTCGATGATGATCTGACGCGGTTTCCGACCGCATCGCTGCTGCGGGTGTGGGAGCTCATCGCGGCGGCTGATCCGGTGGGCGGGGGTGCGCGGGCCATCGCGGCGGCGGATCGAGGGCGGTTGCACGTGTGGGACTACCTGGTCACCGGAGCGCCGACACTCGCGGCGGGTTTCGCGGACGCGGGGGAGTATCTGAGCGTCATCTGCGATCCGGTCGCGCGAATCGCGGTGGTGGAGGACGGATCTCGGCTGACGGTGCAGCACGACAACCTCTCGACCGGCACCGAGGTGGACAACACCATCAACGAGTACGCGCTCGGATTGATACTGCGCCGCGCGCGAGACGCACGCGGGGACGGATTACGGCCCGTACGAGTGGATTTCGCGCATACCGCGCCGCGGCGGCACGGACATCTCGACGAGGTGTTCGGGACCGGGAACATCCACTTCGGTCAGGGCGGGAATCGAATCACCTTCCTCGATGCCGAATCCGAGCCCGCCACAAGACCTTTCGATCCCGAGCTGCAGCGCGTCATGCGGATGTACGCGCGCTCGATCATCGACAGCGCGCGGCCCGCGCCGGATTGGCGCGAGAGCTTCCGCGGTGCGATCGGGGAGGCGCTGGCGGACAGCCACGGCCGCGGCACCTCGCTGGAGGAGGTCGCGCACCGGCTGGCCATGAGCCCGCGCACCCTGCAACGCCGGCTGGCCGAACACGAGACGACGTGGCGAGAGGAGTTGGAGGCGGTGCGATTCGAGCGTGCCACCCGGTTGCTGCGCGAGACCGACCTCTCGCTGCAATCCATCGCCGGACGGCTCGGCTACACCGACCATCGCACCCTGCGGCGCGCCTTCCAGCGCTGGACCGGGCAGACCCCGGACGCCTTCCGGCGCGCCGCCTGAGCGCACCTCACGACTTCGCGGCCCGCGCCGCCTTCGCCGCGTTCAGGGTGACGGCGACGGCATTCCAGATGGCGTACAGGCTCACCGCGTACGGCACCCAGGTCGGATGATGAACGGCGATCAGCACGATCGTCGCCACCGCCAGCGCGAGCGCACGATGCACGATTCCGTTGTGCAGCAGGCTCTTCAGCACGGCCGCGTTCAGCGATGGCTGGACAGTGGTCATCGTTCCACCCGCTTCTTCAGCGCCTCGTTCGACTGCTCGAAACTCTCGATGGTGCCGGCGATGGTGCCGCCCATGAACGGAGCCAGCACCCCGCCGAACTCCTCCGCCTGTACGAACCGCGTTCCGCCGTCCCGAGCCTGCATCGTGAACTTGTGGGTGCCGTCGAAAAGCCCCGGCACCAACACGATCCCCTTCCAGGTGACCGCTTTCGCGTGCTCGGCAACCAGCACCTTGGGCTTGAAACCCATGGGCCGCCCCGTCACCGGATACATCCGCAGCTCCAGCCGCTCACCGACCGCGAGCGTCCCCTTGGCCTCCCGAATGAACGGATTCCACTCGCTGTAACTCTCCAAGTCACTGAACACCGCCCACACCTGCTCCGGTGTGGCGTCGATCTGAATATCGGTACTGATCGATTTCATGAATCCGAGCCTATGACCAGTACATTCGCGCCGAACGGGATGTAACGCGCCAGCTAGGGGACAAACGGCGCCGGGCCGGTTCCCGTGTGGGAATCCGGCCCGGAACGTGAAAACGGTTGTGCTAGACGGTCGGTGCGAACGCCTCGCCGATGATCTCGGCCTGCTCCACCGCGTGCACCTTCGACGAACCCGAGGACGGGGCCGACATGGCGCGCCGCGAGATGCGACGCAGCTTGGCGAAGCGGGCGGGCAGGATCTCCGGGAGGTTCAGGCCGAAGAAGGGCCATGCGCCCTGGTTGGCCGGTTCTTCCTGGACCCACACCAGATCGGTGGCGTTGGGGTAACCCTCCAGCGCCTCGTTCAGGCGGAACTTCGGGATCGGGTAGAGCTGTTCGACGCGCACGATGGCCACGTCGTCGCGCTTGTTCTTGTTCTTCTCCGCGACCAGCTCGTAGTAGATCTTGCCGGAGGTCAGCAGTACGCGCTTGACCTTCGAACGATCACCGTCGCCGCTCTCGTAGGTGGGCTCCTCGAGCACCGAACGGAACTTGTTGTCGGTGAAGTCCTCGACCTCGGAGACCACGGCCTTGTTGCGCAGCATGGACTTCGGGGTGAAGACCACCAGCGGACGGCGGATGCCGTCGAGCGCGTGCCGGCGCAGCAGGTGGAAGTAGTTCGACGGGGTGGAGGGAACCGCCACCGTCATCGAACCCTCGGCGCACAGCTGCAGGAAGCGCTCGATACGACCGGAGGTGTGGTCCGGACCCTGACCCTCGTGACCGTGCGGCAGCAGCAGCACGACCTCCGACAGTTGGCCCCACTTGGCCTCACCGGAGGAGATGAACTCGTCGATGATGGTCTGCGCGCCGTTGACGAAGTCACCGAACTGCGCCTCCCACAACACCAGTGCGTCGGTGTTGCCGAGCGAATAGCCGTATTCGAAACCGACGGCGGCGTATTCGGACAGCGCCGAATCGTGCACCGCGAACCAACCCGGATTCTTGGACCCGATGTTGTGCAGCGGGGTGTACTCGCCACCGGTCTTGCGGTCGATGATCACCGAATGCCGCTGCGAGAAGGTGCCGCGACGCGAATCCTGACCGGTCAGGCGAACGGCCTTGCCCTCGTCGATGAGCGAACCGAAGGCCAGCAATTCGGCCATGGCCCAGTCGATCTTGCCCTCGTACGCCATCTCGCGGCGCTTCTCCATGACCGGCTTGACGCGCGGATGCACATTGAAGCCGTCGGGCACGTTCACGAACGAATCGCCGATGCGCTGCAGCACGGTCTTGTCCACCGCGGTGACCAGCGTGGTCGGCATCTTCTGCTCGTCCTCAACCGACGGGGACGGCTCCGGAACGTACTTCTCCAGCTCGCGCACCTCGTTGAAGATCCGCTCCAGCTGCCCCTGGTAGTCGCGCAGGGCGTCTTCGGCTTCCTTCATGGAGATATCGCCACGGCCGATCAGGCTCTCGGTGTAGGCCTTGCGGACCGAGCGCTTGGTGTCGATGGCGTCGTACATGTTCGGCTGCGTCATCGAGGGGTCGTCGCCCTCGTTGTGGCCGCGGCGGCGGTAGCAGATCATGTCGATGACCACGTCGCGGTTGAACCGCTGGCGGTAGTCGACGGCCAGCTTCGCAACCCACACACAGGCTTCGGGATCGTCACCGTTCACATGGAAGATCGGCGCGCCGATGAACTTCGCGATATCGGTGGAGTACTCGGTGGAGCGCGAGTACTCGGGCGCGGTGGTGAAGCCGATCTGGTTGTTGACCACGATGTGCACGGTGCCGCCGGTGCGGTAACCGCGCAGACCGGACAGGTTCAGCGTCTCGGCGACGACACCCTGACCGGCGAAGGCCGCGTCACCGTGCAGCATGAGCGGCACGACGGAGAAGCTGCGCGCCTCTTCGCCCTTGGTGACCAGGTCTTCCTTGGTGAGCAGATCCTGCTTGGCGCGAACCAGACCCTCCAGCACCGGGTCGACGGCCTCGAGGTGCGACGGGTTGGCCGTCAGCGAGACCTCGATGTCGTTATCGCCGAACATCTGGATGTAGGTGCCGCGCGCGCCCAGGTGGTACTTCACATCGCCGGAGCCGTGCGTGGCGGCCGGGTTCATATTGCCCTCGAACTCGGTGAAGATCTTCGAGTAGGGCTTGCCGACGATATTCGCGAGCACGTTCAGGCGGCCGCGGTGCGGCATACCGATGACGACCTCGTCCAGGGCGTACTCGGCGCACTGATCGATGACGCCGTCCATCATCGGGATGACGGACTCCGCGCCTTCGAGCGAGAAGCGCTTCTGGCCAACGTATTTGGTCGCGAGGAAGGTCTCGAACGCCTCGGCCGCGTTGAGCCGGGACATGATGTACTTCTGCTCGGCGACGGTCGGCTTGGCGTGCTTCTGCTCGACCCGGTCCTGAATCCATTGCAGCTGTTCGGGATCCAGAATGTGGGTGTACTCCACACCGACGTGGCGGCAGTACGCGTCACGCAGGATGGACAGCACATCGCGCAGCTTCATGCGCTCCTGGCCGTGGAAGCCCGCGACATTGAATTCGCGATCCAGATCCCACAGGGTCAGGCCGTGCTGGGTGACATCCAGATCCGGATGCGAACGGAACTTGTCCTTCACCAGCCGCAGCGGGTCGGTGTCGGCCATCAGGTGACCGCGGTTGCGGTACGCCGCGATCATCTCCTGCACGCGGGTCGACTTGTCGATACCGCGTTCCTTGATGTCCTTGCGCCACCGGATGGGCTCGTAGGGCACGCCCAGGCCGTGGTGGATCTCGTCGTAGAACTCGTCCGAGATCAGCAGGTTGTGGATGGTCCGCAGGAAATCGCCGGACTCCGCGCCCTGAATGATGCGGTGATCGTAGGTCGAGGTCAGCGTCATGAGCTTGCCGATGCCGATTTCGGCGAGCTGCTCATCGCTCATGCCCTGGAATTCGGCCGGGTACTCCATGGCGCCCGCGCCGACGATCGCGCCCTGACCCTGCATGAGCCGCGGCACCGAATGGTTGGTGCCGATGGTGCCCGGGTTGGTGAGTGAGATGGTGACGCCGGAGAAGTCGTCGGCGGTGAGCTTGCCGTCGCGCGCGCGGCGCACGATGTCCTCGTACGCGCTGTGGAACTGCGCGAAGGTCATGGTCTCGGTGTTCTTGATGGCCGCGACCACCAGCGAACGGTTGCCGTCCTTGCCCGGAAGGTCGATGGCCAGGCCGAGATTGGTGTGCGCGGGGGTGACCGCGTTCGGCTTGCCGTCGATCTCGGCGAAGTGCCGGTTCATGTTCGGGAACGCCTTGACCGCCTGCACGATCGCGTAACCGAGCAGATGGGTGAAGGAGATCTTGCCGCCGCGGGTACGGGCGAGGTGGTTGTTGATGACCACCCGGTTGTCGATCATCAGCTTGGCCGGGAAGGCCCGGACGCTGGTGGCGGTGGGGATGGCCAGCGACGACGACATGTTCTTGACGACGGCCGCCGCCGGTCCGCGCAGGATCTTGGTCTCATCGGCGGTCGCGGCCTTGGGCGCGCCCGTGGTGGGGGCGGCGTTGGAGGCCGGAGCCGGGGTGGTCTGCGGGGTGCGCACCGCGGGCGCGGGGGTGGCCAGCGCGGCGGGGGCCGGATTGGTGGCGGGCGCATTGTTCGCGACCGAGGTCGGCACGCTGTTCGTGGACGGTGCGACGCTCGGCGTGGCCTTCGGCGCCGCGGGGGCCGCGGGCGGCGGGGTGACAGGGGGAGCTACCGCAGCTGTCGCCGGGGTAACCGGCTGGCCGTTGCCGGTATCGCCGGGAGTGGACTCCGGCGAGTAATCGGCGAGGAACTCGTGCCAGCTCTCATCGACCGACGACGGGTCTTGCTTGTACTTTTGGTACATCTCGTCGACAAGCCACTGGTTCTGTCCGAACTGGTCTGTTGAGCTGCTCACAGCAGGTGTTCGCCTCATTTCGTTCTTCGCGCTGCGACGTTTGTGACGTGCCCGGCACGGGTAATCGGCGGATGCGCGCCGACGCGCCCCCTCTGAGGATATGCCCACCCCCGTAAGCCCATGGGCATGGACTACCACCGAGCGGACACGTTCCTTAGTGACGACTCGTCCTCAACTGAGAATATTCCTTCGGTGGCCTGTGCCGCAGCCCAGAGGCGGGAGTACCCGCCGTGTGTTGATAGCAGTTCTTCATGAGTGCCGATTTCGGCGATCCTGCCCTGGGCCACCACGGCGATCAGATCGGCCTGCGCGGCGGTCGCGAGGCGGTGCGCGACAATCACCGCGGTCCGCCCCTGCGTGACCGATTCGCTTGCTACCAGCACCGATGCCTCGGCAGCCGGATCCAGGACCGCGGTGGCCTCATCCAGCAGCAGCAGATCCGGCTGCACCAGTTCGGCGCGCGCCAGTGCGATCAGCTGACGCTGTCCGGCCGAGAGTCCACGGCCGCGTTCGCCCACCGGCTGGCGCATTTTCAGCGGTAGCGCGTTGATGGCGTCCAGTGCGCCGACCGCCGCGGCGGCCGCCTCGATCTCCGCTGAATTCGCAAAAGGTTTGCCGAATGCAATGTTGCTGGCGATGTCGCCGGTGAACAGGTGAGCTTCCTGAGGAACGACGCCCAGCCGCGATCGATAGTCGGTGAGCCGATAGTCGCGGATATCGACGCCATCCACGCTGATCGTGCCGGTTTCGGCGGTAATGCGATGCGTCCCATAGGAATCGGCTATCGAGCCGGATATATCACCGTGCCGACGATCGTGATTTCCGTCATAGGGCATGTCGTACAACCGCGCCAGCAGTTTCACGATGGTCGATTTCCCCGCGCCCGTCGCACCCACGAGCGCGAGGCTGGTGCCCGGCGGAATGCGCAGCGTGACACCGTCCAGCGCGGGGGTGTCGGTGCCCGGATAGCGGAAGCGCACATCGTCGAAGACCACCTCACCGCGCAGGCGGCCGGGCACGGCGACCGCGTCGGCGGGATCGGCGGCGATGGAGGACGGGGTGCGCAGCAGTTCCCCGATGCGGCGCAATCCGACTCGCGCCTGCTGATAACCGTCGAAGAGTTGGGAGAGCTGATGGATCGGGCCGAACAGCAGCTCCAGATACAGCACGAACGCCACCAGCGTGCCCGCGGTGGTGACGCCGTTCGCGACCTCGCGCGCACCCATGAACACGACCGCGGCCAACGCCAGATCGGCCCATGCGCCGACGAACGCGAAGAACAGCGCGATGGCGCGCTGCGCCCGCATCCGGCTCACGCGATAGCGGTGCGAATAGCCGGTGAAGCGCTCGGCCGAGCGCCGCTCGTGCCGATTCGCCTGCACCGCACGCAAACCCGCGACATTCTCGGCGAAATCGCCGTTCACGGTGGCGGCGTGCTCACGCGATTCGGTGTACGCGGCATCGGAGACCCGGCGGAACCACCAGGTGGCCAACAGCAATGGCGGCAGCGACAGGAAAACCACCAGCGCCAGTTGCGCATTGATGACCAGCAATGCCACCGCGATGCCGAGCACCATGAGCACGCTGACCAGCGCATCGGGCACTCCGGTTTGCAGGAAGGTGGAGAGCGCGTCGATATCGGTGGTCATGCGGGTCAGGATCTTGCCGGACAGCTCGCGCTCGTAATAGTCCAGTCCGAGCCGTTGCAGATGCGCGTAACTGCGCACCCGCAGGCCGTACAGCACCCGCTCACCCGCGCGGGAACCCCACACCAGCGCGGTCGAGGCGGCCAGCCAGCCGACGCCCGCCAGCACCGCACCGATGACGGCGGCCTTGGCCAATGCCGCGCCGTCATGGTTGGTCACGCCGGAGTCGATGGCGTACCGCACGATCGATGGAAAGCCCACTCCGACAATCGCATCCACCGCCAGTAGCAGTACCGCGGCGATGACCAGCCAGCGCACCGGCCGCATGGCTTTGCCCAACCGGAATTCGGTATCCGGCTCGCGCAGCTCGGCCGGATCGAGCTCGGGCAGCTCGTTCGCGGCGGGCAATTGCGCCAGCGATTTCCGAACCTCGTGCGGCGTATCGGGATCCAGCCCGGCGTCGGCCTCCAGTCCGGTGCGCGCGGGTGCCGCGATTGCCGGGCCAGGTGTGGATTCCCCGCCCGGAGCGGGCAGGCGGATGATGCGGTCGGCGTGGGCGAGGGTGGATTCGCGGTGCGCCAGGATGAGGGTGGTGCGCCCGGAATCGGTGGGCAGCGCGGCGAAGATGGCAGCCTCGGTGAGCGCGTCCACGGCGGAGGTGGCGTCGTCCAGGATAAGGATGCGCGGGTTCGCCAGCAGCGCGCGGGCCAGCGCGATGCGCTGGCGCTGACCGCCGGACAGGGTGAGGCCGCGCTCGCCGACCACGGTGTCGTATCCGTTGGGCAGGGCGCGAATGAATTCGTCGGCGGCGGCCTGGACCGCGGCCGTGTGGATTTCGTCCTCGGTCGCCTCGGGGCGGCCCAGCGCGATATTCGCGGAGATGGTGTCCGACAGCAGGAAGGCCTCGTCGAAGACCACGCCGACGGCATCGCGCAGTTCGGTGGCGCGCAGGTCGGCGATATCGGCGTGGGAATCGTTGCCGTACAGCGAGATCCGGCCGGAATCCGGGGTGTAGAAGCGGGGGAGCAGCAGCGACAGCGTGGATTTACCCGAACCCGCCGGACCGATGATCGCCACCGTCTCACCGGGGGCCACGGTCAGATCGAAGTCGTCGAGAATGGGCCGCTTCGGATCGAATCCGAAGGTGAGACCGGAGATCTCGATACCGAGCGGCCCGGCGGGCAGTGCCACCGGATGTTCCGGATCGGTGCGTTCGGGCGCGCTGTCGATGACCTGGTGCACGCGTTCGGCGGCGGCGCGGGTGAGCTGTGCCATCACCACCACCATGGAGATGGTGCGGGTGGCATTGGTCATGGTGGACAGGTAGGCGGTGAAGGCCAGCAGGGTGCCCAGCCCGATCGCGCCGTGCAATGCCAGCACACCGCCCGCGGCGATGACCGCCACCAGCCCGGCCTGCGGCACCGAGGACAGCGTCGGCCCGAATCTGGCATCGATGCGGGCGGCGCGCATGCGCTCGGCATAGAGCTTGCGGCCGTGCCGTTCGAGCAGATCCACCATGCGGGCTTCCTGCCCGAAGCCCTTCACCACGCGCACGCCGGTGACGGTCTCCTCGACATGCTGGGCCAGATCCGAACCACGCTGCTGCGCCGACCAGGTGGCCGCGTACAGCCGCGGGCGGACGCGATAGACGACCAGCGCGAGCACCGGCACCACCAGCAGTGCGGTGAGCGCCAGCGGCGGGGACAGCCACAGCATGACGCCCGCGGCGAGCACGAATTGCAGTACCGCGAGCGAGGACCACGGACCCATGGCGAGCAGGCCCTGCACCAGGGTCAGATCGCTGATGGAGCGGGACACCACCTGCCCGGTGCGCAACGCGTCCTGGCCGGGACCGTCCAAACGCTGAAGCGCCGCAAGCAGATCCACGCGCAATTCGTGCTGCACATCGAGCGCGAGTTGCCCGGCGGCCATGCGGCGGCCGAAGGAGGACAGGAAGCGGCCGACGGCCAGCAGCGCCAGCAGCCCGGCCATGGCGGTGATGATGCCGGTGTTCCCGGCGGTGGCTCCATCGAGCGCGCGCTTGGCCAGCAGCGGCCCGGTGACCTCGACCGCCGCACCGATCAGCACCGCGACGGCGATACCCGCGAGCAGCCAGGGATGTTCACGGCAGCGCTCCCAGAGGCGGCGCAGCCACCCGGGACCGGCCGCCGCTCCGACAGCCGCGTTTTCGGGCGCTCCCGTGGCAGCCGCGTCCCCGCGAGCCGTCGTCGCGCCCGTTCGAGCCTGGTTCACCCCGTTTTTCTCCACCCCGGCCTCATCCACCTTCATCACGCTCACCTAGTGCCGTAACGACGGCCCTCCCCCCAGTTTGTTCCCGCCCACCGACAATCCCGGGGTCGCGGGCGTGTCGGTGCGCGAAGTCGGACTCGCGCTTGTGCGGGGGCGCGATGGCGTGGTCCGCTGGATTCATGCCGATTCAGCGTCTCAATCACGCCGTCCTGTTCGTCGCCGAGTTGGAGCGGTCGGTGGCCTTCTACGAAGAGGTGCTCGGCTTCCGCCGGCTGCCGGGCGGGTTCCCGGGTGCGGCGTTCCTACAGGCGGCGGGTTCGGCCAACGATCATGATCTCGGCCTGTTCCAGTCGCCGGATCCGTCGGTCGCGCATCGCACCGGCCGGGTCGGCCTGTACCACCTGGCCTGGGAGGTGGACACGCTCGCCGAATTGCAGCGCGTCAAGGGTGTGCTGTCGGCCGCGGGCGCATTGAACGGAGCCTCGGATCACGGCTCCACCAAGGCGCTCTACGCCGCCGATCCGGACGGTATCGAATTCGAAGTGTGCTGGCTGGTACCGGATTCCGCCGTCGAGGAGGAACTGACCACCATGGCCGCGCCCACCTCACCGCTGGATCTACCCGCTCTCATCGCGAAGTACGGTGCGGACACCCCGGGCGGTCCGCGCACCGATCACGAGGTGTGGCGTCGCCTGTTCGCCGACCGCGGCACCGACTGAATCCGAACTGCCGGAACGGGTCTCACAGGTCGCGGCGGGTGAAGAACCACCATGCCGCCGCGACCGCGCCGCCGGTCCAGATCAGCAGTACCGCGATGGCGGCGGGGGTGGGCGCGATGAACGCGCCCTTGGCGTAGGCCCCATTGGTGATCGCACCGACGGTCGCCGAGATCGGCAGGATATTCGCCAGTCCGCCGAAGCCGACGGCCCGCGCGGTGATCCACACCAGCGGCTCGAGCACCGCCACCGCGATCATGGCCGCGATCGCCCGCACCGGTGTCCGCAGCAGAAAGCCCAGTGCCGCACCGATAATCGACCAGCAGATCACCGCGAAGGCGACCCCGCCGAAGATGGCAAGCAGATTCGCGGTGAGCGGCACCCGATCCCGCCCGAACAGCAGGAGCGCCGCACCGCCGAGCGCTTCCAGCCCCAGCGTGACGACCAGCGAAACCGCCGCCGTCACACCGAGTTTCGCGCCGAACAGCAGAGTGCGGTCCGGGGTGAACAGCGCGCTCAACCCCAGTGACCCGAGTCGATACTCATCACCCGAGGCCACCGCCCCGAGCATCGCCGCCAGCACCACCGCCGCGAGTAACGCCAGTCCGGGCGCGATGGCGGACCCGGTCGTGAACAGGAATCGATCCCGCACCGCCGCATCCGCCGGTTCGAAGCTCAGCCCCATGATCGCGAACGCCACCACCCCGTACCCCACCAGCACCCCGGCCACCCGCCGGTTCACCCGCAGGGAGGTGATCTTCCGAAACTCCGAATCCGCCGCCCGCAGTACAGAATCCGGCACGACATCCAGAATCATCGAAAATCCTCTCGTAGCTGGCCACCGGCCGGACGGGTCCGGCCGATCATCGGCGATCCCGCCACAGCGTCATGAGCACGTTCGGCCGGTGCGGACGCGGCGTCCGATGCGGAAGCGCGCGGGCCCTTCGCGCGCGCTGCGGTCAACGCGGCATTCCGTACATGGTGGGGGCCGGGTAGGGCTGGGCCGCGGGGGCGGTGTGGGCCAGGGCGGCCAGCACCTGGTCGGGGTGGATATGTTCCGGGGTGATCTCGGTGAGCTGGACGCGGGCCTGGGAGGCGGCCGATTCCAGTTGGGCGAGTGAGGCTTCGGCGACGGCGAGGCGGCCGTCGGGGCGCATGACGGCGTCGGTGAAGCCCGCCGCGGCCAGGGCCGTTGCCAGGGCGATCGGGCTGCTGGCGCGCACCAGCAGGCGATCGGGGTGATTGCGGCGCAGCCGTGCCGGGCTGCCCTGATAGGTGATCTTGCCGCGGTCCAGCACGATCAGCTCATCGGCGACCGGCAGTACCGTGCTCAGGGTGCGGGAGGTGAGCAGTACGGTGCCGCCGCGCCGGGCGTGCGCGCGCAGATATTCGCTGAGCCAGGCGGTTTCGGCCCCGTCGAGCCCGTCGAAGGGATCGTCGAGCAGCAGCAGCGGCGGATTGCCGAGCAGGGCGATCGCCAGCGCGAGGCGGGTGTGCGCACCGGGCGGCAGGGCACGGGTGAACTCCTGCGCGAGAGTGTCCAGGCGGGTCAGCGCCAGCACCTCGTCGATCCGCTCACCGGAAACACCCGCGGCCGCGGCGAATACGCTCAACTGCCCGCGCACGGTGCGGGCCGGATGCAGTCCGCGCGGGGATTGCACCGCGCCCAGCACCTGCTTTCCGCGCGGTGCGGCGGCCGGACCGCCGAGTTCGGCGGTACCGGAGTCCGGGCTCAGCTGGCCGAGCAGCAGGCGCAGCACGGTGGTCTTACCCGCACCGGCCGGGCCCGTGAGCGTCGCGACCTTGCCCGCGGGCACCACGAAACTCACATCGTCGACGGCGGTGACAGTGCCGAAGCTCTTGCTCAGCCCGGCCGCGGCGAAGGCGAGCGGTCGCGCCGGGCTCACTGCTGCTTGGTCCGGGGCGCGGATTCCACGGCCGGGAACGGATCGGCGTCGATGACCAGCGGTTGCGGCCACACCGCGGGCGGTGCGCCGAAAGCCTTGCGCGAGTTGTCGATAATGCCGTGCCCGAGCGCGCGGTTGCCGAAACCGCCGATGGCCGCGCCGATTCCGGCCGGAATCACCTTGCCCGCCATGAGCGCGGTGCGCTTGGCGAGGAACTGCATGACGAATCGCTTGAGCAGGGTGTCGTTCATACCGCTGATGCCCGGAATCTTCCCGGCCATGAGCGTGCCCCAGTTCTTGGCGGAGCTGCCGACGCTCTTCTGCACGATCTCCATACCGCTCTCGCCCATGACGACGGCCAGCACCAGGGCGCGGCGGCGTTCCTTGTCATCGGGCGCGACGCCGTGCACGGCCGCGACGGCGAGGGTGTAGACCGCGGAGGCTTCGAGGAAGAACGCGGTCTCCGCGCTCATGGCCGCGATCGAGGCCATGGTGCCGACGCCCGGCACGGCGGCCGTCGCGCCGACGGCGGTACCGCTGCCGGTGACGGCGGTCAGGTACAGCTTCTCGATCCGGGCAATGATCTGCGCGGGGGATTCGCCCGGGTGGCCATCACGCAGCTTCCCGACATACTTCGCGACAGCGGGGGCCTGGACCTGCGCCCCATTGTCGAGCAGCGAGACGACTGTCTTCTCGAGCCCGGCCTTGAACATCGCCATACCCCTAACATTCGCGCGGTCCTCCGACCGAAACTCTATTGCACGGCTTCAACGATCCGCGAGACCAGCCGGTTCCGTCTCAGCGCGGCTCAGCCTCGACGAGACTTTCACCGGTCACCTGGAGGCATAGCCGTTTTCGCGGCGCGCATGCGGGCCGGACGTGGGTGAGTTCCGGGAGTTCTCCCGAAGGTCGCCGGATCACTCCTTACCCCTGTCGGACACGCGGCATATCGTGGGCTTCGTGGCGGGTGTGTCGGAAGGCGCGAGCGGAATCCCGGATCCGCGATTGCGCCCTTACGTCCTCGGATACGAGGGCTACCTGTTGCATGGGTTCGATCCGGGCACGCATATCGGGATGCCCGCATCGGTGCTGACGGTGATCATCACCATCGACGAGCCGATCGAGGTGCCGGTCTCCTCACATCCGGATCAGCCGGGCGGAACCTGGGAGATGCTGGCCAGCGGCCTCACCACCCGGCCGTGTCTGATCGCGCACAACGGTTATCAGCACGGCGTGCAGTTGGCTCTGACCCCGCTGGGCTGTCGCGCCCTGTTCGGCATGCCGGTCTCGGCGCTGGGTTCCTGGATCGTGGATCTGTCCGAGGTGTTCGGGCCGTCCGCGCGGGAACTGCGGGAGCGGCTCGCGGGCACCGCGCAATGGCCGCGCCGTTTCGAGATTCTGGATGAGATCCTGCTGCGCCGCATGCGCCCCGTGCGGTGGGATCCGGAGCTGGTGCGGGCCTGGGACCTGCTGGCCGGACCGGATCCGGCGGTGCGGGTGGCGGCGGTGGCCGATGAGATCGGCTGGAGCCGAAGGCATCTCGGCAATCGATGCAGTGCCGAACTCGGCGTGAGCCCGAAGGATCTCGCGCGCATTGCCCGGTTCGAGCGTTCGCACGCCACGCTGCGCCTGCCGGAACCGCCCGTGCTGGCCGAGGTCGCGATCCGCTCCGGCTACTACGACCAGGCGCATATGGCCCGTGAGTGGCGTGAACTCGCCGGGCTCCCGCCGTCGGTGTGGCGTGAGCGCGAGGAGTTCCCATTCGTCCAAGACCAGCAGCCCGCCGGGATAGCAGGCTGAGGTCATGACCGAAACGACGACATCAGCAGCTTCCACCGCAGCGCCCACCGGCACCGTTCTGGTGTGGCCGACCCTGGTCTACCGCGACGCCACGGCCGCGATCGACTTCCTCGAGCGGGCCTTCGGTTTCGAGACCGTCGCCCGCCACAATGACGGCGATATCGTCGCGCACGCCGAACTGGCCTGGCCCGCCGGCGGCGCGATCATGCTCGGTTCGTCCCGCGAGGGGATGGCTCTGGATTGCCAGCCGCCCGGGGTCGGCTCGATCTACATCGTGGTGCCCGATCCCGATGCCATCTATGCCCGGGCGAAGGCCGCGGGCGCGAACATCACCCGCGAACTCCGCGATGAAGAAGGTTACGAGTCACGCGGTTTCGTCTGCCGTGATCCCGAGGGCGTGTACTGGAGCTTCGGCACCTACGGCGGCGAAACCCGCTGACCCGGTTCCGGCCGCGCGGGGTGGCCGGAACACTGTCGCACGGTGTCAGGCGGGCTGGTGCCCGGCGGGTACCCGCTCGGCGGGGAGCGGCGGCTCGGGCGGCGTGCCTTTGCCGAAGGGGTTGCCGCCCAACGCTTCCCGGCCGTGCGGGGTCAGCCAGTTGGCCAGGTCCGGGCCGTCGGGAACGATCCTGGTCGGATTGATATCGGTGTGCACGATGTAGTAGTGCTGTTTGATCTGGGTGAAGTCGGTGGTGTCACCGAATCCCGGGGTCTGATACAGATCCCGGGCGTACGCCCAGAGCGCCTCGAATTCGGTGAGCTTCTGCCGATTGCATTTGAAATGCCCGTGATACACCGGATCGAATCGCGCGAGCGTGGTGAACAGTCGCACATCGGCTTCGGTGATGGTGTCGCCCACCAGGTATCGCTGGCCGGTGAGGCGTTCCTCGAGCCAGTCGAGCGCGGTGAACAACCGGTCGTAGGCGGCGTCGTAGGCGGCCTGGTCGCCCGCGAATCCGCAGCGGTAGACGCCATTGTTGACCTCGGTGTAGACCCGCTTGTTGACGGTGTCGATCTCCGCGCGCAGGTCCTCGGGGTAGAGCTGGGGCGCACCGGGCCGGTGGTATTCGGTCCATTCGGTGGAGAAGTCGAGGGTGATCTGCGCGTAGTCGTTGGTGACGATCTGCCCGGTCGCGATCTCCGCGATGGCGGGCACGGTGATACCGCGCGGGTAGTCGGGGAAGCGGGCCAGATACGCATCGCGCAGGAAGTGGATGCCGAGCACCGGATCCACCTCGCCCGGATCCAGATCGAAGGTCCAGCTGCGCTTGTCATGCGTGGGTCCGCAAAGCCCGAGGGACAGTACGGATTCCAGTCCGAGCAGCCGTCGCACGATGAGCGTGCGATTGGCCCACGGGCAGGCCCGCGCCGCGACCAGCCGATACCGTCCGGGTTCGACGGGGTAGCCGTCGCGTCCGTCCGCGGTGATCCGCGTGGTGATGTAGTTGGTATCGCGTTTGAACTCGCCCGGCTCGACGTACGCGCCGTTTTCGGCTTCCGAGGTGGTCACCGGATCAGTCTTGCAGATCGGCGGTGCGGGCGGCGGTGCTCCGCGACGCGCTGCGGATCCGATCTATCCCGGGGATGTGACTGCGCATACATTCAGTTCATGACCGACTCGAAGCCCACCCGTCTGGAACGCATCGTCACCGAGGGCGGCGCGCAGGCCGCGATCATCACCATCGCGCATCCGCCGCTGAATCTTTTCGACCAGGCCCTGCTGGACTCGCTCGCCGACGATATCGGGGAACTCGCGACCGATACTCCGCGCGCGGTGCTGTTGCGCGCCGAGGGCAAGCTGGTGTCCGGCGGTGTGGACGTGCATGTGTTCGACGGACTTTCGATGGCCGAGGGCGCGCAGCTGTGGCAGACGCTGTTCGCGCGCATCATCCATCCGCTGGAGGCGCTGCCCTGTCCGGTGATCTTCTCCGCGCACGGCCTGACCCTGACCGCGGCCTTCGAGATCGCGCTGGCCTGCGACATCATTCTGGCCGCGCCCAAGGCCAAGTTCGGTCTGGTGGAGACGGTGGTCGGCCTGACCCCATCGATGGGCGGCCCGCAGCGGCTGGCCGAGCGCGCCGGTTCGGGTCGCGCCCGCGAATTCGTGATGACCGGTGACCTCTACGACGCGTCGACGATGGCGGACTGGGGTGTGGTCAACGCGGTGCACGAGGATGTCGACACCGCCGCCCGCGCACTGCTGGCGCGGCTCGCCGACGGCCCGACGCGCGCGCACGCGGCGACCAAGGAGATCATCGGCGCCTGGCGTTCCGGTGGTGTGGCGCATGCGGATTCGGTGACGCCGCAGGTCTCGGGCCAGCTCTTCGCCACCGATGATCTGCGCGGTGCGGTCAAGAGTTTCCTCGACGTCGGCCCGGGGAAAGCCACGTACACCGGGCGCTAGTCGTTTCCGTGCCGTGACGTCTCGACTACGTTTGCCGACAATCCGCCCACGGATGTGATGTGCATCATATAGTCACTGGTGCCTGCAGGCTCGAGGCGCTCGGAGGGACGGATGTCGCAGTTACTGGTCGAATACCCGCACTCGCGAAATGCCTGGTGCGACAACCCGGTTGCGCGCGGTGCCGATGGCATCCTGCGCTACGGGAACCTGACCCCGGCGCTCACGGAATTGCTGGATGTGCAGGTACACAACTTCTCCGCGCGGGAGGCGGTGGTCGAGATCGGCGGCCCCCGCCTCACCTACCGGGAGCTCTGGTACTCCGCCTCCCGGATCGCAGGAGGATTGCAGGAGCACGGAATCGGTTACGGAGACCGGGTCGCAGTGCGAATGCCGGTGGGCGCGCGCTGGGTGCAGGCGTTTCTGGGCGCGCTGCTGTCCGGCGCGGTGCCGGTGCTGGTGCATGACGGTTTGCCGGATGCGTTGGCGGAACGCGTGATTCGCGATGCCGATGCCGATTACATGCTGGACGGCGGTGGCAGCGCGGCTAATTACCGCGAGGCGCTGCCGGATGGCGCGGCGTTCATCGATGACGGTGCGTCGCTGGGTGAGCTGGCGCTGCTCTGCTACACCAGCCCCGGCGCCGAGATCGGGCCGCGCGGTGTGGAGCTGACCAACGAAAACCTTTTGTCCGCAATCCGTTCCGTGGTCGGCACGCTCGATCTGCCGAGCGAGGGGCTGCGCAATCTGGTGCTGCTGCCGCTCGCGCACGCCAGCGGCTGTGTGGATCAGTTGCTGCCCACCTTCGCGGTCGGCGGCACCGTGGTGCTCGCCCCGGATCCGGCGGTGATCGCGAAAACGCTTGTCGCGGAACGAATAGACATGGTCTCCGCGACCCCCAGAATCTTTGCGGGCCTACTGCCCGAACTTGCGGGCCTGCGCCTGGATCGGGTGCGCCAGGTCTGCAGCGCGGGCCACCGCGCCGAACTCGCCGCCGCCGACCATTCCACCTCGGATTCGGTGGCGGCCGATCTACGTGAGATCTTCCCCGAGGCCCGCCAGTGGTCGGTCTGGGGCGCCACCGAAACCAGCGGTATCGGCCTGGCCCGCGATGACGGCGCGGCCGCCCGCGATGTCCTCGGATTCCCTTTCGGCGGAACCGAACTCGCGCTCTGGGGTCCGCGCGCGGAAGCGGGCCACGGCGAACTCCTCTGCCGCGGCCCGAATGTCGCCCCCCGCTACTGGAACGACCCGCAGACCACCGAATCCCGCTTCACCGGCGCGTGGTTCCATACCGGCAACCACGTGAGCATCGACCCGGACGGCCTGGTCCGCCGCTCCCGCGCCGAATAACGGACAGCGTCGACCGCGACCTTGCCGGTCGCGGCCCTGTGTCGTGTGCGGTGCTTACCCGACCAGGCGGGTGCGCAGGGCGTCGCGCTGGGCGGTGTCGATGCCGACCTCGATGAGGTAGCCGTCGATGCCGCCGTACATCTCATTCATGGTGTTGGTGCCCGATTCGAGGTATTCGGGGCGTACGCCGAGCAGATCGTCGGAGAGTTCCTCATCGGTATCGCCCGCCATGTAGGCGCGCAGTACCGGGACCGCGTCATTGCTGAGCAGGTAGTCGGCGTAGACGTCCTCCTCGGTGACCTCGACCGCGCGCAGCAGTGTGGCCACGGCCCAGCCGGTGCGGTCCTTGCCGGCGGCGCAGTGCACCAGGGCGGTGCCGGTGAGCACCGAATCGGCCAGCGCCTTGATCGCGCTGTGCGCCTCGGGCATGGCCGGGAAGAGCCGGTAGACCTCGAGCATGTGATTGGCCGCGGTGACACTGCGGCGCGCCTCGTGCGGCGGGGTCTCACCCATGCGCGGGTCGAAGGGGGTGACGTGCAGGCGGACCTGGTCGGGGAGGGAGTCGTGGCCGATGAGGTCGATTTCGGCGAACCCGCGCAGGTCGTGCACATCGGTGACGCCGAGTTCCAGCAGCCGGGCGTGGCCCTGGTCGTCGAGGCGGCTGAGCTGGGCGGAACGCAACAGCACTCCATCGCGCACGGAGGCGCCCGCGGTGGTGCGGGCGCCGCCCACATCGCGGAAGTTGAAGGTGCCGTTGATCAGGAGGGGGTCGTGGCGCGCTGAAGTCACTCGGCCAGGCTATCGGTGGGCGTCCGAACGGAGGATGTCGAATCCGGCTAGTGGACGTGAATTTCGTGTCGCTACCGGCGCGTTGCGAGGGCGTGGCGGGTTCGGACGTGTGGGTTCGCGCACACTCGCTATCTTTAGCGGTACTGGCTTTCATAAAATACCAAGCGGTTCTAATGCCTGGTTTACCGGGCGATCGATGAATTTCGACGATTCCCATTCGATCGCGGACGAGTAGCGATTAGGTAACGAAACAATCTTCCGGTACGAAACCGGCTATCAAAGCTGGTCATCGACCCAGAAAAAGACGTATCGTTGAGACCCGTTGAACGGGTACGCCCGGGTCCTGCTCGGGGATCAGTGCTGATCTGCAAACCCGTTGAGCGAGCCGCGCAAGCAAGATGCGCGAATCTTTTTCGCCAAAGGGAGTCGTCGTTGAGCGCTAGTGGAGAAATCGTCCAGGTCGGATTGCGATCGGCCATGTCCGAGGCGATCGAAAAGGCCGCCGATTCGCTCGACATCACCGGTAGCCGTGCCCTGCGAGTGCTGCTGCACGCGGGGGTGAGCACCCTCTGGCCGATTCTGAAGTCCTCGCCGGACCGGCAGTTACGCGCCTATGAGGGCACGCTGGCGGTACTGCGCCGACGCTGGGAGGGCGGTCAATCGGTCTGTGTGCCGGATCCGGTGGCGTCGGCCATGTTCCGGGACCTGGATCAGGAGGTGACCGCGTTCCTGGAGCTGTGTGCGCAGCGGTCCGGTACGCAGTGGCTGGAACCGGTGGACGCGATCTCCGCGTATCTGGTGGCGGTGATCCAGGGCATGGTGCTGCGCTGGCTGGCCGACTGCGATGACGAGATATCGCTGGTCGTGCTCGATGACCTGGTGTCGTACCTGTCCACCAAGGCGCTCGACCTCTGACCCGGCGCTCTTACCTCTGTTTTCGATCTTTCGCTGCGCATTCCCTGCGGGGCTGCTCCGGTGTCGCGCGCCAACTTTCCGAATTGCTGGACGCATGACCAGTTTCGTGGTCGAATGAACTTGTGAGCGAACCGTCGCCGATCGCGGGGCTGCACGCGGCCACCGCCGAGCTAGACCCGCCCCTGGCCGCCGTCGACCTGGCCGCCCTGCGCGCCAACGCCGCCGATCTGGTACGCCGCGCCCGCGGAGTGCCGATCCGGGTGGCGAGTAAATCCGTGCGCTGCCGCGCCGTCCTCGAAGAGGTGCTCGGCAGCGACCTCACCGCATCCGGCGGATTCGCCGGAATCATGGGTTATTCGCTCGCCGAGGCCATTTGGCTGGCCGGACTGGGCGCGCGGGACATTCTGCTCGGCTATCCCACCGTCGATCGCGGTTCGCTGGCCAAACTCGCCACCGATCCGGTGCTGCTGGACGCGATCACGCTCATGGTCGACGATCTCGACCAGCTGGACTTCATTCGCGCCGCCGTCGGCAGCGATAAGCCCGCGCCCCGGGTGTGCATCGATGTGGATGCCTCACTGCGCATCGGGCCGCTGCATCTTGGCGTGCGGCGCTCACCCATTCATTCCCCCGAACACGCCGCCCGGGTCGCCGGTGCGGCGCGGCGGCGCGGGTTCCGGGTGGTCGGCGTGATGACCTACGAGGCGCAGATCGCCGGGCTGCCGGACACCAATCCCGCTGTGCGACTGGTGAAGAAGGCGTCGGCCTTCGAGATCGGACGACGCCGGCGGCAGGTCGTCGAGGCGGTGCGCACCGAGATCGGTGAACTCGAGATCGTCAACAGCGGCGGTACCGGGTCCATCGAGGTGAGCATCTCCGATCCCGATGTCACCGAGGTGACGGCGGGCTCCGGGCTATATCTGCCAACGCTTTTCGACGGTTACCGCAATCTGGCTCCGCGCCCAGCGATGTACTTCGCCATGCCGGTGCTGCGGCATCCGGCCGAAGGCATCGCCACCGTCTTCTCCGGCGGCTACATCGCCTCCGGCCCGGCCGGGGCCACGCGCGTCCCGAAACCGGTGTGGCCCAAGGGTTTGAGTCTGATCGGCACCGAAGGCGCTGGCGAGGTGCAGACCCCGCTCACCGGTGCGGACCACCTCGCCATCGGTGATCGCGTCTGGTTCCGGCACGCCAAGGCGGGCGAACTCCTCGAACGCTTCAACCAGGTGCAGCTCGTCGCCGACGGCGAGCGCACCCAGGTGCCGAGCTACCGCGGCGAAGGCCAGAACTTCGGCTGACGCCGAATCCCGTTCAGACGCGGTCGAGTTGCAGGACCGCGGCGAGATCGGACAGTTCGGCCGCCGTGGTCGGCAGGTATTCGGTGAGCAGCGGTGAGCGGACGATGATCGCCGCCCACATGGCTCTGGAGATGGCGCTGGTCAGCCAGTGTCTGGACACCAGCGCGCCGATGCCGTGCGGGGCGTCCTTGGGTGCGGAGGTAGCCATGGAGACCAGCACGACCGCGGCCTCGCGGCCCTGGAAATGGTCCGCCGTGCCGACCAGCACATCCTCGATCCTGGCGCGGGACAACTGGGTTCGAATGCGCGCCACCTGCGCGTGATACGGCGCGACCACCACGATGTCGTGCGGATGCAGGCGCCGGGTGACCGCCCCGGTCTGCCACGGCAGGCCGAGCAGATTGCGCACCTGGCGCACGATCTCGCGGGCCTCCTCCGCGGATTCGGTGCTGTTGCCGTGATGTTCGATGGTGATCGTCCGCACGCCCGGCTCGATGCCCTCGAGTTCCCTTGCCAGGGTGACGGTTTCGTTCGACCGCAGCCGATTGTCATAGCGCAGTCGCGATACCGGGCCGCAAACGCGCGGATGCATGCGCCAGGTGCGATCGAGGAAGTAGCCGAAGGCTGACGGCAGGGTGCGATGCGCGCCGACCAGGCGGCCCAGTACCGAATCATGCACCGGCTCCGGATGAATGCCGTGCCCGCCGGCGGGCGCGGGATCGCCCACCAGCAGCAGATTTCGCGCGCACAGTGCCACCGCGACCGCATCGGCGAGCGGGTATTTCCCGGCGTCGGCGATCACCAGCAGGTCCAGGCCGTCCCGCGCGATGCGGCTCGGATCGGCGAAATCCGTCGAAAGTCCGCCCACCACACCGCCATTGACGGCATTGTCGAGGAAGCGCTCATATTTGGCGGCGTCGATGGGCAGCCATTCCGGGGCCACCGACTGCGCTTCGGCTTTGGCGACCAGTTCGGGCAGCACGCCCACCTGCACCACCGCGTCCAGCACATGCTCGACCACGGCGTGCGTGCGGCCGACTACGCCGACGCGCCATTTGTACCGTGTCACAAGCCTTTCCACCACGCGCGCGGTGGTGGCCGTCTTACCGGTGCCGGGCGGGCCCTGCACCGCGATATAGGAGTCCTCCAGCTCGAGGATCGCGGCGGTGACGGCGGCGGCGTGATCACCGAAGACCTCGGGCAGCGGTTTGCCCTCGCGCAGCCGGGGCGGGCGGCCGCACAGCAGATCGAAGACGGCGTTGTCCGGCACCTCCGGCAGGGTCACCAGCAGCTGGTGTGCGATGTCCTCGAGCGATTCCTCCAGGTATTCGCTGCGGCCCGGCGGGCAGGGCGCGATGGCGGTGGGCAGTTCGTCATAGGGTTCGCAGCCGTCCGGCAGCAGTTCGACGACGCGCACCACATCCTCGAAATTGGTGTCCAGGGCGCAGCCCAGCACGGTCGCGTGCGCGGCCGCGCGCTGACCGGCCAGGGCGGTCAGACCGGGTGCGGAGCGGTCGTACAGGGTCAGCACCCGGGTGCCCGGCTTCGGTGCGTCGCCGGTGCCGAGCCTGCCGGTCAAGGTCAGATAGCGGCGCATGGGCCGGTGATCGGTGCTGTGCCATTTGGTATCCACGGTGCCCCAGTCGGCGACCAGTACGCCGGGCGTCTCCGCCCACTCCTCCACGGGATGATCCAGCCGATCGTCATGCGCCCAGCGCAGCGGTTGCCGTTCGCGCCGGAAGTAACCGGCCGCCGCCGCGGTGAACGCGGCGGCGATCTGCGCCGAACTGCGTTCGCGGCCATCGCGATAGCCGGTCTCGGCGAATTCGCGCAGCGCCGCCTCGACCTCGTCGGGGCCGGTTTCCCAATAGTCGTAGGACATGCGCCGGGCCGGTGTCACGTTATGCTCGCGCGCCACCTCGAGTAGCCAATCCCGCAGTCGCCGAACATCTTCGGGTCCGCTGCCGGCCAGCCCGCCGGGAGCCGGGGGAGCGGTGGCGCCGACCTGATTCGGGGGGAGCTGGCGCAGGTCGTAGCAGCGTTCGCCGACGATCATGGCGGCGCGGACGATCGGGTAGAGGTCGACCAGCGCCGGAAGCAGTTCGGCGACAACGTCTTCGCCGTCCGGATAGCGTTCGCCGATCGTGCTCAGCAGCGGGCGCAGATCACCGCGGTAGTGGTGGATGCGCAGATCCGGATGCTCCCACTGGCGTTCGGTGAGGAAGTCCAGCAGGGCGTCGGCGTCATCGGTCCAGGGGGAAATATCCTGTGCCGCAGCGGTATCGGTGGCCGAGACATCGTCACCGGTGTGAATGACGAAGGTGTGCACGCGATCCGCGGACCAGTTCGACCACACCTCGATCCGATCGGGCGCGGTGCGGCTGACGAACAGATCGCCGAGGCTGGGTTTCGGCAGTGCGGCCAGAGCCCCGGCATCGATGAGGGAGTGTGCGGGATGGCCGGTGCTCGCCCGCTCCAATTGCAGTTCGGCCTGCCGGCGCAGGGTGCTGAAGGTCGGGCCCGGCACACCGGTGACGGTGGCATCGGCGGCGGCGAGCCGCTGCACGGTGGTGATTCCGGCATCACGGAGCTGCGCCCGGGTGGCGGGCCGCATACCCGCCACCAGCAGCAGATCGCGGCGGGATTCGAGTTCGGCGGTACAGGTGGGGCAGCTGCCGCAGGCCAGGAACCGACGATCGCCCCACTGCACGGGCAGTAGCTCCCCGAGCTTGGCCTCGAGAATCCGGTGCAGCCGATCCCGGCGCGCCTGATGCACGACGGCGATATCGGCCAGCGAATGCGTACCGGCCACACCGTCCACCCATAGCCGGGCCCGCGCGGCGGGCCGGAAACCGCACCGCCGCAACGCATCCGCCATGGCGGCCAGGCTCAGCAGCGCCGGAATCCGCCCGCTCCGCCCGACCACCGCCGCGGGCAGATAGTCATAGGTCTCCGGATCGCTGTCGTGCACCAGGAAATCGCAGCGCGTGGCGAACTCCCCGTCGAATACGACCGCCCCGGCGACCGCCTCGGCCTGCCCCCGCAGCGCCGCCAGCGTTTGCTCATGCGCATCCCGCAGCGCCGCGACCGCCGCCTCCGCGTCGACGGATCCGTCCGCGCACTGTTCGACCCCGGGGACGCGCACGCGCACGACCCTGTTTCCGTACCGGTCCCGCAGCTCCGCGAGCCGATGTTCGACCGCCCGATCCCAGGCATGCGTCAGCACACCGGGCGCCGGATATCCGATCGACGTCACCAGCCCCAGTTCGGCGTCGAGCCCGCGCAGCAGCGCGAACTCACAACGCGCCGCCGACACCAGGTCACCGGTGCTGCACACGACACGATCACCGAACAGAATCAATCGCGGCCCTCCTGTGTCTCTCCGCCCGACACCCGCGACCCGCACACGCCATTACGTGCCGAGTCGCGCCATAGCGTAGTGACTCCACAGCCGATCCCGCGTGGCCAGGTAGCCCCCGCACACCCCCGCTCCCCGGCCCAGCCCCCGGTCGATTTCACCGGATTGCCGGGCCACGTTGCGGGACAACACGACTCACACCCGCCCGCCGTCACCCCGCCCCTGTCCAGGCCGGTAGCCCCCTGGAAACCTCACCCGCCTTTCCGGCGTGTCGTCACCCCGCCCTTCCCGCCGGTGCACCCTCCTGACCCGCCGATTCGGTCGAATCGGACCAACTTTCGACCCGCTGAGGTTCGAGCCCATCGCCTCGCCCGCGCGGAATTCCGCGCGTACCTGATCGTGCGGACCTGTTCACGGCCATCACCCGATTGGGCGAGCGCGGGGCGCGTTGCTCGGCGGGCCGAACTCTCGCCGCGCGGCGTTTGCGAGAATCGCCGGATGCCGTATTTCGAAGGTGGCCGCGGTCGGCTGCACTACCGCCGCTGGCCGGTCACCGATCCCGCGGCAAGAATCGCGCTGCTGCCGGGCACCGGCCAGCACAGCGGCCATTACCACCGCTTCGCCCGCACCCTGGAGCCCGCTCGCATCGAACTGTGGACCCTGGACACCTCCGGCCACGGACTCAGCGAGGGCGACGCCGAACGGCCAGGTACTTTGCCTGAATTGTCTGCTGACGCACGGGCATTCCTCGATCAGGCCCCAGCCGATTCCGTCCCGCTGTTCCTCATGGGGCATTCGCTGGGGGCAGCCACCGCTATGGCCGCGCTCGGCCCACTCGCACCTGCGCTCACCGGGCTGATCCTCTGCGGCACGCCGCGCGCGGTGCTGGAAGGCAAACCTCCGAAGTCCGCCCGGGGCAAGGACACTCCCACCACACGCGGCAATGCCTCGACCGCAGGTGGCGGCTCGCGATCGGGGGCCGCGACGGGACCGGTTGTGCCCGAGAGGCTTCCAGTGCTGTTCGTGCACGGAGTCGATGATCGGCGCACGCCGATCGAACCGGTGCGAGCGTGGGCCGCAACCGTGGCAGCGGAGTTCCGGGAATACGCCGACGCCGGGCACGACCTACTGCATGAGCCGGTGCACGCGGAGGTCAGCGCTGATATCGCGGACTGGGTCGGCAGGTTTGCCGTTCGCTGAGTCAACCTGGCGGTGACTGGCAATTGCGGCTGGATCGGCTGCGGAGGAGTTCCGACGCTGTTTGTGTACCAGGCGCATGAGTGGTCTCGCGGTGGTGGTTCGGGTGGGTGGCCGGTGATGTCGAACCGTTGGGCAGGGTGGGGGATTACGGTGCGGGGGTGCCACTTTATGAATTCGAGGGTAAGCGGCCGACGGTTGATCCGACGGCGTTCATCGCGCCGACCGCGACATTGATCGGGGACGTGCGGGTCGAGGCGGGGGCGTCGGTGTGGTACGGGGCCGTGCTGCGGGCCGATCTCGCGCCGATCATTATTCGCGAGCGGGCGAATGTGCAGGACAATGCCGTGATTCACGTGCCGGAGGATGTGCCGGTGGAGATCGGGCCGGGGTCCACGATCGCGCACGCGGTGGTGTTCCACGGTGCGACGCTGGGCGCGGAATCGATTGTGGGCAATGGCAGCACGGTGCTGGATATGGCGAAGATCGGCAGCGGCACCATGATCGCGGCGCATTCGCTGGTGCCGCCGGGGGCCGAGATTCCGGACGGGGTGCTGGCCGCCGGATCGCCCGCGCAGGTGCGCAAGCCGATCACGGGCACGCCCGCCGAACTCTGGGTGAAGGTGAATCCGTCCTACTACGCCGAACTCGCGCAGCGACACCGCAAGGGCATCACCGAGATTCACTGATCCACCGGATCACCCTCGGCGGCAACGAGCTTCAGGTGATCGAATCTCCGACGGCGTCAACGCGATTCGGTGAGGAGTTGAACGACCTCGTCGTCGGCGAGTTGGTGGAAGTCGAGGTAGACGCCGCCGACGCCGCCGAGTTCGCGCGGTACCAGCGGGCAGACGACTTCGTCGGCGAGCGCTCGAATGCGGTGCAGCGCTTCGGCGGAGGACACCGGTACCGCCACTATGACGCGGCGCGGTTCGTGCAGGCGGGCGATCTCGCAGGCGGCGGCGACGGTCGCGCCGGTGGCCATGCCGTCGTCGGCGATGATCACGGTGCGGTCCTTCAACGGGATCGGGGGGTCGGCGCGCAGTATCTGCCGTCGCCGTTCCAGTTCGACGCGTTCGCGGTCCTCGACCTCGGCGAACTGCCGGGGTGTGACGCCGGTGTTCAGTACGACGTCGGCATTGAGCACCCGTACCCCGTCCTCGCCGATGGCCCCCATGGCGAGTTCGGGCTGCCAGGGCACACCGAGTTTGCGCACCAGCAGCACATCGAGATCCCCGCCGATCACCGCGCGAATGCCGACCGCGATCGGCACCCCGCCCCGAGGCAGTCCCAGAATCAATGGATCCGCCGCGCGGAGGTGTCCGAGCACCCCACCCAGCGCTCGCCCGGCGGTCCCCCGATCCGGATACATCATTGCTGTTCAGTCTAGTTGCCGCCCCGGGACGCCCCGGTTTTCTGGCACATCCGGTCAGTAACCGGGCTGTCGCCGCGGAAAATCCGAACTACTCCCCGCGAATGGTGAAGCGGCGCAGCGCCAGACTCGGATTGGTGGTGCGAACCTCGGCGAGGTGATCCAGATCCACCCGCGCGGTCGCGATACCGGGCTGATCGCCGAGTTCGGCGAGCACGGCACCGGTCGGCGCGATGATCATGGACGCCCCCGACCCATTGGGCGCGGCCTGATCACACGCCGCCACATAAATGGTGTTCTCGATGGCCCGCGCCCGCAGCAGCGTCGTCCACTGATCGACCTTGCCCGGCCCGGGAATCCATTGCGCGGGCAGCACCAGCACGTGCGCACCCGCCGCCGCGATCCGCCGAATTCCTTCGGGGAACCGCAGGTCGAAGCAGGTCTGCATACCGAACACGATGCCATCGATGGTGAATGTCGGATCCTGGTCCAGCGGCCCGGGCAGGATTACATCGGATTCCCGCGATTTGAACGCGTCATACAGATGCACCTTGCGGTACACCGCCGCGAATTCCGCATTGGGCGTCGCGGCCACGAGCGTGTTGTAGATGAGCCCTTCGGGCTGATCCCCGCCCGGCGTTTCGAGCACGCCCGCGACCAGGTGCACCCCGAATTCGGCTGCGATACCGCGCAATCCGTTCACGAACGGCCCGGTGAGCGGTTCCGCCGCCGCGACCGCGCCCGCATCGAGCCGCAGCACCGAGTACATCGAGTACTCGGGCGCGATCACGAGCTGGGCGCCGAGCTCGGCGGCGGCCTGTACCTCGGCACGCAACGCGGTGAGATTGGCCACGGTGTCGGTGCCGGGCGCGAACTGCACCACGGCTATGTCAATGGCTCTGGCATCCGCCGCGCCGACGCTCGGTTGCGGTTGCGGCTCGGGTTCGTGAACGACGACGGTCGTCGCCCCCGAACTGCTCGGTTCCGGCGTTGTGACCGTGCCGGTTACGTAGTTGCGCACCGGAGCTGGTTCGGCGTGACCCAGTCCGGAGGCCGACGGGAGGGGGGCTGCGGCGACGGCCGAGGGCGGGTTGTCCGGTTGCACACGGTCCAGCCTATTCACCCTATGGTCGGACCGACCAGGGTAAGGCAGTAAACTCCTGGTCAATGAGTACCTCACCGGCCGACAGCGTTCCCACTGACGACGAGAGGGACGCGAACGGCCCGTCCTTCGCTGATCTCGGTATCGATGACCGCGTTTTGCGGGCCATCGCCGATGTCGGCTACGAATCGCCATCGCCCATCCAGGCTGCGACGATTCCCCCGCTGCTGAGCGGTGCGGATGTGGTGGGTCTCGCGCAGACCGGCACCGGTAAGACCGCCGCGTTCGCCATCCCGATCCTCATGGGGCTGGAAGTAACCGGCAAGTCGCCCAAGGCGCTGGTGCTGGCGCCGACGCGTGAGCTCGCGATCCAGGTTGCCGAGGCGTTCGGCCGGTACGCCACGCATATTCCGGGTCTGAACGTGCTGCCCATCTACGGCGGTCAGAACTACGCCGTGCAGCTGTCCGGCCTGCGCCGGGGCGCGCACGTAGTGGTCGGCACGCCCGGTCGTGTCATCGACCATCTGGAGCGCGGCACGCTCGATCTGACCCAGCTGCAGTATCTGGTCCTCGACGAGGCCGACGAGATGCTGAAGATGGGCTTCCAGGACGATGTGGAGCGCATTCTGCGCGATACCCCGGACACCAAGCAGGTGGCGCTGTTCTCGGCGACCATGCCGCCGGTGATCCGCAAGATCGCCAAGCAGTACCTGCACGATCCGGTGGAGATCACGGTCAAGACCAAGACCTCCACCAACACCAATATCGGTCAGCGCTATGTGATGGTGTCGTACCAGCGCAAGCTGGACGCGCTGACCCGCATCCTCGAGGTCGAATCCTTCGAGGCCATGATCATCTTCGTGCGCACCAAGCAGGCGACCGAGGAGTTGGCCGAAAAGCTGCGCGCGCGTGGGTATTCCGCCGCCGCCATCAACGGCGATATCGCGCAGGCACAGCGTGAGCGCACCATTGGGCAGCTCAAGAACGGCCAGCTCGACATTCTGGTCGCCACCGATGTGGCCGCGCGTGGTCTGGACGTGGATCGCATTTCGCACGTCGTGAACTACGACATTCCGCACGACACCGAGTCGTACGTGCACCGCATCGGCCGCACCGGTCGCGCGGGCCGCTCGGGTGAGGCGCTGCTGTTCGTGGCTCCGCGCGAGCGTCGCCTGCTCGATGCCATCGAGCGCGCCACCCGCCAGCCGCTGACCGAGATGCAGCTGCCCAGCGTCGATGATGTGAACGCGCAGCGTGTCGCGAAGTTCGGCGACACCATCACCGAGAATCTCTCCTCGGCGAATCTGCCGCTGTTCCGCAAGCTGATCGAGGATTACGAGCGCGAGCACAATATCCCGCTGGTGGATATCGCGGCCGCGCTGGCGATCGGCTCGTACGACGGCAACAACTTCTTCATGGAGCCCGATCCCGAGCCCGCGCCCCGGCGTGAGCGCGGTGATCGCGGTGAGCGTTCGTCCTTCGAGGGCGATCGCCGTGAGCGTCGTCCCCGCGAGGGCGGCCCGAGCCAGCACCGCCAGACCGGTGCGGATCTGGTCACCTACCGCATCGAGGTCGGCAAGCGGCACAAGGTCGCGCCGGGCGCGATCGTCGGCGCCATCGCGAACGAGGGCGGCCTGCGCCGCAGCGACTTCGGGCATATCTCGATCCGTCCGGATCACAGCCTGGTGGAACTGCCCGCCGATCTGTCGCAGGAGACGCTGAACGCGTTGAGCCGCACCAGGATCAGCGGTCAGCTCATTCAGCTCCAGCTCGACTCCGGTGCGCCGGGTCAGCGCTCCATGAGCCGCGCGCCCCGTCGCGGTCCCAGTGATCGTGAGTTCAAGCGGGCCGATACCCGCCGCAAGCCCCGCTCGTAAACCGCACCCGCCCAGCTGTTTTCGCCCGCCTGCCCGGCGCGGCGAAAGAGCCCGGGCGCGAGCGCGTTACGGCGCCAACAAAATGCGCCCAGGCTGTGAGCCGGGGCGCATTTGTTGTTCTATGGGGTGTTTCAGTTGGCGTCGCTGGAGCCGGTGCTTGCCGAACCGCTGCCTGCCGAGCCGGTGTCGGCGGGGGCCTGGGCGGGAGTGGTGGCGGGGGCGGCCGGATCCGTGGTCGCCGGGGGCGGGGTCACCGGGAGGTCGGCGACGGTGAAGAGGCCGACGGTGGGCAGCACCAGGCAGCGCGAGCCCGGATAGTCGATGCTGCCCCAGAGCGAGGCGACGACGGTGCCGGGGCCGGTGTCGACGGTCTTGGCCAGGGCCGGGAGGTTGTATTCGGTCTGCTCGTCCAGGGGCGTGATACCGCTGCGGCCGTTGCCCACGTTGAGCCAGGCCACGTTCAGGCCGGAGGCGAGCGGCATGCCGACGGTGGCGGGCGCGGCCTGGAAGCGCAGGGTTCCGGGCGGGCCGGAGAGGCCGTTGTCCGGACCGGGCTGACCGGAGACCGCGGAGGCGGCGGTCATGGTGAATGGCAGGTTGAAGCCGCAGCCCAGGGTCGGGGCCTGATATCCGAACGGTGTGAAGCCGATGTTCTTCAGTCCGGCGGCGGCGACCAGCTGTGCGGTCTTGGCGGTGGACGCGACCGCGTTCAGCGCGTCCTGATCGGTGCCCGCGGCCTGGGTGAGCTGGGCGACCGCGATGCCGACCGGAGTGTCGCCCGGAACTTTCGGCTCGGCGGTGGCGGTGCTGGTCGCACCGAGGACCGCCGTGGCGGCGATGGCGGCGACCGCTGCGGCGCGCCGGGGAAGGGTGCTGCCGTTCACTCGTGCTGCTCCTGCGAACTCTCGGATACCGGATGTGGTGGCAGGCGAGCGTCTTTCGCCGCGTGACGCGGGCGGGAACGTGCCTGATCTTCTCGGCAACGTACCAGCTCCGGCTGGGAACCGCCGGGCCGAGTGGCCCGCTGTTGTGATCCAGGCGACAAGCCCGCTATTACCGGGGGGTAAGTTCGAACTCGATACGACAGCGACGCTGGGAGATGCGATGAAACTTGCCCTGTCACCCGACGAGGTGAAATTCCGGGACGAACTGCGCGAGTTCTACCGGACCGAGATCCCGGCGGAGATCCGCGACCGCGTCAAGTACGGCCGCGAACTCTCCCGCGATGACATCGTCACCACGCACCGGATTCTCAACCAGCACGGTTACGCCGTCCCCAAGTGGCCGGTTGCCTGGGGCGGCCGCGACTGGACCCCCATGCAGCTGCACATCTGGGAAGACGAGATGCAGCTGGCGTCGGTGGTGGAACCGCTCACCTTCAACGCCCAGATGATCGGCCCCGTGATCGCGCAGTTCGGCTCCGAGGAGATGAAGCAGCGCTTCCTGCCGCCGACCGCGAACCTCGACATCTGGTGGTGCCAGGGCTTTTCCGAGCCGGACGCCGGATCGGACCTGGCCTCGCTGCGTACCACCGCGGTGCGCGACGGCGATTCCTACATCGTCAACGGCCAGAAGATCTGGACCACCCTGGCCCAGTACGCCGACTGGATCTTCTGCCTGGTGCGCACCGATCCGACGGTGAAGAAGCAGGCCGGCATCTCGATGCTGCTCTTCGATGTGAAGACCCCCGGCGTGACCATCCGCCCGATCAAATTGATCGACGGGCATCACGAGGTCAACGAGGTCTTCTTCGAGAATGTCCGGGTGCCCGCCGATCAGCTGGTCGGCGAGGAGAACATGGGCTGGACCTACGCCAAATTCCTGCTCGGCAACGAGCGCACCGGCATCACCGGCGTCGGCCGCACCAAGGTCAAGCTGGGTGTCGCGAAAGAGTATGCGGCGCAGATCAAGTCGGGTCGCGGCACACTGCTCGAGGATCCGGTGTTCGCGGCGCGCATCGCCGAACTGGAGAACGAGCTGCTGGCCCTGGAGCTCACCCTGGCCCGCGTGGTCTCCCAGCCTTCCGATGGCAAGCCGAATCCGGCCTCCTCGGTGCTCAAGCTGCGCGGTTCCGAATTGCAGCAGGCCGCGACGGAATTGCTGCTCGATATCGCCGGGCCGGACGCGCTTCCGGTCGAGACCGAGGGCATCGCGTCGCCGGATTGGGCGCAGCGCACCGGTCCGAGCTATCTGAACTACCGCAAGACAACCATCTACGGAGGTTCCAGCGAGGTGCAGCGCACCATCATCGCCTCCACCATCCTCGGATTGTGAGCTGCCGCCATGGATTTCGAACTCACCGATGAACAGGTCATGCTGCGCGACACGGTCCGCGATCTGCTCGCGCGGGCCTACGATCCGGAAACCCGCCTGAAGGTCACCGATACCGAACTCGGCTGGAATCGCGATGTCTGGCGTCAGCTCGCCGAACTCGGCGTGCTGGGCCTGCCCTTCAGCGAGGAGGACGGCGGCGTCGGCGCGGGACCGGTCGAGGTCATGGTGGTGCTCGAGGAGGTCGGCCGCCGCCTCGCGCCCGAGCCGATCCTCGACGCGGTGCTGATCCCCGGCACGCTGATCGCGGCCGCGGGCACCGAGGCACAGCGGCAGCGGGTGCTGCCTGAGCTGGTCGGCGGCGCCAGGCTGCTGGCCTTCGCGCACGATGAGCCCGGTACCCGCTGGCCCGCAACCGAACTCACCACCGCCGCCGTTCCATCAGGTGACGGCTACGCGCTGACGGGTGTCAAAAACCCGGTCCCGCACGGTGATTGCGCCGACGAGCTGGTGGTCAGCGCCGAACTCCCCGGCGGCGGCCTGGGCCTGTTCCTGGTGGCGGCCGATGCGGAAGGCGTGTCCCGCAAGCCTTTCCGCACTTTCGACGGTCGTCGCGGCGCACAGGTGGAATTCGCCTCGGCCCGGGCCGAACTGCTCGGCGACAATGCCGATGCCCAGGCGGCGGTGGCGGTGGCCACCGCCCAGGCGCAGGCGGCTCTCTGCGCCGAATCCCTCGGGGCGATGGAGGAGGCGTTGCGCCTGACCACCGAATACCTCAAGACCCGTAAACAATTCGGCGTCACGCTGTCCAAGTTCCAGACCCTGAGCCAGCGTGCCGCCAATATGTACGTCTCGCTGGAGCTGGCCCGCAGTATGAGCCTGTACGCCACCGCCGCCGTGGCCGACGATGTCACCGATCCGGTGGTCGCCTCCCGCGCCCGCCTCCAGGTCGGCCGCTCGGCTCGCCACATCGGCCAGGAGGCGATCCAGATGCACGGCGGTATCGGCATCACCACCGAATACCCGGTCAGCCACTACGTGGCTCGCCTGACCGCCATCGCCCGCACCCTGGGCGGCGATCTGGAACACCTGCGCGTCCTCACCGACCGCGTCGGCGACTACACCCTGGTCGAGTTCTAGCTCACCGCAAACGAATTCGCGCCCCGCATCGGCACTGATGCGGGGCGCGAATTCGTTGGCGTGGTCTACCCGCTGGCGGGTGAATCGTCCTCCGTCGTCGGGACCGCGATCGCGGGTTCCGTCGTGGCGGGTGGGGTGGTGCGGGTGTATTCCGTTGTGGGAGCGGGGTTATCGGTGGTGGGACGCGGCCGCGTGGTGGTCGGGCGGGTGGTGCTGGGATGCAGCGGCGTGGTGCGGGACGCCGTGGTCGGGGATTCCGCGTCCGGGTTCGCGTCCTTGGGGTCCGTCGTGGGGAGCGAGGAGATCGGGGAGTGACGCGGGGGTTGGTCGGCCGCCACCCGCCAGGTGGGGGAGGGCGGGATCACGACGGCCGGGGTGGTGGTGCCGTTCTTGGTGGCTGAAACCACGGGCGCCGCTTGCAGATCCGCGTTCAAGGGCGGGGGCGCGACGTAGGTGTCCTGGCCGCCCAGGCCGCACGCGCCGATGAGTACCAGGCCGAGCGAGACCGCGCCGACGGCGGCCGCGACGCCCGCCACGGGAGCGGGTAGCCGCCGCCACGGGGTGGCGTCGCGCGGGTCCGCGCCGACGTTGCTGCCTGCCATGGGGAGCACTCCTGATTCGTCTCGAGTGGGCTCACCCTAACGGAGGAGGTACCGCGGTGCCAGGCGGGTGGTCGGTCCGTTTCAACGACAACCCCGGCGAAAGCGCAAGGCACAACAATATCTCAAACAGCAATGATTCACATATCGAATCAATAAAGTCCGCGTGTTCTGCGCACGTGTCGCATGGACATTTCGTTGCCGAGCCGTAATGTGTGTCCAAAGTTACACGTGAGACGCCCGAAATTTGCCGAGAGACGCGCACCTGGTTCGCCGAACTCGGCGGGCGTCATCGAGGAGTGGATGATGGGTGCATTCTCGACATCCCCGCAGCGCGCGATAGCGCGTACGGGGGAGCCTGCGGCCTCGGAATCGTCGCGCTGGTGGACAATTCTGGCTCGCACCACCGCCTGGGTGATCTTCCTCGGGGGAGTTGTCGGCGCGGTGCTCGGGATTGCCGGTCTACGCGTCGAAGTCACGGTCGCCGGGCTGATTCTCGCCTGTACCGCCGGATTGATTCTGCTCAAACTGCGTGCCGACGCCGCGGCCGCGGCCGCCGATAAACACTGACGCATTCCGCGGAACTCGCAGACGCATTCTCCGAACTCGCAATTGCGCTGAAGCTCAAGGCTGCCTGCGAATAACCCATTCGAATGCGGCGGCCTCCGACCGGCTGCCCTCGGCCGTTCGCGACCTATTCGGCTCCCCGAGTTCGGCGAGCAGGCGCTCCGAGATCGGCACGAGTGCCGCCAATGCCGCCGGTGTGAACCATTCCGGCCGGGTCGCGAAAAGCAGATCCTCACTCGAGGTATTTCCCGACGCCCCCGGTGCGAACGGGCAGCCGCCGAGCCCGCCCAGTGACCCGTCAAGGACGCTTGCGCCCGCACCGAGCGCCGCCAGCGAATTGGCCACGCCCATACCCCAGGTGTCGTGCCCGTGGAAGACGATTCGATGCGCGTCGGTGCCCCAGTGCCCCTGTGCGACAACCGCGCTCACCAGTGCCGTCACCTGCCTGGGATGCGCCTGCCCGAGGGTGTCGGCCAGCACGATATCGGCCGACCCCTCCGCACGCGGGTCCCGCGCGATGGCCAGTACCCGCTCCGGATCCACCGGACCCTCGAACGGGCATGTGAAAGTCGTTGCCAGACAGAGCTGAATCCGCCCGCCCGCCGCCCGCGCGAACTCCACGGCAGCGGGCATCGCGGCCAGACTCTCCTCGGTGGTGCGCCCGATATTCGCCTTGTTATGCGAATCCGAGACCGAGAAGCAGTACTGGAAATTGCGCACCCCCGCCGCGGCGGCCTTCTCCACATGCCGCGGCGTCGCCACCCACACCCAGCAGCGTTCCAGCTCCTCCGGGGTCAGCGCGGCCACCAGTTCGAGGGTATTGGCCATGGGCGGCACCAGATCCGGGCGCGCCATGGAACCGATCTCCAATTCCGGCACCCCCAGCGCCAGCAGCTCGCGCACGATCTCCACCTTGCGCTCGGTGGGCAGCACCTTCCCGGTCAGCTGCAATCCGTCGCGCAGCGTCACATCGCGCAGTATGCCGTTCGCCAGTGCGGTCATCGGCCCTCCAGAGCGTCGATTTCGAGATCGGACATGCCGAGCAGTCCGGAGAGCACCTCGTGCGTGTGCTCACCCAGATCGGGGCCGACATTGCGAATATCCAGGGACTGTTCCCCGATCACCGGGACGATGCCGGTGAACCCGACCTGCTTGGGTTCGGCCTCGCCCACATCGACGGCGAAGTTCTGAATCATATTGCGCGCCCGGTACTGCTCGTCGGCGACGATATCGGCGGCGGTGTAAATGGGCCCGCACGGAATGGCGGCCGCCTCGAGCAGCGCGAGCGCCTCATCGCGCGTGCGCAATCGAGTCCACTCCGCGATGGAGGCGTCCAGCCGCTCGCGATTTCGCCAGCGACCCGCATTGTCCTGGAGCTCGGGATCACTCGCGAGATCCGGCCGCTCGATCACCTGCATATAGCGCTGGAAGATCGCGTCGCCATTACCGCCGATGATGATGCTGTACCCATCGGCGCACGGATAGGCATTGCTGGGCGCGATGCCCTCCATGCGCCCGCCCACGCGTTCCCGATTGATGCCGTAGGCCAGGTAATCGGGCACCAGCGATTCCATCACCGACAGGATGGATTCATTGAGCGCGACATCGATGATGCGCTGTTCCAAGGGAACCCGATCATTGCGGCGCTCGCGCTGGAACAGCGCCATGACGGTCCCGAACGCGGCGTAGATCCCCGCGATGGAATCGCCGATCGACACCCCGACTCGCACCGGCGGCCGATCCGGATCACCGACGAGTTCCCGCAATCCGCCGACGGCTTCGGCCACCGCCGCGAATCCCGGCCGCTGTGCCAGCGGCCCGGTCTGCCCGTAGGCGGAGATTCGGGTGATCACCAGATCCGGATTGGCGGCGTTGAGCGCGTCCGGCCCCAGCCCCCACTTCTCCAGCATGCCGGGGCGGAAGTTCTCCAGCAGCACATCGCACCGCTTCACCAGATCCAGCACGATCCGGCGCCCCGCCTCGGTCCGCAGATCCAGCGTGATCGACTTCTTACTCCGGTTGACCGTGCGATAGAGCATGGAGGTGTCGCCGCCGTAGAGCCGCCAATTGCGGAGCTCGTCACCGGTTTTCGGCCGCTCGACCTTGATCACCTCGGCCCCGAAGTCCCCCAGGATCCGGCCCGCTGTCGGCGCGGCCACGTAATTACCCAGCTCCAGAACCCGCACACCGTCGAGCGGCCGAATCTCCATGCGCGCAATTCTGCCTCGAGCCCGCGACCGGGCGGTCGGCTCCGGTCGTGCGACGACCCGTGCGAACCCCGGATACGCGAAAGGCCGATGCGACCCTCGAGAGATGGGAGGTCGCATCGGCCGGGCTTCCCGGGCATGGCGCACGCAAGAACATCACGCCGGGAAGGGTTTTCGTCAGGCAGCGCGCGGGGCGACCTGTTCGATGACCGAGTAGTGCTCGGCATTGCCGGTGATGATGGTGCTCGGATTGCCGTGGATGTCGACCGGGACATCGCCGGCGAGGGTGATGCGGGTCAGGCGGCGCGGCTGGCCGTCGTAATCGTCGACGGCGTAGTGCTGGGTGGCGCGGTTGTCCCAGATCGCGACATCGCCGAGCTGCCAGTTCCAGCGAGTGGTGTTCTCCAGCTTGGTGACCCGGTTCTGCAGTAGCTGGAACAGCGCGGCGGATTCGGCGGCGGACAGCCCGACGAAGTTCTTCACGAAATGGCCGAGCAACAGGGTGCGCTCACCGGTGACCGGGTGCACGCGGACCACCGGGTGCTCGGTCTCGTAGTAGGTGGACTCGAACTCCGCGCGGTATGCCTTACCCTGCTCGTTCGGGGCGTGGGTGTCACTGCGATCGGCCGCGTAGTCGTAGGCGTTGGTGTGCCGGGCGCGCAGGTTCTCCACCAGCGCCTTGAGCGGCTCCGGCAGCGATTCGTACGCGGCGGTGGTCGAGGCCCAGGTGGTGGAGCCGCCGTAGGAGGGCAGGTGTACCGCACGCAGGATGGACGCCTTCGGAATGCGATCCACGAAGGTGACATCGGTGTGCCAGCTATTGGCGCGGCCGTATTCCGAATCGATGGGCAGCGACTTCACGCCCCGCGAGGTGACGGTCGGATGCGGGGTGGTGGGCTGACCGAGCAGCTGCGCGAATTCGTACTGACCGTCCTCGGTCAGATGCTCCTGGCCGCGGAAGAAGATCACCTTGTGCGCGTGCAGGGCATCCTGGATCACCTTGACGGTCTCGGAATCCAGCTCGCCGCTCAGCCGGACGCCGTCGATACGGGCACCGATCTTGCTGCCGAGCTTCACCACGGTGGCGGTGGAGGTGGCGTAATCGACGGACATACTGGGCCTTTCGCTCGAACGATTGCGTGGTTCGAGCACACCATCGGCCCAGCGTCCGAAACAGGTTTAGGCGCAGCCGGATCGAAAGCCGTTACCCGGGCTAAGCGCAGGCGTATGCCTATCCGACTTGTTCACGGAGGAAGGCCAGATCCTCGGCGACGCCCTCGGCGGGCGTCTCCAGGATGATCGGGGCATCCACGGCCTTGCAGACCTCGACCAATAGCTGCGTGTCGATGGTGCCGTCGGCCAGGTTGGCGTGCCGGTCCGCGCCCGAATTGAAGTCGTCCCGCGAGGAATTCAGGTGCACCAGGTCGATGCGCCCGGTGATCGCCTTGATCCGATCCACGATGCCGAGCAATTCCTCACCGCCCGCCCAGGCGTGGCAGGTGTCCAGGCAGAACCCCGCGCCGAAATCGCCGACCGCGTCCCACAATCGGCCGATATCGTCGAAATGCCGTGCCATGGCGTGATTTCCGCCCGCGGTGTTCTCGATGAGAATCGGCACCGCGAACCCGCCCTTGTCCTGCTGGCGTTCGAAGAGCTTGCGCCAGTTGAGGATTCCCTCGACCATCTCCTCGTCCTTGCGGACGTGCCCGCCGTGCACGACCAGCCCGAACGCGCCGAGATCCGCGGCCGCCTTCGCCTGCGCCGCCACCGCGCCGCGCGAGGGCATGCGCAGCCGATTGTTCAGGCTGGCCACATTGATCTGATACGACGAGTGCACCACCACATCGATGGGACTGGCCTTGATCTCCGCCGCCAGCGGATGCGGCGCGGGTTTGTCCCAACTCTGCGGATCGACCACGAACATCTGGATGACGTCGGCCCCCAGCTTCTCCCCGAAGCCGATGGGATCGCCGTCCTGCCGAACGTGTGCTCCTATGCGCATGCCGAACACCATATAACCGCCCTCCGACAGGAGATCGTGCTCACTCTTGTTGCGCTTGCGGGATTCGCAGAGATAGTTCCGTAGGACTCGATTGCGCTATGGTTTCGGTGATTTCCGGATCGGCCCGAGCACGATCATGCCGATCGTTTGCGGTACGTCGCGCGCTGGTGGGTCCCGGCGCAGACGTAGGAAGTGGGAGCTAGACATGCTGTCCAGCGGTGATGTGTTTGCGGAATACGTTATCGAGCGGCAGCTGGGGCGCGGGGGCATGGGCTCGGTGTATCTGGCCAAGCATCCCCGGTTGCCCCGGCTGACCGCCCTGAAGCTGTTGAACCGGGAAATGGTGTTCGACAAGGAGGTTCGCGCGCGCTTCGAGCGCGAGGCGGATCTGGTCGCCCAGCTGGACCACCACAATATCGTCACCGTCTACGACCGCGGGCTCGAGGACGGGCAGCTCTGGATCTCCATGCAGTACATCGACGGTGTCGATGCCTCCAGCGTGAATCCGCAGACGCTGCCGCCCGAGCGGGCCGTGCAGATCATCTCCGAGACCGCCGACGCGCTGGACTACGCGCACCGCAACGAGGTGCTGCACCGCGACGTCAAACCCGCCAATATCCTGCTGGCCCGCTCCACCGGCGGTAAGGGCGAACGCGTCTACCTCACCGACTTCGGCATCGCCCGCCTGCGCGATGACAGCGGCCATCTGACCCAGACCGGCACCTTCACCGCGACCCTGGCCTACGCCTCGCCGGAACAGCTCACCGGTTCCGCCCTGGACGGCACCTCGGATCAGTATTCGCTGGCCTGCACCCTGTTCTGGTTGCTCACCGGTTCCGGGCCGTTCTCGGCGACCAATCCGGCGGCGGTCATCCAGGGCCATCTACAGCAGCCGCCGCCCCCGCTGAGCGGCGCGCGCCCGGGCCTGCCGCCCACGCTGGATCTGGTGTTGAACAAGGCCATGGCCAAGCGCCCGGAGGAGCGTTTCGCCAGCTGCGCCGATTTCGCGGCCGCCGCCAAGCACGCGCTGGCCTCGCCGAGTTCGCCCGCGCTGCCGCTGGTGAATCCGCGCACCACGCCGCCGTCGCCCGTGCATACGCAGCAGGGTCAGCCCATGCACACCCAGGGACCGCATCCCACCATGGGCCAGCAAGGCATGCCCATGACCGGCGGACCGGCCCCGACGGTGAACGGGCCGATGTACACCTCGGGTCCGCGCACCGCCGCGCCCGCGCCCACGGTCGGGCCGAATCCGTATGCGACACAGTTGAATACGGCGACCCCCACACCGCAGCCGCTGTACGGCCAGACCCCGAACCGGCCGACGAACCAGTACACCAGCCCGCCGCAGAATCAGTACACGAGTCCGCCGCAGTACAACTACGGCGGGCCGCCGCCGGGACAGCCGCCGGGCATGGGCGGCCCGATGGGCGGACAGCGCCCGCCACAGCCGCCGAAGAAGTCCAACACCGGACTCATCGTCGGCATCATCGTGGGCGTGCTCGTGCTGGTCGTCGTGGCGGTCATCGGATTGGCCGCACTCGGCAGCAAGAGCAGTGACACCGGCACCACCTCGAGCGGTACCACGAGCGCGGGCGCGAGCGGTAAGCCCAGCGGTTCGGCGCCGCCCGCGAACCCGGGCGGTTCCGATAAGCCGGTCGACTCCTCGGCGATCAGCAAGGAATTCCCGCGCCTGGTGCCCGCCAACAAGACCGGCGATACCGGCTACAACGGCGCGACCTGCTGGCTGGCCGATCCCAAGAGCCCGCCGGACAAGTCCGACGGCGAACCCGATTTCGGCGACTGGGCGGTGCAATGGCGCTGCTTCGGCGGCGGCAATAACGCCGACCCGTTCTACCGCATCTACGCCTACTCCTCAGCGGCCAAGGCGCAGGCGGCGGCGAGCGCGCTGCACCCGGACAAGAAGAGCTCCGACACCAGCGGCGGCAAGGCGTACACCAACTACCAGTTCACCGGTGACGATCGCCCGCGCATGGTCACCGCCTTCACCGGTGACGCCAACCGCGGCCAGTACCTCATGTACACCGACGGCGTCGTCGGCACTATCGATGAAGTGCTGACCTGGTGGCGTTCCGCACCCCTGAACTAAGCTCGCTCCCGCCTGCCTCACCGAGGTGGTGATCGACTCCCTGGGGCCGCGAACAGCCGCAGCGCAGCGGAGGCTAATGGACACGGAAGGGTGCTTGTGCTGCGCAGCGGGGAGACGTTCGCCGGATATCTGATCGAACGTGAGCTCGGCCGTGGTGGCATGGGGTCGGTATATCTGGCTCGGCATCCGCGATTGCCACGGTTGGTGGCGATCAAGCTGCTGAATCGGGAGTTGTTCGGCGACAGCGAGGTTCGGGCGCGATTCGAGCGCGAGGGTGATGTGGTCGCGCGGCTGGATCACCCGAATATCGTGCCGCTGTTCGATCGCGGTTTCGATGACGAGCGGCTGTGGATCGCCATGCGGTACATCGACGGGCCGGACGCGTCCACGCTGGAATCGGCGAATCTGCCACCGCGGCAAGCCGTCCGGATCATCTCCGAGACCGCGAAGGCGCTGGATTTCGCGCATCGCAAGGGTGTGCTGCACCGAGATGTGAAGCCCGCCAATATTCTCATCGAACGCTCCGACGGTGAGGAGCGAATCTTCCTGGCGGACTTCGGCATCGCGCGACTACGCGATGAGGGCACCAAACTCACCCAGACCGGCTCGTTCACCGCCACCCTGGCGTACGCGGCCCCCGAACAGCTCTCCGGGCAGCCGCTGGATCACCGCTGCGACCAATATTCGCTGGCCTGCACGCTGTTCCGGCTGCTCACCGGTGTCGTCCCGTTCGACGCGCAGCATCCGGTCGCCATCATGCAGGGCCATCTGCAACAGCCGCCGCCCCCGGTAAGCGCGTTGCGCCCCGGTCTCCCGCCCGCCCTGGACGCCGTGATGGCCCGCGCCATGGCCAAACAGCCACCCGCGCGCTTCGGCTCCTGCGTCGAATTCGCCACCGCCGCACAGCAGGCCCTGGACGGCGGGCCCACGCAGGTGGCGGGGCAGCACTCCGGCCCGCGGAATCCGATGGTCGGTCAGCCCGGTTTCACCCCGGGCGGCGCGGCCGGTTCGAACACGCCCCCGCGGCCCTTCATGACGCAGGGCGGCCGGCCCGCCACACCGCAGCACGCGTCGGCCGCGCTGGGCAAGCCGGTCGCGACTTCGGCCAATGGCGCTGTGGCACAGGGCACGCCGTACGCTGCCGCCTATGCCGCGCCGTCACCCACCCGGCCACCGGTGAAGCCGTCGGCGGCGCGCTCGGCCACGAAGGCGATGCCGAAGTCGGGAACCCAGGTGTTTCCGCAGCCGCGCAAGAAGCCCAAGAAGAAGTCACGGGCGCGGGGCTGCCTGATGTGGTTGCTGGCCCTCATCCTGATTCCGCTGCTGATCGCGGTGGTAGTGCTGCTGGCGATCGATCAGATGCGCACGGGCGGCGGTGGTTCACCGGGTCTCACCACTCCGCCCGCCCCGGCGTACACGACCACCGAGGAGTACTACCAGGACACCACCACCGAATCGGTGCCGGAACCGTCCGGTGGTACCGCGAGCGCGACGCCGGAATACAACACGCCGCAGCCCGCGGTCCCGTTCTGGCAGCACTGAGGGTATTTTCCCGGCAGTGTCGCCGGTGTGCCGCGCAGTGCCGCCAGGTGTGCTCCGGTGGCGTGCCCCGAGTTCGGTGGGCATCGCCGCGGCATGCGATGCCGGAAATGTCCTTCTACCGGCCCTGATCGGTCGCTTGACCGTCTAAGGAATCACTGAGGGTAGACGGCTCGGGGTGTTCCCGGATGGCATCTGCCTGCGAAGACCGACACACTGGACGGCATGACTTCGAATGTCTCGGATTCCGTCGGGCTCGACACGGGCACGGGCGCGGTCGCCGCGCGCGCGACCGATCTGATGAAGATCTACGGTTCCGGCGATACGCAGGTCCGGGCACTCGACGGGGTGTCGGCAGATTTTGCCAAGGGGGAGTTCACCGCGATCATGGGGCCTTCGGGCTCCGGTAAGTCGACCCTGATGCACTGCCTGGCCGGGCTGGACGCCGCGACCGGGGGCAGCGTGCACATCGGCGATACCAACCTCACCGAACTGTCCGATAAGGGCATGACCCAGCTGCGCCGCGATCGCATCGGTTTCGTCTTCCAGGCGTTCAACCTGGTGCCCACCCTGACCGCGCTGGAAAACATCACGCTCCCACTGGATATCGCCGGTCGCAAACCCGATGCGGAGTGGCTCTCGACCGTGGTCAAGCGGCTCGGCCTCAATGACCGCCTCACCCACCGGCCCAGTGAGCTGTCCGGCGGCCAGCAGCAGCGCGTCGCCTGCGCCAGAGCCCTGGCGGGCAAGCCGGAAATCATCTTCGGTGACGAGCCGACCGGCAACTTGGATTCGCATTCCTCGGGCGAGGTGCTCTCGATTCTGCGTGCGGCCGTGGACGAATTCGGCCAGACCGTCGTCATCGTGACCCATGATCCGCGTGCGGCCTCGTACGCCGATCGCGTCGTGTTCCTGGCCGATGGCCGGATCGTCGATGAATTGCGTTCGCCCACTGCCGATTCCGTGCTCGACAAGATGAAGTCGCTGGAGACCAACTGATGTCCGGTAGTCCCATGCGCAAGGTTGCCTTGCGCAACCTCGCCGCGCATAAGGTGCGGCTGTTCCTGACGGTGCTGTCGGTGGTGCTCGGAACCGCCTTCATCGCGGGCTCTTTCGTCTTCACCGACACCCTGCAGAGCAGTTTCGACAGCATCTTCGCCAATCAGGCCAAGGGCGTCGATGTCCGGGTGAGCCCGAAAGAGCGCCAGTCCCTGGGCATTCCGAACGAGGCCGTGGACAAGATCACGGCCATGGATCAGGTGCGCGCGGTCGCGCCGTCGGTCAACGGTTCGGTGGTGCTGCTCAAGGACGGCAAGGCCGTGCAGACCGGTGGCGCGCCGACGATCGGCATCTCGTATCTGCCGCCGGACAAGTCGGTCGCCGAACCGGACAAGTTCATCGAGGGCGTGCCGCCGAGCCAGACCGGACAGGTCGCCATCAACAAGAGCGGCGCGGATCGCGCCGGTCTGCACGTCGGCGACACCACCAAGGTGCTCGTCCCGTCCAAGGGCAATATCGACGTCACGGTCAGCGGCATCTACGAACTGGCCGGCAATACCGGCGGATTCATCCAGCTGTACTTCGACGACGCACAGGCCCGCCAGCTGTTCACCGACGGCCAGCATGTGGCCTTCGTCGATATCGCCGCCAAGCCCGGCGTGAACGCGGACGCGCTGCGCGATCAGATCGCCAAAACCTTCCCGGATTACAAGGTGCAGGACGGCGATCAGGTCCGCGAGGACATGAAGAAGCAGATCGGCGACGCCCTCAAGTTCATCAACTACTTCCTGCTCGCCTTCGGCGCGATCGCGCTGATCGTCGGCACCTTCATCATCTACAACACCTTCTCCATGCTTGTCGCACAGCGACTTCGGGAGCTGGCGCTGCTGCGCGCGGTCGGCGCGTCCCGGCAGCAGGTGGGGCAGTCCGTGGTCGGCGAGGCGTTGATCATCGGATTGATCGGCAGCGCATTGGGTTTGGCGGCCGGTGTGGGCCTGGCGTTCGGATTGTCGGCGCTGCTCAACGCCTTCGACCTGGGCTTGCCCACCGGATCGATGGCGCTGAAGCCGCGCACCGTGCTGGTGGCGCTCGGTGTCGGCGTCGTGGTGACGGTGTTGAGCGCGTACGCGCCCGCCCGCCGGGCGGCGACCATTCCGCCGGTCGAGGCCATGCGCGCGGAATTCAGTTCCGCCGCGGAATCCAATCGCATTCGCACCGCTATCGGGGCGGTGCTGGCCGTCGTCGGCATCGTGCTGGTGGTGCTGGGCGCTCAGCACACCGGCGGCAATGCCGCGCTCACCGTCGGAATCGGTGCGCTGGCACTGATTTTCGCGGTGCTGCTGGCCTCGCCGGCGCTGTCCAAGCCGGTGGTGAAGGTGCTCAGCGTGCTGGTGCGCCCGTTCGGCCCGGTCGGCCGGATGGCGCGCAATAACGCGCTGCGCAATCCGAGGCGCACCGCCGCAACGGCTTTCGCGCTGACCCTCGGACTGATGCTGGTGACCGCCATCGGCATGCTCGGCGCTTCGGCCAAGGCCAGTATCGGCGAGGTCGTGGACAAGGGCGTCAAGGCGGACTACATCCTGCAGGGGCCCACCAACAGTCTGGTCGGCGTGCCGCTGGCGGCCGGTCCGGTCGTGCAGAAGGTGCCGGGCGTAGCGGATGTGGTGCAGTTCCACGGCGTCACGTTCAAGGCCGGTGACGATCAGCTGCTCGGCACCGTGCCCGAGGGGCCGCTGAACAAGGTGCTGAGCTACGACATCGTGCAGGGCAGCGACAATCTCGGTGAGAACGGCATCATGCTGTCCGAAACCGAAGCGGGCGACCGCGGTTGGCATGTCGGACAGCAGGTCGACATCACCAGCCTGGACAAGAAGAACTACCAGGTCCAGGTCGTCGGCATCTACAAGGACACCCAGCTGCTCGGCCCGCTGGTCGCGCCGATGGCGCTGTACAACCAGGTGATGCCGGTGAGCTTCCGCACCAACTTCATCGTGCTCATCACCGCGCAGCCCGGCGCGGATCTGAAGGCCATGCGCACCGATCTGGAGAAGGCAGTCGATCAGTGGGCCGTGGTGCAGGTGCAGGACCGTGAGGATTTCAAGGGCGCGCAGGGCAAGCAGATCAACACCATGCTCGCCATCCTGTACGGCCTGCTGGCCCTGGCGGTGGTGATCGCCATCCTCGGCATCGTCAACACCCTGGCGCTGTCGGTGGTGGAGCGACGCCGTGAGATCGGCATGCTGCGCGCGGTCGGTATGCAGCGGCCGCAGGTGCGGCGCACCATCTACCTGGAATCCATGCTGATCGCGATCTTCGGCGGTGTGGTCGGGGTGGCGCTCGGGCTGGTGCTCGGCGTCGGATTCCTGCGCACGCTCAAGGATCTCGGCCTGGCCACCATTTCGGTGCCGTGGGGTCAGATCGTGCTCATGGTGGTGAGTTCCGGCGTGGTCGGCGTGCTGGCGGCGCTGTGGCCCGCGGTGCGCGCGGCCCGGACGCCGCCGCTGGCGGCCATCGCGGACGTGTAGGGGTCAGCGGTTGTACAGGATCACCGTTACCACCACGATGATCAGCACCAGGGTTACCGTGGTGGCGGCGATGATCCAGCCGATCTGGCTCGAATTGCGTTCGGGCGCACGGTAGGCCGGTTGCCCCGTGGACTGCGGGGCGAAATTCGGCTGGTGCTGCTGATTCGGGTACGCCGGACCGGACACCGGATTCTGCCGATTGGGTGTCGGGGCCACGACCGGATTCTGATAGGGCGGTGCGGGATTCTGGTATCCCGCACCCGAATTCGGATACGCCGGATTGGGATTCGGCTGCACCGGATTCTGATACAGCGGAACGGGATTGGATCCCGACATGGGCCGCTGCTGCTGCGGGGCCGGAACCACCGGCTGCGGCCGCACCGGTGTCGGCTGCCGCGGGACGACCGGCGGCGGCGCGACGATCGGCTGCGGTCGCGCGGGTGTCGGCTGCCGCGGCGGCACCGGGCGCGCGGTCAGCGCGTGATCGACCGCGGCGGCGAATTCCGCACAGGACCGGAAGCGGTCCTGCGGACGCTTGGACAGCGCCCGCGACAGCACCCCGTCGATGGCGCGCGGCAGCTCGGGCCGCAGCGGACTGGCGGGCGGGGGCGTCTGCTGCAGATGTCCGCGAATCACCGCCGCCGGGCTGGTGCCCTCGAACGGCACCACGCCGGTGAGCAATTGGAACAGCGTGCAGCCCAGCGCGTACTGATCCGAACGTCCGTCGATGGTGGCCCCGGTCAACTGTTCGGGTGAGGCGTACGCCAGGGTCGCGGTCACGGTGCCGGTCTGGGTGAGATGACCGGTGTCATCGCGCAGGCGGGCGATGCCGAAATCGGTGAGGTACACCCGTTCCCCGCCCGCACCGCCCGAGGAGCGGGCCAGCAGGATATTCGCCGGCTTCACATCCCGGTGCAGGACGCCGCGCCCGTGCGCGTAATCCAGGGCCTTGGCCGTCTCGGAGACGATCTGCGCGGCTCGCAGCGGCGGCAGGGAAGCGGCCTTGACGGCGGAGGCGTTGACACCGTCGATGTACTGCATGGAGATCCACAGCTGTTCACCCTCGGTGCCGCGGTCGTAGACCGTGACGATATTCGGATGATCCAGCTGGGCGACCAGATCCGCCTCCCGGATGAACCGGGCGCGAATCTCGTCATCGGTGAACATTTCCTGATTCAGCAGTTTCAACGCCGTCTTGCGCGGCAGGCGGGGATGCCGGGCCAGGTACACCGACCCCATACCGCCGCGGCCCAGTTCGCGTTCGATGACGAAACCGGCGAACACATCACCAGAGCGCACAGTCGAGCCCCCGTTTCCGAGTCAGATCAGGTTGGCAGCCTACCGTGCGGGTCGCGGCCGCCTCAGACGCTACATTCCACGGCTGTATATCTCAGCCCGCCTGCCCGGCGTTCACATGCGCCCACCGCTGCACGTCACCGCGATCGAGAGCGACCGCGAGCAGATCCGGGAAACGGTCCGGCGTACAGGCGAAAGCGGGCACGCCGAGCGCGGTGAGCGCGGCGGCGTTATCGCGGTCGTAGGACGGTGCGCCTTCATCGGAGAGGGCCAGCAGCACCACCACCTGCACGCCCGATTCCTTCATGCTGCGAATTCTGCGAAGCATCTCCGCGCGCACCCCGCCCTCGTAGAGATCGGAGATGAGCACGAACAGGGAATCGGCCGGGCGGGTGATGAGCGACTGCGAATAGGCGATGGCGCGATTGATATCGGTGCCGCCGCCCAATTGGGTGCCGAACAGGACATCGACCGGATCGGCGAGCTTATCGGTCAGATCCACCACGGCGGTATCGAAGACCACCAGCGAGGTCTTCAGCGAGCGCATGGAGGCCAGCACCGCGCCGAACACCGACGCGTACACCACGCTCGACGCCATGGACCCGGATTGATCGATGGCCAGCACCACGTCCCGGCGCACCGCCTGCGCCTTGCGCCCGTACCCGACCAGTCGTTCCGGCACCACGGTGCGCTGTTCGGGCAGATAGTGCGCGAGATTCTTGCGAATGGTGCGGTCCCAGTCGATATCCCGCAGTTTCGGCCGCGACACCCGCGCCGCGCGATTGAGCGCGCCGCCGACCGCGGCGATGGTCTGCGCCGCGATCCTGCGCTCGATCTCCCGCACCACCTTCTCCACCACCGTGCGCGCGGTGGCCTTGGTGGTCTCGGGCATCACCCGATTCAGGCTCAACAGCGTGCCCACCAGATGCACATCCGGCTCGACCGCCTCCAAAAGCTCGGGCTCCAGCAGCAATTCGGTGAGATTCAGCCGATCCACCGCATCGCGCTGCATGACCTCCACGACCGTCGACGGAAAATACCGCCGAATATCGCCCAGCCACCGCGCCACCTGCGGCGCGGACCCACCCAGCCCACCGGATCTGCGCCCGCTCGCCCCGTTGCGCGCATCCGCGTCATACAGCGCCCCCAGCGCCCGATCCATGGCCACATCCTCGGCCCCGCCGAGCCCGCCCACACTCGCCTCGGCCGCCCCGCCGAGCACCAATCGCCAGCGCCGGGACTGTGCGTCATCGGCGGTCTTCGGCTCGGTCATCCCGTTACCCCCAGGATTTCGGCGACGGCGCGGAGCGCGAGTTCGCCACGGACGGTGTCGTATTCGGTACCTCCGGAAACGGAGGAGGCGGGCCCGCCATTGCGCACCGCCTGGCCGATGGCTTGGCGCTCACCGGATTCGAACGCGCCGAAGGTGCGGCGCAGCAGGGGTAGCGTGGCGACGAACTGGTCGTCGTCCAGTCCGGCGAGCCAGGTGTCGATGAGGCTCAACAGGTTTCGGTCGTGTACCAGGAGCAGGCCGCGACCGCCGAGGAAGCCGTCGATCCAGGCGGCTTTCTCGACGGGGCTGTGACCCACCGACAGGGCCGCGGATAGTCGGCGGGCGGATTCGGCGGCGTCGATGATGTCCGCGTCGGCCAGCAGGCGGACGGCGCGGCCGATCAGGGTGCCGTTGATATCGTCGCGATCGGCCAGCATGCGCAGGGCGGTCAGCCAGGTGGTGGTCGCCCATTCGTTCTCGCGGGCCGAAAGCGCCAGGTGCACAGCGTCTATCAGGGTGCGGAGTTCGGCGGCGCCGTCGGCGTCCAGGCCGGTGACCGCGCTCGGCAGGCCCGCGCAGACGCGGATGAGCAGGCCGTCCGCCACCCTGGTCAGGGCGGCGGAATCGGTGCCGCGCACATCGCCGTAGCGCAGTGTGCGCAAGAGGCCGGGCAGCGCGGCCAGCAGGTGGGTGATGTCGTGATCAAGGGCCGCGACCGATTCCAGGCGGGTGATGAGGCCGTCGGTGGCCCCGCTCAGATCCGCCAGCAGCGCCGATTCCAGCGCGGCCGACATCTGGCCGACCGTGGCCTCCGGATTCGCCGCCGTATCAAGGACTTTCGCCTCGGCCGCGGTGCGCAGCGTGGTGCCCCAGCGCGCCGCCTCCACGATCGCGATGGACAGCTCGGGTCGCCAGCGCAGCGTCCAGGTCTCCCGGAAGGTGCCGGTATTGCGCACCTGACTGTCGGTGAGCTGACCCCAGCCGATGCCGAGCAGCCGAAGCCGGTGCAGCAGCCGGGATTTCGCCATATCCCGCTCGGTGCGCAGATCCAGGTCGATGACGCGCTCCAGGGCCTGCTGCTTCAGGCGCAGGGTCCTGATCTGCGCGCGCAGATCCGCCTCCAGCGGAACGGTCGGCGTGCCCTCCGGAACCGCGCCCAGCGCCTCACCCACCACCATTTCGGTGCTGACCAGGCGCAGCATGGTCTCGTCACCGTCGCACAGCACCGCGCGGGTCGCCTCGGTCACCTCCGACAGCCCGGCCAGCGGCCGTTCCCGCAGGATCGCGAGAGTCTCGGCGAGCCTTACCGATTCGATGATGTGCGCACTGGACACCGGCAGATCATGCGTGCGCAGCATGCCCGCGACCTTGGTGAGCCAGCGCACGATGGGCTGGTCGGTCTGGGTGAACAGGTGGTGATACCAGCCCGGCGAGGTGATGCCCGCGCCGTACCCGGAGGACGAGGCCAGCCGGGAATGTGTCCACGGCACCCAGGTCAGCGTGGCCTTCCCCTTGGGCAGGCCCTTGAGCACGCGGGCATCCGCGGCGGCCGGGCCGAGCTTGCCGGACAGCGCCGGACCGTGCCAGGCCCCGCACACGACGGCCAGGCGTTGTGCGCCGTCCTTCAACGACTTTCGCATGACCTGCCGCATATGCGCCTCGCGGCGCAGCGTGTGCTGATCGATATCGGCGTTCTCCCGCAGCGCCGTCATGGCCTCGTTCACGGCATCGAAAATGTCGGCGTCCGAGGAGGATTCGACGACCGCGTCCCACCAGCGCTCGGCATCGTCGTAACCGCCCGCCGCGGCGAGTTCGGCCAGGGGGTCGCCGCTGTCACCCGGCTCGGTCTCGAGGGCGAGCGTCATGGCGGCGGGCAGATCGAAAAACCCTACGGGCACGGTGTTCTCGGCCCCGTACCGCATCGCCTGCCATTCCGGGGAGAACACCGCGAACGGCCACAGCGCGGCCTTGGCGGGCTCATCCGGGTGGTAGCCGAGCAGGGCCACCGGCGGTTCCATCCCGTCGGCGGTGACGAAGCCGAGCAGTGGATCGGCATCGGCCGGGCCCTCGATGAGAATGGTGTCCGGGGAGAACTTCTCCAGCGCCAGGCGCAGCGAACGCGCCGAACCCGGTCCGTGATGGCGGATGCCGAAGATCCGGGTCTCCGCCGTCACGGTGGTGGTGACGGTGCTCATCAGCTCACCTCGCGGCAGGCCCGGTAGAAGTCGGCCCAATCGGCGCGCTGGCGCACAACGGCTTCCAGGTATTCGGTCCACACCACCGAATCCGCGACCGGATCCTTGATGACCGCGCCGAGCACCGCACCCGCGATATCGGCGGGGCGCAGGATGCCGTCGCCGAAATGCGCGGCCAGCGCCAGACCATTGGTGATCACCGAGATCGCCTCGGCGGTGGAGAGCGTGCCGGACGGTGATTTGAGCTTGGTGCGGCCGTCCTCGGTCATGCCCGAACGCAGTTCGCGGAATACCCGCACCACGCGCCGCACCTCCTCGGCGGCGGCGGGCACGGCGGGCAATTCCAGTGCGGCGCCGAGCTGTTCGACCCGGCGGCTGACGATCGCCACCTCCTCATCCTCCCCGGCGGGCAGCGGCAGCACCACGGTATTGAAGCGGCGGCGCAGCGCCGAGGAGAGCTCGTTCACGCCGCGATCGCGGTCATTGGCGGTGGCGATCAGGTTGAAACCCTTGGCCGCCTGCACTTCCGAACCCAGTTCGGGCACCGGCAGCGTCTTCTCCGACAGCACCGTGATGAGCGCGTCCTGCACATCGGACGGGATGCGGGTGAGTTCCTCCAGGCGCGCGATGGATCCCGCGCGCATGGCCGTCATGATCGGGGACGGCACCAGCGCGGCATCACTCGGGCCTTCGGCGAGCAGGCGCGCGTAGTTCCAGCCGTAGCGAATGGACTCCTCCGCGGTGCCCGAGGTGCCCTGCACCAGCAGCGTCGAACGACCCGAGACGGCGGCCGCGAGATGTTCGGACACCCAGGTTTTCGCGGTACCGGGGACGCCGATGAGCAGCAGGGCGCGATCGGTGGCCAGGGTGGCGACCGCGACCTCCATGAGGCGGCGCGGGCCCACGTACTTCGGGCTGATCACGGTGCCGTCGGACAGGGTGCCGCCCAGCAGATAGGTGACCACCGCCCACGGCGACAATTTCCAGGACGGCGGGCGCGGCCGGTCATCGGCGGCGGCGAGCGCGGTGAGTTCGTCGGCGAAGGCCTGTTCGGCATGCGGGCGCAGCAGGGCGTCCTGCGATGAAATCGTGGTCACTTCAGCTCCTCGAGCATTGCTCTGCGTTGGGTGAGGTCGTAGGTGAGTTGATCGAAAGCCTGCTCCCAGTACGGATCTCCGCATTTGCGGGCGATCGCGGTCACCATGTCGGCGGTGTCCACCGGGAAATGCGCCGAGGCCGCGCGGAACAGGGTGCGATAGGAGGCGGGCCGCAGGCTATTGGGCGTGCCCGGGCGATCCGCGCTGAGCTGGGCGCGTTCCAGCAGCAGGCGCAGCACATGTTCGGCCATGGGACCGGGCCACGGATGCGGCATGGCGCGCAACAGCGATTCGATCTCGGCGAGCCAGCTGCTGTCCAGGCGGCACAGATGCCGGATCTGATCCGCCAGGGGTTGCAGGGCGAAGAGTTCGCGCAGCGTCTCGCCGGCCGAGCCGCCCTCCTCCTGTGCGGCGTAGGCGGCGAAGAGTTCCCGCGCCCAGGCTTGATTACGTTGCGCCAGTGCGGCATCGGCCCAGCCCGCGAACATGGGGCCGCGCATGGCCTCGGTCATGGCGGCGCGCACCGCCTGCTCGGGCGGGCCGAGGACGCGTTCCCAATGCGAGAGCGGGGTCGCCGCGACCACCCGGTGCAGCCATTCGGCGGCCAGATCGGGTGCGCCGTCGGCGCGATAGACGGTGTAGCCGTACGGATCTCCGACGCCGTCGCGGCGGGCGGCATCGTCCAGCACGCCCGGACCGGTGGTGGTCAACTCGGGCCTGCGCAGTTTGCGGCCGAAGGTGAGCCAGGCGGCGGCGCGCTCGGTCATGCGCCCCGCGAAATGCGAATCCTGCAGTCGGCCCAGCAGATCGGCCGCCGTGCGCCGCACCTCGGCCCGCCGATCGTCCAGCGCGGTCTCCAGCAGCGCCTCATCCATGAGCGAGAGCCCATCGGCGAACACCGCCAGCAATTCCGCCTTACCCGGCCCGGATTCGGTACCCCAGGTACCCGCGAGCGCATCCCGCGCGGCAACGGGATCGCGCCGCCGCAACTGCGCCAGCCACACCCGCCGCTCGGCGGCTCGCCCGTGCGACCACACCGAATCATCGGTCACGTCCGCCCGCACCAGCGCCCGCCACCCCGGATGCTGCCCCGCCAGCCACCGCCCGCGCGCCCCCGCCAGCCGCAACAGCGGCTCCCGCTGCAACGCGAGCGCTTTCGCCCGATCCAGCAACACACTCACCAGCGCGTCCGGAGCCCGCAATTCCCGCTCCTCGGCCGCCGCCAGCCACTCATCCAGAAACGGCGAACTGGTAGCGAGCAACTCCGCCAACCGCGCCGAAGCGGCAACCGAAAGCCGCAGCCGCCCATCATCATCCGCGGCCGCGGGCAACTCCACCGCCAGCGCGCTCACCCCACCCCGCGCGAAACACTCTTGCAGCGCAGCGGATTCGAGCAACACCGCCGCGCTTTCCTTGCCTGGGCCGCCGGATGCCGAGGTTTCCCCGGCTGCTTGATGCACGGCCGGATCGGCCTCGCCGAATTGATGTGCGGCCGAGGTGCTTTCGTCGGGCCGGGGCGGAACGGCGGAATTCGCGCCCGGCTGCTCGTCGAGCCGGTGCGCCAGCGCGGCGACCGGGGCGGCCAGCTCGTCCCGGTTCGCCGGTCGACGGGCGGTGCCGATCAACGCGGCTGAGACCAATTCCGCACTGCCCGCTTCGGATTCGGTGGAGCTGTGTGAAGTGGCGGGAGTGGTTCCCTCCATGAGGTCGATATCGATCACCGTCCCGTCGAGCAGGGCGGCGACGGGAATCAGGCCGTCGGCGGTCCACTCGCCGATCACGCTCACCGGGTGTCCGCCGGACAGGCCGAGCAGGTGCCAGGGCTCGCCGTGCTCGGTGGCGATCGGGAGCGCGGTGCCGTCCGATTCGGCTATGTACCAGCCACTTTCATCACGAACCGGCACCACGTCGGTGAGCAGGACCGGCCAGGCGCGCAGGAAAGGATCGGCCCCGACTGCTCGTGCGTGCGCGGTGAGTGCCGCACCGATTCCCCAGGTGCGCTCGGTCGTGACAGCGCCGCCGATGGGATCGGCTTCGGAGTCTTGCTCCGTCTCACGCGCAGCGGCGGTGTCGGGTTGTTCCGCACCGCTTCGGGTTTCGGCACGGCGGCTGGGGATGGTTGTGAATGGATCCGGCAGGCCGTGGCGGGTGCCCCAGAGGGCGCGCAGGGGGTTCGCGCCGGGGTAGTAGTGCAGGTCGGCGTCGATCATGAAGCCCGGGGGTGGGGTGTCCTGGGGGAAGCCGGGGCCGCCGTGTTTGTGGTCGATCAGCAGGGCCCAGCGGCCGGATTTCCTGCCGAGCAGCCAGATTCGGCGGGTGTAGATGGCTTCCTCGTTGGTGATGCGGGTGCCCAGGACCAGCCAGGTGTCGCGGACCGGGGGTGTGGCGCGGACGGATTCGGTGCCGGTCTGGTAGCCGATATGGGTGCGGACACTGGCGGCGAGCGCGGGGGAGAGGGCGTCCAGGCGGCGGTGGGCGGTGGCCAGCAGGTGCAGGCGGGCGTATTCGCGCAGCAGCAGGCGCGGCCAGTCGGAATGGGTTGCGGTGCGCGGCAATTGGCGCAGGACGGCGGCGACGCCGGGGGCCTTGGCGTCGACCATGCGCTTGGCCACGGACTCGAAGGTCGCCATCGAACGGTCTGCCGAGGCCAGGCCGGTGCGGATCTGGTCGGTGAGCCAGATATCCAGATCGGCGAGACCGGCGGTGACCAGGGCGCGGCGTTGATCGGCGGTGGCGGTGCCCACGGAGGGGGCCGGGGTCGGCGAGTTCGATTCGGATGCGGCCTTTTTCGCGTCGCGGGCGGCGCGATCGGTTTCGCGCGCGGCGCGTCCGGCCAGCCATTCACCCGCGAAATCGGCGACGGTATCGGTAGCTGGAATTTCGCCCTCGGACCAGGCGAGCATTAGCGAAAGCGCGTGTTTGCACGGGAATTTACGGCTCGGGCAAGAACATTTGTATGCGGGCCCGGCGGTGTCGACGACGGTTTGGTAGGGACGACCGCCGCTGCCCTGACACAGGCCCCAGAGCGCGGTGTCGTGCTGTCCGGTGCCGTTCCACTTGCCGCGCAGCTTGCGGGCGGCGGTGAGTGATGTGGCATCCGGAGCCAGCGCCGCGATCTGATCAGCGGTCCAGGCGGTGGTCATCGAGCCCCCTTCGTTCGTTCACCGCATTTCTATCGCAGAGCACCGACAAGTGCGCGGCGACGTCAATAGCCGCTATTTTGCTGAAAGCGCTGTGTGAAAAGGCAATTCGAACCGTGCCCCGGTAGCGCCGCGCGCCGCCGGTAAAGTGCCCGATATGTCCCGCGTAGCGATCGAATACTGCACCCAGTGCCGCTGGCTTCTGCGTGCGAGCTGGATGGCCCAGGAATTGCTGACCACCTTCACCACCGATCTGTCCGAGGTCGCGCTGGTACCCGGCGAGGGCGGGGTGTTCCGCATCACCGTGGACGGCGAGCAGCTCTGGGATCGCAAGGCGGACGGCGGTTTTCCCGATATCGCCGTCCTCAAGCAGCGCGTGCGCGACCGGGTCGCCCCCGGCCGCTCGCTCGGTCACACCGATAGGAAGGACGCCGAACCGGTCATCGACCAGTCCTGACGTTCAGCAGCAGCCACCGCCACCACAGCAACCCCCGCCGCCGGCCATCGGCACCTGCGGTGCGGCGGCGGGCACGCTGCCCCCGCGATTTACCGTTCCGAACGTGGTCAGCAGTTTTACGGTGTCCGAATGCCCCTGCGGGCAGTCGGCCGGATCCGAGGACTCCGCCATCGGACGGGACTTCTCGAACGTGTCGCCGCAGCTGCGGCATCGATACGCATAACTCGGCACCCGCCCAGCGTAGCGAATCGCGGGTGACGATCCGGCAACCTCAACCGATGCACTCGGTACTCTCGATTTACGGAGTACGAGGAGGTGGCTGTGAGCACTCGAGTCTTCGAGACACTGCAGGACGAGGGCATCGATCCGGTCGCACGGACCGAATTCGGCGAGGTCAGGGGCCGACGCGAGGGTAAGACCGCGGTCTGGCGCGGCATTCCGTACGCCGCGAGCGCGGGTGGGCCGAACCGATTCCGGCCCCCGCAGCCCCCGCACCGCTGGGATGGCGTGCGCGATTGCGTGAGTTTCGGCGAGATAGCGCCGCAGAGCGCGGGCTTCGTCCCGGTGGACTCCGGTTTGCGGATGGGCGAGAACTGCCTCTGGCTCAATGTGTGGGCCCCGGCCGCCGCCACCGAGGAACCCCGCCCGGTCATGGTGTGGTTCCACGGCGGCGCGTACTGCCTGGGCACGGCCGCGCAGGCCATCTACGACGGCCGCAAACTGTCCGAAATCGGCGATCTTCTCGTGGTCACGGTGAACTACCGGCTCGGCGCGCTCGGCTTTTTGGACCTGTCCTCGCTCGGCCCGGATTTCGTGCCGAATCTGGGCCTGCACGATCAGATCTTCGCCCTCGAATGGGTGCGCGACAATATCGCGGCGTTCGGCGGCGATCCGAGCAATGTCACCATCTTCGGTGAATCCTCGGGCGCGGGCTGTGTCACCGCCCTGCTCACCTCACCGCGCTCGGCCGGGCTTTTCCATCGCGCCATCGCCGAATCCCCGCCCGCCACCACGGTTTTCGGTCCGGAGCGCACCGCGGGCGTGGCCCGCCGCTATCTGGAGATGCTGGAACTGCCCGAATCGCGCGCGGGTGAACTGCTGGAATTGCCGATCGAACGCATAGCCACGGCCGCCGGGGCGCTGTTCGACGAGGTCCCGACCAAGGAACCCGGCCGCCTGGCCGCGGTCCCCGTGGTGGACGGCGATCTGCTGCCCGCCTATCCCACCGAACGTTTCCGCGAGGGCCGCTCGCACCGGGTGCCGCTGATCATCGGCACCAATAGGGACGAGGCGTCCATGTTCCGGCTGTTCCGCTCGCCGATCATGCCGGTCACCCCGGAAGCGGTGAACTCCATGCTGCTCGGCGTGGCCGCCGAACATCCGGGCCTGTCACCGGAGCGCATCGCCGAGATCGCCTCCGCGTACGCGGTCACCTCCGCGCGCGGCGCGCTGAGCATGTCCACCGATGCGGCGTTCCGCATGCCCGCGCACTGGGTGGCGGAAGCGCATTCGGCGCATTCGCCGACCTGGATGTACCGCTTCGACCATGCCACGCCGATGCTCAAGGCGGCCCGGGTCGGCGCGGGGCACGCCTGCGAATTGCCCTATGTATTCGGCAATTTCGGCTCCTTCGACCGCGACCCCACCTTCTGGCTCGGCGGACGCAAAGCGGCGCAGGAGGTTTCGGGCCGGATCATGCGCCGCTGGACCGCCTTCGCCACGCACGGTGTGCCCGCGGCCATCGACGGCTCCAAACACTGGCCGCCGTACACCGTCGCCGAGCGCAAAACCCTGGTCATCGACGCCGCCGACCGCATCGTGGCGGACCCGGACGGCGAACGCAATTCCATCTGGGGCGATGAGGTCGTCGGCTTCTACTGAGCTCGATCCGGGATCCCCACCGCCACAATGGATCCCGGGTCGACCCGCCCGGGTTACACCGTCGCGGTGGCCCGGCGGCCCAAATTGACCGGCAGCCGCGCGTACCCGTGCAGCGTGTACAGCGGCCGCCGCTCCGGCGTGCCCGACAGCGCCAGTTCCGGGAAGCGGTCGAACAGTGCGCGCAGCGCGTATCCGGCCTCCATGCGCGCCAGGCTCGCACCCAGGCAGGTGTGGATACCGCTGGAGAACGTCAAGTGGTCCTTGGCATTCGAGCGCGTGATGTCGAACCGATCCGGATTCTCGAACATCTTCGGATCCCGATTGGCCCCGGCCAGCGACAGCACCACCACGCTGCCCTTGTGCAGCGTCACCCCGCCGAGTTCGGTATCGCACAGCGCCGTTCGCGCCGTGCTCTGCACCGGCGCGTCGAAACGCAGCACCTCCTCGACCGTCTGGGGCCACAGTTCGGGCTCGGTGCGCAGCCGCGCCAGCTGCTCCGGATGCGCCAGCAACTGCACCACGCCATTGCCGATGAGGTTGACGGTGGTCTCGAAACCCGCGCCCATGAGCAGGCTGGCGGTGGCCTTGAGTTCGCGATCGTCCAGATCGCCCGCGATCACCAGGCTGCTGAGGATGTCGTCACCGGGTTCGCGGCGCAGCCGCGCGATGTGCTCGTCCAGATAACCGTCCATATTGATCATGGCGGTGGCGGCCGCGCGCCAGGTGCGCCAGGCGATGCCGAAGTCCAGCAGCGGGCTGGCGGCATCACCCCACGCCAGGAATTGCTTCCGGGATTCCTGTGGGAAGCCCAGCATTTCGGCGATGATGGCGATCGGCACCTGCGCCGCGTAATCCTCGATGAGATCCGCGGACCCGTCCTCGGGCAGCGCGTGCAGCAGTTCCGCGGTCACCGATTCGATCCGCTCGCGCAGCCGTCCGATGGCGCGCGGGGTGAACGCGGCCGACACCGATTTGCGCAACCGGGTGTGTTCGGGCGGATCGATCACCAGCATGGACGGCGGCTCCACCGGATTCGGCGGCAGTTCCGCGGCCCGGATCAGCTTGGTCAGTGGCCCGGGCAGCTGCACATTGTGCGCACCGAAAATGCCGAAGCGACTGTCCCGCAACGCGGCCCGGGTCAACTCGTAATCGGCCGTGGCCCAGCCGACCGGACCCTTGTACAGCCGCCCGCGCCCGCGCAACTCCTCGATATGCGGGTACGGGTCGTACAAACCGGAGGTGCTGCCGACCAATTGCGCGAACGGGTCACCCCGCCGGGCCTGAAAACGCAGCGCGTACCTGGGTGTGCCCTGCTCCAGCAGCCACCGTAACCAGTATCGCGGGCTCATCATCGCTGAACTCCCATCCTCGGATGCCTCCACCGTACGGAAAACCGGTGTGACGAAAAACATCCCGAAGAGGGAATCGGAAATCCTCCCGTGGCAGGAGTCAGGAACGCTGCGCGGTAACCCGCTCACTGGTGACGCGACGCTCGCGCGCGGCCGGATCCGGGTTCGCGACCTGCACCAATGACGCTCCGGACGCCAGCACGGCGACCAGCCCATCGATCAATTCGGCCGGGGTTTCCCACGGGGTCGAGGACAGCACCCGATCCTCGGCGGTGAAGCCCTGGCGCGCAGCGGATTTGCGGGCCTCCTCGAAGACCTCCGACACCGAGGTGCCGTCCAGCGCACAGCCGATACCGCTGGGCCGGAACTGGTCCCCGTGCACGCGCACCGCGGTCGCGTAATCGGTGACGCCGATCGGCAGATCCCGCACCGGCATGCCCATCGGATCCAGCGACAGCGCCGCCACCTCCGGAATATCACCCGCCTCGGCGATCCGGTCGGCGGTCACGAGGGCGAGTTCGGCGTCCGGGTCGGCGTGCAACACCACTTCCACCCCGGCCCACCAGCAGCCCAGCAGGACCGCCGCGGTCTGCCAGTGCGCGGGCAGCAGCACCGCCACCCGGGAACCGGCCGAGAGCCCGAATTCGTCGCGAATCATATTGGCGGTCTTGGCCGCCCAGTTGGCCAGCGTGAGCGCGGATAGCTCGATGCGCGCTCCGGTGGCGTCGTCGTAATAGGTGATGCGCGGGCCCGCGGGATCGCGGGCGAGGATGGGGTCGAGCACCGCTTCGGTGAGGGTCTCGTTCAGTTCACGCATTTCGGTCCGTTCTTACCGGCATCGATGGGTGGGGCGGGCGGCACCGGGGTCATCGTGGTGGAGTTGCTGGTGGTGGGGTCGAAGGCGGTGCTGCTCGTCGCCGAACCGGGACCAGAGTAGTCACTCGCCAGCACCACCCGGATCGAGCCCTCCGGCATACCGCTCTGCGCGAACACCGGCAGTCCGCCCAGCGCCTTGCCCACCGCGCGCGCTTTGGTGTCACCGCCGCTCGCCGCCAGCACCCGACTGCTCTGAATCGGGCCGCCGATCCAATTGTCCACCGTTCCGGTGCGGAAACCCTTGCCGGTCAGCGCCTGTGCGGCCTGGCCCGCCAGTCCGCCGGTGCCGCTGGCGTTGTAGATGTCCACCGTGATGGTGGCGGGGTCCACACCGCCGGTCTCCTCGTGCGGGTCATTGTCCGCACCGATGGTTTTGGCGATGTACTTCTGCACCGCGACCGGATCAACCCGGACCACCGATTCGCCCTCATCGGTCCAGCCGTTGAGATCCTTGACCGGAATGGTCTCGAACTTCACCTGACCACCGGACAGATCCTGCAATTGGTTCATGAACGACAACACATCCCAGCCGTCGTCGAGCACGACCGTGCGGCCCACCGCGTCACTGAGATCCTTCAGGCGGCCCGGGCTGGTCAGCGTCTTGGCGCTCAGCACCTGATGCACCAGCTGCGCCATGTACACCTGCTGGCGCACGATTCGATCCAGATCGCCGCGAGGCAGCTCATGGCGTTGCCGCACGAAGCTCAAAGCCTCGGGGCCATTGAGCTTCTGGGGTCCGGCGGGGAAGTCCGCGCCCGACATCGGTTCGTACACCGGACTGTTCAGGCAGACGTCCACACCGCCGACCGCGTCGGTGAGCAGTACGAAGCCGAGCAGGCCGACCTCGGCGTAATGGTCGACGGTGATACCGGTCAGGTTCGCGACCGATTTGATCAGCGCCTGCCGCCCGGACTGGGTGGACCGTTTGTCCGCGTCGGTCGCGGAAACGCCCTTGTCCAAGAGCTTCTGCTGTTCGGTCAGCTTGGTCGCGCCGTACGCCGAATTGATCTTGCCCTTGCCGATGCCCGGAATATCGACGTACGAGTCGCGCGGAATCGAGATGGCGGTCGCGGATTCACCGTTGTTCGGCACCCGGATCAGCACGATGGTGTCGGTATTGAGGCCCACCTCATCGCCCGCGTGCAACATGGCCCGCTCATCCTCGGACAGCGGATTGCCGTGCGCGTCGGTGCGGGAGTCGATGCCCACCATGAGAATGTCGACCGCGCCGTCCTTCTCCCCACCCAGCCCGAGATTGCCGATCCGCTCGATGCTGGACACCAGCTCGTCCATGCTGTGCCAGCCCAAACCGGTGACCACCAGGACCAGCACCGCGGCCGCCGCCGCGAGCGCACGCATCGGATTCGCGCGCTGTCCGCCGCCCCGCGACCTCTTCCCTGCGGGGCGGCGCGACGGTAGCGGCGCGGATGCCCTGGTGGATTGCGACACCCTCGACTTCCTCTCAGTGCTCGGCCGACCACACCCGAGTTTCCGGGTGACATCGATGGACTTCCCCCAATTGCTGAGGCTAGACGCGTGGCCGGACATGTTCGTGTAGCCCGCGCTCCGTGAGTCGTGCGTCCGCGCACGCGGGTTGCGCACTCGAAGCCGGGCATCACCGCAGGCAGACTCGGGCGCGACCGGGCCACCTCGGACATGCCAGACTGACCGCCGTGACTTCTCCCGCCGTGACGCCAATCACCGCGCGGCTCGTGGTGACCGGTGCGCACGGACAGCTCGGCCGCGCGCTGCTGGCGCTCGCACCCGATGCCCGCGGTTACGGCCGTGCCGAACTCGATATCACCGATCCGGATGCCGTACGCGCGGTGCTGAATCCGGGCGATGTGGTGCTGAACTGCGCGGCCTACACCGCCGTCGACAGGGCCGAATCCGATGTGGACGCGGCCTTCGCCGTCAATGCCACCGGACCGGCGGTGCTGGCGGCGGCCTGTGCCGAAGCCGGGGCGCGGCTGGTGACGGTCTCCACCGATTACGTCTTTCCGGGCGATGCCGAAAAACCGTATGAGCCGGGCGATCCGACCGGACCGTCGACGGTGTACGGCCGATCGAAATTGGCCGGGGAACAAGCGGTTCTGGACTTAGACCCGAATGCGCGCATTGTCCGGACCGCCTGGGTCTACACCGGGCGGGGCACCGACTTCGTCGCCACCATGCGGCGGCTCGAAGGTGAGCGCGAGAATGTGAACGTGGTCGCGGATCAGCTCGGATCACCCACGTACGCACCGGATTTGGCCGCCGGGCTGCTGGAACTGGCGGCTCGCTCGGACGATCCCGCGATTCCGCGCGTCCTGCACGCCACCAATGCCGGACAGGCCACCTGGTTCGAGCTCGCGCAGGCCGTGTTCGCGGGTATCGGCGCTGATCCGGGACGTGTACTCCCCTGTGGCACCGCGGATTTCCCGAGACCGGCTCCGCGCCCGGCATATTCGGTCCTTTCGGGCAAATCCTGGGCCGCCGCCGGGCTCACCCCGCTCCGGGATTGGCGAGCGGCACTGAACGACGCGCTGTCCGCCATCTCCGACTAGGCTGGGCGTCCGTGAGCCCCTCGGATTCTGCTGAACGGCCGACGCTGGCCGTCGTCACGGTGACCTACTCGCCCGGTGAGCACCTGCAGCACTTCATCAGCACGCTAGCCACCGCCACCAGCGAGAAGCCTCAGGTCATCCTGGCCGACAACGGTTCAACGGACGGCGTGCCGGAATTGATCGCCGACGCCAACGCGCATGTGCGCCTGCTACGCACCGGCGGCAATATCGGATACGGCGGCGCGATCAATCGCGCGGTCGCGGAGATCGATCCGGACATCGAGTTCATCGTCATCGTCAACCCGGATATTCGCTGGCATACCGATTCCATCGACGAACTGCTGACCGCCGCCCGCCGCTGGCCGCGCGCCGGAGCCCTCGGACCCAAGGTCCTCGAACCGGACGGCTCGCTGTACCCGTCCGCGCGTTCGGTGCCCGGTCTGGCCGACGGCGCCGGACACGCCATCCTCGGCACCATCTGGCCGGGCAACCCCTGGACCCGCCGCTACCGCCAGGAGAACGAGCAGATCTCCGAGCGGACCGTGGGCTGGCTGTCCGGTTCCTGCCTGCTGGTGCGCCGCGCCGCCTTCGACGCCATCGAGGGATTCGACTCCCGGTACTTCATGTACATGGAGGATGTCGACTTCGGTGATCGGATGGGCCGGGCGGGCTGGCACAATGTGTTCGTGCCGTCCGCCGAGGTCACCCATGCCAAGGGGCACGCCGCGGGTCGCCATCCGGAAACGATGCTCCCGGCGCATCACGCCAGCGCCTACCGTTTCCAGGCCGACCGGCATCCGCACTGGTGGCAGGCTCCGCTCCGGGTCGCGCTCAAGGCTGGACTTGCGATCCGCTGCAGGCTTGCGGTTCGATCCGCACTGCGCGAACGCGACAAGGCGGACGCGCTCAACTGACAACCCACACCACAGGGGAGATGATGGCGAACAGCGGCAATGCTGCCGGGTCCACGGACGCGGTGATCCTGGTCGGGGGCCAGGGCACCAGATTGCGTCCACTGACCCTGTCCGCCCCGAAACCGATGCTGCCCACGGCCGGACTGCCGTTCCTGCAGCATCTGCTGGCCCGCATCGCCGATGCGGGCATCACCCACGTCGTACTCGGCACCTCCTACAAGGCGGAGGTGTTCGAGGAACACTTCGGTGACGGCTCCGAACTCGGCCTCGAACTCGAATACGTCACCGAGACCGAGGCGCTGGGCACCGGCGGCGGCATCCGCAATGTGCTGCCCAAACTGCGCGCCGACACCGTCATGGTGTTCAACGGCGATGTGCTCGGCGGCACCGACCTCAACGGTGTGCTGGAAACCCATCACGCCTCCAACGCCGATGTCACCCTGCACCTGGTCCGCGTCGGCGATCCGCGCGCCTTCGGCTGCGTCCCCACCGACGAAACCGGCCGCGTCACAGCCTTCCTGGAGAAGACCCAGGATCCGCCGACCGACCAGATCAACGCCGGCTGCTACGTCTTCCGCCGCGAATACATCGAGAAGATCCCGGCGGGCCGCCCGGTCTCGGTGGAACGCGAAACCTTCCCCTCCCTGCTCGCCGAGGGCGCGCACATCCAGGGCCACGTCGACACCTCCTACTGGCGGGACATGGGCACCCCCGAGGACTTCGTCCGCGGCTCCGCCGATCTCGTCCGCGGCATCGCCCCCTCCCCGGCCCTGCCCGGCCAGCGCGGCGAATCCCTCGTCCACCCCAGCGCGGGCGTGGCCCCGGGCGCACTGCTGATCGGCGGCACGGTCGTAGGCCGCGGCGCAGAGGTGGGCGCGGGCGCTCGCCTCGACGGCGCAATCCTTTTCGACGGCGCCTGCGTGGAAGCCGGTGCCACCGTCGAACGCTCCATCGTCGGCTTCGGCGCCCGCATCGGCCCCCGAGCCCTCGTCCGCGACGGCGTGATCGGCGACGGCGCGGTCATCGGCGCCCGCTGCGAACTCCTCCGCGGCGCCCGGGTCTGGCCCGGCGTCGACATCCCCGACGGCGGCATCCGCTTCAGCACCGACGTCTGATCGACCGCCTTCGGCATAACGCAATCGGCCGCTCCCTGTGGGAGCGGCCGATTTGCGTTGTGGGGGAGGGGATTTCAGCGCTCCCACTTGCCGGGGTTGAGGTGGAACTGGGCGAGGGCGGTGGCGTGGCCGTGGCCCAATTCGTGTTCGGTCTTGAGGAATTCGACCATCGGCTTCTGGGTGGTGATGCCGGAGGCGGTGAGGATGACGAACCAATCGTCCACGGAGCGGCCGTATTTGGCTTCGATCGTCGGGAAGTACGAGGCCGGGCCGTGCGGCTTGGTGGTCGTCATGGTGTCGCTCCTTTGTGTGCGGTGTTGTAAGGAGAGACGGTGCACGGGCGCGGAAATCATCCGATAGTGGCGGAGGTCACAGCCCGCGACGATGGCGGACAGGGGCGGTGGCGATGCGGGAGATGTTCACTGTTGCTCCAAAATCTAGCGCTGCTAACTGATGTGGATAACGCTAGATCATGCACGGGTAGTTTGTCTAGCGATGCTAGAGTTCTTGGTATGAGCGCTATACAGACCCGCAAGGAACGCGAACGCGCCGATCGACATCAGCGCATCATCGACACCGCTCGCGAACTCGCCGAGACCAAGGGCTGGGAAGCGGTCACCATTCGCCGCCTCGCCGACGCCATCGAATACAGCCAGCCCGTGCTCTACAGCCATTTCGCGGGCAAGGACGCCATCGTCGCCGCGGTCGCCGAACAGGGCTGCGCCGAACTCGCCGTCGCCACCCGCGAGGCCCGCGAACGAGCCGCCACCCCCGAGGCCGGACTCATCGCCGTCACCGAGAACTACCTGGCCTTCGCCCGCGACAGCGCCGCGCTCTACGACGCCATCTTCCTGCTGCGCACCGATCTGAAATTCGGGCCCGAGGCTCCGCAGGCCCTCAAGGACGCGTTCCTGGAACTGCTGCACACCTTCGCCCCGTTCGCCGGATCGCACGATGTGGAAACCTTCACCGAGGTCGCCTGGTCCGCGCTGCACGGCCTCGCCACCCTCGATCGGGGTGGCCGACTGCGGCCGGACTTTCGCGATCAGCGTCTGGAAATCTTTATCGCCCAGTGGGTCCGCCCCGCCTGATCCGGGCAACCGGGGGCGGGGTTCGTCACGGTCGCGGCACACCCGGCCGCCACGCGCATAGGCTGTGGTCATGGCTGACGCGGTGGTGGTCGGATCGGGGCCCAATGGGCTTGCGGCGGCGGTGATCCTGGCTCGGGCGGGGCTCGAGGTCGAGGTCTACGAGGCCGCCGACGCGATCGGCGGTGGCTGCCGCACCGGGGAGATCACGCTGCCCGGATTCCGGCACGACCTGTGCGCCGGAGCGCATCCCATGGCGGTGGCGTCCCCGTTCTTCCGCGCCTTCGACCTGAAGGCGCACGGCGTGGAATTGCTTACCCCGCAGGTCTCGTACGCGCATCCGCTCGATGGCGGGCGTGCCGGTCTGGCCTGGCGCGATCTGGAACAGACCGCGGACGGACTCGGCCGCGACGGCGGCTCCTGGCGGCGGCTGTTCGGCCCGCTGGTGCGCAAATGGGAAGACCTCGTCGGCCTGATCATGTCGGATCTGCGCCATCCGCCCATCGATCCGACCGGATTGCTGCACGTGGACCCGGGCGTCGAACTGCGCATCGCGCGCCGCATGCTGGAACAGTCGACACCGCTGTGGGACTTGCGCTTTCGCGAGGACATCGCGCCCGCACTGTTGACCGGCGTTGCCGCGCACGCGATTCGGCCGCCGCGCAGCCTGCCCGGTGCGGGCGTCAGCCTGCTGCTCGGCACCCTCGCCCACGCGCGCGGCTGGCCCGTCCCGCGCGGCGGCAGCCAGGCCATCGTCGATGCGCTCGCGGCTGATCTGCGCCGCAACGGCGGTCGCGTCATCACCGGGCACCGGGTCGACTCCATCGACGAATTCGATTCCGCACGAGCGGTACTGCTGGATCTGGCCCCCGCCGAACTCCAGCGCATCGCCGCGAATCGGCTACCGAGCCGATACAACCGGGCGCTGGACAACTTCCGCTACGGCGGCGCGGCCTGCAAGGTGGATTTCGCGCTGTCGGGCCCGGTGCCGTGGCAGGCGCGCGGCTGCGAACGCGCGGGCACCCTGCACCTGATCGGCAGCCGCGCCGAGGCCGTCGCCGCCGAAAAAGCCGTCGCCGCAGGCGATCATGCCGACCGCCCGTACGTACTGTCCATCCAGCCCGGTGTCGTCGACGACACCCGCGCCCCCGCCGGACAGCGCACCTTCTACACCTACGCGCACGTCCCGAACGGTTCCACCCGCGATATGACCGAGGCCGTCACCGCCCAGGTCGAACGCTTCGCCCCCGGCTTCCGCGATCTCATCCTGGCCAGCACCGTCCGTACCGCCGCCACCATGCCCGCGCACAATGCCAACTACATCGGCGGCGATATCTCCGCGGGCGCGATGACCTTCCGCCAGACCGTTTTTCGCCCCGTCCCGCGCTGGAACCCGTACCGCACCCCGCTCCCCGGCGTCTACCTCTGTTCCTCGGCGACCCCGCCCGGTCCGGGCGTGCACGGTATGAACGGCCTGCACGCCGCCCGTCACGCCCTGCGCCGCGAATTCGGCGTGCGAACCGACCCCTTGGACCTGCTCCGCAGCACCCACCCCTGAGCGCCTATCCTCACGGTATGGCCGGTTACTCGGGTACGCCGCTGCCCCGCAAGCTCGGAATCAAGGAAGGCGCGCGGGTGCTGCTGGCGGGTGCGCCCGCGGATTTCGAGCTGGGTGAGCTGCCCGGGGCGGTCGAATTACACCGGTGCGCGGGTAGCGGTGGTTACGACGTGATTCTCGGCTTCTGCCCGGATCGCGCCACCCTGCTGCGGCACTTCGGTTCGTGGCGAACACATCTGGTCACCGATGGCGGCCTGTGGATCGCCTGGCCGAAGAAATCCGGCGGTATGCCCACCGATCTCACCGAGACCATGGTCCGCGAATACGGCCTCGCCCAGGGTCTGGTCGACAACAAGGTCGCCGCCATCGACCCCGTCTGGTCGGGCCTGCGGTTCGTCATCCGGCTGGCCGACCGCTGAGGTTCAGCGCTGTTCGGTGCGGTGCAGATCCGGTTCCAGGTAGATGTTCCCGGCGGCCGGAACCGCTTCGCGCACACGCGCTTCCGCGTCGTCGAGGGCGAGTGCGGCGGCATTGATGTCCAGTCCGGAGGTCATCGACACCTTGGCCGCGACCAGCAGATCATTGGGCGCGAGGTACTGCGTCTTGAGATTGAGCACGCCGGTCACCGCGCCGCCGCCGTCCACCAGGGCGGTGCGGATGCGCCGCTCCTCATCGGGTGTCGCGCCCTCACCGATGAGCAGGCTCTGCATCTCGATGATGAGTACCACCGCGATACAGCCGAGCAGCACGCCGATGGCGATGGTGCCGATACCGTCCCACAGCGGGTTTCCGGTGAGCGCGGTCAGCCCCACGCCCGCGAACGCCAGTACCAGGCCGATGAGCGCGCCCGAATCCTCCAGGAGCACCACGGGCAGTTCGGGATTGCGGGTGGTGCGGATGAATCGCCACCAGCTATTGCGCCCCTTCAGCGGTGAGGACGCGCGGGTCGCGGTGAGCAGACTGTAGGACTCCAGCCCCATCGCCACCACCAGGATGGCGAGCGCGATACCGACATCGGTCAGCTCTTCCTGATGCCAGATCTTGTTGATGCCCTCCTCGATGGAGTACAGCGATCCGACGCTGAAGATCACCAGCGCCACCACGAAGGCGTAGAAGTAGCGATTGCGCCCATATCCGAAGGGGTGCAATTGATCCGGTTCCTGTTCGGCGCGTTTGCGTCCGATCAGCAGCAGCCCCTGATTGGCACTGTCGGCCGTGGAGTGTGCCGCCTCGGCCAGCATGGATCCGGATCCGGTGATGGCCGCGCCGATGAATTTCGCGATGGTGATGCCGACGTCCGCCGCGAATGCCGCGAGAACCGCTTGCCTGCTGCCGGAAGCCATGGTTCCACGCTACCGACGTGCGGGCCCGCGCACCGGCTCTACACGCGGATCGGACGTTTCGGAACCGGGCGGGCTCAGCTCTGAACCGGTTGTGTCCGATACAGATCCGGCTCCAGGTAGATCACCCGCGCGGCCGGAACGGCCTCGCGCACCCGGGCCTCGGCGGCGTCGATGGCGGCGGCGATATCGGCGATCTCCAGCCCCGGCACGATGGACACCTTGGCCGCGACCAGCATCTCCTCCGGCCCCAGGTACTGGGTGCGCAGGTGGATCACCTTGTTGATGCTGCTGTCGTCCACCAGGTTCGCCCGGATGGCGCGATCCTCTTCGGGTGTCGCGCCCTCGCCGATGAGCAGACTCTGCATCTCGATGATGAGAATGACCGCGATGATGCCGAGCAGGATGCCGATGGACAGCGTGCCGATGCCGTCCCATACCGGTTCATCGGTGATCACGGTCAGGCTGATGGCCACGAACGCCAGGATCAGACCGATGAGCGCGCCGGAATCCTCCAGCAGCACCACGGGCAGTTCCGGATTGCGCGAGTTGCGGATGAACCGCCACCAGCTGGCATCGCCCTTGAGCGGCTTGGACTCTCGCATGGCGGTGACGAAGCTGTAGCTCTCCAGCGCGATGGCGATGCCGAGGATGACGATCGCGACGAGTGGGTTGGTCAGTTCCTCGGGATGCTGGATCTTGTGGATGCCCTCGTAGATGGCGTACACCGAGCCGAGCGCGAAGATCACCAGCGCGACGATGAACGAGTAGAAGTAGCGGTTGCGCCCGTAGCCGAACGGGTGCAGTTGATCGGCCTGCTGTTCGGCGCGCCGCTGCCCGAGCAGCAGCAGCCCCTGGTTCGAGGTGTCGGCCACCGAGTGCACGGCCTCGGCCAGCATCGATGCCGATCCGGTGATCGCCGCGCCGATGAACTTCGCCACCGCGATTCCGGCATTGGCGCTGAGCGCCGCCAGGATCGCCTTCTTACCGCCACCCGCAGACAATGTGCCGTTCCTTCCCGAACCCATGTCCGTTTTGTCGCAAAAACACTCGAGGGGACAGCCTACCGATCCACACCGCCCGCCATGCACCCTATGCCGCTCCGGGCGACGCACCACAACCGTCGACCCGGCATGTTCGCGGCCGGGAAGACGAAAGGGCGTTCAGTCCTCGTCGACGGTCGCGCAGAACAGTTGCGCGGGACCGTCTATCGCGCGTGCCCGAATAGCGCCGTCCGCGGCCGATATCCAGGCCGCGTGCCCGCATTCGACCCGCAGTTCGTCACGGCCCTGTGAGAACGCGATGGTGCCGTGCGTGCACAGCGCGATACCGGGACCGGCGGTGTGCGGGATGACCACCGCGTCGCCGTCCGCCCCGAGCTCGTACCGGCTGAGCGCGAATTCCGGTGCGGGCGTGTGGTACTGGAAAACCCCGTCGCCCAGTTCCTCCGCCTCGATGATCGGCAGGTCCAGGGGTTCGAAGTCCAGCACCCGCAACAGCTCCGGCACATCCACGTGCTTGGGCGTGAGCCCGCCGCGCAGCACATTGTCGGAATTGGCCATGATCTCCACGCCGACGCCGCGCAGATACGCGTGCAGGTTCCCGGCCGCGAGGAACAGGCCCTCACCGGGTTCCAGCGTGACGCGATTGAGCAGCAGCGCGGCGAGCGTCCCCGCATCGCCCGGATACGCCTCGGCGAGTTCGAGCGCGGTGCGCACCTCGGCGGTGAATTCCTTACGCGTGCCGTTGCTTCCGGCATCGCGCTCGGACAGATAGCGCACGCACCCGTCCAGCACCTTGGGCAGCAGGGTGCTCAGCGCGGCCTGCGGCAGCGCGATCCAGGTGGTGAACAGCGTGCGCAGCCCGGCCGAATCGGGTTGGGCGGCAAGCAGCTCGGCGTACGAGTTGAGTTCGGGCACATCGAGCGCGTTGAGCAGCCGCACGGTCTTGCGCGGTTCCCGGAATCCGGCCAGCGCCTCGAAGCGTTCCAGCGCCACCACGAGCTCGGGTTTGTGGTTCTCGTCGCGGTAGTTGCGCATCGGCGAGTCGATCGGCACCCCGGTGTGGTTCTCCCGGGCGAAGCCCTGCCGCGCCTGTTCCAGGCTCGGATGCGCCTGGAGCGAGAGCGGTTCCTCGGCGGCGAGGATCTTCAGCAGGAAGGGCAGTCGGCCGCCGAATTCGCCCGCGACAGCGCCGAGTTCGTGTTGCGGGTCGGCGCTGACCACTTCGAGCAGGGATCGGGTGTGCCCGTTGATCCGCACCTGTGCGGGATCGGCGGGATGCGCGCCGAACCAGAGTTCGGCTTCCGGATGTGCGGATGGAACCGGTCGCCCGCACAGCTGAGCGAGCGCGGTGCGCGAACCCCATGCATAAGATCGCAGCGCACCAGCGAGTTCGTGCACTAGTAGTTTCCCCCGTCATAGCGACCCGGATTCGAGGCCGGGCTGACGCCGAGTAGTCGTAGGTACGCGGCGGCCATTTCCAGCCGAAGTGCGAGCACCGCAAGCTGTTCCAGTTCACCGCGCGCCCCGGGCAGCGGCTGGGCGGGTGCGCCCGTCTGTTCAGGTTCGGTCCCGCCGACGGTCTCGGCGTCCAGGTTCACCAGTTCGGCGTCGACCAGTCCGGCATCGGAGCCGAAGATCGCCAGCCGCCGCCGGGCCGTGGATTGATCCGGATCGGCGCTGAGCACGAACAGCCGCACCTGCTCCACCGGAGCCGGGCCGTCCAGTTCGGCATCGTGGAAGAGCGGATCGAAATCCGGTGCGGCCGTCCCCGCCGCCTGCACCAGACGACCGTGTGCGGCAACGGCTTCGGCGAGGGTGACCGCGGCGGTGATCTGCCCGGCGCCGGCCAGCAGCACCTCGGAGGCATGCGCGGCGAGCACGGTCGCGGCGGGCGAATCACCCACGAGCACCATGCGCTTGCGCTGCTGCATGCGGGTGGCCAGGGTTTTGGCCGGATTGTGGAACGCCTCGTGCTGCGGTCCGTCGCGCAGCGCCTCGGCGTCGAGCAGATCGGCGAGCGCGTTCAATTCGGGCAGGCTCGGGCCGGTGCGATTGGGGTCGATCGCGCCCAGCACCGCCATCCCGACCGCCAGATAGCGCAGCAGCCGATTGTGGTCGAGCACCCGGACCCGGGGCGGCAGCATGGTGGCGCGCCCGGCCGCGGCGGCGCGCAGCGGTCCCTCATCGGGTGCGGCGACCACCACTTCGGCACCGCGGCGGACCGCGAAGTCCACGGCGGCGGCCAGGCGCGGATCGCCCGCGTCGTCCCCGGCGACCAGCACCACGTCCAGCGGGCCGACCCAGGGCGGTATCGCGGTGGCGGCGACCAGCGGCATGCTGGTGCGATCGCCGAGCGCGGCGAGCAGCAGGGCGGCCGCGCGCGCGGCTCGGCCACTACCGGAAACCATGACGAGACTGCGCGGGCGCAGATCCCGCAACCGGGTGAGCGCGTCCTCGGCCAGTGCCGCCGCGGTCGCTCGCACCAGCGCACCGCCGGATGCGGCAGAGCGCAAGGTGCCCCCGGTGTCGGCCGCCTCCAGCGAGGCGACGTCATCGAGGTCGAGTACAGGTGTCCCAGCGATCATCGGGCGTTGCCACCTCCCCTCATCGGGTCACCAGACGCTGGTGAATCCAAGCTCTGTGATTCCACTATTCCAGTCAGGCGCGAACGATGCCCAGGATCTCGGTGACGAGTTGGTCTACTTCCTCCTGCGATCGGGCTTCGACGTTGAGCCGCAGCAGCGGTTCGGTATTCGAGGCCCGCAGGTTGAACCATGCCTTATCCGCGAGTTGCACGGTGACCCCGTCCAGGCGGTCCACCGACTTGGCTCGCTTACCGAACGCCTCGAGCACCGCGGTGGTTCGTTCCTTCGCGTCGGCCACCGTCGAGTTGATCTCTCCGGAGGACGAATACGTCGCATACGCGGACGCGATCTCGGACATCGGCCGATCCTTCTCACCGAGCACGGCCAGCACGTGCAGCGCCGCCAGCATGCCGGAGTCGGCGCCCCAGAAATCGCGGAAGTAGTAGTGCGCGGAATGCTCGCCGCCGAAGATCGCACCGGTGGAGGCCATCTGCTGCTTGATGAACGAGTGACCCACCCGGGTGCGCACCGGATTGCCGCCCAGCTCGTTCACCAGCTCGGGCACGGCCTGCGAGGTGATGAGGTTGTGGATGATGGTCGCGCCCGGCTCCTTGGCGAGCTCGCGCTCGGCCACCAGCGCGGTGATCGCGGACGGCGGGACCGGATCGCCCTTCTCGTCCACCACGAAACAGCGGTCGGCGTCGCCGTCGAAGGCCAGGCCGATATCGGAACCGGTCTTGCGGACGTAGTCCTGCAGATCCACCAGATTCTTCGGATCCAGGGGATTGGCTTCGTGATTGGGGAAATTGCCGTCGAGTTCGAAGAACAGCGGTTCGATGGTGAACTGCGCCAGCGTGCCCAGCACGGCGGGAACGGTGAAGCCGCCCATGCCATTTCCGGCGTCCACCGCGATGCGCAGCGGGCGCGCACCGCTCAGATCGACCAGCTTGTGCAGGAATTCGGCGTAGGCGGACAGCAGATCCTGTTCGGTCGCGGTGCCGCGCGGGCCGTCGAATTCCGGTACGCCCGAGATGACCTCATCGGAGATGGTCGCCAGGCCGGTGTCCTGCCCGACCGGCAGCGCCTTGGCGCGGCACAGCTTGATGCCGTTGTACTTGGCCGGATTGTGGCTCGCGGTGAACATCGCGCCCGGGCATTCCAGATGGCCGGAGGCGAAGTACAGCTCATCGGTGGAGGCGAGCCCGATGTGCACCACATCCAGGCCCTGCGCCAGCACGCCGTCGGCGAAGGCGGCGGAGAGTTCGGGGGAGGAGTCGCGCATATCGTGGCCGATCACCACGCGCTCGGCGCCCTCGGCTCGCATCAGCCGGGCGAAGGAACCGCCCACGTCACGCACGAACGCCGCGTCGATTTGTTCACCTACGACCCCGCGTACGTCATATGCCTTGATGACTGCATGTACGGACTCGGCGGAGCGGGGCTCTGTCATGCCGACCACATTAGTAGAGGTCGCTCTGGGATCGAATTCGGCGCTGCTGCGCATGTCCGCGAAGCTTCGATGCTCAGTTGGGCGGGTCCGGGAGTACCCGTAGATGCCCGCGTCTGCCGGTGCGATTCGGGCGCTGCTGGGCGGGCGGGTAATCGGTGTAGCCGCGCGGGTCGGGTTCCGGTGTGCGGCGGCGCAATCCGGCCTCGCGCACGGCCTCGGCCAGCGCGGTCAGATCGTCGTCATCGGGTGTGCCGGAGGAGAACCCGCCCTCATGCTTGACCAGTTCCCAGCCCTTGGGGGCGGTGATGCGGGAGGCATGTGTCTCGCAGAGGTCCCAGGAGTGCGGTTCGGCGACGGTGACCAGTGGTCCGACCACTGCCATCGAGTCCGAGTACACATAGGTCAGCGTCGCAACGGCCGGATTCTTGCAGCCTGGACGGCAGCAACGACGCATGGGAATCACGCCATGCAGGGTAACCCTCCGGGCGCGCCGAGGGGGATAGACACGCTCAATGAGGTCGGCCTCACTCGAGCAGATGTCCGGTTCGGCCGGTCGATGTCCGGTTCGCCGGGTGTTGCGCGAGCGACGCCGAGGCGAATCCAACTCGAGGGTGGATTGCGGTTAGATTCAGTGTTATGACCCGTTCACGTAAACGACCGGCGCCGACCGCGCGCTCGGTGATCCGCCGCGGGCGGGGTGTGCGCGGGCCGATGTTGCCGCCGACGGTTCCGGCGCGGCGCACGCGCGGGCAGCAATTCGATCGGCTCGTCCTGGAGGCGTTCGCGCCCGTGGAGAGTCGCTGGCACGACCAGCTGACCAAACTCGATATCGCGGTCGATGATGTGCCGAAAATCCGCCCGCTGCACCCGGATTCGGTGACCTGGCCGGATGAGGTCGTCGCCGACGGTCCGGTGCCCCTGTCGCGCCTCATCCCGGCAGGGGTGGACCGATACGGTCAGGCGACCCGCGCCCGAGTTGTCTTGTTCCGCAAACCCTTGGAACTACGCGCGGGCGACCCTGACGACCTGGTGGACCTGCTGCGCGAAGTTCTCGTCCAGCAGATCGCGACCTACCTCGGGGTCGACCCGGATGTGATCGACCCCGAACCCGGAGAATGAGATACCCCTCGCGACAACTGATTTCGTGAGTTCGGGGTAACTCCGGGGGCACCCCCGGAACTCGCTGCGCACCTAGCCGTCAGCACGCGAATGGTACGGCTGACGGCTCTTACCCGGGCGCTGAAGTCGCGGGGAGGCGGGGGAGCTTGAAACTTGCTGCGCTGGGTACGCAGCAAGGTCGACTTAGATGATTCCGCGCTTCAAGCGACGACGCTCGCGCTCGGAAAGCCCGCCCCAGATGCCGAACCGCTCATCATTGGCGAGGGCGTATTCCAGGCATTCATCGCGAACTTCGCAGCCCAAGCAGATGCGCTTGGCCTCGCGGGTGGAACCGCCCTTCTCGGGGAAGAACGCCTCCGGATCGGTCTGGGCGCACAGCGCCCGTTCCTGCCACTGCTCCGCTTCGGTCATCTGGCGGCCACCGCGGGAAAAACTGTCGAACGCTTCATCATTGCCCGTGACGATCAAGCTCAGGCGCGGCGGTTCGGGCTGATATTGCGCTCTCGCCCATTGGCCGCCCCCCGGCCGCGTCGTCATCGGTTCACCCCCCTCGATTCCGTTCCAAGCATCGGCGCAGAAGCCAGGTGCTGCGCCAGCTGTGGAATCGGTTTGCGATACACCGCCTGGAATTTCTGACGGGGCCAGCTCATCGGCCATCGCTCCGCCTCCTCACTGTGTGTTAGCGCAGAATGATTAATCCGCCGGAACCGATCCCACCGACGGCCCAACACCGCGACGTAGTCCCGCGGCCATCCCCGAGCTGTTCGCCATTCCGATGATGCGAACGCGTGTTCGAAATGCTGTCCGCGCCTTGAGCTCTCGCACGGACCCGGAATGACATGCCTGTGATTAGACACGCCGGGCGTGGCGGTGGTCAAGCCGCCGAAGCTATTCCGTTACCATCCGCGACCCCGTTCGGCAAGGTTCCCGCAGATCAAACAGCAAATTCACAGCAAATATCCCGTGACGGTTCTTCCGGCCCGAAACGCTTAGGCTGTGCGGATGTGACTCGAGAACAAGCGGACACCGCACCCGGAACCGGTCTGCGCATCGCGGTATTGGTCGGCGGAGTGGGCGGCGCGCGGTTCCTGATGGGCGTGCGAGAGCTGGTCCCCGGGGCCGAGGTGACTGCCATCGTCAATGTCGGCGATGACGTCTGGATGCACGGCCTGCGCATCTGCCCTGACCTGGACACCTGCATGTACACGCTGGGTGGCGGCATCGATCCGGAACGCGGCTGGGGACATGCGAACGAGACCTGGAACGCCAAGGAGGAGCTGGCGAAATACAACGCTCAGCCCGATTGGTTCGGACTGGGTGATCGCGATATCGCCACCCATCTCATTCGCACCGAAATGCTGCGTCAGGGGTATCCGCTATCGGCGGTGACCGAGGCCCTGTGCAAACGCTGGGAACCGGGTGTGCGCCTGCTTCCCGCAACCGACGATCGGTCCGAAACGCACGTTGTTATCGGCGACCCGGAGAACCCTGGCGAACGTCGCGCGATCCATTTCCAGGAGTGGTGGGTCCGCTATCGGGCAAACGTAGAGACCCATGGATTCGTGACTATTGGGGCGGATCAAGCAAAACCGGCCCCCGGTGTGACGGAAATCATAGAGTCCGCGGACGTCATTCTGCTGGCCCCTTCGAACCCCGTGGTGAGTGTCGGATCCATCCTCGCGGTCCCCGGAATCCGCGGCGCGCTGCGCACCACCGACGCCAAGGTCATCGGCCTCTCACCCGTGGTGGACGGAAAACCATTGCGCGGCATGGCCGATGAATGCCTCTCGGTGATCGGCGTGGAAACCACCGCCGAAGCGGTCGGCAACTACTACGGCGCGCGCACCGGCACCGGCATCCTCGACGGCTGGCTCATCCACGACACCGATACCGCCGACGTCCCCGGCGTGGAGGTGCGCGCGGTGCCCCTGCTCATGACCGATCCGGCCGCCACCGCGGAGATGGTGCGCCAGGCCCTGGACATCGCCGGGGTGAAACCATGAGTGAGACAACGGGATTGCCCGAATTCGGGGACCACGCGTCGGGCGGGGAGTTGCGCATCCTGCCGATCGAGGGGCTGCCGGAGTTCCGGCCCGGCGATGACATCGCCGAACATATTGCGGCGCAGGCGAGTTGGCTGCGGGACGGGGATGTGCTGGTGGTGACCAGCAAAATCATCTCCAAGGTGGAGGGGCGCATCGTGGCCGCGCCCACCGATCCGGACGAGCGCGATGCCGCGCGGCGCGAACTGGTGCGGCAGGAAGCGGTGCGCGTGGTCGCGCGCAAGAACCGCACGCTCATCACCGAGAACAAGCTCGGCATCGTGCAGGCCGCCTCGGGTATCGACGGCTCCAATGTGGAGCGGAATGAACTGGTGCTGCTGCCGGTCGATCCGGACGCCAGCGCCAAGGCATTGCGCACCGCGCTGGCCGAACGGCTCGGTATTCAGGTCGCGGTGGTCATCACCGACACCATGGGACGAGCCTGGCGAAACGGCCAAATCGACGCTGCCATCGGATCTTCCGGACTGCGCGTCATGCACGACTACGACGGCGCGATCGACGGTCAGGGCAATGAACTGCACGTCACCCTCGTCGCCATCGCCGATGAACTGGCGGCCGCGGCGGATCTGGTGAAGGGCAAGCTCGGCGGCGTCCCGATCGCGGTGGTGCGCGGACTGGACTATGTGGACGACGGGTCGACGGCGGCGGATCTGCTGCGGCGCGGGGTCGAGGATCTGTTCTGGCTCGGCACCGAGGAGGCCATCGACCTCGGTCGCGGTCAGGCGTTGCTCATGCGCCGTTCGGTGCGCCAATTCGCCGACACCCCGGTCGAACCCGAGTTGATCCGCGCCGCCGTCGGTGAGGCGCTCACCGCTCCGGCTCCGCATCACACCCGCCCGGTGCGGTTCGTGTGGGTCCGCAAGCGTGGATTGCGCAATCAGCTGCTCGAGGCGATGGCCGAGAAATGGCATGCGGATCTGAAGGGTGACGGCCTCTCCGATGAGCGTGCCGAACGCCGAGTTTCCCGGGGCCGCATCCTGTTCGACGCCCCCGAGGTGATCATCCCGTTCTGCGTTCCCGACGGCGCGCACGACTATCCGGATGAGCGCCGCCGCGCCAATGAGGCGACCATGTTCAACGTGGCGGTCGGCGCGGCCGTGCAGGGCCTGCTGGTCTCGCTCGCCACCAAGGGCATCGGCAGCTGCTGGATCGGCTCCACCATCTTCGCCCCGGAGATCACCCGCGAGGTGCTCGGTCTGGCTCCGGACTGGAATCCCTTGGGGGCCATCGCCATTGGCTACCCACTGGAAGAGCTCGCGCCGCGCGATCCCCGCGAGCCGGGCATGGGGCTGGTCGAACTGTGAGCGCGGAGTCGTTGCACAAGTCCGCGGTGGAGTTGCTCGAAACCTGGTCTCCGGCAACGGGTCCGGAGCAGTCGCTGCGGGAGGCGATGCTGGCGTTCCTGGGGTCCGCGCCGCGCGGGTGCCTGCGCGAGCACGCGGCGGGGCATATCACCGCCTCGGCGATCGTGCTCTCGCATGACGAGTCCGAGGTGCTGCTGACGCTGCATCCCCGGGTCGGGCGGTGGATTCAGCTGGGCGGGCATTGCGAGGAATCGGACGATACGGTCGCGGCGGCGGCGTTCCGGGAGGCCACCGAGGAATCCGGGATCGCGGGGCTGACCCTGGAGCCCGGGTTGTACGGCGCGCAGGCGCATCCGATCAAATGCTCACTGGGCGTGCCGACCCGGCACCTGGATCTGCTGTTCAAGATCAAGGCCCCGGAAGGCGCTGTGCCCGTGCGCAGTTCGGAATCCACCGACCTGCGCTGGTGGCCGGTGGACGGACTACCCGTCGACGCGGACGTGCTGCTGCGCTGAGTGGACCGGATCGCTCCGCTCGTCCGCGTGGTCGTACCCGCGGTGGCCGACCTGCGGTGCCCGGTCTGTTCGGCCGCTCACTCAGCGGCCCCTCGCGTTGATTCCGGCCGGGGGACCGCATAGAGTCCGGATTCGTAAGACGTTCTCAGGGCGGGGTGGAAATCCCCACCGGCGGTCATGGCGTCCGGCCTATCCGGTGCGCATGAGCCCGCGAGCGCCGCGCGATTCGCGAGAATCGCGCGGGTCAGCAGATTCCGGTGTGAGCCCGGAGCCGACGGTCACAGTCCGGAGGAAAGAGAACGCGACGGTTCCTACCCGGCCGCAGTCCGGCCGGGTGAGTTCGCGTCGTCATGCCCTGGGTGACAACGCGAACAGGAGAACACTCATGTCACCCATTACCGATTCCGCTCGGGTCGCGATCATCGCCGCACGCTGGCATTCGGAGATCGTGGACAATGCCGTCGAGGCCGCCCGCATCGGGCTCGCCGATCGCGGCTACACCGAGATCGATGTGATCGAGGTGCCCGGCGCTTTCGAAATCCCTTTGCAGGCACAGCGTTTGGCCAAGAGCGGGCGCTATGCCGCGGTCGCGGCGTGCGCGCTGGTCGTCGACGGCGGTATCTACCGGCACGATTTCGTGGCCTCGACCGTGGTGGACGCGCTCATGCGGGTGCAGCTGGACACCGATGTGCCGGTGTTCTCGGCGGTGCTCACCCCGCATCATTTCCATGAGCACGAAGAGCATTTGACCTACTACGCACGGCATTTCACCGTGAAGGGCGCGGAATTGGCGAATGCCATCGCCGCCACGCTCGCGCTGGACGCCGTGCTCAGCTGATCCGGCTGCTCGGCTGAGACGACGCAGTCCCGCACCCGCGGCCCTCCGAACCGGGTCGATTCCGGTTCGGAGTTCGGAGGCGGGGTGCGGGACTGCCGCGCTGCGGCGGTACGGCATTGCGCCGCAGCGGATATGGTTCCGGTCGCGTACGCGGGCAGCTAGACCGGAACCGGGCTCTTCTCCGAAGATGGTGCGGCGGCGGGATGATCGTCCACCATGGTGGTCTCGTCGAATGGCAGCTGCCGATCCAATACCGCCCGCACCCGTGCCGGTTCGATGGTGTTGGTCCAGGTGCCGATGAGCACCGTGGCGACCGCGTTGCCCGAGAAGTTGGTCACCGCACGGGCTTCCGACATGAACCGGTCGATGCCGACGATCAGGCCGACTCCGTCCAGCAGTTCCGGGCGATGGCTCTGCAAACCGCCCGCCAGGGTGGCCAGGCCCGCGCCGGTGACCCCGGCCGCGCCCTTGGACGCCACGATCATGAACACCAGCAGTCCGAGCTGTTCGGTCCAGGACAGCGGTTTGTGCATGGCGTCGGCGACGAACAGCGTGGCCATGGTCAGGTAGATGGCGGTGCCGTCCAGATTGAACGAATATCCGGTCGGCACAACCACACCCACGGTGGTGCGCTCCACGCCCAGATGCTCCATCTTGGCGATCAATCGCGGCAGCGCGGACTCCGAGGAGGAGGTCGCCACGATCAACAGGTATTCGCGGGCCAGGTAGCGCACCAGCTTGAAGATGGACACCCCGGCCGCCGCCCGCAGCAGTACGCCCAGCACACCGAAGACGAAGACGGCGCAGGTGAGATAGAACGCCACCATGAGCAGCGCGAGCTCCTTCACCGCGTCCAATCCGGTGCGCGCCACCACATTCGCGATCGCGCCGAACGCGCCGAGGGGAGCCAGCCACAGGATCATGGTGAGAATCCGGAACACCAGTTTCTGCACCAGTCCGATACCGCGCAGCAGCGGTTCGCCGGTGGTCCCCATGGCCTGGATGCCGAAGCCGACCAGCAGTGCCACGAACAGGGTTTGCAGCACCTTGCCGGCGGTCAGCGACGACACCAGCGTGGTGGGGACGATGTCCTTGAGGAAGTCCCAGGTGCCGCCCGCGCCCTGCGCGTCCTTCACGTATTTGGCGGTTTCCTTGGCGTGCCCGGCGATATCGAGCCCGCTGCCCGGATGCAGCAGATTGCCGACCACCAGGCCGATCGCCAGGGCCACCGTCGACATGATCAGGAAGTACCCGAGGGCCATACCGCCGACCTTGCCGACCTTCGCGGCCGCCCGCACCGACCCGATGCCGAGCACGATGGTGCAGAAGATGACCGGCGAGATCATCATCTTGATCAGGTTCACGAACAGCGTGCCGAGTTCGCCGACCTGCTTGCCGAATCCCGGTGCCAGCCAGCCGACCAGGATGCCCGCCAGCACGGCCACTATGACGGCCAGGTACAGCCAGTGCGTCCGATCGCGCTTGGGCGCGGTATTCGGTGTCGCGTTGCCCGGCGTCCCGCCGGTGTCGTTCGGTGTCGTCGTACTCATTACTGTTCGGTCCCCATCTTCCGCGGGTGTGAGCCCGCTCACGCCGCTGCGTGAAGAATGATGTCCCCGGACAGTGACGCGGGTCACTGTTTCGTAAGTTTTGTTCACGGAGGCGCAGTGATCGGTCGAAGAACGGAGCCCAGGCGCGGGCGCACGGTCGCCGGGCAGGTGTTCGTGGTGCAGCTGCTGGTGCTGGCCGTGGTCATCGGGGTCGCGACCGCGCTGGTGGTGCTCCAGACCCGGCGGGCGCAGGATGACGCCACGCGCGATCGGGTCACCGATATCGCGGTGGCGGTGGCGCAGTCCCCGGCCACGCTCGCGGCCGTGCGGACTCCGGATCCGACGGTGCTGCTGCAACCGGTGACCGAGGCCATCCGCAAACAGACCGAGGTCGATTTCATCGTGGTGATGGCCCCGGACCGCACCCGGTACACCCATACCGATCCCGAGCGGATCGGAAAACCGTTCAGCGGCACCATCGATCGCGCGCTGGCGGGGGAGACCTTCACCGAGACGTTCGCGGGCACGCTGGGTCCATCCATTCGCGCGGTAACGCCGGTGCGTGATGCGGACGGCCGGATCGTGGCGCTGGTATCGGCCGGGGTCACCCGCACCCATATCGGCGCGCAGGTGCGCGAACAGCTGCCGATGATCCTGATCGTCGCCGCGGCCGGACTGCTGCTGGCGACGGTGAGCGCACTGCTGTTGCGGCGCAGGCTGTTACGGCAAACCGTCGGCTTGGCCCCCGGCGAGCTGCGAGCACTCTACGACCATCACGACGCCGTGTTGCATTCGATACATGAGGGCCTGCTGGTGTTCGACAGCAGCGGGGAACGCGCCGAGGTGGTGAACGACGAGGCCCGCCGCCTGCTCGAATTACCGCCCGGTGCGGTTGCCCGCACGGATCTGCCGATCTCATTGCAACGGTTGGGATCCGGGGTGGTGCGCGATGAGATGCATGTGACCGCCGATCGGGTGCTGGTGGTGAATCAGGATGTGGTGGAGCAGAACGGGCGGCGCGCGGGCACCGTGCTCACTCTCCGCGATCACACCGAATTGCGGGATGTGATGGGGGAATTGAATTCGGTGCGCGGTTTCGCCGACGCGCTGCGTGCCCAGGCGCACGAGGCCGCGAACCGATTGCACGCGGTGGTGACCATGGTCGAACTGGGCCGAGCCAAGGAGGCGGTGGTGTTCGCAACGGCGGAACTCGAACTGTCACAGGCGCTCATCGACCGACTGGCCGCTGCGGTCGCCGAACCGGCCGTGGTGGCGCTGCTGCTGGGCAAGGTGGAGCAGGCCGCGGAGTACGGGGTGGAGTTGACGGTCACCGGTGACACCCTGCTGGACTCCACCGAACCGCTCACCGCACACGAAATGGTCACGCTGCTGGGCAATCTCGTCGACAACGCGCTGGACGCGGTCGGCCGTGACGAGGACGCCTGGGTGGAGGTGACCGTACGCCGGGATGAGACCGAACTGTATGTGCGGGTTGCCGATAGCGGGCCGGGCATGTCGGAGGAATTGTTCAGCCGCGCGACCGAACGTGGCTATTCCACGAAAACCGACCACCACGGTTTGGGATTGGCGCTGGTGCGGCGTTTGGTGGCCCGGCACGGTGGGGAATTGCGTGCCGGGCGGGAGCCGGAATCCGCTGTCATAGTACGGTTTTCGCTGCACGCACCGCCGGCGAACGAATCCGCGAGTGTCGGCGAAGGCGGTCGGCGATGATCAATGTCCTTATCGTGGAAGATGATCCGGCTATCGCACAGGCGCATAAGTCATATGTGGAGCGACTGCCCGGTTTTCGGGTTGCCGGGGTCGCGCACACCGGGCGCGATGCCATCGCCGCCGCCGGAAGGTCACAGCGCGGTGACGATTCGATAGACCTCGTCCTGATGGATATCGGTTTACCGGATATGAGCGGTCTGGCCGTCGCGGCGGCGCTGGCGGGGCTGCGGCCGCGTCCCGACGTCATCGCGGTCACCTCCGCGCGCGATCTCGCCATGGTGCGCGCCGCCGTCGCGCACGGGGTGGTGCTGTATCTCCTTAAACCGTTTACCTTTTCGGCGTTCCGGGAGAAGCTCGAGCGCTATCTCGACTATCGCGCGGCACTGCCCGCGGGCGAGGCCGCGATCTCACAGCAGGAGATCGACCGCGCCTTCGGGGTGCTGCGCACACCGGATCAGCGGGCTACCTCGCCGAAAGGTATTGCGCCGCAGACGATGGAGGAGGTGTCGAAGGCGGTGCGCGCGGCGCCTTCGGGGGTGTCCGCGGGTGAGGCTGGGCGAGTCGTCGGCGTTTCGCGGGTTACCGCGTGGCGATACCTGGAACGTCTCGCCGAAGACGGCGTGGTGGAACGGCGAACAGACTACGGTCGCACCGGGCGGCCACAGGTTCGCTACGTGTGGTTGCACTGAGCTCCGGTTCACCACCGGTTTGCCTGTGATGTGCGGTGACTGCGCTCACATGGTCAGTTGCCCGACTGGGTTCTGCCCATGGTGTAACGGTTGCCACCTTTGGCGGCCAATCAGTGTTGTAACGGGGATAGAGTCTGTACATATCTACCTGCGAAGTTCTGAGGTATCTAATTAGCGGGGCAAACGTGCAAATGGTCGGCAAACGGTCGGGTTCGCCGGACCCTAAACGACACCTGTGGGTGTTGGGGCTCATCGCCCCTGCGAGTGCTTTGTTGCCTTCACAGCTGGTGCTGCACACCAAAGCCGAGGTGTTCTGGTGGATCGGACCGATCATCGTTCTGATTGTCATACCCGTGCTGGATTGGGTCGTAGGGGAAGACGGCACCAATCCGCGCGACGAGGATTACGAACTACTCAGCAATGACCGGTACTACCGGTGGTGCACCTATCTGTTCCTGCCGGTGCAACTGGTCGGCCTGGTCATCGCGGCCGTGATGTGGGCCGGCGACGAGCTGTCCGTCATCGACAAACTCGGGCTCGCCGCCACGCTCGGCTTCGTCAGCGGTATCGGTATCAATGCCGCGCACGAACTCGGGCACCGGGTGGAGAAGCTGGAGCGCTGGCTGTCGAAACTGGCGCTGGCGCAGTCGGCCTACGGGCATTTCTTCGTCGAACACAACCGCGGGCATCATGTGCGCGTCGCCACACCGGACGATCCGGCCAGCGCGCGCATGGGGGAGACGCTGTGGGAGTTCCTGCCGCGCAGCGTGATCGGCGGATTCCGGTCCGCCATCACGCTGGAACGCGCGCGGCTGCGGCGAAAGGGCAAGGGCTGGTGGAGTGTTCAGAACCACGTGTTGCAGGCGTGGTCCATGACGGTGGTGCTGTTCGGTGTGCTGCTCGCGGTGTTCGGGCCGCGCATCCTGCCGTATCTGCTGTTGCAGGCGGTCATCGGCATCGCACTGCTGGAGACCGTCAATTACGTCGAGCACTACGGGTTGCTGCGGCGACGGCGACCCAATGGCAACTGGGCGCGCTGCTCGCCACGGGACAGCTGGAACAGCGACCGCCTGGTCACCAATATCTTCCTGTTCCATCTGCAGCGGCACAGTGATCACCACGCGAATCCCGGTCGGCGGTACCAGACTTTGCGGACCTCCGATGAGGCCCCGCAACTACCGGCCGGATACGCCACCATGATCCTGCTCGCCATGTTCCCGCCGCTGTGGCGTCATGTCATGGACGCGCGATTACTCGCGCACTACGGCGGGGATATCGGGCAGGCCAATATCCAGCCGCGCAAACGCGAACGCATCCTCGCCCAGCACGGCGGCGATATGGCGGCCGCGGCCTGAATCGCGCATAACCCCCGGCTACGGCAGGGTCACCTCCCTTCAAGGCGGTGACCCTGCCGTCGTTGTGTCGCCCGCCCAGGGCACCGACTAGCCTTGCCAGGGGAAGCAGGCCGACCAGGAGAGGCAGATGACGACCGCAGTGAGCAGCATGATGACCGCCGACGTCCGCAACGGGATCGACTTCAAGGTGGCGGATCTGTCGCTGGCCGAGTTCGGCCGCAAGGAGATTCGGCTCGCCGAGCACGAGATGCCGGGTCTGATGGCCCTGCGTCGCGAGTACCACGATGTGCAGCCGCTGCGCGGCGCGCGCATCTCCGGCTCGCTGCATATGACCGTGCAGACCGCCGTCCTGATCGAGACCCTCGTCGCGCTCGGCGCGGAGGTTCGCTGGGCGTCCTGCAATATCTTCTCCACCCAGGACCACGCCGCCGCCGCGATCGTGGTGGGCCCCAACGGCACCGAGGAAGAGCCCAAGGGCACCCCGGTGTTCGCGTGGAAGGGTGAGACCCTCGAGGAGTACTGGTGGGCCGCCGAGCAGATGCTCACCTGGCCGGGTGAGCCCGCCAATATGATCCTCGACGACGGCGGCGACGCCACCATGCTGGTGCTGCGCGGCGCGCAGTTCGAGAAGGCCGGAGTCGTTCCGCCCGAGGACGAGACGCACTCCGACGAATACAAGGTGTTCCTGAACCTGCTGCGCGCGAGCCTGGAAGCCGATAAGGGCAAGTGGGGCAAGATCGCCGACAGCGTCAAGGGCGTCACCGAGGAGACCACCACCGGCGTGCTGCGGCTGTACCAGTTCGCCGCCGCGGGTGAGCTGTCGTTCCCGGCGATCAACGTCAACGACTCGGTCACCAAGTCCAAGTTCGACAACAAGTACGGCACCCGGCACTCGCTGGTGGACGGCATCAACCGCGGCACCGACGTTCTCATCGGTGGCAAGAAGGTGCTGATCTGCGGTTACGGCGACGTCGGCAAGGGCTGCGCGGAGTCTTTGAAGGGCCAGGGCGCGCGCGTCCAGGTCACCGAGATCGACCCGATCAACGCGCTGCAGGCGCTGATGGACGGCTTCGACGTGGTCACCGTCGAGCAGGCCATCGCCGACGCCGACATCGTGGTCACCTCGACCGGCAACAAGGACATCATCACCCTCGATCACATGAAGGCGATGAAGGGCCAGGCCATCCTGGGCAATATCGGCCACTTCGACAACGAGATCGATATGGCCGCCCTGGAGCGTTCGGGCGCACACCGCCTCAACATCAAGCCCCAGGTCGACCTGTGGACGTTCCAGGACACCGGCCGCGCCATCATCGTCCTGTCCGAAGGCCGCCTGCTGAACCTCGGCAACGCGACCGGCCACCCCTCCTTCGTCATGTCGAACTCCTTCTCCAACCAGGTGATCGCCCAGATCGAACTCTGGACCAAGCCCGAGGAATACGACAACGAGGTCTACCGCCTCCCCAAGCACCTCGACGAAAAGGTCGCCCGCATCCACGTGGAGGCGCTCGGCGGCACGCTGACCAAGCTCACCAAGGACCAGGCCGAATACATCGGCGTGGACGTCGAAGGCCCCTACAAGCCCGAGCACTACCGCTACTGAGTCGAATACCCTGTAGCACAACCTGATCGGGCCGGTCGCTGATGCGACCGGCCCGACCTGCAATAACTTTCGGTTCGGGGGCGGGGGCTCATGTCAAAAGTGACGTCTATGTGGGAATGGATTCCGCCGTGGATCCTGACCATGCTGAATTTCGGGATGGCGTATCCCGACGGGGACGAAGACGATCTGTGGGCCCTCGGCGATGCCTGGAAACAGGCGGCGGCCGACCTCGAGGCATTGATCCCGGATATCAAGGCCGCCACCGATTCCGCGCAGAAGTTCTATATCGGCGACGGCTCGGACAAGGTCGCGGCCGAATTCGCCAAGCTGTTCGGCGACAACCCGGAATCGGTGCACAACCTCGCCAAAGGGCTCGAGGATCTCGGCGAGAAGACGCGCGAGGCCGGGACCGAGGTCGAATACACCAAGATCATGGAGGCGACGTTCGCCGCCATCACGGCGTACAGTGTGATCTCCCTGATTGCGGCCTGGCCATGGGGATCCGCGGCGGTGCCGGTCGCGCTGGCGGCCGGACGTGAAGCCGTCACGCTGGCCGCGGAGCAGGGTGCGCGACAGTTGGCGGCGCAGGTGGCGAAGGCCGGGCTGCGCAACATCATCAAGCCGTACCTCAAGGAAATCGGCATCACGGCTTTGAAAGCCGGTGGTGCCGGGTTGGCGCTCGACACCGGTATTCAGGGCTACCAGGTGCTGGACGGTCACCGGAACAACATCGATGTCTCACAGGCCGCCCGTACCGCGCTCGAATGGGGGGATCGGCGGCGCGGTCGCGGCGGGCGTGAAGCCCGGCCTGACATCGCTCTTGGGCCACACCCCACTGGGTCTGGGCACACAGCGCTTCCTCGGTGGCGGATTGTCCGGGCTGGCGGGTGGTCTCGGCATGTACGGCACGGATATCGGCTGGCAGGTCGGCAGTCAGCTCGCGAACGGCGGGCTCGATTGGAGCAAGGTCAATACCAAACTTGATCCGTCGATGCTCGCGGCCGGATTCGGCATGGGGGCCGCACACGGGGTTCGTGGCGGCGGGCGCACGCACGGTGAGGCACTCAATGCCGAAGGCGGTACGCCGCGCCCGCAGGCTTCCGAACCGAGCGGGCTCAAGCCCGAGATCAAAACCGAAGCGCAACAACCACATCCGGAGGGCGTGCAACCCACGCACCCGGCCGGTGCCGAACCCGCCGCCACCGGCGGCAAGGAATTGGCCGGTGGCTCACACGCCAACGAACTCAACAACGTTCGCGCGGAATCGGCACCGGCGGGCACCGACGCGAACCCGGCCCGCCCGCACACCGAGACACCGGCCGCGGTCGAATCGCGGGCGGCGACAACCGATTCCCCCGCCAAGGCCACCACCGATGGCCGCCCCGCACCCGTCGATCGCGCCCCCACTGGTCTCGCGGGCGACCAGAGCAGCCCACGCAACGCTCCCGCCGCCGACCGCCCCGCAGGTGTCACACCCGAACGTCGTGACGCTCCCGGCAGCAGTCAGCCCGCGGCCGGTGACCGAACCCGCCCGCGCCGGACTGTCCGGCAACGGCGCGGAACGGCCGACGAATCTCGCTGCCGGACAACATGAACGACCGGCCGCCGAACGCCCGTCGGCGGAGACCGGCCGCGGCGCGGGTCCGCACGAGCAAAGTCCCGTGGCACATGAGGTCGCCAAACCCCTCGAGCCGACCCATGAGCCGAATCCTTCCGGGAAGGAACCGAATTCGGGACAGCCGGAACGGAATTCGCCCCGGGACAACACCGATAGTGGCAAACCGGCGACGGAGCACGACGGCAAGCCAACTTCCGAGCATGAAGGTAAGCCGAACGCCGAGCGTGAGGGTAAGCCGAACGCCGAGCGTGAGGGTAAGCCGAACGCCGAGCACGAGGGTAAGCCGAACGGCGAGCACGAGGGTAAGCCCGCGCCGGAGCACAACGGTGAACCTCCGGCCGAGCACCCCGGTCGTGAGTCCCAGCCCGAGGAGCACTCACCGGCTGAACGCGCGGCGTCCGACGCCACTCAGCTCTCCGAGGGCACGAATCAGGAGGTTGCGAACACCCAGAATGCCGAGGACGTCAACGGCTGCCAAGACCCGGTAGACGCGGCGACCGGCGAATTTTTCGTCCCCGAAACAGATCTCGAACTCCCCGGCGTCCTCCCCCTGATCCTGGTCCGCCGCCACCGCTCCAACTACCGCCTGGGCCGCTGGTTCGGCCCCTCCTGGTCCGCCACCCTCGACACCCGCCTGGTGGTCACCGACCATGCCGTAACCCTCCTCGGCGAAGACGGCCTGGTCCTCACCTACCCCCACCCGGTCACCGACCAGCCCACCGCCCCACACTCAACAGCACTGCGCTGGAGCCTGACCCGCACCGAATCCGGCGGCTACCGCATCTGGAACCCCGACCGCGAAGTCTTCCTCCACTTCGCCCCCGACCCAAGTATGGGCGGATTGGACACGGCCCTGGGCAATTTCGCCCTCACCGCCTTCACCGACCGCCACAACAACCACATCCGCTTCCACTACGACGCGGACGGCAACCCCACCGAAATCACCCACTCCGGCGGCTACCGAGTCCGCGTCACCACCGATTCCGGCCGCATCACCAGCCTGGCCGTAATCGACACCAAAGCCGGAACCACCATCCCCGTAAAGCATTTCGCCTACACCGCAGGCGAACTAACCGCCGCAACCAACTGCCACAACGGCACCACCCACTACACCTACGACCCCGCCCACCGCATGCTCTCCTGGACCGACTCCAACACCAACAGCATGCACAACACCTACGACGCGGCAGGCCGCATCATCCGCCAAGTCGGCACCGCCGACATGATGAGCTGCACCTTCGCCTACGCCACTCAACCCGACGGCACCAGCGTCACCACGGTCACCAATTCCCAAGGCGCCCAAACCCACCGCACCTTCGACACCGACCTCCGCCTCCGCGAATTGGTCACCCCTGATGGTGCCCACACCCGCTTCGACTACAACACCGACCGCAACCCGCTGCGTGTAATCGCTCCCGACGGTGCGACGACTCATTACTCGTACACGCCGTACGGCGACGTCTCCGGCATCACTCGCCCCGACGGTGCGACCCTCACCCTCGAATACCCGACGTATCACCGCCCGACTCGAATCGTCGATGTCGACGGCACTGTGCGCCAACGTGAATGGGACGCGATCGGCAACCTCAGCGCCGAAGTGGATCCGCTGGGTGCCCGCACCGAGTACACACACCACCCCAACGGTTCCGTGGCCACGATCACCGAACCTACCGGCGCCAGGACGACCGTCGAAGTTGACGCCGCAGGACTCCCCACCCTCATCATCGACGCTTCTGGCGCCCAAACCCGTTTCAACCGTGACGCTTTCGGCCGAGTCATCCACTCGACCAACCCTCTCGGCGCGACCGCAATCGCCACATGGACCCCCGACGGCAAACCGCTGAGCCAAACGGACCCCAACGGCAACGCCGAATCCTGGACGTACGACGGCGAAGCCAACATCCTCATCCACACCAACCCCGCAGGCGGCCGCACCACCTACCGCTACGGAGCCTTCGACCTCCTCGCCGCGCGCACAGACCCAGCCGGTGCCACCACCGCCTACACCCACGACACCGAACTCCGCCCGACAACGGTCACCAACCCCAATGGCCAAACCTGGCGCTACGCCTACAACCTTGCCGGACAACTGGTAACCGAGACCGACTACACCGGCGCGGCCACCGGCTACACCTACGACCTTGCTGGTCGAGCCGCCACTGTCACACCCGCGACCGGCATCGCCCGTCACAACACCTACGACATCCTCGGCCGACTGACCGCCGTCACCGCCGATTCCGGCGACTGGATCCACTACGCCCATGATCCCGCCGGGCGTCTCCTGACCGCGGTAAACGGCAACGCCGCAAACACGACCCACACCCTTCGATTCAGCCACACGCCGACCGGGCAACTCGCGACGCAACAACTCGACGACCAACACCCAATGGTCCTCACCCTGGACCGATTCGGTCGTCGTGTCGGCCGAACCCTCCCTTCCGGAGCGGAAACCCGTTGGCACTACGACCACCTCGGTCTCACGTCGGGCATGATCGCCGACGGCCACGACCTCGCCTTCACCCATGATGCCGTCGGACGCCTAACCCGCTGGCAGACAGGCGAACTCGCGGTAGACCGTGCCTACGATCCCGCCGGACTGGTCATTCGCAACGATGTCTCCGCGAACCCCGGTGCGCTTCTCAACCTCGGACCCGAACCCGCCCGCATCCTCCGCAGTGACAAATATTCCTGGCGTCCAGACGGATACATCACCGCCCACACGACCCTCCACTTGAATGCCGGTCCTACCGATCGCCGATACGACCTGGATCCCCTCGGACGAGTCGAAACCCTCACCCGAAACGACACCGTCGCAGAGCAATACACCTACGACCCACTGAGCAATATCCTCAGCAGTCGAACTCCATCCCCCGAGTCTGCGGCTGCCGGTATCGCAACCTCCGACACCTCCTCCGCTCCAACAGATCCGCACACCTCCGGGAACCGCGAATACCGTGACAATCTCCTGATCCGTGACGGGCGAACCCGCTACCACTACGACGCCGCCGGTCGACTGATCCGCAAAACCCGAACCCGCCTGTCGCGCAAACCGGACATCTGGCACTTTCACTACAACGCTTTCGACCAGCTCACCGACGTTTCCACCCCCGACGGTCAGTGTTGGCATTACACCTACGACGCCTTGGGACGCCGCACCAGCAAACGACGCGTCAGTTCCGACGGCACTGTCGACGAACGTGCCAACTACACCTGGGACTCGACGTATTTGGTTGAGCAGGCTACCGCCGGTGCGACTACTCGCTGGCACTACCAGCCGACCTCACGGGTTCCGATCACACAGACCACAGATCGGGCTGCAGACCGTGCCTTCTACGCCATCATCTCTGATGTGGTCGGCACACCCGTCGAGCTCGTCGATCCTGACAGTGCCGAAATCGTCTCCACCGCAACGACCGAACTTTGGGGGACGACCTCATGGCGCGGCAATGCCGACACGCCCCTCCGGTTCCCTGGCCAGATCCATGACCCAGAAACCGGCTTGTACTACAACCTGCACCGAACTTACGACCCAGTTACCGGACGATTCCTCACACAGGACCCACTCGGACTCGCGCCGGCTCCCAACCCGAACGCTTACCCTCACAACCCGACCGCGTGGACGGATCCGCTCGGGTTGGTCCCGGTGGGATGTTCAGGTTTCGGCAATCAGTACAGGCCCGGCATTGAGCCCGAACTCGTGAAGTTCTCTCAGAAGACGGCTAGTTCTCATTTCTCGAACGGCATGACCATCGAACATGTCGCCTCTGGCCTAAGATCTGGTTGGCTCAATCCTGCCGACTTCCCACCAATTAGACTTGTGGCAAGAGGCGGTGATCTGTTTACACTCGACAATCGTCGCCTAATTGCGTTCCAGAAAGCTGGAATGACGGTACCGTTCAGGATGGCGACAGTTGAGGAAGCTCTGGGCGAGGCGTGGAAATTTACCACGCAAACGGGTGGAGAATCTATTTTGGTACGGCAAACAGAGGAAGTGTGGTCAAGAAAATGACGGAATCTGAGTCTCTTACTCCGCAGATAAATTCGAGGGAAGAGCTGGCTAGGCATATTCTCGCGTTGGTCGAACGGGTGGAGAGTGGGGCTATGCCTCTTGAGAATGCCACGGCGGTTGCCTATATGAAAGCTGCGGCATATTGGATAAATGACAGCCCTGGATTCTTTGCGAATAATGGCCTGGAAGTGCCGGAAACTCCGGACTGGTCGTTGATCGGGATGATCTTCAATGCGGCGTGTGTGTACGAATAGTTCGCAATAGTCTCTGCGGAGAGTGGTTTGTTCCGCTGTTCCTTTGCGCGAGAGGTTTCTGATTTCCGCTTTCAACTCCGTTAATTGGACAGATCAATGCGGTGCCTGCGGGTGCGTTGGGACCCGCGAGGTGCAGTTCAAGTATGGCCAGGTGCGGCAGTACAGATACGAGATCGGCGACGAGCTGATTTGGGCGGCTGCCGGAATCGGTGACGCCACGGCTGAAACCGCTGTTGTCGAAGGCTATGCGTGTGAATGCCCGAACTGTGAATTCGAGCTCGGCGAGTGTGAGGTGCTGATTGCGTGCGGCAGGTTGATCGGAGTCCGGCCGTTGACGGGGAGGTGGGATTTCCGAGGCGATGAATACGTCGAGAACGTGGACATCGATCACGAGCCTCGGCCGGAGGTTCAGCTTGCTCGGAAAGCTATGCGAACGTGGGCCAAACCCGCCGACGTCCCACCGGGCAGCGGAGTCGCCGAGCAATTGAGTCTGATGAAATCCCTTGCCTGCAGACAGATTACGTGCCCGACCTTCGCCAGATCGTGGTACGACGCTCGACGGCGCTCGCTCGATAACGGTGAGCGGGTACGAGAGCCATTCGAGCGGCTGCTCACCCGAGTGTTCTACGACTTGGCGGACTACCCCATCGATCACTCCCTGCGGGAATCCGGGGACATCACCGACGAGGGACTCATCGACAACGTTCGAGATGTTCTGAAGGAACTGGCGCGATTATGATCAGGCGCTGGGGTGGATGGGTTGGGCGCGAGTAGCTCGGCTCAGTTCCCGAGTTCAGCGCCACCCCATCTGCGGTGCTTTCCTGGAATTCGCGTCACCGTGTGGCTGGGCCGCTCCTGCTGAATGCGGGCGGTAATACTCGCGACAGTCCATCCGTTAGTATCGATGGGTTTGGTTGTGGGATGGAACAATTCGAGAGCCCATGTTGTGAAGCCTCCGGTTGCCATGCCGAGGAAGAACAGGATCATCAAGGGGGTCATTGGGTTTCCTCGTTCGGCTTGGGAGTTGGGAGTCGGCGGCGGCCGGTCATGAGGTCGTGTGTCAGGTCGTTGTAGCCGAGGGCGAGTTCGGCCAGGCATTGCCAGGCTCGGTGCAGTTCTTGGTTTGTGGTGTTGGTACGCAGGGCGGTGAACGCGACGACGGAGAGCTCGGCGAGGCGGTCCACCACGGTGCCGATGGTTTCGGTGTGCATGCTGGGCGCGGCCAAGGTGGCGGGGAGGGTCTGCGCGACCCAGACGTCGATGTCGTGGATCAATTGGCTACGGCAGCAATCGATTTCGTCTGCGGCTGGGTAGTCGAGAGTCGGTCTCGCCTCATGGAGGCTGGCGAGTTCGTAGGCGGCCAGCAGGATCGGATGGGGTTCGTGGACGTGGCCTGAGCAGGCTTCGAGAATCAAATCCTTTGAGGGCAAGTGCGTCATGATGACCACTCCAAGGTGCGGATTTGGACTAGACACTCAGTTTTGCTCGAGTCGTGCAATTTTGCAATGCTCTTGCAAGGTAGGGTTTGGGCCAAGATCGCGGGTCGCTTCGGAGGTGTGCTGTGGCAGGTGGGCAGGGGCCGACGCTTCGGGCGCAGTGGCTTGGGCAGCTGCTTCGACGCTATCGGGACGAGGCGGGCATAACTCTCAAAGAGGCTGCGGCATATCTGAAGCGGGATTCGTCGACGGTCAGCCGGTTCGAAGCAGGGCTGTTTCCGCCGCGCACGGACGACGTACAGGAGTTGCTCACGCTGTATGGCGTTGGGGACGAGCATGTTCGGGAGTCGCTGCGCAGGCTGAGCCTCGATGTCTGGCAGAAGGGTTGGTGGGAGGGGTACACGCAAGACGTCGACCGATCGATCGTCGACTATGCGTGGCTGGAAGCGCGAGCGTCGGAGATCAAGTCGTTCAATACGGTGGTGATACCCGGGCTCTTGCAGACCCCTGCGTACGCGGAGGCGGTTATCCGGGCTGTCGATCCGGATGCCTCCGACGCTCAGGTCGATCGCTGGCTCGAGGTTCGGATGATTCGCCAACAGGTGCTGAGCCGACCGAAGCCGGTGCATTTGACGACGATCCTGGACGAATCGATTCTTCGGCGTCCGATTGGTGGTGCTGGAGTACGCGCGGAACAGCTTGCACACCTTGCGAACTTGGCTGAGCGATCCAATGTCGTAGTTCGCGTGCTCCCGGAATCCGTTGGCGCACATGCCGCGCCGGATGGATCGTTCAAGATCTTCGATTTGCCGGACCCATATCCGACGCTGGCGTGCGTTGAGACGCCCGCCGGGGTCATCTACGTCGAGGATGATGGAATAACTCGGTTCACGGCAGCTTTCGATCGGCTCGATGCTGTCGCGCTCACCCCCGCAGACTCGGTCGCGGCGCTGCGGAAACCGGACCGGTGAGGTGGCGCCCACGCGCCTATGCTGGAAGTCGTTATGGATGATGCGCTGACCGGGACCAGACTCCCTGATTCGACCGCGCGGCCCTCCGGTCGCCGCAACTGGAGGAAGAGTAGCTACAGCGGGGACGGCGGCGGTGGAAACTGCGTCGAGGTCTGTCTGGAAGACAACTTCGTTCTGATCCGAGACAGCAAGTACCGCCGCGAGCCGACGAATGATCTTGCCGCGCAGCCGGTTATCGGTGTCGACGCAGCTCAATGGGACACGTTCCTATCGGCTGTAATGGCCGGAAGGCTTGGATAGCCCAGAGATCTACAGACGAGATGTGGAATGTTGGAAATTGAACAGCTGATGCAAAGGCTCGCCGCTTGTGGGGTGTCGATGTTGTTGAAAGCGGATCATGAGAGATATGCAGAGAATGGCGAGTGCTGGACGGTGGTGATCTCGGGTAGTGGAATTCCTGAGAAATTTGGATTCGTTCGCGCCGAGGAGCGCACGCTGAAAATGTGTCTTGAAGTAGCGCTTTCCAGGCTTCTCGAGATAGGTGAAGAGTGGGTTTGGGTCAAGGAATATATTCCGACTAATCATTAAGCGTTGTCAGGCGAAATCTGAAAAACTGGGACTAGCATGGTGATCCTGATGCCAGCTTTCGGCGCTGTGAACTGGGCAGATCCATGCGGTGCCTGTGGGTGCGCATTGATCCGCGAAGTACAGATGGTCTCCTCGACGGTGTTCGGGACGTTCCGAAGGGGCTTGCACGGTTGTGACCAGGCGTCGCGGTGGGGGATGGCCGATGAGGCAGTACGACAGTCATGAGGTTGCGAAGCTTGATTTCGGAACCAGCTTTGTCGATGATCAGTCCGAAAGGGAATGCCCCGCATGCGAACTGGTCGGGGTGCGGACGTATGTCTATCGATACGGCGGGGCAAGTCGTTCGGTTTTGATTACGTACTCATGGTGCAAACTCTGTCGGCGCTTCAAGGGCTGGACGGGCGCCGACAGCGGCGAGTTCACGTACTCCGACCCCATAGAACCCCTCCCGGAGCCGGAGCGTGAGATCTATCGCCGCAGCCTCGCGAAACTTCTCCCGAAGCTCGACAAGCTCTGGGATGAGGGCGAGCTTCCGCAGACGTTTATCAGGGTGCAGCCGCCGAAGAAGCGGTCGAGGAAGTAGTTGTGGGCGGGTCGGGGAATGCCGAGCGCGGGTACGGTATGAGCCCGCATCATCTGCCGAAATCCATGGTCCGTGTTGTTCGTGCTGAGGCTGGTAGTGGGCGGCTGTTGAAATGGGTTGGGAGAGAAGGGGTGACGCTTCTCGACTTTGGTCGGGACCGCGAGTATGAGTGTGGCAGCCTGGGGAGATTCCCGAGGAAGATGGACGGCACTGTTGATTGGAGTCGGACTCCGGAGGAACTTGTTCTTGCGGTTGGTGAGTATTTGGAGATCGAAGCTTTGGTGGATCGATTCATGGCGGGGTCGGGTTCCTATGTCTTTCTCTGGGGAACTTTGACGCTTCCGAGTGTGGAAGTCTCGGGATCTGCACTGGCAGTTCATCTTCGCGAGATCGTGGAGCGTATTCCCGAGTTCTGGATCTACTCGCCGGACAGGTCCGTATTGCTCGAGAATCTGTTCTCCGGGGAGGTCAGGGTCGCGAGCATTCCGGGCTGATTGGACAACGTGGGCGATTCCGGACAGGATCGGGGCGGTTTCGGATGCGGTCCTGGAGGGGGAAGTCGCTATGGGCGAGTTGTTGGTTGGTGCGCGGATGGGTGGGGGAACGTTGTGAGTACTCCGCCGTTTGGTCAGAATGCTGCTCCGCAGCAGGGGATTTATCCACCGCCGCAAGGATATTCGGGGCCGCAGCAGCCGTATCCGCAACAGCCGCAGGGGTTTTCGCCGCAGCAGTTCGGTGGTCAGCCGGCGTATGGGCCGCAGGAGGGGTTTGGGCAGCCGCCTTTCAATGCGCCCGGGGGTACGCCTCCGGGGAAGGGGCGGTTGGCGCTGATTCTCGGAGTTGTTGCGGCGGTTGCGATTGCGGCGGGTGTGGGGGTGTACTTCGCTGTGCTGCGGGATGGTGGGGATAGCGAAACCAGTGTGAGCGGTAAGGGCGGTGGGTTCGATAATTTGCTGACGCTTGATCCTTGCTCGTATCTGCAGCCGAAGCAGTTCGCCGAGTTCGCGGATGAGGGGGCGTCGGCGCCGATGATTCGGATCGAGCCGTCCGGATTCAGTACCTGTGATGTGGAGTTGGAGCGGTCCAAGGCATCCGGGGCGGGGAATGCGGTGTCCGTGCATCTGGAGGCCGGGCGGATGGTGCAGGGCGAGTTGGGGAGATTGACCACGACTTTCCAGCGCGGATCGTTGCAGGTGGTCACCACCGCCGATGCCGGGCAGCCCAAGTGCCTGCAGTATGTCTTCCGCGCTGACGGGGTTGGTGTGCGGCTCAGCGTCGACACCTTCTCGATGCAGCAGTCGGACAGCCTCGAGACGCTGTGCAAGATTCGGGACGCCGCCACCAACGCTGTCGTCGACGCGCTCGACAACAACCGGGGCGATCGGATCTCCTATCCCAAGGATTCGATCGGCGGCGTCGATCCCTGCACCCGCCTCGAAAACGCGGAGATCACCGCCGCGACCAAAGCCGCGTCGGTAACGAAATCCCCCGCCGGTCCCGTCTCCGAATGCCGTTGGGACACCGGTGATTACCGAATCACCGTGTCCTCCGGGCTGATGTCCGCCTCCGATTCGCGTGCGACCGGAACCGACGAAACCATCGCGGGCCGGAACACCGTCATAGAACCCTCGTCGAAGAAGCCCACCTGCCGAGCCACCTTCTACGGCCGCAGCTGGGACCCCTGGCTGGGCAGCCACTCCAACTACACCGCGGCCTACAACGACGACGTCTCGAAATTCGTAGAGGTAACCCGCCTGTACGTCCAACTGCCCCACACCGGCACCGGAACCGCCACCGATGCCTGCCGAACCGTCCGCACCCTCGCCGCGGCCGCCTGGCCCCGCCTACCGCACAACTGAACACAGTGGTCCGATTGATCAACTCGGTGGTCGCCACATCGTTTCGACGCGCGATCGAAGGATCGGTTCGTTGCGGGTGACAGTGTTGTCGGATGCGGAACCCGGTGGCGAGGCGCGGTTTCGGGTGGATGGTGGGTCGTGGCCTGCCATCTGGATGGGTAGCGAATCCATCTGTGCCGGAACGCAAGTGCATGTCGAGATGGATATCGACTCGATCGATTCTATCGTCGCGATCGATGGGGCCGACGCCGTGAGCGGGATCGAACGGGTCGATGGTTGCTTGACCGTTCGGGGGACGGTTTCGCGTGTCTACGACGATGGGGTCTTCGCGCTGCAGGTCGGTGCTGGATCCGTGCTGATCGAGCCCGATCCAGGATTCGGGGTCACCGTGGGGATGGCGATTTGTATTGAGCCGGAATCGATTTCGTTGTTCCCGATCGGGACTTGAGCGGCCCACCGAGTCGGGAGGGTCGGCGGCGCAGGGGGGTGATGTCCAACGGGTGCCCCGGGTTTCCCGGGTGCGGATATGCGAACGGCCACCGGTCGCACTGGCGGGCGGTGGCCGTTCCTAGGTCGGGGCCGCGACCTACAGGCAGATGTCCAGGATCGGGACCCACTTGCCGCCCTTGAGGGTGCACAGGGCCGCGTTGATGAGTTCGCTTGCGCTGGAGCCGGTGCCGCCCACGTTGCTGGAGCCGGAGCCGCCGGAGGCGGAGTCGGCGGAGCCGGTGGGGGAGCTGTTGGTGGCGACCGGGGCGGCGTTGGGGGCCGGGTCGAGGGTGACCGGGGCCGCGGCGGCGGTGCCCGCGGTGGCGATGGCGGCGGCGATGGCGAACGCGCCTACCGCGGCACGCGGCATGTGGTGTGCGAAGCGGGAATTCATCAGGTGTGCTCCTTGCAGGGGAAACCAGTGCGTCGCACCCTACAAGAGATGAATCATGTGCGTTTCAGTTTTCGTCGGATGGGTCTGCGGGGCTCTAGGTGCCCGAATAGCAGCCCCATTCGAGGTCGCCCTGATAGCGGATCCAGTGACCGCCGGACAGGGTGCAGATCATCGGGTCCAGGAAGCTGAGGGCGGCCGAGCCGGAGCTGCTGCCGGTGCCGGCGATCGGCGCGGCGGGGTCGATACCGGGCGCGGAGGCGGCGGCGGTGCCGGTAGTCGCTACCGCGGCGGTTATCGCGATGGCGGCCAAGGTGATTCGCGTGACATGGCGGTGCTGCATGGCCCGACCCTATCGGGTGAAGCGGATGCATTTCTGTCACTTGCGGAAAGCGCGGGGCAGCGGATAACCCTTCTCGGTCATGACCTCGCGGGCGCGGTTGGGGTAGTCGGTGATGATGCCATCGACGCCCTGGTCCAGTACGAGGGCGATCGAGGGCTTGTCGTTGACCGTCCAGGGGATCACCTTGATACCCAGAGCGTGGGCGCGGGCCACATACGCCTCGGTGGTGGTGAGCTTGAAATTCGCGTCGCCGGGCGTGGCGGTGCTGTCGGAGGGGTTCAGGTAGCTGGGGGAGGAGATGTCCGCGCCGAGGGCCTTGATGGCCGCCAGGGGGTCGTCGGGATGGTCGTCGTAGCTGATCGGGCTCAGCCACGGGCTTTCCGGTTTGAAGGTGGAACTGTCATAGAGGGCGACCGTGGGGATGGTCGGATTCTTCGCCTTCACCAGCGGGAGGCTGCGCCAGTCGAAACTTTGGATCTCGACTTTCGAAGTGGCTCCGGCACCCTCGATCGCGCCGAGGATGACATCGACGAATTCGGCTGGGGTGGCGGATTGTTCGGGGTGTTCGGCCTCGATCTTGGTTTCGATGTTGTAGCGCAGGGCGTCGAATGCGCCCGGATAGGTCTTCACCAGATCGAAGACCTGGGGCAGGCGGGCGATCTTGTTGCCCGGAAGTTCCTGCGCCTCCGGATAACCGGCGAGCTTCTTACCGCAGTCGAGTTTCTCGATTTGGGCGGAGGTGAGGTCGTGTACCGGTTTTCCGACATAGGGGAACTGGAGATCGTCGAGGAATGCCGGGCCGGTGTCGGTGCATTTCTCCGGCAGGATTTTCGGGTCGTGCCAGACGAATGGGACCTTGTCCTTGCTCAGCACGATATCGAGTTCGAGGGTGCTCACGCCCAGTTCGATGGCCTTGGCGAACCCGGGCAGCGATTCCTCGATGGTCATCCCGCGCCCGCCGCGATGGGCTTGCAGGTCGAAAGCCCGCCCGGGGTCGGTATGGGACGGCGCGGAGCTCGACGACGGGACCGGCTTTTCGCCGCCGTCCCCGCACGCGGACGCGGCGAACACCACTCCCAAGATCAGAAAAGCGTGCCCGAGCTGCTTCGATCCCACCCTCGAAAACCCCATTGCCGGACTATAGCGACATTCCGCAGGTAACCGCGGGAGCCCATGTCGGGGGGATTCGGTACGCTCGCGGCCATGGGTGCGCTGGTTCCGGTGGAAGGGCTCGACGGTGCGGGTAAACGCACGCTGACCGATGCTGTCGTCACTGGCCTACGCGCCCGCGGCCTGCGCGTGGCGACCCTGGCGTTCCCGCGCTACGGCGTCTCGGTGTACGCGGATCTGGCCGCCGAGGCCCTGCGCGGACGGCACGGTGATCTCGCCGATTCGGTCAACGGTATGGCGCTGCTGTTCGCCCGCGATCGCGCCGACGCACGCGACGAACTCTCGAAACTGCTGGCGGACAACGACATCGTGCTACTGGACCGCTATGTCGCCTCCAACGCGGCCTACTCCGCCGCGCGGTTGAAAGAGGACGCCTCCGGCGAAATCGTGGCCTGGATAGCCGAATTGGAATTCACACGCTTCGCCCTACCTGTCCCAGATGTCCAGATTCTCCTGGATGTTCCGGTAGAACTGGCGGAAGAGCGCGCCCGGCAACGCGGCGCGCAGGACGCGACTCGCGCACTCGACGCCTATGAAAAAGATGGTGGGCTGCAACGCCGCACCGGAAGCGTCTACCGTGAGCTTGCCGAAACCAACTGGCACGGAACGTGGTGGGTGCATCGGAGCGGTGACGATCCGGCAACACTTGTCGCGCGGCTCGCGGAAATCGTTGGTGGATAGGGTTGGATGTGCGCCGACAGGTCACGAGTGTTGGCGTGGCGGCCTGATTGGAGCCGGAGAGGTGACAACATAGTCTTATGAAGCCCAAGATTCTGGTCGTCGACGACGATATGGCTCTCGCTGAGATGCTCACGATCGTCTTGCGGGGTGAGGGATTCGATCCTCACACCGTCGGTGACGGCACGCAGGCGCTGACAGCGGTCCGGGAGCTGCGCCCGGATCTCGTGTTGCTGGATCTCATGCTGCCCGGCATGAACGGAATTGACGTATGCCGGGTATTGCGAGCCGATTCGGGAGTGCCCATCGTGATGCTGACGGCGAAGACCGATACGGTCGACGTCGTCCTGGGGTTGGAGTCTGGCGCCGACGATTACATCGTCAAGCCGTTCAAGCCGAAAGAACTCGTTGCTCGCGTGCGAGCCCGCCTGCGCCGCACCGAGGAAGAGCCGCAAGAACTTCTGTCCATCGCGGACATAGTCATCGATGTGCCCGCGCACAAGGTGACCCGCGGCGGTCAGCAGATCTCGCTCACCCCGCTGGAATTCGATCTCCTGGTCGCGCTCGCCCGCAAGCCGCGCCAGGTGTTCACCCGTGAAGTGCTCCTGGAACAGGTCTGGGGATACCGGCACGCCGCCGATACCCGCCTGGTCAATGTGCACGTACAGCGGTTGCGCGCCAAGGTGGAGAAGGACCCGGAAAACCCTGAGATCGTGCTGACCGTACGAGGTGTGGGCTACAAGGCCGGACCGCCGTGATCGCTGGCTCCAGAAACCGCGTACAGCGGTGGCTGGCAGTAGTGGTGGCCTGGTTTCGCACCGTAGGTGAGCGACTGGGCCACGTGTGGCGTGGTTCGCTGCAACTGCGCGTTGTCGTGTCCACCCTGACCCTGTCGCTGATCGTGATCACGATTCTCGGAGTCGTGCTCACCTCGCAGATCACCGACCGGCTCTTGGACGCGAAGATCAACGCGGCCGTCGAGGAGATGGGCCGCGCCCGAAATACGGTGCAGGCCACGCTCACCGGCGTGCACGACTCCAGCACCCAGCTGGCACGATTGGAGGATGCCCGCCGCGCCCTGGCCGGGGGCGGCGGCTCCCAATCCGGCGGCGCGGCAGGCAGTTACGACTCCGCGCTGGCCATGGTCGGGGACTCGCAATCGGAGCTGAGTGCCGGGCCGATTCAGGAAATACCCCCGGAGCTACGGCATTTCGTGCAGGAGCGCCAGGTCAGCTACCAGTTCGCGACGGTGTCCGATCCGGACGGCTATCGCGGCTCGGCACTGGTCATCGGCAGCCCCGCGGCCGACATTCCGACGCTGGAAATCTATTTGATCTTCCCGCTCACGAATGAGAAACGCTCCCTCGACCTCATGCGCGGCACCATGCTCATCGGCGGCATCGTGCTGCTGGTGCTGCTCGCCGCCATCACCGCCCTGGTGACCCGGCAGGTCGTGCTGCCCATTCGATCCGCCGCCCGGATCGCCTCCCGCTTCGCCGACGGCCGTCTGAAAGAGCGAATGCTCGTCAGAGGGGAGGACGACATGGCCAGGCTGGCCATGTCGTTCAACGAGATGGCCGAGAGTCTGTCGAACCAGATCACCCAACTCGAGGAGTTCGGAAACCTCCAGCGCCGCTTCACCTCCGACGTCAGCCATGAGCTGCGCACACCGCTCACCACCGTGCGCATGGCCGCCGACCTCATCCACGGTTCCAGCGATGACCTCGATCCGGCGCTCGCGCGCTCGGCCGAACTGCTCGTGAACGAACTGGATCGGTTCGAAGGACTGCTCAACGATCTGCTCGAGATCAGCCGCCACGACGCGGGTGTGGCCGAGCTGCAGGTGGAATCGCTCGACGTGCGCATGTGCGCGCGGGCCGCGGTCTCCACCGTGCGGCATCTGGCCAAGGAATCCGGCGTCGAACTGGTCGTCGACATGCCCGAGGAACCCCTTGTGGCAGAGGTCGATCCGCGCCGCGTCGAGCGAGTGCTGCGCAATCTGCTCGCCAACGCCATCGATCACAGCGAGGGCAAGCCCGTCCTCATGCGCATGCGCGGCGACACCGATGCCAATGCCGTCGCCATCGTGGTGCGCGATCAGGGCGTCGGCCTGCGGCCCGGTGAGGAGAAACTGGTCTTCAACCGCTTCTGGCGTTCGGACCCCTCGCGGATGCGCCGTTCCGGCGGAACGGGTTTGGGCCTGTCCATCAGCGTCGAGGACGCCAACCTGCACGAGGGCAAACTCGAGGCCTGGGGTGAGATCGGCGTCGGCGCCAGTTTCCGCCTCACCCTGCCGCTGGTGCGCAGCAGGAAACTCGGCGTCAGCCCACTCCCGCTGGAACCGGCCAAGACTCGCGGCGGCATCACCCCCGAACAACTCGCCCTCGATATCGGCACCGTGGAAGCCACCCCGGACCACACCGATTCCACCCCGACCGAATCCGAACTCGCTGCCGCCGAACCCATCGACCCGGCCACCGGCGAACCCTACGAACTCGCCGTCGCCGAACCCTACGAAACTGTCACTCCCACACCGGAGTCCGAACCCGGTGACGATCCACAAACTGCACTACCACTGACACCTGATGGCAACGGCTCACCGAAAACCGGCTCCACCGATGGCACAGTGCACGCGGATTCTGGGGATGGAGGAACATGAGGGAACGTGACCCACTGATCTCGCGAGATGTGGGTAACTTCCCAACCACCCCAGGACGCAACCGTAGGAGCTACCGCCGGTCCGGAGTCGGAGTCTCGCCGCGCCCGGCGACCGGCAGAAGGCGCGGAGAGGCGGGACTGCAATCGCGCCTCGCGAGGGCGCTGGTGGTTGTCGCATGCCTGGTGGGCCTCACCGCGTGCGCGAACCTACCGGATTCCTCCGCACCGCAGGCCCTGGGAACGCTGGACCGCCAGCCCACCAGTGCCGGTCCGACACCGCCCATTTCGGGCAGAGAACCGGATCAGCTACTCCGCGATTTCCTTCAGGCCACCTCCGATCCCACCAATCGGCATCAGGCGGCGCGGCAATTCCTCTCGCCCGCCGCCAATGTGCGCTGGGACGACGCGGCCGGCACCACCGTCGTGGACCGGCCGGACACCCTGCGCGAATCCCGCACCGCCGATTCGGCCACCTATGTGATCCGCGCCCGCAAGATCGGCGAGCTCGCCGCCGACGGCGCCTACCGCGCCAGCGACGGCACCCTGGAGAACAAGGTCGAAATGGTGAAGGTCGACGGCGAATGGCGCGTCGACGAACTACCGCCCGGCGTCATCATCGAACAGAACGCGTTCGCCAAGTCCTATAAGCGGTATTCGCTGTTCTTCCCGAATCTCGCCGGAATGGCCATGGTTCCGGACCTGCGCTGGATCTCCGCGCGCAAGGACCAACTGCCGCAACGACTCATGGACCTGCTCGTCGAGGGCTCCCAGGAGGCGCTGGCCCCGGCCGTGCGCAATCCGCTCTCCGGCCCGGTCACCCTGCGCGGGCCCATCACCAAAGCCAATGGCGAGACCGACAATGTCGGGGTCGGCGCCGGCGGGGTGACCGTCGATCTGGCCGGGGCGTCCGCGCTGGACCCGAAGGCCAAGGAGCTCTTGGCAACCCAGATCGTGCTCACCCTCGCGGGCGCGGAAGTACTCGGCCCGTACATCCTGCTCGCCGACGGCAAACCCCTCGACGACCGCTACGCCGCCACCGGCTGGAACCGCGCCGACGTGGAAGCCATGAGCCCGGACGCCATCGCGCACAACCGCGCCGGACTGCACGCGGTCCGAGACGGCTCACTGGTCGCGGTCACCGAGAACGGCATCACCGCCGCGCCCGGATTCTTCGGCACCACGCACACCCTGCAATCGGTGGCGCTGTCCCCGGACGGGCAATTGGTCGCCGCCGTCGCCAAATCCGGCCGCCCCGAACCGGAACCGGAACGCACCCTCATCATCGGCACCTATGACGGACAGGGCTTCCCGGTCGCCACCGGCGGCACCTTCACCCGGCCCTCCTGGCCCGCCGACGGCACCTCCGCGTGGACCGTGGTGGACGGTGATCGGGTGATCCGCGCGGTGCACGATCGCAGCACCGGCAATGTCTCGGTGCAGGATGTGGACATCACCGAATTGACCGCGGCCGCAGCCAATGCGAACGCACCGCGCGGGCCGATCACCGAACTGCGCATCTCGCCCTCGGGGGCTCGCGCGGCCCTGATCGCCAACGGCAAGGTCTACGTCGCGGTGGTGTCACCGCAGTCGAGCACCAAGTTCGCGCTCACCGCGCCGCTGCCCCTGGCGGTCGGTTTGAGCACCAATGCCGTCTCGGTGGACTGGCAGACCGATGAGCGTGTCATTGTCACGCGAGAAGGCAATGTGGACCCCGTTGCGGGCGTCCTGGTGGACGGCTCCGGCTTCACCCCGCAGACCACCCAGAACCTCACCCCGCCGGTGCGCGTCGTGAGCGTCTCACCCGACCACGAATACGTCGCGGACTCGCGCGCGGTGCTGGAACTGACCCGCAATCCCGAAGGCGGCGAATACTACTGGCGCGAAGTTCCGGGTCTCGGCGGCAATGCGGTCCCGGTCCTGCCCGGCTAGGCGCACACTGACCCCATGGGGGAACTGCTGGATCTGATCCTGCCGCGCGCCTGTGGCGGTTGCGGGGCAGGTGGCACGGCGTGGTGCGCCGATTGCGCGGCCGCGCTGTCCGGTCCGCCGATTCGCCTGCGCCCCAGGGCCGATCCCGGCGTGCCGTGCTGGGCGCTCGCGCCCTACCGGGGTGCGCCGCGCCGCGCGGTGCTGGCCGCCAAGGAACAGCGCCGCGCCGATTTGTCACACTCGATGGGGGTGGCCCTGGCCAGGGGGCTGGATCTTTTACGCGACGGCACTCGGCCGCTGATTCTGATCCCCGCACCCACCCGCAGGGCCGCTGCTCGCAGGCGCGGCGGTGACCCGGTCCTGCGTTCCGCGCACGTCGCGGCGAGTTGGCTGCCCGATTGCCGATTGGTGCGCGTATTGGGTTTACGACCAGGTGTGCGCGATTCGGTTGGCCTGAATCGCAGCGACCGCCAGCACAATCTGCGGGGGCGGATCATCGTAGCGCCGAGCCGTGCCCAAACCCTCCCATTTCCGGCAAATGCCGAGGTAGTGCTCATCGACGACGTCCTGACCACCGGTGCCACAGTGACGGAATCGGTCCGTGCGCTACGCGAGGCGCGAGTGACCGTTCGTGCCGCGCTGGTTACCTGCCACGCTTGATTCTTCGAAATTTGCGTGAACACTGGCGGACAGGTCGCTGGCGAACTAGCGTGGCGATCAGACACCCGAACTCGAAGTTTGGAGGTGGCGCCTCGGACCAAGATGTGCCGAGCGATTTCGATCGGCACACGTTTCAATCCCGCCGCACGAGCGGATTGTGCGGCCAGATCCGGGAGGTACGCGTGACGACATCTTCACGACCTTCAGCGAAAAACGCAGACACTGCGCTGCTGGACGAATTCATTCCAGACGACCAACCCACCGGGGCCACCCAGGCGGAAGTCGTCGTCAAGGGACGCACGCTCGGCGAGGGCGGCGTACCCGAACATTTCCGAATCCACGTCGCGGACAAGCTCTCTCGGCTCGAGCGCTTCGATCCCAGTATCTATCTGTTCGATGTGGAGCTCACCCACGAGCGCAATCGTCGTCAGCGTAAGAACTGCCAGCGAATAGAGATCACCGCCCGCGGCAAGGGGCCCGTCGTCCGGGCCGAAGCCTGCGCGGACAGCTTCTACGCCGCCCTCGAATTGGCGGTAGAGCGGCTGGAGGGCCGGTTGCGCCGGCTCAAGGACCGTCGTCGCGTACATCATGGGGACAAGACACCGATCTCGGTGTCGCAAGCGACGGCCGGGCTCATCGACGATTCGCTGTTCATGTCACCGAACGGGTCGTCCGGCGTGCATGATCACGCGGCCGAGGAACTGGACGGCGAAGCCGGTCCGGGACACGTCGTCCGCACCAAGACCCATCCCGCCATCCCCATGACGGTTGACGACGCCCTCTACCAGATGGAGCTCGTCGGCCACGATTTCTTCCTGTTCCAGGACAAGGAGACCGACCGACCGTCGGTTGTGTACCGCCGCCACGCCTTCGACTACGGGATAATCCGTCTCGCATAGCGGCAGGTGAACTCTGGTTCGACCGGGGCTTCACCCAAGCCCCGGTCCCTTGCTGTTACAACTCGTATCAGATACAACTGATTCGTGAGCAACAAGGGCGCTCGTCGCGCAGTAATCGTGTCCGGTGCGCGGACCCCGTTCGTGCGGGCGTTCAGCGACTACACCCGGATGGACTCCATCGACCTCGCGGATATCGCCGTGCGCGGACTCCTCGAACGGACCGGGCTGTCGAAGGAACTCGTCCAGGCGATCGTGTGGGGCGGGGTGATCCTGCCCAGTGCCGCGCCGAATATCGCGCGCGAGATCGCGCTGGATCTGCAATTGGATCCGGGGTGCGAGGGGTACACCGTCACACGGGCGTGCGCTTCGGGGCTGCAGGCCGTCACCTCGGCGGCCGCGGCCATCGAACGCGGTGAATACGACATCATGATCGCCGGTGGCAGTGACTCCACCAGCAATGCGGAAGTGAAGCTGCCGCAGAAGGTGGTGCACGCCGCCGCGCCGCTCGCGCTGGGCAAGCCCAAGGCCAAGGATTACCTCACGGCCGCAGCGCAATTGGCGCCGTTCATCGATCTGGTGCCGCGCCGGCCCAAGATCGAGGAGCGCACCACCGGCGAGGTCATGGGTGAGAGCGCCGAGAAAATGGCTCGCATCCACGGCATTTCGCGCGCCGCGCAGGACGAGTTCGCCGCGCGCTCACACCATCGCGCCGCCGCCGCCATCGAATCCGGGCGGTTCGACAGCGAAGTCCTGTCCGTCACCACGCCCGAGGGCAAGTCCGTCACCCGCGACGGCCTGGTCCGGCCCGGCACCAGCGTGGAGAAATTGGCAACGCTCGCACCGGTATTCGCCAAGGGCGGCACCGTCACCGCGGGCAATGCCAGCCCGCTCACCGACGGCGCGTCCGCGGTGCTGCTCATGAGCGAGGAGAAGGCCCGCGCCCTCGGCTTCGAACCCCTGGCCGCCTTCCGCTCCTGGAGCTACGTCTCGGTCGACCCCCGCGACCAGGTGCTGATCGGGCCCGCCATCTCCATGCCCCGCGCCCTCGACAAGGCCGGATTGTCCTTGGCGGACATCGATTTCGTCGATATCCACGAAGCCTTCGCCGCCCAGACCCTGTCCGTCGTCTCGGCCCTGGCCAGCACCGACTGGGCCAAACAGCGCCTCGACCGCGACACCGCCGTCGGCGAGATAGACCCCGCCACCCTGAATATCCACGGCGGCTCGGTCTCCCTCGGCCACCCCTTCGGCGCCACCGGAGCCCGCATGGTCACCACCATGGCCAACGAACTCGCCCGGTCCGGCAAATCCACCGCCCTCCTCGGCATCTGCGCCGCGGGCGGCATCGGCGCCTCGGCAGTCCTCGAACGCGTCTGACCCAGCACGTGCCATGGCTCGCCGCCCCACGGGCGGCACGCTGACGCCGCGTCCGGAAACGTTGCGCGGGAAGGGAATCTCCCCCGTCATCCCGGCCAAAAAATGCGCCGGGATGACGGAGGTCGTTGTTGCGGGATGACGGGGATCGCTAGTCGGCACCCTGGCCGGGGGTGAAACGCTCCCAGTGGATGGCGGATTCGAGGGGGCGGCGGGTGCGCCAGCCGAAGCGCTCGAGGTCGGGGATCTGCTGGAATTCGGTGACCGGGCCGACGCAGAGCCAGGCGACCGGTTTGATGTGGTCGGGGAGGTCGAGGAGATCGGCCAGGACCGGGGTGTCGTAGAAGCTGACCCAGCCGACGCCGATGCCCTCGGCGGTAGCCGCGAGCCATAGGTTCTGGATGGCGAGGATCGTCGAGTAGATGCCGGTTTCGGGGACCGTCGCGCGGCCGAGGATATGCGTGCCGCCGCGAGCCTGATTGTGGGTCACCACGATTCCGGTGCCGGATTCGGTAATGCCCTCGATCTTGATCGGGTTGAACGTCTCCGAGCGATCGGCGGGGAGGGCGTCGTTGAATTCGCGGCGCTTATCGGCGACGTGATCGGCGAACTTCGACAGCATCGCCCGATCCCGGATCACGATGAAATCCCAGGGCATGGAGTTGCCGACACTGGGGGCACGATGCGCCGCTTCGAGAATCCGCAATAGCGTGGGGTCGTCCACGACTTCGCCGGTGAACTCCGCGCGGACATCGCGGCGCAGGCGGATGGCGTCGTAGACGCTGAGACATTCTTCGGGGGCTATCGGACCTTCAGCACACACGCCGACCAGTGAACCAGGCCGCACACCCCGCCTTCCTGGCAGCCCACACACGCCCGCACCGCAGTCTTGGCACGCATGCCCCCTCGTCATCCCGGCATGCTTTTGGCCGGGATCCACACCCCGCCCCGAAACCGCCCCTGATATGGCTGTGCCCCCACCGGTCAGGGCGGGGGCACACTCACGTGCTGTTCGGGTCAGCCGACGAGGGCGGGCTCGCGGCGGCGCAGGCGCTTGCGGCCCTGGGCCAGGGCGGTGCGCAGGCCGGTGCGGCGGCCGGTGGTGGGGTCGACCGTCGCGACGCCGCCGAAGACCTTCTCCGACTTGGTTTCCGGGGCGTCATCGGCGCTGCGGAACAGGTACTTGTTCGGCAGCGACAGCTTCATGATGGTGCGCCACGACTTGAAGTACTGCACCGGCAGCGAACCGGTGGTGTACGGCAGGTCGTACTTGTCGCACATGGCGCGCACCCGCACCGCGATATCGGCCAGCCGGTTGGACGGCAGATCCGGGAACAGGTGGTGTTCGATCTGGTGGCTCAGGTTGCCGGACATGAAGTGCAGCAGCTTGCCGCCTGAGATGTTCGCGCTACCCAGCATCTGACGCAGGTACCACTCACCCTGGGTCTCGTTCAGCACATCATGCTTGGTGAACTTCTCCGCACCGTCCGGGAAGTGCCCGCAGAAGATGATGGCGTTGGTCCACACATTGCGCATGACGTTCGCGGCCAGGTTCGCGGTCAGCGTGCCGAAGAACGCGGGACCGGTGAGCAGCGGGAACAGCAGGTAATCCTTGCCCGCCTGCTTGCCGATCTTCTTGAGCACCAGCGCGCGGTCGGCCTCGAACTGCTTCCATTCGGGGCTGTCCTTGGCCCACTTCTTCTTGGCGACCTTGCCGAGCTCCAAATGCTGGATGGCGACGCCGTATTCGAAGAAGCTCTGCAGCAGCAGGTTGTAGATCGGCTGGCCGAGGTAGAACGGGCTCCAGCGCTGATCGCGGGTGACGCGCAGCAGGCCGTAGCCGATATCGTCGTCCATGCCGAGCACATTGGTGTACTTGTGGTGCAGGAAGTTATGCGTGATCTTCCAGTGCTCGGACGGTCCGGCGTTATCCCATTCCCACGAGGTGGAGTGGATTTCCGGATCGTTCATCCAATCCCACTGGCCGTGCATGACGTTATGGCCGATCTCCATATTCTCGATGATCTTGGCCGTGCCGAGCAGTGCCGTGCCCGCGATCCAGGCGGGCGGGAACAGGCTGAAGAAAAGCACTCCGCGCCCGCTGATTTCGAGGGCGCGCTGGAGACGAATAACGCGGCGGATGTAACGCGCATCGCTTTCGCCCCGGGAGGATTCGATTTCGCGGCGGATGGCATCCAGTTCCGCGCCGATAGCTTCGACATCCTCCGGGGTGAGGTGTGCGTATTCCTTGACATCCGAGATCGCCATGCAACTTACAGTACCGTAGGTTACGGCTCCGTAGGTTGCGGGCGAGTGAATCCGTAACGTGTCGAACGCCGCATTGCGTTCGATATCGTAACCTGCTAGCGCGAACGCCGCAGCATTTGCTTCAGCGAGCGCCGCCGCCCGGCCTTCTCGGTGAGCAAAGCCTTTTCGTGCCTTGCCTTTTCCTGCAATGCGACCTTGGCCTCGCGCAGTACTTCCTTCTCGTGCTGGGCCTTCTCCTTGAGCGCGGTCTTGGCCTCCTGCATGGCCGAACGCAGGCCGCGCCGCTCACCCGTCACCGGGTCCACACCGGCCCAATTGTGCTCGGCCAGCCACTCCTGACCGTCCTGCAGCGACGGCATACTGGGCAATGCGGGCAGCGTGATCCCGACGAATTTGCGTTCCGACGACGTTTCCGGAGCGTCATCGGAAGTCCGCTTCAACCACTGATCCGGCAGCGCCAGCTTGTGAATTGTCCGGAATGCCAACAGGTATTGCTTGGCGATGGAACCGGTGGTGTACGGCAGGTCGTACTTGTCGCACAGCTCCTTCACCTTCACCGATACCTCGGCATACCGATTGCTCGGAATGTCCGGGAACAGGTGATGCTCGATCTGGAAGCTGAGGTTGCCGCTCATCATCGCCATCGCCGGACCGGCTTCGAAATTCGCGCTGCCCAGCATCTGCCGCAGATACCACTCGCCCTGCGTCTCGTTCTCGAACTGCTCTTCGGTGAATTTCTGTGCGCCGTCCGGGAAATGGCCGCAGAAGATCACCGCGTACGCCCACAGATTGCGGACCAGGTTCGCGGTGGCGTTCGCCTTGAGCGTCGACTTCCACGCCGGACCGGTGAGCGCCGGATAGATGACGAAATCCTTCGCGACCTGTTTGCCGGCCTTGCGCAGGAACACCTTGGTCGGTTCGGAGAACCATTGGCTCTTCGGAATGCCCAGCTGCTCCTTGGCGGCATCGAGATCGTGCAGCGCGATGCCCCACTCGAAGAATGCCGCCAGCACCAGATTCGCCACCGGCTGCGCGAGATTGATGGGCTTCCATTCCTGGTCGCGCGTCATGCGCAGAATGCCGAAGCCCAGATCCTCATCCATATCGAGGATGTTGGTGTAGGTGTGGTGCGAATAGTTGTGCGCCCGCTGCCACTGCGCCGACGAACCGGTCATATCCCACTCCCACGAGGTGGAGTGGATTTCCGGATCGTTCATCCAATCCCATTGCCCGTGGCTGATGTTGTGCCCGAGCTCCATGTTCTCGATGATCTTGGCCACCGACAGCAGCGCGGTACCGCCCAACCATGCCCACCGGTTCCGGCTACCGAAGAGGGTGGCCCGCCCCGCCGCCTCCAGCAGCCGCTGCGCCCGGATGACACGGCGAATGTACTTCGCGTCCCGTTCGCCTAGCGAGAGCTCCACATTCCTGCGGATGGTGTCGAGCTCCTGACCCAGGGTCTCGATATCCGCCTCGGTGAGGTGGGCGAACGTCTTGATGTCGGTGATGGCCACCGGCGATCCTTCCGTGGTTGAACTGCCTCACGCCCTTGGGGCGGATTCGCGGCCCCGAGCGGGGCCGCGGTCAGGCTCGACTGCTATCGAGGGTAGCTGCTATTCGGAACGGTGGTGCCGCACGGTGCGTGCTTTATACGTCAAGCGTGCAATCGCCCGCGGCGGCGGAGATACAGGTCTGCACTTTGTCCCCGGCACGGCGCTCATTGCCGTTGCGGAGATCGCGCACATGACCGTCGGTGATGGTCACCACACAGGTCTGGCAGATGCCCATGCGGCAGCCGAACGGCATCTGCACGCCGGCTTCCTCACCGGCCTGCAAGAGCGTGGTGGCGCCGTCGATCTCGACGCTGCGGCCCGCGCGCGCGAAGGTGACGGTGCCGCCCTCGCCGGTGGCCGAACGCTCGATCTCGAACCGCTCCACATGCAGCTGATCGGCGATATCGGCGTCGTCCCAATGCTTTTCGATCTCATCGAGCATGCCGATCGGCCCGCACGCCCAGGTGTCGCGCTCCCGCCAATCGGGTACGAGCTCATCCAGCGAGGACAGCGCGAACTTGCCGTTCTCACCGGTGTAGTGCAGGTTCGCGGTGAAACTCGGGTGCTTATCGTGCAATTCGCGCAGATCGTCACCGAACATGACGTCCTCGGGGGTGCGCGCGGAGTGCACATGCACCACATCCGGCACCACCCCGCGGCGGTCCATGGTGCGCAGCATCGCCATCACCGGTGTGATGCCCGAACCCGCGGTGAGGAACAGCACCTTCGCCGGCGGCGGCTCGGGCAGTACGAAGCCGCCCTGCGGCGCGGCCAGCCGGACCACACTGCCGACCGCGACACCGTTCACCAGATGGCTGGACAGGAACCCCTCGGGCATCGCCTTGACGGCAATCGAGATGAGCCGCTTGGCCTTATGCTCCGGATCGGTCCAATCCGGCGGGCAGGTCAGCGAATACGAACGCCAATGCCAGCGCCCCTGCACCAGTACGCCGATGCCGATGTACTGGCCCGGCGAGAACTTGAAATCGAAACCCCAGCCCGGCTTGATCACCAGCGTGACCGAATCCGCGGTCTCCTTGCGCACCTCGACGATGCGCCCGCGCAACTCGCGCGCCGACCACAGCGGATTCACCAGATGCAGATAATCGTCGGGCAGCAGGGGAGTGGTGACTCGTGCCGCCGCACCGCGCAGCGTGTTCAGCTTGGTGCGTCCCGCGGTCGCGCCCTCGGCGACCGGAGCCTCCAGCCATTCCCGGAGTCCCCGCACGGAGAATCCGCCACTCTTCGATGCCATTTTTCCGGACGTTCCTGTCGTCGTGCGCTGTAGCGCAGTGTCGTCAACCGCGGCCCGTGACGGGCCGCCCGCTCCGCGGCACAGCTGCGTCGCTGCTCGCGGTGCTCAGGTGCCGCCCGGGCGATGGCCTGTGCGGGCCATACCGGGTGCTTACGCACGCTGTCACAGCAAGGTTACGGCATCGTAGGTTACGGTGCCGGTGCCGCCGACGAAAGAGGCAGGACTACGGGGTTACAGCAGTTCCAGCAGGAACGGGAGTTCCTGGGCCGCGTACCAGGCCAATTGGTGGTCTTCGGCGTCGCCGAGCACGAATTCTGCATCGGTGTCACCCATATCGGCGGCATCGATCACATCGACGGCCTTCGCCACCTCGGGCTCGGCCTCCACGAGGTCGACGTGCACCGAGGCGATCGCGCTGTACGGGATGGCCGCGGACAGGCGCACCACCGCGTCATCCAGGTCGGGTCGCAGGGTCGCGCCGTCGACATCGGCCGCGATCACCGCGCGCCGGAAGATCGGCCCGCGTGAGGGCGAGGCGTCATCGTCGGAGTCGGTGTCCTTGTCCTCGAGCGCGGAATCCTCGGCGAGCAATCGCAGCGAGGCGCGCGCCGCCTCGGACATGGCGACCTCGGCCAACTCGTCGTCATCCCCGGACGCGTACGCCTCGCGCAATGCGGGCGTGACCGCGAACGCGGTGTCGTTGATTGCCCGGATCTCCCGGTCGGCGACCAGTTCCCGCAGCATCGGCACGGTGGCCGGGACGTACACGCGTAGCTTCTTCGCCACGCCGGACGACTCACTGGACGCAGGCACCGAGCATCTCCTCCATCGACTCGTGCACCGAAGCGGTCAATACCGCGATATCGGCCATCGCGTCGCGGTCGGCGGTGAGCCCGTAGCAGACCCGCCCGTCATAGGAGGTGAGTCCGATACTCAATGCCTGATTGCGCAGCAATGGCGACACCGGATACATCTCCAGCATCCGCGCGCCGCCGATATACATCGGCTGCTGCGGACCCGGCGCATTGGTGATCACCAGATTGAACGTGTGCTCGGCAAAGGTACTCGCAGACCGCACACTCATCGCATGCAGGCTCGCCGGAGCGAATCCGGCCATATGCACGAGGGTCCGCGCCTGCACACCCTGCTGATGCCGGGCGTGCGCCTCGGTGGCGTGCTTGATATGCGACATCCGGATCACCGGATTCGGTTCGCCCACCGGCAGATCCACCAGTAGTGAAGTGACCTCGCCCGCCGGTTTCAACTCCGCGCCGTCGGCGTACACGGACATGGGCACCACCGCGCGCAAGGCATCGGCCTCGGTGAGCACTTGCCCGCGCGAGAGCAGCCAATTGCGCAGCGCACCCGTGACCACGGCGAGGATCACATCGTTGATGGAGCAGTCGAATCGTTTGCGGATCTTGCGGTAATCCTCGAGATCGGTGCGCACGACTTCGAATCTGCGGCTGCGCGAGGTACGCGTATTCAGGGGACTGTCCGGCGCCCCGAGTGCGGCCGCGCGCAGCATGGACACCATCTTCTGCACGGCCTTGCCGGTGGCGTCGACCACCGCGAACGCCTCCGCGCCGTGATGCCGCACGACCTCCAGGGCTTCGCGCGGCTGGGTTGCCAGATGCAGCACCGCCCCGATGAGCAATTCCAGATCGGCGGGTTCGCGATGCGCGATCCAGGCGTCGTCGGCGACCTCGCGGGGTGCGGGCGAGGTGTCCAGGATCACATGCCCGATCTCCAGGGCGGTATCGCCGTCCACCAGCGCCGAATGCGTTTTGGTGAACACCGCGGACCGCCCGTCCGAGAGGCCCTCGACGAGATACATCTCCCATAGCGGCCGGGCGCTGTCCAGCGGCCGCGAGGCCAGCCGCGCGACCAGGTCGAGGAGTTGCTCATCGGTTCCCGGCTCGGGCAGCGCGGACCTGCGAATGTGATAGGTGACGTCGAATTGCGCATCGTCCACCCAAATCGGACGACCCAGGGCGAACGGAATCTCACGCACCTTGCGGCGATACAGCGGCACCAGCGGCAACCGCGATTCCACCAGCGTGACAAGACTGTCGTAATCCAGCGGTGCGTGCCCGGAATTCCCGGTGGGCGCGCTATTGCGCAGGATGGCGAGGGAGCCGATATGCATGGGATTGCTGCTCGATTCGAGCCGGTAGAACGACGCGTCCTGCGGCGTCAGTCTGGTGATCACGCTGCCCGCTACTCCCTAATCCCTGCCGTGCGCCCGCCTGGCATCCCCCCGCAAGGCGTCGGCGGCGCGCGCCGGTTCTGGTGGCAAGCTATCGCAATCCGATCACCTGGGGGAACGGTCCGGGCCTCACTGCCCGCAAATTCACGTCGTAGCCGACGCCCCCGGTTCGCGCCTCCGCGCGCCGAACCTTGGTACATCCTACGTCAGGTCATTCGAAACGGGTTCTGTAGCAAAGTGATTCGCTGACGAATCGCCGCCGGTATCCCCGCGCCGACCATGACTCGAAGTTCGTGGCCCGTTCCGATTCTGGACTGAGTGGAGCGGGGGAGCGAAGCGGAGGAGTGGAGGGAGGGAAGAATCGGGACTTCAGGGGCCACGAACCCGCCCGCAGCGAAGCGGAGGGCGCATAGTTACAGCTGCGGATTACCATGGCAGTGATTGCGCGCTCGCGCGCACGTTCCCTGCCTTGGTGGGGGCTACCGAATACACCGACCAGAGGACTGACAAGACCCGTGCCTGCGCTGACGCTTTCGAGGTTGCTACGGATTGGTGAAGGTCGCACGGTCAAGCGGCTTGCGAACCTGGCGGATGAAGTTATCGCCCTGGACGAGGAGTTCTCGGCGCTGTCCGACTCCGAGTTGCAAGCCAAGACCGAGGAGTTCCGCGAGCGCTTCGCCGAGGGGGAATCCCTCGACGAACTGCTGCTCGAGGCCTTCGCGACGGCCCGGGAAGCCTCCTGGCGCGTGCTCAACCAGAAGCATTACAAAGTGCAGATCATGGGCGGCGCCGCCCTGCATATCGGCAATGTGTCCGAGATGAAGACCGGTGAGGGCAAGACCCTGACCTGTGTGCTGCCCGCGTACCTCAACGCCATCGGCGGCGAGGGCGTGCACGTGGTCACCGTCAACGACTACCTCGCCAAGCGCGATGCCGAGTGGATGGGCCGCGTGCACCGGTTCCTCGGTCTCGAGGTGGGCGTGATCCTGGGCGGTATGACCCCGGCCGAGCGCCGCGTGGCCTACAACGCCGATATCACCTACGGCACGAACAACGAGTTCGGCTTCGACTACCTGCGCGACAATATGACGCATTCACTGGACGATCTGGTGCAGCGCGGCCATAACTTCGCCATCGTCGACGAGGTCGACTCGATTCTGATCGACGAGGCCCGCACCCCGCTGATCATCTCGGGTCCGGCGGACGCTTCCTCGAAGTGGTACGCGGAGTTCGCACGCATCTCGCCGCTGCTGAAGAAGGACCTGCACTACGAGGTCGACATCAAGAAGCGCACCATCGGCGTGCACGAGGCGGGCGTCGAATTCGTCGAGGATCAGCTCGGTATCGACAACCTGTACGAGGCGGCGAACTCCCCGCTGGTCAGCTACCTGAACAACGCCATCAAGGCGAAGGAGCTGTACACCCGCGACAAGGATTACATCGTCCGCGACGGCGAGGTCATCATCGTCGACGAGTTCACCGGCCGCATCCTGGTGGGCCGTCGCTACAACGAGGGCATGCATCAGGCGATCGAGGCCAAGGAAGCGGTCGAGATCCAGCCGGAGAACCAGACCCTGGCGACGATCACGCTGCAGAACTACTTCCGGCTCTACGACAAGCTGTCCGGTATGACCGGTACCGCCGAAACCGAGGCGGCCGAGCTGCACCAGACCTACGGCCTGGGCGTGGTGCCGATCCCGACCAACCGGGAAATGGTCCGCCAGGACCAGTCCGATCTGATCTACAAGACCGAAGAGGCCAAGTACTCCGCGGTCGCCGACGATATCGTCGAGCGGCACGAGAAGAACCAGCCCGTGCTGGTCGGCACCACCTCGGTCGAGCGTTCGGAGTACCTGTCCAAGCAGCTCACCAAGCGCGGTATCCCGCATTCGGTGCTGAACGCCAAGTTCCACGAGCAGGAAGCCCAGATCATCGCCGAGGCCGGTCGGCCCGGCGCGGTCACCGTCGCCACCAATATGGCCGGTCGTGGTACCGATATCGTGCTCGGCGGCAATCCGGACATCATCGCCGACATCCTGCTGCGCCGACAGGGCCTGGACCCGGTCGAGACCCCGGCCGAGTACGAGGCGGCCTGGCATCCGGCGCTCGAGCGCGTCAAGGAGCAGACCGAGGCGGACGCCGAGACGGTGCGCGAGGCCGGTGGCCTGTACGTGCTCGGCACCGAACGGCATGAATCGCGTCGTATCGACAATCAGCTGCGCGGTCGTTCCGGCCGTCAGGGCGATCCGGGTGAATCCCGCTTCTACCTGTCCCTGGGTGATGAGCTCATGCGGCGCTTCAACGGCGCGGCGCTCGAGTCGATCATGACCCGCCTGAACCTGCCGGACGATGTGCCGATCGAGGCCAAGATGGTCTCGCGGGCCATCAAGTCCGCGCAGACCCAGGTCGAGCAGCAGAACTTCGAGATCCGCAAGAACGTGCTCAAGTACGACGAGGTGATGAACCAGCAGCGCACGGTCATCTACGCCGAGCGTGCCCGCATCCTCAACGGCGAGGATATGGAAGGCCAGGTCCAGGAGATGATCACCGATGTGATCACCGCCTACGTCCAGGGTGCCACCGCCGAGGGCTATGTCGAGGACTGGGATCTCGCCAAGCTGTGGACCGCGCTGAAGACGCTGTACCCCATCGGCATCGACTACAAGGACCTCACCGGCGAGAACGCCGACGGCGAGGTCGGCGAGCTGTCCCGCGAGGAACTGCTCGAAGCCGTGCTGGATGACGCGCACGCCTCCTACGAGAACCGCGAAGCCGAGATCGACGGGCTCGCGGGCGAGGGCAGCATGCGCAATCTGGAGCGTCAGATCCTGCTGTCCGTGCTGGACCGCAAGTGGCGTGAGCACCTCTACGAGATGGATTACCTCAAGGAGGGCATCGGCCTGCGCGCCATGGCCCAGCGTGATCCGCTGGTCGAGTACCAGCGCGAGGGCTTCGATATGTTCGCCGCCATGCTGGAGGGTCTGAAGGAGGAATCGGTCGGCTTCCTGTTCAACCTCCAGGTCGAGGTGCAGCAGCCCCAGCCCACCGGTGTCTCGGTCGGCGCGGGCCTGCAGTCCCCGGTCGGCAACCGCCCGCTGCCCACCCAGGAGCAGCCCGCGGCCGGCAATGGCGCTCCGGCGGCATTGCGCGCCAAGGGAATCGACGAGCCCGCGCCCCGTGCGCTGAGCTACTCGGGTCCGGACGAGGGTGGCCACACCGCGGTGCACAGCGACTCCGAGGAGTACGGCGACGGCAGTGCCGAGGGCACCCGCCGCGAGCGCCGCGAGGCCGCCCGCGCCCAGGGCAAGCTGGACAAGGCCCCGAAGTCCAAGCGCCGCCGCTGATTTCGATCCGTGCACGACGAGCGCCCCGGGTGGAGACACCCGGGGCGCTGTCATTTCGGGGCTGCGGGGGCGATTCAGAGCATCGTGCACTCCGCGCCACCGTTTCGATAGCTCCGCGATGTGATTCCGGCGGGGCCCGGTTCGGCCGGGTCCCGCACGCGGTGTCAGTCCAGGTTCACCGATTCGCCCCAGTGCCGGGGGTCCCAATTGATCAGGATCATGCCCGCGACGCTGCCCGTGCAGGGGCCGCAGGCGTTGACCTGAATCATCTTGTCCACGTCGGTATCTCCGCTGAGGACCGCGCGCATGGACAGCCATACCGCGCGTACGTAAAGCGCGGCCGGTCGTCCGCAGCGCACGCATTCGGGCAGGCCCGCGCTGTCGTCGTTGCGCCCGATCCGCACCTCCGGGGTTACCGGTGCGCCGGGCCCCAGGTCTTCGTCTAGGAGCGGCGAGTATTCGCCCCGCTCATGGTCTTCCACTCCGGCAATCTAGCGAGTTCGGGCGGCGCGCGCAGCACTTACGTCGACCGTCCGGTCCGTTACGGGCTATCTGCGGGCGGTCACGCTCGGGTGAGCTCGAACATCCGGAACACCCGCGCTCCGGCCAGTCGCTGTTCCATGACGTAACCGGGCCAGAACGCGATGGCGCGAGCCCAGGCGCGTTCGCGGTCGACACCGTCGAGGGTGCGCACGTTCACCGTGAATCGCTCACCGCCGATATGCAATTCGGCGTGATCTGCCGCGGCCAGATTCGACGACCACGCGGGATGTTTCGGCTTTCCCCAATTGGATCCGATGAGCAGGAAGACTTTTCGATCGATCGGATCCGGAATGTACAGCAGGGACACCGTGCGCGGTTGTCCGGTGCGCCGTCCCGCGACCGTCAATTCGAGTGCGGGCAGTCCGGCCAGATCGAGTACGCCCATCCGCCCCCGGCTGAGCCGCCGGGTGGTGCGTTCCAGCAATGCGACCGCGGGCGCACTGCGCATCACGATCGGCCTGCGAGCCAGCGCCCGCCCCACCGCCGGAAGCGGATTCCGCAGGCGGCGTTCGCGCCGTCCCGCACCTGTACCCTCCTGCTGATCATTCGCCATGCCTATCAAGCCTAGTCCGCCGACGCGGATTCATGGGATGTCAGGTCCTTCGGGCGGTCGGAGCGCGGACGGCGAAAAGGCCGTCTCCGTGCCACCGCGATGCGCTCGGCTCACGCCGGAACATTGTCGGCGCCGGCCAGAATCGAGAGGCGTACCGCGCCGAGTACGACCGTTCGGTGCGGTAGCCGCATGGTGCCCGGCTCCGGTTCGCTGGCCCAGTGCCAGCCGAGGGGGAGATCCGTGGTGGGCAGCATGATGCGGGTGCCGGGTTCGGGCAGTTCGACGGCGTGGGCGTGCAGGCGGCGCAGGAGTTGCTGGGGGAGTGGGTGATACGGGGCGGGCGGTGCGGTCAGCAGGGTCCAGCGGCGGCCGCGGGGATCGGCGATGACGGGCGGTCGCGGTAATTGTTCGGCTCGCTCCAGCAGTTCGCGGCCGACCCGGAGCCGTTCCAGCACCCGGCGGCCGAGCCCGGCCGGCAGCGTGATCGCCTCCAGGGTCGGACCGACGGACAGGAACGGGCGGTTGGCGAACATTTCCACCGGTAACCCATAGCGCGCCCGCAGCAGGTGGGCCGATTCATGTGGGGAGCAGCAGGATTCGAACATCGGGGACCTCCGGGCGGCGAGTGGTGTGCACCCGGCGCCCGGGGCGTCGACGGATCCCGTGGGCTGGCGCGATCGCAGGACGAAGTCTTCGCGCCGGATCCGTACCGCCGGGGCCCGCTGCGGAGGGGGCGGGCCGCTGCCGGACGCCGGGTGCGGAAGACAGTGTGCGCCTCGGAGTTTGCCGAATGGGTGACGGTCCGATGGCGCTCGGATGACCACCTGTAACGCGAATATTTCCGATTGCGGGCGGTCAGCTGTGAGCCTAACCGAAACTGAAACCTGTTGCTGTACAGCTTATTTCATTACCGCCCAGTAGTTTCCGCGTAGACGCGGTCGCGTGCATGACTCGGGCGGTAAGCTGCACGGTTCAGACCGTCGGCTGCACGCCCTTGAACCACGGATCATTGGTGTTGAGCGCGGTGAGCAGCAGTCGAATAGCCGCCACCCGCGCCTCTTTACCGGGCAGATTGTCCAGCGCGCATTCCGGATCGGCGGGCGGTCCCAGATGGGTGCAGCCGCGCGGGCAATCCTCGATGGCATCGGCCAGATCGGAGAACGCGCCGATCACATCGTCCGGGGTGATGTGCGCGAGACCGAAGGAGCGCACGCCGGGGGTGTCCACCACCCAGCCGCCCGCTTCCAGCGCCAGCGCCACGGACTGGGTGGAGGTATGCCGCCCCTTACCGACTCCGGAGACGACGCCGACGGCCCGATCCGCGTCCGGCACAAGACGATTCACCAGGGTGGACTTGCCGACCCCCGAATGTCCGATCAATGCGGTGAGGCGGCCGTTCAGCATCTCGAAGACCGGTTCCAGCGGATCCTCGATACCGCCGTACACGATGGTGAGATCCAAATCCTCGAAGGCGGCCGCGAATTCGGAGTCGGCGGCCAGATCGTGTTTGGTCAGGCACAGAATCGGTTGCAGCCCACCGACATACGCCGCGACCATGGCGCGTTCCACGAATCCGGTGCGCGGCGGCGGATCGGCCAGCGCCACCACGATGAACAGCTGTTCGGCATTGGCGACCACGATCCGTTCGAAGGGATCGGTGTCATCTGCGGTGCGGCGCAACACGGTTCGCCGATCCGCCACCCGCACGATACGGGCGAGGGTATCGGGTTTGCCGGACAGATCGCCGACCACATCCACCTGATCGCCGACCACGATCGGCGTGCGCCCTAATTCGCGGGCGCGCATGGCGACGATCCGGTGGTCCGGATCGTCGGCCAGGACGCAACCCCAGCGGCCGCGGTCGACCGAGACGACCATGGCCGCTTCCGCGTCCAGGTGCTGGGGGCGGGTTTTGGTGCGCGGACGTGAGCTCTTGCCCGGTCGGATCCGGACATCGGACTCGTCGTACTCGCGGCGCTTCAGCGGACCGCCTCCGGTCCGTCGAGCATGGTGCTCCACAGTTCCACGAAATTGGGCAGCGTCTTGGCGGTGGTACCGATGTCCTCGATCTCGACACCGGGCACGACCAGGCCGAGAATCGCACCCGCGGTGGCCATCCGGTGATCGGCGTAGGAATGCCACTGCCCGCCGGAAAGCGGTGCGGGCGTGATGGAGAGCCCGTCCTCGGTTTCGGTGACCTTGCCGCCGAGCCGGTTGATCTCGGTGGTGAGCGCGGCCAGCCGATCGGTCTCGTGCCCGCGCAGGTGCGCGATACCGCGCAGCCGGGACGGCGAATCCGCAAGGGCGGCAAGGGCTGCCACGGTCGGGGTGAGTTCGCCGACATCGTGCAGATCGATATCGATGCCCGCCAGGCGATCCGGGCCGTGCACGGTCAGAATCCCGTCGAAGATGCGGCATTCCGCGCCCATCCGCACCAGGATCTCGCGGATCACATCGCCGGGCTGGGTGGTGTAGCGCGGCCAGTGCGGAATGCTCACCTCACCGCCGGTGACCGCGGCCGCGGCCAGGAACGGGGTGGCATTGGACAGATCGGGTTCGATCTCCCAGTCCACGGCGCGGATCGGCCCGGGGGAGACGGTCCAGGTCTGCGCCTTGCGCGGATCGGCGGGCGCGTCGACCTGCACATCGGCTTCGCGCAGCATCTGCACGGTCATCTCGATATGCGGCATCGAGGGCAGTGCCGCGCCATCGTGATTCACGGTGATGCCCTGTTCGAAGCGCGCCGCGGAGAGCAGCAGCCCGGAGACGAACTGTGAGGAGCCGGAGGCGTCGATGGTGACCGGCCCGCCGCGCAGCGCGCCCGTCCCGTGCACCACGAAAGGCAGTGCGTTGCCGTCGATATCGACGCCGAGCCCGCGCAGTGCGTCCAGAATGGTGCCGAGCGGCCGGACCCGGGCCTGCTCATCGCCGTCGAACGCGACATCGCCGGTGGCCAGTGCCGCGACCGGCGGCAGGAACCGCATGACCGTCCCGGCGAGTCCGCAATCCACCACGGCGCTGCCGAATTCCTCGGGCGGGGTGACGACGAGGGTGTCGCCGTCGCCCTCGATGCTCGCGCCCATGGCCCGCAGCGCGTCGATCATGAGGTTGGTGTCGCGGCTGCGCAGCGCACCGGTGAGGGTGGACGGCCGATCCGCCAGCGCGGCGAGGATCAGCGCCCGATTGGTAATGGATTTGGACCCGGGCAGGGTCACCGAAGCGTGGACGGGAGTGCGGACGTGGGGCGCGGGCCAGAAAGTCACAGTCCCATCCTCCCAAACGATCGACCTCTCGCGGGCCCTCCCCGCCCCTTTCGTCCGGTGCGGCCAGTAGAAATGTCCGATATTTCCGGTATTGCGCAGGCGTGAGACGCTATCGCGCCCGTCGCGCTAGCCATATACGTATATGAGTACGTATACTGGCCGGGTGATCGATCCCATCAGCCTCCTCATCGGCGCCGGGCTGGTCGGCGGCGGCTGGGCGCTGGGCCGCTTCGGCTCCCGCCCGGCCAAGAAGCCCGCCGTGGCCACCGCGCTCTGCGGCTGCGGCCACGATCTCGCCGTCCACGACCGCGAATCCGGCCAATGTCACGGTGAGACCTTCCGCAACACCGGTGTGGGAATCAAAGCCTGGGTCCCCTGCAACTGCCGCCGCTACACCGGCCCCACCCCGCTCGAAGAATTCTTCACCCCACCGGTCCTGCCACCCAACCCCTGATACGCCAAATGCCGGTCCCCGCAAGGGAACCGGCATCTGCGGTGCGCGAGGGGCGCACCCCTTCCCGTCTGTCCCGGCTTCAGGTGCGGGGCCCTCAGCGGTCCTTCCGCCTGTCCGGGGTTTCAGGGGCGGAGCCCCTGAGGGTCCGGGAGTGGGTAGTTCCTACTTGTTGCGCCCGTGCAGGAACGGCACGATCTTGCGCAGCAGCTTCATGGTGCTGTCGGTGCGGCTGTAGGACAGCAGCGCCATACCCGGAATCGTGAAGCGCTGCACCGCGATCGAGTGCGGGCGGGAGAATTCCAGCAGTCCGGGCGCACCGTGGATGCGCCCGATGCCGGAATCGCCAACGCCGCCGAACGGCAGTCCGGAGATCGCGGCGTAGCTGAGCACCGAATTCACCGAGGTGCAGCCGACATTCAGGCGGCGGGCGATCTCGAGCCCGTGCTTGGCCGAGTACACGGCGGACCCGAGCCCGTACTTGCTCTTGTTGGTGAGTTCGACCGCCTCGTCGATGCCGTTCACCGTGCGAATGGTGACGGTGGGCCCGAAGGTCTCCTCGCACACCGCATCCGAGGATTCATCGGTGTCGACCAGGATGACCGGCTCGATGTAGGGACCCTTGATCGATTCGGGTCCGCCCAGCACGGCCGTGCCGCCGTTCTTGATGGCGTCCTCGATATGCCGCCGCACGATATCGATCTGGCTGGGCATGGTCATCGGCCCGTACGAGGCCTTGTCATCCGAGCCCGGCTTGATATCGGTGAGGATCCGCTTGACCTCGGCGATGAACGGTTCGGCGACCGATTTGTCGACGTACACCCGCTCCACGCCCGCACAGGTCTGCCCGGAGTTGGCGGTCGCGCCCCAGGCCACGGCGTCGGCGGCGGCCTTGATATCGGCGTCTGCGGCCACGATCACCGCATCCTTGCCACCGCATTCCAGCAGCACCGGGGTGAGCGAGTCGGCGGCCGAGGCCATGATCTTCTTACCGGTCGCGGTGGATCCGGTGAACGCCAGCTTGTCCACGCCCGCCCGCACCAGCGCCGCGCCGGTGGCGCCGAATCCGTTGATGGTGGTGAACACCCCGTCGGGCAGTTCCGGATTCGCCTCGTTGAACGCGGCGGCCACGAAATTACCGATGCCCGTGGAGAATTCGCTCGGCTTGAACACCACGGCATTGCCCGCGGCGAGCGCGTAGGCGATGGATCCGTTGGGTGTGTAGACCGGGTAGTTCCACGGTCCGATGATGCCGACCACGCCCAGCGGCCGCTGCTCGAGATGCGCCGCGAAGTTGGCCATCAGCGCACCGGGCGCGACCTTCTTGGGCTTGAGCACCTTCTCGGCGTTGGAGGCCGCCCATTTGATGTGCTCCAGCGCGAGCATGAGCTCGAGGTAGGCGTCATCGAGGGGCTTGCCGTTCTCGGCGTGGATGAGCGCGCAGAGCTCGTCGGATTTGGCGACCAGCTTGCTGCTCCAGCGCAGCAGATGCCGTTTGCGTTCGGCGAAGCTCAGCGCGCCCCAGGTGGCGGCGGCGGTGCGGGCCTTGGCGACGGCGGCGTGCACCGCGTCTTCATCGTCGATCTTGTAGGTGGCGAGAACATCGCCGGTGGCGGGGTTGACGGAGGTCAGCGAGGCGTCCCGGTCGATCGAGGCGGTATCGGTTGCAGACATGAGTGGCGGCGATCCCTTACGAGAGTGTGATGGGACGAACGTCTCATACGATACAAGTGAAGTCAACCGCCTTCACATGACTCGCAAGAGGTCCGGAAAGGAACCGTGCGGTATTTCCCAGGGTGGCGAAGCCTCGAATATGTCGGTCCGCGGTGGCAGCATGGTCATCATGTGCGGCAGATACGCGACAACGACGAATCCCGCCACGCTGGCCGTCGAGCTGGACGCGCTCGACGAGGCCACCCCCGGGACTTCGAGCGATAAGGGTTTCAACCCCAACTACAACGTGGCCCCGACCAATCAGGTGCTCACCGTGGTGGAGCGGCACGACCGCGACCATCCGGAGGATCCGGCCACCCTGCGCATCCGGGCCATGCGCTGGGGTCTGATCCCGCCCTGGAGCAAGGCGTCCGAACCCGGCATCCCGGCCAAGGGCAAACCCCTGTTCAATGCCCGCGCCGATAAGGCCGCCACCACCGCATCGTTCCGCGATGCGGTGAAGAAGCGCCGCTGTCTGGTCCCCATGGACGGCTGGTACGAATGGGTCACCGAGTCCGAGGGCCCCGGAAAGGCCGTCAAGCAGCCGTTTTTCATGTCCCGGGCCGATGGCGGCCGCCTCTACATGGCGGGCCTGTGGTCGGTCTGGCGTGACCGCTCACTCGGCGACGACGCCAAACCCCTGCTCTCCTGCACCATTCTGACCACCGACGCGGTGGGCGATCTGACGAAGATCCACGATCGCATGCCGCTGCCCATGCCCCGCGAGCACTGGGCCGCCTGGCTGGATCCGGATCACCCGGCCCCGGAGGAACTGCTGGAAACCCCTGGCGCGGAAGCGGTTTCGGATATCCTCATCCGCCCGGTGCCCGCCCTGGTCAACAGCGTCCGCAACAACGGTCCCGAACTATTGGCCGAAGTAGACGAAAAAGCCGGTCAGATCAGCCTGATCTGACCGGCTTGTAGAGCTCTCGGGGTTGGGGGTTCGGGGGCGAAGCCCCTGAGAGCTACGAGAGTTGTTACAGGTCGCACTTCACGGCGGGGAGCGCGATATTGAGCCCGCACTTGAGCACTCCGGTGGCGAGGTCGATGACCTTCGTGGTCACGGTGCCACCGAGTTTGCCCGCCTTCTCCGGCTTCTCGTCCTTCTGCTGCTGGCCGGGTGTGCTCGGATCTGGCCCGAGCGGATAGTTGGGGTTGGCCGGCGCGGCGGTGGCCGTTGCCATTGTCATCGGGCCTGCCAGCGCCAAGAGCAGTGCGCCGGATACTGCCACGATGCCGGTGCGAAAACGCTGGTTGGACATAACCGCATCACATCCTCGGGTCGAAACGAACCTGGCGAGATGGGAACCCACGCGGTACAAGTAACGCACACATCCGGCCGCTTCCCGGGGAAGGCGACCGGATGTGTGCGTGTCAAAAGTGCTGGTCAAGCGCCCAGCGGGTGATCTTTTGGTGGCTAGCCGATGGCCTCGACCGCGGCCTCCTCGATCTTCTCCTGCCGCGCCTGGATACCGCCGGAGGTGCGCAGTGGCACCTCCTTCCAGAACAGCACCAGGATCATCGCGATGAGCGCCACCGCGGCCGCCGCCAGGAACACCGTGTCCATGGCATTGGCGAAGCCGACCTTGAACGGATGCGCCAGCGTCGGATTCAGCTTCTGGATGATCGAGCTGTCATTGAGCACCTCCGCCGCGGCGGCATGGTCCTGCTTGGCGAGCCCGGTGGACAGCGCCACATCGGCCGGGTTGGTGCTGTGCACGCCCTCGGCGATGGCGGCCTGGTACGCCGGAGTCGCGGCGGCCGACTGCAATTCGGTGCTGATATTCGGCCCGACCTGCGAGAACAGGATGGACAGGAATACCGCGACACCGAGCGTGCCGCCGATCTGCCGGAAGAACGTCGCGGCGGCCGTGGAGACGCCCATATCCTTGGGCGGCAACGCGTTCTGGATCGCCAGCGTCAGCGGCTGCATGAGATTGCCCAGTCCCAGACCGGTGATCAGCATGAACAGCATGGTCACGTACAGGTGCGTGTCCGCGGTGACGAAGTGCAGCAGGAACAGTCCGAGCACCAGCAGTCCGGCGCCGATCGGCGGGAACCACTTGTACCGTCCGGTGCGCGAGATCAACTGTCCCGCAATGATGGACGCGGTCATCATGCCCACCACCAGCGGCAGCATCTGCATACCGGCCAGCGTCGGGCTGGAGCCCCGCACCACCTGCAGGTACTGCGGCAGCAGGGTGATGCCGCCGAACATGGCCGAGCCGACCACGATCGAGATGACAACGCCGAGCGCGAAGGTCGAGTTCTTGAACATGCGCAGTGGAATCAGCGCGGCGTCACCGAGTTTGGCCTCGACGGCCACGAATCCGATCAGGCCGAGCGCACCCACCACGTAGCAGGTGATGGAGTTGACACTGCCCCAACCCCATTCGCGGCCCTGTTCGGCCACCACGAGCAGCGGCACCAGGCCGACGGCCATGGTCAGCACGCCGAACCAGTCGACGGCCACCTTGGGCTTCTCCACCTTCGGCAGCTTCAGCACGCGCGACACCACGGCCAGCGCGATGATGCCCAGCGGCACGTTCACCAGGAACACCCAGCGCCAGCCGGTGATGCCCAGGATGGTGTCCTGTCCGGAGATGACGCCGCCGAGCACCGGCCCGACCACGCTGGAGGTGCCGAACACGGCCAGGAAGTAGCCCTGGTAGCGGGCGCGCTCCCGCGGCCCGACCATATCGCCGAGGATGGTCAGCGCCAGCGACATCAGACCGCCCGCGCCCAGGCCCTGGAACGCGCGGAACGCGGCCAGCTCGTACATGGACTGGGAGAACGTGCACAGCAGCGAGCCGACCACGAAGATCGTGATGGCGGCCAGATAGAACGGCTTGCGGCCGTACATATCCGAGAGCTTGCCGTACAGCGGGGTGGAGAGGGTGGCGGTGATCAGGTACGCCGTGGTCACCCACGCCTGCATCGAATAACCCTGCAGGTCATCGGCGATGGTGCGGATGGAGGTGGACACGATGGTCTGGTCGAGCGCGCCCAGCAGCATGCCGAGCAAGAGACCACTGAGCACCACCAGGATTTGCTTATGCGTGAAGCCGGCGGGTGCCGCGGCTTCCGTCTCTGCGGTAGTCGTCACGAATTACTCTCTGCGGAATCGATTTTCGGGAAGAGGGGGGCGCGGGTGGCGAGTTCGGCCAGCATGGTCTGCCGGTTGATCTCGTAGTCGTCCACGAAGCGCTCGAGCAGGTGCGCGAAGGTGTCGCGTTCGCCGGGCTCCCAGGCGCGCAGGATCTGCGTCAGGGATTCATTGCGGCGCACGCGAATCTGCGCGGCGCATTCGCGCCCGAGGTCGGTGACCGCCAGCACGCTGACCCGTCCGTCCGCCGGATCGGCGCGGCGTTCGAGCAGTCCGCGTTTCACCAGCGCCGCGACCTGCCTGCTGATGGTGGAGGCATCCGAATACAGCGCCTCGGCCAGTGCGCCCGAGCGCATCGGCCCGTTGTGCAGCAGTTGGAAGAGGATGCCGAACGCGGCCGGTTCCACCTCGCCATTGGTGGCGGCGGCGACCTGGGCATTGGTCTTCTCGCGTAGCCGGGTGAGGCGGGTGAGCTGGTAACCGATGGTGTCGAGCAGGTCGTCGGCGAGCGTTATAGCCGGGTCATCGCTCATCGGGCACCTCCTTGCGCTAAACAACTGCTTGTAGCAATCAACTAGTTGTACTGAGCAAGTATGTGGAGATAGTTGTGTCTTGGCAAGTTTTTTTCGGAAGGGTGTCTCAGCTCACGGCGACGGCCGCGGTGACGGCTCCGGTGAGCCGCACCAGATCGGCGGGCGCGAGCTCGATCTCCAGCCCGCGCTTACCCGCGCTGCACAGCACCCGATCGAAGCCCAGCGCCGATTCATCGATCACCGTCGGCAGTCGCTTCTTCTGCCCCAACGGCGAAATCCCGCCCAGCACATAGCCTGTCGTGCGTTCGGCCTTCGCCTTGTCGGCCATCGCGGCCTTACCGCCGCCCAGCGCCCCGGCCGCCGCCTTGAGCGAGAGCTTGGCCGGAACCGGCAGCACCGCGACCGCCAGCCCGCCCGATCCGAGCTCGATCACCAGCGTCTTGAAGATCTGCCCCGCCACCAGTCCGAGCTCTTCGGCGAGCGCGTCCACTGCCTCGGCCCCGTACGAATCACTGCGCGGATCATGCGTATACGCGTGCACCCGATGCTCCACCTTCGCCTGTACCAGGGCCTTGATCGCGGGAGTCGACGCAGCTGCCATGCCGTCACCCTAAACATCCGGCACCATGACGCGACACCGGATTTCGCCGTGGCGGGAACATGGCGATCTCTCACCCTGTTGCACGCCATACGCGGCACAGTTGCGCGACGTTATTCATCACGAAGGAGGAGTCGGTGACCGTTCTGGTCGAAGAACGCCCGGTGCGGATGCTGATCAACATCCCAGCAGACATCGCCCGCCCTGCCGGTTTCCCGGCGCTCACCCCGCTCGCGGTAGATTCAATTGCTACGGCGATCGAAGGGAACAGCGTGACGAGCGACGACGACAAGGTCGATCGCCTGCCCGATGACGACTCGGAAACTGACGAGGCCATCGACGGCGGCGATTCCGGCACAGATGACGAGAACCGTGTGCGCAGCACGGAGACCACCGAGGAGCTCGGCCGCCGATTCGAGCGTGACGCGCTGCCGCTGCTGGATCAGCTGTACGGCGCCGCACTGCGCATGACCCGCAATCCGGCCGATGCCGAGGATCTGGTCCAGGAGACGTTCGCCAAGGCGTACCAGGGGTTCCGCTCGTTCCGCGAGGGCACCAACCTGCGCGCGTGGCTGTACCGCATTCTCACCAACACCTACATCAACTCGTATCGGAAGAAGCAGCGCCAGCCCGCGCAGTATCCGACCGACGAGATCACCGATTGGCAGCTCGCCGCCACGGCGGAGCACACCTCGCAGGGTCTGCGCTCGGCCGAGATGGAGGCCCTCGAGGCGCTGCCGGACGATGAGATCAAGCGCGCTCTACAGGAACTTCCCGAGGAATTCCGCATGGCGGTGTACTACGCCGACGTGGAGGGCTTCCCCTACAAGGAAATCGCCGAGATCATGGGTACCCCCATCGGCACCGTCATGTCCCGCCTGCACCGCGGCCGTAAGCAGCTCAAGGGTCTGCTCGCGGATGTGGCGCGGGAACGCGGATTCAACCGGTCGGGCAATGACGCGCGTCAGGAGGTCACCCAGTGAGCGACGAGATGGATATGGACTGCACGGCGGTACTCGCCGACGTCTGGCTGCTCCTGGACAACGAATGCGATGAGTCGATCAAGGCTCGCCTGCAGGAGCACATCAACCGGTGTTCCCCCTGCATCGAGGCGTACGGCCTGGAGGAGAAGCTCAAGTCGCTGCTGAACCGCAAGTGCGGCGGCGAGCGCGCCCCCGACTCGCTGCGCGCCCGCCTGACCATGGAGATCCGCACGACCTTCACCCAGGTGGAGACCAGGATCGGACCGGTCGAGTAGGACCCCCGAAAAAAGCATGAGCGGCACACTTCGATGAGAAGTGATGCCGCTCAGTGCATTTCGAGCTATGTAGCCAGCTCAGGCGTTCGGCCGCTTGCCGTGGTTGGCTGCGTTCTTCTTGCGGCCACGCTTCTTACGTCCACGCTTACCCATAGGTAGTCTCCCTTCTGATTGAAGACCATTCTTTCATGTGTGATTGGCTGTACCTTCATCGGATCAGGTCAACGAACACCGAGGGGCAACATGGCTGAGGAAGTACTCGCGGAGATGGTGTCCACCGTCTTCCAGATCGTCGCGAACGTGGGCGATCAGGTGAAGGAGGGCGACACCCTGGTGATCCTCGAGTCGATGAAGATGGAGATCCCGGTCGTGGCCGAGGCCGACGGCACCGTGGCATCCATCAACGTCAAGCCCGGCGATGTGATTCAGAAGGATGACCTGATCGCGGTCATCAGCTAGTACCCCCGGCAACACCTGCGGTACCCGCGCGTTCCTGGCGAAAGCGCGAATCCTTAGTTCGGCGTGGGAACATACACCGAGGTTGGGATCTGAGGAGCGTGGGTGAATGTCGACACTGAGCGATCTACTGGCTGAGCACACCGATCTACCGGGTGCGGCGGTCGATCATCTGCAGCGGGTGGTGGGGGACTGGCAGTTACTGGCCGACCTGTCGTTCGCGGATCTGCATCTGTGGGTGGGCACCGGGCCCATCACCGATGGCGCGGATGTGGTGTGCGTCGCGCAGTGCCGCCCCACCACCGCGCCGACGGTGCATCCGGAGGATCTGGTCGGTTCGCTGGCCAATAAGGACGCGTTCCCGCAGATCTTCGAAGCGCTGCTCACCAGCGATATCAATCGCGTGGATTCCGATGCCGAGGTGTCCGGCGTCTATCACCCGCATCCGGTGCACGCGATCCGCGAGGCCATTCCGGTCCGCGTCGGCGACGATGTGATCGCCATTCTCGGCCGCGATACCGATGTGCAGCGCCGAAAGATGCGCTCCAGCTTGGAGATCGCGTACATGGCGTGCGCGGATGATCTGTGCCAGATGGTCGCGGACGGCACCTTCCCCGCGCTGGAGGATCGCACCGGAGCGCATTCCAGCCCGCGCGCCGGTGACGGTTTCATTCGCCTCGATACCGACGGCATCGTGGTCTACGCCAGCCCGAACGCGCTCTCGGCCTATCACCGCATGGGTCTGCAGAATGATCTGGTCGGCCAGGATCTGGCGCTGACCACGCGCTCGCTCATCACCGATCCGTTCGACGCGCAGGAAGTCGTCGGCGATATCCAAGCCGCGCTGGCCGGAAAGGCCGGGCGCAGAATGGAAGTCGAGGCGCGCGGTGCGACCGTACTGCTGCGCACGCTTGTGCTGCGTCCCAATGGGGAGCTCGCCGGCGCGGCCGTACTGGTGCGCGATGTGACCGAGGTGAAGCGCCGCGATCGCGCGCTGCTGTCCAAGGACGCGACCATTCGCGAGATCCACCATCGTGTCAAGAACAATCTACAAACGGTTGCCGCATTGTTGCGGTTGCAGGCTCGCCGCACCGAGAACGAGGAGGCGCGGCTGGCGCTGACCGAATCGGTTCGCCGCGTCACCTCGATTGCCTCTGTGCACGAGATGCTTTCGATGTCGGTGGACGAGGAGGTCGATCTCGACGAAGTTGTGGATCGCCTCTTGCCGATAATGGCCGATGTCGCTACGGTGCACACCGCTCGCATAAAGGTCCGGCGCGCAGGCTCTTTGGGCGTCTTCTCGGCCGAGCGCGCAACCCCGCTTGTCATGGTGCTCACCGAATTGGTCCAGAACGCAATCGAACACGCCTTCGACGCGGGTGAGAACGGCACCGTCACCATCCGCTCCGAGCGCTCGGCCCGCTGGCTGGACGTGATCATCAGCGATGACGGCCGCGGCCTGCCCGACGGCTTCAGCCTGGAGGCCTCCGACCGCCTCGGCCTGCAAATCGTCCGGACCCTGGTTACCGCCGAATTGGGTGGTTCCATCGGCCTGCACCCGGGTGCGGACATTGGCACCGACGCCGTTCTCCGCGTCCCCCTGGGTCGCCGTTCAGCCCGCTAGAAACCGGCACACCCGCGCCATTAAATGAGCGCTTCGCCATTAGTGGCGAAGCGCTCATGTCATTCATGAATAGCTGAATCCCACTCAACGGAATTGTTCTTCGGCGAGTCGGAGCATCAGAGGTTTAGTCGCAGCCCAAAGCGTTTTCCGGGTTCGTGCAAAGCCCTCGGAAGATGTCCTGGGGTTCGTTTACCCCTGTTAGACACTGAAGCCCGGCACCGTGTGGTGCCGGGCTGAATTGCGCTGGGCCGCGAGCTGTGCGGCCTAGCGCCGAGTCGTCTAGCTGCTGTTAGACGACGGTGCGGGTACGCGTGCGAGCGTTGCGACGCTTCAGCGCACGACGTTCGTCTTCGCTCATTCCACCCCACACGCCTGCATCCTGACCGGACTTCAGGGCCCAGGAAAGGCAATCGGCGGTGACGGGGCAGCGAGCGCAGACCAGCTTGGCATCGGCAATCTGCGCGAGCGCAGGACCACTGTTACCCACCGGGAAGAACAGCTCGGGGTCCTCGTCGCGACAGATGGCCTTGTGGCGCCAGTCCATTCCTCTGCTCCTTTGCTTGGGCATGCGCATGGCGCTGCCCCTGTGGTTTGTGGTCCGTTCACTTGTGCGACTCGAATGTTTCCGCACGGTTGCTTGTGAATGCTTTCACGAACACCGTAGATGTCAATAGATACCTGGTGCACCGTGGGGAAGCTCACGCTGTAAGACCCCTACAAGGCGGGCCTGCCGAACCATTTCTACTCGGTCGAGCGGGTTTTCGCAGCGCAACCGCAAGGTTTCTCAGGTGTGTCTTACCGGTTAGGGCTTCGGCGCGACCACATCGAGGATATCCGGTGCGGCTGTGAAATTCACCATGTTGCGCCGACCAATGAAGTCACCATCGATTTGCAGTCCGATCGGCTCGGTGGCTTCGATGCGGACGGACGGGACATCGTCCTCGCGAAACAATTTGTGTCCCTTGGGATTTCCATCGCTTGCCAGCAACTGGCGGGCAATCATCAGGGTGGGCACGATCCCCATGGTCCGCATGGCAAACACCCCGAGACCGGATTCGAAGGTGGTGCCGGGGTTGGTCCGCACGGGCGTGTTGTCGAGGAAAGTCCATGGGCTGGTGTTGGTCACGAATGCGTAATGCACTTCCGTGACCGGTTCGTGACCCGGAATCTCCAAGCGCACCTGGGGAAGACTGCGCGCGGCCTTGAAGAACTCACGCACCGTGGTGCGCAGGTAGCGTGCGGGAGTAGCGGCTTTGCCGTTGGCGCGCTTGGCGTCGATGGCCTCGCACACATCGGCGTCCAGGCCCACGCCCGCGCTGAACAGGAACCAGCGATCGTCGGCCAGTCCGAGTCCGATGCGCCGATCCGCGTCCGCCGCCAGCAGATCGATCAACTGGTTCGCCGCGAACACCGGATCCTGTTCGATGCCGAGCGAGCGCGCGAACACATTCGCCGACCCGCCCGGGATCACGCCCAGTCGCGGCAGCCAGTCGCGCTGCGGCTCATGCGGCAGCGGCAGGAAACCGTTCACGGTCTCGTTCACGGTGCCGTCGCCGCCGTGCACCACGATCAGATCCATCCGGGTGTCCGCGGCCCAGCGCGCGAGTTCGGCCGCGTGCCCGCGCCGTTCGGTGTGCACGACGGTCAGCTGGGTGCGGCTTTCGAGTGCGTGGGCGAGCAGATCGCGAGTAGCCGGGGTGGTGGAGGTGGCATTGGGATTCACGATCAGCAGCGTCCGCACCCAAGCAGCCTACTGTGTTCAATTGCACCGCTCCTTCGTCGCGGTGCGGGTTCGCGGCCCCCCCGAAGGCCCGAACGAACTGGTGTGTGCCGGAGCCTCATCCGATGATTGCGTGAACTACGGACGGTCGTAGGCTGGGCGGGTGGCTGAGCGGAACGAGACAGGTGCGGGCGCGTCGACGATGGTGCCCGGCACCGTGCGGGTGGCCGGTGCGCTGGTGGCGCTGGAGGGCGCGGCCGGGGTGATCGTGGCGATCGTGCTGATTCTGCGCGCGGCCACCGGGAGTGATCAGCATGTGGTGAACGGGTACGGAACTGCGGCCTGGCTGGTGATTCTCGCGGGCGCGGTGCTCGCGGCCGGGATCGGGCTGTTCCGCGGTAAGCGGTGGGGGCGGGCCATCGCGGTGATCGCGAATCTGCTGCTGCTGCCGCCGGCCTGGTACATGATCACCTCGCATCAGGTGCCGCTCGGCATTCTGTTCGGCGTCATCGCGCTGGGCGCGCTCGGTGCGCTGTTCGCGCCCGCGTCGAGCCGGTGGATGGCGGCCGGCTACGTCACCCCGGACGACGAGTAGGTCAACCGTCCAGGAGTGCCGCATACACCCCGCTGATCACGCCACAGCGGGGTTTTGGACGCCCGACCTACCCGATGTGCCCGATCGGCTCAGTCGTCGGCGTGCGAAGCCAGCCGGGCCAGCGCGCCACCGGTGAGCCGGTAACCGGTCCACTCGTCCTGCGCGACCGCGCCGATCGATTTGTAGAAATTGATCGACGGCTCATTCCAGTCCAGCACCGCCCAGTCGACCCGGGAGTACCCCTGTTCGACGGCCTCGCGGGCCAGCGCCGCCAGCAGATCACGGCCCAGGCCGAGCCCGCGCGTCTCCGGCTTGACGTACAGATCCTCCAGGTAGATCCCGTGCACGCCGGTCCAGGTGCTGTAGTTCAGGAACCAGATCGCGCAGCCCGCCACACCCATATCGCCCGGACCCTCGGCCACATGCGCGAAGACCGCCGGGTTCGGGCCGAACAGCGCGGTCCGCAGCTGGTCCTCGGTGAGCGTGCACTCGTCGCGCAGCTTTTCGTATTCGGCGAGGTCGTAGACGAGTCCCACCAGAGCCGGGATATCGGCGGGTGTGGCGCGGCGGATCATGCGATCAGTTCCCTTCCAACTGCGGAACCAGGTTGTGCGCGAGCAGGGTTCGCGCCTGGTAGTCGTACCCGAGCACGGTAACGGCGGCGGTGGACAGGAAGAATCGCCGCCCCTCCACCACCTCGAATTCGGCCCAGCGCGCGATCATGACCCGGGAGAAGTGCCCGTGCCCGACCAGCACCACATCGCGGTTGGCGAGTTCGGGGATGACGGTGGCCAGCACGTGGTCGGCGCGCTTGCGGACCTGATCGGCGGTTTCGCCTTCGGGGGTGACGCCGGTCCAGATGGTCCAGCCGGGTGACATGCGCTGGATCTCGAGCGTGGTGAGACCTTCGTATTCGCCGTAATCCCATTCGACGAGATCATCGTCGACGTGCACATCGGTCAATCCGGCCAATTCGGCGGTGCGCAATGCGCGTTGCCGGGGACTGCTGAATACCAGCGGATCGTGCAGCCCGAGACCGGCCAGCAATTTCCCGGCGGCCAGGGCCTGTTCCTCCCCGGCGGGCGTCAGCGGAATATCGGTGCGCCCGGTATGGCGGCGTGCGGCCGACCACTCCGTCTCACCGTGTCGTAGCAATATCAGCCGATAATCATGTTCGGACACGCCCTCGATCATGCCCGACAAACCGCCCGTCCCGGGCGGCGGCGCACGGAAATAGCGGCGGTATCGCCGGACTATGCCGCGCCGAGGGCGTACAGCCGGGTGCCGCGCTGTTCCAGCACCGTGCCGCCGATGGCCGCCAGCGAGATGGGCTCATTGTGATAGTCGGTGCGCTGCACCGCGATCCGCCCGGCGGCCGCGCCGGTGGCGGGATCGACCGCGCGCAGTCCCTCCGGTGCGGGGACCAGTAGCTGACCGGACATCAGGGTGGGGGTGCCGAGCACGTTCTGGATCGTCCAGGTGACGTCGAAGGTGCTCGCGTTCAGCGCCAGCAGGGACTGCCCGGTGAAGACGAACCAGGCCGAGCTCACATGGCTCACCAGTGCGTTGTCCGGCAGCGGTGCCGGAAGCTGGTGTGTGGCAATGACATTGCCGGAAATATCGTAGACCACGAATTGCGGTGCGGTGCCGCCGATTCCGGGCAGGTAGAGCGCGATTCGACTGTCCGACACCGCGATCACCCGCGCGCTCTCGGACGCGCCGCCCGGTTCGTTCAGCACATGCGTGCTGTACTCCTCGGGCGTGGTGCCGTCCTTGGGAGCCGGATTCAATACGGTGAGCCGGACGGCGGTGTCCTTGGGGCAGCGCTCCAGCACCGCGACCCGGCTGGGCGAGGACGCCGCCGACAGCAGCGCGCATCCGGTGCGCGGCTGGGTCTTCGAGTTCACCGGGGCGTCGACCTTGCCGAATTCCAGGGTCCGCACCAGATCCGACCGCCACACCTCGAGCCGGTCCGGTCCCTGCGCGAGCGTGTACGTCCCGTCCACCGACATCTTGATGGAATCGTCCATATAGCTGGACCGCGAGGTGATCCGCCCGCCGGTCTCGGCATTGAGCAGCGTGGTCTGACTGCATCCGCGCTGATCCCGATAGGTGGCGATCACCGTCCCGAACTGGGATTCGATCCCGCACAACGGCATATCCCGCTGGTACTTCCACACCTGCTCACCCGTGACCGGATCCCGCCCGGTGACGGTGCCCCCGTCCCCGGTGACCGCGACCCCGCCGACCGTAATGGCCCGCGCACTCGCCGGATTCGGCGAGTTCCACAGCTCCCGCATGCTCGCGGGCAACTGCTCGGGAGTGGGTGGCGCGGAAAGCGTCTTATCCGCGGTCACCGATTCGGTGCCACGGGCATCACTGGTCCACCACACCACGCCTGCCGCGATCGCCAGCAGAGCGACGATCGCGGCAGCGGTGAGAATATCGGCGCGCGTTCGCCGCTCGGGTGCGAGCACGACAGCGAGACTATCCGATCCCCTCCACTACGCCGAGGCGGCAACCCGCCCCCGGGCCATAAACCAGCGCCGCCGCGATCATCGGGATCGACGATCGCGGCGGCGATGACGTGCCAGCGGGTGATCGCGGCTCAGGGGTGAGCGGCGGTCCCGGCTGGTCTGCTTCGGTTATTTGGAAGCGGTGGCCTTGGTCCGCTTCTTGGCGGCGGACTTCGGTGCTTCGGGTTCGGCCTTGGCGCGGGTCTTCTTGGCCGGTGCGGCCTCGACCGCCTTGGCCTTGCCCTTCTTCGCGGGGGCGGCCTTCGCCCCGTTGGAGGCGGGCTTCGCTGCCTCGGCGGCCTTCTTGCGGGCCGGTGCCTTGACGGGCTCCGCGACAGCGGCCTTGGTGCTCTTGCGAGCTGCCTTGGCCGGAACCTCGACTGCCGCAATGGTCTTGCTCGAGGTCTTGGCAGCCGGGGCGGCCTTCTTCGACGCGGCGGCGGTCGTTGTCGCGGCCTTGGTGGCTGCCTTGCGGGCCGGGGCCTTGGCAGGCTCTGCCACCGCGGTCTCGGCTGCGGCCTTGGTGCTCTTGCGAGCTGCCTTGGCCGGTGCGGCCGGAACCTCGGCTACCGCAACCGCCTTGGTGGCGGTCTTGCGTGCGGTTTTGGCGGGCGCGACCGTCTTCTCCGCTGCTGCGGCCTTGGTGGCTACCTTGCGGGCCGGGGCCTTGGCGGGCTCCGCCGCTGCGGTCTTGGTGCTCTTGCGAGCGGCCTTAGCCGGTTCGGCCGGAACCTCGGCTGCCGCAACTGCCTTGGCCGCGGTCTTGCGTGCGGTTTTGGCCGGTGCGACCGTCTTCTTCGCCGCTGCGGTCTTGGTGCTCTTGCGAGCCGCCTTGACCGGTTCGGCCGGAACCTCCACTGCGGCAGCAGTCTTGGCGACGCGCTTGCCGGTCGCCTTCGCGGGCTCTGCGACGACGTCGACCGCTGCCTTGGCCGCACTCTTACGAGCCGTCTTGGCGGGCGTGGTTTCGACCGCTGCCGGAGCCTTGGCGGACGCGGCGGCCTTCTTGCGTGCCGGGGCCTTTACGGGCTCGGCGACCACTTCCGCGACCTCGGCGGTCTTGGCCGCTGCCTTGGTGCTCTTGCGAGCGGCCTTCGCAGGTGCGGCCGCGACTTCGGCGACCGTGTCGGTGGTCGCCGCCTTGGCGGTGCGCTTGCGTGCCGGGGTCTCGGTCTCGGTGACCGGGGTCTCGGCCGCGGTGCGCTTGCGGGTGCTCTTCGCCGGTGCGGCTGCTTCGGTCGCGACTGCGACTTCGGCGGGGGCCGTGGCGGTTTCGGCGGCGGCCTTGGTGCTGCGGCGGGCGCGCTTGGGGGCGGCGTCCTCCGAGACCTGAGCCGTGGCGGTGACCGGATCGCCGGAAACCGTTGCGGCGGGGGCGGAACCGTTCACGGCCGGGGCCGGGCTCGCCGTGGGGCGGCTGGCCCGGCGGCGGCCGGTGCTCTTGACCGGTTCGGCCGGAGCCACCGACGCGGTGACCGGATCGCCGGAAGCGACTGCGGCACCGGTGGTTTCGGCAGCCGCATCGCCCGGAGCCAGGGCCGGGCGACTGGCGCGGCGGCGGGCAGGGCGCTGACCTGGCACCGTTGCCGGAGCGGCTGGCGCTTCGGCTTCGGCGGTGACCGTCGCGGCGGGCGCGGTGGCAGCACCGTCCACCGCTTGATCAGCCGTGGCGGGGTTGCCGGTGACCGCATCGGCCGCGGGCTTGTCCGCGCGGCGGGCGCGGGTGCGCTTCGCCGGAGCGGCAGCCGCCGTGCCGGATGCGACCTCGGCTGAATTCACCTCGGCGGCAACCGATTCGGTGGCAACCACGGCGGGCGCGGTGACCTGGGCCGAGTCCGTGACACCGACCTGGGCGGCGGCTTCGGCCGGGGCCGAACCGTTCTCGCCGGTTCCCCGCGCACGACGGGTGCGGGTGCGCTTCGCTGGTGCGGCGGCCTCGGCCACCGCGGCCGAATCGGCCGGAGCCGACGTGGACGCCACCGAGTCGACTGGAGCCGATGCGGTCGCCACAGAGTCGGATGCCACCGAGTCGGACGGAGCGGATGCGGTCGCAGTCGAATCCACGGTCGCAGGCGAACCTGCGGCCACCGCGGAAGTGGTTGCCGCGGTGCCGGTTTCGTCGGCATGGCTGAAGGTGACCGTGGTGACGGGCGGAGTGACCGCGCCGTTCGTGACCGCGCCACCGGCGTTGCCGACCGCGTTCTCGGTCACGGTGTTCGCCGTGGCGTCGTTCTCGGCCACGGAATTCACGGCCGCCGCGTTCTCGGTGGTGTGCTCACCGTTGCCGCGCACGCCGTTGTTGTCCGAACCGCGGTTGCGGCGGTTGCGGTTGCGCCTGCGGCCTTCGCGCACCGGGGCGTCGCCGGTGTCGGCCCGGGGGGCCTCGGCGGCGGACTCGGTGTCGGCCTGATCCTCGGCGGTGGTGGAAACCGTTGCGGCGGTGGCATTGTCGGAACCACCACGGCCACGGCGGCGGCGACGGCGGCGGCCCGGCTTATCGGCGGAGCCTTCCTCGTTGCCCGCGACCGCATGGCCGTTGACGGCGTGACCGTTGAGCGCGTGACCGTTCACGGCCGCGCCATTGCCGTTGACGGCGGTGCCGTTGACCGGGTTGCCGTTCACGGAGTTGCCGTCGACCGAACTGCCATTGACCGAATCGGCTTCTGCGCCAGTCGCATTCGACCCGTTGACCCGCACGTCCTCACCGGTGCGCGCGCCACGGGTGCGCTTGCGATTGCGGCTGCGCGGCGAGCGGGCTTCGCGGGGTTCGCGTTCCACCACCACGGCGTCCTCATCGCGTACGACGGGGCGCGTGCGCACGATGCCGGTGACGTTCTGGGGGATGCCCAGATCGGAGTACAGGTGCGGGGACCGCGAATAGGTCTCGACCGGTTCGGGCATACCGAGCTTCAATGCCTGGTCGATGGACGCCCAGCGCTTGAGCTCATCCCAGTCGACGAGCGTGACGGCGACGCCGGTGCGCCCCGCGCGGCCGGTGCGGCCGATGCGGTGCACGTAGGTCTTCTCGTCCTCGGTGCACTGGTAGTTGATGACGTGGGTGACATCGTCGATATCGATACCGCGCGCGGCGACATCGGTGGCGACGAGCACGTCGATCTTGCCTTCGCGGAACTTCTTGAGCGCCTTCTCGCGGGCGATCTGCCCGAGGTCGCCGTGTACCGCGCCGACCGCGAAGCCGCGTTCGGCCAGATCGTCGGCGACCTTCTGCGCGGTGCGCTTGGTGCGCGCGAAAATCATTGTGGCGCCGCGAGTTTCGGCCTGCAGAATGCGGGCGACGACTTCGCTCTTGTCCAGTGCGTGCGCCCGGTACGCGAACTGCGTGATGCGATCGGTGATGGTCGAGTCGTGCGGCTCCTCGGCCCGAATATGCGTGGGCCGGTTCAGGAACGTGCGCGCCAGGGTGATGATCGGACCCGGCATGGTGGCCGAGAACAGCATGGTCTGACGCTGGTCCGGGACCATGCTCAGAATGCGCTCGATATCGGGCAGGAAGCCCAGGTCCAGCATTTCGTCGGCTTCGTCGAGCACCAGGACCTGGACCTTGCCCAGGATGAGGTGCTGCTGTTCGGCCAGGTCCAGCAGTCGTCCAGGGGTGCCGACCACGACGTCGACGCCATTGCGCAGCGCGGCGATCTGGGTGTCGTAGGGCCGTCCGCCGTAGATGGAGGTGACCCGAAGCGGGCGTCCCTCATGCGTTTTGACGTACTTGCTGGCGTTCTCCAGATCGGAGGTGACCTGCATGCACAGCTCGCGCGTCGGCACGATGACCAGTGCGCGCGGCGTGCCGTCCAGCGGAATGGTGCCCGAGGTGCCGGAGGCGATGCGGTGCAGCAGCGGCACACCGAAGCCGAAGGTCTTGCCCATGCCGGTGCGGGCCTGCCCGATGAGGTCTTCACCGGCCAGCGCGAGCGGCAGGGTGAGTTCCTGGATGGCGAAGGTGCGTTCGATGCCCATTTCGCCGAGGGCGCGCACGATCTCGGGGTTGACGCCGAGTTCGGCGAAGGTGGGGGCGGTGTGGGTTTCGTCGAGCTCCGCGGTCAGCAGCGTGTCGGCCACTCCGGGTTCCTGCTCTACGGTGATCTTGCTCAGGGTACGTGCCTTCCTCGATTTATCGCGTCTCGCGCGCACGAGGTGTGGGGCGGACCGGCCGGTCCGCGCTGCCACTTGATCCGTTCGTCTGTCGCCGCTGCGGGATGCTCTTGCGGGCATCGACCTGGCGCGGCGGACAATGTTGCGGATCGGAGTGCGCGCACATTTTCCGTGACTACGGCCACCCGATCGAAACACGTTCGGGCGAAAGTTTCCGTTGTCCCCGGAGATTGTAGCGTGATACGGTCTTCGCTCTTTTCCCCGCCACCGCAATTGCCTTCGATATTGCGCTGCTAGACGCGATTCCCCGGCATATCGGTTGCCCGCCCCGAGTCTTCGCAGCCACGTTAAGGATTGTGCCGCAGTGGAATTGGCCCGGATGCCGCGTGTACTCACCCAGGTCGGCAGTTGGATTGCTCACATAGCTGTTACAAGCTGTAGCAGCATGTGCGAAGTTGTGCGGGTGAGCTTGGCAGACACCGTGAGCATCGCCGCGCGCAATGCGTGGGCCCTGACCTTCGGCACCGGCATCGGAGCCCCCGAACCGACCCCGTCAACGGTGCTTTCCAGTGCGCCGCACCGGGAATTGCGCCGCTATGACGGCGCGGCGGACGGCGATCCGGCGGTGCTGCTGGTGCCGCCGCTGGCCGCCCCCGCGTTCTGCTTCGATCTGAGCCCCGAGCAGAGCATGGCGCGCTTCCTGCTGGAATCCGGTCGTGCGCCCTACCTGGTCGATTACGGCGATATCAGCTTCGAGGACCGCCGTATGGGCTTCGAGGATTGGATCGACGACATCCTGCCGGAGGCGATTCGCCAGGTGTCCGCCGATCGCGGCGGTCAGCCGGTGGATCTGGTGGGCTGGTCCATCGGTGGCGTGCTGGCGCTGCTGACCGCTGCCGCCGATGACACGCTGCCGATCCGCTCCATCACGGCGGTGGGCGCGCCGCTGAGCTACAACCACATGGTGGGCGTGCGGGAATTGCGCGCGCTGGCCCGTCTGGACGGCGGCCGCACCGCGACGGCCGCGATTCGCGCCACCGGTGGGGTGTCGGCACAGCTGACCCGGATCGCGTACCGCGCGACCGCGTGGGATCGAGAACTCAAGCGCCCCTTCTTCATTGCCAGCAATATCACCGATACGCCGACGCTGGAGCGGATGGCGACGATCGACCGTTTCCAGAATTCGCTGCCGGGTTATCCGGGCCGTTTCTACAACCAGTTGTGGGGCCGGTTCATGTTGAACAATGACATCGGCAAGGGCGTGGTGCGTTTCGGTGCGCGCGAAATCGCGGTCGCCGATGTCACGGTTCCGGTGCTGCTGGTGGGCGGGCCGAACGATGCGATCACCGCGGCGGCCGCCGTCGAGCACGGCACGACCACGCTGACCGGCTCACCGGAGGTGCGGTACGAGACCGCACCCGGTTCGCACCTCGGCATTCTCATCGCCCGCGACACCACGTGGATGTACCTGGACAAGTTCCTGCGGGATGTGAACTAGCCCGGGGGAGTGGACGGCCGTTAGATCCCGGGAATCGTTGGGAACGGCCGCCTTTCGGGCCAGGACGTAGTGGTCAGCGTGCCGATGCGGTAGTTGGGCACCAGCGTGTCGGCGATCTGCCGGGCGATGAGTTCGTACACCGCCTGGGTGGGGTGCGCGAGATCGCTGGTGGTGAGGGCGCGCCGGATCGCGGGCGGCGTCGGATCCTGCATGCCCAGGTAGAGCACCGGCCCGTGATCCTGGGCCAGCGGTGTCAGGTTGAACTGCTGTGGATTGTTCGACACCACCTGCATCCAGTCGGCGATGCGCACGAACGAGATATTGGGCGCGAACGCTCCCAGCCCGTCCTTGGGCGGCACCCAGTGCGTGGCCAGCTGACGCAGCGCGGTGTTGAACGCCTGCACGTTCGCGACCGCCTTGGCCACCGAATCCTCGCCCTTGTCGGCGGCCTTGTCCTGGAAGCGGATCGAGACCAGCGGGCTGGGCAGGTCGATCAGCACGAAATGCTCGAATGACGGATTGGTCGGGAACGAATCGCAGATCTCGTTGACCAGATCGTTGATCTCGCGCACCAGCGGCCGGACGCCGGTTCCGGCCGCATCGGTCGGTCCCGGATTGTCGGGAACCGGCCGTTTGGCGGTGATGAGATCGTTGAGCCCGATCCAGATGACGTGCAGGGTGTGCCCGGTGAACTGGTTCTGCTCGATCAGTTTGCGGCGGGCGTTGATATAGCTGGAGACCTGCTCCTTCAGGTAGCCCAGCGCACCGGCCTTGGGCTTCCAGTCCGAGGCGGCGATGGCCCCGCCTTCGGCGTAGTTGGCGTATTTGACCGGGGCGAGATCACCGAAGTTGGTGCGCAGCACCAGTGAGTCGGTGGTCAGGGTGCGATGCGGTGCGGTGGCGTATTCGGTGTTCTTCTTATCGCCGCGAATGAGCGGTTCCCCGCCGATCCACTCGATCAGGTAGTCGGCCCAGTTCTTACCGTCGCTGTAGCGGCCTACTTCATTGGTGCGCATCATGCCGGCGGCGCGCGCGAACATGCCGGCGGGCGCCTCCCGTTTGATGCCGATATCCGACAGGCTGTCGCCGAGGACGACGAGATTCTGAATCGCAGTGGGCACGGTACTTCTCCCGAACTATCGGTTGATCATGAAAAATGTTGTGGCACAGTACCTTCCGAGCAATTCGAGGGTACGACCGATGATGTGTCAGCGATGGGTGAATGGCGTTCATACCCGCGGACTAGGGTGGGGTCCATGGGAGCAAACTCGTCTACCGCGCTGGGCGACGCGTCGGAATCGGCCGACGCGCGGATCGCCGCCACACATCCCGGAGTCGCCGACCTTTTCGCGGTCCTCGCCTACGGTGAGATCTCCGCCTTCTATCGGCTGGCCGAAGAGGCCAAATTGTCGCCGTCACTGCGCGGCAAGGTGCACGTCGCCAAGATGGCCGCCAATGAGATGGGCCATTTCGAAACGCTCGAGCAGGCGCTCGCGGACCGCGGTGCGGACGTCTTCGACGCCATGGCCCCGTTCGTGCGCGCGCTCGACGCCTATCACGCCTCCACCGACCCCTCCACCTGGCTGGAGTCGATGGTCAAGTTCTACGTCGGTGACGGTATCGCCGCCGACTTCTACACCGAGATCGCCGGCGCCCTGGCTCCCGAGGTCGCCGATGTGGTCCGCGATGTGCTCGCCGAGACCTCGCATTCGGAATTCGTGATCGAGGAGGTGCGCCGGGCGGTCGAGCAGAATCGCTCCGAGCGCGACCGGCTCACGCTGTGGGGACGCCGCCTGCTCGGCGAGGCGATCACGCAGGCGCAGTACGTGATGGCGCAGCGTGATGAGCTCACCGAACTGGTGCTCACCGCCACCGGCGATCTGAACGGTATCGCGACGCTGTTCGAACATATGCAGGATTCGCATGCCGAGCGCATGCGCGTGCTGGGTCTGGGCTAGCCCTCGTTCGCTCTCAGCGCAGGGCGGTCGCTGCCGGTGGCCGGGCGTCCTGCACTAGCCTTGGCGAAGACAGCACAGGACTCTAGGTTCGGAGGTTGGCCGTGGAGGTCAAGATCGGTATTTCGGATAGCCCGCGTGAGCTGATCATCAACAGCGCGCAGACTCCCGCCGAGGTGGAGGCACTGGTCACCGGCGCGCTGTCGGGTGAGAGCGGTGTGGTGACGCTGTCCGACGAGAAGGGCCGCAAGTACCTGATCCAGGCCAAGAAGGTCGCCTACGTGGAGATCGGCGCTCCGTCCGCGGGTCGTGTGGGTTTCGCCGCGGTCTGAAGCCGCGAATGCGTCAAAAGCAATTGCCCCGTTGAGAATTCAACGGGGCAATTCTTTGCTTGGTCTTCAGTATTTGTCGTCGATCGGATGCAAAGGCACGTGTGACAGGCCGCCCCAGCAGAGTGCGACGGTCGTATCGACCGCTTCGTCCTTGGGAATCGGGCGATCCGCCTCGAGCCAATAGCGGGCGCTGATCTGGCTGGCGCCGACGAGGCCGACGGCGAGGATGCGCGCGCGGTACGGATCCAATCCGGAATCGTGTGCGACAAGATCGAAGACCGCGTCCACACAGGATTCGGTGGCCTGCTCGACCCGGCGTTGCACCTGCGGCTCATTGGTGAGATCGGATTCGAAAACCAGTCGGAAGCCCTGGGTTTCGTGATCGACGAAGTCGAAGTACGCCTGCACGGCCGCGCGCACGCGATGCTTGTTGTCGGTGGTGGAGCGCAGCGCCTGGCGCACACTCGACACGAGGGCTTCGACATAGTTCTGCAGCACCGCCAGGTACAGCTCGAGCTTGCTCGAGAAGTGCTGGTACAGCACGGGTTTGCTGACGCCCGCACACTGCGAGATCTCATCCATGCCGGCCGCGTGATAACCGCGGAGTACGAATACCTCGCCGGCGGCGGCGAGCAGCTGTGCGCGTCGGGCCTCGCGGGGCAGGCGGGTGCCGCGCTTTGTCGGCGCCATGGCCTCGGATGACGTGCGCTGCGCGCTCATCCGGTCCACGAGGTCAGTCATTTTCCGATCTCCCAGTCGATTCCCGGCGGAAAGGATGTCACCGGGTATCACCCGAACGATACTCGCTCGAGGGGTCGGTGCCGATCCAGGTTCCGAATATTGATGTGCTGGATGTTTGTCGATCCGCACAAGGCTTTGTGGATGCGGCTCGTGTATTCGGCGAGCGCGCTTGCCGCTTCGATTATGCGAGGCGGGTCACAACTGTGTAGCACATGTCCGGATTTGTGAGATCCGTCGCTGTCCCCGTGACGGCCCGTGAGTGCGGTCGAGCGCACTGTGAGAGTCTGTTCTGGTGACCGACGACGGGGGCAGAAACTCCAAGCGGAAAGGCCGACCGACCGGGCCGATTTACGATCCGCTCGGGCTGTACACCGGGAACCCTCCGGCACATCCCGAGCAATCCGGACAACCGGATTCGCCCGGACCGTCCGGACTGCCGGTGCTCGCCGAGGAACGGCTCCCGCTCCCGCATGAACCGCTGCGCGCCAGCTGGGATCCCACCGCCGCGCCCGAGGGATCGCGTGATCGGCCCGAACGCGAGACCAAGAAGCAGAGTCCGCTGGGGCGTTTCGTCTCCACCTACGGCTGGCGTGCCTATGCGCTGCCGGTACTGCTCGTGGTGACCGGGCTGGTCGCGGTGGACGCGTTCCGCGGCGGCGGTGACAGTGTCGCCGGGGTACCGGGTTTCGGGCGATTGAGTGATCGCAGCGAGACCACCAAGATCATCGGTGTACCGCCGCCGGGCAGTGGCAAGTTCGCCGCCAACCTGCCGACGGGTGCGGTGCCCGGCGGTGGGCCGTTCACCGAAATCGGTGCGGGCACTTGGCATATCGTGCCAGGCGGGACCGGACAGGTCGGCACCGGTTCGGAGCACGTGTTCAGCTATACCGTCGAAATCGAGGACGGGGTGGACACTTCCGGGTTCGGCGGGGACACCTCGGTGGCGCAGATGGTGGATGCCACGCTCGCCAATCCCAAGAGCTGGACCCATGATTCGCGTTTCGCGTTCCGGCGCGTCGACAACGGCAATCCGGATTTCCGGATCTCACTGACCTCGCGGGAGACCACGCACAAGTCGTGCGGTTTCGAGATCCCGATCGACTCCTCCTGCTACAACTCGGATTTGGATCGCGTGGTGCTGTCCGAGGTGCGCTGGGTGCGCGGTGCGCCGGCGTTCGAGGGCGATATCGGCTCGTACCGGCAGTATCAGATCAACCATGAGACCGGGCACGCCATCGGCTATCACGAGCATCAGCCGTGCGATGTGGACGGCGGGCTGGCGCCGGTGATGATGCAGCAGACTTTCGGCACCCGTAATAACGACATCGCCACCCTCGACCCGACCGGTGTGGTGCCGATGGACGGTAAGAAGTGCCGCTTCAATCCGTGGCCGTATCCCCGCGACTAGTGCGCCGCCGCACGCCGCCTAGGCTGGGGAAGAACGGCCAGGGCCGCGGTGTTGCACGAGTGGCCGCGAAATGCCGGCGAAGTCGATTGAGGAGTCTGCCAGCGTGACAGCAACGCATCCTTCCCTGCCGCCCCTGGTGGAGCCGGCCGCGGAGCTGACCAAGGACGAGGTCGCCCGCTACAGCCGCCATCTGATCATTCCCGATCTCGGGGTGACGGGTCAGAAACGTCTGAAGAACGCCCGCGTACTGGTGATCGGTGCGGGCGGGCTGGGTTCCCCGGCGCTGCTGTATCTGGCCGCCGCCGGTGTGGGCACGCTCGGCATCGTCGAATTCGACGAGGTCGACGCCTCGAACCTGCAACGCCAGATCATTCACGGCGAATCCGATATCGGCCGTTCCAAGGCGGACAGCGCCCGCGACTCGATTCTGGAGATCAACTCCGGAATCAACGTGGAGCTGCACAAGATTCGCCTCGAACCCGATAACGCCATCGAACTGTTCCGGCAGTACGACCTGATCGTCGACGGCACCGACAACTTCGCCACGCGTTATCTGGTGAACGATGCCGCCGTGCTCGCGGGCAAGCCGTACGTCTGGGGTTCCATCTATCGCTTCGAGGGCCAGGTCTCCATCTTCTGGGAAGACGCCCCCGACGGCCGCGGCATCAACTACCGCGACCTCTACCCCGAGGCCCCGCCGCCCGGCATGGTCCCCTCCTGCGCCGAAGGCGGCGTCCTGGGCGTGCTGTGCGCGTCCATCGGCTCGATCATGGTCACCGAGGCCATCAAACTCATCACCGGCATCGGCGACCCGCTGCTCGGCCGCCTGATGGTCTACGACGCACTCGATATGACCTACCGCACCATCAAGCTCCGCCGCGACCCCGAACGCCAGCCCATCACCGAACTCATCGACTACGACGCCTTCTGCGGCGTGGTCTCCGAGGAAGGCCAAGCCGCCGCGATCGGCTCCACGGTGACCGCCCGCGAACTGAAGGAAATGCTCGACGCGGGCAAGGACGTAGCCATCATCGACGTCCGCGAACCAGTCGAATGGGAAATCGTCCGCATAGAAGGCGCAACCCTGATCCCCAAGGACCGCATCCTCACCGGCGAAGCCCTAGCCGACCTCCCCCAAAACACCCCCATAGTCCTGCACTGCAAAACCGGCATCCGCTCAGCCGAGGCATTGGCCGCATTGAAAAACGCCGGCTTCTCCGACGCCACCCACCTCCAAGGCGGCATCATCGCCTGGGCCAACCAGGTAGACCCCTCCCTCCCGGTCTACTAGGCGGCACACCGAAACGCAGAGGCTGGTCGGGAGCCAACTCCCGGCCAGTCGAAATGGCTTGGCCCGCTACGGCTTAGGCTTACCGACGCCCGTTTTGGTGGTCCGCGGTGGGTTCGCAAGGCCGGATCCGATCGACTCGATTCGCCGGTCGAGTCCCGCCGCCATCGGGGCATTTCCCCAGAGGGCACTGCTGATGTTCTCGAAGCCGTTGTGTGAATGCGGAATCCGCGGGCTGGTGGCCGAGGCGGTAAGGATGGTTTACGGACCGGGCGGTTTCCGGCGCGGCGTCCGATTCGGGTCACTTTGCGGCGGTACCGTACGCGCGTGACCATGACTGCTGTGGAGCCTCCTGAGCATGTGCGGGCGACCTTTGGGTTGCGCGAGGCTGCGCCGGTTCCGCTGGGGAACTGGGATGGGGGGTGGCGGTGTGCGGATGTGGTGTTGAGTCCGGTGACCGATCATGCGCGGGCTGCCTGGTCGGCGAAGGTTCGGGAGACGTTGCGGGTTGATGGGGTGCGGTTGGCTCGGCCGGTGCGGGCCACCGATGGGCGGTATGTGGTGTCGGGGTGGCGGGCGGATACCTTCCTCGAGGGGATTCCGGAGCCTCGGCATGATGAGGTGGTCTCGCTATCGCTTCGATTACACGAGGTGACGGCGAAGTTGGAGCGGCCTCGGTTTCTGGCGCAGGCGCCCGCCGCGCCCTGGATGGATGTGGATGTTTTCGCCGCGGCGGATCGGGCTGCCTGGGAGGCGGTGCCGTTGCGGACGTTGAAGGTGGGCGGGTTGCTGCCCGCGACCTCGCCGGACGGGGATCGCAGTCTGATGTTGATCACGCAGCTTTCGACGCTGCGTAAGCCGATCGCCACGCCGCCGCAGCTGGTGCACGGTGATCTGTTCGGGACCGTGCTGTTCCACACCGGTTCCGCGCCCGGCCTTACCGACATCACCCCGTATTGGCGGCCCGCGCCCTGGGCGGCGGCCGTCATCGTGGTCGACGCGCTGTCCTGGGGCGGAGCCGACGACGGCCTGCTGGAGCGCTGGGCGGGACTGCCCGAATGGCCGCAGATGCTGGTGCGGGCGGTCATGTTCCGGCTCGCGGTGCACGCGCTGCACCCGAGGTCGACGCCGCAGGCGTTCCCGGGGCTGGCGCGCACCGCCGACATGATCCGGCTGATCCTGTAGTCGGACAAGCGCGGTCGTCCGATCCGCGCCGATGCCGAAAGACTGTCGCGCCGAGCGAATTGCTCGGCGCGACAGTCATATTCAGGGGGATTGATGCTCCCCGAGCGCGAGAATCACACGTTGGCGTGCGCCAGGGACGGGACGCGGCTCGCCGCGAACGAGGTCCGCAGATAGAACCACCAGGTGATCCCCGCCATCGCGAGATACGCCACCGCGTACCCCCAGAACGCCGGAGTCATGCTGCCGTAGTGCGTATTCGACAGCCGCAGCGCCTGCTGTAGCACCCAGCCGCCCGCCGCGCCGACCGCGCCGATGACACCGATGGCCGCACCGGCCTGCCGCTTGGCGGAGATGAGCGCCGCCGAGATGTCCTGCCCGGTCTCCGAGGCTCGCCGCCGCGATTCCGCCCCGAAGATGGACGGGATCATCCGGTAGGTGGACCCGTTGCCGATACCGGTGAGCACGAACAGCACCAGGAACGAAATCAGGTACAGCGGAAAGTTCTTCGCCGACAGCGACGCCATGATGAGCAGTGTCGCGACCGCCATACCGCCGAACACGTACAGCGTCATCTTGGCCCCGCCGACCTTATCGGAGATCCATCCGCCGAACGGCCGGCTCATGGAGCCGACGAGTGCGCCGAGGAATGCCAGATTGCCGAGCGTCCCCATCCAGCCGATCTTGGCGAGGCTGGGGAAGTTGGCCTTGAGCAGTGTCGGGAACGCGAAGGAGAAGCCGATGAACGATCCGAAGGTGCCGACGTAGAGGATCGCCATCACCCAGGTGTGCCGGTTGGTGAGCGCCAATTTGTACGACGCCCCATCGGATTTCGCGCCGGACAGCGAGTCCATGTATCGCAGCGCCCCGAACATGGCGACCAGGATGAACGGAATCCACATGAGCACCGCGAGGGTGATGCCGAACCGGTAACCGCCCGCGTCCTTGGCCATGATGTGCGTGCCGAGCGTGATGATCAGCGGCACGAACAACTGGGTCTGCGCCACGCCGAGATTGCCGCCCGCGGCGTTGATGCCAAGTGCCGCACCCTTTTTGCCTTCGGGGTAGAAGAAGTTGATGTTCGCCATCGACGAGGAGAAGTTGCCGCCGCCGACACCGGCGAGCGCGGCCAGCAGCATGAACACCCACATGGGCGTGCCGGGCTGATTGATGAACCAGGCCAGGCCGAGTGTGGGCAGCAGCAGCATGCCCGCGCTGAAGATGGTGAAGTTGCGCCCGCCGAAGCGCGGGATGGCGAAGGTGTACGGAATGCGAAGTGCCGCACCGACAAGCGTCGGGGTGGAGGTGAGCAGCAGGGCGTTGCTGACCGCGGTCGGGTTGCCCTTGCCGAGTCCGGCGAGGAAGTCGAATCCGGCCGCGCCCATGGCGGTGACGACGCTGCCCCAGATCACCCAGATGCTGAACCCGAGGTTTTCCGCGAATACCGAGAAGATCAGATTCTTGCGCGCGGTTTGTTTTCCGCCGTTCTCCCAGAATTCACTGTTATCGGGTTCCCAGTGATCTATCCATCGTCCGCGTTTCTGAAATGCGAACGCGGGTTTCGTTTCTTCGACGGTTGCCATGAGCAGCGTTCCTCTCGCATGTCGACCGCCCTCATCGTGGTTACCTGCGGTCGGGACAACCGTACGAAGGTGTGATTACGCCGACATAGCATTCGGTGACGCCGAAACTAATTCCGGCTCACCTTCGGATGACCTGCGCGGTGACGTTCCGTTTACCCGCAGGATTTATCGGTTGTCCGGATATTCCGCGATGAGCGAGCCGAGGAAGCAGTTGGCCGCCCGCGCCGCGCGCTCGGGATCACCGTCGATGACCGCGCGCACCAGCTCGGTGTGCTCGGTGTGGTACGCCTCGCCGGCTTTCTCGGAGCGAGAACGGATTCCGGCCGCGATCACCGGCAGCAGCGAATCGTAGAACTCCAGATATACCGCGTTATGACTGGCGACCACGATGGCGCGGTGCAGTTGCACGTCGGCGTCGATGGCGGTGTCGTGATCGTCATCCCAGGCGATCCGGCGTTCCCGGTCGAGTCGCTCCAGGTTCGCGATGTCGATGTCATCGCGGCGTTGGGCGGCGAGTGCGGCGGCGGTGGTGTCCAGCGCCTGCCGCAGTTCGAGGATGTCGCGCTGCTGGGCGTCGGCGAAGAACTCGGTGAGGGTGCCGCCGAGCGTGGAGGTGGAGATCACATAGGTCCCCGAACCCTGTCTGCGCTCGACCATCCCCGCGTGGACGAGCGCCTGCACGGCCTCACGGACGGTATTGCGGCCGGTGCCGGTGAGCTCGGTGAGTTCGGGCTCGGTGGGGATACGCGAGCCGACGGGCCAACGGCCGGAACGGATTTCGGCACGCAGCTGCTCGGTCACCTGGGCGATGAGGCTGGTGCGCCGGACTGGTTGCACGTTGCACAGCGTACCGTGCCTCACATTCTTTGCATCACATCATCGGGTCATCCTATGATTTCGTGGTGACTGCGACCCTGAACGAGACGACGGCCCCCACGCGGGGCCTTACTTCTGCTACCCGGCAGAACGCCGCCGTCGAATCGGAAAAGGCGCATACGAGGCGATCGGTACCGGAACGCAAACGCTCCCTGCTCGAAGGCCGCCTGCTCGTCCTGGCCGCCATCCTGATGTCCGCGCTCACCCTGCGCATCGCGGTCACCGCCTTCACCCCGCTGGCCTCTCGCATCGGCGATGACCTGGGCTATTCCACCGCCGTCGTCGGCGTCTTCGGCATGATCCCGACCGCCATGTTCGCCATCGCGGGCCTGCTCACCCCCGTTCTCTCCCGCCGCTTCGGGCTGGAAACCACCGCCCTGATCGCCATGCTCATGACCGCCGCGGGTTCCGCCGTGCGCGCGGTGGTCCCCGATACCTGGGAGCTGCTCGCCTTCTCGGCACTGGCCCTGACCGGTATGGGCATCGGCAATGTGGTGATCCCGCCGCTGGTCAAGCGGTACTTCTCCGATCGCCTGGCCCTGCTGAGCTCGGTCTACATCGTGCTGGTGCAGCTGGGCACCGTCATCCCGGCGCTGATCGCGGTGCCGCTGGCGGATTCGCACGGCTGGCGAGTCTCCTTGGGCCTGTGGGCGATTCTGCCCCTGCTGGCCATGCTGCCGTGGCTCGGTGTGCTGCGCATCCGGCGTGATCACGCCCGCCTGGACACCACTGAACTCCCGCCCGAGCCGCTGGAGGCGACCGGCAAGGTGTGGCGTTCACCGCTGGCCTGGGGCATGGCCCTGATGTTCGGTATGACCTCGCTGACCACGTATTCCATGTTCACCTGGATGCCCACGATCTTCTCCGACGCCGGGGCCAGCGCGTCCTTCGGCGGCAGCATGGTCGGCGTCTTCGCCCTCATCGGCCTGGCCGCCGCGCTGAGCGCGCCGATCGTGGTGGGCCGCATGCGCAATCCGTTCCCGGTCGTGATCGCCTGTGCCGGTTTCTTCTTCGCCGGTTTCGCAGGTCTGCTCATCGCCCCGATGAGCGCCCCGCTGGTGTGGGTGCTGCTGCTGGGCCTGGGCCCGTCCACCTTCCCGATGGCGCTGACCCTGATCAACCTGCGCACCCGCACCTCCGCCGGTTCGGCCGCGCTGTCCGGTTTCACCCAGGGTGTCGGCTACGCCGTGGCATGCATCGGCCCGGTGCTGTTCGGCGCGCTGCACACGATGACCGGAAAGTGGCTGGCGCCCTTCGCCTTCCTGTCGGTCGCGGTGCTGGTGTTGGTCGGCGGCGCTTGGCTGGCGTGCAAGCCGCGCATGCTGGAAGATACGTGGGGATAATTCCGCGCACTACGCGGTGAATGTGACGGTGAGGTTTCTCGCCGTCTCACCGCGCGCTCATGAGATACGTGAGCAACGTTTGATTTCCCGGTCATTTCGCGCAGCATTGCGGCAATACCCGTTTCCTACCTTGAAGTCATCAAGATTTCAGGGAGGCCGGGAAGATGCTGACGCGCAATCGCGACATCGAACACTGGGATGCCGAGGATGTTCAAGCCTGGGAATCCGGTGGTAAGGCCATCGCCCGGCGCAATCTGATCTGGTCGGTGTTCGCCGAGCACATCGGATTCTCGGTGTGGTCGATCTGGTCGGTCATGGTGCTGTTCATGCCCACCAATGTGTTCCATATCGACACCGCCGGAAAGTTCTTCCTCGGCGCCGTGCCGACCCTGGTGGGCGGCATCATGCGTATTCCATACACCGTGGCCACCGCCAGGTTCGGCGGGCGCAACTGGACCATCTTCAGCGCGCTGGCGCTGCTGGTGCCGGTGCTGCTGACGCTGTACTTCATCAACAAGCCGGGCACCTCGTACACCACCTTCCTGGTGATCGCGGCGTTCGCGGGTCTGGGCGGCGGCAACTTCTCCTCGTCGATGTCGAATATCAACGTCTTCTACCCGCAGCGGCTCAAGGGCTGGGCACTGGGCATGAACGCGGGCGGCGGCAATATCGGCGTGCCGGTGATTCAGCTTGTCGGCCTGGGAGTCATCGCCACCCTGGGCAACGCGTACGGCAATGCCTCGGTGGTCTGCCTGGTGTACTTGGCGCTCATCGTGGTCGCGGCGCTGGGCGCGGCGCTGAACATGGACAACGTCAAGAACCAGAAGGCGGATCTGTCCTACATGCTCAAGGCGCTGCGGGTACCGCAGTCCTGGGCCATTGCCTTCCTGTACATCGGCACCTTCGGTTCCTTCATCGGCTACAGCTTCGCGTTCGGCCAGGTGTTGCAGATCAGCTTCAAGGCGGGCGGCGCGACCGCCGCCGCCGCGGCGCTGCACGCGGCGCAGATTGCCTTCATCGGTCCGCTGCTGGGTTCGCTGGCCCGCCCCTACGGCGGTAAGTGGGCCGATCGCATCGGCGGCAGCCGGGTCACGCTGTACACCTTCGGGGCTATGACGACAGCCGCCGCGGTGGTCGCGGTGTCGAGCACCCTGGGTGACGGCACGGGCAGCCCCAAGGGCGGCGTGCTGGTGGCGCTGATCATCGGCTTCACCGCGTTGTTCATCATCTCCGGGTTCGGCAACGGCGCGGTCACCAAGATCATCCCGTCTGTTTTCGAAGCGAAATCCCGTGGTATCGAGGGCGATTCGGCGACCCGCGCGGCGTGGGCGCAGAACACTTCCGGTGCGCTCATCGGTTTCGTCGGCGCGATCGGCGCCCTGGGCGGTGTCGGCATCAACCTGGTGCTGCGCTCCTCCTACGCCTCCACCAGTTCGGCCACCACCGCCTTCTGGGTCTTCATGGTCTTCTACGTGGTCTGCGCCCTGGTCTGCTGGACGGTCTTCATGCGCCGCCCGAGTCTCAAGGCCCTCGATTCCGAGGTGGTCACCGAGGCCGAGGCGCTGGTGCTGAAAGCCGAAGCGGCCGAATCCGATTCCCCGTCCACCACGTCGGCCCGGGTCTGACCCGCACCGTCCCGAAAGGACCTGTCATGACGAACTCAGTCGAACGCAAGACCGCGGTGGTCGTCGGCCACGGCATGGTGGGACACCGTTTCGTGGAGGCGCTGCGCTCCCGCGACGACGCCGGTGACTGGCAGGTCATCGTGCTCAGCGAGGAGCGGCTGGCCGCGTACGACCGAGTCGGCCTCTCGTCCTACGTGGGCGAGTGGGAGACCGCGGCGCTGGCGCTGCCGGGTAACGACTACCCGGGCGATGAGCTGGTGCAGGTGCGCCTGGGCGTGCGCGCCGACGCGATCGACAAGGCCGCGCGCAAGGTCACCACCTCGACCGGTGACGTAATCGGTTATGACGCACTGGTTCTCGCGACCGGTTCGTACGCCTTCGTACCGCCGGTCCCCGGTCATGACGAGCCCGAATGCTTCGTCTACCGCACCCTCGAGGATCTGGACGGCATTCGCGCCACCGCCGAAGCCGCCGGTCCGGGCGCGGTCGGCGTGGTCGTCGGCGGCGGTCTGCTCGGCCTGGAGGCCGCCAACGCGCTGCGCCTGCTGGGCATGACCCCGCACGTGGTCGAGTTCAACCAGTGGCTGATGCCCGCCCAGATCGATGAGGGCGGCGGCGCGATCCTGGCCAAGCTGGTCACCGAACTGGGCCTGCACGTACACACCGGCGTCGGCACCTCCAGCATCGAAACCATCGCGGACGCACCGCTTTCGGAGAAGCTGAACGTCACCTTCTCGGACGAGTCGCAGTTGCGCGCCGCCCTGGTGGTGTTCGCGGCGGGCGTGCGCCCCCGCGATGAGATCGCCCGCACGGCAGGCATCGAGGTCGGCCCGCGCGGTGGCATCATCACCGACCTGAGCCTGCGAACCTCCGATCCGAACATCTACGCCATCGGCGAGGTCGCCGCGATCGAGGGCGTCTGCTACGGCCTGGTCGCCCCCGGCTACAGCACCGCCGAGGTCGTCGCGGACCGCTTGCTCGGTGGTGCGGGGGAATTCCCGGGTGCGGACCTGTCCACCAAGCTCAAGCTGCTCGGTGTGGACGTGGCCAGCTTCGGTGACGCGCACGCCCGCACCGAGGGCGCGCTCTCGGTGGTACTGCACGATGCCGCCAAGGGCACCTACGCCAAACTCGTTGTCTCCGATGACGCCAAGACGCTGCTCGGCGGCGTCCTGGTCGGCGACGCCACCGCGTACTCCTCGCTGCGCCCGCTGGTCGGCCGCCCGCTGCCCGCCGAACCGGCCGCGCTGATCTCCCCGGCCGGTGCGGAACTGGGTGCGGACGCACTGCCCGATGACGCCCAGATCTGTTCCTGCAACAATGTTTCCAAGGGTTCGATCTGCGGAGCGATCGCCGATGGCGCGTGCGATGTCCCGGCCATCAAGAGCTGCACCAATGCCGGAACCTCCTGCGGCGGTTGCGTTCCCATGCTCAAGAAGCTGCTGGAGCAGTCGGGCGTCGCGGTCTCGAAGTCGCTGTGCGAGCACTTCACGCAGTCCCGCGCCGAGCTGTTCCACATCATCCAGTCCACCGGTATCCGCACCTTCTCCGGTCTGATCGCCAAGCACGGCACCGGCACCGGTTGCGATATCTGCAAGCCGACCGTGGCCTCCATCCTGGCCTCGACCTCCAGTGATCACATTCTGGACGGCGAGCAGGCCGCGCTCCAGGACACCAACGATCACTTCCTGGCCAATCTTCAGAAGAACGGCACCTATTCGGTGGTGCCGCGCATGCCCGGCGGTGAGGTGACCGCCGAACAGCTCATCACCATCGGCCAGGTGGCCAAGGAATTCGATCTGTACGTGAAGGTCACCGGCGGTCAGCGCATCGACCTGTTCGGCGCGCGGGTCGAGCAGCTGCCGCTGATCTGGCAGCGCCTGGTCGACGCGGGCATGGAATCCGGGCACGCCTACGGCAAATCGCTGCGCACGGTGAAGTCCTGCGTCGGCTCCACCTGGTGCCGCTACGGTCAGCAGGATTCGGTCGGCATGGCGGTGCTGCTCGAAAAGCGTTACCGCGGTTTGCGTTCCCCGCACAAGCTGAAGCTGGGCGTATCCGGTTGCGCCCGCGAATGCGCGGAGGCGCGCGGTAAGGACGTCGGCGTCATCGCCACCGAGCACGGCTGGAACCTGTACGTCGGCGGCAATGGCGGTCTCACCCCGAAGCACGCGGTGCTGCTGGCCGGTGAACTCGATGACGAGACGCTGATCAGCTATATCGACCGCTACCTGATGTTCTACATCCGCACCGCCGACCGTTTGCAGCGCACCGCGCCGTGGCAGGAGGCCCTCGAGGGCGGCATCGACTACCTCAAGGCCGTCGTCTGCGAGGACAGTCTCGGCATCGCCGCCGATCTGGAAGCCGCCATGGCCCGGCACGTGGACGGCTACCGCGACGAATGGGCCGCCGTGCTCGAGGACGAGGAGAAGCTGTCCCGCTTCGTATCGTTCGTCAACGCCCCGGAAGAGGCGGATCCGACCATCGCCTTCGACGAGAGCGGTGAGCGCAAGGTGCCGGTGTTGCTGGGAATTCCGCCGATCAAGGCGGCCGATTCGCTGTGATCAGCGGCTCAGCCATCGCCACCTACGGGAAATGACCGCTTAACCGCCCGGAAACAGGACGTCCGTATCAATAGGTGAGGGCGTTCGGAGGAGAGTACCGATGACCACCGTGATCGACACACCAGGCACCGCGACCAGCCTCGCCGGCTGGACCCCGGCATGCCGACTCGATTATCTGATTCCCGGCCGCGGCGTTGCGGTATTGCTGAAGGGCGGCCGTCAGGCGGCGCTGTTCTTGACCACCGATGGCACGTTGTACGCCATCGGCAATATCGATCCGTTCGGCCGGGCGGCGGTCATGTCGCGCGGCATCGTGGGCGACCGCGGCGGGGTGCCCGTGGTGGCTTCGCCGCTGCTCAAGCAGGCGTTCTCGCTCGTCGATGGGCGCTGCCTGGATGATGAGGCGGTATCGGTGCCGGTGCACGCGGTGCGTGTGGTGGACGGTGTGGTCTCGGTGGCGACCGAGCCCATGCGTTTTCCCGGTGAGCCTGGAGCGTTCGACGGCGGTACGGCATGACCGAGGTCGACGCCGGCACCCCGCTGGCCGGATTCACTGTCGGCATCACGGCGGCGCGGCGGGCCGATGAGCTCGGTACGCTGCTCACCCGCCGGGGTGCGAATATTGTTTCCGCACCGGCGATTCGAATCATTCCGCTCGCCGATGACACCGAGCTGGAGCGGGTCACCCGCCAGCTGATCGCCGAACCGCCGCAGCTCACCGTCGCCACCACCGGGATCGGATTCCGGGGCTGGATGGAGGCCGCCGAGGGTTGGGGATTGGCCGAGGAACTGCGCGAAACCCTGGCCACCACCCGCATGCTGGCGCGCGGACCCAAGGCCAAGGGCGCGATTCGCGCCGCCGAACTGCGCGAGGAATGGTCGCCCGCGTCCGAATCCTCCGCCGAGGTGCTCGATCATCTGCTCGCCCAGGGCGTCGAGGGTATGCGGATCGCGGTGCAGCTGCACGGCGCGACCACCGAATGGGAGCCGGTCCCGGACTTCTGCGAGGTATTGCGCTGTGCCGGAGCCGATGTGGTGCCGGTGCCGGTCTACCGCTGGATTCCGCCCGAGGACCGCACCCCGATGGATCGCCTCATCGAGGGCATCGTCACCGGCGGCCTGGACTGCGTGACCTTCACCAGTGCGCCCGCCGTGGCCTCACTTCTGATGCGCGCCAAGGAAACCGGGCTGCTCGACGCCATCCTGCACGCCTTCCGGGGTCGTGTGCTGGCCGCGTGCGTCGGCCCGATCACCGCCGCGCCGCTGGAGGAACTCGGTGTCGCCACCACCATGCCCGGTCGCGCCCGGCTCGGCGCGCTGGCTCGCCATGTGGCGGAGGAACTTCCACGCCGTGCCAACCGCATCCAGGCGGCCGGTCACATCCTGAGCGTGCGCGGCGCATGCGTCGTGGTGGACGGCCAGGTGCGCCAATTGGCCCCGGCCCCAATGGCTCTCATGCGTTCGCTGGCCCGCCAGGCCGGTCGCGTGGTCTCCCGCGAGGATCTGCTCGCCGCCCTCCCCGGCGGCGGCGATGACACCCACGCCGTGGAAACCGCCATCGCCCGCCTGCGCGCGGGCCTGGGCACCCCCAAGGCCATTCAAACCGTCGTCAAGCGCGGCTACCGCCTCGCCCTGGACCCGGCCGAATGCATCGACAACCCGCGCCCGGTCCAGGCTCCGCCTCCGGCTTCCGCCGCGCGCTCACAATTCCCTTCCCAGGCAACGGGTTTCCCGCCTCGCCAGGACATCCCGGCGCGCGGCCCCGCCATCGCCCGTCCCACCGACTCCCCGATGAACGGCGCGGCGCACCCGGTCTTCCCGCCGCGTCCCGCCGTCACCGGCTCCGGCGCACCGGTCCGCCCGATCCGCCCCGCCCCCGTAGCGGAGGTCTGGTGAACACCCCGGCGCTGATTCTGGTGGCGCACGGCACCAGGAGTGCGCGCGGTGTGGAGATGATCGCGGCGCTGGCGGAAGCCGTGGCACGCGAGCTCGGGGCACAGACTGGTGCCGGTGCGCCGTTCGGGGGCGCATCGGCATCTTCCGAGGTGCCGCGGGTGCGGACGGCGTTCGTGGATGTGCTCGGGCCTTCGCCGTCCGAGGTGTTGTGCGACGTGGATGATGTTCCCGCCGTTGTGGTTCCGGCGTTCCTGGCGTCCGGTTATCACGTGTATCAGGATGTGCCGCGAGAGGTGGCCGCGAGTGCGCACGGCGCGGTCGCGGTCACCCGGGCCATGGGGCCGGATCCGGCCCTGGCCGCGGTGATGCGGATGCGGTTGCGGGCTGCCGGTTGGCGGCCCGGTGACGCGGTGGTGTTCGCGGCGGCCGGATCATCGGATGCGCGGGCGCGCCGGGATGTGCGGCGGGCGGCGGGACTGCTGGCCGAGCAGATCGCCGCGCCGGTGCGGGTGGCCTATATCGCCACCGGTGAGCCGAAGGTGCCCGAGGTGGTCGCCGAATTGCGGGCGGCGGGCGCACAGCGGGTTTTCATCGCGTCGTATCTGCTGGCGCACGGTCTTTTCCATGAGCGGCTGCATGGCGCGGGCGCGGACGGAGTGGCCGAGCCGATCGGTGTGCACCCCGCGATCGTGCGTTTGCTCATCGATCGCTATCGCATCGCGGCGGGCACATTGCGCACCGTTCGCGCCGCCTGACCGAATCGCCGAAATCTTCGATTGTTTGGCAGTTTTCGCAGTGCCATGGCAATGTGCCAGGAAATTCCATTTCGCTCGAAGGGTTTCCCGGTGAAGAAGCTGGTTGTCACTGTCGGTCTGATTGCAGGTTGTGCCGCAGGGTCTTTCGCCCCTGCCTCCGCTGTGCCGATGTACGACCCGTGGACGGCGTGCAAGGCCTCGGGCCTGAGCGATGAGGCGTGCAGCGCGCAGGTCAATGCCAATGATCCGGCTGTCACCCCGGGTGCGGGCTTCGGCTGGACGGGTTCCGCCGCCGCCCGCTGACCGGAATTCCCGGTCGACTATTGACTGCGGCGGGCACAGGATGGCGGCATGTCCGATGCCGAACATCCCGCCCGCCGTGCCGGTCTCGCCTCACAGGCCGCGGTGCGCGGTAAACGCAAGGCGGAGTGGCTGGCCCTGTTCGCGCCGGACGCGCGGGTCGAGGACCCCATCGGTATCTCCCCGTACGATCCCATCGGTGCGGGCCATTTCGGCCTCGATGCCATTGCCGCCTTCTGGGATATGGCCATCGCCCCCAGCGCCATCGACTTCCGGCTCACCGATTCCTATGCCTGCGGCGATGAGGTGGCGTTCATCGGAACCATTCGCAGCGAGCGCGCCGAGCGCGCCACCGAGGTGGACGGCGTCTTCACCTATCGCGTGAATTCGGCGGGGAAAATCATTGCGCTGCGCGCCTTCTGGGAATTGAAACAAGCCCGCACCACATTCATCGCGAACTGAGGCAACTGGGCATTTGCCAGTGCTCACCGCAGAGCATTTGCCGATCCACGCTGACCGGCATCGCCAATAGCCCTCAGGCCCCGGGTGTTTGCAGCGCCGGGAACCAGATATCGGTCAGCACCGTCGCGGCCTCCTCGGCCGAGACGTCGATCGTGCCCTGCATGGCCCAGCGCGTGAAGAACCGCTCCAGCTGCGCCACCAGCAATTCGATCCGCAGCCGCGCCTCATCCTGCTGCCCCTCGGGCCAGCGCGACAGATACGACGTCATCACATTCGGCACCGCGAGAATGCCCTCGCGCGCCACTTCCCGGAACTCGGGTTCCAGCGCCGTCGCCTCATCCCAGGCGGGCAGCAGATCCTTGTACTCCTGGAACCAGTCGATGGATCGCCGCATCCAGGCCGCGAACTCCTCGCGCGATCCGGTGTCGAGCACGTGGTCCAGATCCTCGTAGAAATGCTGCACGCTGGGCAGTGCGCCCTGGGCGGCGATGGCCCGCAATACATCCGGTTTGCCGGTGAAGTGCAGATAGAAGGTGGCGCGGCTGCATCCGACCGCCGCGGCGATGTCGTCCACTCGCACGGGTGCGTACCCCTGGGTGGTGAACAGCTGTTTGGCCGCGTCGATGAGCCTGCTGCGGGTGAGCCGTTTCTGCTCATCGCGCAGTGAGGTGCGCCGGGTGGTCACCCCCGCGACGGGTGCGGGGTCAGTGGCCGGTTCGGTCTGCATGGGTGCTGGCCGCCTTGGTTCGGGGTGAGCGAAAGGCGCCCGTGCGGCGGCCTTTTCCGATGCTCGAGTCTACGTCTGCCGGTGTTTCCCTCCCGATAATAGACGTTTGTAGATTCACTAGACACTATGTCTAGCGAATGCTAGCGTGTGTGTCACATCACGTCCGGCCGTGGAGTGTGACCTGCGGCCGAAGCCAGGAGAGTGCATTGGAAACACGCGAGTTGCCCAGGGTGTGCGTTATCGGCGCCGGCCCGTCCGGCATCACTGCCGCCAAGCGGCTTGCCGAGTACGGCATCCCCTTCGATTGCTATGAGGCCTCCGATCAGATCGGCGGCAATTGGTACTTCAAGAACCCGAACGGCATGTCGGCCTGCTATCAGAGCCTGCACATCGACACCTCCAAGTTCCGGCTGGCCTTCGAGGACTTTCCGGCCCCGGATGAGTGGCCGGACTTCCCGCACCACACCCAGCTGCATCAGTACTTCAAGGATTACGTCGAGCATTTCGGCTTCGGCGATCGAATCATCCTGAACACCAAGGTGATCTCGGCCAAGCGCGATGCCGAGGGCCTGTGGCAGATCAGCACCGATACCGGCCGCACCGAAACCTATGACGTGCTGCTGGTGTGCAACGGCCACCACTGGGATCCGCGTATGCCGGACTACCCGGGCGAATTCGACGGTGTGCTCATGCATTCACACGCCTACAACGATCCGTTCGATCCGATCGATATGCGCGGTAAGCGGATCGTGGTCGTGGGCATGGGCAATTCGGGGCTGGATATCGCCACCGAGCTGTCGCAGAAGTTCATCGCCTCGAAGTTCTTTCTGTCCGCCCGGCGCGGTGTCTGGGTACTGCCCAAGTATGTGAACGGCAAGGTCGGCGATAAGGCGTCGCTGCCGCCGTGGATGCCGAAGAAGCTGGGGCTCAAGCTGAAACAGCGCTTCGTGGTCAAGAATCGCGGCTATATGGAGGATTACGGCCTGCCCAAGCCGGATCATCTGCCGTTCGAGGCGCATCCGTCCGCGAGTGAGGAATTCCTGCACCGCGCCGGTTGCGGTGATATCGACTTCAAACCCGCCATCACCCGCCTGGACGGCAAGAACGTGCATTTCGCCGACGGCAGTGTGGAGGAGGTGGATGTGGTGTTGTGCGCCACCGGATATCACATCAGCTTCCCGTTCTTCTCCGATGCGGAACTGGTGCCCGATGCGCGCAATATGATTCCGCTGTACCGGCAGATGATCAAGCCGGGCATCGACAATCTCTTCTATCTCGGTCTGGCCCAGCCCATGCCGACGCTGGTGAACTTCGCCGAACAGCAGTCCAAGCTGGTCGCCGCCTATCTGACCGGCAATTACCGGCTGCCGTCCGAGGCCGAGATGACCGAGGCCATGCGGCTGGCCGAGGAGAAGCGCAGCGGCCAGTACTACGACTCGCCGCGGCACACCATTCAGATCGAATTCGAGCCCTATGTGCGCGATCTCCAGCGCGAGCTGGCGCGCGGTGCGAAACGCGCCGCGGCACGGGGTCATGAGCTACCGGTCCCGGCCCGCGCGGCCGTCCGAGTCTGAGGAAGGGCGGATCGGAATGAGCAACGTGGCTGGATTCTGCGCCGACGAATTCGCCGATGTCCGTACGGCTTTCACCGAACAGGTGGAGTCGGGGGCGGAATTGGGCGCGTCCCTGTGCGTCACGGTCGAGGGCGATACCGTCGTCGATCTGTGGGGCGGGTACGCGGACCCCGAGCGCACCCGGCGCTGGGGTGCGGACACCCTGGTGAACGCCTTCTCGGTCACCAAGACCATGACCGCGCTCAGCGCCCTGCTGCTGGTCGATCAGGGCGCGCTCGATGTGCACGAGAAGGTGGCGCGCTATTGGCCGGAGTTCGCGGCCAATGGCAAGGCCGATATCGAAGTGCGGCACCTGCTTTCGCACACCTCGGGCGTCTCGGGCTGGGAAGCCCCGATCGAGGTGCCCGATATCTACGAGCGGGAGTCGTCCACCGCGCGGCTGGCCGAACAGGAGCCGTGGTGGGAGCCGGGCACCGTCTCGGGCTATCACGCGCTCAACTACGGGCATCTGATCGGTGAGCTGATCCGCCGCATCGACGGCCGCACCCTGGGGAAGTTCTTCGCCGACGAGCTGGCCGGTCCGCTCGGCGCGGACTTCCATATCGGCGGGGCCGCACAGTATTCCGATCGCATCGCCACCCTGGTGCCGCCGGAGTATCCGGAGTTCGATCAATCGCTGCTGCCGCAGGACAGCGTCATGTACAAGACGCTGTTCCAGCCGCTGCTGGATTTCGAGATGTGCGGTACGCCGGAGTGGCGGGACGCCGAGATCGGCGGCGTGAACGGTCAGGGCAATGCCCGTTCGGTGGCGCGCATCCAGTCGCTGATCAGCAATGGCGGGGAGCTCAGCGGCCGGAAGTACCTGTCCGAGAAGACGATCGACCTCATCTTCGATGAGCAGACCGACGGTGTGGACTTGGCGATCCTGCTACCGCTGCGCTTCGGCATCGGTTACGGCCTGCCGCACGCGCAGACGGTGCCGAATGTCCCGGACGGCCGGGTGTGCTGGTGGGGCGGTCTCGGCGGCTCCATGGTCGTCAACGATCTCGATCACCGGGTGACCTTCGCGTACACCATGAATCGCATGGCCCCGGGCCTGATCGGCTCCGACCGCGCGGACGCCTACCTGAAGGCGGCCTTCGCCGCGGTGCGGGGCGGCGCGTGAGCGCGCGGAGAAACGGCAATATCGGTACGCGGACCCACCACATACTCGAGGATCTGATTCATGACCAAAGCTGTTGACCTCCAAGCGCTCGCGGCGCGGATCGCCGGTGGCCTGACCGGTCCCGGCGGCCCGTTCGAGATCACCGTGGAACCGGTGCTCGGCGCGACCATTCCGGTATTCCGCAATCGGCGGCGCTCCCTGCTGGAACTGCTGGAGGATTCGCGCGAACTCGGCGATCGCGACTACCTGGTCACCGCCGATTCCCGGCTGACCTACGCCCAGCACTACGAGGCGGCGGGCGCGCTCGCCGCCGCGCTGGCCGAGCGCTACGGCGTCGGCAAGGGCGACCGGGTCGGCATTCTGGCCGCCAATACCCCCGAATGGGTGCTGACCTTCTGGGCCGCACAGCGTTTGGGCGCGATCCCGGTCGGCTACAACGCCTGGTGGGCCCCGCAGGAGATCGCCTACGGTATCGGGCACACCGAGCCGAAGGTGGTGATCGCGGACGCCAAACGGGCCGCGCTACTGGCGGATTCGGGCGCACAGGTGCCCGTGATCACCATGGAGAACGACCTTCCGGCGCTGACGGCGGAATTCGCGGGGCAGTACCCGACCGCCGAAGTGGCCGAGGAGGATCCGGCCTGCATCCTCTACACCAGCGGCACCACCGGCCGTCCCAAGGGCGTGGTGCACTCACAGCGGAATATGGTGGCGGTCAGCGACTATCACCGTTTCACCGATGCGCTGGCGGCGGGCTTCCGCGGGCTGCAATGGGATGGTTCGCCGACGAATCGGCGCTACCTCAACACCTCGCCGCTGTTCCATATCGCGAGCCTGCACAATCTGGTGATTCCCCGGCTCACCACCGGTGACGCCGTCATCTTCCACAGCGGCGGTTTCGACGCCGAGAAGATTCTGGGGCTCATCGAATCCGAGCGCATCACCAATTGGGCGGCGGTGCCGACCATGGCCAGCCGACTGCTCGATGTCGATGTCGCGCAATACGATCTGTCCTCGCTGTCGGCGCTGTCGCTGAACACCGCGCCGTCCTCGCCCGCCCTGCATCAGCGGCTGCGCGAGCGGGTGCCGGTGGCCCAGGTCGCGCTGACCACCAGCTACGGCTGCACCGAGAGCGGTACCGCCGCCACCGTGGCGACCCCGCCGGATCTGATCGCGAATCCGGAGACCGTGGGGCGGCCCATCGTCGGCGTCGCCATCGAAATCCGTGATGCCGAAGGCAAAGTCGTGCCGGACGGTACCGAGGGCGAGATCTGCGTGCGCAGCCCGTACGTCATGCTCGGCTACTACAACGATCCGGCCGCCACCGCCGCGTCCATCGATGAGAATCGCTGGCTGCGCACCGGTGACTTCGGCTTCGTCTCCGAAGGCCGTTTGCAAATGGCCGGGCGGCGTTCGGATCTCATTCTGCGCGGTGGTGAGAACGTGTACCCCGCCGAGATCGAGAACGCCCTCGATGAGCATCCGCTGGTGCGCGAATCCGCGGTGCTCGGTGTGCCGCACGAGGATCTCGGGCAGGAGGTCGCGGCCATTATCGTTGTCGCGGACCCGGATTCGGTCACCGAGGATGAGCTGCGCGATCACGTGGCACAGCGGCTGGCGTACTTCAAGGTGCCCGCGCGCTGGCTCATCACCGCCGACGCCCTGCCGCGCAATGCGACCGGCAAGGTGCTGCGCCGCGAACTATCGCTGGGGGAGTGAATCACCGTGTACGACACCATCATCAAGGGCGGTCGCTGGTTCGACGGCACCGGCGCGCCCTCGGCCATCCGTGATATCGGCATCAGCGGCGGCCGGATCGCCGTGGTCAGTGCCACCCCGCTGGACGAAACCGATTGCGCGCGAGTAATAGACGCCGCCGGGCAGTGGGTCATTCCGGGCATGGTCGATATCCACACCCACTATGACGTGGAGGTGCTGCTGGATCCGACGCTGTCGGAATCGCTGCGGCACGGCGTCACCACGATTCTGCTCGGGTCGTGCTCGCTCTCGACCGTGCACGTGAACGGTTCCGACGCCGGTGACCTGTTCGGCCGGGTGGAGGCCATTCCGCGCAAACACGTGGTGGCCGCCGTCGACGGGCTCAAGACCTGGAACAGCGCGCACAGCTATGTTGCGGCGCTGGAAGCGCTGCCGCTGGGCGCGAATCTGGCCGCATTCATCGGTCATTCGGATATCCGGTCGGCGCAGATGGGTTTGGAGCGGGCCACCAGTCCCGATGTCACGCCCACCGAATCCGAGTTGCGGGCCATGGAGCACAAGCTGTCCGAGGCCCTCGACGCCGGATTCGTCGGCATGTCGTCACAGCAGCTGCTGTTCGACAAGCTCGACGGTGAGGTGTGCCGCTCGCGCACGCTGCCCTCCACCTACGCCAAGCCGAGGGAACGGCGACGGCTGAATCGCATTCTGCGCGAACGCAAGCGGGCGCTCCAGGGCGGTCCCGATGTGGCCCGCCCGCAGAGCCTGGTCGCCATGGCGGTGAGCAGTCTCGGCATCTTCCGGCCGAATCTGAAGGTCAGCCTGCTCTCGGCCGCCGATATCAAGGCGATCCCCGGTGTGGTGAAGGTCTTCCCGCTCATCGGCAAGATCCTGAACCGGCTCGGCGGCGATTTCCGCTGGCAGCATCTGCCGGTGCCGTTCGAGGTCTACTCGGACGGCATCGACCTGCCGGTGTTCGAGGAATTCGGTTCCGGCGCGGCCGCCTTACACCTGTCCAATCAGATCGACGAGCGGCGCGAGCTGCTCGCCGATGAGAACTACCGGCGCTGGTTCCGCAAGGATTACGACAAGAAGTGGGGTCCGCGGGTCTGGCATCGGGACTTCTTCGATGCCGAGATCACCGAATGCCCGGACGCGAGCGTGATCGGCAAGACCTTCGGTCAGGTCGGCGTGGATCGCGGCGGCGTGCATCCGGTGGACGCCTTCCTGGATCTGGTGGTGGAGTACGGCCCCAAGGTGCGCTGGCGCACCACCATCTCCAATCACCGGCCGGAGGTGCTCGATCAGCTCGCCGCGGATCCCAGTGTGCAACTGGGCTTTTCCGATGCGGGCGCGCACCTGCGCAATATGGCCTTCTACAACTTCGGCCTGCGCCTGCTGCGCCGGGTCAATCGGGCGCAGCAGGCCGGGCAGCCGTTCATGACCCTGGAGCACGCCGTGCACCGCGTCACGGGCGAGCTGGCGGACTGGTACGACCTGGACGCGGGGCACCTGCGCGTCGGTGATCGTGCCGATGTGGTGATCATCAATCCGGCGCACCTGGACGAGAGCCTGGACGCGTACGCGGAGAACCCGATTCCCGAGTACGACAACCTCTCTCGCATGGTCAATCGCAATGACGACACCGTCACCGCGGTCCTGGTGAACGGCGAGCACGTCTTCGGGCTGGGCGAGAAATCCCCGGCCCTCGGTAAACAGCGCACCGGGCAGTTCCTGCGCGCCGGTCGGCGCGGGCAGTAGCGCATCAATGAGCAGATCAGGGAATTCACAATGAGCACAGCACGATTCGGTGGCAAGACCGCCGTGGTGACGGGCGCGGCCTCCGGTATCGGTTCGGCCATCGCCACCGCACTGGTGGCCGAAGGCGCGTCGGTGGTCGGCCTCGATATCGATGAGGCCGGTTTGCAGAAGAAGGCCGCCGAACTCGGCGACGCCTTCGTCCCCGCCGTGGCCGATGTGACGGTGGAGGCGCAGATCGCCGCCGGAATCGCCATTGCCGCGACGCGTTTCGGCCGTCTCGACGCGGCCTTCAACGTGGCGGGTGGCTCCCGCATCGGCGCGGTCACCGATCTCGACGAATCCGATTGGGACTTCACCGTCGATCTGGTGCAGAAGAGCGTGTTCCTCTGCACCAAACACGAGGCCCGTCTGATGCGCGAGTCCGGCGGCGGTGCCATCGTGAACATCTCGTCATTGGACGGCCGCGTGCCCATGCCCGGCGGCAGCGCCTATTCCACGGGTAAGGCCGGTGTGGTGATGTTCAGCAAGAACGCCGCATTGGAGTTGGCCCAGTACGGAATTCGAGTGAACTCGGTGCTGCCGGGCCTCGTCGACACCCCGCTGGTGGCCGCGGTCATGGGGTACGAACCGGCGAAACAGATGTTCCTGGACCGTATTCCGCTGGGTGCCGCGGCGACCGCGGAACAGGTCGCCGCACCGTGTCTGTTCCTGGCCAGTGCCGACGCCTCGTACATCACCGGTACCGAACTGGTGGTGGACGGCGGCTGGGAAATCAGCAATTTCCCGAACCTGGCCAAACTGGCCGGGTAATTACGACTACTCCTGCCGGTCATCAGAATTTCTGGTGACCGGCAGTTGTGTTTCAATCCTTGGCGAGACCGTCCGGGCCGAGGCTGGCCGCGTCCAGACCCAGCATCTGCAGCAGGTAATCGCAATCGGCCGCGTCCAGTGCGTGACCGGCGACCGTATGCCTGGCCTGTGCGTTCTGCTTGGCGCAGGCCGCCTTCTCCGCGGCGCGTGCCGCACCGAACTCACCCTGCGCATCGCGCAGGTTGGTGGTCTGGTTGATCAGGGTCATAGAAGTCTTCCCAGGCCGTGTCGGGTTGCCGTATCCGAATGAATCGGGTCAACACCGTCTATTCCTTACCCTACTTGGTGGCCGGAGTTATAGAAATGAGATCGCCCGGAAACGCGTTTGTCGCTTGTCACAAGGCAGGTCGACGGGGGTTTTCGCGAACTAGCGCGGCGGCAGCGATGAGGTTTCCCAGGCGCGGGCGAAGCGGCGTTTGTCGGCCGCGTTGGTCTCCTTGCTGCGGTAGACCACGTACGGGCGGGTGAGGTAGCCGATCGGGGCGCTGAACATGTGCACCAGGCGGGTGTACGGCCAGATGCCGATCAGGGTCAGCACGATCAGCCCGTGCGCCTGGAAGGTCCAGGGCGTGCCGACCATGAGATCGGGCTGGGGATGGATGGAGAACAGGCTGCGGAACCACGGGGAGACGGTCTCGCGGTAGTTGTAGGTGCCCCACAGCAGGTTGCTGCCGACCGTGTTCAGCAGACCGGTGATGAGCGCCCCGGCGAGCAGGACGTACATGACCTGATCGTTGCGGGTGGTGGCCTTGCGCACGGCGGTCACGGTGAGCCGCCGATACAGCAGGATGGCGATGCCGGCGATCACCGCGATGCCCGCGACCGTGCCCGCCGAGACCGCCACCACGTGATACAGGTGCTCGGAGATGCCGACCGCATCGGTCCAGGACTCGGGGATGAGCACACCCAGCACGTGCCCGCCGATCACGCCGAGCATGCCGAAGTGGAACAGCGGACTGCCCAGGCGCAGCAGCCGGGATTCGTAGACCTGCGAGGAGCGGGTGGTCCAGCCGAACTGGTCATTGCGGTAGCGCCACAGATGGCCCAGGGCGAAGGAGGTGAAGGCGACGTAGGGGAGCGTCAGCCAGAGGGCGGGGGTCATCGGCGGGCTTCCGATCCGGCGAAGGCCAGGGGGTCCATGGCGAAGGGTTCCAGGCCGACCTCTTCCTCGGGCGGACCCTGGGCGGCGAGTTCGGCGATGCGGCGGCGATCGGCGGTGGTGACCGGCGGCAGCGTGCAGGTGACGGCGGTCAGGATGCCCGCGTACGGAGATCCGCTGTCGGACAGCGAAAGTCGCAGCAGTTCCAGCACCGGGACGTGTTCGCCGAGCAGGCGTTCACCGCCGATGGGGTCCACGGTGGCGGCGAATTCCAGCAGTACCGGGAGATGGTCCGGGAGTTCCTGATCGCCGAGTTCCACCCCAGCCTGACGGTAGGCGTGCTTGAAACGCAGCAGGGCCATACCGCGTTTGCGGGTGTCACCGTAGGCGTAGAAGGTCAGGTGCAGGCTGGCGCGGCGGCGCATATCGAAGGTTTCGACATACTGCTGGGCCAGTGCGATGGGGGAGGTGGTGCGCAGGTGATCGAGGAAGCCCTCCAGGTGTGGGCGCACCGTGGTCGGCAATTCGGCTGTGGCGCCGGTCAATTCGTCGAGCATGGCGAGGGTGCGCTCATGTGGATAGTCCAGCAGCAGCGCCGCCAGCCGCCACACCAGATGGCGGTCCCGCTCGGAGAGCGCGACCACGGGTTCGGGGCGGCGGCGCAGTTTCAGCAGGCTCATCGGCTCGCACCCGTCGTAATCGGTTCGGGCAGATCATCGCCGGGAGGAGTGTCGCCGTTCGTGCCGTCGCCGTTCGTGCCGTTGGCGTTGCCGTTGCGGGTGGGCAGTAGGCCGTTCGCGCTCTTGCCGTCCCAGTTCAGCAGGTTGACCCGGGTCGACTTCTCCTCCGGTGCGGCGCCATTGGTGTCGGTGAGATGGAACTTCTCGGCCATCACATCGAACGCCGTCATTCCCGGCCCGCCGTCGGTGTCGAGCGAACACCCGGTGGCGAGCGAATCCAGTTCGTGCGCCCGCGATGTCGCGCCGTTGGGGATCACATAGCGGTGCTCGTATTTGGCGATGGCGAGTAGCCGGTACATGGCCTCGATCTCCTCGGGTTCGAGGTGCACCGAATCCGGGATCGCCATATCGGGTTCCTGCCCGAGATTGATCGACCGCATGAACGCGCGCATGCCCGCCAGTCGTTGCAGTGCGTCGCGGACCGGGCCGATCTCACCCGCGGTGAACAATTCGGCGAGGTATTCCAAGGGAATTCGCAATGCGTCGATCGCGCCGAACAGGTTCGAGGCGTTCTCACCGTCATGTCCGGTCTCGGACAGCACATCCACCACCGGTGACAGCGGCGGCACGTACCAGACCATCGGCATGGTGCGGTATTCCGGATGCAGCGGCAGTGCGATCTTGTAGTCGACGATGAGCTGGTAGACCGGCGAATCCTGCGCCGCCTGAATCCAATCCGGGGAGATGCCGGCGGCCTCGGCCTCGGCGATCACGCGCGGATCATGCGGATTGAGGAACACCCCGAGCTGCGCCGGATACAGATCCTTGTCCTCGGTCACCGAACAGGCGTCGAGTACGGCGTCCGCGTCGTAGAGCATGACGCCGATGTACCGCAGCCGTCCCACACAGGTTTCCGAGCACACCGTCGGAATGCCGACCTCCACGCGCGGATAGCAGAAGGTGCACTTCTCCGCCTTGCCCGTCTTGTGGTTGAAGTAGATCTTCTTGTACGGGCAGCTGCTCACGCACTGCCGCCAGCCGCGGCACTTGTCCTGATCGACCAGGACGATGCCGTCCTCGGACCGCTTGTAGATGGCCCCCGACGGGCAGGCCGCCGCACAGGACGGGTTCAGGCAGTGTTCGCAGATGCGCGGCAGGTAGAACATGAAGGTCTGCTCGAATTCGAGCTTCACCTGTTCGGAGAGCTTGGCCAGCAGCGGGTCCTTACCGACCTGCTCCGGGCCGGAACCGAGCGAGTCATCCCAGTTCGCGCCCCAGGTCACATCCGTATTCTCGCCCGTAATAAGGGATTTGGGCCGCGCCACCGGCGTGGTGTCCATCTGCGGTGCGGACAGCAGAGTGTCGTAGTCGTAGCTCCACGGGTCGTAGTAATCCGACACGGTGGGCAGATCCGGGTTCGCGAAGATATTGAGCAGCCGCTTCATCCGGGACCCGGATTTGAGGGTGAGACGGCCCTTCTTGTTCAGGGTCCACCCGCCCTTCCACTTCTCCTGATCCTCGTATCGGCGCGGATACCCCTGTCCCGGACGGGTTTCCACATTGTTGAACCACACGTACTCGGTGCCCGCGCGATTGGTCCACGCCTGTTTGCAGGTGACCGAGCAGGTGTGACAGCCGATGCATTTGTCGAGGTTCATCACCATCGCCAGCTGTGCCATGACGCGCATATCAGTACTCCACTTCTTGGCTGCGCTTGCGGATGGTGGTGACCTCATCGCGCTGATTTCCGGTGGGGCCGTGGTAGTTCAGCGCGAAGGACTGCTGGGCGTAGCCGCCGATGAGGTGCGAGGGCTTGATCATGATGCGGGTGAGCGCGTTGTGGATACCGCCGCGCTTGCCCCGGCCCTTGAATTCCCGTGCGCCCTCGGCATTCTCGGCCGGTCCCTCGATACGCGGCACATTCACCGCGCGGTCCTGGGCGTGATACATGAATACGGTGCCCTCGGGCATGCGGTGCGAGACGATGGCGCGGGCGACGACCACGCCGTTGCGGTTGACGGCCTCGATCCAATCATTGTCGGCGACACCGATTTTGGCGGCGTCTACCTCGGACATCCAGATGGCCTGCCCGCCGCGCGAGAGCGTCAGCATATGCAGGTTGTCCTGATAGGCCGAGTGGATGGACCATTTGGAGTGCGGTGTCAGATACCGCACGGTGACGCCATTCTCGGTCACCCTGCCGATGCCGGGCTCACTGAACAGCGCCGTCATATCCAATGGCGGGCGGTAGATCGGCAACTGTTCGCCGAGTTCGATCATCCAGTCGTGGTCGAGATAGAAGTGCTGCCGCCCGGTGAGGGTGTGCCAGGGCTTGAGCCGCTCGGTATTGATGGTGAACGGCGAGTACCTGCGCCCCCCGGTCTCGCTGCCGGACCATTCCGGTGAGGTGATGACCGGCACCGGCCGAGCCTGGGTGTCCGCGAACGTGATTCGCTTACCCTCGTGTTCGGCGGCCAGATCGGCCAGTTGGGTGCCGGTGCGCTTCTCCAGTTCGTGGAAGCCCTCCACCGCGAGCCTGCCGTTGGTGGTGCCGGACAGCGCCAGAATGGCCTCGGCGGCATGGATATCCTTGGCCAGGGACGGACGCCCCTGTGCCACACCGGAAACCACGGTGCCGTTCATGCCCTTCAGGTACTCGACCTCGGCGTCGGGAACCGTCGTGACGCCCTTGGTGGTGAGGCCCATGCGCTCCACGAGTGGACCGAGCGCCGCCATCTTCTCCGCGACATTCGGGTAATCCCGTTCGACCACCACGATTTTGGGCATGGTGACGCCGGGAATCGGCTCACATTCGCCCTTCTTCCAATCCAGTACCCGGCCACCGGCCTGTGCCAGTGCATCGGCGCTGTCATGCTGGAGCGGTACCGCGACGATGTCCTTGCGCACGCCCAGATGTTTTTCCGCCAGCCAGGAGAAGCCGCGCGCGATGCGGTGGAACGCCTCGAAATCGGTGCGCGCCTCCCACGGCGGCGAGATGGCGGGGGTGAAGGCGTGCACGAACGGGTGCATATCGGTGGAGGACAGATCATGCTTCTCGTACCAGGTGGCGGCGGGCAGCACGATATCGGAGAACAGCGTGGTGCTGGTCATCCGGAAGTCAAGGGAGAGCAGCAGATCAAGCTTTCCGGTGGGAGCTTCCTCGCGCCATTCCAGTTCCTGCGGGCGCACCCCGGTGGCCTCGGCGGTCTGGAGATTCGAATCCGCGCCCAGCAGGTGTTTGTGGAAGTACTCGTTGCCCTTACCCGAGGAACCCAGCAGATTCGCGCGCCAGACCGTCAGCACGCGCGGGAAGTTCTCCGGTGCGTCCGGGTCCTCGCAGGCGAAGCGCAGATCACCGGATTTGAGGCCGTCGACCACGTAGTCGGCGGCGGATTTTCCCGCGGCCTCGGCCTCATCGGCCAGGTCCAGGGGATTGCGATTGAGCGTCGGATAGGACGGCATCCAGCCCAAACGTGCAGCGAGCGCGATATTGTCGGCCGCCGTGCGCCCGGAGAAGGTGCCCTTGCCCAGCGGAGACGCGAACGCTTCGGAGGTGAACGGGTCGTACCGCCACTGGTCATTGGTGAGGTACCAGAACACGGTGCCCTGCATCTGGCGCGGCGGGCGTTGCCAGTCCGAGGCGAAAGCCAGTGTGGACCAACCGGTTACGGGTCGGCACTTCTCCTGGCCGACGTAATGCGCCCAGCCGCCGCCGTTCACGCCCTGGCAGCCGGTGAGCAGTGTCAAAGTGAAGAAGGCGCGGTAGATCTGATCGCTGTGGAACCAGTGGTTGGTGCCCGCGCCCATCAGGATCATCGAGCGCCCGCCGGAACGGTCCGCGTTATCGGCGAATTCGCGTGCGATGCGCTCGGCCTGTTTGGCGGGGACGCCGGTGATGGTCTCCTGCCAGGCGGGGGTGTACGGCTCGCTCGGATCGTCATAGCCGGTCGGCCAGCTGCCGGGCAGGCCGGGGCGGGCGACGCCGTACTGCGCCAGCAGTAGATCGAACACCGTCGTCACCCGCTTACCCGCGATGACGGTGGTCGGCACGCCGCGGGTGAGGACCTCCGCTGACGGCCCGTCGAATCGCGGGAACTGCACGGCCGCAGCGTCATCGGTGCGGCCGTGCAGGGTCAGCAGGGGATCGATATCCCCGAGATCGAGGTTCCACTTGCCCTTGCCCGCCTCGGTGAAGCGGTGGCCCAGGGAACCATTGGGCACCCGCGGATTACCGTCCGCGTCCAGCAGCACCGGCTGGAATTCGACGCTCTCCCCGGTGATTCCGAGATCGGCGGCGGTCAGGAATTTACCGGGCACCGCGACGCCGTCCTTATCGTCCAGCGCGATGAGGTACGGCAGGTCGGTATAGCGCTTGATGTAGTCGTCGAAACGCTCGGTTCGCTTGTCCACGAAGAACTCTCGCAGCACCACGTGACCCATGGCCATGGCGAGCGCGGCATCGGTGCCGGGGCGTGCGGGCACCCATTCGTCGGCGAATTTGGTGTTGTCGGCGTAGTCGGGGGACACCACCACGACCTTCTGGCCGCGATAGCGCGCCTCGGTCATATAGTGCGCGTCCGGGGTGCGGGTGACCGGGACATTGGAGCCCCACATGATCAGGTATCCGGCATCGAACCAGTCCGCGGATTCGGGTACATCGGTCTGATCGCCGAACACCTGCGGGGACGCCACCGGCAGATCGGCGTACCAGTCGTAGAACGAGAGCATGGAACCGCCGATGAGCGAAATGAACCGCGCCCCAACCGCATGCGAGACCATCGACATGGCCGGAATGGGGGAGAAGCCCGCCACCCGGTCCGGGCCGTACTTCTTGATGGTGTGCACATGCGCGGCGGCGGCGATCTCGGCGGCCTCCCACCATTCGGCGCGCACGAAGCCGCCCTTACCGCGCGCGGACTTGTAGGTCTTGGCGGTCTCCGGGTCCTCGACAATGGACTCCCACGCCAGCACCGGATCCTTCAGCCGCGTCTTGGCATCGCGGTACAGCTCCAGCAGCACCCCGCGCACGTACGGATACCGAATGCGCGCGGGCGAATACGTGTACCAGGAGAAGGACGCACCACGCGGGCAGCCGCGCGGCTCGTACTCCGGCTTGTCCGCGCCGACCGACGGGTAGTCCGTCTGCTGCGACTCCCAGGTGATCACGCCGTCCTTGACGTAGATCTTCCACGAGCACGATCCGGTGCAGTTCACACCGTGCGTGGACCGCACCACCTTGTCATGCGACCACCGATCCCGATAGAACTCGTCGGCATCGCGTCCACCCACCTGATGCAGGGTGCGCAAATCGCCGGAGACCTCACCGCGCTGGAAGTATTTACCCAATCGGAGCAGTGCATCGCCGGACGAAGTTCCGGTGTGCGGGTTAGCCATGACGCCCCTATCGAGAGTGAAGAACCGGGCTGCTGGCTCGACTGTAAAGAGGTGCGGGCGGGTGGCAAAACGGTTGTCTCACAATGCGCTGACCCCCATTGTGAGCTGTGAGGTCGGCGCAACGTGGTGGTCACTGGCGGGTTGCGACGTGAGGGGATGTGATCCACCCCCACCTGCGGAAATGTCCTTGTGGAGGGTAAATAGCCGCGCTACACAAGGGTTTTCGGGCGCTCGCGGTGATACTTCGGAAACGGCCGGTTCTCTCGCGGTTTACATTTGTTAACACAAGTTCGAAGCGAAATCCGATTGCTATTGGATCGCTGGTGAATATCCCGCGTACTCGCGAGCGCCTCGAATAGCATGCGCTCATGCACCGATTCGAGGGCGTGATCCACGAAGCCACCGGCGGCGGCGCGTATATCCCCATTCCCGCCGACGTTATCGCGGCGCTCGGCGGTGGGGGCCGTATCCCGTCCGCGCCACCTTCGACGGCATCGCGTACACCGGATCGATCATGTCCATGGGGGACGGGCCGTGCCTGGGGATTCTCAAGGGCATTCGGGCCGAGCTGGGCAAGGCACCGGGCGATACGGTGACCGTGACGGTGCGGCGCGATACCGCCGAACGGACCGTCGAGGTGCCCGACGACCTGGCCGCCGCGCTCGCGGACGCGGGCGTGCGGGACGCCTTCGACGGACTGTCCTATACGAATAGGCGGGAGCTGGCCACCGGGGTCGCCGAGGCCAAGCGGCCGGAGACGCGGGCCAAGCGCATTACGAAGGCAGTCGATGCCGCGCGCGAGCGCGGTCGATGAGTTCCAGGGTGGTGCGCAGTGCCGCCGCCGGATCGGCGGGCAATTCCGGTGCGCGCCACGCGACTATCTGATCGGGACGGATGAGCAGTGCGCCCGATGCGGTGAGACCCGCTGTCACGCAGTAGTTTTCGTCGATCTCGTAGCTGTCGATGCCCGCCCGCGCGGCTGCCGCGCGCCATGCGCCGCCCGCCGGTCCGGTGAGCAGGACGTACTCGTTGCCGATCAGATCGAGCGTCGATCGGCCCGGGTTCGCGAACGCGTGCGGCATACGCGTGCCGGGCTGGCCGCTCGTATCCAGCCGCGTCATGGTGTGCGCGCTCGCGTCGTCGATGAACGCGCCTGCGGGATAACGGTTTCCGAGAATCAGCGCGATCGGATCGGCCAGCGGGGTGCCATCGGTCGACTCCCTGGTCATGGTGCGCAGACTGAGGGTGCGAATGCTCGATTGATCGGCGATGAACCAGCCGACGGGATGCCGCTCGGAGTGATAGGTGTCCAGTAGCGCCGGATCGGCGCTGCCCCGCAGGACGCGTGCCAGCTTCCACGCGAGGTTGTGCGCGTCCTCGATACCGGTATTCGCTCCGGCCGCCGCGAAGGGTGGCATGACGTGCGCCGCGTCCCCCGCCAGGAAAACCCGCCCGGAGCGGAACGTGTCCGCTACGAACATTCCGGGCTCCCAGGGCAATACGCTCAGCACCTCGATATCGATATCGGGTACGCCGATGGCGACCCGCAGGGCTTCCGGCCAGTCCCGCGCCGGCCGGTCGACGCCGACGCCGCTGGTGAAAATCCATCGCCGAGTGCCGTCGACGGAGGCGAAAGCCCCTGGCACGCGGTCATTCTCGATCTGACAGAGATTGAACTCGCGCCCGCGCACCAGCTCGCCCAGATCGGCCCGGAAGTACACGTTCACCGCGCTGCCGAGCGTGCCGCGCCCGCCGCGGGTGATCCCGAGCCGCTCCCGGATCGGGCTGTTCGCGCCGTCCGCGGCGATCAGATAGTCGGCGTCGAGGGTGTCCATCGCGCCCCCGGCGGTGCGCACGATCGCACGAATGCCGGGACCGCCATCCCGTGGCGCGCTCGGTAGATCATTCGTGTGCGCGGTGTCGCCCCGGCCGTGGTGTTCACGGAAGTCCATGAGTTCCACGCCGAACCGGATATCGGCCCCGCGCGCCTCGGCGATTTCCCGCAATACCGGTTCGAGCAGATCCTGTGCGCACAGGCACGCCCCCGCCGGGGTGATCGCGTCCCAATCCGGCATCCCGCCGGGAAACATCACCGGTAGCCGCTCGGCCTCGGCGAGCGTCGGCCCCGCCGCCATCGCCTGATGATTCGCCAGGTCCCGTGCCGCGTCGAAGACCTGGTCGGCGATCCCGAGCTGGCGGAACAGCTCCATCGTCCGGAGATTTATGCGCCGCGCCTTCGGCTGGGGAGAGGTGGTGGCCCGCCGCTCGACCAGTGTCACCTCGACCTCGTGCTGCCGCAGGAACAGTGCGGCGCACAGCCCGACCAATCCGCCGCCGATAATCAGAACCCGGGGTGCGTGTACGCCGTACATCATGTGTACGTTGTACACGAATGGTTGAATTCGTCGCAAGGAGGTGACCGTGACCGACGACCAATCCCCACCCGGCCAACTGATCTGGACGCTGCCCGAACCCCCGGGGCGACCGACTACCACGCTGAGCCGTGCCGATATCCTGCGCGCCGCGCTGACCATCGCCGACGCCGAAGGCGCGGCCGCGCTGACCATGCGCCGAGTGGCCACCGCCGTCGGCGCGTCCACCCCCATGTCCCTCTACCGTTACGTCGGCAGCAAAGACGGCCTGGTGGACCTCATGATCGATACGGTCTACGCCGAAATCCCGCTGCCCCCAACGACTTCCCATTGGCGCGTGACCCTGGAACGGCTATCCCTGGACACCTGGGCCGTCATCCAGCGCCACCTCTGGTTCGGTCACCTGGTGCACACCCGCCCCCCTTTCGGCCCGAACGCCCTGCGCTACTTCGACTTCCGCTTCGCCCTGCTGGAATCGCTCGGCATCTCCGCCGATGACATGACCCGCATCACCAATGCGATCGACGGGCATCTGATCGGCACCGCGCTGCAACTGGCCGAGGAAATGCGCATGCGCACCCGCACCGGCCTGCACACCGACGCCCAACTCGACGCGGTCGCCACCCCGTTCCTGCAACCCACCCTCGCGACGGGCGAGTATCCGGCCTTCGCCCGCTGGCGCGACAACCGCACCCTCGCGGACTTGATCGATACCGAAGGCCCGGTGGCCTGGACGCTGGCCGCACTGCTGGACGGAATCACCGATCGGCTCGATCTCCCGAAATAGTTATGACGCAGGACATCTGACGAATAGCGGATACGACGCAGGCCCGCACGATCACGTGCGGGCCTGCGGTCTGCCGGTCGCTATTCGGCGATCAGTTCGGCTTCGGAATCCAGTGCGCGCTGGGTGTCCTCATCGACGCCGATCGCGCCCGGGCGGTAGGTGACCGAGCGGAGGTCGCCGGTGTAGCGGAAGACGCCGCGGCGGTCGCGCAGGTCCCAATCGACCGGGCCGCGGGAGTCGAGGCCGACGGAGATGCCGGTCCACGGAGCCATGCCGACGAGTTGGACCTGGTCGGGGAGGTGGGCAGCGCGGACGCCGTCGATGCCGATGGTGAAATCCCAGCGCAGATGCGGGCGGACCACCGCCGAGACCGTGAAGTGCTGGCTGCCTTCGGGAATCGCCCCCGCGTCGACGGTGGTGTAGCGGCCGTAGGCGTTGTAGCCGAAGAACAGGTGGCCGTTCTCGACGAAGAGCAGGTAGCCGCCCTGGGGGTCGCCGTGTGCGACCAGGACGCCTTCGTCACCGGGCCGGTAGTCCGCCACCTCGACGGCAATCGTGAAGTCGCGGTAGGCGATCAGGCGCTGGGAGCGGTAGCGCTCCAGGGTGGGGGTGCCGGGCAGGATGCGGACGCGTTCGCCGAATCGCGCCTCTTCCGGGCGGCGCGTGGCCAGATCCTGGCGGGTGACGAGCGGGAAAACCGTGTTGTGCCAGGCGGCGTCGTCCCAGGCGGCGGAGAGCTCGGCCACCTTCTCCGGGAAGCGCTCGGAGAGGTCGTGCAATTCGGTGGGATCGGTGCGCACGTCGAACAGCTGCCAGCGCGGATTGTCCACGCCGCGTGCGGGTTCGGCCAGGGCCAGCAGTTTCCAGCCGTCGCGGTAGAAGCCGCGGTGGCCGGTCATCTCCGAATACTGTTCGATATGCCGGGAGACGGCCCGCTGATCGCGCAGCACCTCGATCGCCGAAATGCCGTCGAATTCCTTGGCGGGCAGTCCATTACGCACCGACGGGCGTTCCAGTCCCGCGAGCTCGAGCAGCGTCGGGGTCAGATCGGTGATGTAGGTGTACTCCTGGCGAATGCCGTTGTCGTCCTCGGTGCGCGGCAGGCCCTTGGGCCAGGACAGCAGGAACGGGACGCGGACGCCGCCCGCGAAGGTCTGCCCCTTGTAGAAACGGAACGGGGTGTTGGACGCCTGGCCCCAGCCGCGCGGATAGTGCACGCCGAGCTTGGCGCTGCCGATGAGTTCGTCATCGTGCGGCACATCGCGTTCCCAGTCCGGCTCGTCCACCTGCGCGAATTGCGCGAAATAGGTGCGGGTGCCCTCCGGGCCGCCTTCGGCGGTGCCGCCGTTGTCGGAGGTGAAGACGATGATCGTATTGTCGAGTTCGCCGAACTGCTCCAGGGTTTCGACGATCCGGCCCAGGCTCTGGTCGATGCTGTCGACCATGCCCGCGTACACCTCCATGTACCGCTCGAACCGGGACCGCTGCTCGGGCGTCAGCGAATCCCATTCCTGCGCTTCATAACCGGGCTCGGTATTGCGCGGCTTCTGCTGTGTGCCCTCGGGGAACAGGCCCTGTGCGAGCTGGGAGGCGAATCGGCTCTGTCGCAGGCGATCCCAGCCCTCCCGGTATTTGCCGCGATACTTGGCCAGGTCTTCCGGCTTGGCCTGCAGCGGGCCGTGCATGGCGGTATGCGCGAAGTACAGGAAGAACGGCTTATCGGCGTCGTGCGCGCGCAGTTCCTTGATATAGCCGATGGCGCGATCGGTGTAATCGTCGGTGAGGTAGTAGCCCTCCGGATACTCCTCCACATCCACCGGTGAGCTGTCCGAGACCAGCTGATTCGGGTGGTAGAAGGAGTTCAGGCCCTCCAAAGACCCGTAGTACCGGTCGAATCCGCGCTGGGTCGGCCAGGAATCGCGATTCGCGGCCGGATGCAGCGTGGCATCGCGCACCAGATGCCATTTACCCACCGCGTAGGTGGCATATCCATTGCCGCGCAGGATCTCCGGCAGCGTCAGCACATCATCGGCAAGCTCGAGCCGCAGCCCCGGATAACCGGGATCGGCATTGGCGACGAAACCGAATCCGGCGCGATGCGAATTCACGCCCGTCAGCAGCGCGGCCCGCGACGGCGAGCACAGCGGCGTGGTGTGGAAGTTGGTGAGCCGCAGACCATTCGCGGCAATGCGATCCAGCGTGGGGGTGTCGATCTCGGAGCCGAACGGGCCGATATCGCTGAAACCCATGTCGTCGACCAGCACCACGATGATGTTGGGCGCACCGGCCGGGGCGGTCGGCGGGTAGATCCACTCCGGGGTCGAATCGGCGGTGGTGCGGCCGATTTCACCGGCGAAGTTCTCGTAACCACGAGCATGAGGGGGAACAGGCATTCTCTCAGCAAAGATCCGGTCGCGCCGCATCGGCCAGGGTTTCGCGCACGCTGCGCACAACCGGTGATCGAGTGCTCACCCGCTGTTAGCGTCGCCGCATGCACACCAGTCGCTTCTGCACGCCCAGCACCGGAATCATCCGGCCCGCTCGGGTGCTGTGCTGTCGACCCTGTGCCTGACGCGCCCGGCCCGCGCGTATTCCGCATTTCTGAAAAAGTCCCCACGGGTGCGTCCGCAGCACCCCGGCCGCCGTCCGCGCGGCCACAAATCTCGAGGATTTCCCCATGAATTCGTCCCCCGGCGGACTGGATCGTCGTCGTTTCCTGCGCAATTCCGGCGTTGCCGCACTCGCCATCTTCGGCGGCGGCGCACTGGCCGCCTGCACCTCCGCGGTGAACCAGAGCAAGGGTGGCGGGGACGACAATGCCCAGCCGGTCAAGGGCGGCACCCTGAAGTACGGCGTGCTCGCGGATCTGGTGCCCGCGAATATCCTCACCAATACAGGTACCACGCCGTACGTGGTGGGCCTGGTCTTCGAAACCCTGGTGCGCTACCCGCACGACAAACTGGAACCGCAACCGCTGCTGGCCGAGAAATGGACCCTCGCCCCGGACGGCCAGTCCATCACCCTGGATCTGCGCAAGGATGTGAAATTCCATTCCGGCCGCGCCTTCACCGCGAAGGATGTCGAGTTCTCGCTGCGCACCTACGCGGATCCGAAATGGTCCGCGCAGCTCAAGAGCACCGCCGCCGCCATCACCGGATACGACATCGTCGATCCGAATCGCATCAAGCTGACGTTCTCGCAGCCGCTGGGCAATATCTTCGATCTGCTCGATACCGCGCCCATTCTGGACAGCGAGTCCATCGATCAGCTGGGCACCGGCGAAAAGATCGTCGGCACCGGACCGTTCAAGTTCGTGCAGCGAATCCCCAACCAGCAGTTGGTCTTCGAGAAGAACGCGGACTACCGAGTGCCGGACCGGCCGTACCTGGACCGGGTGGAATTCGCCATCATCTCCGATAACCAGGCGCAGTTGAACGCGCTCAAGTCCGGTCAGATCCACTTCGCGGACGGCATCACCTACCGCGATAACGAGAACCTCGCCAAGACGGACGGCTACCGCGTCATCAACTACGAGGGCGCCGAACTCCAGATGTACGTCGGTGCGAACGTGCAGGATCCGGCCCTCGCCGATCCGAAACTGCGCCAGGCCATCGCGTACGCCATCGACCGCGACCGGGTCATCGCCGAGGTGTTCCGCGGCTCCGGCTATGCCACCAATCTGCCGTGGCCCAAGTCCTCTCCCGCCTTCGACGACGCCCGCAACACCCGGTTCAAGCGCGATGTGTCCAAGGCCAAGCAGGCGCTCTCCGGGGTGCCCAAACCGCCGAAGCTGCCGCTGGCCTACAGTGCCGGTTACGCCACCCACGAGGCGACCGCGCAGATCGTGCAGGCCAACCTCGCCGAGATCGGCATCGAAACCGAGCTGGTGCCAACGGAATACGCCACCTTCGTCAAACAGCTGATCGGCGCGCAGTTCCCGGGTCTGTGGATCACCGACCATTCCTGGGCGCAGTTCGTACCGTCCACGCTGACGGTCAGCGCCTACCCGTTCAATGCCCGCAAGAACGCCTCGCACTACGAATCGCCCGCCTATATCGCCGCGGCCGACAATGCCTGGAAGCTGCCGCAGGGCACCGGACCCGACGCGGTGCGCGCCTACCAGGCGCTGAGCGATCAGCTACTGGACGGCCTGTTCCTGATCGAGATCGGCGTCCGCCTCGCCCAGGGTTCCGCCACCCGCAAACTGCACAATGTCGGCTGGACCAAGCGCCGCGAACTGGATCTGCGGGAGACGTTCCTGTCATGATCGCGTATCTGCTGCGCCGGGTGCCTTCGGCCGTGGCGGTGTTGTTCGGCGCATCCGTGCTGATCTTCCTGCTGCTGCGGCTGGTGCCCGGCGATCCGGCCCAGACCCTGGCCGGGCCGGACGCCACCCCCGACACCATCGCGAGCATCCGGCATCAGCTGGGGCTGGACCGGTCCATTCCGGCGCAATACCTGAGCTGGCTGCACGGGGTGTTCACCGGTGATCTGGGCCGGTCGTACATCATCGGCGGCCAGATCTCCGATCTGGTCGGGCGCGGGCTCACCAATACCCTTGTACTGACCGCGTTCTCGCTGTTCCTGGCGATCACGGTCAGCCTGGTGGTGAGCGTGTCCGCCGTGCTGTTCGACCGGCGCTGGCTCAATGCCGTTGTGGCGGCGATCAATACGGTCGCGGTGGCGGTACCGGTGTTCGTGACCGGAGTGCTGCTGGTGCTGGTCTTCGCCATCGCCATTCCGATCCTGCCCGCCGGTGGCATCCCGCCGGACGGGTTCATCGCCAAACCCGATATCGCCGTGCAGTATCTGCTGCTGCCCTCGATCTGCCTGTCGTTGCCGGTGATCGCGGCGCTGACCCGATTCCTCACCGAATCGCTGCGCACCGAATTGCGCAAGCCGTACGTGCTCACCGCACGCGCACTGGGGATTTCGCATCGGCGGATCGTCACCCGCGGCGCGCTGCGCAACGCCCTGCCGACGCTGCTGACCGTGCTCGGCATCCAGACCGGGCAGCTGCTCGGCGGTGCGGTGCTGGTCGAAGCCGCCTTCGCCTGGCCGGGTATCGGGCAATTGATCGAACAGGGCATCAATCGCCGCGACTATCCGGTGGTGCAGGCGCTGCTGCTGTTCTCGGTGGGAGTATTCGTGATCATCCAGCTGACCACCGATGTGGTGCACGCCTATCTCGATCCGCGCATTCGCATCGGAGGCCGGGCATGAGCGACCTCGCACTCGCCGAATCGGTGGACAGCACCGGGAATCCGGTGGAAAGCGCCGAGACGCCGGTCAAAAACGCCGAGCGCGAACCGAATTCGGCCCGGCCGAGCTGGCAGGCGCTGCGCCGGGGGCAGGGATTGGCGGGTGTCCTGCTGGTCGCGATCATCGCCCTCGCGGGCCTGGCCGCCGGACTGCTCACGAAATACGATCCGCTACAGCAGATTCCGGGTGCGAACCTGCTCGGGCCCAGCGCCGACCACTGGCTCGGCACCGACAATGTCAATCGCGATGTCTTCACTCGCGTGCTCTACGGCATTCGCATCGACCTGTTCATCGCCCTGGTGGCGGTGCCCGCCGGTGCGCTGCTCGGCGCGCTGACCGGCCTGCTGGCCAGCGTCAACACTATCGCCGATGTGATCACCCAGCGCATCTTCGATCTGATTCTGGCCTTCCCCGCGCTCATCTTCGCCATCGCGCTGTCCGCCATCACCGGACCGGGGGTGCAGGCGGTGATCGTGGTCATCATCGCCGCCGAGGTCCCCATCTTCGGCAGGCAGATTCGCACCGCCATCCTGGCCGTGCGCGAACAGCCCTTCGTCGAGGCCGCCGAGGTCATCGGCGCGGGCACCTGGTGGACACTGCGGAAACATGTGCTGCCCAATGTGATCGAACCGCTCTCGGTGCAGCTGGCGCTGTCCATGTCGCTCGCGGTCTTCGTCGAGGGCGCGATGAGCTTCATCGGCATCGGTGTGCGACCGCCGGATCCCTCACTGGGATCACTCATTTCCGAATCCATCGCCAATCTGGACGCCAACCCGGCCTTCGCCATCGGACCGCTGCTGGTGGTGTCCGGTCTGACCCTCGGATTCCTATTGATCGCCCAGGCCCTGGGCCGCGCCCGGAGGATCGGATGAGCGAGCACGAGACAGCGCCCGGGGCGCTGCTGGATATTCGGGACCTGGTGGTGCGCTTCGGCACTCGCACCGTGGTCGACGGGGTGCGGGTGCGGGTCGGCCGCGGTGAGACGGTGGCGCTGGTCGGTGAATCCGGATCCGGGAAATCGCTGACCGCGCGCGCGGTACTCGGCCTGCTGCCCGAGGGCGCGCACGCCGAAGGCTCGATTCGACTGGGCGACACCGAGATCATCGGCACCCCCGACGCCGAACTGCGCGCACTGCGCGGCACCCGCGCCGCCATGGTGTTCCAGGAACCGCAGACCGCGCTCAACCCGGTGCAGAAGATCGGCACCCAGATCGCCCAGGCGCTGCGCGCACACCGGTCGATCGGCAAGGCCGAGGCCAGAACCCGCGCCATCGAACTGCTCGGCCTGGTCGACATCCCCGAACCGGCCAAGCGGGTGGACTGGTATCCGCATCAGCTCTCCGGCGGGCAGAAACAGCGCGTGGTCATCGCGCTGGCGCTGTCCGGCGAACCCGATCTGCTCATCGCCGATGAGCCGACCACCGCCCTGGACGTCACCGTGCAGGCCGAAATCCTGGACCTGCTCCGGGAACTGCAAGCCCGCACCGGCACCGCCATCCTGTTCATCACGCACAACCTCGGCGTGGTGGCGGCCATCGCGGACCGCGTGGTGGTGATGCGCGCGGGCCGGGTCGTCGAAACCCGGCCCGTGCGCGAGCTTTTCACCGATCCGGAGCAGGAGTACACGCGAACGCTGCTGGACGCCGTCCCGGTGCTCCCCGGAACGGTTCCCGCGCCGCGCGATACGACTCCGGTCACCGAATCGGCCGCCGTGGTACCCGACGGCATCTCGTCACTTCCCGCGTCCTCGGCGGCGAGCGCCGGGCAATTCGGCCGATCCGTCATCTCGGCACCTGTCGAAACGCCGGAAGAGGAACCGGTGCTGCGCCTTTCGCATGTCTCGGTGGTGTATCGCCGCCAGCGCAAGGAATTCCGCGCGCTCCAGGATGTCTCGCTGACGGTAGCGCCGCGCGAGGTGATCGGGCTGGTCGGTGAATCCGGTTCCGGTAAGAGCACTCTCGGCCGCACCGCGCTCGGACTGGTGCCGTCCGCCGGCGGCGAGGTGGTGTTGCAGGGCGTACGGCTGAACGGCCTGGGCAAACGCGATCTGCGCGGCCTGCGCAAGAACGTGGCCCTGGTGCATCAGGATGTCACCGCGTCCCTGGATCCCCGTCGCACGCTGGAGGATTCCATCGGCGAACCGCTGCTGGTGCATCGCGCCGCCTCCGGTGCGCTGCTGCGCGCCAAGGTGGGCGATCTGCTGGAATCGGTCCGGCTGCCCCGCGATTACGCCACTCGCCGTCCCGCCGAACTCTCCGGCGGCCAGCGCCAGCGCGTCGCACTGGCCCGGGCACTCGCGCTCGCGCCCCGGCTGCTGGTGGCGGACGAACCCACCAGCGCCCTGGACGTTTCGGTACAGGCGCAGGTGCTGGACCTGTTCACCGATCTGCGCGAAGAATACGGATTCGCCTGCCTGTTCATCAGCCACGATCTCGCGGTGATCAACCAGATCGCCGATCGCGTGGTCGTGCTGAAACAGGGCGGTGTGGTCGAAACCGGGCCGGTGGCAGATGTTTTCGGCAATCCCGCGGCCGACTACACCCGCCGCCTGCTGGCGGCCGTTCCCGCACCCGATCCGGACCGGGCGCGGCGCTCGGCATACGGTGCCGTCGAGTTCGACGGGCCGAGCGCCGGCTCCGCCCCCGAGCAGCCGCGGCTGGCGCTGGGGGCATGAGCCGAATTCCCATCAGGATCACCGACATATACAAACAGGGATAGTCGCGCGTACCTGTAATTCGCCCGATTCATGCGAGCATCCACCGAAGGGGGCAACCCGGTGGCATCCCGAACGGGATGCCGTGCGCCGGGCGAGCTGAAGGGAGCTGCGGTGGTCGCCGATGCGCCATGCGGACATGAATCTCGGGAGCTGGAAGCGCCCACTTTCGGAAATCTGCTGCGGCGATTACGCGACGGCCGCGGACTTTCCCGCGAACGCCTGGCATTCAACGCGGGCGTAAGCGCCAGCTACATAACGCATCTGGAGAAGGGCGAGCGCGGTAACCCAACCCGCGAGGTTGTGGAAGCGCTTACTCGCTATCTGGATCGACTGGAACCGCTCGGTGCGGCCGACCATCGTCAACTGAGTGAGCTGGCAGGGCTGGGAGCGGGCGATCTGCCCACCGTGGAGCAATTGTGCGGCGCCATCACCGAGAATATGCGCCGGGTACTGGATCTGCATCGCCCCAACCTGGCCGCCTATATCGACGTCCGGGCGAATGTGCTGGCCTGGAACGACAGCTGGGATGACGCCTTCCCCGGCGTTACCGAGGACGGCAATATGCTCCGCTGGCTGTTCGGCAACGATCTGGCGACTCGCGTCCTGGTGAATTGGGAAGCCGATGTGCGACAGGTGGTCCGGTGGCTGCGCGGATTGATCGGCCGCTCCGGCGATACCGCCGGATTCACCGATCTGCTCCAGGAACTCGGCGAATTCCCGAAATTCCGGCAAGCCTGGAGCGAGGGCGGCGTGGCCTTCGCGCCCCATGTCTGGACCCTGCACCTGCGCAATCCCGTAACCGGCCTCCGCCGCAAGATCTATGCCCAGACCGGCCGCATAGACACCGGCGCCTACCCCGGCCAGCTCATGGCCATCCTCGGCCTCAGCAGCTGAGATCCGCTGTGTCAGCGTGGGAGTGGTATGAACTCCACCGGTGCGTTGTCCGCCGCCTCGGCGGGGACGATGACCAGGCCGTCGCGGTCCAGGAGTCCGGCCAGGTGGGCGGTGCGGATGCCCACGTCGCCGATCCAACCGCCCGCGGGATCGGCGCGGGCGGGGACGATTCGCGGCGCGGGGCCGGAGATTTCGGCGGCATTGGCCAGTGGGCCGATCAGCGGGCGCGCGGGGAGCGCGCCCGTGAGACCCTCGACGACCGCGTGGATGAGCGCCAAGAGCGTCGCCATGGCGGCATACGGGTTACCCGGGAGGCCGAGAACGACTGGGCCGGAGGCCAGTTGGGCCGCGACGGTGGAGCCGCCGGGCCGCAGGCGCAGGCGGCTGAGCAGTACCCGGGATCGAGCGCGATCCAGGGCGGCGCGGAGTTGATCGGCCGCGCCGCCGCCGGTGGCTCCGACGATCACCAGCAGATCGCAATCATCGGCGGCCGCGAACACCTCGTCGAAGGCGTTCGCGGTGTCCCGCAGGTGAACCCGGTCCACGGTGTCGATGCCGTACCAGGTGAGCAGATCGGGGAGGATGGGGCCGAGGGAGTCGCGGGTCTGCCCGGTGTGCAGCGGGCCCTCACTGCGAATCTCATCGCCCGTCATGACGATTCGCACCCGCACCGGACCGCGCACCGCGAGCGTGCGCACCTCGGCACTGGCCGCCACCGAGATCAGCGCGGTATTCACCGGCGTACCCGCGGGCGCGAGTTCGGCCCCCGGCAGCCAGTCCTCGCCGCGCCGCCGCACATCATCGCGAATCGGGCTGTCCGGCAGGCGATGTAGTCGACCGTCGGCTGCCACGCGCACGAATTCATCGCGCACCACGGTTCCGGTGCCGTCGGGCACATGCGCACCGGTGGCAATGCGCACCGCCTCACCGGGTAGCAGCCCCACCGGCCGCTGCCCGCCCGCGAATCCGATATCGCGGCGCAACTGCCACGGTCCGTCCCCGCTCACCGCGTACCCGTCCATGGCGCTGACATCGAAACGCGGCAGCGCCTCGACCGCGAGCATCGGTTCGGCCAGCGCCGCCCCGCGCGCGGGGCGCACCGCCGACTGCCGCACCCGCAACCGGGATATGTTCCGGCGCAGCGTCTCCCGCGCCTCATCGAGGGATACCGGTACCGCCGACCGCCCCGCACCCGTGCGGGCCTCCCGCACATCGTCGGGCGTATCGCAGTCCTGCACCCCGGCCAGCGCCACCGTGGCGGTGTCGATCGGCACCAGTGCCTTCATCGGCCGATTCGCCAGGGAATCAAGACGATTCAGCGCCTCGGCGAGCGCGGACCGCCGCCACACCCCGACCAGATACTGCGGTCGTCCCGATTCATCGGTCGCGAATACCGCGTCACTTCCGGATTCCCTTGCGTACGCGAGTAGTTCGTCTACCGCACTGGATGTGAGAAATGGCATGTCCGCGGCGAGCACCACAATGTGCTCGGCGGGGAATTCGCAACCGTCGAGCATCGCCATTCCGGCGGCGATCGCGGCCACCGGACCGGCCCCGGCCGGGACCTCTTGGGCCTGTAGGATTTCCGGCCCCAGCTCCGGCCGATGCGGTCCGACGACCACGATCCGGGCACAGTCCGACACCGCGGAAAGCGCCGCATCCAGCATCGATCGGCCGCCGACCACAATGGCGGGCTTATCGACCCCGCCCATCCGGCTGGCTCGCCCACCGGCCAGCACAATCGCGTCGACGGTGGTCACGAGGCGTACGCGGACAGGCTGATGATCATGGTTGAAGATCGTAGTGGCTATCGCTCGGGCGGCCCCGGAAGTGGTGTCTCGACAGCAGTTTCCAAGGCTTGCTAAGCAATTGCTCCTGTGCGTCGAGTTGCACGTTGTGTCCCGACACATAGTAGAAATGATCATGTTTTGAACTTCTGAACAATCGCATATGGCAGTATCCGGAGCCAGAGCTGAGGGGGTCGAGGGAGATTCGCCACAGTTCACAGCAGGCGTTACAGCGGGTCCCGCTGTCCGGAACCAGCGAGTACCGGATCGATGAAGGTTGGTTTGCTGAATGTTTGTGGAGAGGGAACGGCGTGGTGCTGGGCGTGAAACCGAATAGAGACTTCGAAGAGCTGAAACCGCCGACATTCGGCCTCCTGCTGCGCAAGCTGCGCGACACCCGGGGTGTATCCCGCGAAAGGCTCGCGTTCAACGCGGGCGTGAGCGCCAGCTACATCAGCCATTTGGAGAAGGGCGATCGCGGACATCCCACCCGCGAGGTGGTGGACGCCCTGGTCCGATATCTGGACCGAATAGACCCGCTGTCCGTGGTGGAACGCCGGCATCTGCTCGACCTGGCCGGTCTAGGCGTCAGCGAATTCCCCTCGATACAGCAACTCCGCGCCGAAATCACCGATGACATGCGCCGCGCGCTCGATCTGCACGAGCCCAATCTCGCCGCCTACATCGACACCCGCTGGAATGTGCTGGCCTGCAACACGAGTTACGCACGCGCGTTTCCTGGTCTCGAAGAAGACGTCAATATCCTGCGCTGGTATCTCAGCAACGACAAGGCTCGCGAAGTCATGCTCGAATGGGAGGAGGAAGTCCGGGTCACCGTGCATTGGCTGCGCGGCCTCATTGCCAGCTCCGGCGATACCGCCTGGTCGGCGGACTTTCTGGCCGAACTGGGCCGCTTCGGACTGTTCCGCGAAATATGGGATGAGGGTATTGCCGCGTATGGGCGGCCGAATTCGATCATGCATCTCGCGGACGATGTCACCGGCCGCTGTCGCGCCATCGATGTGCAGTTGTTCAGCGTCTTCTCCGCCGCCTATCCCACTCAGATCCAGATTTTCCTCGGCATTCCCACCTGGTGCGCGGATACCGGCGTCCAGCTCGACTCCGGTCATCCGCATCTCACCCGGGACGAATAGCGCCCGGCGGATTCAGCGCGCGATATGAATTCCGGCCGCCGCGCGCCCGGGCAGCCATGGGTGCGCGAGGGCCTGCGCGAGCATGTTCCCGCGCCGTGCGGTGGCCCGCCGCACCAGGCGAATCAGCAAGGGCGTCAATACTTCCGGATGCGTCCACGCCGCGCCGTGCCCGGCGCCCGGAATGGTCACCACGCCATCCGCGCCGACCAGCCCGGCCGCCATCGTGGCGCATTCGCGCGCGGTGCTGACCTCATCCCGGCTGCCCCGGACCACCAGGGCGGGCGCGGCGATCTCGGGTAGCCGGTGCAGTAGCGAACGCCGCTCCAGCAGGCAGCGCACCGCGGGCAGCACGGCCTGCCGATCACAGCTGTACCAGCGACTGGTCCAGGCCCGCCATAATCGCGGATCGGTACCGCCGATCAGCCGCGGGGCCAATTCCGCGACCAGCGGCGCCATCGGCTCGGGGCTCGCCCAGCGCTCGAAAAACGCGCGCTGACAATCGAGTTCGGCGGCCGTGCAGGCATCGGCCCCGGTGGCGATCAGCGCCAGCGCGCGCACCCGCTCGGGCGCCAGCAACGCCAGCCGCAGCGCGGTATATCCGCCCTGACCCATCCCCCCGATTACCGCTTTTTCTATCCCCAATTCATCCAGCACCGACAAGGTGTCCGCGGCCATATCCCAGTAGGTGAACTGTTCGCCGCCGGGTGTCTGCGTACGTCCGTGACAACGCGCATCGATTGTCACCAGATTGATTCCGGCAGCTGCCAGAGGTTCGCGCACGGGTTCGAACATGGTTTCGTCCATCAGAAATCCATGGCTGAGAACGAGTGTCGGTCCGGGAATATCGCTGCTCACGAAATGCACCGTGGCAGCACCTGATCGCACATAAGGCATGGTCAGACCGTAAAGGCCGGAACAGTCCGCGCCCTAATGTTTGCCCGTGCAGTGCCAGACCCCCTTCGGTGCTGTTCCCGACGGGTACCCACACTGGTCAGTGTCAGTACTGCTAGGGGTTTGCCCCAGATGCCCGCAAAACTGGACAACAAGACCTTTCGGCCTTTTAAATCAGCGCGTGACGCTTTTGGGAAAGGCGTCAATTCGATAGGGAGGAAATAATGTTCGACGTCACCGCTTCCGCTCGCCGCGACTTCCGGATCGATCATGGAGCCGCACTGCGAGATTCGCTCGAGGGATTGCTGTTGCACGACGGTGTCGGACTGGATGCGCGTATGCGGCATGCCATTGCGGCGGTCGTGCATCTCGCGGTCGACGCACCGCTGGGCGTACCGGAGGACGCCGAGGAATTTCTCGGCCGACTCGATTCCTCATGGCTCTTCGCCGCCTGGAACGACTCCGATACCGAATTGTCACTGCTCAATACGCTCGCGCTCGGTGAGGTGCCCGCGCTGTCCTGGTGCGAACTCATGTTCACCACCGCGCTCGCGCCGTGGTCCGAAGCACCCGCCGCGGTGCACGCCCGCCGGGTATTCCACTGCGGGGAACAGGCTCGATTGGCCGCCGTCGCGGGCGAGTAGCGGCCCGCGGGCCCGAACGCGAATTTCTGCCGACACTGTCAATGAAGAGGTGAACGACGTGCGAATGCTTTTCACCAATTTCGACGCGATGTTCGAAAACATCACTCGTAAAAACGAATTCGAACCGGAATCCTGGCATCAGCAGGCGCTGTGCACACAGACCGATCCGGAAGCCTTCTTTCCGGACAAGGGCGGGTCCACCCGCGAGGCCAAGCGCATCTGCGGTTCGTGCGAGGTGCGGCGGCAATGCCTGGACTACGCCCTCGCCCATGATCAGCGTTTCGGTATCTGGGGCGGTCTCTCACCGCGCGAGCGCCGCCGCTACGAACGCGGGGCGGCCTAACCCGAAGCTGCTTGCAGCAGACAGAATTCGTTCGTTTCGGGATCGGCCAGCACCAGTGCCGGCGCATTGGCCGACGGGGTATCCGGAGTGATCGGCAGGGCGCCCGCGGCGCGCAGGCGCGCGGCTTCTTCCACGGGGTCATCGCTGGGGAAAGCGATGAGATCCAGATGCAGCCGACTGCATTCGCCCAGCGCCTCGGGCGTGCGTAGGAACTCCAGCCAGGGTCCCTGCCCGGTGGCCGAACGGATTCCGGCATAGCGGGCACTGTCATGGGTGACGGGCCAGCCCGACGCCTTCGACCAGAATTCCGCCAGCCGCAACGGATTCTCGGTATCCATCACGATCGCCGCCACCGCACCGGTATCCACATAGTGTTCGCGCGGCTCCAGCACGCAGAACTCATTGCCCTCGGGATCGGCGAGCACCGCCCACGGCACCGTGCCCTGTCCGATATCGAGCCGCCGCGCGCCCAGCGATAGCGCTCGATCCACCTGCACCCGTTGATGATCCAGCGATCGACTGGACAGATCCAGGTGCATGCGATTCTTCGCCGACTTGGACTGGCGGGCCGGTAGGAAGGTGAGCGCCACATCCAGCCCATCCGGGTCGGAGGCGGCCACATCGACCTCGCCGGGGCGGTCCACCAGCACCTCCCAACCTAGCAGTTCGGCCCAGAAGCGGGCTACGCTCCTGGGCTCGATCGCATCGAACACCACGCATGCCAGACGGGTGGACATATTTCAACGGTAACCGCGGCCGGGAACCGCGTATCAGGTTTGGCCGAACCCGGTAGGTGTGTTGTGGCCGGTCGGCAGATCAGTCCGGCGTGTCGAAGTGGTGCCGGGCGCGCCGCAGATCCACCCGGTCATCGAGCACCGGACAGCCCTCCGCGGCCAGCTCGCGCAATTGTTTATGGGCCAAATGTGGTGCGGGCGTGCCATTCGCTCGCAGTACCCGATGCCACGGCAGATCCGCCGAATCGGTGCGCATGATCCAGCCGACCGTGCGCGGTGTGGAAAGCCCCGCCGCGGCCGCGATATCGCCGTAGGTGGACACCCGGCCGGGCGGAATGGCGGCCACCAGGGCGCGCACGCGCTCGATCTCGGCATCGGTGGTGGCCATGAACTCTCCCTCGGTGGATTGGTCAGAGCAGCGCGCGCACCAGCGCGGCGGTCTCGGCCGGACGGGCTTGCGCGACCATATGATCGCAGTCGAATTCGAGCAGGGTCAGCCGCTCGCCCAGCCGCTCGGCCAGCGCGGCCCGGAACGCCGGGGTCACGAACGGCGGATCGACCTTCATCGCGCGCACCATCGTGGTCGGCAATCCCGCGGGCGGCAGCACGAATTCGCGGGCCAGCTGACCCCAGTACGCGATGATCGCGGGCATACTCACGCGCCAGCCCACCCGCCCGTCCGCGGTGGGCACCAGATGCTCGGCCAGCTCCGCTTCCAGGATCGTCGGATCCACCTCGGCCCAGGCGGTCTCCAATTTGTCGAAGCGGGCATCGTCGACGTTCGCGTAATCCGGATGCTCCAGCATGGAATTCGCGATCCGCAGCATGAAATCCGGATCAAGTCCGATCGCCGGATCCAGCAGCACCAGCGCCCGCACCAGCTCCGGACGCGCGTGCGCCAGATGCACCGCCACCGCCGCGCCGAACGAATGCCCGAGCACCACCACGGGTTCGCTCGTCTCCCGCCGCAGCAGCGTGACCAGGTCCGCGGTGATCGTTTCGAAATCCCACGGCGGCACGCCGGGCGACCTCCCATGTCCCCGCAGATCCGGCGCAATAATCCGCACATCGGGCAACTGCTGCTCGGCCAGGGCCTGCCAGCGCCTGCCATGCCCGGTCAGACCGTGGAGCGCGAGCACCACCGGACCGGTCGAAGGACCGAAACAATGCACATGAAGATCGGACATCCGCCCATTCTGCTGGCCGTCGCGCGCCCGATTCCAGCCGAGTCCGCCCCGAACCGTACCCGCCCGGCTGTGACCGGCGGCACGGCCAACACATGGCAAACGGAACATGTCGGGCCGGTCTGTTGAAATAGCCGACGTGATGCGATCGGATAGCTCGGTGCAACTGGTGCGCCGGGCCGAGGCAGTCTCCCACCCCCGGGAGTGGGACGCCGCCCTCCGGCCGCTGTTCGAGGACAGCAGTATCGACCCCGGCTGGTCGCCCTGGCAGGTTTTGGGCGGGCCGGGCACCGGCAAGACCGCACTGCTGGTCGATATCGCCGCGGAACGCATTCTGGCCGGGGCCGATCCGGAATCGGTGCTGTTGCTCACGTACACCAAACGCGCGGCCACCGCGGTGCGCAATGCGATCACTGCCCGAATTGTCGAGGCCGATCCATTGCTGGGTGGCGTACCAGGAGCCACACGCGGCCCATTGGTGCGCACCCTGCACTCCTATGCCTTCGGCCTGCTTCGCACCGTCTCGGCCGCCGCCGGAAATCCGCCGCCGCGCCTGCTCACCGGCTCCGAACAGGACATCGTCATTCGGGAGATGTTGCGCGGCGAACTCGCCGAGGATGCCCCGGACTGGCCCGAGCGACTGCATCCGGCACTGCCGACCGGAGGATTCGCCGAACAATTGCGGGACCTCATGCTGCGCGCTACCGAACGCGGCCTCGGACCCGAGGACCTCATCGCCCTCGGCCACACCCACCGGCACCCCGAATGGGTCGCCGCGGGCCGCTTCTACGAACGCTACGAACAGATCATGCTGCTGCGCTGGTCCGTCGGCATGGACGTCCCCGAAGCCAGCGCCCCCGCCCTGGACGCCGCCGAACTCATCGGCGCGGCCCTGGACGCCCTGCTCATCGACGCCGACCTGCTCGCGGCCGAACGCGCCCGCCTGCACACCATCCTCGTCGACGACACCCAGCACCTCGATCCCCTTGCCGCCCAACTCATTCGCCTGCTCGGCAGCGGCACGGCCACCACCGTCCTGGCCGCCGATCCGGACCAGGCCGTGTTTACCTTCCGCGGTGCCGACCCCCGCTTCGCCACCGACCCCGGCGCCCCCGCCGACCGCCGAATCACCTTGCGCCCCAACCACCGATCCGGCACCGCCCTGCAAGAACTCGCCGCCCGCATCACCTCCCGCCTCCCCGGCACCGGCCGCCACCGCACCCCACCCGCCTCCCTGCTGCGCCGACCCGGCGGCACCGATTTCATCCGCGAACTCACCCCGGGCGCGGACCAGGCCGGCCAATATCCCGGGACCAGGCCGCACGGCCGGGGTCCGGGAGACCCCGGGAATTCCCCCGGCGGTATGCGTGACGGCGGTGACATCCAGGACCGGGCCGTCGACGCGCGGCGAACGGGCGCCGATGACGGGTCCGGCGATCACGAGAATGCCTGGGGCGATGCGCCTTATCGCGTCGGCGGCGCTCGGGATTCCGGCACGGACGGTCGGGGCGACGCCTCGGAGGGTCGTGAGAATGCTCGTGCGGGTGCGGTATTCGAGGGTGAGGTGCGGGTGCAGGTGCTCACCACCCCGGCGAAGGAGGCCGCGCTCATCGCCGATCATCTGCGGCGCGCGCATCTCACGCACGGGGTGCCCTGGTCGAATATGGCGGTCATAGTCCGTTCTGTCCCATTGTCTTTGGCTCCGTTGCGGCGTGCGCTGCTGGCGGCGGGTGTACCCGTGCGCCAGCCACCGGCCGATGTGCCATTGGCGCGCCGCAGGGGAGCGGCTTGGGCCATGCTGGCGCTGCGTGCGGTCACCGCGGGTGATCCGACGCGGGTTCGGCACCCGCGCCCCATCGCGTTCACCGCCGACGACGCTTTGGATCTGCTCGCGGGTCCACTCGGCGGCGCGGATCAGATCAGTCTGCGCCGCTTGCGGCGCGGCATTCGGCGCACCGTGCTGGAACTCGGCTATCCCGAGCGCGACCGGGAGGTCCGCGAAAGCGAGCTCGACGAACCTCCTCGGCGTGAAGGAGTTGTCGCCGCGGCGGATTCGGGTGGCGAAACAGCCAACGCGGCGGATCGCTATGCGGATTTGGATCGGTCGTCGGCGGAGATTCTGCGGGATCTGTTGGTGGGGGCCGGGAATCAGGTGCTGCTGAGCAAGCTCACCAAGGTCGAGGCCGCGCCGTTGGAGCGGGTGCTCAAGGCGCTCGGGCGGGCGCGCAAGGTGCGGCGCGAGGGCGGCGGGCTGGAAGATGTGCTGTGGGGGCTGTGGACAGCGTCGACGCTGGAGCGGCGATGGGTGGGGCAGTCCGAGCGTGGGGGAGCGGTCGGCATGCAGGCCGATCGCGATCTGGACGCGGTGGTCGGGCTGTTCGAGGCCGCTGCCGCATATGTGGACCGGCTGCCGCGCGCCACCATCGAGGGATTCGTGGAATACCTGGAGCAGCAGGAGATTCCGCAGGACAACGCACCGCATACCGATCCCGGTGCGGCCGTCACGATTTGCAGTGCGCACTCGGCCGCCGGGCGTGAGTGGGACACCGTTGTGGTCGCCGCGGTGCAGGAGGGGATCTGGCCGAATCTGCGACCGCGCGGCACCCTGCTCGGGGTCGAGGAAATGGTCGATGTGCTTGCCGGAGTGGGAGATTCGGGTGAGAAGGTGAGCCGCGCCGCACCGCTGCTCGCCGAGGAACGCCGCCTGCTGCTGGTCGCGTGCAGCCGGGCGCGCCGCTCACTGCTGGTGACTGCGGTCGAATCCGTCACCGGCGACCAGGATCTGGTGCCGTCCCGCTTCCTGGCCGAACTCGACGCCGAGGGCGCGGACGGACAGCCCGGCCGCATCCCGCCCGCCGTGGACCCGGGCCGAGCCCTGGCCATGCACACCCTCATCGCCGAATTGCGCGGGGCCGCATGTGATCCCGAGACCACCCCGGAGCGCCGCATCCGCGCCGCCCGCCAACTCGCCCGCCTGGCCCGCGCGGGAGTACGCGGCGCGCACCCCGACGACTGGTACGGCACCGCCGAACTCTCCTCCGACTCCCCGCTCTGGGACAGCGAGGACGGTTCGGTCGCCCTCTCGCCCTCCACCGTCGAACAGCTCAAGACCTGCCCGCTGCGCTGGGCGCTGGAACGGCACGGCGGCAGCGACGGCGATAACCCGCACGCCCTCAAGGGCAATCTCGTGCACACCCTGGTGCAGGCGCTCGCCGGTCAGGTCACCGAGGCGCAGGTCAAGATGGCACTGGTCAAGGCGTGGAAGAAGATCGACCCCACCGCCCGCGACGGTGAGAACTGGTATTCGCGCGCCGAACTGCGCCGCACCGAGACCATGGTCGACACCTTCCTGAACTGGCTGCGCAATACCCGCGACGAGCTCACCAATATCGGCGTCGAAGTGCCCATCGACTGCGTCCTGCCCTCGCGCGCCCCGGGTGAGCTGCCCGTGCGCATCAGCGGCCGCATGGACCGCCTGGAACGAGATGCCCAGGGCCGCTTCGTGATTGTCGATGTGAAGACCGGTAAGACGCCCATCACCAAACAGGCCGCCGAGGAACACGCCCAGCTCGCCACCTATCAGGTGGCGGCCGCCGCCGGCGCCCTCGGCGACGGCGAACCCGGTGGCGCGCGCCTGGTGTACGTGGCCAAGCCCAGCGCCCGCGACGGTGCGGCCACCGAACGCCAGCAGCCCGCACTCGACGGCGGTGGCATCGACGAATGGCGCGGGGTCATCCACGACGCGGCCGCCGCCTCCACCGGACCCAGCTACCTCGCCATGCGCAATGACGGCTGCCGCCACTGCAAGGTCGCGGGCAGCTGCCCGGTACAGGACACCGGCCGCCAAGTGACCGACGAGTGAGCATCACCCCCCGGCAACTCGCCGATGCCCTCGGCCTGCCGCCGCCCACCGACGAACAGGCCGCGGTCATCGCCGCCGAACCGGGGCCGACGCTGGTGGTCGCGGGTGCGGGCGCGGGCAAAACCGAGACCATGGCCGCCCGCGTGGTGTGGATGGTCGCCAATGGCCTGGTCGAACCGGAACAGGTGCTGGGCCTGACCTTCACCCGAAAAGCCGCTCAGCAGTTGACCACTCGCATCCGCACCCGCCTGGCTCGCCTGGCGGGCGCACCCCTGCTGCGCGATATCGACCCCACCGGACGCCTGCGCGCCCTGCTCACCGGCTCCGAACCGGAGATCAGCACCTACCACTCCTACGCGGGCCGCCTGCTCACCGAATACGGCCTGCTGCTCCCCGTCGAACCCACCGCCACCCTGCTCACCCAAACCCAGCTCTGGCAGCTCGCCTACCGCGTCGTTTCCACCTGGGACGGCGATCTGGACACCGACCGCAGCCCCGTCTCGGTCACCGAAGCGGTGCTGGCCCTGTCCGGCCAGCTCGCCGAACACCTGGTCGAACCACGCCAATTGGCCGCCGCCCACAAGGAATTGGACCAACTCGTCCACACCCTCCCCGCCGGACCCCGGCAAAAGGGCGGCCCCAAGAAAACCCTCCTCGACCTCCTGGAAACCCAGCACGAACGCGTCTCCCTGCTCCCCCTGGTGGAACGCCTCGCCGATGAACTCCGCCGCCGCGGCGCGCTGGACTTCGGCGCCCAAATGTCCCTCGCCGCAAAGCTCGCCGCCCTCCACCCCGAAGTCAGCACCGCCGAACGCACCCGCTTCCGCCTCGTCCTGCTCGACGAATACCAGGACACCGGCCACTCCCAGCGCATCCTGCTCTCGGCACTCTTCGGTGGCGTGCATGCAGCCACTGAAGAGCCTGTGGAACAAGATGATTCGGTGACCACGCAGCCACTTGCGGTGACGGCGGTGGGTGATCCCATGCAGTCGATCTATGGGTGGCGCGGGGCGTCGGCCGCGAATCTGCCGCGGTTCGCGACCGACTTTCCCCGTGCGCCCGGGGTTCCCGCACCGGTGCTGCCGCTGCTGACCAGTTGGCGGAATCCGCCGGAGGCACTGGATCTGGCGAATCTGGTGGCTGATCCGCTGCGGCTCAAGGCGGCCGAGGGCGGGGGAGTGACCGTCGACGCGCTGCGGCCGCGGCCGGATGCGACGCCCGGGCTGGTAGCGCTGGCATTGGCGGAAGATGTTGCGCAGGAACGGGAGTGGGTGGCGCAGCGGATCAAGGCGGAGTGGGAGGCGGCCGCCGACGCGGGCGCTGAGCCGCCCACCTCGGCGGTGCTGGTGCGGCGCAATGCCGATGCCGCCCCGTTGGCGGAGGCGCTGCGGGAGCAGGGGCTACCGGTGGAGATCGTCGGGCTGGGCGGATTGCTGCACACCCCGGAGGTCGCCGATATCGTTGCGACACTTCGGCTTATCGCCGATCCGTCGGCCGGTAGCGCGGCGATGCGTATTCTGACGGGTGCGCGCTGGCGCATCGGCGTGGCGGATATCGCGGCGCTGTCGAAGCGGGCGCGGGAGTTGTCGATTCGGCGACCGGGCGGGCAGTCCGCCGAAATCGCCGATACCGCCGCGCTGGACGACGCCCTGCGCGAAGTGGCCCCGGAACCCGCCGAACGCGCGGGACTCGGTGATGCCATCGCGGATCCCGGTGATTCGGAACAGTATTCGGTACAGGGCTTCGCCCGGATTCTGGAACTCGGCCGCGAACTGGGCGCACTGCGCGAGCGTTCGGGGCAGCCGCTGCCGGAATTGGTCGCCGATGTCGAACGCACCATCGGCGTCGGCGTGGAGACCCAGGCCCGCCGTGCCGTGGCCGCCGCCGGGCGCGAGCATCTCGACGCGTTCGCCGATGTGGTGGCCGGATATGCCGCCGACTATCGCTCCTCGCTATCCGGTCTGCTCGACTTCTTCGCCGCCGCCGCGGAGGTCGAAAACGGTTTGGAGCCGGGCGAAGTGGAGGTCGCGCACGATCGTGTACAGGTGCTCACCGTGCACGCCGCCAAGGGCCTGGAATGGGAGGTGGTGGCGGTCCCGCACGTGGTGGACGGCACCTTCCCGTCCGGCACCGGCACCACCACCTGGATGGGCGCGCTGGCCGAACTCCCCACCCAACTGCGCGGTGATCGCGTGCAGGAGGACGCGGGTGACGGTGTGCCCGTACTGGATCTGTCCGACCTCTACGATCGCGCGGATCTGGAACGCGCCCTCGAATCGCATAAGAAAGCCCTGGCCCGCCGCCGCCTCGACGAGGATCGCCGCCTCTTCTACGTCGCGCTCACCCGCACCGAGCGCGCCCTGTTCGTCTCGGCGCACTGGTGGGCCGAGACCGGCTCGAAACCCAAGGGCCCCAGCGATTTCCTGCTGGAGCTGCAACAGGCCAGTGAAGTCCCCGGCTCCCCCCTCAATCGCGGCGTCCGCATCGATCGCTGGGACGATCCGCCCCTGCCCGATACCGTAAACCCCTTCACCGACAACCCGCTCTCGGCGACCTGGCCGCGCGACCCCCTCGGCTCCCGCCGCGAATTCGTGGAAGAGGGTGCGGCACTGGTCAAATCGGCCCTGACCGCGCTCGCCGTCGAATCCCAGCCGGAGCAGATCGAATTCGACTTCGGATTCGGAGACGAAGCCGAGACCGACCCCGACGACGGCGAATCCGACAGCGACGCAACCGATCCGGATGACCTCGACGATGACCCCGAAGGCTGGGCCACCGACGTCGACGCCCTCATCGCCGAACACCTCGCCGCCGAACAGGCCGTCCGCGAAGTGGAACTGCCCGGCCAGCTCGCCGCCACCTCCCTGGTCGACCTGCGCGCCGATCCGGCGAAACTCGCCGCCCGCCTGCGCCGCCCGCTCCCGTACCCGCCCAGCCCCTTCACCCGTCGCGGCACCGCCTTCCACGCCTGGCTGCAACGCTGGTTCGGCGGCGCCCGCCTGCTCGCCTTCGACGAACTCCCCGGCGCGGCGGACACTTCCGACACCGACGCCGATCTGGTCCGTCTCCAGGAAGCCTTCCTCGCCTCGGATTGGGCCGACCGCAACCCCGTCGAAGTGGAGGTCTCCTTCGAAACCTCCATAGCGGGCACCGTGATTCGCGGCCGCATGGACGCGGTCTTCCGCCGCCCCGACGGCGCCTGGGTCATCGTCGACTGGAAGACCGGCGGCGAACCCGCTGCCGCCGAAGAGGATTCGGTCGCCATCCAGCTCGCCGTCTACCGCCTGGCCTGGGCCCGCCTGGAGGCCGCCCGCACCGGCGCTCCCGAAGCCGACATCCTCGCCAACACCTATGCCGCCTTCCACTACGTCCGCACCGTCCGCACCATCGCCCCCGAACACCTCGCGGGCCCCGAGGAACTCGCCCACCTCATCACCGCCGCCGCCCCGCTGCGCCTGACCGCGACCCCGGATCCCGCCGACGCGGCACCCGGAAATCGCGGCGATGCGGCGGAGCCGCCCCCGGAGATCGATGTCGATTCGCTTCGGTGGACACCGGACTCGCATCCCGCGGCCGGCGACTCGGCCCCGCCCGACTTCGACCCGCCCCCCGAATTCGAGCCCCCGCCCGATCCGGAATCGCTGCCCCCGGACCCGATTCGGTAGTGGCGACGCGCCTGCGGCCCATGCCGCAATGTGGGCGACCGCCGGGTACGCTCCGGTCCGTGCCGCAGCAAGACGTCCCCGAAATGGCTGGTGATTCTCGTGTTCGGTGAATCCTCACGGGGTTTGGCCCGGCTCACGGACCGGCCGGACTTCGCCCTGGTCGGCATTCTGCGGATCCCGACCGGACAGGACAGTCCCTGGCAGGCGCTCTCGCGCAGGCTCGGTATGGCCGTGCTGCTGCTCGCGCTGGCGACCGCGGTGGTGTACATCGGCCGCGACGGCTATCACGACAACGCGCGTGAAGAGATGTCGCTGCTCGATTCCGCCTACTACGCGACGGTTTCGCTCTCCACCACCGGCTACGGCGACATCACACCGGTCACCCCGACCGCGCGGCTGATCAATATTCTCGTGGTCACCCCGCTGCGGATCCTCTTCCTCATCGTCTTGGTCGGCACCACCCTCGCCGTGCTCACCGAACGATCCCGGCAAGCTTTCAAGATTCAGCGATGGAGGCACACCGTGCGCAATCACACCGTGGTCGTCGGCTACGGCACCAAGGGCCGCACCGCGGTCGACGCCATGCTCGCCGACGGCGCGCAACCCGCCGACATCGTGGTGGTGGACACCGATCCACAGGTGCTCGAGGCCGCCGCCAACGCGGGCCTGGTGACGGTGCACGGTTCGGCCACCCGATCCGACGTGCTGCGCCTGGCGGGCGTCGCACACGCCGCCGCCATCGTGGTCGCCGCCAATCGCGATGACACCGCCGTGCTGGTCACCCTGACCGCCCGCGAGATCAACCCCAAGGCGCGCATCTCCGCCGCCGTCCGCGAGGCCGAGAACACCCATCTGCTGCGCCAATCCGGCGCGGATTCGGTGGTCGTGTCCTCCGAGACCGCGGGCCGCCTGCTCGGCATCGCCACCACCACCCCCACCGTCGTGGAGATGATCGAGGACCTGCTCACCCCCGAGGCCGGTTTCGCCATCTCCGAACGCGATGTGGAACCCGAGGAAGTCGGCGGATCCCCCCGCCACCTGCGCGATATCGTCCTGGGCGTGGTCCGCGCGGGCGTCCTCATCCGGGTCGGCGATCCCGAAACCGACGCCCTGGAAAAAGAGGACAAACTCCTCTACCTCCGCCGCGTACAGGTCTGACAAACCCCCAAAGTTCGTGGCCCGTCCCACTTCTGGACTGAGTGGAGCGGAGGAGCGAAGCGGGGGAGCGGAGGGAGGGAAGAAGTGGGACTTCAGGGGCCACGAACCCGCCGGAGCGCAGCGGAGGCAAGATAGACACTGTGTCTTTTCAGCTGAACGCGGTTCCGGTCCTGTCACGCTCCACCCTTGATCGTGCGGAGCACCTGCGCGCCGATGAGCAGGCCCTGAAAGAGGGCTGGGCGCAGGCCAGACTGCTACGGATGAACAAGCGCGGGCAGGTGCGCGTGGACACCGGCGCGGTGGTGCTGGATTCGGCCACCACCCTCGCCGAAGATCCCGCCCCCGACGCGGTCTTCCTCGGTGTCGATGACGACACCCACCTGTGGGCCGTCCGCGATGACGCCATCGACGGCGAACTCGCCGATCTGCGCGCCTTCGGCAGCACCCTCGAACTCGACGATTTCAGCACCGGGCTGCTCTCCACCGCCATCGCCCTGCTGAATTGGCATGGCAAAGCGGGTTACAGCGCCGCCGACGGCACCCCGACCCGCGTCACCGCGGGCGGCTGGTCCCGCACCAGCGAATCCGGTTTCGAGGAATTCCCGCGCATCGACCCGGCCATCATCTGCCTCATCCACGACGGCGGCGACCGCGTCCTGCTGGCGCGTCAGCACACCTGGCCCGAGGGCCTGTTCTCGCTGCTCGCGGGATTCGTGGAGGCCGGTGAATCGCTCGAGCGCTGCGTCGAACGCGAGTTGCGCGAGGAGGTCGGCGTCGATGTCACCGATATCCGCTACCTGGGCAGTCAGCCCTGGCCGTTCCCGCGCTCGCTCATGCTGGGTTTCAGCGCCGTCGCCGATCCGGAACAGCCGGTGACCTTCCACGACGGCGAGATCGCCGAGGCGCACTGGTTCACCCGCGCCGAGGTGATCGAGGCGCTGGCCGCCGGTGCGTGGGGTGCGAAGACCGATGCGCGCCTGCTGCTCCCGGGTTCCATCTCGATCGCCCGCACCATTGTCGAATCCTGGGCCGCCGCAAGCTGATTCGCGCCGCACCCGGAACGAGAACAAGCCGTACATCCCCCGGATGTACGGCTTGCGCCCTATGCGGCCTACTCAGCTGATGTCAGCGAGCGCCTTCTTGACCTGCGCCAGGCTCGGGTTCGTCGCGGTCGAACCATCGCTGTACTTGATGGTCGGCACCACGTGGTTGCCGTTGTTGACGCTGCCCACGAATTCGGCGGCATCCGGATTCTCTTCGATATCGATCACCGTGTAGGTGATGCCGGCCTCGTCGAGCTGGGTCTTCAACCGGCGGCAGTAGCCGCACCAGGTCGTCGAGTACATGGTCAGGTCTTTTGCAGTCACGGACTGTGCAACGTGACCCGCTTCGATCGTGTTCCCCTCGGTCTTCCGAGATCAGGGGTTGACGCAGATTTAGTATGCGCGCATACTAAATCCATGAACTTCATCGCACAGGCCACCGCCACTTCCACCGCCGCTCCCGCCGCCTTCTTCGCCAAATGGGCCGATATGGCCACCTGGCCGGAGTGGAACAACGACACCGAATGGGTGAAACTCGACGGCCCCTTCGTCCAGGGCGCGACCGGAACCCTCAAGCCCAAAGGCGGCCCGAAGGTCGGGTTCGTCGTCGAAAAGCTGACCGATACCGAATTCATCGATGTGTCCAAGCTCATCGGCGCCCGGCTCGTTTTCGCGCACACCGTCAGCGTCGAGGACAAGACCACCGTCTCGGTCCAGGTCTCCATCGACGGCCCGCTGCGCTGGTTCTGGACCAAGATCATGGGCGCCGATCTCGCCAAATCCGCCCAGCCCGACCTGAACGCGCTGGTCGCTGCCGCCGAGGCGGTGCGGGCATGAGGCGGTACTGGCTCGCCGTGGTCTCCCGCGACCACGTGCACCGCGGCATGGAACTCGGTATCGCACAGGCCAATCACGGCAAACGCGCCGCCGTCGAACGAATGGCGGCCGGTGACGGACTCGTCTACTACTCACCGCGCACCGGCATGCGCGAAGGTGAACCGGTCCGCGCCTTCACCGCCCTGGCCACCATCGACGACCGCCCGGCCTGGCAGGCCGAAGATCAGGGCGGCTGCTTCCGTCCCTGGCGGCGCGCCGTCAGCTACGACCGCGACGCCAGGCAGATCCCGATCGACGACCTGCGCGGCGAACTCGACCTCACCGGCGTCCCCAACTGGGGCATCGTGCTCCGGCGCGGCCTGGTGGAACTGACCGCCCACGATTTCGAGGCCATCTCCCGCGCTATGGTCGGGCGGTGACGGCGCGCAATGAGCTGCATACCGATTTCGGTGATGCCGATGAAAGTCCCGGCCTGTTGCTCTGGCAGGTGACCAACCGCTGGCAGGCCGCCCAGCGCGCCGCCCTCGCGCCTTTCGACCTGACCCACGTGCAATTCGTGCTGCTGGCCTCGCTCACCTGGCTCACCGGCGCGTCCGGTGACGAACCGGTCATGCAGCGCGATCTGGCGGCGCACGCCGCGACCGACCCCATGATGACCTCGCAGGTGTTGCGCGCGCTCGAACAGAAGGGCCTGATCGAGCGCCGCGATCACCCCAGCGACCGTCGCGCCAAATCCCTGGTGCCGACGAAAACCGGTGTGGCACTGGTCAATCAGGCCATCGTCGCGGTCGAATCCTGCGACCGCGACTTCTTCGGCCCACTGGGCGAGCGCACCGGCGCGTTCACCACCGCGCTGCGCCGCCTGCGCGACCGCGACTGAGAACGCAATCATCAAGGGGCGCTGCGATTCTCGGTCAGGCTGCGGCGGGCCCGCCGTCACCGCGCGGCCGCCGGTGCGGGCGTGCGGGACCGGATCCGGTGCGCCACCTGCCTTCCGAATGCGTCTGCCAGGCCAGCGACCACCCGATCAGCGCGAGAATGCCGTACACCAGCCCGAGCGGGCCGATATGCGGGGCGAACACACCCAGCACCACCGCGACCAGCGTGCAGGGCAGGGGATAACCGAGCAGGGTCCGCCAGCCGGTCGGGCTGCGCAGCCCGCTCACCGCGAGCACGACGAAATACGCGATCGTGCCGCCGCACAGCACCCAGCCGATCCCCGGCGAGACATGACCGTCCGCATGCTCGATGGTCATGCCCAATCCGGCGGCGATGGTGGCTATCGCACCGGTCACCATGCAGTGCGTGGCCATGACGTGCTGCCACGGCACCTGATCCGCCGTGTCGGTACCGCCCATCAGCCGCGGTATCGCACCGAATTTGAGCGTCAGCGCCCACAGCCCGGCCAGGATCAGGAACGCGCCCAGACCCAGGGCCAGCACATGGAAATTCCATGCCGCCGAGCCGACGGCATTGATCGCCATGATGATGCCCTCGCCGAGCACGATGATCACGTACAGCCCGAGCCGCTCCCCGAGATGCTCCGGATTGGCATGCATCGCGGTGAGTTTCGGCAATTCTCGGCCGTCGAATCGCGGTGACTCCCGAATCCGCGACAGCCGCTTGTCGAATTCCTGCTGCGCCCCCGCCAGCATTCGCTCACCGGTGATCACGAACATCAGATACAGATCGATGGCCAGGCCCGCGGCCCAAAACCAGTACTTGCCCGGTTCACCCACCCACAGCGAGGCGATCCACGGGAACACGCCGACCGTCAGCTGGACGGTCGGGAAATCGACCACGATCCGCCCGCGCCCCCACACCTGCCCGATGACCAGCCGCACCACCACGTACACCGCCGCGAATGTGGTCGCGTGCCGATCCGGCACCCCGGCCACCGCGGCCGCCATCACCCCCAACCCCAGCATCGCCGACAACATCAACACCGGATGCGTTCGATCGCCCGCGATATCCCCGTACAGCGTGATACACGCCCACACCAGCCAAAATGCCAGGTAGAGCAGCACATACAGCACCACGTGCTCCAGCGAGGGCCCGCCGTGCAGCAGATGCGTCAACTGCCCGATCCCGGCCACCGCCACCAGATCGAAGAACAACTCCATCCACGACGCATGCCGGTCATGCGTCACCTCACCCGTACCGGGCGCCTCATTCACCACGACGGCACGCTAACCCGGCAAAGCGCCCAATGCTCGGAAGCGGTGACACCAATTCGGACCGGGGAGCGCCGGTGGCGGGCGGGTTGTCGGAGGGCACTGTCATGATGGTGCGCGTGACTGCCGCCGCGACCCAGAAGCTCCGGCTCGACGATCTCGATGCCGAGCAGGCGGCGGCCGTGCGCGCGCCGCGCGGGCCGGTATGCGTCCTAGCCGGGGCGGGGACGGGCAAGACGCGCACGATTACGCATCGGATCGGGCATCTGGTGTCGGCCGGGCATGTGCGGGCCGATCAGGTGCTCGCGGTGACCTTCACCGCGCGAGCGGCGGGGGAGCTGCGGAGTCGGCTGCGGGCATTGGGACTCGGCGGGGAGGCCGGGCAGGTGCAGGCACGCACGTTCCACGCGGCCGCGCTGCGGCAGCTGCGGTATTTCTGGCCGCAGGTGGTTGGGGATGTGCCGTGGAAGCTGCTGGACCGTAAGTTCCCGATCGTGGCGCAGGCCGCGCAGCGCGCCGGGCTGGCCAGTGACACCGATACCCTGCGCGATCTGACCAGCGAAATCGAATGGGCCAAGGGCTCACTCATCGCGCCGGAGGATTACGCGACCGCCGTGGCGCGGTTGCAGCGCGACGCGCCTTTCGAGGCGTCGAAGGTCGCGGCGGTGTACTCCGGGTACGAATCGCTGAAGACCACAGCCGACGGACTGCTGCTCGATTTCGACGATCTGCTGCTGCACACCGCGGCCGCGCTGGAGGACTACACCTCGGTCGCGGAGGAATTCCGGGGTAGGTACCGCAGTTTCGTCGTCGACGAATATCAGGACGTCACACCGCTGCAGCAGCGCGTGCTCGACGCCTGGCTCGGTGAACGCGACGATCTGACCGTCGTCGGCGACGCGAACCAGACCATCTACTCGTTCACCGGTGCGAGTCCGGCCTTCCTGCTGGACTTTTCGCGCCGCTTCCCGGACGCCACCGTGATCCGCCTGGAGCGCGACTACCGCTCGACCCCGCAGGTGGTCTCGCTCGCCAACCGGGTGATCGGCGCGGCGCGCGGCCGCATCGCGGGCACCCGCCTACAGCTGATCGGCCAGCGCCCCGACGGTCCGGAACCGTCCTTCGCCGAATACGACGATGAGCCCGCCGAGGCCGCGGCCGTTGCCAATTCGATTTCGAAGCTGCTCGGGAAGGGCGTGCCCGCCGCCGAGATCGCGGTGCTCTACCGCATCAACGCCCAATCCGAGGCATACGAGCAGGCGCTCACCGAGGCCGGCATTCCCTACCAGGTGCGCGGCGGTGAGGGCTTCTTCAACCGCACCGATGTGCGCCAGGCAGTGCAGGCGCTGCGCCAGGCGGCCGCCCGCGATGACCTCCCCGACGCTCGCGGCCCCGAACTGGTGAATCTGGTGCGCGCGGTACTGGCCCGCCTCGGTCTCACCGCCGAGGAACCCGTCGGCGTGCAGGCCCGCGAGCGCTGGTCCGCGCTCATGGCCCTGGTCAATCTCACCGAGGAACTCGGCGCGCACGAACCTGAACTCGACTTCGGCGGCCTGCTGCGCGAGCTCGCCGCGCGCGCCGAGGCCCGGCACCCACCGACCGTGCAGGGCGTCACCCTGGCCTCGCTGCACGCCGCCAAGGGTCTGGAATGGGATGCCGTCTATCTGGTCGGCCTGGCCGACGGCACCATGCCGATCCAGCACGTCCTGGGTCATGACGGTGCCGTCGCCGACGAGGCCGCCCTGGAGGAAGAGCGCCGACTGCTCTACGTGGGCGTCACCCGCGCCCGCGAACATCTCCAATTGTCCTGGGCGCTGGCCCGATCCGAGGGCGGCCGCAAGGTGCGCCGCCGCTCCCGCTTCCTGATCGGCCTGGTGCCCGACGATTCCCCGGCCTCGCGCATTGCACCGAGCACCACCGATCGGCCCGGCCCCAAGCGCGTGCACCCCACCTGCCGGGTCTGCGGCCGCCCGCTGCTCAATACCCAGGCGACAATGCTCGGCCGCTGTAATCGCTGCCCCGCGGATATCGACACCGAACTGCTGGCCGCGCTCCAGGAATGGCGTAAGGACAAGGCGGAGGCTCTGTCCCTACCGCATTTCGTGGTGTTCAGCGACACCACGCTGACGGCCATCGCCGAACAGCGACCGGCCGATGACCGGGCGCTCGTCGCCATCCCGGGTATCGGCGCGAAGAAGCTCCAGACCTACGGCGCGGACGTACTGGCTATCGTCCGGGCCCGGCAGCGGTGAGCGCGCGACCCGAACGGGTTGTCACGCTTCACGTCTGAATCGGAGTGCGCAAGACCGCAAAACTGCTGGTCAAAAATAGGTTGTGCGCATCTGTATATCTACTTAGGGTGGTCTCATGCACACGGGAGGAATCCCGGCGCGCATGGGTACTTATCGGCTACGAGAGCAGGAGGGAGGCAGACCAATGAACGGCATCGTGAACACCGCATCTGTCCGGACAATGTCCGGTGATTTGGCGACGGTTTCGACCGTCTCCGTCATGTCCGCCTCCCGGGGGATCCTCGCTACGCAGGGGATTCGTCTGTCCGGTTTCGTCGGTGATCTTGGTCTTCAGGGTTTTGCAACCAAAACCCAAGCGGCAGAGCAGATCGTCATGAAGCAGGACAAGCCCGAGGGCAGCTGGCACCAGGCAGTCGCGTATGCGGCTACCGATGCCTTCGCAGCGGAAGCCGGAGTCGATCCGGTGCATCTGCTGCCGGCCGCCAGCCGCCCCCGCAACATCCACCTCGCGACCGTGAACAGGAGTCGACACCGAAGTCGACTCAGGTAAGGGATAACTCCCAGACCATCTGGCCACGGATCGCCTAAGAAGCGAAACCGTGGCCATAGTTATATCGGCCTCCGCCATACGGCACCGGTTTCGCTTCACAACACCGAAACGACCGCTGCACGAGAAGGAGACCGACGTGTCCACCACGGTTACCCGTGACCGCGTGACATGCCGCAACACCGTGGCCTCGACTCCCCGCATTCGCCGGGGCGCCACGATGTCCGTACCTTGCCGAGATGGCAACCCTGATCTCTGGTTCGCCGAGAGCCCGGCTCAGCTGGAAGAGGCCAAGACGCTCTGCGCGGCTTGCCCGATCCGGCAGGGCTGCCTGTCCGCCGCCATCGACCGCGCCGAGCCCTGGGGCGTCTGGGGCGGCGAGATCTTCGATCAGGGTGTTGTCATTGCCCGTAAGCGCCCGCGTGGGCGTCCGCGCAAGGTCGCGGTGGCATGATCGGCCTGAGCGCCGGGGGTGAAAAAGAACGCATACGACCCGCTTACTTCTTCGTAAGCGGGTCGTTTTGCGTCCGAAGGGTTTTCAGCTCGCGGTGCGGTATTCCTTGTAGCCGGGGACCCAGTCCTGCATGAGCTTCATGAAGGGCAGTTCGGCATCGAGCTGGGCGCAGATGCCGATGGATCCGCCCAGTACGCGGAAGATCATCACGTGCTCGGCCGGAAGTTGCAGGGCGCGAGCGGTTTTCAGCATCTCCTGATTGGAGATATCGGTGGCCTTGCCCGCCACGCGCTGCATCCACTTACGGGTGAAGTGGAAGGTTTCGGTCTTGATGGGGTCGGTGAACGGACGCAGGTAGTCCTGAATCTCCTGGTGCGTAACCTTTTTGCCGGGAATGACCCAGCCATTGGTGGTCATCAACTCGGTCAGTTCGTCGAAGCGCTCCTCGACCGCGAGCGCCACCATCTGGCCCAGCTCCGGCGGGAAGCCATTGGGCAGCGGGGCGCAGGCGCCGTAATCGATCACGGCGAGGCGGCCGTCCGGCATGACCATGAAATTGCCGGGATGCGGATCGGCGTGCAGCAGGCCCGCGATCGCCGGTGAGGAGAAATGGAATTCACCCATTTGCGCCGCGACCCGATTACGCAGTTCGACGGTGCCCGCCGGATCGGCCATACCGTCGGCGATGACCTTGGAGACCGGGGTCGCGTTATCCAGCCATTCGGTGACGATCACCTTGGGCGCGCTGGCCACCACCTTGGGCACCAGGAAACGCGCGTGCCCGTCGAAGGCCTTGGCGAACTGGCGCTGATGGCCGCCCTCGATGCGGTAGTCGAGTTCTTCCTCGGTGCGCTCGCTGATCTCGGCCAGTACCGGTTTGACGTCCGCGCCCGGAATGAGCGCGCCCATCATGCCCGCCATGCGATTGAGCGTTTTGAGGTCCGCGCGCAGCGCCTCGTCCGCCCCCGGATACTGCACCTTCACCGCGACGACGCGACCGTCCGACCAGACGGCCTTGTGCACCTGGCCGATGCTCGCCGAGGCGGTCGGCTCATCGTCGAATTCCTTGAAGCGTTGCCGCCAGCCGGTGCCCAACTGCTGATCGAGCTGCCGGTGCACGGCGGCGGTCGGCATGGGCGGCGCGGCGGCCTGCAATTTGGTGAGGGCCTCGCGGTAGTGCTCACCGAATTCCTCGGGTACCGCCGCCTCGAAGACGGACAGCGCCTGTCCGAACTTCATCGCCCCGCCCTTGAGCTCACCCAGTACCGCGAACAATTGTTCGGCGGCCTTCTGGTTCAGCTCGGCATTGATCTCGGTCTTATCGCCCCCGGCCAGTTTGCGGCCGAAACCCACGGCCGCCCGCCCTGCGATGCCCAGTGGGATCTTCGCCAACTTGGCATTGCGGGAAGAGCGCTTGCTCACAATCTCTGACACGTTCCCATCATGCCGATGTCCCAGACGGTTCGCCATGGGAATCGGATGTAATCGCGGGTCCAGGGCTTTAGTGGTATCGGTCACAGCAACTCCGATTCGCTATTACGGGCAGCCGTGGGATCGGTGATGTCCGAATCGATTTCGCCGTTCGCGGGTGCGGTGGCGGCATCCGGATGGCCGTGCGCGGTGTCCAGGCAACCGCAGAGCGGATGGGCGGGCCAGTGCCGGGAATCCAGATGCGGGCGATCGAGATGCAATTCCAGGGTGGCATTCAGGGTGGCCGGTGCGAATTCGGCATCGCCGTGCGCGATGGTGTCGATCTCGTGCAGTGCGAGCGCCGCCGCTGCCGCGATACTCGCCGGGGTGGCCTGTCCGGCCCGGCCCAGCAATTGCGCGCTCAAATGCGGCCACTCCGGTTCCAGATCGCAGCGCAGTAGATCCGCGCAGCGCAGGCAACTGGATTCACCCGGCAGTACGAGCGGTCCGATCACCCCGTGCCCATCGCGAATTCGCACCTGCAGATGTGGAATCCGCTGCCGCATCAACTCGGCCACCAGTGCGGGATCCGGGACCAGGGCATCGGCCAGCACCACCAGATCGGGCCGTTCCAATCGCGTGCCCGGCGCGTGCCCGGGAAAGGAGTGACTGGCGCGCAACCCGATTCGGCCCAACCCCTCCAGCAATGTGTCCGAGAGCGGCCCGCGCCCATGCACCCGCACCCGGCGCAACCGCGACGGCGTTTCCGCGTCGATCAATAGTCCGGCCTCGGCCAAGCTGTCCAATAGCGCCGAGGTGGATTCCCCCGAAAACCCCAATGCCCGTGCTTTACAAAGAATCTCGTCCTCGGGCCGCACCCCGTCCAGCAGCCGCAACAGCGCGGGCACCGCCTCGACCGGCCCCACCGGCCGCAGCAGCACCGCTTCCCCCGGAGTCCACCCCAACTGCACCAGCCCATTACGGCGCAGCAGCACCGTGACGCGCGGATCCAGCATCGGCCCATAAGTACGCGCAAGCGTGGTCATGCCCCAACCCTGCCTGCCCCCGAAACGGCGATAACCCTCGAAAACGCCTAACTACCAGCGCTTTCGAGGGTTATCCACAACTTCACGAAACGAGATCGAGCCCGCCCGGGGTTGGTTGTGGAGCTCAGGAGGCGGGTTTACCGCCCTCTCCCTCATCGTCGGTCGGCTGCTCCGGCTTGGTGGTGTCCACCGGCTTGTCCCCGCCCTCGGCGGCTTCCTTGGCGGCTCGTTCGCGCGCCTCGGTCTCCGCCAGCTGCGCCAGCGGATCGTCGAAAGCCGTTGTGCCGCCGCCGAGTACCGAATCGATGAAGCCCGCGGGGGCGTCCAGATCCGAGGAATCCGGCAGCAGATCCGGATGCGCCCAGATGCCGTCACGCTGGTCGATGCCCGCGTCGGTGGTGAGCCGCCGCCACAGCGTGGCCGCTTCGCGCACCTTGCGCGGCCGCAGTTCCAGGCCGACCAGGGTGGCGAAGGTCTGCTCCGCCGGTCCGCCGGTGGCACGGCGGCGGCGCAGGGTTTCCGCGAGCGCGCCCGCACCCGGCAGCCGATCGCCGACGGCGTCGGTGACCACGGTCTCGACCCAGCCCTCGATCAGGGCGAGCAGGGTTTCCAGCCGATCCAGCGCCGCCTGCTGCTCGGGGGTGGTCTGCGGTTCGAAGGTGCCCTGTGCGAGCAGTTCCTCCAGCTTGGACGGATCCTGGGCCAGGGTCATCGGATCGAGTCCGGCAGCGGCCTGTTCGATGGCCGAGAAATCCATCTTGATGCCGCGCGCGTAATCCTCGACCGCGCCCAGCACCTGCTGGCGCAGCCACGGCACATGCGCGAACAGTCGCTGATGCGCGACCTCGCGGGCGGCCAGATAGACCAGGATCTCGCTCTCGGGCTGTTCCAGTCCGGCGCTGAATTCGGAGATGGCCGCGGGCAGCAGCGCCGCGGTGCCGGCCGGGCCGAGCGGCAGGCCGATATCGGTGGAGGTCAGCACCTCCTTGGCGAGCTGGCCGAGCGCGGAACCGAGCTGCGAACCGAAGGCGAGCCCGCCCATCTGCCCGAGCATGCCCATCATGGGCGCGGCGAATTCCTTGGCCTCGGCGGGCAGGGTCGCGGTCCACATGCCCGAAACCTGTTCGGCCACCGGATCACACAGCCGCTTCCAGGTCGGCAGCGTCTCCTCGATCCAGTCATTGGCGGTCCAGGCGACGGTCTTGGTCGCGCCCGCGGGCAGCGTGGTGACCGGGTCCAGCCAGAGTTCGGCCAGATGCGAGGCATCGGCGACCGCGCGCTGCGCGCCCTCGGTCACCGGGGTGACGCTGGAACCGAGCTGCTGGCGAGCCAGCCGCTTGGCGAGGTCGTAATTGACCGGACCGGATTGCGCGCCCGGCTGGCCCATGGTGCTGAACATCTGACCCAGCTGACTGAGCATCTGGCCGAGTTGCGAGGGATCGAATCCGCCGCCGCCCGGACCACCGAATCCGAACGGGTTGTTCGCACCGGAACCGCTGGACTCGTCGCCGGGCTTGCGCTCCGGGTCGTCGTCGCGATTCGAGAATCCGAACGGCATATCACTCATGGCTTCTACGGTACTGGAGCCTCCGATGGGGCGAACCGCCGAGCGGAACGCGGCAATCGGGGGCATCACCAGTACCCTTGGCCGCGTGAACCGTCGGATATTCACCCTGCTCGCCGCCCTGATCCCCATTTTGGTGCTGGGAATCATCGGCAGTGTCGTCACCGTCCCGTTCGTGGCACTCGGACCTGGGCCGACATTCAACACGCTGGGCGAAGTGAATGGAAAACAGGTCGTTGAGGTGCGGGGAGCCGCGGTCGATCCGACCGCGGGCAATCTGAATATGACCACGGTCTCCGTTCGCGATCAGCTGAATATCTTCGAGGCATTCGGGCTGTGGCTCGATGGTCAGCACGGTCTGGTGCCGCGTGCCGAGGTGTATCCGCCCGGAGTGTCGCGTGACGAGATAGACAAATCGAATCAACAGGACTTCAAGGATTCCGAAGACAATGCGGAATTGGCGGCCCTGCATTATCTGAAGATGCCGACCGTGGTGCGACTGCGCGCGGTCACCGAGGACGGGCCCGCGAAGGATGTGCTGCGCAAGGGCGATGAATTGGTGAGCGTCGACGGTAAACCCATCGCCTCGTCCAAGGATGTGGTGGCGGCGGTGTCCGCGGCCAAACCCGGCAGCGCCATTCCGGTGGTGTTCCGCCGCGACGGCGCCGAGCAGCGCGCCGAGATCACCCTGGGCGCGCGCCCCGACGATTCCGCCAAGGGCTACCTCGGCATCACGCCGGGCGAATTCGCCAGCGGCCCCATCCAGGTGGACTTCAACCTGGCCGAAATCGGCGGTCCCTCCGCCGGTCTCATGTTCACCCTGGCGCTGATCGACAAGCTCACCCCGGGCGAGCTCAGCGGCAATAAATTCGTCGCGGGCACCGGCACCATCGACCCGGACGGCAAGGTCGGCCCGATCGGCGGCATCCAGTACAAGATGATCGCCGCCCATGAGGCAGGCGCGCAGACCTTCCTGGTCCCCGCTGCCAACTGCAACGAGGCCGCCCAGCGCACCCCCGACGGTCTGCGCCTGGTCAAGGTCGAAAACCTGGCGGGCGCGGTCCAGGCGCTGGACGACATCAACGCCGGCAAGGAAACCCCCAGCTGCAGCTAGTCCTGCCCGGTGTGGATCCCGGCCGAAACCATGCCGGGATGACGGGGTCGCCCACCCCCATATGCGCCGCGCCCCACTGCCATCGGGCAGTGGGGCGCGAATTGCTTTCAGCGGTAAGCCCGCTCAGTCCTCGGGCTCGTTGTCCAAGGTCTGTCTGACCGCCTCGACCAGGTTCGGAGCCAGGTTGGGGGCGGTGCGCAGGTCGAGGTCGCCGAAGGGGTCCTCCTCGTCCTCGGCGGGGCGGACCTGGAGCAGCGACAGTGCGGTGCCGTCACGCAGGACGCCTACGAACAACCGCGCGTCACGGCGCTCCGGATGCGAGACCGCGGCCTGCCTGGCGGCCGAGTCGGCGGCGTCGGGATCGGCGAGCAGCGGTTCGATCGCGTCATCGAGGGTCTGCTCGGCATCGGGCGGCAGCACGACGATCTGCTGCACGAGCACGCAGCCTTCGACGGCGAGCGGCCAGCTGGTGGTGGCCAGGAATTCGTCGAGCGCGCGCGGATGGTCGCCGTTGATGTCCTCCGGAAACGGCTCCTGCGCAATGGGAGTCAGGGCGTCCTTCTCGTCCACCTGATCCATCAGCGAGGGTTCGGCGGCGACCAGGTCCACCGTCGGTACCAGGGCGAACATTTGCGGGGGACGGTCCCAGCCCTCGCCGTCGACATACTCGGCGACTTCACGGATGCACCGGTACAGGGCGGACGCGGCCCACTGCTCAGGGTTCACCCCGCAATCCTCGCATCGAGATCTCGCGCTCTCGAGCCCGGGTGTTGGGCCGGATCCCGGGCGATTTACGTAGAGTGGGGCGCGAACGGTCCCCTGGGACCAACTCGCATCATCGGACTGCGGTGCACCGCCTGGTTTTTCCGGGCGGGCCTGCCGGACCCTGGGAGAGTGGCATCGTGGGCATGCGCCCCCCGACTGGCTTACCTTCGCTGTCACGCCGCAGCCGGATATTGCTGGTGACAGCACTGGCACTGGCGGCATTGTTATTGGTCGGGCCGCGGCTCACCGACGCCTATACGAACTGGTTGTGGTTCGGTGAGGTCGGTTTCCGCGGTGTGTACCACCGGGTCCTGTTGACCCGCTTCCTACTGTTCCTGGTCGTCGCGCTGGTTGTCGGCGCGATCATCTGGCTGGCGCTGCTGCTGGCGTACCGATCGCGGCCGGTGTTCGTACCGGTCTCGGGGCCGGGCGATCCGATCGCGCGCTACCGCACCACCGTCATGAGCCGACTTCGGCTGTTCGGCATCGGGATTCCGCTGCTGATCGGTGTGCTGTCGGGTTTGGTGGCGCAATCGAGCTGGGCCACGGTGCAGTTGTTCCTGCACGGCGGCAAGTTCGGTGTGCAGGATCCGCAGTTCCATCTGGACATCGGTTTCTACACCTTCGATCTGCCTTTCTATCGGATGGTGCTGAACTGGCTGTTTGTCGCCGTGGTGATCGCGTTCTTCGCGAATCTGGTGACGCACTACGTGTTCGGCGGGCTGCGGCTGGCGGGTCGCGAGGGCACGCTGAGCACCGCCGCGCGCGTGCAGCTGGCGATTCTGGCTGGACTGTTCGTGCTGCTCAAGGCGATCGCGTACTGGTTCGACCGGTACGCGCTGCTGTCGAGCACGCGTAAGGAGCCGACCTTCACCGGTGGTTCGTACACCGATATCAACGCGGTGCTGCCCGCCAAGCTGATCCTGCTGTCCATCGCGGTGATCTGCGCGATCGCGTTCTTCGCCGGAGTCGTGCTGCGCGACTTGCGGATTCCGGCCATGGCGGCGGCGCTGCTGGTGCTGTCCTCGGTGCTGGTCGGCGCGGTGTGGCCGCTGCTGGTGGAGCAGTTCTCGGTGCGCCCGAACGCGGCCACCAAGGAGAGCGCGTATATCGAGCGCAATATCGAGGCCACGCGTGATGCGTACGGGCTCACACCGGACAAGGTCGAATACACCAATTACAAGGGTGAGGCGACCACCGATCCGGTGACCAAACAGCCGGTCATGGTGCCGTCCGATCAGGCGACCATCAAGAACATCCGGCTGCTGGACCCGAACCTGTTGACGCAGACGTTCATTCAGCGCAATCAGCAGTTGCAGAACTTCTACGGTTTCCCGGATCCGTTGGATATCGATCGCTACACCATCAACGGTGAGATGAGCGATTACATCGTGGCGGCCCGAGAGTTGCAGCCGCAGAACCTGTCCGGCAACCAGACCGACTGGATCAACAAGCACACGGTCTACACGCACGGCAATGGTTTCGTCGCGTCCCCGGCGAATCGGGTGAATCAGGCTCCGCCCAAGGACACGCAGCAGGCCCAGCAGTCCGCGGGCAGTGATTCCGGCGGCGGCTACGGCTATCCGGTGTTCAATGTCGGCGATCTGTCCACGGTGAGCGATCTGTTCACGCCCAAGGACAAGCAGGCCATCAAGCTGGATCAGCCGCGCATCTACTACGGCGAGCTGATCTCCAAGGGCGATTCCGATTACGCCATCGTGGGCGGCAACAATCAGGCCCCGCGCGAATACGACACCCCCACCGATCAGTACACGTACTCCGGTTCGGGTGGCGTCTCGATCGGCAACTGGTTCAACCGGTTCGCGTTCGCGGCCAAGTACGCCGAGCGGAACATCCTGTTCTCCGGTGCGATCGGCTCGGATTCGAAGATCATCTTCAATCGCAATCCGCGTGATCGCGTCACCCAGGTCGCGCCGTGGCTGACCGCCGACGGCGATGTGTACCCGGCCGTGGTGGACGGGCGCATGCTCTGGATCGTGGACGCCTACACCACCCTCGACAATTACCCGTACGCCCAGCGCACCTCGCTGGACGGCGTGGTCGAGGACAGCATCGACCAGACCACCGGCCGGCTGCTGCCGCGCAAGGAGGTCTCGTACATCCGCAACTCGGTGAAGGCGACCGTCGACGCGTACGACGGCACCGTCACCCTGTACCAGGTGGACAAGACCGATCCGGTGCTCAAGGCGTGGAGCGGGGTGTTCCCGAACGCGGTGAAGCCGGAGAGCGCGATCAGCCCGGATCTGCGGGCGCACTTCCGGTATCCGGAGGATCTTTTCAAGGTGCAGCGCGAGATGCTCGCCAAGTACCACGTGGACGATCCGCGCGAGTTCTTCACCAATAACGCCTTCTGGTCGGTGCCGAACGATCCGACGCAGGAGGGTGCGGCCAGCGGTGCGCATCAACCGCCGTACTACGTGCTGGTGGGCGATCCGAAGACGAATAAGCCGACCTTCAATCTGACCAGTGTCATGGTCGGGTACAAGCGAAACTTCCTGTCCGCGTACATCCAGGCGCATTCGGATCCCGAGAACTACGGCAAGCTGACCGTTTTGAAGTTGCCACCGGATTCGCAGACGCCGGGGCCGGGCCAGACACAGACGTCGATGACGACGAACGATCAAGTGTCCAGGGACCGGAACCTGCTGACCGGCGGCAATGTCAACAAGATCAAATACGGCAATCTGCTGACGCTGCCCGTCGGTGACGGCGGCATCCTGTACGTCGAACCCTGGTATCTGGAACGCAATGCGGGCGGCCCGAATACACCGTCCTTCCCGCAGTTGGTGAAGGTGCTGGCCAGCTATCGGGACAAGGTCGGCTACGGCTCGACGGTCAAGGAAGCGCTCGAACAGGTGCTCCCGGGCACCGGCAGCGCCGCCACCGACCAGCCCAACCAGGCCTCCCCACCCCCGAACCAGGGGACGACTCCGCCCAATCAAGGGACGGTGACCCCACCGGCGGCCAATAAGGACGCCGCGGTCAAACAACTCGACGATGCGCTGCGCGCGGTCCAGGACGCTCAGAAGTCCGGCGACCTCGGCCAACTCGGCAAGGCATTGGAACAGTTGCAGACAGCGGTGAACGCCTACCAGAAGGCAGGCAACTGACCCACTGACCGCTGACTGAAAAGGCGCTGCCGTCGACAACGACGGCAGCGCCTTTTTCATGCGACCGCTCCAGACACGGTGAATGCCTTCGGGATTCGTTCAGCGGCGTCGGGCGGGCTGGTGCGCGAGGGTGGGCTGTGAGGTGGACTTCACCGTTGCGAGTACGGGTGTGGTCTCGAGGGTGTGGATGGCGTCGAACGCGCCGAGGCGCTGGGTCAGGTAGGTGTGCAGGCTGGCGGGGTCGGGGCAGAGTGCCTCGGCGATGAGGTTCGACTTGCCGGTGGTAGCGGCCAGGAAGGCCAATTCCGCATGCTGGGCAAGGGCTTTCGCGACGCGGTCGAGCTGGCCGGGAGCGATCGTGGCCCAGAGCAGCGCGCGGGTTGTGACACCGAGCTCGTTATCGTTCACTTCCACATCGAAGTACAGTGCACCGCTCGCCCGCAGTTCCGAAATACGCCGCGCCACAGTGGATTGCGACCATCCGGTGGCCGTCGCAAGGTGTGCGAGGCCGAATCGTCCGTCCGCGCGCAGTGCCGCGAAGAGTGCGTCATCGGTCTCCGCCGCGGGTCGCCGGATATTGAACTCGTTGCCGGACTGAAGCATTCGCCGCTGGTCCGCGTCCAGCACGGTGAGGCGACCCGGCCAGGCGGTGGGACCTCCCAGATAGGTGTGCAGCACATAGTGCGCTGAGATCCCCGTGATCACCGAGGTGCGGGGGAGATCGTGCAGGAGTAGCTCGGGTGTGCCGGTCTCGGGGGCATCGACGATCAGGAAGATCTCGGTGCCGCCGGAGGTGAGCATGACCCAGGTCGTATCGGCGCGCTGGGCAAGGATTTCGGCGAGTTGACGGGACGCCGGGGGAGTCGTGGTGAGGCGCACCAGCCACTGTGTGGTCCCGGTGCGCGCGGGGTTCGCGAGGCCGACCACGCGCAACCCCGCCGTCTCGCGCAGGCGTGCGTAGCGGCGCGAGACGGTTTGGGTCGAGACGCCGAGCACCTCGCCGATCCGATGGAAAGTGGCGCGCCCGTCGAGGTGCAGGGCGTGGATCAGTCCGCGGTCGATCTCATCCAGCATGGAAGAAATCATCGCATTCGCGGTCTGTATGGAACATCCCCGCGATTCGAATCTCGTTCATGGATGTTGCCCGGCGCTTGGAACAGGCTGGTTCCAGCGCGGTGATCAACCCCGCGCAGAGCCGCTGAAGAGCTGGAGTGCGTGATGATTCTTGTGACCGGAGCAACCGGAACCGTTGGCCGAGCCGTGATCGACGGACTGCTCGAACTGGGTGCGCCGGTGCGTGCGCTGGTCCGCCGTCCGGAGACCGCGGGACTGCCCGACGGGGTCGAGGTGGTGCGCGGTGATCTCGGTGAGCCGGACAGTCTGGTCCCCGCGCTGCGCGGTGTCGAGAGCGTGTTCCTGTTGTCGAGCGGACCCGAACTGCCCAAGCACGATGCGAATATCGCTGCCGCGGCTGCGGATTCGGGGGTGAGCCGGATCGTGAAACTGTCCTCGGGCCGAGCCGGGGACGAAGCGGCGAATGATCCGATCCCGATGTGGCATCGTGCCGGTGAGAACGCGGTCCGGGCGAGCGGGATTGCGTGGACCATGGTGCGCCCCTTGGGTTTCATGTCCAATGCCCTGCACTGGGCTCCCGGCATCCGCGCCGCCGATACGGTGCGCGCCCCGTTCGGCCAGGGCCGTATCGCGGTGGTGGACCCGGTGGACATCGCCGCGGTCGCGGTGAGATCCCTTGTCGAACAGGGGCATTCGGGCCGGGTGTACACCCTCAGCGGTCCGCAGCCGCTCTCGCCGGGTGAGCAGACCGATATTCTCGCCGAAGTCCTGGGCCGCCCGCTGTACTACGTCGAGACCTCGGCGGACGAATCACGCTCGGCCATAATCGGTTTCGGCGTCTCGCCGGAGATGGCCGATGCCATCACGGCCTTGCGCGCCACCGCGCTGGAGTCCTTCACCTCGGTGGTCTATCCGACCGTCGAACAGGTGACCGGTCGCCCGCCGCGCGGCTTCCGAGACTGGGCGCTGGCGCACCGCGCGGAGTTCGCCGACTGATCGAATTCCCCTGCGGAACAGGAAAAGCGCTGCCGTCATGGGCGACGGCAGCGCTTTCCTGTCACTTCCGGTATGGGGAAGGAGTGCGCGGGCTCAGTGGACCCGGGGGCGCTCAGCGGCCCCAGGACTCGATGAGCGAGGCGTTCTGATCCAGCACCTGCTGGTACTGATCCTGCACGCCGAACTGCTGGGCGAGGCCACCGGCGGCGGTCTTGGCCTGATCGATCAGGACCTGCTTATCGCTGACCGGGGCGGGCGCGGCGGGGAGGGCGGGCGCGGGCTCGACATAGGGCTCCGGCTCGGGCTCGGAGGCACCGGCGCGCAGGTACTGGCCGCAGACCGGCCAGGCGCCGACGCCCTGGCTCGCGAGCACGTTCTCGGCCACGCGGATCTGCTCGGCCTTGGAGGCGTTGGCCGCACTGCCCTGGCCGCCGTGCGCCGCCCAGGTGCTGGGCGAGAACTGCAGGCCGCCGTAGTAGCCGTTGCCGGTATTGATACCCCAGTTACCGCCGCTCTCGCACTGGGCGACGCCATCCCAGTCGTGGGCGGGGGCTGCCGAGGCGGTCGCGGAGAAGCCGAACGGGACGGCAACAAGTGCACCGGTGACGGCGAGGAGGCCGAGGGCGCGGGTGTTGATCTTCCGGTTCTGTTTCATGGTGTTTTTCCCTCCCTGCGAACGACCGACCAGGCGTTTTGCTGCCGTGTCCCTGTCCCCAGGGGCTCTGGGTACCAAACCGCGGGACAGGGTTTCCGGCGTGCGGCGGTTCGGTGCGGTGCCCATCACGGGTTTGATCCGGGCCGAGACTGACGATAACGGGGGAATCTCGACAGATCACGTCTTGATAACTTCGGAATTGCATGAAGCGAATAACCGAAAAAATAGCCTTCATGCAGGTTGGCTATGCTGCAATTCGTAGATCCGATCGGTCTGTTATATGCTCGTGATGTGATTCAACTCACTGTGAAAATGTGACTCCAGTCACGTTTCGGGCGCGTTTCGCGGGACACGCGCGCAGGAAGGCCTTCCCAGGCGGAGGTTTTTCTGTCCAAGACCTCCGTTTTGCAACCATCCGGATGGTTGAAACCCGCTCCGCGTCGCCTTCAAGATCGGACCGGCAATCGAGGAAACCGCCCCTGACCATACGATTTGGTACTGACTGCGAGCCGTGTGTAATGTTATGTTCACCGACGCGGGGTGGAGCAGCTCGGTAGCTCGCTGGGCTCATAACCCAGAGGTCGCAGGTTCAAATCCTGTCCCCGCTACTAGCGAGAAGGCCCTCGAAGATCATTCTTCGAGGGCCTTCTCTCGTTTCGGCATATGCCTCGCGCGCTCGCGCGACCGCGCGCACCCGGCGGATTAGGGTGACTCCCATGTGGGATCCGCGGCAGTATCTGGCCTTCGATGATCATCGGGCGCGGCCGTTCTTCGATCTGGTGCAGCGGGTGCGGGCCGAGCGGCCGCGCCGCGTGGTGGATCTGGGGTGCGGCCCCGGCAATCTGACGCTGACGCTGGGGGAGCGGTGGCCGGACGCGGCGCTGGAGGCCTCTGATTCCTCTCCGGAGATGGTGGCGGCGGCGCGGGCGCGCGGTATCGACGCGCGACTGGTGGATGTGCGGGAGTGGCGGCCGGGTCCGGATACCGATGTGGTGGTGACCAATGCGGTATTGCAGTGGGTGCCCGGTCATCCGGAGTTGATCGCGACGTGGGCGCGGGAGCTGCCCGCCGGGGCTTGGCTGGCGTTCCAGGTGCCCGGAAACTTCGACGCGCCTTCGCATCTCGCGATTCGCGCACTGGCCGGTGCGGAACAGTGGCGGGAGCGTCTGGCTCCGGCCGGACTGCTGGAGCCGCGTGCGGTGCTCGATCCGGCCGGGTACGCCCAGGTGCTGACCGCGCAGGGGTGTGCCGTGGACGCCTGGGAGACAACCTATTTGCAGCGATTGACCGGTCCGGATCCGGTCCTGGAGTGGGTCACCGGCACGGCGCTCACCCCCGTCCGCGATGTGCTCGATGACACGGCCTGGGCCGAGTTCCGCGCCCAGCTCGCGCCGCTGCTGCGCGAGGCGTATCCGCAGCAGCCGGACGGTGCGACCTGGCTACCGTTCCGCCGGATCTTCGTGGTCGCGCAGACCGCGCACTGATCCGCGATAACGTTCTGATCTCGGCTTTTGCCGGTTTCCACAGCAATCACACAGGCAAATCGGGAGTAGCGCACGGTTTTCGGCCGTTGAATGAGGGAGTGCTGGTCCACAGCACCCCGTGAGGCCGAGTCCCAGGAGGGGCCATGCACAGCGAGGCGTTCGAGATCGGCGCCGGAGATCCGGTGGAACCCGCAGACCAGGCGTGGCTGGGCAGGGTGGCGGGTGCGGCGGTGAGCCGAATCGGATCGCGCACCATCAACGCCGACGCGGTGGCCACCTTCACCGATGAACGTTCGGGCCGAACGGCTTTCGTCGTCGCGGACGGCGTCGGCGATCATCTGGCGGCGGCGCGAGCCGCGCGGCTGGTGGCCCGGACCGCATCGCGGGTCGCGGTGGTACACGGTGCACGAGCGGGAATCCTTGCCGCACAGCAGGAATTGCTGCGCGAGCTGCCCGAGTCGGCCGCCGACAGCGTGCTGGTGGTGGCGGTGCTCCCCGCGGGCGGACAGCCCGATGGCCCGACCGATATCGCGTGGGTCGGGGACTGCCGGGCGTACCGCTGGAATGGCCGGGCGCTCCAGCGCATCACCACCGATCACACTGTGGCCGAATACTTCCGGTCCCGCGGTCATGAGCCGATGCCGGGTATGGCCCACCTGGTGACCACGTCCGCGCGCACCGTGGAGCCCGATCAGATCGGTCAGGCCGCCACCGGTTCGAGTGCCGGGCGACTACTGCTGTGCAGTGACGGCGTGGGCAAGAAGCTGGATATGGTGGCGATCAAAGCCCTGCTGGCAGCCGACAATTCGGCCGGTCACACCGCCGAGGCACTGGTCGAGACGGCGCTGGCCAATGGCGGCAGGGATAACACCACCGCGCTGGTCGTGGACGCGCAGCTGCTGCGGGGCCTGTCTCCGGTTCAGCGGCTCACATAGGTTTGTGACCCGAGCACCCGTAGTGCGGCATCGGTCGCGGTGGCCGGATCCGGGCTGAAGGTGACCAGGCGCTGGCGCAGATCCCCCGGCAATTCCAGGTTTTCGTAATTCAGGGTCAGGACGCCGACGGTGGGATGGCGGAAATTCTTGGAGCCGTGCGTGCGCACCGCGACCTCGCCCGCCGACCAGACTTCGGCGAATTCCACACTGCCGGTGGATAGTTCGTCGAGCTGATTTCGCGCCGGATTGGCGAGCCTGCCCAGGTATCCGCGTTCGGTGGCGTCCAGGCGCAGTACCTCGGCGAGCGCGTCGAGCACTTCGTTCGAGGGGTGATTGGCCCGGCCCTGTTCGAGCCGCTGGTAGTACTCCACCGTATGCGGGCTTCCCCGGGTGCTCGCCGCGATGACCGTGGCGCGGCGTGTTTTCGACGCGCGAAATCTTCTCCCCCTCAACTGATTACAAAGGAGTACCGCCATGACTTCAGCCCAGGATCGCGCCGACGTGATCGATGCCGCCACCACCATGATGTGGCGCATAGACACTCGCGATTGGGATGCCTTCCCCGCCGTCTTCGCCGATTCCGTACGCCTGGACTACACCGCCATCCTGACCGCCGTCTTCCAGGCAATTCACCTGCTGGCCAACCCCTTCGGCTCCCCCCGCTGGACCCTGGGCGGCACCTACCGCATCGGCCTGCTCCGCTCCGCGGGTGTCTGGCTCATCAACGACGTCGCCATGACCCCCACCTGGGCCGACGGCAATAAGGAAATCCTCACCCTGGCCTCCGGCGGCGTCCGCCCCGAAAGCCGCCTGACCTCGCCCGCTTCGCCCGTTTTGGAGAATGTGTACACCCCGGGGTAACGTCTTCTTCACCCGACGCGGGGTGGAGCAGCTCGGTAGCTCGCTGGGCTCATAACCCAGAGGTCGCAGGTTCAAATCCTGTCCCCGCTACTACGAAAAATGGCCCGGAACCCCAGGTTCCGGGCCACTTTTCTGTCTCGGGTCAGCCGTAGAGCTTGACGAAGTTGTCCAGGGAGCGTTCGACGTCGCCGCGCAGGGCGCGGGCCACGGCGGAGCCGATGGGGCCGAACAGGGGTGCGCCGCCGAGGTTGAAGTCGGCGGTGACCTTGGAGCCGGTGGGGCTGGGGGCGACGCGGAGTTCGATGCCGAATTTGGTGCCGCCGATACCGGAGCCGTTGAGTATCAGGCGGTTCGGGGGTTCGGCGGTGTGCACAATCCAGGTGACGCGGTTGCGGAAGCCCTTCACGGTGGCCACGCCGATGAGGCGGGTGCCGGGGGTGAGGTCGGCGGGGACCGGGCCGCGCCAGCCCTCGTGCAGGGTCAGCCATTTATCGAGTTCCGGCAGGTCGGAGGCGTGTGCCCAGGCCTGGTCGGGCGGGATCGGGACGTCTATGGAGACCTTGAGCTTTGCCACGAACCAGATGGTATCTGTTACATGGCGTAGCTCTAACGCCGGATCCCGGATGACCCGGGGGCTCCGATCCAATCGGCGTCGCGCAGTTCGCGCCGGAAGTCGGTCACGCCCTGGCCGGACCAGCGGCGGATGGCCCGGCGCAGGGTGCGGGCGTCGGTGTAGCCGAGCCGGGCCGCGACCGACCGCACCGGTAGATCGGTGTGCCGCATGAGCTGGATCGCATTGTCGCGCCGGACCGATTCGACTTCCTGCCGCCAACTGGTGCCCAATTCGTACAGTCGGCGCTGTAGTGTGCGCGGGCTGATCTGGAGACGGCGTGCGGCTCCCTCGAGACTGGTGTCGCCGTCGCGAAGCGCGCCGATGACGGTGTTGTGCAGGGTGGTTCGCCAGTCCGGCGCTGGTCGTGATGTCGTCAATAGCAACTCGGCGTACTTGCGGACCATCGCGCCCAGGTACGGGTCGGTGCCGGTGGGCAGGCCGCCCGCGTCCAGGAAGGTGATCTCCGCGCAGGCTGCGCCGAAATCAATTCGGGTGGTGCCGAATTCGTCGACCAGTGGCCGGTACCGGTGAGTTGCGCTGTGGCTGAACGCCACTCGCACCGGCACCAGATGCTGCCCGGTGGCCTCGCGCACGCGGCGCAGCATGATCGAGAGCATGAATTCCTGGATGGGCGGCAGCACCCCGTCGGGTTCGATGGCGGTGGTTTCCCGGATGGTGAGCAGCCGCCCGTCCTCCTCCACCACCCAGCCGACCGCGGGATCGGTGACCACTCCGCGCAATCCGATCGCGATGCGTACGCTTTCCGCCAGGGTCGGGGCGCAGGTGAACAGGTAGTCCCAGACGTGCAGGCCGCCGTACCCGGCCGCGGCGGTGGCGAGCAGGCCGGAGCCGGGACCCGCGGTCGCGTCGATGAGTTCCCAGGCCCGCCAGGCCCATTCGGTCGGCACCCGCAGCTGATCGTCGGCCAGGACGGCCGGATTCACGCTCGGGCTGATCGCGTCGAGTTCGGTGGCCGGAACCCCGGCGGTGAGCGCGGTGGTGCGGATCAGTCCGGCCAGCCGGGTCGAGGTGGTGCCGGTGATCACGGGCATCGCGGGCCGGGTTCTCGGTGACACCGCGCGGAAAGCATGTCGTACCTTTCGGTTCGGTGGATACGGGTCTGGTCGATCCTGGGTGAGGAGATGGTCCGGGCACATCCGCAATCGCTGCCCGGAGCTACCTATGGGACCGATCCTCAGCGCGTAGCCCGAGGTCGGACGGGCCGTCGCGGGTCCGAACCTCTAGGCTTCCGCTTCGTGTCGGTAGGTCCTGATCCATTCGGTGTCGGTATGCCGATGGGCGCCGACGGATTCATCGGGCGTGACAGCGAACTGGACCGCGTGACAACCCTGCTCGCGGGCTCCGCGCGGCTGGTGACACTGGTCGGGCCCGGCGGCATCGGTAAGACGCGGCTGGCCATGGCGATCGCCGCGCGGCTGCGCGCAGACCCCCGGCTGCGGGTGTATTGGGTGCATCTGGCCCGACTGCCCCGGGATGCGAGCGCGGCCGTGGTGATGGACAAGATCGCCGGTGCCGTGCTGGAAGGCGACTTCTCCGGACGCACCGGGCGACAGGCGCTGATCGACGCCCTCGAACGCCCGGTCTGCTCAGTCGACATGGACGAGGCGGCCCGCACGGGCGCGGCCCGGCGAACGGTGGTGGTGCTCGACAATTGCGAACATCTGCTCGCGGCCGTGGGACTGGTGATCGCGGATCTGCTCGCAGCCATTCCCGGGGTGGCGGTGCTGGCCACCAGTCGTACCGCGATCGGTTGGGCTGAAGAGCACATCGCGGTTGTTCCCCCGCTGGCCCGGGATCAGGCGATGGCGCTGTTCCGGCAGCGAGCGGAGCTGTCGGGGCGGCCGGTGGGGGAGGGCGATACCGCCGTGGTGCGGCAGATCTGCTGGCATCTGCACTATTTCCCGCTGTACATCCGGCTGGCGGCGGCGCGACTGCGCTACCAGTCTCCGGCGATGGTGCTGCGCGATCTGGGCGGCGCCGAGACGGACCGCAGACTGCGCTGGTCGCCGGGGTTCCGGGTGGGCGTCGATGAGCGGCATCGCGATATCGGCGCGGTCATCGGCTGGTCGTACGAGCTGTGTGAGCCGAAGGAACGCCTGCTGTTCGCGCGGCTGGCGGTGTTCGCGACCGGCTATGACGCCGATCGGGACGGGGGCGATCGGGACGGCGGTTCGGCCTCGGAGACCGGAGCCGATATCGAAGCGATCGAATCGGTCTGTGCCGGAGCCGATTCGGGTGGCTTGGCGCGGTATGAGGTCGCAGGTCTGCTGGAACAGCTGGTCGATCGTTCGCTGGTGTCGATTCACCTCGGCGGTGAGACCGCGCGATTCTCGCTGCTGGAGAGCTTCCAGGTATTCGCGCGCGAGCGCCTGATCGAGTCCGGGGAATGGCTCGAGCTGACCGCCCGGCATCGCGACTACTACCGAGATCAGGTGCTGGCGGTGAGCACCGGCTGGGTCAGCCCGCGCGAACAGGAGCTGCTGGTCCGGACCCGGGCGGCGTGGGACAACATCCTGTGCGCCGTCGAGGGCAGTCTGGCCGATCCCGCCCGTGCGGTGGTCGGCCTGGAAATGGCGGTCGGACTCGCCACCTCGCGAATCCCATTCCTGCGCGGCTCTTTACGCGAATCGCGAAGTCTGATCGAGCGCGCACTGGCGGCGGCGTGCGCATCGGGACACTGCCCGCCCGAACTGGAGGTGTCGACCCGCGCGCTGATCGGCTGGCTCAGCCTGTGTCAGGGTCTGCCCGGTGAGGCCGAGCAGATTCTGGCCGAATGCGTGGCCGCGAGCCTGGCGGACGGTATCCGGCTCGATGTTCTCGATGACGGTGCCACGGCCGAAATCGGTTCGGACCGAATGGATTCGACTGCCGATCGGGACAGTGCCACGGCGGTGACCGGCGCCGACCGGCTGGACCCGGCCGTCGATCACGGACTGCCCGCCGCGGTCGAGTATCTGTGGGGCGGGACGCTGTGGTTGGTGCATGCCGATCCCGTTGCTGCGGTCGTGCTTTCGCGAGCGGTCGATAAGTTCGAGGCGGCGGGCGATCCCGGTGGCGCTGCCATGAGCGGATTGTTCGAGGCATTGTCTGCGGCGTTCCACGGCACCGCCGAGCAGGCGCTCGCGGTCACCGGCGCGCAGTCGGAGCGGATGGTGGCGGCCGGGGCGCAATGGGCGATCACGTGGGTTCGATTCGCGCGCGCCATCGCGGTGTGCGCGCACGGTGATCCGAAAGCGGCTCTCGCACTGTGTGATGCGGGATTGACCTGGCAGATTCCGATGCGCGATCACTGGGGCGGGGTGTGGGGGCTGCAGGTCCGGGCGTGGATTCTGTCCCGGTTGATCACCGCGCTGCCGACTGCCACCGATGCTCGGGCGGTACCGTGGGCGCTCGATATCGCGCGGCTGCTGGGCGGTACCGCGGAACTGCGCCGTCGATTGGGTTTCGAGGTCGCCAGTCTGCGGCCGTTCGCGGAAATCACCGCCGAAGCGGTCGCGGTGGCGACGAAGGTACTGGGGGACAGGGCTTTCCGGACCGTCGCGAGCGAGGGCGCGGCGATCCCCGATGCCGGGCGACTGCTCGCTGCCTGCTCCGACACCGACCATCTCGCTGAACCCGGCGGCATGCCCGCGCTCGAGTCGGCACACCGGCTCACGAACTCGCTGGAGTCCACACCTGCGACCACGTCCGAGCCGAACCCCGCTCCGGAACACGCGCGGGCGTGGAGTGCGCTGACCGGCGCGGAGCAGCAGGTGGCGATGCTGGTCGCGGCGGGATTCACCAACGCCGCGATCGCCGCGCGGCGCGGCACCTCCGTGCGCACGGTGGATTCCCAGGTCGCATCGATCCTGGCCAAGCTGATGATCAACTCCCGCAGGGATATTCGGCCACCGTTCCAGCGCCGGTGAAGTTCGGTTCAGTCCAGGCGGTAGAGCCAGACGCGCGGGTCGGTGAGTTCGCCGGTGGCGGACCAGGAGTAGGTGTGCGCTATACCGTCGCCGTGATAGTTGTGCAGGTACGTGCGCAGGTCCGCCCGGGTGACGCGGCCGGAGGCTATGCCTCGCAATACGATTGCGGTGAGGTCGTACGCCTCGACGGTGTGCGGGGCCGGAGCCGCGCCGGTGGCGGTTCGGTAGTCGGTCTGGAAGCGATCGGTGGGAGGACCGCACGGGCAGGCCACGATCGCGCCCTTGGCGGCGGAACCGGCGTCGCCGCGGAACAGCGGATCGTACCCACCGTCGCCGAGGACGAAAGTCGCTGATACACCGGCATTCCGGAGTTGCGTCAGCAGCTTCGCCGCGGCCTTCGCATAGCCGGAGTAGTAGATCGCGTCCGGGTGGGCGTCCGCGAGGGCGGTCACGGCCGCCGCCGGGTCGGCGTCGGGGTCGATGCTGACCTCGCAGGACTTCGCCGTGCCGAGGCCCTCGATCACATTGTCGGCCAATTCGTTTCCGAAGCCGCCGCCGGTGTCCCGCACCACGCAGACGTGTGCGAAGCCCGCCGTCTGGGCCAGATAGCGGCCGACGGCCGGGCCTTGGGCGTGGTCATTGGCCAGCCCGCGGAAGAAGCCGGACCAGCGCCATTGCGCCAGTAGGGGATTGGTCGCCACCGGGGTGAGGAACGGCAGTCCCGCCTCGTCCAGGGTGCTGCCCGCCGCGATGACCTCCCCGGACAGCGCGGGCCCGATCACCGCGACAATGGATTCGTCATCGGCGATGCGCGCCGCCGCCTGCGTGGCGGTCTCCTGATCGCCGGCGGTATCGAATTCGCGCAGGGTGACCGGGCAGGCATTGTTCCCGCCGCGCAGGAACTGGTTCACCGCCAGCCGGACGCCGCCGATCACATTGCGCCCCAATGACGCATCCTTACCGGATAGCGGCAGCGCCGCCGCGATCGATACCGGTTTGCAGAACAGCCTGCCGTCATTGGCCGGATCCAGCACCGATTTCGTTTCGTCGACCGGGTTGCCGTTCACATCGATCCGGGTGAGCGGGGTGAAGCCGGGGTAGAGCGCGGCATGCGTTGCCGCGTTCGGTGGCGAGATCTTCGGCCGGGCGGCGGAATCATGTGCCGCCCAGAAGATTCCGCAGGCCGCCGCGACCACCACGACCAGTGCTCCGGCTCCGGCCGCGATCCGCCGGGTGCGCGGTCGCGCGCCGTGATCGGCCCGTGTGCCGCCATCGCGCCGTGCGCCGGTGGCGGACCCGGCGTCGGTGTGGCCCGGTGCGCCGCTGCCCGCCCTCGATCCGTTGTCGGACGGTGCGCCGCTGTCGGCCCTCGATCCGGTATCGGGCGGCGCTCCGGAATCGGACCTCGAACCGTTGCGCGCGGGCCTGCCGTTGTCGAGGTCCGCGCCATCGTCGGTGCGCGTTCCGGGGTGGGTCGGACGTTCCGAATCATTGTGGGGCCGTGCCGCTTCCAGCGCGGTGACATCGCCGACCACGGGCAGGACGAGCGTGGCCGGGCCACCCGGTGCGCTCGTGACCAGGGTCGGCGCGGATGCCAGGTTCGCGGGTTCGGCGACCTCGAAGGGCCGTGTCGCCGGTGCGAACTCCGGTGTCGCCGCCGGATCGGCGGTCAGGGCGCGTGCGGCCGCGGCGGCGAACTCGCGACAGGATTCGAATCGATCGCCCGGCCGTTTGGCCAGACCGCGTTCGAACACCTCGTTCAATGCCTCGGGCAACCCCGGACGCCGATCGGTGAGCCGTGGCACCGGATGCTGCAGATGCCCCGCGACGACCCCGGCCGCGGTCTCGGACTGGAATGGCGTCGACCCGGTGAGCAGCCGGAACAGCGTGCACGCCAGCGAATATTGATCGGAGCGGTGATCGAGCGGCTCACCCGAGAGCTGCTCCGGTGAGGCATAGGTGAGGGTCGCGGCGAGGGTGCCGGTCCTGGTCAATTCCGTCGAATCGTCGCGCAGGCGTCCGATCCCGAAGTCCGTCAGCAGAATGCGCCGCTTCTGGCCCGGTGTCTCCCGGGTCAGCAGGATATTGGCGGGTTTCACATCGCGGTGCAGTACGCCCATTGAATGCGCGTGGTCCAGGGCCTTGGCGGTCTCGGCCGCGATCCGCACCGCGTCCCGGGGCGGCAGGCGGAAGGGATCGACGGCCGACGCATCGCCCCCGTCGACGTATTGCATGGCGATCCACAGTCGCCCGTCCTCGACGCCTCGATCGTGCACGGTGACGATATTCGGATGGTCCAGCCGGGCGACGAGTTCTGCCTCACGCTCGAATCTGGCCCGGGTCAGCCCGTCCGAGGCCAGCTCCCGAGCCAGCAGTTTGATCGCCACCAGCCGGGGCAATCGCGGGTGCCGGGCGAGATACACCTCGCCCATCCCGCCCCCGCCGAGTCGGCGCTCGATCACAAATCCCGCGAATTCCTCGCCCGCACGCACCATTCGGCCCCTCGATACCGCAAAACCCTTCGAACCCTACCGCTTCGGCCCGTCCCGCTCATCCAGCCGTTCGGCCGGTGGCGGCGGGCGGCGGTCCGGATCGCGGCGGATCGATTGGGGCGCAACCGATCACCCGTCGGACGAGCTGATCGTCCGGCCCTGATCGCCACGATCGGCGACGGACCGGACGCGGTCACGCTGCTCTGCGGGCGTCGCCGATTACAGCGCCTTGACGGAGTCCTCGACGGTGCTGTCGCCGCTGATCAATTCGAGGACGCGGCCCGCTCCCGCGCCGGTGACCAGCAATTCGGACAGCACGGCCGCCACATCGGCGCGGGGAACGCTTCCGGCGGGGACGGTATCGGCGAGCCGGACCGCCCCGGTGGGAGCGTCGTCGAGCAGCCGTCCCGGCCGCAGAATCGTCCAGTCCAGGTCGCGGGCGCGAAGATCGTTCTCCGCCTGGGTTTTGGCGTCGATGTACGCGATCCACGATTCGTCGCCCCCGGTGGCGGGTTTGCCCGCGCCCATGGTGGAGATCTGGAGGAATCGCCGGATTCCGGCCTGTTCGGCGGCTTCGGCGAGCCGCACCGACCCGTCCCGGTCGACCGTGTACTTGCGTTCGATCCCGCTGCCGGGTCCGGCACCGGCCGCGAACACGACCGCGTCTACGCCCTGCAGCGCGGCCGCGAGTTCCGCCGCGCCCCGTTGTTCGAGATCGAGCACGACGGGCTCGCCGCCCGCCGCCTCGACCTCCGCCGCGTGGTCCGGATTCCGGATCACGCCCACCACCTGCTGCCCGCGTTCGCTTAGCAGTCCGGTGAGCTGGAGTGCTATCTGCCCGTGTCCGCCGATGATTGCGATTCGCATGATTACGAGCCTACGGCGGACCGGTATCAGCCGATGAAGGCCAGGACCCTGGTGACGGTCTCGGTGACCGCCTGGGGCATGAGGGTCATCACGGAGACGACCGCTATTCCGAGGAGCGCCAGCATATGTATTCGGCCCTTTCTTGGGTTATTCGAAACCGTGCGCGAAATGACTCAGGTCGAAATCATGGAATGCCGAATCGAATAGGCGAATAGGTCGCTCCGATGGCACGCGCGATGCTAACACCGGCGAAATTCGGTGTGCCCGCTCGACACGCGGCGATCGGCGAAGGCCGCCCGCCACTTTCGAGTTCGGCGTTACAGTGGAAGACGGGGGAACGTGAAGGATAGTGATTGAGCACTGTTGCGCAGGGCAGCCCATGGGTTGCCGTCCGGCCGGATGACGACGTCACGCAGCTGGCGTTGCGAATGTCTTTCGCGCACAACTCCTTTATCGACGGTCGCCAGCTTCCGACGGTGCGCCCGGGTGGGGATTCGGTGCGGTCTGTGGTGCTGGATTCGTGGCGGCGCAGCCGCAGCAACGGGGTGGATCCGGATGGTTTCGGCGGTGCGGTGGATTTGACCGCGCCCGAGTTGAAGCGCTATCGGGCAACTCATCCCACGGCGTCGATTCGCCCGGTGGTCCGCAAACTGCTCGTCGAGGACGCGGCCGATGCCGGATTGCTGGTGGCGATCAGTGACGCACAGGGACGACTGCTCTGGGTGGAGGGTGATCGCCGGGTCAAAGATCGCGCCACCGGAATGAATTTCGTCGAGGGCGCGGACTGGAGTGAGGATCGCGTCGGCACCAATGCCCCGGGGACCGCGCTCGCGCTGGATCATCACGTCCAGATTTTCGGGGCCGAGCATTTCAGCCGGGCGGTGCACGAATTCAGTTGTACCGCAGCGCCCGTGCACGATCCGAGCAGTGGCCGGGTCATCGGCGCTATCGATATCACCGGCGGGCCGCGAGTCGCCGGGCCGGAGATGCTGTCGTTGATCCGGGCGACGGTGGTGGCCGCGGAATCGGAGTTGCGACTGCGGTTGCTCGGCGCGCCGTCGCCGCCGGATTCCGCATTGGCGCGATTGCAGGTGCTCGGTGCCGGGCGTCCGGTGCTCACCATCGACGGTGAGCGAATTCGCCTGTCGCAGCGGCACGCCGAGATTCTGGTGTTGCTCGCCGATCATCCGGAGGGGTTGAGCGCCGACCATCTGGCGATGCTGCTCGACGAGTCCGAATTGGATCCGGTGACGGTGCGCGCGGAATTGTCCCGGGTGCGAAAGATCGTGGGCGCGAACGGTTTGGCGTCGCGACCGTATCGGCTGCTGCTGGATCTGGATACCGATATCGGTGCGGTGCGCCGGGCGCTGGCGCACGGTGACGCGGCGGCGGCGCTGCGCGCGTATCCGGGTCCGATGCTGCCGCGCTCACTCGCGCCCGGAATCATGGAGGCGCGCGCCGAATTGCACTGCCGGGTGCGCGCGGCACTGCTGGCGGCGGGTGATCGGCGCTTGCTGGCGCGCTGGACCAGTTCGGTGGACGGGCGCGAGGATATCGCGGCCTGGTCCGCGTATCTGGCGTCGCTGGACCGGGATTCGCCGATGTATGCCCAGGCCGAGGCGCAATTGGCGCTCATAGACCGCAAATTGGGCATCTGACCAGTTTTATGCAACGGTAGCGCAACGGGCGCACTCGTAGTGTCCTGGATCACATCTGACATCGCAGGAACCGTCAGCAGATTCAGGAGTATCGATGACCGTCTTCGCGCGCCCCGGCACCACCAGGGCAGCCATGTCCTTCCAGTCCCGCTACGAGAACTGGATCGGTGGTGAATGGGTCGCACCCGTCAAGGGGCAGTACTTCGAGAACCCGACGCCGGTGACCGGGCAGACCTTCTGCGAGATCGCGCGCGGCACCGCCGAGGATATCGAGCTCGCGCTGGACGCCGCGCACGCCGCCGCACCCGCCTGGGGTAAGACCACGGTCGCCGAACGCTCGCTCATCCTCAATAGGATCGCCGATCGGATCGCGGAGAACCTCGAGGCCATCGCGCTCGCCGAGAGCTGGGATAACGGCAAGCCGATCCGCGAGACCATGGCCGCGGATATCCCGCTCGCCATCGACCATCTGCGGTACTTCGCGGGAGCCGTTCGCGCACAGGAGGGTTCGATCTCCGAGATCGACAGCCAGACCGTCGCCTACCACTTCCAGGAACCGCTCGGCGTTGTCGGGCAGATCATTCCGTGGAACTTCCCGATCCTGATGGCCATCTGGAAGCTCGCGCCCGCGCTCGCCGCCGGAAATGCCGTGGTGCTCAAGCCCGCCGAGCAGACCCCGGCCTCGATCCTGTTCCTGATGAGCATCATCGGCGATCTGCTGCCCCCGGGCGTGGTGAATATCGTCAACGGTTTCGGCGTCGAGGCGGGTAAGCCGCTCGCGTCCAGCCCGCGCATCAAGAAGATCGCGTTCACCGGTGAGACCACCACCGGGCGGCTGATCATGCAGTACGCCTCGCAGAACTTGATTCCGGTGACGCTGGAACTCGGCGGCAAGAGCCCGAATATTTTCTTCTCCGATGTGCTCGCCGCCAATGACGATTTCCAGGACAGCGCGCTCGAGGGTTTCGCCATGTTCGCGCTCAATCAGGGCGAGGTCTGCACCTGTCCGTCGCGCGCGCTGATCCAATCCGATATCTACGACGAGTTCCTGAGCGCGGCCGTGGTGCGCACCAAGGCGGTGCGGCAGGGGGATCCGCTCGATACCGAGACCATGATCGGCGCGCAGGCCAGCAATGATCAGCTGGAGAAGATCCTGTCCTATATCGAGATCGGCAAGGGTGAGGGCGCGACCCTGCTCACCGGTGGTGAGCGGGTGGATCTGGGCGGGGATCTGTCCGGCGGCTACTACGTGCAGCCGACCGTGTTCACCGGCAGCAATTCCATGCGGATCTTCCAGGAGGAGATCTTCGGACCCGTCGTCTCGGTGACCTCGTTCACCGATTACGACGATGCCATCAAGATCGCCAACGACACGCTGTACGGGCTGGGCGCGGGCGTCTGGTCGCGCGATGGCGGGGTGGCCTACCGTGCCGGGCGCGATATCCAGGCCGGGCGCGTGTGGACCAACACCTATCACCAGTACCCGGCACATGCCGCGTTCGGCGGTTACAAGCAGTCCGGTATCGGCCGTGAGAACCACCGCATGATGCTCGACCACTACCAGCAGACCAAGAACCTCCTGGTCAGCTATGCGTCGAAGGCGCAAGGCTTCTTCTGATGCCCGAGCCCCGGCGCGTGCGCGCCACCGCGGCGGCGATGGATCTGCTCCGTCGCCTCCGCGATTCGCACGGTCCGCTCATGCTGCACCAGTCCGGCGGGTGCTGCGACGGCTCATCGCCGATGTGTTATCCCGCAGGGGAATTCATCGTCGGCGATGCCGATGTGCTGCTCGGGCTGCTGGATCTGCGGCTGCGGGCCGATGAGCTGCCCGAAACCGATCCTGCACCGGAAGATATTGCGCCGGTGTGGATTTCGGGACCACAGTTCGCCGCCTGGCGGCATACCCAGCTGGTGCTCGATATGGTGCCGGGCCGCGGTTCGGGATTCAGCCTCGAAAGCCCCGAGGGATTCCGATTCCTCAGTCGCGGAAGGGTTTACGATCGCGAGGAATTGAGCGCACTGGCCGCGTCCGCGATCATCACCGGCGCGGACTACGAGCTCGGAGCCCGCCCGGCGGCCGCCATCGAGCCCCAGGTCGTCGCCGAGGCCGTCGACGCCTGTCCGGTCCCGGAGCGCCAGGGCTGAGTGACCGCGGCGATCGCCAGGACGAAAGCGACCAGGGCACAACCGGTTCGGGTGAAGTGGAACATCTCCCAGCGGTGCAGCTGGGTGGCGTAGTCGGCGGGCGGGCCGCTGATCGCCCAGACCTTGATGTGCTGGTTGATCGGGACATTGCCGAAACGGGTGATGAGGAAGGACGCCACCGCCAGGGCAGCGGCGGTGGCGGCCAGCAGCCGGGTCGCGCCCCGGCCGCGGATCGCGAGTGTCAGGGTGCTCAGAATCGTCAGGGCCATGAGCGATTGCATGACCGGGCCGTTGACCCGCATGAGCGCGGTGTGGAAGGCGAATCGGACATCGAGCGGGACCTCGCGGAAGGCGTAGAGGACATTGACCGCGCCGTAGCCGAAGGCTCCGGCCAGTAGACCCGGAAACAGCAGGGCCGCCGCGCGAACGAGTTTCGACAGCATGGGACTCCCGTCCTGAATTATCGCAACAGTGAGTTGCGATAGGGTTGAGCATGCCCGTGCCCGTTCGATATCGCAACTAGGAGTTGCAATGAGCCCTGACGCGCCGCTCGGTCGCGGACCCAAGGTGCGCGCGGCCGTCTTGGCCGCCACCGTCGCCGAGCTGGCCGAACTCGGCTACGCGGGGTTCGCCGTCGACAATGTGGCGCGCCGCGCCGGGGTGCACAAGACCACCGTGTACCGGCGCTGGGCGGATCGCGACGCGCTCATCGCCGATGCGCTCGCGGACAGTGCGGCGGCCGAGATTCCGCTGGCGGATACCGGTTCGGTCGAGGATGATCTGCGCGCACTCGCGCGCGGTCTGGTCGCATGGGTGAAAAGTCCGGGGGGACAGGCGGTGCTGGCCGTCATGGTGTCCGAGACCGCGGGTTCGGCACCGCCCCCGAATGTGGTCCGGCATGTCTTCCGCGATCGCATTCGCCAGGCGTTGCCGATCGTGGTGCGCGCCACCGAGCGGGGGGAACTGCCCGCCGATACCGATCCGGTGGAGCTGGTCAAGGCGCTGGTCGCGCCGATCTATTTCCGCGCCTTGATAACCCGCGAGAAGTTGACCGATGCGACCGCCGATTCGGCTGTCCGCCTGGCGTTGGCGGGCGCGCATGCGGGAGTGTTCGTTTAGTCCACAATGTCTGAATTGCTGAGCGGTGGCGGCAGTGCCGGTGCGGGCAGAACGTGCTGCGTGGTTTCTTATCCGCACCGTGCCACACTGTGGGCGTGAGCGAGCCAGCGAACGACAAAGACGGGGCCGGATCCGCAGGGGCGTCCGAGCGGAATGACTCGACGCGGCGAGAGACCGGGGGAGCGCCGACGGCGACACTGCCGGATCGAGGCGCTGTGATCGGCAAGGGCCTGCTCTGGCTCGCCAAATGGTCGCTGTGCCTGGTCGCCATCGCGGCCGGTGCGTGGGTGCTCCAGATCGTGCTCGGCAAGCTCTGGGTCGCGGTGCTGCCCGTGGCGCTGGCGCTGGTGATCTCCACCGTGCTGTGGCCGCCGACGCGATGGCTCGTGCAGCGTGGCCTGCCGCCCGCCTTGGCGGCCTCGGTCACGACACTCGGTCTGCTCGGCATCCTGGCCGGGGTGATCGCCCTGATTGTGCCGTCGGTGGTCGATCAATCGCCCGCGCTCGCGGATCGCGCCACCGAGGGCCTGCACAAGGTGCGCGACTGGTTGCACGGCCCGCCGCTGAATATCGGTGACGAACAATTGAATTCGGCCGTCGATGCGATCGTGAGCAAGGTGCAGTCCAGCGCCGAGCGCATCGCCAGCGGCGTCTTCAGCGGTGTCAGCACCGCGACCTCGGCGATCGTCACCCTGTTCCTGGTGCTCATGCTGACGTTCTTCTTCGTCAAGGACGGCCCGCGCCTGCTGCCCTGGCTGCACTCGATTCTGGGCAGCCGCAGCGGCCGGCACGTCGAGGAGGTCCTGAACCGGATCTGGGTCACCCTGGGCGGCTTCATCCGCACCCAGGCCCTGGTGAGCCTCATCGACGCGGTCCTGATCGGCGGCGGCCTGGTCATCATGCACATCCCGCTCGCCGCGGTCCTGACCGTCCTGACCTTCCTCGGCGGCTTCATCCCGATCGTCGGCGCCTTCGTCGCGGGCGCCCTCGCCGTCCTGGTGGCCCTGGTGACCAAGGGTCTCACCTCGGCCTTGATCGTCCTTGCCATCATCGTCGTCGTGCAGCAGCTGGAAGGCAATGTGCTGCAACCGATCCTGCAAAGCCGCAGCATGCAACTGCACGCCGTCGTAGTCCTGCTCGCCATCACCGTGGGCAGCTCCCTCTACGGCATAGTCGGCGCCTTCCTCTCCGTCCCGGTCGCCGCCATCGCCGCGGTGATCATCCGCTACATCGGCGAACAGATCGACGCCCGCACCGCACCCGAACCCGCACTCGAGGATGCGACCGAGTAAGCGCCTTACACCAGGAACTCCCACCTGCGACGTAGCATTTCCTCATGCCGAAACAGCCTGGTGGGAGCGGAGTTTCACGGCACGGACGCCGATCGTTCTATCGGGCGATGGGGCGGTCGGCGTTGACCGTCACGGCATTCACGCTGGCGTATTTCCTGTTGCCGTTCGATCGGCTGGACGATGTGCCAGCGTTCGTCCTGCTGACGGCCGGGCTGGCGGTGGTGTTCGGGTTGTGCGTCTGGCAGGTGAGCCGGGTGTTGCGGGTGGATCGGCCGATCGAGCAGGCCGCCGAAGCGCTGGCAACTGTTTTCGGGGCCTATCTGATCGGATTCGCCACGGTCTATTACCTGCTGAGTCTCGATGACATCGGGAATTTCGGGGCTTCGCTGACCAAGCTGGACGCGCTCTATTTCACCGTGACGGTGTTCGCCACCGTCGGATTCGGTGACATCGTGGCGAGCAGCCAGCTGGCCAGGGGTTTCGTCCTCGTGCAGATGATCGGCAATCTGCTGCTGCTGGGCACGGCCCTGCGCCTGATCACGGGTTCGGCCCGGGTCCGGCAGCGGCAGTTGCGATCCGGTACTACAGGGTCCGGCCGATGATCAGCTTCATGATCTCGTTGGTGCCGCCGTAGATCTTCTGGATGCGGGCGTCGGCGTACATGCGCGAGATGGGGTATTCGGCCATGTAGCCGTAGCCGCCGAAGAGCTGCAGGCATTCGTCGGCGACCTTGCACTGCTGTTCGGTGAGCCACCACTTGGCCTTGGCGGCCGTGGGCACATCCAGTTCGCCGCGCAGGTGCTTGTTGACGCAGTCATCGGTGAAGGCCCAGGCGATGGACTTGATGGTGTCGCATTCGGCCAGGGTGAACTGGGTGTTCTGGAAGGCGAAGACGGGCTTGCCGAAGGCTTCGCGTTCCTTGGTGTAGGCCAGGGTGACCTCGACGGTCTTCTCGATCGCGGCGGCGGCGATGACCGCCAGGATCAGGCGCTCCTGCGGCAGCTGCTGCATGAGCTGGATGAAGCCGATACCCTCCGCACTGCCCAGCAGATTCGACTGCGGCACACGGACATTGTCGAAGAACAGCTCGCAGGTGTCCTGACCGTGCTGGCCGATCTTCTCCAGATTGCGGCCGCGCCGGAAGCCCTCGCGATCGGTCTCCACCAGCAGCAGCGAGACGGTGTCCGCGCCCTTGCCCTCGGAGGTCTTACAGGCCACGATCACCAGATCGGCCAGGTAGCCGTTGGTGATGAAGGTCTTGGCGCCGTTCAGGACGTAATCGTCGCCGTCCTTGACCGCCTTGGTCTTGATGCCCTGCAGATCCGAGCCGGTGCCGGGTTCGGTCATCGCGATCGCGCCGACGACCTCGCCGGATGCCATGCGCGGCAACCAGTTCCGCTTCTGCTCGTCGGTGCCGTACGCGTTCAGATAGTGCGCGACGATACCGCTGTGCACCGGGTTGCCCAGGCTTGGGGACAGCCCGCGCACCTGTTCGGTGAGCACCACGGCCTCATGGGCGAAGGTGCCGCCGCCACCGCCGTACTCCTCCGGAATGCTCAGGCAGAGCAGGCCCAATTCGCCCGCGCGGTTCCAGAGTTCGCGGTCGACATGGTGCTGGCGGGCCCACCGGTCCTCATTGGGGGCGCATTCCTTCTCGAAGAACTTGCGCGCGAGATCGGACAGCGCGTCCAGGTCCTCGTCCATCCACGGCGAGCGGTGCAGGGCCACGAGTGAACTCCTCTGTTCTAAGTAGGCTCTGCCGTGACGGTAAGGCGATATGCCCGGTTTCCCAATGACCGCCTCGCTCGACTTCTTGACCGGAACGCTCAGCCGCTCAGTGCTGTCGCCGAGGTTCAGTGCTGATATGAGCCGGGCGGACTGCCGGTCCAGCGCCGGAACGCACGGGAGAAGGCGCTGGGCTCGGAGAAGCCGAGCCGCCGGGACAGCGCCGCCACCGTTTCCTCCCCGCGCACCAGGCTCGCGATGGCGGCGTCGCGCAGGATCTGCTCGCGGATCTCGCGCAACGCGGTGTGCTCCTCACGCAGTTTGCGGCGCAGGGTGGGCGGGCTCATGGACAGTTCGGCGGCGACATCGTCGACCCCGGGCCATTCGCCGTCCAGTCCGCGCTGCAAGATATGCCGCACCCGCGCGGCCAGCGAGATCGAATAGTCACGCGGGCCGAGCACCCCCGACGGTGCGTTGCGCAGGAACTCCAGCAGCTCCCCCTCGGTGCGCCCGATCGGATGATCCAGCAGCGCGGCATCGAAGATCAGCGTCGGTTCAGCGGCCGAAAACACCACGGGCGCACCGAAAACCACGTCATAGTCGTCGACTTCGGGATCGCGGGCGTAGGGCAGTTCGACGCGGCGCAGCCGGAGCCGGCCGCCGATCAGCCACGCCAGGAAGCGATGCGTGATGACCAGCATGGTGTCGATGACAATGCCGGGCGCGCGATCCGCCCCACTCATATCGAACCCGACCCGCGCCTCCCCGTCCCGTTCGGTGAGCGAGGCCCGCGGCAAACCTGGCAGTGATCGCCGGAAACTCTCGAACCGGCGAATCGCGGCCCCCAGCGTGGGCGCGCCCATCAACCCGAAACACACCAGCCGCAGCGTGCCGCGCGGCATGGGTTGCAGTCCGAGCCCGAGCAATTCGTCATCGGTGGCCCGCCACAGCTGCTGCACCACCCGCACCGCCTGATCGATGGTGACCCGGGATCGCCCCTCCGACAACAGATCCGGCGAAATTCCCGCATCGGCGAGCATGCCGCTGATATCCCACCCACGCAATCCGGCGAGTTCGACAATGGCCCGAACTCGCTGGATGGGCAGGGTACTTCCGGCCTCGGCAGACATCCGCCCGACCGTATCAACCCCGGGATCGGTTCCGGCGGCGGCACCGCCGACGGGATTCCGCGCGGCGACCATTCGAGAGCTATCTATTGGGGTTGCGCGGATCCGGGGAGGCGATACAGTCGCACAGCGCCGTATGGCGCGGTCAGGAGGGAGGACTTGGCCATGACAATGGGAATCGGTGGTGCCACCGAGCAACCGGGGCGGCCGGAGGGCCGGATAGCCGATCAGGAACTGCCGCCGACACTGGATCGTGTTGTCGCGGAGCATGGTCCGCTGCCCGAGCCCGCCGTGCGGGAGATCGGCGAGCGTCTGGCCGCCGCACTGGCCGCGGTGCACGCGCTGCGGCAGGTCTTCGGCGATCTGCGTCCCGAGACCGTGCTGATGTACTCCGACGGACCACGGCTCGGCCAAGCGCGGCCCTCCGAGGGAACCGCTGATCCGGCCGGTGACGTGTACGCGCTCGCGACGGTGCTGGTATTCGCCGCGACGGGCCGCGCGCCGTCCCCTGGACTCGACGCGGTACCGGCGGGGTTGCGAACTGTGCTGGCGCAGTGCCTGTTCGAGGATCCGGTCCGCAGGCCGACCGCGGTCGAGTTGACGGCAGCGCTGGCCGGCGCGCCGGTGACCGGGCAACCGGCGCGGGTCTCGCCGGAGCCGGGTTACGAGTCCGTCGGCCGGCACGTGCCCGAGCCCGCCACGACGCGGTTCGCGCCCGATGCGGTGACCGAGCCGGTCAATTCGCAATACGCTCCCGCGCAATCGGATTCACCGAACCGGCTGCCGTGGATGATCGCGGCGGTCTGCGGTGCCCTGGTGGTGGCCGTGCTGGCGATCGTGGGAATCGTTGTCGCGCAACGCGGTGACGACTCGGCAGGGGGCGGTGCGGGTACGGCGGCGGGCGGTGCGGCCAAGTACACGGCGGCCGGGATCGGTGAGGCCTGCGCTCTGCTCGATATGCCCGCCGCCGAGAAGGTGATCGGCAAGTCGAACGGCACTCCATTGGGCGACAAGATCGAACTGCCGTCGGTCGCCGATTCGCTCGAATGCAACACCATGAACGAGCACGGCTTCATCATGCTGCACCTCGAGGTGTCCGATCAGCTCGCCATCGTGCGCAGTCTGTACGACAGCCATCGCGCCGACGGCCTCGGCACCACCGGGTCCGGTGTCACCACCCAGAAGGTGAGTGGAATCGGCGAAGACGCGTATCTGGTTGTGCACGAGCCGAACAAGGGCGACACCACGCAGATCGGTTGCATGCTCGGCTTCCTCGAAGCGAATGTGGTCGCCATTGTCGATGTGTATCTGTCCGAGGACGACGGCACCAACCGCGATCAGCTGGTTGCGATCTGCCGGCACCAGTCCGAAACGGTGCTCGGGAGACTGAAGTGATACCGGCACCTAGGCGGAGCAGGATGCCGTGGCTGGTGGCGGGGGCGAGCGTGCTCGCGCTCATCGCCTCGGCGGTGGTCGCGGTGGTGGTGCTGACCGGTGGCGACGGCGCGGGCGGGAGCGAACCCGGGTACCAGCCCGGAGGTTCACTCGTCAAAGCGGGCAAGTACAAACCCGGCAAGGTCACCAATGCCTGTGACGCGGTGGATCTGGCCGCCATCGTGCGACTGGGTTACCCGGCGCAGGGCAAGCCGCTGCACGAGGAAGTCAATGCCGCCGGGACCGGCGGCAGCCTGGAATGCCGAGCCGATTTCGAGAACGCGAGCTACACCGGGCAGGCCGATTTCGGCTGGGGCGCCGATAACGATCTGTTCGACGCGGGCAGGTTGAGCACCGTCGCGACGCCACCGGCGAACACCACCGCGAAGGCCATCCCCGGACTTGGTGAGACCGCGTACTACACGCTCGAGGACATCAGCTCCGGGCCCCGTACCGATATCACCGCGACGGTGGAAGCCAAGGACTCGAACCTGTTCGTGCGCTCCACCTTCCGGGTGACCGGCTTCGATATCCACGCCGATCGGGACGCGGTACGCCAGGCCGCCGAGAATCAGGCGCGCATCATGCTCGACCGGCTCCGGTGAGCGCCGATGTAGTCGAGGCGATCGGCCCGTACCGGGTGATCGGGCGGCTCGGCTCCGGCGGCATGGGTGATGTGCTGCTCGGGCGATCGCCCGGTGGACGGCAGGTCGCCCTCAAGGTGGTGCACCGGCATCTGGCCCGCGACGCGGAGTTCCGGACGCGATTCGCCCGCGAGGTGCAGGCGGCCCGCGCGGTCGGGGGCTTCTATACCGCGGCCGTTGTCGACGCCGACTGGGAAGCGCCGCAGCCGTGGCTGGCGACCGAATATATTGCCGGACACTCCCTCAAGGATGTGGTCGCCGACTTCGGTCCGCTGCCCGAGGCGTCGGTGGAAGAGTTGGCAGCCGGAATCGTCGAGGCGCTGGCCGCCATCCACACTGCCGGAGTCACCCATCGGGATCTCACACCGGGCAATGTGCTGCTCACCGAATCCGGTCCGCGCGTCATCGATTTCGGGATCGCGAAGCTGGTCGCCGAGACGCAGGCGGTCACCACCACCGGTGCGCTCATCGGCACGCCCGGCTATATGTCGCCGGAGCACGTGCTCGGTGGTGATATCGGTCCCGCGGGTGATGTGTTCTCGCTCGGCTCGGTGCTCACCTTCGCGGCCACCGGTCACGCACCCTTCGAAGACAAGAGCACCGCGCTGATGCTGATGCGGGTCGCGTACTCCGCGCCCGATCTCACGGGACTGCGGGAGGGTCGGCTGAACCGAATCATCGTGGCCTGCTTGCACAAAGACGCCGCCGCGCGTCCGTCGACCTCCGATCTGCTCGAGGCGCTGCGCGATCACCGGGCGGGGGCATCGGCGCAGTGGCTACCGCCGCCGATGATGGCCGCGCTGGCAGCGCCGCCATCGGTCGAGCCGCTGATGCCGCAGCGCCGGTCGAACCGGCGTGCGGTGCTGACCGCGGGGATAGGCGGGGCCGTGATCCTGATGGGTGCCGCGGTGGCGACCGGTAAGCTCATCGCCGACCGCTCATCCGCGAAAGCTCCTGCGGCGGTGAGGAGTCCGGGCGGGACGCTGCGCTGGCAGGCCGATATCGGGACCTTCGTCGGCACTGACTATTCGCCGGATCCGCCCGCGGTCGCCGGGACGGCGGTCTTCGCGGGGAGTATCGACGGCTCGGTGTATGCGCTGGACGGCGCTTCCGGTGCTGTGCGCTGGAAAGGCGTTATGCGGCAGCAGCTTTCGCACGGTCCCGTACAGCTCGACGGCAAGGTCTACGCGACCAACGTCATGCGTGGACTCTTCGCGTTCGACGCCGCCACGGGTGCCGAACTCTGGGAGAAGCCGGACATCAGTGGTGCCGTCGCGGCCGCCGGCGGACTCGTATTCGGCTCACTCAGCGTGCGCGGCAATGGAATCGTCGCCTTCGACAGCACGACCGGAGAGCAGCGCTGGGTCGCGCTCACCGATGCGAGTACCTCCTCGCTGTCGATCTTCGCCGCCGAGGGTGCGGTCGTGACGGTGACGGGCGGCGGTGAACTATGCCTGCTGGACGCGGCCACGGGTGCGGTGCGCTGGCGGATGACCGATCCCAAGGATGGTTTCCACGTTGTGGATCCGCCGATCATTTCCGGTGGCGCCGTGTTCGTTTCGACCGCCAACACCTTCCGCGCGCTCGATCTCGGCACCGGCGCGCAGAAGTGGAAGTTCGACCGCTTCGGCGGGTCGGCGACGGTGGTGCGCGGGAATACGGTCTTCGTCGCGGGTTACTCGCGGGCCTACGCCTTCGACGCCGCGGACGGAACCGTGCGGTGGTTGTACCGCAGCGACGACAACCTGTCGTCCGCGCTCGCGGTGGGGACCGACTCGGTGTACTGCCTGGCGACCGAAAAGCTGCTGGCACTGGATATCACGTCCGGCGAGCAGCGGTGGGTCTATCAGGCGCCGGACAAACTCGGGGGGATAACCTTCGGATCCGGCGTGGTGTTCGCGGGCTGCGATGACCGCAATCTCTACGCGATCAACGCATGAGCGCACCGCGGGCTCCGCAGCCGATTCACGCACTGGCCGCCGATGATCCGCGCGCCATCGGCGGCTACCGGCTGCTGGGCAGGCTCGGTGCGGGCGGTATGGGCGAGGTCTTTCTCGGTATCTCGCCGGGCCGCCGCCTGGTCGCGGTCAAGGTGGTGCATCCGCATCTGGCGCGCGATCGGGAGTTCCGGCAGCGCTTCATCCGTGAGGTCCGGGCGGCGCGCGCCGTCGGCGGTTTCCACACGCCCGCCGTCGTCGACGCCGATGTCGACGGGCCGATGCCCTGGAGTGCGACCGAATACATTCCCGCACCCGCGCTGGATCAGGTGGTGGCACGATTCGGGCCGCTGCCGACGGAGTCGGTCCGGGAATTGGCGCGCGGTATGGCGGAGGCGCTGGCCGCCATACACGCCGCCGGAGTCGTGCACCGCGATCTGAAACCGTCGAATGTGCTGATCGCCGCGGACGGGCCGCGGGTGATCGATTTCGGCATCGCGCACGCACTGGGTGAGGGTGCGACGGTGACCTTGACCGGCGGGGTGATCGGCACGCCCGGCTTCATGTCGCCGGAACAGGCGCGGGGTGAGTTCGTCGGACCGGCCGGCGATGTGTTCTCGCTAGGGTCGGTCCTGGTGTTCGCGGCATCCGGTCGCGGCCCGTACGGTGACGGCGACGCCGTGGCATTGCTCATGCGGGTCGCGAACGGTGCCCCCGATCTCTCCGGTGCTCCGCCCGGGACTCTGGGTGACATTGTCGCCCGGTGTCTTTCGCCCAACCCCGCCGATCGGCCGCGCCCGGCCGACCTGCTCGGCTTCCTGAACCGGGACACGGTGCCCGTGGCGGGGGACTGGCTTCCGCCCGCGGTGGCCGACGGCACCCGCGCCTACACGCGGGCCCTGGCCGACCTCACCGTGCGGACCGACCACGCGGATACGGTGTCCCGTCCACGGCGTGCCCGCGCGGTGGTCACGGTGCTCGCGCTGCTGGCGGTGATCATGCTCGCGGTGGCGGGTGGTCTCACCTACCGGGCGCTGCGCGATACCGAAAGCGGCCCGGCGGCAAGCTCTTCCATCGTTCCGACGACTGCGGCCACACCGCGCCCGGTCCGGATCCCGGTGCTGGTGACCCCCTTCACCGTGGCGCCTTCCACCGACGGTTCCCAGCTCTTCGTGGTCGGGGTGAACGGTGACGCGCAGATCCTGGACGCCCGGACGAACGCGTCCCTGCGAACGGTCCGATTCCGCACCGCCCTGTACGAGGAGGCCGTCATCGCACCCGACGGCCGCCGCATCTACGTGCCGTCGATCGAGCAGAAGGTCATCCGCATCCTCGACGGGGTCACCGGGGCGCAGATCGGCGAGCTGGGCCCGGTCGAGTCGCCCCGCAGACCCGACGTCTCACCCGACGGCGCGCTGGTCTATGTCCCCGACGGCGACGGCATCACCGTCTTCGACGCCGAAACCAAAGCCCGTACCGGACAACGCATCCCGATCGGCCGCACCCCCGGGCAAACCTGGCCGCTGCCGGACGGCAGCAAATGGATCATCACCGAATACAGCCTGATGAACCAGCGCAAGAACGACATCTCCCTCTACCACCCCGCCACCGGCGCGGTCACCACCATCGATGTGGGCGTGCGCACCCGGAACCTGGCCGTATCCGCCGACGGCACCCACGCCGCCGTCACCACCTGGAATACCAACACCGTCATCCTCATCGACCCCGTCACCGAAACCGTCACCGGCACGGTCGATCTGGGCTCCCGAGTCTCCGGCGTAGCCCTCTCCGCCGACGGCTCCCGCACCTATGTCGCCACCGAATTCACCGCCACCGTCTCGGTCATAGACACCGCCACCGCGAAAGTGATCGACACCATCCGAGTGGAACAGGACCCCCAGGGCCTGACCATCTCCCCCGACAACCACCTCTACGTAGCCAACGCAGGCTCCAGCACCCTCTCCAAAATCCCCCTGCCGTGACACGCCACCCACGCGATTAGGCCCCACCGCCCCACCTGTGTAATGTTCTACCTACCCGACGCGGGGTGGAGCAGCTCGGTAGCTCGCTGGGCTCATAACCCAGAGGTCGCAGGTTCAAATCCTGTCCCCGCTACTACACGGAACGGCCCCGGAACCACTGGTTCCGGGGCCGTTCTCGTTATGAGTCGCCCAAAGGTTTGAAACGGGTATGTGTCTGAAAAGGCTGCGGAACCGGGGGTGGGGCGGGAGAATGGGCCGAAACTGCGCGACGGGTTTCGGGACCTGTCGGGTGGGATCGGAAACCCTTCGGTGGCAGAGGATTTGGACGATGAGCAGGCTGGCGACCTCGTGCGCGGCGATCTCGATGGCCGTGGCAGTCATGGCGGGGACCGTGGTGGCAGGGGACGCCGGGGCGCAGCCTCGGGGAGCGCGGGGGTGCACGCCGTATACCGCGATTTTCGCGCCGGGGACGTGGGAGACGCGGCCGGATGCGGATCCGACGGTGCCGGTGGGGATGCTCAGGCCGATCGGGGATGGGTTGCAGCGGCAGCTCGGGGGCGATATCACGGTGCTGTACGCGCCGTATGCCGCGAGTGCTTTCGATCAGGGGCTGACCTATGCGCAGTCGCTGGGCACGCTGGAATCGCGGTTGCGGCAGATGGTGAGCGGGCTGTGCGCGTCGACTCGGGTGCTGCTGGCCGGATACAGCCAGGGAGCGGACGGGATCGGTGATTTCGCCACCGAGATCGGGCACGGCGCGGGGCCGATCGGCGCGGAACGGGTGCTGGGGGTCGGACTGCTGGCCGATCCGCATCGGGATCCGAATACCACGCTGTCCCTTGGTAATCCGCAGCCCGGGCACGGGATCGCCGGATCCCGGGAGCAGGATTTCGGGGCGCTCACCGATCGGGTGCGCACCCTGTGTGCCGATGGTGATCTGTACTGCTCGCTCAATGCCGCCACCTCACCGTTCCTCGCCGCGCTGGGCCGGGTGATCAGCGGCGACCCCGCGCCGATCGCCGCGCTGCTGCCCGGAGCCACCGATCCGGGCCAATTGATGGCGCAGGTGGTACAGGTCGGCGCGGGCTGGGCGGCCACCGCCGCGAATCTGCCCGCGATTCTGGACAGTCTCACCGGCCTGCCCGGCGTCATCGAATCCGGTGATCTGCGTACCGCGCACCAGGTCGCGAGCGATCTGAATGCCGCGCTGGCCCCCCTGGTCAAGGCCGCCGCCGGGGTGGATCTGCCGCTCGTCGCCTCGGTGATCCGGGCCGCCGCCGCGGTCGACCCGTCGGGGTGGACGGCCGCCGCCGGCGTCATCGCCGACGCCATGACCGGAATCGATATCCTGCGCATCGCCGCGGATGTCGGCCAGATGCAGGAAACCCTGTGGCGCGCCGTCGAATCCATGGATCATTCGGGACCGCTGGCCGCGGCCGTCACGGCATCGGCGCTCGCCCCGCTCACCATCGACCTGGCCGGTGCGGTCATCGGCCCCTTCGCCGATGCCGTGCGCGGTGATCTCCGGGTCGCCGCGCAGACCCTGATCAGCATCGGCGGCCCGGACTCCATCAACGATCTGCTGCAATTGAGCAGGCAGGGTGCGGCCATGGCCACCTTCTACGCCTCGAAGGCGCACCTGGACTACGGCGACGACGCCCAGATTCTGCTGAATTTCCTGGATTCCCAGGTCAATTCGTAGCTGCACGCCACAGCGGGTTCCCGCGCCGGTCCGTCCGGCTGGATGGCGTGGCGCGGATCGTGTCCGGCGGGAGTGCGCACGCTTCGCCATGAAACTACTCGGTATGGCCGTTGGCCGATTAGCCTATGCCGAAGGGTGTGTCCTCGAACAGGCGAAAGGGGCGGTGATCGAATGGATAGCGAACATCAGTTGGATCAGCCGCATACCTCTCGCGTGTACGACTACTTCCTGGGCGGCAAGGACAATTACGAGGTCGACCGCAGGGCCGCTGCGGAAATCCTGAAGGTGTGGCCGGATATCCGCACCGCCGCCCGGCTCAACCGCCAGTTCATGCACCGCAGCACGAAGTTCCTGGCCGAGGCCGGAATTCGGCAGTTCCTCGATATCGGCACCGGTATCCCGACCGAGCCCAACCTGCATCAGATCGCGCAGGAGACCGCACCGGACGCCCGGGTGGTCTACGTCGACAATGATCCGGTGGTGCTGGCGCATGCCCGCGCGCTGATGACCGCCGGTATGCCGGGGGCCACCACCTACATCCACGGCGATGTCACCGATCCGGCGTCGATCCTGCGCGATCCGGAGTTGACCGAGATACTCGATCTGAGCCAGCCGATCGGGTTGAGCATGATCGCGCTACTGCACTTCGTCGAGGACGACATCTTGCGAATCGTGCGAACATTCCTGGACGCCATGGCGCCCGGCTCCTATCTCGTGATCTGCACCATCACCTCCGATTTCGCCCCCGAACAGGTACTGGCCAGCCAGGACGTCTACCGCGTCCGCAAGCTGCCCGCGCAGGTCCGCACCCATGAGGAGGTGACCGCGTGGTTCGCGGACCTCGACCTGGTGGAACCGGGTGTGGTGCCGCCGCATCGGTGGCGACTGCTGGAGGCGACCGATCTTCCGGCCGCCCTGGATGCCAAGGTGTCCTGCTATTGCGCCGTGGGCCGCAAACCCTGATCCGGCCGTCCGGGGTGTTGCGGCGGCGATCGCACGGCTGGGGTTCACTCGGCACGGCATCGGGTGCCGTCGCTCTGCCGGTACAGCTCGGTGGGTATCGACGGTGCTCGTGGGCATACCGACAATCCCGTGCCATCGCGCACCGGAGCGCCGAATTCCGTTCCGAACCAACGCTTCCTAAGCGGCTGTCGGATCGCGGGTGAGCAGGCGTTCGGCCGCGTCGTATTCGTAGAGCTCGGCGTAGCGGCCCCAGTCGACGGCGGTGCGCAGCTGACGCTGGGCGGCCTCCTCGGTGAAGCCGCGGCGCAGCAGATCGAGGAAGAAGCCGTCGTAGAGGCGATGGTCGGGCGCGGTGCTCAGGGCGTGATCGATGGTGCCGACCAGCGGGGCGTTGGCGCGGGCCAGGCGAGCGAAAATCCGCTTGGCGGCATCGATATCGGCCTCGGCGAAATTGCGGCCGTCCGGGGTGAGGTCCAGATCGCCGCCGGACGCGGTCGCCAGCCCGAGCATGGCGGCGGCGTCCACCAGCGGCATCAGATCGTCGAGTTCGAAACGCAGATCGCCCGCCAGCTCCGGCAGATCGACGTGACCGCCCTGTGCGGCAACCAGATCCAGCATGCCGCCGATACCGTCCACGCCCGCATCGGGCAGCGGCCGGGTGGTGGGGGTGGGCGCGATGGCGTGGCCGCCGTCGAACGCGCCGTCGGTGAGCATGCGGTACGCCTGATCCACGATATTGAGGAAATGCCGGTTCCGGGTATCGCGGGGCCGCTCCAGCCGCACCCGCAATTCCCCCTTGATACGTCCGGGGTTGTTGTCCAGCACCAGGATTCGATCGGCCAGCTGCACCGCCTCCTCGATATTGTGGGTGACCATCAGGACGGTCTTGGTGGGGAAGGCGGTCTGATCCCACAGCCGGACCAGTTCACCGCGCAGATTCTCGGCGGTCAGCACGTCCAGTGCGGAGAACGGCTCGTCCATGAGCAGCACCTCGGGCTGCACCACCAGGGCGCGGGCGAAGCCGACGCGCTGGCGCATCCCGCCGGAAAGCTCCTTGGGATAGGCGTTTTCGAAGCCGTCCAGGCCGATCATGTCGATCACCGCGAGGGTCCGCTCGCTGCGCTCGGGTTCGGGCACGCCCTGGGCGCGCAGGCCGAGTTCGACATTCTGCCGCACGGTCAGCCACGGCAGCAGTGCGAAACTCTGAAAGACCATGGCGGTGGCGGCATTCGGCTCGGTGATATCCGCTTCGCGCAGACGCGCGGCCCCGGCCGAGGGGGCCACCAGTCCCGCGATTATGCGCAGCAGGGTCGACTTGCCGGAGCCGGATTTGCCCAGCAGCGCGACGATTTCGCCCTCGCGCAATTCCAGGCTGACATCGGAGAGCACCGGCAGCTGCTCGCCCGAGGGATTGGTGAAGTTCTTGGTGACGCGATCCACGGTGACGATGGGGGTGGACATGGGCTGTTCTCCTTCGAAAGCTGTTATGAGACAGGGGGTCAGAGCAGCGCGAAGCGCTTCTCGGCAATGCGCTGCAGGCGTCGCCACACCAGGCGATTGATGAAGACGGTGACAATGCTCATCACCACCGTGCCCAGCAGTACTTTCGCGAACAGATCATTGGTGGTGGCCTCGGTGATGTACGCGCCGAGCCCGTACGCCTCCAGATGCTTGCCGCCCGATTCGACGACCTCGCCGACCAGCGTGGCGTTCCACGCGCCGCCGAACGCGGTGATCGCACCGACCAGGTATCCGGGTGCGATCGCGGGCAGTATCAACGACTTCCAGCGTTCGCGGCCGTGCACGCCGAGGTCGTCCATGGCCTCGCGCAGATCCGTCGGAATCTGCCCGGCGGCGGCGATGACGTTGAACAGCACGTACCATTGCGCACCCAGCGCCATCAGCACCACACCGCCGAAGTTCAGTGAGATTCCGGTGTAGGTGAGCGCGGCGATGACGAAGATGTACAGGAACTGCGCCGGGAAGCTGGCCATCACCTGCACGACCGGCTGTGCGAATCGGCAGATGCGCGGATTCATGCCGATCCACACCCCGATCGGCACCCAGACGATGGTCGAGAACACCAGCAGTACCGCCACCCGACTCAGGCTGGCCAGGCCCATCAGCGAGGTCGGGCCGAATTCCGCGAATCCCACGGTGCTCTCGAAATACGTTGCCAGCCGCCAGATCACCCAGCCGATACCCGCGAACAGCAGGCCGAAGAACACGATATCGCCGGCATTGGTTCCGGAGTTGTCCCAGTACGCGGGCTTGGTGCTGCGCCCGAAAACCCGCATGGCACGGTCGATTCCCTCCGACAGCGGTCGCAGCGCGCGCCCGATGCGCCGGGGCAGTGTGCTGTGCCGCAGCAGATCCAGTACGAGACTGCGTGGCGCGGAGGCGCTTTCGGTGTGCTCCACCCGGAACCGCTCCGACCAGGCGGTCAGCGGCCGCCAGAACAGCACGTTCACCAGCACGATGGTCAGCACCATGACCAGCGCGCCCAGCATGAGCGTGCCGACATTCGCCTCGGAGGTGGCGGCCGCGATGAAGCTACCCATGCCGGGCAGCGCCTGATCGCGTCCGGACACGCTGATCACCTCGGATGAGGCGAGCATGAACCAGCCGCCGCCGAAACTCATCATGCCGTTCCAGATCAACGGCACCATGGCGGTCGGCACCTCCAGCCGCCACAGTCGCTGCCAGCGCGTGAGTCGCATCATGCGCACCGATTCGTCCAGCTCACGGGGCATATTCCGGAGCGCCTGATAGTAGGCGAAGCTCATATTCCAGGCCTGCGCGGTGAAGATGGCGAAGACGCACGCCGCCTCCGCGCCCAGGTACGAGCCGGGGAACATGGCGATGAACGCGGTCACCGTGATCGAGACCAGCGCGAGCACCGGCACCGATTGCAGGATGTCCAGCGCCGGAATGATGACCTTCTCCGCGCGCCGGGATCGCGCCGCCCACTGACCGACGATCAGCGTGAAGATGAGCGAGGCGCCCAGGCCGAGGAACATGCGCAGCGTGGTGCGCGCCGCGTAGTACGGCAGATTCGACGGATCGGTCGAGACCGATTCGGCGGAATCGCCCGGCACCCAGGGCACGGACATATCGCGAAAGAGCCTGAGCACCACCACGATCAGCAGGACGCCCGCGCCGATGAGCAGATAGTCGACCGGCCGGAGCCGATTGCGGACGCGCGGTGCGCCGGGAGAGAGGTTGGGGGTCTTGGGAATTGCGAGATCGACACTCATTGCTGATTCCTGTATCCGAACTGCGTCGCCGCGACTCAGCCGTTCGCGACGGCGGGCGGTGCGGTCATGACGTTGTAGAAGTGGACCGCGGACGCGATGAGCGCGGGCACGCCGATGAGCAGGTTGAACACCACCACGCCCATCCCCGCGCCGGTGACCGCACCGGTCAGACAGCCGACGGCGGCGGCCGGGATCGCGGCGAGGCCGCCCGTGGCCACCCCGGCGGCCCCGCCGCCGAGCAGTCCGAGCGCCACGCAGCCCAGGGGTGCGCCGATGATCGCGCCGAGCAGGGTGCCCACCGCGAGGGCCACGGTGAGCTCGTTGTTCACGTTCCCCATGGCGGTGTTGAGCCGATCCTCGGGGGTGTCCCCGGCCGCGATGGGCGTCTCTTCCGCGGTGATCGGCCGAGCCTGATCGAATCGTGGTGTGAGAGTGGCATTTTCGCCGTCGACGTGCGCGTCCACCGGATACGCGGTGCCGTCCTTGACGACGGTCAGCGCAATCGCGCCGAGCACCAGGCTGTTCGGATCGACGATCTCCAGCCGCCGTTCGACGACCCGGAGTGATCCGAGATCGGTGTGCAGCAGCACCGACTGCCCGTCGATGCGGGCCTGACCGTGCACGCTGGTCGCGGCAGGGACAGGCGCGGCCTGCGCCGGATCGGCCAGAGAGGTGGCCGAGATGCCCACCAGGGCGGCGGTGGTCGTGGTGGCGGCCAGGGTGATGAGACGAGTTCTCATGAGAAGGGTATGCCTCTGCATATCATTGCCCGCGGAATTGCCGGGGCAGCAGTGATCACCGTCGCGCACCGATCATGCGGACGGCTCGGATTCGGGTGCCGAATAGACGAATTCACCCGGAATTGCGCGCGCGAATAATTCGGCAGCCGAATTCGCTGCCGATGCGCGTGTGAATTATGCGCGCCGAATCATCGGACGCGATGGGGTGCGCTGGTTACCGGCCCCGCGCAGGAGGGGGCTGGTCCGGAGATCCCGGAACGTCGTCACTGGTCATCGGATGCCTCACCTCCCAACGGGTAGAACGCGATACGTCAGCGCACCTGGGAGGAACGCCCGGAAACGATCCGGGCAGACACCCCTCTCGTCAAAGCTTCGGCACTGCACGACGTGTTCCGATCCGGGCGGATCGGAAAGCCACTTCGGATAACCCCTTAATCCGGAGAAATCTGTCCTAACCTTGGGCGTCTCTCGACGTCGTCAGATCAGTGGCCTGTGTTCGTGCAGGAGCCTCGCCTATCGAGGTGCGTGCCCAAAACTAGTAACCCATTACGAAATTGTCAATTCCCTGAGAAATGCCGTGGAATTCCGCCGCTACAGCAGGCTGTGCGCGGCCAGGCGGGCCAGGCAGGCGTCGACGGCGTCGGCGGGGGAGCCGGGATGGTTGCCGGTGGCCCAGAGTTCATTGGCCAGGCGGACCGCGGTGTTGGCCATGGCGGCGGCCAGGGCCACGTCGAGATCGTCGGGGGAGCGGCCGGTGCGGGCGGCGATGATGGGGATGAGGCGGAGTTCGCAATCGTGTTGTACGCGTAGCCAGGTGGCGCGCAGCGCGGGCAGTTCGGTGGCCGCGCGCAGCAGCGGCCGGAGCAGGGATTCGGCGATGCCCTCATCGGCGAGGGCGGCGGCGGTGGCGGTGCGGTAGGAGTGGCCCAGGGCCTCGCGCAGCGGGAGTTCCGGTGGGCAGGAGGCGAGTTCGTCGGACCAGGCCTGGGTGCCGATGGCGAGCAGCGGGGCCACCACATCCTCTTTACCGGCGAAGTAGCGGTAGAAGGTGCGCAGGCCCATACCCGCGGCGGCGGCGATATCGTCGACCGTCGTTGCGGTGTAACCGTTTTCGGCGAAGAGGTGGGCGGCGACCATGGCGACTTCGCGGCGCGTGGCGGCGCGGCGGGTCGCGCTCAGGGCGGGACGGCCGGGTGCGGGCGCGGTACGGTCTCGGTCGCTGGTCACAGGGGGACTCTACCGAGCCGGAAACATTTAATGGCGCAATGTGCCATTTGCGGCATATTGTGTCAGAAACACTCGCATCGATCAGGAAGAGCTCTCATGAATCGTCTCGAACAGCGCCGCATCCTGGTGACCGGCGCCGGATCCGGTATCGGGCAGGCCACCGTCCTTCGCCTGCTGTCCGAGGGCGCGGTCGTCGTCGGCGCGGATGTGAACGCCGAGGGCCTCGAACTCACGCGCAAGCACGCCGCCGAGGCGGGTTCGGCCGATCGCCTGACCACGCTGGAGATGAACATCGGCCAGGAAGCCGATGTCGTCGCGGGCGTCAAGAGCGCGGTCGACACGCTCGGCGGGCTGGACGCGCTGGTGAACGCGGCGGGCATCCTGCGCGCGGCGCACACCCACGAGACCTCGCTGGACCTGTGGAACCAGATCATCACGGTCAACCTCACCGGCACCTTCCTGGTCATCCGGGAGGCGCTGCCCGCACTGCTGGCCAACCCGCGCAGCACCGTCGTGAACTTCAGCTCCACCTCCGCCAACTTCGCGCACCCCTATATGGCCGCGTACTCCGCGAGCAAGGGCGGTATCCAGACCCTTACCCATGTGCTCGCGCTGGAATATGGCAAGCAGGGCCTGCGCGCGGTCAGCGTCGCCCCCGGCGGCATCAAATCCGGTATCACCGACGCGACTCCGGGCTACCTGCCGCAGGATTCGGACTGGTCGTTGTTCAGCCGCCTGATCGCCGTTCTGCCGCAGGACAATCCGGCCGAGATGGCGGGACCGGAGAATGTCGCGGGCGTCATCGCCATGCTGGTCTCCGATGACGGCAAGTTCATCAGCGGCACCGAGATTCGCATCGACGGGGCCGCGCACACCTAGTCCGCACCGTCGCGCCCGGCACTGCCGTGTGATGTGGGGGCTTTGCCGAACACCCGTGAGGCTGTTAGTTTTTGCACCTCACCACGGGTTTCGGGGCACGGCGGAGGATATGATCGAATTCAGGTTGCTGGGCTCCGTGGAGTTGCTGGTGGATGGCCGCATCATCGATCTGGGGCCGTCCAAACAGCGGGGGATCGTCGCCGCGCTGCTGGCCGAGCCGGATCAGACCATCTCGACCGACACCCTCGTCGCACGGGTGTGGGACGCTCCACCGGAGACCATCCGGAATTCGGTGTACACGTATATGACCAGGTTGCGGCGCATTCTGCGGTCCGCGGGCGGCCGGGCGGGCGCGACCCCGGAGATTCGCCGGGTGCACGGCAGCTATCGGCTGGAGGCGCCGCCGAACAGCATCGACCTGTCCGTCTTCCGCGATCTGGTCGCCCGCGCCCGGGCGCTGGCCCCCGACGATCCCGCCCGCGCGCAAACTTTGAGCCGGGCGCTCGCGCTGTGGCGCGGTGAACCGCTGGCCGGATTGGACAGCGACTGGGTGCGGCGCTTTCGAGACAGCCTGCGGCAATTGCGCCACGAAGTGATCGCCGAATGGGCCGATGCCGAACTGCGCCTGGGCAATCCGAAACCGGTGGCCGCCGATCTGCGCAAGGCGCTGCTGGAGCATCCGCTGGCGGAGGATCTGCACGAGCGGCTGCTGCGGGCCTATCACCTGGACAACCGCGGCGCGGAAGCGCTGTCGCACTACGACAGGTTGCGCCGCACGCTGGCCACCGAACTCGGCGTCGACCCCGGCCCACGCCTGCGAGAATTGCACGCACAATTGCTGCGCGCCACCGAAACCGCTCCGGGCGAAGCGATTTCGCGGGGGGAGTCGGCGGCGCCGAGATCGGAGTCCGCACCCCGGGCTGGGTTCGCCGAGTCCCCGGCCGAGATGGCCGGGGTCCCCGAGGTGAAATCAGCGGCCGAGGTGAGATCGGCGTCCGGATCGGAGCCCGCGCTCGCCGAGGCGTCCGCATCGGGAGCGGCGCACGGCCCGGATATCTTGGCCCCGAACGGTTTCCGTGGCCGGAGCGCCGAGATCGAACAGGTCCGTTGTGCGCTGGCCGAGCGTTCCGGCCCGGGAGCGAGACCGGTCCTGATCACCGGAAGTCCCGGAATCGGCAAGTCCGCCTTGGCCGTGCGTGTCGCCGAGTTGGTCGCCGAGCAGTTCCCCGACGGCGTGCTGCGAGCCGAACTCGGCGGTTCGACGTCCACGCCCGCGGATCCCGCGCAGATCGTGGCGCTGCTGCTGGACGCGCTCGGGGTACCGGCGGCGGCGCTACCGGCCGATCTGCCCGCTCGCGCGGCCCGCTATCGAGCCGAACTCGCCGAGCGGCGGGTGCTGGTGGTGCTCGACGACGCTGCCTCGGCGGCGCAACTGGCCCCGCTGCTCGCCGGGGGCCCCGGCAGCGCGACGTTGATCACGAGCCGTTTCATGCTGCCCGCCAAGTCTTTTCGCACCGTTGTACTGCGTGAGCTGCCGATGGCCGAAAGCCTGGAGATGCTGTCCGCCATCGTCGGCCCGGACCGGGTCGCCGCCGAGGAATGGGCCACCACCGCGCTCATCCGCTGCTGCTCCGGCATCCCCCTGGCCCTGCACGCGGTCGGCTCCCGGCTGGCCGCCCGCCCGGACTGGACCATTACCCAGCAGCTCGGGAGGATGTCCGAGGAACAGCGCCGCCTGCGCGAATTCGCCTATGGCACAGCCGATATCCGCGACGGCATCACCTCGACCGTACGCCGCCTCGGCCCATCCGCCATCCGGGCGCTGCACCATTTGGGGGCCACCCTGTCCCCGCGCGAGCGTTTCAGCACCGTCACCCTGCCCGGCCTCGCCGATCCGGCCGCCGCGCTGGCGGAACTCCTGGAAGCCCACCTGCTCACCGTCGCCGACCACGACGGCGCGCGCCCGCAGTACGTCATGCTGGAAATCCACCGGCTCTTCGCCAAACACCTGATGCCCCGGGCGATTCCCGCCGCCTGAGTACCGCCGGGCGTCAGGCGGTGGCGGCGTCGATGCGGCCCAGATCGATGGCGGTGAGCAGGGCGGCGTAGTCGGTGGCCGTCTGGTCGGCGTAGGCGAGGGCGAAATCGGCCATGGCGCGGTCGAATACGTCACCGTTGCCGAGGTAGGCGGCGATCGCGACGCGGTCGCCGGAGCGGGCGTGGCCGCGCGCCAGGGTGCGCCCGCACAGGTTCGCGTATTTGGCCAGCTGTTCGGCGCTCATATCGTCGATGGTGATGGAGCCCTTCATATCCCGGAGTTGCCGCCAGTAGTAGAAGAGTCCGTTCGGGCCGGTGGCCCAGCCCAGGAAGATGTCACCGGCGGCCTGGGTGAGCCGCTGGCCGTGCACCACGCGATGGCCCTGATGCCGGAATACGCTGGCGCGCAGATGATTCGCCAGCACCGAGGTCTCGGCCTGCTTCACTTGCAGAAACAGCGGATCGCCGGTGGCTTGGCCGGTGAGCAGCGCGATGAAGCAGCGGGTGCCGACGCTGCCGACGCCGACCACCTTCATGGCCAGATCGCGCAGCTGATAGCGATCCAGCAGCACCCGGCGCTCCTCGGGCAGGCTGGCGCGATAGTCCGCGAGCACCGAATCCAGGTCCGCCTCTTCGATTTCCGAGATCGGCAGCACCAGCGGCGGATCGGATTTGATGCGCGGCTGACCATCCGGCCCGGGTTCGGTGAGTTTGTCCAGGGCCTGCAGACTGGTGCGGGTCTTGGCCTTGTTGATCACCTTCTCGACGGTCTTGCGATCCTGCGGCCGCAGCACCGCGGCGGCGTCCTCGGCATTGACCATCTCGTACCAGACCTCGGTCTCGCCGAGGGTGGCCAGCTGCGCCATGGCCTCGCGGTACGCGGTCGCCGCGGCCATGGCCGCGGTCCTGGCCTCGGCATCGGAGCAGCCGTTGGCGCGCGCGGCCACCGCGACGCTGGCGACCAGCCGCTTCACATCCCATTCGAACGGTCCGGGCAGGGTTTCGTCGAAATCGTTGAGGTCGAACACGAGTGCGCGCTCGGGTGAGGCGAACAGCCCGAAATTCGACAGGTGCGCGTCACCGCAGAGCTGCACCGTGAGCCCGGTATCGGGTCCGGCGGCCAGATCGGCCGCCATGATCGCGGGCGCGCCCCGGTAGAACGGGAACTGCCCGGCGGCCATGCGCGCGTATCGGATTCGCACCAGCTCCGGCACCCGGGTGGTGGCCTGCTGTTCCAGAATGCCGATCGGATCGGCGCGATCGGGTCCGGGTCGCCATTCGCCGAGCTGGGTGCGCGTCGCCTGTTTACGCGCGGCGCGGCCCGCTTCGGCCGCATCTGCACCGTCCACCCGCTCGGAAGTCGACATGTGCGAACTTTAGTGCGTGCGCGGCGCGTACCGTCGCATCTCGCTTGTCGGTGTCGCCCGCTAGGTTCGCCGCTATGACCGATCGCGAAACCTTCGCCCCGCTGGTGTTCTTCGAATACGACCACAACCCCGGCAACTACTGCCTCATGCTGTCGGACAGTCATATGGTCGAGCTCGAAGAGGTTTTCGCCGAGTCCGGCTACGAGTGCGGCGGTTACGCCTGGGCCGGTGTCGCCCGATCCGCGGTGGCCACCCGCGCTCCCGAACTCGACGGAAAATTCGGCCTGGATCCCGAGGCCGGAACTTTCGTCGCGTACGGGGAAGACGCGGAGGCCCTGCGGCGGTTGGGCCTATTGCTCCGGGAGGCTTTCCGGGAGCGGGCCGTGCTCGCCGAATTGATCGCGAGCGGCGACCCGGAGTGGTTCGACTGAGAGGTGTTCGCCATGCGGTACCGGTCCGGCGGAGGTGAGTGGTGAGTAAGCGCGGTTGGGTGCTGTTCCTCGCCATGGGCGTGATCTGGGGCGTCCCGTACGCCATGATCCGGGTGGCCGTCGGTGATTTCGATCCGGTGGTGGTGGCCTTCGGGCGCACCGCCATCGGCGCGCTGGTACTGCTGCCGGTGGCGCTGTACGCCAAGGTGCTGCTACCGGTGCTGCGGCAGTGGAAGTGGGTGCTGGTCTACACCGTCGTGGAGATCACCGGACCCTGGCTGCTGATCGGCACCGCCGAGACCACGCTGACCAGTTCCACGGTCGGTCTGCTGCTCGCCGCGGTACCGCTGATCGCGGTCGTGGTGGTAACCGGGCTGGGGCATGAGCGCTTGGACGCGCGGCGCGTCACCGGTCTGGTGATCGGTGTCGGCGGTGTGGCGGCGCTGGTCGGTCTCGATATCGATGTGTCGAATATCGGTGCGCTGGCGGCGATCGCGGTGAGCGCGGTCGGCTACGCCTTCGGGCCCATCATCATCGATCGCAAGCTCAAGGAGCTACCGCCTATCGGCGTGGTCACCGCCTCGCTGGTGTTCGCCGCGATCATCTATCTGCCATTCGCGGTGTGGCGCAGGCCGTCTCACTTCCCGGCCGACGCCACCTGGTCGGTGGTCGGGCTGGGCCTGCTGTGCACCGCGCTGGCGTTCGTGGTGTTCTTCGCGCTGATCGGTGAGGTCGGCCCGGCGCGCGCCACCGTCATCACCTACATCAATCCGGCGGTGGCCCTGCTGATCGGAGTGAGCCTGCTGGGCGAACCGCTGACCGCCGGTATGGCGATCGGCTTCCCACTGGTCATTCTGGGTTCGATTCTGGGGACGGCGCGTTCGCGGGATCGGGCGCGGGAGCCTGCCCCCGCCTGACGCGATCGATGCGCGGATCCTCGGTGACGTCGTACCGGGTCACGTATTCGCTCAGGAACGCCTGCAGGGTCGCGGTCGCGGGAATCGCCAGCAGTGCCCCGACCGCGCCCAGCAGCGCGCCGCCCACGATGACCGACAGCAGCGCCACGGCCGGGTTCACATCGACCGTGCGCGCGGTGATGCGCGGTTGTAGCACATAGTCCTGAATCCATTGGTAGACAACGACGAACAGCACCACCCAGACCGCGTCGATGGGCCGGATGGTCAGCGCCACCAGCACGGGCAGAATGCCCGCGATATAGGTGCCGATGGTCGGCACGAACGAGGCGACTACGCCGAACCAGATGCCCAGGGCGAAGGCGTTCGGCAATCCGATCAACCACAGGAACGCCCCGTGCGTGACGGCGGAGATGACCGCCAGCAGCGCCCGGGAGTAGAGATAGCCGCCGGTCTTATCGATGGCCAGATCCCAAGCATGCAGTACCGCACCCTGTTTCGCGGGTGGCAGCAGTGAGCACAGCGAGCGGCGCAGCTTGGGTCCGTCCGCGGTCATGTACACGCTGAAGAGCGCGATGGTGACCACCCGCGCGAAGCCGCCGAGCACGGTATTGGACAGTCCCCACACATTGTTCGCGGCGCGCTCGGCATACGAGCTGATGACGTCGGAGTCCTTGAAAAGCCGGTCCCGAAGTTGATGCACGGTGAAATCCTGGTGAAAGGTGTGATTGACCCAGGACACCAATTCGTCCAGCAGACGCGGCAATTCGTCCAGAACATTGCCGACGGTCTCCACCATGAGAATGCCGAGCGTCACCAGGAAGCCGATGGTGCAGGCGAAAACAACGAGGAATACCACCGCCGTCGCGATGCCGCGATTGACCCCGCGCCCGGCCATGGCGTCCACCGCGGGCTCCATGGCCAGGGAGATGAAGAAGGCCACCGTCATCATGACGGCGATCCCGATCAATTCGTGTGCGGCCCAATTGACCAGCTCGAACAACCCGAGCAGGGCGAAGGCGAGCACCATGGCGCGGGGCAGCCAGGTCGGCATGCGGCTTGCCGGGGATGGGGTTTCGATGGACACGGAGGTCTCGGCCACCGCCCCAGTCTCGGGTACCCCGGGTGCTTTTCCGGATACGACGCACCGGTGCCCGGGCAATGAATACGACTGGTCGGTTGGTTATTTTCCGGTGACATGGCCGAGACGCATTCGGGCGGAATGCTTTTCCCGCGATATTGTGCAGTTGTGCGGGTGGGCGGACAAGATATGCGAGTGCGGACGAAATTCTCGATCGAGCTCATGGCGCTGACCGATGAGCTGGCGCATATGGCGCGGCTGACCCATGAGGCGGCCGAGCGCGCGACGGTGGCGTTGCAGGGCTGTGATCTCACCGCCGCCTACGAGGTGTTCGCGCTCGAGGAACAGGTGCAGATCGAGCACGCCAAGTGCGAGGACCGGTCGGTCATCCTGCTGGCCCTGGAGGCCCCGGTGGCGCGCGACCTGCGCCATGTGGTGACGGCCATGCAGATCGCCGACGATCTGCTCGGCATCGCCGGCGCGCTGAGCCGGGTGGCCGATGTGGTGGTGCGCCGCTATCCGGAACCGGTTGCGGTGCAGCCGATCGCCGAGATGCTGGCCGAGATCGCCGACGCGGTAACCACTCTGGTGGATCTGGTGGTGAGAGTCATTGCCGCGCAGAATCCGCCGCGCGATCAGGTGCTGGTGCCGCGTGACGACGCACTGGACCGGCTGCGCCTGCGCGCCGCCGAGGCCGCCGCGGATTCGGGCTGGTCGCACGGGTCGGCCATGGCCATCGATATCGCCATGATCGCGCATCACTTCGGGCACTGCGTGGATCATTCGGTGCGGATCGGTCAGCTCATTCGCTTCTTCCACACCGGAATTCCGCTGTACGCACAAGTGGAGGGGTAACCACCTCATAGCGGGGGTGGCCGGTCAGGGGCCGGATCGGCAAGGGTACGCTGCCCGAATTGCTTCATGGCGAGGTCTTTTCGAGTAGCACCGCACTGCACGGACACCCGAAATCCGACAAGGGCCCCAAACATGACTAATGCCCCAACCAAGCCGCGGGTTATCCCGCCGGCTTCGGAAAGCGGTGCGAGAGAGTCACTGTCGCACCGTCAGATTATGACCATATTGTCCGGTTTGTTGCTGGGTGTATTTCTGGCGGCACTGGATCAGAACATCGTCAGCGTGGCGATCGTGCGCATCGCCAACAGCCTGCACGGCTTCGATCAGCAGGCGTGGGCCACCACGGCCTATCTGATCACCGCCACCATCAGCACCCCGCTGTACGGCAAACTCGCCGATATCCACGGCCGAAAACCCTGCTACCTCATAGCCATCGGGGTCTTCGTGCTCGGTTCGGTGGCCTGCACCTTCGCCACCACCATGTATCAGCTCGCGGGCTTCCGCGCGGTACAGGGCATCGGCGCGGGCGGGCTCATGTCGCTGGCCTTCACGATTATCGGCGATATCGTGCCACCCCGGGAAAGGGTCCGCTACCAGGGCTATTTCATGATGGTCTTCGGTATCGCCACCGTGCTGGGCCCGGTGCTGGGCGGCTTCTTCTCCAATGCCGATCACCTGCTCGGCCTGGAGGGCTGGCGCTGGGTATTCCTGGTCAACGTCCCCATCGGCGTCCTCGCCATGCTGGTGGTGGCCCGGGTGCTCAATGTGCCGTTCGAGCGCCAGCGCATCCGCACCGACTGGTTCGGCGCGATCACTCTGACCGCCGCCACGGTGCCGCTGCTCATCATCGCCCAGCAGGGCCGGGACTGGGGCTGGCAGAGCCATCGCGCGCTGCTCTGCTACGGCATCGCCGCGGGCGGATTCGTGCTCTTCCTGATCGTGGAATTCCTGATGAAGGATGCCGCGCTGATTCCATTGCGGCTCTTCCGCAATGGCACCTTCAGCCTCGCCATCATCGGCGGATTGATTGTGGGCGTTGCCATGTTCGGCGCCATCGTGCTGGTGCCGCTGTATTTCCAAGTGGTGCGCGGCTATTCGCCGACCAATGCCGGGTTGCTCATGCTGCCGCTGGTGGTCGGCATCATGATCGGCGCGCAATTGGCCGGGCTGGTCACCAAATTCACCGGCCGCTACAAGGTGCTCCCGATTCTGGGCTCACTGGTGATCGCCATCGGCTCGGTGCTGTTCGCGCGGGTGCACTACGACAGCGCGCTGTGGCAGCCGCTGCTGTACTGCGGCATCATCGGTTTCGGCCTGGGCGGCTGTATGCAGACCCTGGTCATCGCGACCCAGAACGCCGGTCCCCGTTCGGATATGGGCGTCTCCACCGCGGCCGCCACCTTCTTCCGCCAGATGGGCGGCACGCTGGGCGTGGCGATCTTCCTGACCATCCTGTTCAATCTGCTGCCCAAGCGCATTCTGCGCGCGTTCGGCGGTGAGCTGCCGCCCGGCTTCGACGCGGGGGAGCTGGGCCGGATCCAGAGCAATACCACCGGGATCGCCGCACTGCCCGAACAGCTTCGATCCCCGATCCTGATCGGTTTCACCGATGCCATGGCCGGGGTGTTCTACGTGGCGGGCGCGGTGGCGGTGCTGGCCGCGTTCGTGCTCATGTTCATGAAAGAGATTCCGCTGCAGGACATGCCGTCCCCGGCGGCGGCCGAGGCGGGCGTCGTGGCCGAGCCCGAACCCGAGGCCGAGGTCGTCCCCGACGCGGAGCCCGAGCAGGAACTGCGGATCGTCGAGCCGGCCGGGATCGCCATCTCCGGCTGTGTGCACCGCGAGGACGGCACCTCGATCCCCGATGCGGTGCTCACCCTCATCGATCAACGCGGACACCAGGTTTCGCGGGCGCTGGGCCAAGCCGACGGGGCCTACGCCATCGGCGCACCGCGAGCGGGCGGTTATGTCCTGATCGTCTCCGCCTACGGCTATCAGCCGACGGCGGTGACCATTACGGTCGCCCGCCGCCCGCATCAACTCGATATCGCGCTGATCGGTTCGGGCGAGGTTTCGGGTCTGGTGCGCGCGGCGGGCCGCGGTGCTCCGCTGGCCGATGTCTCGGTCACCCTCACCGACACCTACGGCGATGTCGTCGCGTCCGCCGTCAGCACGGCCGACGGGGCGTACGTCTGCCGCGGCGTGCTGGCGGGCAACTACACCCTGGTCGCGGTGGCCGGTCATATGCGCCCCACCGCCGTCACCCTGACCGTCCCGGACTCGGGCATGCTCCGCCACGACGTCGAACTGCTGCCCCGCGCCGTACTGGCCGGATCGGCGAGCACCGATGCGGGACACAAGGTTCCGGACGCCCAGATCACCGTCCTGGACGAAGCGGGTGATCTGATCGCCGTCACCCGCACCGACGACACCGGCCACTATGTGGTCCCGGATCTGGCCGACGGCCGGTACACGGTGATGGCCCGGGGTTATCCGCCGGTCTTCAGCCGGGTCACGGTGGTGGACGGCGAGGTCGCCCACGATGTGCTGCTCGGATACGAACGCGAGCACGCCGAGCCGCTGTTGACCTCGGGGGAGCGCGTCTGAGGGTTGACCGCGGCTGAAGCCCCCGGGAATTCTCCACTTTCACCGCACGCGTGACGCGGACCGCTGTTATGTTCTGGCAGAGCAATCTGAACAACGGTCCAGTTCACTGTCGGGGTGTCGGTCAAGGGGAGAATGACTTGAGGATCTCGCATGTCCTGGTGGCGGCCGCCGCGGTCGCGGCGGTGCTGCCGGTGGGCGCGGCGCACGCCGAACCCGGGGTGAACACCGCACCGTTGAACGAGTATGTGGCGCTGGGGGATTCATGGGCGGCCGATGCCACCCTGAGTCAGGTGACCACGGCGTTCACCCCGCTGCATTGTGTGCAGAGCATCGGGAACTACGCCAAGCAGGTGGCCGCCGCGCTCGCGGTTCCGGTGTTCCGCGATGCCACCTGCGGCGGTGCGATGACGGTGAATATGACCTCCCCGCAGACCTCCGTATTCGGCAGCAACCCACCGCAATTCGATCGGCTGAGCGAGACCACCGATCTGGTGACCCTCGAAATCGGCGGCAATGACGCGGATCTGGCGGCCACCGTCTCCGATTGCGTCACCGCCGATCCGCGCGCCACGCCCTGTCTCGACGAGATGGTCGTGAACGGGGTGGACCGGATGTCGGCGAATATCGCGCGGGCCGAGCCGCGGGTGGCCGCCGTACTCGCGGGGATCCGCGAGCGCGCCCCGCACGCGCGCATTCTGCTGCTGGACTACTTCGAGGGCATCGGCGTCACCGGCGGCTGTTTCCCGATGATCCCGATTTCCGATCCGGACGCGATCTGGCTGGGCGGCAAGCTCATCGAACTGCACGACATGCTCGCCCGGGTGGCCGCGACCAGCGGTGTCGAGTTCGTGGACACCTACACCGGCAGTTCCGGTCACGATGCCTGCAAGCCGGTCGGCACCCGGTGGGTGGAAGGTCTGATCCCGTTCTCCGGCACGCCGGTCGGCCTGGCCGTACCCTTCCATCCGAACCAGTTGGGGGCGGACTACCAGGCCCGTCGCGTGCTGGAGGTATTGGGTGCGAACTGAACTTCCGCCCCCGGTGCGACACGCCTGCCGCGTCATGTGACGACACGCGCGTCAACTGGGGTAATCTCTGCGCGCGGCTAATTAGCGGCAACAGTGTTACGGGGGCGCTGGTTTACCGCACGGCTGATTTGTTGCACAGAAGTGCGCGGTGGAAAGGGAGATTCATGATCGCCCCCTACCTGAGGCTCGTCGGTGTTCTGGGTGGATGCGCGGCTGTGCTGGCGGGGTGTGCGCGAGCGGGTACGCCGACGCCGGGAGTCGAGGGCGCCGATAAGGCCGAAGCGCAGCACAGCACCGCGGAAATGCAGCGCAGCGCGTTCGTCACCGGCTGCGGCGGCACCTCGGCGGGCTGGGAGGCCACCGCGGTGGTGAGCAACCGGGATCAGGTGGAACACCGGTACCTCGTGGTGATCAGTTTCCTGACCGCGGAATCCACAGTGCTGGAACGCACCAGCACCGAGGTGACCGTGGCGGCCGGAGCCACCCAGGACTTCACCACCGAGACCAAACTCGATCCGGTCACCCGCCCGCAGAGCGTGCGCTGTGTGCTGCGCGGGGTGGAACAGCTCTGAGTTAGAGGGGGCCGACAGCTCCGTGTTCGAGGGGCTGACAGCTCGGAAACTTGCGCGCACGGGGTGCTCTGCGCCTACGATCGGACCGCCGGCCATGCTCGGTGGGCCGCACGAGTCGGATTAGCTAAACATTCACTGGCCAGTGCGTCGGTGGCGGTGCGAATTCTCCGGATGTGGATTTGTCGGTGCCATGGGGCATGCTCTGTGCACGCTGATGTCCAACCGTCCGCCCGGAGAGTCCCATGTCGTCCCGTAGCACCAAGCCACAGCCCTTGTCGGAGATAGAGATTCGGCAGATCGCCGAGCAGATCGATGCAGGCCGTCCGCCGATGGTGTGGTTCACGGCGGCAGCGGTCGGAGTACCGGAAGGCCGTTCCGGCAAGGTGATCTCACTCGGTGATCCGTCCGAGGGTGATTTCCTGCAGGTGAAGCCGACCGGTTCCAAAGATGTGCTTTCGTTCGGCCCCACCGAGGTGACCCTGACCAAACCGGCCCGGCAGCAGCCCGCCGCCGGTGCGAAACAGAAAACGGCAACCAGGAAGGACCCCACCGTGACGATGCCGTCGCCCGCAGCACCCACCGCGACCATTGCCGCTACTCCGCCGAGCGCGCCCGCCGCGCCCAAGCCCGAGACAGCTGTTCCCGCAACCGAAACCAGCACCGAGGCGGCCAAGCCCAAACCGGCCGCCGCCGCATCGCGCCCCGCGCGCAACGCGGCCGCAGCGAAGAAGCCCAAGGATCCCGAAGTCGTGGTGACGCTCAGCGGCACCGCCGACGGCGAGTGGACCTTGGACGTGGTCAATGGCAAGAAGCGCACCATCAAGGGCCTGTCCGTACCGGGTTCGGCGGTCTCGCAGGCCGCCAAGCTATTGCACCCGGAGGTCGCCGAGGTGGTCGACGGCGTGCTCGAGGCGGTGCGACTGACACAGCGTGCCAAGGTCGAGCAGCTGCAGGCCGAATTGGAGAACGCCCGGCGGCTGCTCGACGAGCTCGCCGGCTAGCCTTCCGCCGCAGGGGGTTCCGCGTCCGGAGCAGCGGGAACGTTGCCCGGCCGGAACCCGAGCCCGCGCAGGAAGTTATCGATACCGGCGGCGATATTCGGTCCCATTCGACCGATCCTGTCGCCCCAGCCGGAGGATCCGGTGCCCTTGCCCGAGCCGGTGTACGGCGCGTAGGGGTTACTGGAACCACCTGTGGCCGAACCACTTCCGATCGATCCGGTATTGAGTGATCCGGTGCCGATGGCGATTTCCGCACCCGCCGGCGCGGTCACCACTGGCGCATTCTCCAGCTCCAGCGGAGCCGCGTTGGCGGCTCCCGTCGCGCCGAGCGCGAGTGCGACCGAGGCGGCCCCGGTCGCGGTGAGTAGTCGATAGCGACTGGTCGTAATCTTCATTGAAGTACCCGAATATCCGTGCGTTGACAACAATTACGATGTCAGACCGCGGACTCCCGGTGCCACGTACGCGGTCCGGACTCCGGGTGACCATGCCTGAGATCAGCATGGAAAACGTACCCCAGCGAATATTCCTTCGCATGGTACATAGCCGAATCCGCCTCGCGGAGAAGCTCATACACCGTGGTATCGGCCCCGCGCGGGCCGCTGCAGGCAATTCCGATACTGGCCGCGATGCGCACCTCGGCGGCACTGAGTTCGAACGGTTCACCGAGCGTGGCCAATAGCCGCTCGGCCAGCAATAGCGCCTGCTGACGACCCAGCGGGGCCAGCACCACGAATTCGTCACCGCCATAACGGGCGGCGGCGTCATCGCGCCGGATGATGCGGCGAATACGGGCCGCCGCATTGGCGATCAGCTCATCGCCGACCGCATGCCCCCAATTGTCATTGACCCGTTTGAACCCGTCCAGATCGATGAACAGCAGTGCGAGCGGCTGATCACCCCAGCGGTCCCGATTACGATGCAGCGCCCGCAGCAGAGCGGCGCGGTTCAGGAGGCCGGTGAGCATATCGTGGTCCGCCTGGTACTGCGCGCGCCGTTCGCTGCGGGCGCTGCGTTCGATGGCGCGTTCGCTGCGTAGCAGCACGCCGGCGAGTAGTAGGGCGAATAGTGAGGAGACCACGACGCGGTCCAGCAGATTCAGGCTGGAGCCCACCACCGGCACCAGCGAGGCCACGATCATCACGATGGCGATGATGCTGGCGCGCTGGCGGGAGCGATGGGAATGGATATCGCGCGGCCCGCCCAGCATGACCATGGTCGGATGCAGCGCCGCCGCGCCGATCAGCGTGTACGCCAGTTGCAATGGCAGCAGCAGGATCTGGCGGCCCAGTTCGGCCGAACCGGCCGTCTCCAGGTTGTAGCCGAGATCGCCCGCCAAAATTACCAGCATGGCCAGATACACCAGGCGCAGTGAGGTTTCCGAGCGCGCGGAGGTCACCACCGAATGTGCGACCACGGTGAGCAGGAAGGCGTCGACCACCGGATAGGTGATGGCGGTGGCGGTGGTGAAATTGAAGCCGTTCGAGCGATGCAGAATCGGCGAGATGAGAAAGGTCCAGGACAGCAGTGCCGCACCGAGTCCGATCAGGCCGGAATCCAGCAGTAGATCGTGATCGGTACTGTTCTGTCGCGGCCGCAGCCAGAGTACGGCGGCCGCGCCGATACAGCAGTAGCCGCTGAGGGTGAACAGATCGTCGAATGGATGCCGGTGCCAGTCGGTGACTTCGCGCAGGGTGGTGCCTATGGTGAATTGCACGGCCGAGGCCGACAGCAGATACCAGGGCAGCGGAAATCGCGGCCGATAGCGGTGCACACCCGCGCCGATCATGACCAGTGCGATGGTGACCGAGGCGAACAGCGTGCACAGGGCGAGGAGGCGATTGTTCACCACCAGGGGCAGTGCCAGAATCAATACCCCACAACCGAACAGCAGTGAACGCCAACAGACTCGAAACCGTCGACCGGAACCGGCCGGTTGTTCGTCTGCTTGCACCAGCCCCCCTTTTGTCCGCTCCGTCCCCAGTTGTAATCGGCTGTGCCACCACGAATCACGAACCGAGCATTGCCGTACGAGCATAGGTGCCGAGCGAGGGCCGCAGTATCCACGGGGGAAGAGGCGCTGCCATCGAAATTTGGGCAACCGAGTCGATCATGGCACGAAATGTCGCTCCGCGTAGTGGAGTCCGCCGAACCCGCAGCATCGCGATCCGCGTGACTCGCTATGCTCGCTGCGCAATGGAACCCGACAGCCTGTGTGACTCTGGGAACAGGAGCTGAGGTGGCTGCATCGTCCGCGACATCGACGGCGGGGCGCTGGCTCGCCCCCGGCCGGGTCAACCTCATCGGTGAGCACACCGATTACAACGAGGGATACGTACTGCCGCTGGCCCTGCCGCTGGGCATGACCTGCACCGCCGCGATCCGGACGGACCGGCTGGTGCGGCTGCGGTCGGCGCAGGCGCCCGGCGAAGAGGTCGAGATCGCCATGGGCGCGCTCGCCGCCGCGGGCTGGTCCGAACTGCCGAAGTGGTCGCACTATCCGCTCGGGGTGATCCGCGAATTCGAGCGGCGCGGGCACGAGGTGCGCGGGGTCGATCTCGAATTGGACGGCGACGTGCCCATCGGCGCGGGCCTGTCCTCCTCGGCGGCACTGTCCTGCGCGGTGGCCATCGCACTGCGAGATCTGTTCGCGCCCAGTATCTCCACCGCCGAGATCATCGATATCGCGCGCACCGCGGAGAACGTCTACGTGGGGGTGCCCACCGGCATCCTGGATCAGTCGGCGTCCATGCTGTGTACCGCGGGGCATGTGCTGTTCCTGGATGTGCGCACACGCGAGTACGAGCAGATCCCCTTCGATCTGCGCCGCTTCGGCCTGAGCCTGCTGGTGTTCGACACCGGCAGTCCGCACCAGCTGGCGGACGGCGAGTACGCACAGCGGCGCGCCGAATGTGCCACCGCCGCCGTGGAACTCGGCGTGCCGTACCTGCGCGACGCGACCCTGGCCGAGGCGAATCGGCTCACCGATCCGGTGCTGCGCGGGCGCGCCCGGCATGTGGTGTCCGAGAACGCGCGGGTGCGCCAGGTTGCCGACAAATTGCGTGATGGCGCCGATCCGCGCGCGATCGGACCGATCCTGACCGCCGGGCACGCCTCGCTCCGGGACGATTTCGAGGTTTCCGCCCCGCGTTTGGACACCGCCGTCGCCGCCGCGCTGGTGGCGGGCGCGTACGGCGCGCGGATGGTCGGCGGCGGATTCGGCGGCAGCGTCATCGCGCTTGCGGACGCAGGGCGGGCCGCCGGAATTGTCACCACGGTGCGGGATGCCTTCGCGCGCAGGGGTTTCGACGCCCCGCGCGACTTCGAGGTGACCCCGGCCGCGGGCGCGCGCCGACTGTCCTAGCGCCGACCCCGAAGCCGGACGGGGTTGTTCGATTGCACCGTGCGGTCGTTAAATCGCACGCTTTCGGCTGTCCGGGATTAGCCTGAGTATCGGAACGACCAACTCGCACACCAGGAACGAGCGAGCCATGGAGAGCCTGTACACGTTCGCCGGCGGCGAAGAGGCCCTGCACCGCCTGGAGGAGATCTTCTACGACCGCGCACTGGCGGATCCCGTGCTGCGCGAGGTGTTTCCGGTGCGCCGGCCCGATCACGTCGACCATCTGACCTGGTTCACCGCCGAATCCTTCGGTGGCCCAGGCCGTTTCACCCGGGAGCTGGGCTTCGCGTACATCATCGACGCGCACCGCGGCCTGAAGATCACCGATGCGCAGCGACAGCGCTTCGTCGAGGTGTATCTGGAATCCCTCGACGCGGCGGGTATGCCGGCCGATGAGAAATTCCGCGAGGCGGTGCGCCGGCATGTGGAGTTCGGCGCCCAGGTCGCACAGCAGAACTCGCTCGCGGAAACCGACGAGCAACTTCATCCATTGCGCGAAGTACCGCACTGGACCTGGTGATCGGTCAATACTCCTAGACGCCAGGCCGCGCCTCCCATAGGCCAGCGAACACCCCGCTAGTATTTCGCGCTACAGTCGTGCCCGCGCCATCTGTTTCGACAGGAGAGCCGTATGCCGTTCGACGCCAGCCTGCCCGCGGTGGCATTCGGGCAGCCCGCTGCGGTAATGGCCGCGAGCCAACTCAGACTCGATGCCGACCCCATCGACTATGCCCTGGTCGCACTGTATTTCGTCTTCGTACTCGGGATCGGCTGGCTGGCCCGCCAGCGGGTCTCGTCGAGTATCGACTTCTTCCTGTCCGGCCGTTCGCTACCGGCCTGGGTGACCGGCCTGGCCTTCATCTCCGCCAACCTGGGCGCGGTCGAGATCATGGGCATGTCGGCCAATGGCGCCGAATACGGCATGCCGACCATGCACTACTTCTGGATCGGCGCGGTCCCGGCCATGTTGTTCCTGGGCATCGTGATGATGCCGTTCTACTACGGCTCCAAGGTGCGCAGCGTGCCCGAGTTCATGCTGCGCCGCTTCGGTCCCGGGGCGCACCTGGTGAACGCGCTGAGTTTCGCGGTGGCACAGGTGCTCATCGCGGGCGTGAACCTGTATCTGCTGGGCAGCATCGTCAATGTGCTGCTGGGCTGGCCGCTGTGGGTGTCGGTGCTGGCGGCGGCGGCCATCGTGCTCTCGTACATCACCCTGGGCGGACTGTCGGCGGCCATCTACAACGAGGTGCTGCAGTTCTTCATCATCGTGGCGGCGCTGCTGCCGCTCACCATTGTCGGCCTGCACAAGGTCGGCGGCTGGGACGGCTTGCGCGAGAAGGTGATCGAAGGTCCGGGCGGTGCGGAACAGCTGGACTCCTGGCCGGGCAATGAGCTCACCGGGTTCACCAGCAATATCGCCTCGGTGATCGGCATCGTGTTCGGCCTCGGCTTCGTGCTGTCCTTCGGCTACTGGACCACCAACTTCGTCGAGGTGCAGCGCGCGCTGGCCACGCATTCCATCTCGGCGGCGCAGCGCACCCCGATCATCGGCGCGTACCCGAAGATGTTCATCCCCTTCATCGTGGTCATCCCCGGCATGATCAGCGCGGTGCTGGTGCCCCAGATCGCTGATTTCAAAACACAATTGGCGGCGAATCCGGACTACAAGGGCGATGTCACCTACAACCAGGCGCTGCTCTATCTCATGAAGGACGTGCTGCCCAACGGTCTGCTCGGAGTCGGCCTGGCCGGACTGCTGGCGGCGTTCATGGCGGGTATGGCGGCCAATGTGTCGGCGTTCAACACCGTATTCAGCTACGACCTGTGGCAGCGCTACGTCAAGCGTGATCGCTCCGATCAGTACTACCTGAAGGTCGGCCGCCTGGCCACGGTCGGCGCGACGCTCGGCGCGGTCGGCACCGCGTTCATCGCGGGCAATTTCTCCAACATGATGGATTACCTGCAGACCCTGTTCAGCTTCTTCAACGCCCCGCTGTTCGCGACCTTCATCCTGGGCATGTTCTGGAAGCGCATGACCCCTGCCGCGGGTTGGATCGGACTGGTCTGCGGTACCGGCGCGGCCATCATCGTCTTCGTGATGAGCAAGGCGCACGTCTTCGAATTGTCCGGTCAGGGAACGAGTTTCGTGGCCGCGGGCATCGCCTTCGTGGTCGACATCGTGGTGAGCGTGCTGGTTACCCAGGTGTCGCGGCCCAAACCGGTCGCCGAACTCGCGGGCCTGGTCTACTCCGAAACCCCCAAGGCCATGCGCACCGATGCGGACGCGGCCACCCTGCCTTGGTATCAGCGACCCGGCCTGCTGGCCGGGATAGCGCTGGTCATCGTGATTCTGCTCAATGTGTTCGTCGGATAAGGAAAGGCGTCAAATGCTGTTCGATATCCGCACCATCGTCGGCGGGTTACTCGCCTGCTACGGAGTGATCCTGATCGTCGTCGCGCTGGCGTACAACACCGATTTCCAGCGTGCCAAGACCGGTGGCATCGACATCAACCTATGGGCCGGAATAGGGATGACGGTCGTCGGCCTGATCTTCTTCGCCTGGGTCCGGCTACGCCCGGTGCCGCAGCTGACGAGCGCGGACGACGACGCCGAATAGGTCTCGCCGCCCGCACCTGTTCAGGCGCGCACCAGCTCCAGCAGTCGGCGCAGGGTGACCAGCTGTTCCTCGAACGGCGTCTCCATCTTGGCGAGCAGTGTCGAAATGCCCGCTGCCCGATAGCGTTTCACGCGCTCGGCGATATCGTCGGCGGTGCCGACCAGATTGGTGTGGCTGCCCAGTTGGAGCGGGACCGTGCGGCGCGCCGCATCGCGATCGCCGGACTGCCACAGCTGGGCCACCCGCTCGACGGCCGGACCGAACCCGAGCCGGGTGAACGCCTCGTTGTAGAAGTTGCGCCCGTTCGCACCCATCGCGCCGATGGTGAAGGCGTAACCCTCGGCGTGCTTCCGAATGCGCTGTGCCGCATCGATTTCGTCATCGGCGAACTCGACGGCCACCGGTGCCACCAGATCCAGATCGCCGAGTGTGCGGCCCGCTGATTCCGCGCCCTCCCGCAGCGGATCGAAGAACACGTCGGCCGCTTCGGGGATGAACGCGTTACCGAGCCACCCGTCCGCCGCCGCACCGGTGAGCCGGAGATTCGCCGGACCCATGGACGCGACGTACACCGGTACCTCGCGCGGCGCGATCAGCGGCCGTAGCGCCCGACCGGCGCTGTCCGGCAGCGGCAGCGTGTACACCTCGCCGTCGTAGCTCAAAGGTTCACCGCGACTGATGATTCGCAGGATCTCGATGGTTTCGCGAGTGGTGGCAACGGGTTTGCGGAATCGCACGCCATGCCACCCCTCCATCACCCGCGGTCCGGATACCCCGATGCCCAGATTGAAGCGCCCGCCCGAGAGCTCCTGCAGACTCAGCGCCGAGGTGGCCAGCAGCGCCGGTGAGCGCGAGCCGAGCTGAACCACGAAGGTGCCCAATCGGATCGTCGAGGTCTTGGCGGCGAGGTAGGCCAGCCCGGTCAGCGCGTCGTACCCCCACACCTCCGGCACCCACAGCGAGGCGACGCCGAGCCGCTCCGCCTCCACCGCGAACTCCGCCGCCCCCGGTAGGCGCGGTTCGATCACGACTCCGACCTCGAGCGGTTTCCCCTTGGGCTCCATCGACATCATGTTCTATGTTATAGACCATAGAAACTCTGGCCGGAACCCCGAAGGGCTGCACAGTGCGCTACCGCGATCAACCAACCGTCGAAGTTTCCCAGCGGGTGTCCTGTACCCCGGAGCAGGCGTGGGCCGTGGTCACCGATATCGGGCTGCCCGCCATCGCCTCCGATGAGCTGGACTCGGTCGAATGGCTGGACGGCGCGGACCATGTCGAGCTCGGCGCGCGATTCCGGGGCACGAATCAGCACAGCGCCATGGGTGCGTGGAGCACCGAATGCGAGGTGATCGAGGTGGAGCCCGAACGCCGCTGGGTATGGCAGGTGCGCGGGCCGCTCGGCGTCAGCGCCACCTGGGGTTTCGAGATCGATCCGGCGAGCTCCGGGGTGATCGTGCGGCAGTGGGGCCGGATGGGGCCGGACCCGTCCGGGCTGAACGCGGCCATCACCGCCATGCCGGAGAAGGAAGGCCGGATCATCGCCAATCGCTTGGTCGAATGGGAGCGCAATATGCGCGCGAACCTTGCGGCCGTACAGGCGAAATTCGAAGCACCCCAGGGGGATTAGCGGCATGGCAGCACGTGGCCAGACCAGGCAGAAGATGCTGATCGGCGGGGTGGAGCTGCTCCGGGAACGCGGTTCCGCGGGCGTGACCATCGATGCCGTGCTCGCCCGCACCGGCGCGCCGCGCGGCTCGGTCTACCACCATTTCCCGGGCGGCCGTCGCCAATTGCTCAGTGAGAGTTTGGGACTGGCGTCCGATGCCATCGCCGCCATCATCGAGGAAACCTCGACGGTCGGCCCGGTGGAGGCGCTGCACCGCCTCGTCGGCTTCTGGCAGCGGCTCCTGCTGAACACCGAGGACTTCCAAGCGGTCTGCCCCGCAGTCGCAGTCGCGGTCAGCGGCACCGACGACGATCGCGCCCTGCATCCGGAGGTATCCGCCACGTTCACCCGTTGGCGCACCGCTCTCATCGCTTCCCTGACGGCTGCGGGCATCCCCGCATCCCGCGCGGGAAGCCTTGCCACACTGACACTCTCGTCCGTCGAGGGCGCGATCATCCTCTGCCGTGTGCACCGCAGTCTCGAACCCCTCAACGAAGTTGCCGCAGAGCTGGAGTTGCTACTCACCCAAAATACAAAAGACTAGAAGAACAAAAGAAAAAGACGCCCGGACAAGAAAGAACAAGAACAAAGATAAAGACCAACAAAAGGAACCAAAACACTTGGGCGGCTTGGTTCTTTGGTCTTGGGAGGTGACCACAGCCAGTCACCCCGTCGGGTGCGTGAGGTATGGGCCTGGGTTGCGGGAGAGCAAGTCGGGTACGGCAGGCGACGTGCCCAGCACTGCTTCTTTGCCCGGACTGCGGCAGGGCTGGAACCGCAGAAGCGCACCCTTCGGGAGGTGCGGGGGCACCCCTTTGAGATGCGGATATGCCGGTAGCACCGGCAGGAGAGATGCGGACATGCCGGTAGCACCGGCAGGAGAGATGCGGACATGCCAGTAGGACCGGCAGGAGAGATGCGGACATGCCAGTAGGACCGGCAGGCGAGTTCCTGACGGTGGATACAGGTGGTGGCGAAACCTATTGCCGGGCTGGGCAAGCCGGGCGAGGCAATACCCAGGGTCGCTGGCGCATCCGGTTCGGAGCGCATGCGCGAGCCGGGCGGGCAGGCAGCGGCGGCGCGGCCGGGGCGGTGGCCATCAACTCGTCCGGGTGATGCAGGTGGTTCACCTTCGGTGTCCGGGTCGGGTCGATGTGCGCGGGCGCGATCCACGCGGTACGGCCCGCGAAGGCCGAATCCTTACCGAGCTTGATCGTGGTCCAGCCGGTCGGAGAATCATTAACCAAGGCGTGGCAGTGATCGCACGCCAGCGTGAGGTTTTCGATGTCGGTCGGGCCGCCCTTGACGTACTCGGTGACATGGTGCACGGCGGCCATGCTCGCGGGTGCGGTGCAGCCCGGGCGGGTGCAACCACGCTCGGTGGCGATGAGCGCCATCCGCTGTGCCGGGTTCGCCAACCGGGCTTCGCCGATGTGCAGGGGCATGTTGTTGGCGTCGGTGACGACAGAGAACGTCTTGCTCTTGCGCGCAGCCATTTCCAACGCGACCGCGACCGGCACAGTCCCACCGGTGGCCGTGGTGGCCACTCCGGCAGCGCGTTCCACATCGGCGATGGACATGGTCAGGATGGTGGTGACGGGCAGGCCACGGTGTGAGCCCAGATGCGCGGGGTGGAAGTCCGGGTGCAGGAGCGCGAACAACGCATCGTGCTGACGCTGCACCGTCGTGCGGGTATCCCGTGCGGCCGCAGCCTTCACGACCTCCGGATCGAGCTTGTCGTCCACCACGAACGGGCTCTCGGGATCAGCCGGGTTGCACAGGCCGGGCCGGGCGAGCTTGGCCAGCACCGCGTCCATGGCCGCGCGTGCTTCGGGGGTCAACACCACCGTCATGGTGGACATCAGGTCGAAACCCTGTGGGCTCAACCGCATGCTGCGCATCCGAGCGCGGTCCGTGTCGTCGGTGAGGGTGCCATCGGGATCGAGGTGGCCCAGGATCCGGTCACCGATCTTGGGCAGTTGGTTCGGGTTCAACGCGCGAGCGTGCCGCGCGAGGTGTTCTTCGGCGAGTGCGCGGTCTTCCGCGGTGACCTTGTTGGGGAGCCGGTCCATGACCTGCCGGATCACGCGCACATGATCGAGTCCGATCGCGCCTTCTTCTTGCGCGAGCGCGGTATTGGGCAACACCGGAGCAGGTGTGGAGATGTCGTTGTTGTCCCCCACGCGCGGCCAGATCGCAGCCTGCTCGGCGCAATGCCACCGGTTCAACGCGTCCCCATGCGAAATCCGCAGGGTGTCTTGCAGAAACAGTGCGACACTGCCCGCTCCGGCGCGCTTGGGCAGTGACCGGGAGCAGGTCTGCACCACCAGGTCGAGCTTGAGCGCGTCGAGTTTGCGGGTGGCGGTTTCGATCTGCTGCATCAATTCAACAATGTCGTTGTCCGGCACCGGAATAAGCGGCTGAGAAACAAGGGAATCGATCGCAGCGGAGAGTGCGTGTGCACTGTCCGTGATTGCGATGTTCTCCCTTGAATTCATACCCCTATTCTACTCCCGAAAAACAAACCCCGAAAGCCGAATTCTATTGTGATACAAAGCTATTCAGAATTCACGCTCTTTCATTTTCGGGCCACCGGGGGTATCGGCCGGACATTCCGGCCGATACCCCCGTCCTACTCCGGGCCTACTTCGCCGGTGCCGTGAACGGCTGGTTGATAGTCGTGAAGTACTGCGCCGCAGCGAGAATCGCCACCGGAGCCGTCACGAAGATCTGGCCCGCGACGGTTCCGAGGAAACCGATCACGCTCATGCCGACGATGCACCCGAGCGCCGCGCCGCCCAGGGCGCCGAACATGGCGGTCAGCGCACCGGTGACGGTGGCGAGGGTGGCGCCGCCGATGAGGCAGCCGACCGCCGCGCCGCCGAGGCCGCCGACCAGGGTGCCGATTGTCGCGCCCATGCCGATGGTGCTGGTCATGCGGCTCCAGGCGGCCTGCTCACGGTCGTATTCGGTCTTCCAAGGCGCCCCGTTCTCGAACGGGAGGGCCACGGGGCGGTAGGCGGCGTGGGCCAGGTCGAACTGCGGGGTGAGGGTGGCCACCCGGTCGTGGATCTCGGTGGCGATGGGGAAGACGAAATCGTCTACGCGGAAGGACAATTCGGTTCCGGCGATGGTCTTGCCGTCGGCCGCCTTGATCTTGAAGACGTCGTCCTCGACCGCCATGGAACCGGCATCGGTGCGGATGACCGTGTTGGTCTCGCTGTTCGTGGCGGTGTAGTTGATCGCCGAATCGGCCGTCGTATCGGCGTGCGCGGTGCCCGCGCAGACGGCGAGCGCGCTCGACATGACGATGGACGCGGCGAACGTGTTGAGCTTCATCAGGTGAAAATCCTTGTGTCAGTGCAGGTCAGGTACTGCACGGGCAGAGTCGATCCCGACCGCCGGGATCGGCGCGAAGGTATGGCTTACCGGCGGCACGGCCCAATGGCCGTGCCGCTCAGCGGGATTCGGTTGTCAGGCGGTGGCGCGACGGCGGGATGCCAAGCCCGCCAGGATGTCCACCAGTAGGAAACCGAGGAGTGGAATGCCGATCATCGGTGCGAACCAGGCCGCCACCGCGGCGACCGCGAGGAACGGCACCAGTACGGTGATCGGTGTTTGCCGCAGCGCACCCCGGCGCGGGGCCTTACCCAGCGCGACCTTGGCTTCGGATTTGGTCGGCCGGCGTCGCCACCACATCAGGTATCCGCGCACCACCACGGTGAGCAGCCCGATCATGACGGCGAGCAACAGCAGCTGATTGAGCAGCCCGAACATCAGCCCCATATGGAACTGGATGCCCCAGTTGGTCAATTTCGCGGCCAGCGGCCAATCCGAATACTTCAGCGAATCGGTGACCACGCCGGTGCTGCCGTTCACGGCGATGGCATCGACGGTCAGCACGCCGGGTCGGCGCAGTTCCTTGGCCACGAACGCGGTGCCGTCCTTGGCCGGAATGCTGATCTCGATGGGACCGTCGACACCGTTGGCGCGAGCCACCGCGTACACGGTGTCCACCAGCGCCGCCTTGTTCGGATTCGGTGCGGCGGCGGGCGTCGCGCCCCCGCCGTGACCGGCGTGGTCGCCACCGGCGGGCATGGCCGGACCCTCGGTGCCGGGCAGCTTGGTGGTCACCGACGGCGTGGTCCAGCTCATTTCCTGGCGCAGTTTGGTGACGTTCTCACCGGCGTACTTGGACCAGGTCATACCGGTCGCCGACAGCAACAGCAGCACCGGCAGAATCCATACGCCAACGGCCGCATGCCAATTCAGCGTGCGGGCGCGCGGCCGGGACCGATCCGGGCGGAACAGCCAACCGGCCGAGCGCTTTTCGCGCCGCGCCCGCACCCGGCGGAACCACAGCACCAGTCCGGCCAGTGCGATGACCCACAGCCAGGACGCCGCGATCTCGCTGTAGTAGCGGCCGAAGTCGCCCAGGTGCAGATCCCGGTGCAGCTGATCGATCCAGGTGCGCGTGGGCAGCGCCCCGGAACTGCCGTAGACGACGCTGTCGCCCACCGACGTCGCGGTCACCGGATCGATGAACACCGCGCGCCGCTCGGATTCGCCGAGGCTCGGATCGCTGAAGATGACCCGGGTGGTGTCACCGCTGTTCTGCGCCGGTGCGACCGCCACCAGCGCCAGCTTCGGCTGCACCGCGGTGGCCGCGGCGATCTGCGCGGACAGCGGTTTGGCCGGACCGGTCGAATCGGTGTGCAGCAGACCGCGATCGACGAAGGTCTCCAGCGTGGGCGCCACCGCGTACAGCGCACCGGTCACGGCGGCAATGAGAATGAACGGTGCGACGAATACACCGGCATAGAAATGCAGTCGCAGCATCAACGCCTGAAAGGCATTGCCCGCACTGCGTTTGGGTGGGGATTCCGAATTCTGGGCAGGTTGAATAGGCGGTGCCGTCTCTACGGCACCGCTCTCGGTAATAGTCACCGGCGGTCTTTCTGATGTTCGAGGAGAACCCGGGTACGCCGAATACGGCGACGGCACACGAACACCGAGGTTCGTGCCGGGTGGGAGGAGAAATCAGACTCGACCGAGAATGGGCGGACCGCGGGTCCGGAAGGCGTCGGCCGCGAGCACGCGCAGCACGACTCGATCGCGATGCGCGATCGGAAGCTGAGGTGGTCCGGTCAGCACCGGCAGTGAAACGGCAACGGGCAGCGCCCAAGCCAGCACCGTGCCGGCGATGCGATACGCGCCCTCCGCGCCCAGGATCACCACGGCGGCCACGCAGGCCGCCACGATATGCGCGGCCAGCATGGCCGGACTCCACATCGACGCGTGATGATGGTGGTGCGCGCTGCTGCCCGGCGAACCCCACATCATGCTGAAGTGCCCGAGCAACTGCCCGCCGATGAGCGCGATCACGAGCCCGAGCCAGGTGGTGCGCAGCGCGCCGATTCCGGCCACCAGCGCCCCGACCGCCGCCGAGGCGGCCACCAGCAGCGTCAGCGCCCCGGACTCCAGCGGTGCGGCCCCGGATATCCAGCCGTGCGCGGCGACCGCGAACGCTCCGGAGAGCAGTCCGGCCGATCCACCGCGCAATACAGCGGCATCACCGCTGTTATGCGCCGTCGACCGGCCGGACTCGAAACTCACGCGCTGATAATAGCTGAGAATTCCGGACCCTTTTCGCGGCCCGGGATTCTCGCTTCCATCCGGAATTACTCGGCGGGAACTGCCATTTCGATCAGCGGCTTGCGCAGCAGCTTGCCGGTGGCATTGCGCGGCAGCTCATCGAGGAAGATGACCTCGCGCGGCACCTTGTAGCGCGCCAGATTCTCCTTGACGTAGTCCTTGATCTCCTGGACATCGCGCTTGGAGTCCGGACCCGGCACCACGATGGCGCGCAGCCGCTTACCGAAGTCGCGGTCCTCGACACCGACCACGGCCGCCTCGAGCACATCGGGACGGTTGGAGAGCAGGTTCTCCACCTCCTGCGGGAAGACGTTCTCGCCGCCGGAGACGATCATGTCGTCATCGCGCCCGTCGATGAAAAGCAGTCCGTCGGTATCGAAGTGGCCGACATCGCCGCTGGACATGAGCCCGTCGACGTACTCCTTGGTGCGCCCGTCCGTGTACTGCTTGAACGAGTGCCCGTTCTCGATGAAGATCGTGCCGGTCACGTTCGGTGCGGTGATGCGCTTGCGGTTCTCGTCGTACAGCGCGATGCGAATGCCCACCGGCGCCTTGCCCGCGGTGGTCGGCGCCTTGCGCAGTTCACTCGGAGTGGCCACGGTCATGACGGCGCATTCGGTGGAGCCGTACACGTTGTAGAGCGAATCGCCGAAGTAGTCCAGGGTGCGGGTGACCACGTCCGGCGGGATGGCCGAACCGGCGGCGAAGAGCACGCGCAGGGTCTCGCTCGGCTGGTACTTGGCCAGGGTCTCCGCGGGCAGGTCGAGGATGCGCTGCAGCATGGTCGGCACCACGGTCAGGCCCTGCGCCCGGTACTTCTGGATGTTCGCCAGGGTGGTCTCGGGGTCGAAGCGCCGCTGCTGGAATACGACTCGATTGCCCAGTGCGATGGAGATGGTGAACTGGGACAGTCCGGTGGCGTGGAAGATCGGCGCGGCCATCACCACGGTGCTGTTGCGCGGCAACGGGATTCGATCCAGGAACTGCGCGGTGATGAAGGGGCTGACCTTATCGCGGGGCGCGCCCTTCGGGGTGCCGGTGGTGCCGCTGGTCAGAATGACCATGCCGCCCGGCTTATCCGGCGGGGACAGCGGTGCGGTGGACTGCCCGGCCGCCACCGATTCGATGGTCGGAATCGACGGATCGGCATTGTCCTTCTCGTCGACCCAGGTCAGGATGCGCGGGATCTCCGCCGGAATCGCGCCCATCAGATCGAAGAACTCGCTGTCGTGCAGCACCGCCTTGACCTTCTCGCGCGTCGCCACATCCGCGAACTGCGGTTTGGCGAAACCGGTGTTCATCAGCACCGCGCGCACACCGAGCTTGCCCGCGGCAACCAGGGCCAGCACCATGCCGCGATGATCGCGCGCCAGCACGCCGATCACATCGCCCGGGCCCAGACCCTGGGCGGCGAGGCCGCGCGCGAACGCCGAGGACTGCTTGTCCAGCTGCTCGAAGGTCATCTCGCCGCGCTCGTCGACAATGGCCGCCGACTTCGGATTGGTGTTGGCGGCGTGTACGACCGCGCCCGCGAACGGCCCGAACTTGAGCACATTGAGCGCCGATCGCACCGCCTGGTCCGGGCGCAGCGGATTGAACAGACCCCCGCGCACCATGGCGTTGACACTCAGCGCCGTATCACCGGCCTTGCGAAAAACCGTGCCTGCCGACGGAAGGGCAAGAGACATAGGTACAACCTTCCGCGATCCCCCGCCGGACGAGTCGGCGCTCGGACCGCAACCTCGAGATCCAGTGCACCGCTAACCCTAGCAAGCGCTGGTGGGACGGGTGTGGCCGAGGTCTCTGGTACCCGAAGTAGCGTATAAACCGCCCAGGTGGTGGCGGGGACGACACCCGCGGGGATCCGAAAGCGGCTCAGGATTTCGCGGGCTCCTCGTATTCCACGAGCACCCGGCGCAGCAGTTTGCCGGTGGCATTGCGCGGCAGATCATCCAGGAAGAACACGTCCCGGGGCACCTTGTAGCGGGCCAGATTGTTCTTGATGTACGCCTTGATCTCCGCCGGATCGGGCGCGGCCGCATCGGGTTCGAGCACGACGAACGCGCGCAGGCGTTTGCCGAATTCCACATCGTCCACGCCGACCACCGCCGCGTCGAAGACATCGGGGCGCTCCAGCAGCAGGTTCTCCACCTCCTGCGGGAAGACGTTCTCACCGCCGGAGACGATCATGTCGTCATCGCGGCCGTCCACGAAAAGCAGTCCGCGATCATCGAAATGGCCGACATCGCCGCTGGACATATAGCCGTCGATGATCTGCTTGTGCCGTCCGTCGGTGTAGCCCTTGAACGGCGCGCCCGAGCGGATGAAGATGCGGCCGGTGACATTCTTGGCGCGAATGCGCTTCCCGTCCGCGTCGAACAGCACCACCTCGCAGGTGGTCGGGGAGCGGCCCGCGGTGCCCGGCGCGATGGCCAGATCCTCCGGTCGCGCCACCGTCGCCACCGCGCATTCGGTGGAGCCGTACAGGTTGTAGAGCACGGGGCCGAACACCTCGGCGGTGCGCACCGAGAGTTCCGGGGACAGCGCCGAACCCGCGATCACGATCGCCTGCAGCGACGAGGTGTCGTACCGATCGCGAATATCCTTGTCCAGCTCCACCATTCGATGCAGCATGGTCGGCACCGCCACCAGCATCTCCGCTTTGTGCTCGGCGATCAGACGTAAGGTGCGCTCGGCGTCGAAGCGGCGCGCCACCACCACCTTGTTGCCGAGTCCGGTGCCGACCAGCCAGGTGGCCAGTCCGGTGCTGTGGAAGATCGGCGAGACGATGACCATGGTGCCCTGGGACGGGAAGTCGATGCGATCGATCACCTGCACGGTGGCCAGCGGCGATGTCTTGTCGCGGGGCGCGCCCTTGGGCAGTCCGGTGGTGCCGCTGGTGAGGATGACGACCCCGCCCGGCTTCTTCGGATTCGGCAGCGGGGCTTTGGCATTGGCGTCGATCAGGGTGTCGAGCGTGATGGCGCCCGCGGGCAGTTCGACGCCCTCGTCGACCCAGCTGAATACGCGCGGCAGTTCGGCGGGTAAGGCGTCGAGCAGTCCCAGGAATTCGCTGTCGTGAATGACGACCTTGACGTTCTCCCGCTCGCAGACCTGCGCGAACTGCGGTTTGGCGAAACCGGTGTTCATCAGCGCGACCCGTGCGCCGAGCTTGCCCGCCGCGACCATGGCCAGCAGCAGACCGCGATGATCGCGGGCGAGCAGGCCGATCACGGTGCCCGGGGTGACGCCGAGGCGTTGCAGGCCACGCGCCACCGCGTTCGAGCGCTCATCCATCTCGCGGTAGGTGAGTTCACCGCGTTCGTCGGCGAGCCCGATGAGCTCGGGCCAGACGCGCGCGGCATGGCGGACGGCGGTGGCGGGCGGGCCGAACACCTGCGATTCCCGGGCGGTGCGCAGCGTCTCCACCGGATTGCGCGGATCGGTAATGCCCTTGTCCCGCAGCGTTTTCAGGCCCTTTATGATCTCGGCGGTATGTGCCAGTCGCTGTTGCGCCGAATGCAGAACCGAGGTCATGTCGACCCACCTCCGAAAGAATGTGCGGCCCACCGCCTCGCATGCGGCGGGTTCCGCCACGGTAACAGCGAGCTGTGATGAGCGTTACACAAATTCGGTCACAACAGACATTTGCCGCAGGTGTGCAGAATGGCTTCGGGTGTTCATGCCCCCGACACCCGGCGTACACCGGGGTCGATGAGGCTTCGGTGTCCCACTTTCCAGTTGATGAGGTACCCGATGGAACTGCTCGAAGTCATCGCCAATATTTTCACCACGCTCATGTCGCAGTCGAGCGGTAGCGCGGCCTAGTTCGTGGGATCGGTGATCGGGCCGAGGCGGGCGATCGCCCCCTCGGCTCTCGCATCGGGTACGGCTGGATCGCCCGGCTCCCGGCCGGCAGCGAGATGTAGTGTGCCGGTGTGGAACTGATCAAATCATTCACCCCCGAACAGTTCGGCGACGCGCTGAGTTCGTGGGCGTGGATCGGGCTCGGGGACAAGACGCCGCTGTTCACCTCGGTCTTCGGTGACGTGTTCTTGGGCGGGGATGACGGCGTGTGGTGGCTCGATACCGTCGAAGGTGAGCTCACCCGCGAATGGGACACCCTCGATGATCTCGAAGCCGAGCTGAATACCGCTGCGGGGCAGGAGAAATACCTGCTCGCCGAACTCGCGGCCGAACTCCGCGCACGCGGGCTGGTGCCGGGGGCGGACGAGGTCTACGACTTCTCGCATCCGCTGGTGCTCGGCGGCGAGCTGGAGGCCGAGAATGTCGATGTCACCGATATGGTGGTCAGCCTGCACATTCTCGGGCAGATTCACGATCAGGTCCGGAAGATTCCGCCCGGCGCCCCGGTGAATATCCAGTTCTCCTAGTCGATCCCGGCGGCGACCGCGTCCAGTCGCGCCGCGGCCACCCGGGGTGTGATCCGGACCCGGTTGTCGTGGAATACCGCGCCGCCGCCGAAATCCGAATCACGTTCGGCGACGGTGGCATTCACGGTCGAACCGCCGGAATGCTTGGCCCAGCGGCCCTTCGGGGTGGCGGCCACGCCGGGGCGCACCCGATCGGAGACCTCGGCGATCGCCTCGAACGAACCGCGATCATTGGCCACGGTGATGCGATCGCCGTCCGCGATACCGCGGGCGGCGGCATCGTCGGGATGCAGGGTCACCATCGGATCGCCCGCGCGGCGGCGCAATTCGGGATTGTTCCCGAAGGTGGTGTTCAGGAAGTAGTGCGAGGCCGCCGAGATCAGCACCAGCCCGTCACCGGGATCGGCGGGCGGGATATACGCCGGTAGCGGGTCGTGGCCCGCCATCGCGGCGCGGTCCGAGACGAACCGCACCTTGTCGACGGGGACCGGGCGCGGTGACACCTTCAGGAAGCCCTCCCGGCGCAGGCGATCCAGGTCATGGCCCTTCAACAGCTGTGCGGCCAGCTCCTCGTCCGAGTCGTACAGCGCGGGCTCGGTGAGACCCATTCGCCGCGCCAACTGCCGGAAAGTCTCGGTGGTGGAGCGGCATTCACCGGGCGGCGGCACCGCCGGTTCATTCCACACCAGATACAGATTGCCGTACGCGGCCAGCACATCGAGATGTTCGGGCTGCATGGTGGCGGGCAGCACGATATCGGCGTAGTCCACGGTATCGGTCGGAAAGTGTTCCAGCACAACGGTGAACAGATCCTCGCGGGCCAGTCCCCGTCGCACGCCCCGCTGATCGGGATTGGACCCGACCGGATTCGCGGCGATCACGAAGAGCGCCTTGACCGGCGGCCCCTCGGTTTCCAGCAGTCCTTCGCCGAGCCGGGTCATGGACAGCGTGCGCACCGGATGCGGCAGCAGATCGAAGCGCACCAGACCGGCGGTGTTCAGGTCGAAGTGCCCGCTCGTCGAATAGTGCAGTCCGCCACCGGGAATCGCCCAGTCGCCGGTGACGCCCGGCAGGCAGGCCAGCGCTCGCAGCGCCATACCGCCGCCCGCGTGCCGCTGCATGCCCTGTGAGGCGCGAATGGCGGTGGGACGGGTGCGGGCGATGCGCTCACCCAGCGCCACGATCCGCTCGACCGGCAGGCCGGTGATCTCCGCGACCCGGTCCGGTGTGAATTCGGCTATGCGCGTACGGAATTCATCCCAGCCCACGGTGTGCTCGGCGATGAACGCGTCATCCTGCGCGCCCATCGACACGATCACGTGCATGAGTCCCAGCGCCAGCGCCGCATCGGTGCCGGGCAGCGGAGCGAGATGCTCATCGCAGCGTTCGGCCGTGCGCGACCGCACCGGATCGATGGCGACGGTGTACGCCCCGCTGTCCTGAATGAACTTCCAGCCGTGATGTCCCGAGCTCAGCGGATTGGTGCCCCACAGCAGAATCAACTTCGAATGGACGAAATCCTCCGGATCCATTCCGCCCGAAGTCCCCAGCGTGTACTTCACCCCCAGCGTCCCCGCCACCGAGCAGATCGTCGGATCATGCAGCGAAGCGCCCAGCACATTGAAGAACCGCCGCCCCGAAAACCCTTCCAGCCCTTGGATATACCCGAGGCTCCCGGTCCCGTGGAACGGCCAGATCGCCTCCCCGCCGTGCTCGGCGACAACGCCGTGCAGCCGCGTGGCGATCTCATCGAGCGCCTCGTCCCAGGTGATCCGCTCGAACCGCCCCTCACCCTTGCGCCCGACCCGCCGCATCGGAAAGGTGATCCGCTCATCGGACTTCAACTGCTCCAGATACCGGTTCACCTTCACACACAGCGCACCCCTGGTGACCGGATGCGCCTTGTTCCCCCGCAACCCGACCGCGACGCCATCCTCGACGTCCACCACCCAGGAGCAGCCGTCCGGGCAATCCAGCGGGCAAGCACCGAGCACCTTCATCCCATGATTCTAGGCGGGATGCTCCCGGGTGATCAGCCGAGGATGCCGCCCAGCAGGCCGCCGCTCTGGCCGGCCTCCTGGCCGCCGCCGGTGCCGCCGATGAGGCCGCCCGGGGGGAGTTCGGAGGGTTGCACGATGACGAAGCCGCGGCCGGAGAAGGACAGGGTCATGCCCTCGCCGGTGCTGCGGCCGATGAGGCGGCTGAAACCCATGGAGTCATTGCGTTTGATGCCGGTTTGCAGGCTGGAGGACCAGGCGACGGCGGCTTGGGGGTCGGCGTAGGTGGGCTGGTCGACATTGAGGACCACGGGGGAGCCGTGCGTGGTGATGGCGATGCGGCCGCGGCCGGTGAAGACGCAGTTGAACAGACCCGCGTTACTGGCGAAACCCGCTGCGCCCTGGACCATTTTGATGTTGTAGGTCAGCGTCGGATCGAAGGCGAGCACATTCGCGCCGTTGATGGTGAGGCCGTCGGTGCCGTCCAGATCGACGGTGTGCACATCGGCCGCGCCATTGGCCAGGAACAGGTCCCCGCGACCGGTGACCTTCATGAGCGGGACGCCCTCACCGGTCAGCCGCTGCTGGATCGCGCGGCCGATACCACCGGAGCCGAGCGCCTTGAATTGCAGATCGCCCTGGTAGGCCACCATCGACCCGGCCCGCGCCATCACCTCCCCATTGACGGCGACCTTGATCATCTTCCCGCCCTGCTTCTGAATGCCGATGCCATTGACCTCGGCATGACGGGGATCGAACAGTTCGCTCTGCATGGGCTGGGCTCCTTGGGAAAAGGCGGGTGCGGCCGGCGCGGAGTAAGCCGGCGACGGTGAATGAGGTTGCGGGGCAGCGGGTGCGGGCGGGGGATATGTGCCCGGCGGGGGTGCGGGCGGGCTGTACTGCCCCGGTGCTGGTTGCCCCGGAGGAGCGAATTGTCCAGGCGGAGGCCCGTATTGGCCGGGCGGTGCGGGCGGCGGTGCGTACTGGCCCGGCGGGGGAGGGGGCGCGCTCGAGGAAGGCGCGGTGGGGTATTGGCCCGGCGGCGTGGCGACAGCCTGTGCGCTCGGTGCCGCGGGCGCGGGCTCATCGTCGATATTCACGCCGAACGCTTCGGCGATACCGGCGAGGCCGTTGTCGTAGCCCTGTCCGACGGCTCGCACTTTCCACGCTCCGCCGCGCCGGTAGATCTCCACGCACACCACGGCGGTCTCGGTGCTGAGTCCGGACATGGGGAAGGTCAAGGACCCTGAATCGGAGCCGATGGTCGCGGTGAGCGTGCCCACCCCGGCGAAGGTGGCGGGCCCGCTGCCGTCCAGGCTGGCGGTGACCACCACCTTGTCCACATTCGCGGGCACCGCGCCGGTCCGCACATCGACCATGTCACCGCGCCCGGCCCCGTGCCGATAGGTGACCCCGGGGCCCGCGGGCTGGTTGAAGAAGACGAAATCGGCGTCGGACCGCACTTTTCCGTCCGTGCCCAGCAGCAGCGCCGAGACATCGAGTGCGGCCGAACCGGCGACGGTGACCGTCAATCGTTCTCCGGGCGCGGGGCGGTTCTCTCCTCGGGCAAGCGTGCTCACGACAGCCCACCCCCAACTGGCATCAGCTTCACAGCACCGAGTGTGCCCCGCACCCGCCCCTTCGCGCTACGTGGATTCCGCCTCGCCCGTGTCGAGCGTGTCGGATGCGGGCTCCGGAGCGGGCTTGGGCAGGAACGCGCAGGCCAGGCAGACCACCCCGAAGAACAGGTAGCCCAGTGCCACCTTCGGCGCGGCCGCCCAGCCGACCTCACTGGCATGGATGAGCCCGATGAAGGCCAGCCCCGCGCCCACCACCGAGGCGACCGCCGCTGCGCGGAAACGCTTTTCGAGGATGAACGTCACCATGGTGCCGAGCACCAGACCGGCGAGCACCGCACCGGAGCCGAGCGTCTTCAACCCGTCGTAGACCACGCCCGCCTGTCCCAGCGCGGCCGCGCCGACCTTGTCCGCGGTGGTTCCGGCGGCGCTGAGCGCATTGTCGATCTGCCCCACACCCCATTCCGCGAGATTGGGCAGCAGCGCCGCGACCACGGCCACCGCGTGCAGGCGCGGCACCGCCTGGAAGGCCTGCGCACCGATCAGCAGGCCGATGTACAGCAGGATCGGCACGATCGCGGGAATCGGCAGAATCGTGGCCAGCACCCCGAATAGGCCGAGGAAGCACATCAATCCGATGATCGCACCGCTGGCGAGCGAGTATCCGGTGCGGCCGCCCGCGTCCTTCCAGCCGGGATGCCCGATGTACACGGCGGGCGGGAACGGCGATCCGAACCCGGAGCCGATGATCGCGCCGAAACCGTCGGCCAGCAGCACACTGCGCAGGTTGTAGTTGTCGCCCGCCGCCGCCGCGCTCTCCACATTGCTCATGGCTTCGGTGAAGTTGTAGACGCCCAAGGGGATTGCCGTCGCGAGCAGCGGTGCGAGATTGCCCAGTCCGTCGAAGAGCAGATGCAATCGCAGATCCGGCAGCCCCAGCGCGATATCGTGCGCGGCGGCCGACACATCGGGCACCGACATATAGCCGCCGATCCAGCCGATGGCCGTACCGACGAGCAGCGCCACCAGGCCGATCGGCACATTGCCCGGCAGCTTCACATCGGTGAAGAACCCGATCAGGATGATCGCGAGCACCGGCAGTCCGATCCAGGCCGCCTCCCACATCTGCGCGGCGGGCCGCATGGCGATGAAGGTGATCGAAATGCCCGCGAGGGTGCCCAGCATGGCCGCGCGCGGGGTGATCTTGCGAATGAACGGTCCGACGAACGCCCCGATCATGACGATGACGCCGATCATGAACGCCCAGGCCAGACCGGCCGACCAGGCTTTCATCGGGTCATTGGTCTTCAGATAGATGGGCAGCATGACCACGAAGACCACGATGAACATATGCGGCACGCTCGGCCCGTACGGCAGCGCCGTCACGGTATCGCGGTCCTCGCGGCGGGCGAGCCTTCGCGCCAGCACCATGTAGTACAGATTGCCCAGTACCAGCGCCACACCGAGCGCGGGCAGTACGGTGCCGAGCACATCGCCGCTCGGAATCTTCACCACCGCAATGGAAAGCGTGGTCAGGGTCAGGACGTTGACGAGAATATTGAAGGACAATCCGAAGAAGGCATTGGTATCGCCTCGCGTCCACCAGGGCAGCGAAAGTGGTGCGGCGGAACCGGTTTCGTCAGGAAGCTTGGTATCGACGGACATGGTGGTTCCTGTTCACTGAGCTGTGGCGTGCGATGAAGCGGTGGCGTGCGATGAAGCGGTGGCGTGCGATGAAGCGGTGGCGGCGTCGAGAGCGCCGATGACGGCGGCCGAATCGGCCACCCAGCCGAAGATGCCGCCCTGCGCGGCGATCATCTCCAGCCCGACTCGCTGGAATTCCGGGAAATACGAACCGACGCAGTCGGATACGACGAGGCATTCGAAGCCGCGATCATTGGCCTCGCGCACGGTGGTGTGCACGCACACCTCGGTGGTGACGCCGGTGACCAGCAGCGAGCTGATGCCCTTGGCCGCCAATACATCCGAGAGTTCGGTGGCGTAGAACGCGCCCTTGCCGGGTTTGTCGATCACCACCTCGCCCGCGAGCGGTGCGAGTTCGTCGACGATGTCGTGGCCGTATTCGCCGCGCACCAGAATGCGGCCGAACGCGCCCGGATCGCCGATGCGCTGAGAAGGGTTGCCCCGCGACAACTTCGCGGGCGGACAGTCGGACAGGTCGGGAAGATGTCCCTCCCGGGTGTGGATAACGGGGATTCCGGCCGCGCGTGCGGCGGCGATCAACGCGGCGAGCGGTTCGATGACGGTGCGCAGCAGGGCCACGTCATTGCCCAGGCTCTCGCCGAACCCGCCGGGTAGCAGGAAGTCGCGCTGCATATCGATGACGAGCAGCGCCACCGCGCTCGGCTCGAAGGAGTATTCGGTCGGCTGCGCCGAAATGTGTTGAACTGCCGTCATCTTCGTTCTCTCTCTGCGAGCCGGACTTCCGAATGCGCCACCAGCGGGCGCGGCTCGTCGAGGATGCGGGCGGCCGCCGCGAGCACCGTGTCATCGGCCAGCGCGGGTCCGAAGACCATGGCCGAGAGCGGGCGGCCGTCCGCGGTCATGCCCACGGGCACGGCGATCGCGGTGAGATCCAGCAGGTTTCCGAAATGGGTGTAGTGACCCAGGACGGTATTGGCGGCGATCGGATCGGCCAGCACCTGTGGCACCGTGAAGGTGGTGCCGATGGTGGGCACCACCATGACATCGAAATCGGCCCACATGCGGGACACCGCGGCTTTGAGTTCCTGGAGGCGCTGCTGGGCGCGGAAGACGTCCACGGCGTTGAATCGGAAACCACCGGTGAGGATTTCGCGGATCACCGGCAGGATGGAATCGGGGTGTTCGGCGAGGAAGGTCTCGAACTCCACCAGCCGTTCGGCCACCCACGGTCCTTGGTACAGCAGTTCGCCCGCGTCCAGGAATGGACGCAGTGTGGTTGCCGTGCAATCGAATCCGAGGCGGGCGAGGCGATCCCGCATCCCCAGGTGCGCGTGCCGGAACACCTCGTCGCCGAAGAATTCGAGTTCATCCTCGGCTGGCAGTCCCACCCGAATTCGCCTGCCGTCGAAGCGTTCCCCGCGCTCGCGGCTCCACGGATCGGCCGGATCGACACCCGCGATCACTTCGAAGACGCGGTCCAGATCCTCGATCTGGGTGGCCATCAGGGTCAGGCAGTCCAGCGATTTGCAGGCCGGAACCAGGCCGACCGTGCTGATCAGCCCGCGTGAGGGCTTCCAGCCCACAATGCCGTTGAGCGCGGCCGGAACTCGGCCCGATCCGGCGGTATCGGTGGCGACGCAGAACGGCACCTCGCCCAGCGCCACCGCCCGCGCCGAACCCGAGCTGGAGCCGCCCGAGATGAGATCGCCGCCGAAGACGCTGCGGGGAATCGGATACGGCGTCCGGGTGCCGTTCAGGCCGGTCGCGAACTGATCCAGATTGGTCTTGCCGACGAAGAGGGCCCCGGCGTCCAGGAGTCGCTGTACAGCGGGCGCGGTTTCCGTTGCGGTGTAGGCGAAATCGGGGCAGGCGAGCGTGGAGGGCCAGCCCGCCACATCGATACTGTCCTTGACCCCGAACGGTACCCCGTACAGCGGCAGTGTCCGCGCGCCCGGCCGCTGTTCGATCTCCGCTGCGGCGGCGAGCAGCTGTTCCCGCGGTACCGGGGTGATCCAGGTGCCGTCATCCCCGCGCGCGGCGATGGCATCGGCCACCCGCGCGGCCGTGTGTATCGGTGACCCGCTACCACTTTCGTGCGATGCCAGAATCTCCGCGACGGTGGGTCCAGGGTGCGACATTCGTCGATTGTCGGCACCGCGTGTGAAGCGGAAAGCCTCCGAATGTATCGGCTGTGTTAGCGCCGTCGGCCGATGGTTCCGCTCGGCTGACCCCACCCCGGGCTCCGGCCCACTCGAATTGGGGGCTACGTGACCGCGCGGTGGGATTCGTATCGTGAACTGACAACGAACGCGTACGAAGATCACGCCTCGCCCGCACGGAGAGCTGATGCGGTATGTCTCTCGAATCATCAGGGGCCGCAGCCACATACCGGTTGAGTGGTCGCGACCGCGTCGAAGCCCGGCTGCTGCCACCGGCGCAACTACTGGCTACTGCACCGTGGGCCGCGGCGACCGCGGTGATGCTGTACGGACTGGCGGTCTGGGCCGGGTGGTGGGCGATGCTCGCGGTCGTGGTGATCCGGGTGCTGTTCTGGCTCCGAGCCATGCTCAAGTTCTGGGCCGCGCCGGATGAGATCACCATGATCCGCCGTCACCGGCAATGGCCCGATATGGTGCCGTACGGACCGGAGCGCACCGAACCCTTCACGGCTCTGGTCGGGGCCATGCTCGACGTCACCAAGGCCGCGGGACGATCGGACACCTGGCTGCGGATCGTGCTGCGCACCTGGGCTCCCGAAGCCGCGGGCATGGCGCTGCCGCGTCGCCTTGTCGCGGTTCATATTTCGGCAGCACGGGAACTGCCGCCCCATCATCTGCGGGCGGTCGTCGCACATGAGCTCGGTCACCAGCTGATCGGCGGATGGATCTTCGCCAGCATCCAAAACCTGGTCGCCACACCGCTGTCCGACGTATTCGGCCTACCTTCAAAGGTACTCATCGCCGTGATGTCCGTGCGGACGCGATGGGAGATCGTCCCGACGGCCCTGATGGCGGCGCTGTACGGGGTCTTCCTCGCCGCCCTCACCGCCGCCATGGTCCCGGCCATCGGGCTGCACAGCGCCGCCACGCTGGCCATGGTCTGTGTACTGCAACCCTTCCCGACGATGTGGTTGAACTGGCGCGGTGAATTCCTGGCTGATCGAGTGGCGGCCGATCTCGGATTCGGCCCGGCCCTGTTCGACTACTTCTCCACCCGCGGTACGAAATTCGAGCCCTTTTCCTTCTCCCACCCGGGGTTGATCACCCGTGAGATACGGATCTGCGGTCGAGTGCGGGACTGGCCCTCTGATCAGGAGGATTAGCGCTGAGCGGAGGCATTGACGCTGACCTCGTGGGCATTGCGCGCTCCCGCCCAGCGCGACCCCAAGCCGCTGCCGGGAGCCCTGCGCACCCTGCTTCGGCGACCCGGGGCCGGCACCTAAGGTGAACTCCGACGGGTCCGCCCGTCGGAAGGAGCATCGATGGAGGCCGAACATTTCCTGCCGTTCCGCAAGAGCGCGGTGATCGCGCTCTGTGCGGAGGAGGTACCCGCGAAGGAACGGGAATCCTTCCTGGAGTTCGCCCGCCTACTCGCCGCGCTGGTGCACCATCGCTATCACGTGCGCGGCGATGGGCTCCTGGACGCGTATCAGGTGCTGGATCCGGCGGCGGACGAGCGCGCGGTGCATTCCGCGACCACCACGGATTACATTGTGGCCCAGCAGATCCTGGAGCGTGAACTGGTCGAGCTCGCCGAGGCGGCCGACTTCACCCGTATCGACACCGCGGAGATCCGCCGGGCCTTCGCCGAGCATTCCCTGGTCAAGGTGCGGCTGGCGGTCGACGATCAGGATCTCGACGCCGCGCTGTTCTTCCGCCGCGGTGTCGCCGAGCGCACCGAACAGGTGAAGTGGCTGTTCGGATTACGCCGTCGCGCCGTCGAATTCACCTGCTATTCCAAGGTTCTCGTCTACATACCGCGCCTGGGTGGCGAGGTGGTGCTGAAGCTGTTCCGCGATGTCCCGCGCAACGATCTCGAAATGCTGTACCCCGACGCCCGAGTCGGCATGCGCCCCCTGGACAAACTCCTGATCGGCGTCCCCGCGATGATCTCCGGAATCATCGTCATAGCAACCAAACTGATCGCCGCTCTCGCCCCGGTCCTACTGCTGCTGGCCTTTTGGGCCGGTCTGCGCCAGGAGTCCGTGCGCCTCGATCAAACCGCCCTCATCAGCCTGGCCGCCGGTACGGGAGCCTTCGGCGGCTACCTCTTCCGCCAATTCTCCAAGTTCAAGAACCGCAAGATCAAACTCCTCAAAACCCTCTCCGAACACCTTTACTTCCGCAACCTCGACAACGGAGCGGGCGTCTTTCACCACCTGCTGGACGCCGCCGAAGACGCCGACCTCAAACAAATGCTCCTCACCTACCACTTCCTCAACACCACCCCCCACCCCCTGACCCCCGCCGACCTCGACACGCAAATCGAGTCCTGGTTCCACTCCCGCTGGAACACCACTTTCGACTTCGAAGCCCGAGCAGGCATCCAAGCCCTCCAATCCCTGAACCTCCTCACCGAACCCCACCCCGGCACCTACACCGCCATCCCCCTCCCCGCAGCCATCACCCACCTGGACGCCCACTGGGACAACATCTTCCGCCCACCCACCTCCGGAAAACGAAAAACCGGTGCGGCCCCAACCCAGGACCACACCGGCTAACGCTGCGCCAGAACTTACTTCAGCTTGTCGCTACCCAGGTTCAGGATGCGGCGAGCCACGATCAGCTGCTGGATCTGCTGGGTGCCTTCGAAGATGTCGAGGATCTCGAGGCCAATTTCACTGACCTCCACGGATATTCGAGAATGCTGCGCTGACCGGGCTGAGAGCTTCTTTGCGATTCTGTCCAGTTCTGTGCTGTTCGGGTACCCTCACGGCCTGTCGACGGCCTGTGGACTGGTCCTACTTCTTGCGGCCTGACAGACCCCAATCGTGTTCCAGCTGATTGACTATCGTTATTAGTCTGGGTGCAAACGGATTGCGGTCTGTTTCGGGCGGTACCCGGTAGGTTCTGGGACCGTATCCCGATTCGAGGGCCTTGGTTAGGTCATCAGGAAGGTAACCTTGCAGGCTTGGGTACCAGCTGAGAAGCGCGATATTGGAGTCGGGAGCCAACTCGCTGATTCCGGTGCGCCATGTGTCGATTAGCTGTCGTTGGTGTTTACGGTCATCGCCCCATTTGGTGACGTTCCAGCCTATGAGAGGCCCAACGATGGAGCCAATACCGCCGCCTATCAGTGAGAAGATTCCCGCGACGATCGCAGTGCCCATATCGGCATCGTATGGGTACTGAGGTCATAGCGTGGGTAGGCGCACCTGCCGACTGTTCTTCTCCCTGCTTCCTCATACTGGCCTTCCTCGGCGGAGGGAGTGCGTGTCAAGGATGCCGAAGGCACCGCGCAGCGGCCACCGGCAGGTGGTCCTTGACTCGTGCTCCTGGAGCGAGATAATCGGGCCGTTGAGGAAGCAGGGGAGCTTCTATGTGTTCCGCGGGAGCGGTTGTGCGGGTGGGGCTTCAATCTAAGTAATAGGCGAATTCGGCAGTTGTTCGCGGTAGGTGGGTGCGGGGACCGGACCCGGTGGTGCCGGGCCCGGTCGTGCTGGCTGGTTCAGAACGGGGGTTCGGTGCCGTTCTGGGCGGAGGCGGGGGTGCGCTGGAGTCGGGTGATCTTCACGTGCTGGCCTTTGAGCTCGGCGCTGATGGTGTCGGCGGTCAGTTCCAGTCCGGCCTTGGGGTTGCCCTCCTTGTCGAGGTAGGGGTTGGCCAGGAGCCGGTGTCCGGTGACCGTGACCAGATCGCCCTTGTAGAGGCAGTTTCCGGCTGTTTCGGCCAGGTCTTCCCAGCAGCTGACGCGGATGGCGGTCTTGTTCGCGTCGACCCATTCGTTGCGGTCGCGGTCGAAGCGGCGGTCGTTGGTGATGATGGTGAAGTTGGTGACCATTTTGCCGCCGGGGGTCGCGCGGGGGACGGGGTCGGCGGCGAGGCGGCCGGTGATGCTGACGTGCAGGTTGCTGGACATGACGGTGGCCTCCTGGGGGTGGAGCCCGGAAGTGGCCGGGCTCTCGGTGGCTGGTGGGACGCCGGACACTGGGGCGGTGCCTGCGCGGTCCTGTCAAGGCTCGGCGCGGGTTCATCTCCCTGAAAAGGATTGTGCGACAGCTCAATTGGGAGATGAATTCGTGGTGACCATGGCTTGGTCTTGGCGGGAGTGTGTGGGTGCTGCCATGGTGGCTTGCGCCCCGCCGGACATCGAGAGACCGGTTTCCGGGGTCCGCGCACGGGTGGCTGCTGGCATGGCTAGTGGCCTGCGCGCCAGTGGCACTGGATGTTTCGATGTCGGCCGCGGTCCTTGCGTGAGCTCGGGTGGTGAAATGGGCGGCGGCTGCATCGTTGTCGGCGGCGGCCGCGGCTTCGATTGGGATCGTGGCGCAGGGGGCGGTGCGGGCGAGACCGCGATCCGTGGCGGCTGTTGGGGAGATCAGGCAGGGACGGTCGGAAGGTGCCTCTTCATGGGTGATGTGGGCGTGGTGGCCGGGTGCTGGATGCTGGCCGGGCGCTACCTCGATGAGGTGGGTAAGCCGAAGGCCGGACTGGGGCTGAGCGTCGGCGGCATCGGTGCCGAGCTCGAAGGCCAGCGCGGGAAGAGCATGCGGCGCAGGGGCATTCGCGTCTTCGGCCGGAATGATGACGAGGCGTCGTTGTGGACCGGGCAGCATGGCCGTGACCGGTGTCGCCGGGTCTGGGCATCGTGCCCGGCTGCCGTGGGCGGCTGACGAATTCGCCTATTGCTTGGATCAATACAGCGGTGGTGTGGGTTGTCGACGCGCCGACGCTCCGGGCGGGCGGAGCGTGCGGAGCCCGCCCGCAGGGTGGCGCAGCGTGGCGGCGGCGCGCAGCGCCGCCCTTGATCCTGTAGGGGCAAATTCGGCAACACTCGATCCTCAGCGGCAGTGATCATCGTCGTGCGGGATGAGGTAATCAGCACTGCTGCGTTCGGTGTCGGGGTGCGAATGATCCTGTGTACCTTCAGTTCATGATCGACCAGCTTGTTCCAATGATCGGAGTTCTTCTCGGGTCATTCGCGACGTACTTAGGATCTTCGGTGGTTGAACGAGCACAGTTCAAGAGGCTTCTTGCGACTCGCTGGGACGAGGGCAAGCTGGAGACCTACGCCGAATACGCGTCGGCAGTGAAAGACATGCTTCGCGCGGCGGGCAGGTATATGGAGGCTCGAGATGACGGGAGGGAACTGGCAGGGTTGCGAGCAGAATTGGAGGCTGCCGACGATGTCAGGTCCCGAATCTTCGAACGTGTTGTGCTGCTGGGGGATCCCGATGTCACGGAGGCGGGCAAGGAGGTCAACCGGCAAGTCCTTGAGACGAGGCGGCTTGCCCTGGACCCCGCAACTCCTGCTGGCCAGAATCTAGGCGGCGATGATGTCGTCGGCGCACTGAATGGACTTCACGAAGCAGCGCGGAAGGATCTGGGTATTACTCGTTCGCCCCGACGCCGCTACCCGATGTTGCCTGGACGGTGAGTTCAAAGACCTACCGGCACAGGCGATATCGTTCCGACGTGTCATCAGTGCACTGCTAGTCGGTGACTGCTGCGGCCTCGGTTCGGCGAACCCAACGGGCCAACTGGGTGCCGTCCGAGTCGAAAATGATGTGGCTGCAACGCATCTTCATCTGGGCGTGCCGCTCGGAATGTGTCACTCGGTTTGCGTTGCCGCTGAGCAGGATTGGCGCAGTGGTTACACAAAGTTCGTCAAGTGCGTGGTCGGCGACAAGTTGGCCGGTCAGTTTTGGCCCACCTTCACAGACGATCCGCTGCAATCCGAGCTCCGCCAGGGTCTCAACGATGGCGTGCGTCTCGATGTGGGTGCTACCTAGCTCAATCACTTGGGCACCTGCGGCTTCGAGATTCCGCTTTGCCGCCGTCGGTGCGCTCATGGTTGTGAGAATGATGGGCGGAACTGTCGTTCGGGTGAGTAGACGCGACTCAGGATCGATGTCCGCGCGGCCGCTGACAACCGCGATCGGCGGAACCGGTGCGAGGCCGCGAGACAGCCGACGGGCATGACCAGCTTCGGAGATTTTGATCCCGATGTAGTCCTCGATGCGGATCGTTGACGCGCCTACAAGTACAACGTCGGACAGATCGCGAAGCAGTTTGAGCACCCGTTGATCGAGCGGGTTCGTGAGCCCACTTGAGGAACCGTTGGTGGCAATCGCACCATCAACGCTCACAACAAAATTGGCGCGCAGCCATGACCCACTGTTGGGCGGGAAGTCATAGAGCTCGACTAGTTGATCGTCGGTGATCTCTGAGGCGCTGACGATACGAGGGATGTCCGTCACCGGCGCTCCGCCTGAACTTCCATACGGCGACCAAGGTTCGCCAGGGTGTACTGGAGACCGTCGACTTCGACCACGGCCACTTCATGGTTGGAATCCAGTAGCTCCCGGATGGAAGCCTCGATTCCACGCTGCCGTGCTGCTTCCAACCAGGTGTCCACGGCATTTTGTCGCCAGGTGGACTTCTCCTCTTGCCAATCGTCGCTGGCCGTGTGGGTGTAGTCGGCAACGAACTCGGTCACGGGATCGATGTCTGTCATGCTTCACTCCGCTTCTGCTTATAGTCAGTTTCGTCCAGGTGGGCCAAGAACAAGCGAGTTGCAACTGCTTCGAATGGTTCGGCCATCGGGTCGGAGTACGCCCGTGCACCAGGCAGAGACGCTGCGAATCTGCGTGTAGCAGTAGCAAGCGTGTCCATGATGCCCGCTGATCGCTGGATAGCAGATTTCTTGGCCCACGCGATCGATTGGGCCGCTTCCGGTAGAAGTGCTTCGCATGCGATTCGCAAACATAGTTTGTCGACCATTTTGTCGCCGTGGTATCCGAAAAGTGCTGGGGGAGCGAAGGTCTCGGAAATTTCCCAGAAGCGGGCAGTCTGGAATACATGGATGAACTTGTCGGCGTACTCGCCCATAACACGTGGGTAGAAGTCCGGCACGAGGCGGTCGTAAACGAAGTTGTTCGCCGTCTCTTTGCGGATCAGTCGATCGAGCTCTGCGGTCGCCTCCGGAGTTCCAATGCGGTAGTCCAGCACTCGACCACCCGCAAGAATGGCATCGGCTCCGCTGCCGGTGAGGATCGGCCCAACATTTCCGATCTGACCCAAGATGGGCAGGGTCGCGAGCAGCGGTATCGCATACGAGACTTCCCATAGTTCGGGTACACCCAAGCGGATTACCGATTCACGTGCCAGGTTCACGACAGCTTGCTCGTCTAGTTCGACGACATCGTGGGTTAGGCCAAGGACCTCCGCGGCCTCGATGGCGTTCGCTCGATCCGTGCCGCCTTCGGTCAGCACCGTGATTGCGTGGGGCTTGGCTCCCAGCTTTACGGCTGCGGCGGCAACGAAGATCGAATCAACACCGCCGGACAGCATGACGACTGGATTGCCAGGGTGCGCCTCCAAGACGGCACCTACACGCGACAGCGTTTCACCACTGATGAGCGAAGCCGCGGCATCGGGATCGGTCAGCTTGCGAAGGTCGGCGTTGGGGGAAGCAATGTCCCGCGTGTCCGCGACGAATTCCATCGCTGTGCCGGTCTGAGCCGACAGGCTGAGGTGTTGATCCCCGGTCATTCTGAAGCTCCTTCGCTGAGCGGCACGGAATGCGTTGTGACGATAACCATTCGATCGCTGCGGATCGAGATATCGGCGGTTTCGACCGCCATGTTGCCTGCCCAATGTGTGCGGGTGATGCCAATGATGGGAACCTTCGAGCCCATCTGAAGGATTCGAACCTCATCAGGTGTCGGCATTCTCGCCCCCGTCTGCTCCTCGACTCGATCGACATGAATGCCAATCGAATCGAAGCGCGCGATCACTCCCGGGTTGCCGCGAGAGCCGTCGACCGGCTCCTCGATCGCTGTTCCGCCAGTGATCGCCAGGGGTTCGTACTGGGTACCCATTTGATACGGCTGTCCATCGTCGGTGAGCCAGACGTACTGACCGACTGTGACCAGGTCGCCGGGGCTGATGTTGAGGCGCGCCGCGATGTCATCCGAGGCTTCCTCGCGCCAGCGCTCCGCCTTCACCACATCGTGCCAGCCGCCCGCGGTGGCTTCATCCATGTTGGGAGCCAGACCCTTTGGGTTGCGATCGTATCGACGGGTGCCTCGTCGAATCAGCTGTGTGCGTTCGCTGACCCGAACTCCCTTCCGCGGGGCATTTGGATCTGACCAGAGGACGCCCTCGCTCGTCAGGGTCGAGGTAGCGCGAACGACTGCGTTCTGCGAGGTGGTCCGATACTGCGCCATCAGCTCACGGGCCGATGGGATGCGTTGACCGGGCTCCCATTCGCCAGATTCGACACGTCGCCGCAGGTCATCGGCTATATCTCGCCAGATCGCAGGTGGTGGCATACCAACTCCATTTTTGTTTGTGAACAAACCCTTGACTCGACGTCGTTTGTTGCTCAACAATAGTGACATCACCGTTTGTTGCTAAACAAACCGGGTCCTTGATATCACACAAAGGAGTTGGGATGGCTCTCAAGAACATGTGGCTCACGCCGGATCACGACATGACGTTCCCGGAGGGGCTGGTGCTGGTCGGCACGGTCGAGCCGGTGACGGAGTTCAGCCGGGACCGCAACGCGCCCAAGCGGCAGAAGGTCGACCTGGACGACGAAGGCAACGGCACCGGTAAGCGGCTGTGGACGGCAACGGTCTCGGACTCTTCGATCAACGGCGCGAGGAACGCGATGTTCGACGTGCTGTTCATCGCGGACGTGCGGCCGGTTCCCTCAGCTCAGCCGTTCGCGCCCGGTTACACCCCGATCGTGCTGGAGGGCTTGCAGGTCAAGCCCAAGCTGGTCGGCAACGGCGAGTTCAAGTCGATCGGCTGGTCCTACCGCGCGACGGGCATCAAGGGCGACAACTCCGGCAGCAAGCAGCCGCCGGTGGACGCTCCGGCCTCGCGCCCGGCTCGTGGTGACAAGGCGGTCGCGTGATGTCGGTGAGCATTTACGCCCGCAGCCACGATGAGGCGTTCGAGCAGGTCACCTACGCACCCGCGGTCACGCACTACTACGGGTCCGACAACCGGTACGGGATCGATGTTCCCGCGATGGCGTCGGTCCGGTTCAGCTCCAGCTCGCTGATCCTGGACATCGAGGACGCGCGCGCCCTGATGGAGGCCCTCGCCGTCGTCCTGGTCGAACATGCTGTGGCGCAGAAGAACTCGCTCGGCACCGGCCCGAAGTTGGTGGCGTGATGACCACCTCGGAACAGCGCGTACGCGCCCGCAAGACCCGCAAGGCCGACGACATGCCCGAGCGTGCGCCCAAGCCCAACCGGGGCCGCCGTGAACGGATGACCAGCCCGGAAGCGATCCTGCGCACCTGGACGTGCGAGGGACAGCTGGATCTGTTCGACCCTCCGGACGGGAGTCGGCCATGAACCGGATTGTCTTCGCCGCCAACGGGTCCGACCCGCGCCGCGAACCGGATTGCCGGTGCCGTGGCGTGGAGACGGACTTGTTCTTCCCCGATTCCCTCGATCAAGCCCAGGCTGCCCAGCGCGTATGCCTGGAGTGCCCGGTGCTGGCCATGTGCGCGGCCTGGGCGCTGCGCGAAGACCTCACGGACTGCGTGGTGGCTTCGGTGTGGCTGCCTTCGCTGGGAGCCACCAAACCGGTCAAAGCGCGCTGCCGCGCCCAGCTGGAACAGGTCGCCGCAACCGGGCGTGCCTGGTTCGAATCAGAACAGGAGGCGGCGTGATGAACGAGTCCGCGACCCTGCACCGGACCACCGTGGTCCTGGGTCTGCTGTCCCCGGTCGGGATCGTCCTGGGTCTGCTGATGTTGGTGGCCTGCGGTGAGCACTCCGACGACGTACGCGACATCGCGCCGTCGGCGTCGCTGGTCTCGGCTCCCGCAACCTCGATCGCACCCAGCTGCATCATGTTCTGCGACGCACCACCGTCCTGGTCCATGACCATGCCCGCCCCGTCGGCAACCGAGAACTCCTGCCCGCCGTTCTGCGATTTCGAGAAGTGGTGAGCGGTTATGGACGAGCGAACACCCGCGCAGCACAAGGCCGATATCGCCGCCTGCACGCTGAATCGGCTGAGCCGGATCGATGGCGAGTTGTACTGGCTGGTCAGCCAATTTCGGGCACTGAGCAGATGGGCTGAAGAAAATCCGGTGCTCGGTGTAGACGCCGCGGACCTGAAAGAAATGGCGCAGGCCGCTCGTTCCCTGCGCGATTGCGGCCCTGAGCGGGTCCGGGACTTGGCAGTGACACTGCCGATCCGCGGCCTGGAATTCGGGTACGAGGGTGCGTGAATCGAATGTCCGCGATAAATTCCTCCACGGTCATGCTCACAGTTCGTGGGCTGGCCGTGGCCACCATCATCGGCGTCGGCCTGGCAGCGTTCCGGCTCTCCTTCGTCACCCTGCGCGAACTCGCAGAACGCGCTGGCATCCCGGCCGGTGACGCCTGGTTGTTCCCGGTGATCATCGACGCCACCACCGGCACCGCCGCCATGCTGGCCTTGTTGGCCGCCGATCCCGCTGTGCGCCAATGGTTCACCTGGGTCTTGAGCATCGGCACCGTGGTCAGCATCGTCGGCAACACCGTGCACGCGGTCATCGGCCCTGAGCGGCTGCCGGTGTGGGCATGCGCGATGGTCGCCGCGGTCGCACCGATAGCCCTACTGGTCGATATCCACGGCTTGATCCTGATTCTCCGTGCGGGACAACAAGTTCCGCAGCCTGCAACCGAGACGGTGCCCGAAGCCGCCTCGGTGTCCGAACCGCCAGTCGTTCCGGATTCGATCCTGGCTGAACCGCGCCGCCTTGATCCGATCCCTGATTCGCCGATGGTGTCGGTGCAAGTCGCAGTAGCGCCGCCACCGCGCCCGTTGCCTGTTCCCGCCGTGCTGCCGGTTCTTCCGGTCGCGATGTCCTGACCCGTCAGTCCCGTTCCACCTCAGGGGGTTTCACATGCTCATCTCCTCACTCATCCAGACCGCGGTCCCGATCGCGGGGGCTCTCGGCGTCGGCGCGTGGATCACGCCCGGTCCCTGGCACGGCACACCCGCACCAGCCGAAGAGTTCCCGGTCGCGCAGATCGTCGCCCAGGCTCCGGCGATCCTGCGCCCCGCGGTGCAGGTCCTCGCTGACCCCGCGCTGACTGAGCAGATGTTGACCACGCTCAAGCTCGGCTCGCCCTTGGTGGGGTTCCCGGGTGTGCAGGGCTGGGATTACGCCCGGCACGGGTTGACGGTGGATCTGTGGATGCTCGGTGGGCAGTGTTTCGAGGACTGGAACAACGACAACATCCGCAGCCAGATGGCTACCTATCTGGGGGTGCGGCAGGTGACCGTGAGCTCGCCTGCCGCGAGTTGGGTTCGTCTCCAGGTGCGAGTGCATGACACTCTCGCCGAACCGGCAACGCTGCCGGACTTGGTTCACAACGAGGTGGACCTGGAGGCGGTCCCGGTCGGGATCCGCGAAGACGGCGACACCTGGCGTGTGCAGGTGTTGTACCGGCACATCCTGATCGCGGGCGCGATGGGCTCGGGCAAGGGCTCGGTGCTGTGGTCGATCATCGCCGGACTCGGCCCTGCCATCAAGGCCGGGCTGGTCGATGTGTTGATGGGAGATCCCAAGGGTGGCATGGAATTCGGGCGCGGTGAACACCGTCTGTGGGTCGACTTCCAATGGACCGCCGAAGGCATCATTGGCATGCTCAAGACTGCGGAGAAGGACATGCAGGACCGTGCTGCCCGGCTGCGTGAGGCGCGGGTGCGCAAGTTCGTGCCCAGTGTCGAGGACCCGCTGATCCTGATCGTGATCGATGAGTACGCCGCGCTGTCGGCGTTCGCGACTCGGGAGGAAATGCAGGAAGCGATGCGGCTGCTGGGGTTGATCCTGACCCAGGGCCGCGCGGTCGGCTTCAGCGTCATGGTGGCCTTGCAGGACCCGTCCAAGGAGACCATGCCCAACCGGCAACTGTTCCCGGTCCGGATCGGGCTCAAGCTCGATGAGCCGACGCAGAACTCGATGATCCACGGCCAGGGCGCGAAGGACCGCGGTGCGCGCTGCCACGAAATCCCGGACACCACACCGGGTGTGGCCTACGTCGGCGAGGACGGCACCCGCGAATTCGTGCGAGCCCGCGCCTACTACGTCAGCGACGACGATGCCGACGCCATCGTGGACGCCTACTCACCCGCTGATGAGATCACCGGCCCCACACAGGATTACAGCGACTTCGACCCCGATGACTTGGGTGAGGAGATCCCCGGTGATGGCGGCTTCGCGGATCCGGCGGTGGCGGCATGACTACCGCGCCGTGGGATGCCCCCGATATCCGCTGGGCGGTGCTGGTCGACGGGCGGATCCGCCCGTGGTGGCTGGCGTCCCATCGGCGAGACCTGCTGCACCGCGGACAGGTGGTGTACCGCACGGCCGGTGACGAGCCGTGGCGGACCTGGATCGAAGACCGCGTGATCGCGACTCAGCTGGAACTGCCGTTCGAGATCGGAGCAATCGCATGAACGGGCACGTACGCCTTCGCCTCTCCGGCCAGCTCGGTGACATCACCATGGTGCTCGCGGAACTGCTGGCGTCCAAGGCATTCCACATCGTCGTTGACGAGCGGCCCTACCCCGGGCAGGGACTCGGGGTGCGCGTGTACGTCGATATCGCGGTGCCGACCAGGAAGGGGTGGTCATGAGCAACCCGGTACAGATACGGCTGTCCGGCAACCTCGGCGACATCGCTCATGTGCTTGCCGCGCTGGTCGGCTCGACCGAACTCCGGGTCGAGGTCGACACCCACATCTACCGCGACACCGACCGTGAGGGCTGCGTGTACGCCGAACTCACCTCCCGTGACTCCGTGGTGCTGCCGGACAAGCATCGGCGCACCCTGCCCCGTCATCTGCCTACGCGGAAGGACGTGGCCTGATGAACGTCGCCGAATCCACCCCGACCCCGCCGGCCGATTTCGTGAATACGCCGCCGGCCGATTCCGGCGCGGCACCCCTGACCGCTGCGGCGCGGCGGGCGCTGCCGAACATGGTCGATATCGCCGAAGCCGCCGCCGACAAGTTCGGGGTCTGCAAACACCCGATCCCGATGCGGACCTTCGATCCTGATACCGGTGAGTCCAAATACGTTGGCGGAGCGTGCAAATCGACCCGCGCATCGGACTGCCCCAGCTGCGCGGCCAAGGCCCGAGCCCTGCGAATCACGCAATGCCGCGAGGGCTGGCACATGACCACCGAACCCGATGCCGCCGTACATGATCCGAGTGAACAGCAAATCGATTTGCTGACCCGCCGGGCGGATCTGGCCGCGGAGTACCGCACCGCGCGAGATGCGGGTGATGACGAACTCGCCGAAGCAACCCGTGCCCTCGTGCGCGAGGTCGACGCTCAGCTGCGGGCCTCGGGCATGCGCGGCCGGACACCGGGATTGGATGCAACCGCCAAACCTCGGCGGTCCCGATCGACCACGCGGCGTCAGGATGTTCCGAACCTGCCGCGCCGCAAGGTCGAAAAGGTCACCGTGGGGCGCCGGTACGCGGACAAGTACCAGCCCTCGATGTTCGTCACCCTGACGTTGCCCTCGTACGGGCCCTGCCACCGTGACGGCGCGACCGACAAGAACGGCAAGCCCTGCGGTGATGGTTCGCCGGTGAACCCCAAGACCTACGACTACCGGCGTGCGGCCCGGGACGCGATGTTCTTCCCTCAGCTGTTCGACCGGACCATGCAGAACTGGCGGCGTGCGGCCGGGCGGGACGTGCAGTACTTCGCCGCTGTCGAACCCCAACGCCGGGGCGTTCCGCACGCGCACCTGACCGTGCGCGGTACCGACCCGCACACGCTAACGGATCAGATTTTCGCCGCCTCGTACGCCACGGTGTGGTGGCCGCACTTCGATGAGGAGCAGTACACCGGGGATCGGATGCCGGTGTGGGACACCACCGCTGAGACCTTCGTGGACCCCGATCAGGGGTTCGTGCTGCCGGGCTTCGATGACGCGCTGGCGCTGATGGATCAGGTTGATGACCTAGAACCCGCGCACGTGATCCGCTGGGGCGTGCAGGTCGATCGCAAGGACATCGGCGACCACGAGGTCGACACCGACCCCGATGGCGAAGCCGCACCCGTGCGCCCTGGCAAGACCCGGGGTGTGAGTGGAGACAGCAAGGACGCCAATCGGCTGATCCGCTACCTGACCAAGTACCTGACCAAGTCCATCGCCGAAGTCCTCGAACCACCGAACGAGCGCACCCGCCGCCACTACGAACGCCTGCACGCCGAACTCCAGCGCACCCCATGCTCACCGAATTGTGCGGTGTGGCTGCGTTACGGCATTGTCCCGCGCGGCGCCAAGGCCAAGACTCAGGCCGGGCGCTGCAAGGGCAAAGCCCATCGGCGAGACACCCTCGGCTTGCGGGGCCGCCGGGTGCTGGTTTCTCGCCGCTGGTCGAACAAGACCTTGCCTGATCACAAGGCCGATCGCATCGAATTCGTTCGGCAACTGCTGGCCGCGGTCGGCATCGCCAAGGCCGAGCGGGCCAAGAATTGGGTGGTTCGGCCGGTCGAACCTGGTGATCCGGAGGTGCCGACGCGCGCGCAACTGATCCTGTCTACCGTCGCCCAGCGCTCGGCATGGCAGACCGAATACCTTACGGCCAAGATCGCCCTCTCGGAAATGGCTGAGCCGCAACAAGTCTCGGCAGATCCACAGATTGCGCGACCGGAGGGTGGTGGTGGCGATGGATCTGCCTGACAACCGGCTGTGGACAGTGGAGGAGGTCGCCTACTTCCTCGGGATCTCGCCGAAGACGCTGTATCAGTGGAAGTGGCTCGGCGAAGGTCCGCCGGTGACGCTGATCGGTCGACGACTGCGCTATCACCCCGCGAAGGTAAAGGCTTGGGCTGCAACCGATTTTGAGGCGGCCTGAGATGGGGCATGTGGAGGATCGATGGTTTCGCCCCAAGCGCGATGGGGCCGATCGGATCCTGCTGAACGCCCGCGGCAAGCCGGTGATGGAGCCGACTGAGCTTCACGGGAAGGGTTTGCGCTATCGGGTCCGGTATATCGATCCGGACGGTTCCGAGCGCTCGAAGTCGTTCCCGGACAAGCAGAAGCGGCGCGCCGACGACTTTCTGATCGAGGTCGAATCGGACAAGCTCGAAGGCAAGTACATCGATCCGCGGGCGGCGCACAAGACCTTTCGGCAACAGGGGGAGAGCTGGGTTAAGGCGCAATCGCCGGATCCGGCTACCCGTTCGGCGCTCCGCAAGCGCTTGGAGTCGAGGATCTATCCCACCTTCGGCGATCTCCGAGTGGGACGCATCGGCGCGGCGAAGATCCGGGATTGGGTCGATCAGCTGGATGAGCGCAAGTATGCCGAGAACTACAAGGCGGTGCTGTTCGATATCGTTGCGGGCGTTCTGGATTCGGCGGTGGACGACAAGCTGATTCGGGAGAACCCGTGCAAGGCGAAGTCGGTGCGGCGGCCGGTGAAGAAGAGTCCGAAGATCGTGATCTGGAAGGACGAGCGGGTCAGCCAGATCCGCGGCGCGTTGAACGCTCGGTTCCGGATCTGTGCGCCGATCGGTGCCGGGCTGGGGTATCGGCAGAGCGAGATCCTCGGCTTCTCCCCGTCGTTGGACATCGATCGCGACGGCATGGTGGTGCACGTTCAGCGGCAGGTTCGGGTGGTCGATGGCGTGTTGATGTTCGCGCTTCCCAAGGGGCGCAAGACGCGATTCGTGCCGCTGTCCCGGGCGACTCTGGCCGATATCGACTGCTATGTCGAGGAGTTCCCGTCCATACCGGTGACGCTGCCGTGGGGGAGTGCGGATGGTGAGCCGGTGACGGTACCGCTGCTGATCACCAATCCGAAGGGCGGTGCGATGAGTGGCGACTTGTTCGGCAAGGTCGCGTGGTTCCCGGCGTTCGCCAAAGGCGGCCTTGAATACCGCAAGCGGATCGACGGTATGCACGCACTCCGGCATCTGTACGCCTCGACGTTGCTGGCGCGCGGGGTCTCGATCAAGGAGCTAGCGGACTACCTCGGTCACGCGGACCCGGGCTTCACTTTGAGGACCTATGTCCATCTGCTCGATGACAGCCACGAGCGGGCACGGCTGGCTGTGGAAGCGGCGGCCTCGGCATGGCGGATGCCCGGTGACGGCCTGGAGACGGCCTGAGCGATGGAAACGATCGAGATGCGAGCTGGGGAAGGAAAAAACCGGCGCAAGCAGGGTGGTCTGCTTGCGCCGGTTTTTCGTTGTGCCAGAACTTACTTCAGCTTGTCGCTACCCAGGTTCAGGATGCGGCGGGCGACGATGAGCTGCTGGATCTGCTGGGTGCCTTCGAAGATGTCGAGGATCTTCGAGTCGCGGCCCCACTTTTCCAGGAGGGTGCGCTGGGAGTAGCCCGTCGCGCCCGCGAGTTCGACGGCCTTGAGGGTTACATCGGTGCCCATGCGGCCGGCCTTGGCCTTGGACATGGAGGCTTCCAAGGAGTTCGGCTTCTTGTTGTCGGCCATCCAGGCGGCGCGCAGCGACAGGAGGTAGGCGGACTCCCAATCGGCTTCCATGCGGAGGAATTCGGCGGCGGCGGCGTGCTGGTTGTTGGCGGGCTTGTCGTAGTCGATTTCGATGCCGGCGTCGGAGAGGACCTTGCGGAGCTCTTCGAGGGCGGCGCGGCCCACGCCTACGGCCATGGCGGCCACGAGGGGGCGGGTGTTGTCGAACGTCTGCATGACGCCCGCGAAACCCTTCTCCACGTTGACTTCCGGGCTGCCGAGGATGTTGTCCTTCGGGATGCGGCAATCCTCGAAACGGATCTCCGCGGTATCCGAGGCCTTGATGCCGAGCTTGTGCTCGAGGCGGGACACGGTGAGGCCCTTGGCATCACGCGGAACCACGAAGGACTTGATGGCGGCGCGGCCCAGCGACTTGTCGACCGAGGCCCACACCACGATGTGGGTGGCGCGCGAACCGGCGGTGACGAAGATCTTGGTGCCGTTCAGGACCCACTCGTCACCGTCGAGGGTGGCGGTGGTCGAGACCGCGGCCGAGTCCGAGCCGAAGGACGGTTCGGTGATGGCCATGGCGGCCCACACCTTGCCGAAACGCTGCAGCTGCTCATCGGTCGCGACCGCGGCGATCGCGGCATTGCCCAGACCCTGGTAGGGGATGGACAGCATCAGGCCCGCATCGCCCCAGCAGGTCTCCAGGGCGTTCAACAGCGCGGACATATTGCCGCCGTTGGTGTTTCCGAGCAGCTCGGTGGCGTGCACATCCGGCTCGGCCGCACCCTCACCCTTGGCCTTACGGCCGCCGGTGGCACCGGAGATGTCCTGCGTGCCCGAATCGGACAGGCCCTCGATCATGGCGGCCATGGTGTCGAGCTCGGTCGGGTAATCGTGCTCGGCGAGGTCGTACTTGCGCGAAGCCGGGCGGAAGATCTCGGCGGCAACCTGGTGGGCCTGGTTGGCGCTGGCCCGCAGCTTCTTGGGGAGTTCGAGATTGATCATGAGTTGTCTCTCCGTTGAGAAGTCGGGTCAGAGAAGGACGACGCCCTCGGCAACGCCGATGGCACGAAGATCGCGGTACCAGCGCTCCACCGGATGCTCCTTGGTGAAACCGTGACCGCCGAGCAACTGCACGCCGTCCAGGCCGATCTGCATGCCCTTCTCGGTCGCCAGCTTCTTGGCCAGCGCGGCCTCGCGAGCGAACGACAGGCCCTGCTCCGCGCGTGACGCACCCCGCAGGGTCACGAGGCGCAGGCCGTCCAGCTCGATGGCCATATTGGCGACCATGAAGGCCACCGCCTGGCGATGCGCGATCGGCTCACCGAACGCCTCGCGCTCCTTCACATACGGAATCACGTAGTCCAGCACGGCCTGACCGGTACCGACCGCCAGCGATGCCCAGCCGAGGCGGGACAGGCGCACGGCATCCGCGTAATCCTCGGAGCGCTGGGCGGTTTCGGCATCACCCAGCAGCGCGCTGGTGGACACGGCGACATTGTCGAGAATCAGGCGACCCAGGCCCGCGGCGCGCAGACCCATCGAGGGATCGGCCTCCACGACCACACCCTGCGTGTCCGACTCCACGATGAAGAAAGCCGGACGACCGTCGAGTTCGGCTGCCACGATGAACAATTCGGCATCACCCGCGGCCGGAACCAGGCTCTTCACACCGTTCAGACGGTAACCGCTGGGCGAGCGGGTGGCCTTGGTCTTCAGCGCGAACGGATCGAACAGCGCCTGCGGCTCGGAGATGACGACCGACGCCTGCGGCACATTCTCACCGGCGAACGAACCCAGGTAGGTCTTCTGCTGTGCGTCGGTGCCCCACTGGGACAGCGCGACGGCCACACCGCTCGGCGCGAGCAGCGGCAGCGCCAGACCCATATCACCGTGCGCGAGCGCCTCGGCGACCAGGGCGTTGGTGACCGCGCCACGCTCGGCGGCAGCGCCCTCGAACTCCTCGGGCACATTGATCAGCGTGATGCCGAGCTCGGACGCGCGCTCGAGCAGATCGCGCGGGGCCTTGGCGGCATTGTCGGCGTCATAGGCGGCCGGGCGCAGGATCTCGGCGGCGAACTCACGGACCGTCTCGACGATCATCTGCTGATCGTCGGTCGGGGTCAGGTCGAAGTAGTCCTTCTTCTTGGACTCGTTGGCGGGCAGCCGCTTCGGAGCGCCGCCACCGGAAACCTTCTCGAAGACGCGGGTCGCGGCGCCGAGGCTGCGGAAACCGGTCTTGGTGCCCTCGTACGTCAGCCGTTCGATGGGCTTGCGCAGGTTGTACTTCTCCGCGAGTTCGGACCCCGTGATGGTCGTCATGACCCGCATCGCAGCGCCCATCCAGTCGCGCTTGACCGGGTTGAGGCCTACGGCGGAAGTATCCGGACGTCGCGTCTTTGCGGTGTCTCGAGTGCTCATAATCACCAGTTTTCTTGAGTGTGGAGGGTGATCCTGCCCAGCAATCTTACTCCAGAGTAAGACTATCTTACTTCAGAGTAAGAACTGACGTCGAGCGTTGTCGAATCGGCTGGTCAGCGCGGTGGTTTCCGAAGTCTCCAATGCGCCATGGCGAATAGTGAAACAAACGTCATTCAAAAGGTCTACGAGTGGGCTACGGTGTCGGCGCACCCTTGCACCCCATATGGAGGTCTCCCTAAATGAAAACGCTGGTAGGTACCACCGGCGCGATAGCCATCGCACTGTTCATCGCCGCCGCCCCGAACGCATCCGCCGAGGGCATTCCGCTGCAGGACATCGGCACCGTCACCGAAGGCGGCATCGATACCGGCTCCGGCAATGGCAATGGCGGGAACGGCGGCAGCGGCTCCGCCGCCGGATTCGGTTCGGTCCAGATCGGAAACGGCGGCTCCAGCGCCGCGGGCACCGGCTCGGGCCAGATCAACACCGGCTCCGGCAATTCCGGCTCGGGCTACAGCCCCGTCGCGGGTCCGTCCACCACCGGTTCGGCCGCCCCCACCGGCGGCACTTCCTCCGCGGCCTGACCGCACCACCTCCCGGCGTCGGGACCGCAGCCCCGCGTCGGGTTCGCATGGGAAACGGGTGCGCGAAATCCATCCGGAGTTCATCGCCGTTTGACACGCTGGCCGAATGTACTGGGTGGCGGGCATTTTCGCGGCGATTCTGCTCGGCTTCGCGGATCGGTACGGATATCACCGCGACGAGATGTCCTACCTGGCCGCGGGACGGCGGCCGGACTGGGGATACGCCGATCAACCACCACTGGTGCCGCTGATCGCGCGGGGGATCTCCTCGATCGACTCCAATTCACCGATACTGCTGCGCATTCCGGCGATACTCGCCGCGGTGTCGGTGGTGCTCAGCGCGTAGTGGTGGTGGGGTCCACCCGCCGAAGGCCGTGTGCGTTTCACTGCCGTCCGCCGCGGCGCAATCGCCGGGCGGCGGCGCGCCCAACGCCTGAGGTCGGAACCTATCCGTGTGGGCTGCGGCTCCGAATTTGTTGATACGACACGTGATCCGCATCGATAAGCGTGGATAATAGGTTTACCCAAGGTATTTCGCGATAAACCCGTCAAAACTGCTTGCGTGCAGCATGATTCGCTGCGTGGCGAGTATTGTATAAGCGGGAACTCGATGCGGTTATTTCGTTTCCATCACGCCAACTGTCAAGCCTCACTACGTTTTTCGACGAGACGAAAGGAGGATTGGTTATGTTGTCAGGACTCGTCTCTGTGGTTACCAGTCTGCTCAGCGGCCTCGTGGGGGTGCTCATCGGCACACCCGGCGGTGGCGGCGGCGGTTCCGCCTAGATCTCGACCGAACGAACGTGAACGCCCCCGCACTGCAGGCGGGGGCGTTCGTGTGTTCGGGGGTATCAGGCGGCGAGCGCGGCCAGGACCTGGTCCTGCAGATGGGAATTCGTCGCCACGGCACTGCCGCCGTGCGGTCCGGGATTACCGTCGAGCGAGGTGAACGTGCCACCCGCCTCACGAATCAGAATGTCGAGAGCTGCCATATCCCACAGCGACAGTTCGGGTTCGGTGACGATATCCACCGCACCCTCCGCCAGCAGCGTGTAACCGTAGAAATCGCCGTAGCCGCGGGTCCGCCACACCTCATCGGTGAGCGCGATCAACTTGGCCCGCCGCCCGATCGCCCGCCAACCCGACAGCGAGGAGATCGCCAGGCTGGCCGCGCCCAGTTCGGCCACCGCCGAGACCGAGATGGCCTTGGGCTCGGACTTCTCGAAACTCGTCCACGCGCCCGCACCCGCCGCCGCCCACCAGCGCCGCGACAGCGCCGGAGCGCTCACCACGCCCACCACCGGCACGCCGTCCTCGAGCAGTGAGATGAGCGAGGCCCACACCGGCACGCCGCGCACGAAATTCTTGGTGCCGTCGATCGGATCGATCACCCACTGGCGACCGGAGAACTCGGCATTCCCACCGAATTCCTCGCCGAGCACCAGGTCAGCGGGCCGCTCGGACCCCAGCGCCTCGCGCACCATGCGCTCCACGGCCAGGTCCGCATCCGATACCGGGGTCAGATCCGGCTTGGAATCGATCTTCAGATCGAGGGCGCCGAACCGGTCACGGGTAATGGCGTCGGCCGCGTCGGCCAGCCGCAGGGCGAGTTCGAGATCACTGGAGTAGGTGGTCACTCACAACACGCTAGCGCCCCCGGGTTACCGTCGCGCGTCGGCCGCAAACTTCTCGCATTCACCGCGCTGCGGTAGAGCGGCCGCCACCCGCGCCGCACCATGATTCCCCCGGCTCAGGCCGAAGCGCTGAGTTCGCGGGCATTGGCCAAAGCGCTTGACCACCAGCGCAATTGGTCGAGCATGACCGCCGCTGCCGCCTCCGGGGCCGCCGGATCGAGCAGCTCCCCGTCCGGGCCGAAGAGCAGGAAGAACCTCGGGAAGATCAGGTACTCCCGCACCGTGTGCGCGTTGAGTTCGGTGAACACATGCCGCAGATGGTTGATCGCCATCAACCCGCCGCTGCTGCCGCCGTAGCCGACGAAGCCGATCGCCTTGCGCTGCCACTGCGTGAAATGCCAGTCGATGGCCGTCTTCAGCGAGGCCGGATAGCTGGCGTTGATATCGGGCGTCACGATCACCACCGCATCGGCGGCATCGAGGCGCTCGGTCAACTCCGCGGTGCCCGCCGGACGCGGCGGATTCGGCTCGATCATCGGCGACACCGCCGGAAGCTCATGCGGCAGTGGATAATCCGCCAGATCGATGACATCGACCTCGAAAGCCCCGTGCCGCCGAGCCTGTTTCGCGAACCAGGCCGCCGGCACCGGCCCGAACCGCCCCTCGCGGGTGCTGCCGATGATCACCGCGAGGCGGGGAGCTGTGCTGCTCATGTCGGACTCCTTCGATATGTCCCGGGCGGCCCGATCGGCCGCTGCGGACAACTCTCCGATTCGGGCGGCCGGACAGGGAGACCGTGCCGAGAGTGGTAGTGCCGGGGCTACTCTCGGCACCGCCCGAGTTGGTACGTTCGAAGAGTGAGTGACAACGAGCTCGGGCTGTTCCTGCGCACGCGCAGGGAGGCGGTCACGCCCACCGACGTGGGCCTGCCCGCCGGGCCGCGCCGCCGCACGCCCGGGCTGCGCCGCTCCGAACTCGCCACCCTCGCCGGAGTCAGCGTCGAATATCTGACCAGACTGGAACAGGGCCGCGATCGGCATCCGTCCGCCGCGGTGCTCTCCGCCTTCGCCGACGCGCTGCGCATGACCCGGACCCAGCGCGTGCACCTGCATCAACTGGGCAAAGGAGCCGATCCCGGCTTCAGCTGCAGCGGCGGAGCCGGACCCAATCGGCAGGTGCGCCCGGCCATTCGGGCCATCCTCGATCAACTCGAGCCCGCGCCCGCCGTCGTGATGAACCGCCTCAGCGAAATACTCGCCTACACCGAGGGCTATCGCAGTCTGATGGCCCCGCTCGGCCTGCTGGACGGCGGCGACCTCGACAGCTACGCCCGGTTCGTCCTCACCGATCCGCGCGCCCGCACCGCCTATCCGGATTGGGAACACAAGGCCGACAAATGCGTCGCCTCCCTCAAACAGGGTCCGGGGCGCGCCGATCCGCAATTGGCCGTCCTCATGGACGAACTCACCGTTACCGCCGGTGAGGATTTCACCCGGCGCATGGACACCATCCCCGGTTTGCCCGACCACAACGGCGTCGGCCGCCTGCTGCACCCCGAAGCCGGAATGCTCCGCCTGGCCTACGAAACCCTGCACCTGTCGGCCGATGACGATCAGTACGTCATGATCTACCTCCCCGCGGACGAATCCACCGCCACCGCGCTGGACACCCTCATCGGCCGCAAGCCCGGCAGCCTGCGCGCCGTCGCCGGTTGAAGAGCCGCACCCGGAACGCCTTCGCGGATCGCTGAATCCGCCGCACCCACTTGACCGTGGCGCGGTGGGCGTACGCGTGTCCGCGCACCGCCGCGCGCCCGAACTTCTCCGGCGGTATCGACCGCCCCACCCGGCCGCGCCGCACGCGGCGGGTCTCCCTTTGTTTATCGACCTTGAAAGGGGCGGTAGCCTTGAACACCGTGCATCCTGACGTCTCCGCTGACCTGGCCGAACTCGACTCGACTCTGAAGACCATCGAGTCGGTGCTCGACATCGAAGAACTGGTTCGGCGGATCGACGAACTGGAACAGCAGGCCGCGGATCCCGAACTCTGGAACGACCAGGACCACGCGCAGGCCGTGACCAGCGAACTCTCCCACGCCCAGAGCGAACTGCGCCGGGTCCAGGAGCTGCGTCAGCGGCTCGAGGACCTGCCGGTGCTGTACGAGCTCGCCGAGGACGAGGAGGGCGACGCGCGCGCCTCCGCCCTCGCCGACGCCGACGCCGAGCGGGCGACCCTGCACGGCGATGTGGAGGCCCTCGAGGTCCGCACCCTGCTGTCCGGCCAGTACGACAAGCGCGAGGCGCTGGTCAATATCCGCTCCGGCGCGGGTGGCGTGGACGCCGCCGACTGGGCGCAGATGCTCATGCGCATGTACGTGCGCTGGGCCGAACGGCACAAGTACAGCGTCGAGATCTACGACACCTCCTATGCCGAAGAAGCGGGCATCAAGTCGGCGACCTTCGCCGTGAAATCGCCCTACGCCTACGGCACACTTTCGGTGGAAATGGGTACGCACCGTCTTGTGCGCATCAGTCCCTTCGACAACCAGGGCCGTCGCCAGACCTCGTTCGCCGAGGTCGAGGTGCTGCCCGTGGTGGAGACCACCGACCACATCGAGATCCCGGACGGCGAGGTGCGCGTCGATGTGTACCGGTCCTCCGGACCCGGCGGTCAGTCGGTCAACACCACCGACTCGGCGGTGCGCCTGACGCACATTCCGACCGGCATCGTCGTCACCTGCCAGAACGAGAAATCCCAACTCCAGAACAAGATTTCGGCCATGCGCGTGCTGCAGGCCAAACTGCTGGAGCGCAAGCGGCAGGAGGAGCGCGCCCAGATGGACGCGCTCAAGACCAATGAGGGCGCGTCCTGGGGCAACCAGATGCGCTCCTACGTTCTGCACCCGTATCAGATGGTCAAGGATCTCCGGACCAGCTACGAGGTCAACAATCCCTCGGCCGTACTCGACGGTGACATCGACGGTTTCATCGAAAGTGGGATTCGCTGGCGCATGCGGGAGCAGCAGACCTCCTCATAAAGCTCACCTGAAATTCGCGGCCCGCCCCGCCCTGGACTGACGGAGCGGGGGAGCGAAGCGGAGGAGCGTAGGAGGGAAGGGCGGGGTCACGAGGGCCGCGAACCGCCGGAGCGAAGCGGAGGCAAAATGAGCACAGGTTCGATACTCGCCGCGAATACCGGTGCCGACCTAGGTAATTGGCTCCGGTCCAGCGGTCTTGAGATCGTGCTGCTCATCGTCGGTGCGATGTTGTTCTCGCGCGCGGCGACCTACGTGCGCGACCGGATCACCCGCAAGATCGACACCTCCTTCCGCAGCAGCGATTCGCTGGTGCGGTCGGAGGCGGCCAAGCACCGGCACGCGCTGGCACAGGTCATCACCTGGGTCGTACTGTCCATCGTGTATTTCCTGGTGGCGCTGGAAGTCTTGCGCCGCATGGGATTCCAACTCGGCGGTCTGGTGGCCCCGGCCGCGGTGCTCGGCGCCGCGCTGGGTTTCGGCGCACAGCGCGTGGTGCAGGATCTGCTCGCCGGATTCTTCCTGATCACCGAAAGGCAGTACGGCTTCGGCGATGTCGTGCGCATCGCCGTCACTGGCTCGAGCGTGGAGGCCGAGGGTACGGTCGAGGACGTCACGTTGCGCGTCACGACGTTGCGCAGCGTCGACGGTGAAGTGATCATCGTGCCGAACGGCCAGATCGTGAAAGTGACCAACCTGTCGAAGGATTGGGCGCGTGCCGCCATCGACGTGCCCGTACCCGCTACCTCCGATATCAACAAGGTCAATGAAATCCTGCGGGAGGTGGGTGCGAAAGCGTTCGCCGATCGCAAATTGAAGACCCTGCTGCTGGACGAGCCCAGCGTCATGGGTGTCGAAGATCTCACGGTCAATCAGGTCAATATCAAGATGGTGGCCCGGACACTGCCGGGCAAACAGTTCGAAGTCGGTCGTGAGCTGCGGGTGCGGGTGGCCGCGGCGCTCCGCCGGGAGGGTTTGAGTGAAAACACGTAAGTCCACGGCGATCCTCATCACGGTCTGGGTCGCCACGTTCGTTCTCTACCTGTTCGTGAAACCCGAAACCACCACGGGGCCGGACTATCCGGCCTTCGTGAACTCGGTACTCAGCAACCCGATGTCTGGCCCAACTGAGCCATCCGCCCGCTAACGGCGTGTCTGCGCGGCGTGGCCGGGTAACGGTCACGTCTCGCTAGACTGGGCTCCCGTGATAACCCTGGCGAACGTCACCAAGTCCTATAAGACCTCGACGCGGCCCGCCCTGGACAACGTCTCGGTCGACATCGGAAAAGGTGAGTTCGTCTTCGTGATCGGACCATCGGGATCCGGTAAGTCGACCTTCATGCGATTGCTGCTCAAAGATGAGAAGCCGACCGCCGGAGAAGTCTGGGTCGCCGATTTCCGGGTCGATAAGCTACCGGCCCGCAAAGTGCCCAAACTGCGACAGCGCATCGGCTGTGTGTTCCAGGATTTCCGGCTGCTGCAACAGAAATCCGTCGAGCAGAATGTCGCCTTCGCGCTGGAGGTGATAGGCAAATCGCGCACCTTCATCCACCGTGCGGTCCCCGAAGCACTCGATATGGTCGGACTTTCCGGCAAGGCCGATCGACTGCCCAGTGAGCTGTCCGGCGGTGAACAGCAGCGCGTGGCCCTGGCCCGCGCCTTCGTGAACCGGCCCCTGGTACTGCTCGCCGACGAACCCACCGGCAACCTCGATCCCGAAACCAGCGCCGACATCATGACTTTGCTCGAGCGCATCAATCGCACCGGCACCACGGTGGTGATGGCCACCCACGACAACACCATCGTCGACGCCATGCGACGGCGGGTGGTCGAGCTGGATCGCGGCCGATTGGTCCGCGATGAGGAGATGGGCGTCTACGGGGTGGGCCGGTAATGCGCCTCGGATTCCTTTTCGGTGAGGTTTTCACCGGCCTGCGCCGCAATATCACCATGACCATCGCCATGATCCTGACCACGGCTGTCTCGCTCACCATGCTGGGCGGCGGCCTGCTCGCGGTGCGCATGGCGGACAAGATTCAGGACTACTACGTCCAAAGGGTCGAGATCCGGCTGTATTTGGACGATGACGTCTCCCGCACCGACCTGGACTGCACGCAGGAACCGTGCAAAACGCTGATGTCCGATCTGAAGAAGCATTCGGATGTGGCGAGCGTGCAGTTCGTCAACAGCGCCGACGCGGTGAAGGAGGTCAAGGAGACCACCTTCAAGGATCAGCCCGGACTCGCCGATGAGGTGAGCAAGGACGGACTGCCCGCCTCGTTCCGGGTGAAGCTCGACGATGTGACCAAATACCGGTCCATCTATGACGATTTCGCCAAACGGCCCGGTGTCATGACGGTGCTCAACGATATGGACATCGTCGACCGGCTGGTGAGTTTCTTTGTCGGACTTCGCAATGCGGCCTTCGGGCTCGCGGCGTTGCAGGCGCTGGCGGCGCTGCTGCTGATCGCCAATATGGTGCAGGTCGCGGCGCTGGCCCGGAAAACCGAAGTCGGCATCATGCGATTGGTCGGCGCGACGCGCTGGTACACGCAGCTGCCCTTCCTGCTGGAAGCGGTCTTCGCGGCGGCCATCGGCTCGGCGCTGGCCATCGGCGGCTTGTTCATCGCACAACCGCTGGTGATCAACCGGGCGCTCGGCAGTCTGTTCAATGATCAAGTGCTGCCGCGCATCACCGGTGACGACATCGCGACCGTCGCGCTGATCGTCACCCCGATCGGCATCGGATTCGCGGCCCTCGCGGCCTACGCGGCACTGCGATACTACGTCCGGGAGTGAGATCGCTCACGCCCGCCCGAATTCGCATACCTCGTGAACCGGGCGGGTGGGGGTGCGAAGTTGCGCATCGTGTGCGGAAGGCGAAACGGGTGTCGGGCCGGATCCGTAGGATTGCGCGGGTGAGTGCACCGGAGGTCGAGACCGTCGCAGCCAACGCAGCCCCCATGGACGCGGGAAGCGCTGCGGCGCACCAGGTTCTGCAGAAGACGTTCGGCTACGACAGTTTCCGCGGGCCGCAGCGCGCGATCGTCGAGCAGGTCATCTCCGGCGGGGATGCGCTGGTGCTCATGCCCACCGGCGGCGGTAAATCGCTGTGCTATCAGATTCCCGCGCTGGTGCGGCCGGGCGTGGGCGTGGTGGTGTCACCGCTCATCGCGCTCATGCAGGATCAGGTCGACGCCCTGAACGCCGTCGGCGTGCGCGCGGGCTTCCTCAATTCCACCCAGTTCCCGGATGAACGGCGCGCGGTCGAGGCGGCATTCGTGGCGGGGGAGCTGGATCTGCTCTACCTCGCGCCCGAGCGGTTGCGGCTGGAATCCACCGCGCAACTGCTCGATCGCGGCAAGATCGCGCTGTTCGCCATCGACGAGGCGCACTGTGTCTCGCAGTGGGGCCACGATTTCCGGCCCGACTATCTGGCGCTGTCCATGCTGCATCAGCGCTGGCCGGATGTGCCGCGCATCGCGCTGACCGCCACGGCGACCGCGGCCACGCGCAAGGAGATCGCCGAACGGCTCGATCTCACCGAGGCGAAACATTTCGTGGCCAGCTTCGACCGGCCCAATATCCAGTATCGGATCGAAGGTAAGAACCGGCCGGAACAGCAACTGCTGGCGTTCATTCAGGGCGAGCACGCCGGTGATGCGGGGATCGTCTACTGCCTCTCGCGCAATTCGGTGGAGAAGACGGCCGCGTTCCTGTCCGCCAATGGCGTCACGGCGGTGCCGTACCACGCCGGTCTGGACAACCGCACCCGCGCGACCAACCAGGCGCGGTTCCTGCGCGAGGACGGGCTGGTCGTGGTCGCCACCATCGCCTTCGGCATGGGCATCGACAAACCCGATGTGCGTTTCGTCGCGCACCTGGATCTGCCCAAATCGGTGGAGGGCTACTACCAGGAGACCGGCCGCGCCGGGCGCGACGGCCAAGCCTCCACCGCGTGGATGGTCTACGGCCTCAGTGACGTTGTGCAGCAGCGCAAGATGATCGACTCCTCCGAGGGCGACGCCATGCATCGCCGGCAGCTGCAACTGCATCTGGACGCCATGCTGGCGCTCTGCGAGACCGTTGAATGCCGCCGCACCCAGCTGCTCGCCTACTTCGGTCAGCCGGGGGAGCCGTGCGGCAATTGCGATACCTGCCTCAATGCCCCCGAATCATGGGATGGCACGGTGCCCGCGCAGAAGGTGCTCTCCACCATCCTGCGGCTCAAACGCGAACGCGGACAGAGCTTCGGCGCGGGCCATATCGTCGACATCCTGATCGGCAAGCGAAACCCCAAGGTGGAGCAGCACGCCCACCATGAGCTCAAGGTGTTCGGCATCGGCGCGGATCTGCGCGATATCGAATGGCGCGGTGTGGTCCGCCAGCTGCTGGCCCAGGGCCTGCTCGCGGTGCACGGCGACTACGGCGTGCTGACCCTCACCGAATCCTCCAACGAGGTGCTCTTCGAGGGCCGCCAGGTCAAACTCCGCCGCGAACCCGAACGCACCAAATCGACGCGAACCGCCAAGTCCGCCAAGGCTTCCCGCGCCACCGCCGACCTCGCCCCCGGCGATGCCGACCTCTTCGAACGCCTCCGCACCTGGCGCGGGGCGACCGCCAAGGAACAGGGCGTGCCCGCCTACGTCGTCTTCCACGACGCCACCCTGCGCGAAATCGCAGCCCGCAAACCGGCAACCCTGGCCGACCTCGGCACCATCTCCGGCATCGGCGAGAACAAGCGCGCTAAGTACGGCGAAGGCGTGCTGGAGGTAATAGCTGGAAGCGCCTCCGCCGAAGCGCCTTCCATTCCTGCCGCCCCCGCGCCCGCGAATCCGGCCCGCCCCGCGAGCCGCTTCCCCGCGCCGGCTACCACCCCAGCCCGCGAATCCGCCGCTCCCGCAACCCGATCCACCACCCGCCCTGCGTCACCCCCGGACGCACCGCGCGACCCCGCTCCCGGATCGAAACCGCAGCGAAGCGCCCCTCGGTCCAGCCCGCCGCCCTCGTCCCGCCCCGGCGCCGCCACCGCGGCAAGCCCCGCCTCGCCCTACGACGACGTCCCCTGGCCCGACGATATGCCCCCCGACTTCGACGAACTCCCGCCCGACTTCGGCTAGCTCGATCATTTCGCCGACGGCCGAGGACCCGTGTCCGAGGCCGCTGGCAGCGGATTTGGTTGCTGGGCGGGAGCACGATAAGCTTTCGGAGCTGCCACGGTGGGCGTCGGATTCTTCCGGTGTTGATCGTGAGCGACCTTGGTCCCGTCGTCTAGCGGCCTAGGACGCCGCCCTCTCAAGGCGGTAGCGCGGGTTCAAATCCCGTCGGGACTACAACGAAACCCCAGCCATCGGCTGGGGTTTTCGCATTTCCTGGAGCCCGCGATAAATCGGTCGCGCGGAACGGGCTGTTCTGGCTACCTTGGAATCCGGCCGCGAGTCAGGGGCGCACCGGAATCTCCGGAGCGCGTTCCCCATATCGGTTGCGGTCAACTTTCTGGTGACACAGGTCTTCGACCTGTCGAGGTTCAACTCCTTAGTGTGATGCGCCCTGCCTGGATTCCGCGGTCACGCGGCTTTGCGAGCTCTCCGTCTTCGGACGGGGGAGGCTCCCGCCGCCTGCCGCGCCGGGCAGGGCGTATCCGGTCGTCACCGAATCATCAGGCGCGGCAGGGAGATTGATTTGACGAAGCTGAAGCTGTTCACGAAAAACTATGCGACCGTGATGGATTGGCAGCGCACGCTGCTGTACCGGGACGGCACGCTGGAGCGGGTGCTGGAGCCGGGACGGCACCGGTACGACGCCGAGCGCTGCTCATTGGTCAGCGTCGATATGCGCCCGCGCCTGCTGCAGGTGGGCGGGCAGGAGCTGCTCACTCGCGATGGCCTCTCGGTGCGGGTGAGCTACGCCGCCGACTGGGTGGTCACCGATCCGGTGGCCTTCACCACCGGTGCGCAGTACGCCGAACCCGTGCTCTACGGCGCGATCCAGGAAGCCGTTCGTGATCTGATCGCCGCGCACACGCTCGATGAACTGGTCGCCGATCGCGCGCTCCTCAACGGTGACGTGCAGCGCGTGGCCGCGGCGGTCGAGCATCTCGGTATCAAGGTCTCCGGACTTCGGGCCAAGGATCTGATGCTGCCGGGCGAGCTACGCAAGGCAGCACTGGAGACGGTGCTGGCCCGTGAACGCGGTCGTGCCGAGTTGGAGCGGGCCCGCGCCGAGGCGGCCGCCCTGCGTTCGCTGGCCAATACCGCCAAGTTGCTCGACGAGCACCCGGCGCTGTTGCGCCTGCGCACCCTGCAGGTCGCCACCGCACCGGGCGCGAAGATCGTGCTCGACGCGGGCATCGGGTCGCGGCTCCCGGAGTAGGGGTCGCGGGTCGCGGTCCCGGCACGGAGTGGGGGACGCGCTCCGGAATAATCGGTCGGCCGCGGCCATTACTCTGGGTCGCGATATAGACAACAGCGGTTCGACCGGGGCCGGGATCGGCGCCCGGGACACAGCTCGGTGCGGAAGATATTCCGTGCCGGGCGACGCGACGATAGAGGGAGCATGAAGGAGAAGGGGCGCAAGGTAATCGCCAGCAACCGCAAGGCGCGGCACAACTACGCGATCATCGACACCTATGAGGCCGGGATCGCGCTGGTGGGCACCGAGGTGAAGAGTCTGCGCGAGGGGAAGGCGTCTTTGGTGGACGCCTACGCGACGATCGATGACGGTGAGGTCTGGCTGCGCGGTCTGCACGTGCCGGAGTTCTCGCACGGCAGCTGGACCAATCACGCGCCGCGGCGCACGCGCAAGCTGCTGCTGCACCGCCGCGAGATCGACAAGCTGGTCGGCAAGACCAAGGAGTCCAGTCTCACGCTGGTGCCGCTGTCCATGTACTTCTCGGACGGCAAGGTGAAGGTCGAGCTGGCCCTGGCTCGCGGTAAGCAGGACTACGACAAGCGGCAGGACCTGGCCAAGCGCGATGCCGAGCGCGAGGTCACCCGTGAGATCGGCCGCCGGATCAAGGGCATGCGCTGAGCGCGGGTTCGCCATCGGCGAACACCCCGCGTGACGCGCGGATAATGGGATGATCCGCTGTTTGGGTGGTGTTAATATGAATCGCCCGGTGTGAGCCGGGCAGTTCACTCGAATCGGTGAACACAGACGGGGCTGAACGGTTTCGACTGCGTACGTTGATTCAGGGGAAGCGTGTCAGTGCAGGCAGGAGACCACTGTATAAGCGTCGCTGCAACCCTATAAGCGCCGATTCCAATCAGCGCGACTACGCTCTCGCTGCCTAAGCAGTAGAGCGTGTCTGTCAGCCCGGGTTCGCCCTCGACCCGGTCCCTGGCATCAGCTAGAGGGCTTACCGTTCGGCTCGGTCGCGGAGTCGAACGGAACATCCAACAGCGACTGGGATCGTCATCTCGGCTTGTTCGCATGACTGAGAGATCCGAGTAGAGACGTTGCGAACTGCACACGGAGAAGCCCTGAAAATGCGGCGGAGGACCCGGGTTCGATTCCCGGCAGCTCCACTGACACGAAGGCCCGGTCCACACGGACCGGGCCTTCGTCGTTGGAATCCACTTGGCGGCCACTTAGTGAAATAACATATTTTCAAACAATTGGCATGCCAATAGTTTCGGGGGCATGTGGCACGCATTGTCACTGTTCAGGAACTGTGGGTGAATGGAAACCGGCGAGTAACAGGTATTTCCGTTTCTCCGGACCGAATCCCCGGCCCTCGGCGGGAAATGCCGGAATTCGTAACCTGGGTCACATCAAGTCAAAGCGAACGGCTATCACGAGCCCCTGTGGTCCATTTGCGGGTTCCAGTGATACAAACTAATATTTCACAAAATTGCACAATCCGAGCAGGTCCGAGCGTGCGCGCTCATCAAGTTCGCTGCCGGGGAGGAATCGTTTCACCAGCGAACAGATCGCGCGCGACACCACCGTGTAGCGGCGTCGAACGCGTCTGTCGGAAAGCTCTTGGGGGCAGTTCATGGCATCGGTCTTTGCGCTTCGCGCCGAGCCACAGGTTATTTCGGATAGGCATACTCATCCACCTCATCCACAGTTCGCTTTCCGCGGTGTGGCCCTGATCGCATTGATCTCCGGGATAGCGCTGACCGTGACGGCCGGCCGCTATGACTTCTTCGGCGACGAACTCTATTTCCTTTCCTCCGGCCGGCGACTCGACTACACCTACGCCGATCAGGGCGTGGTGGTACCGCTCTTCGCCCGGATAGCGGATGTGCTGGCACCCGGTTCGCTGATCGCATTGCGATTCCCGGCCGTGCTGATGTGCGTCGGCGCGATCGTGGCGGCGGCATTGATCGCCTACGAACTCCGCGGCAATCGCCGGGTCCAGATGCTCGCCGCGGGCACCTATGCGACGTCCTACCTGGTGGTGACCCAGGTCGCCCTGAGTACCTTCTCCTTCGACGCCACGCTCACCGCCGTGATCACCTGGCTGTTCATTCGCTGGGTTCGGACCCGGCAGGATCGGCTGATCGTCATCGCGGGACTGGTCGCCGCGGTGGACATGCAGGTGAAGTGGATGATCCCGATCGTCTGGGCGTGCCTGGGCCTGGCGGTGCTGCTGTGTGGTCCGCGGGAGGCGCTGCGCCGCCCCGCGCTATGGATCGCGACCGGCATTCTCGCGCTGTCCCTGGTTCCGATTCTCTACTGGCAGTCCCAGCACAATTGGCCGCAGCTGGCCATGGGCAAGATCATCGGCGCGGAGCAGGACGCCACCGGCTACGGTCCCATCGGATTCCTGCCGCAGTGGCTCGGCCTGGCCGGATTCCTGGGCACCCTGATGATCGCGGCCGGATTCTGGGGCGTGTGGAAGCTGGAGTCGCTGCGGCCCTATCGCTTCATCGCGGCCGCGCTGGTGATCATGACCGTATTCGTCATCATCACGCACGGGCGGCCCTACTATCCGACCGGTTTCTTCCCCGCCATGTTCGCCCTCGGTGCGGTCACCTTCTGGGAATTCGACCGCAAGCGCTGGATGAACCTCGCGATGATCCCGCTCATCGCGGTCACGGTGGTGACCTATATCGGCACGCTGACCCTGATGCCGCTGCCGTCCAGCTGGCGCACCCAGACCTACGACGCCATCGACCTGGGCTTCCGCTCGGGCCTATGGGGTACCACCAATTGGGACAAGCTCGTTTCCGCCGTCGACACCGGGTACGACACCCTGACGCCGGAACAGAAATCGAACTCCGCCATTGTGGCCCAAGGCTATTGGCAGGCGGGCGCCATCGAGGAGCTGGGCGGCCGGTACGACCTGCCCGCCACCTACAGCCCCAGCCGCGGTTTCGGCTTCTTCGGCCCGCCCCCGGACAGTGCCACCACGGTGGTCTATGTCGGCCTGGACACCGCCGAACCCGACCTGCGTTCCCGCTTCGGCAAGGTCGAACGCGTGGCCCGGCTCGACGACCCGATGGGCATCCCCGGCATCGATCGCATGGTCTCGGTGTGGAAATGCCAGGACCCCAAGCAGTCCTGGTCGACCATGTGGGACTCCATGACCACCCTCTACTTCGATCTCGGCCAGTGGCGTGATCCGAGATGGACCACGCGCCCCACGCACTGACGACTCCCATCGAGGCCCGGTTCATCAGGACCGGGCCTTCGTCGTCCGACCGTCGGCGTCAGCCGAAGTGCAGTAGCGAGACGGTGCCCGCGATCAGGCAGTAGAGGGCGAAGACGAGCAGGGTCCGGGTGCGGAAGTGGTGCTCGAGGTAGCGCACCGCGAGCCAGGAGGAGATGCCGGAGGCCAAGGCGCCCAGCAGGATCGGGCCGATATCGGAGCTGGAGGCGCCCGACAGGTCGTGCAGGTCGTACAGGCCCGCGCCCAGGATGGCGGGGGTGGCGAGCATGAAGGCGAATTTGGCGGCGTGCTCATGCTCCAGGCCGCGCCACAGGCCGCCGACCATGGCCAGCCCGGCGCGGCTGAATCCGGTGAGCAGGGCCCCGGCCTGCACCATTCCGATGCCGAGGGCGTCGACGGTGGTGAGGGCGGCCAGCGGCCGATCCGCTTGCAGGCGTGGCAGTTCGGCGGTGGTGAACATCGAGCGGCGGGTTTCCCGGCGGGCGAAGCGCCGCCCGTACTCCGCGAGCGTGGGTTCATTGCGCCTGCGCAGTGCCTCGCCGACGATCAGCGCCACGCCGTTGAGCGTGAGGAAGAGCGCGGCCGCGAAGGGGCTGGAGAACAGCTCATGCAGCGGGTGCTGTAGCAGCGGGCCGAGGACGGCCACCGGCACGCTGCCGACGACGATGAGCCAGGCCAGCCGCTGTGGCACGGTATCGATTCGCCCGGTGCGCAGCGATACGGCGAAACCCGTTGTGATGGAGCGCCAGTCGCGCCGGTAGTGCCACAGCAGCACCACCGCCGTCGCCACATGCAATGCCACCACGAACGCCAGATACGGTGTGTCCGAGGGGCTTTCGTCGTCCTGCGGTAGTTCGCGCCAGGCGCCGCCGAGCCAGTCCGCCAACAGGACCGAGTGCCCCAGGCTGGAGATCGGGAAGAGTTCGGTGACTCCCTGCACCGCGCCGATGACAACCGCTTCGAAGTAGGTGAGCATCGCGAACGAGTTTCGCACGGGCCGCTCGAAATCCCGCAGTCGGTTCGCCCCGTCGAAGCTCCGAATATGCTGTGAATCAACAGCTTTCGCCCGATTGGTACGAGATGTCCGATCTTGATCGGCTCGGCGCGGGCGGTTACGCGACCAAGACCCTTGTCATCGTCAACCACCGGTTAACGACCATTGGGTGATCCGTCCTTGATCATGTCCGGCGAACGGTTGATCGTAGACCGGATAGGTGAAGGTGTTTCAGAGAGGTCGGCAGTGAATATTCCGCACATCAGGCACAGGTTCGTCGAGGTCGACGGGGTGCGGGTCTTCTATCGGGACGCGGGTCCGGCGGATGCGCCGGTATTGCTACTGCTGCACGGGTTTCCGTCGGCGTCGCATCAATTCCGGCGGTTGATGGACGCGCTCGGCGGGCGATACCGGCTGGTCGCGCCGGACTATCCGGGGTCCGGGCATACCGAGGTTCCGGCGGGTTTCGGCTACTCCTTCGATCGGCTGGCCGATATCGTCGAGGGCTTCGTGGATGCGCTCGAGCTGAATCGATTCGTGCTGTACGCCTTCGATTTCGGCGGTCCGGTGGGGTTCCGGCTGGCCACCCGGCATCCGGAATGGATTGCGGGACTGATCATTCAGAACGCGAACGCCTATGACGACGGGCTGTCCGATATGGCTCGGGGCATGAGCGCCAATATGCCCGGCGTCGCGGGCGCGGAGGAGAACGTCCGGCAGATTCTGGAACTGCCGGTCACGCGGAGTCAGTACGAGGGCGGCACCACCGATACCGAACTCATCGCACCGGAAGGCTGGACCCTGGATCAGCACTTCCTGGATCTCCCGGGCCGCAAGGACGCGCAGATCGAGCTGGCGCTGAACTATCACAGCAATCTCGACCTCTATCCGGTCTGGCAGCGGTGGCTGCGGGAGCATCGCCCGCCCGCGCTCATCCTCTGGGGTCGCAACGACGCCTTCTTCCCGGAGGCGGGCGCGGCCGCGTACCTGCGCGATCTTCCCGAGGCCGCGGTGCACCTGTTCGACACCGGGCATTTCGCGCTGGAGGAGAATCTGCCCGAGATCGCGCCGCTCATCGCGGACTTCGTCGACGGTCTGCGCCGGGAGCCCTTGAAGATCGCCGTCATCGGCGCGCGCGGCAATCTGGGCAGTGCGGTCGTCCGGGCGGCGACCGCTCGCGGCATCGCGGTCACCGCGCTGGATCGGGGCGCGGTGGAGGTGACCGATCCGGCCTCGATCAAGGAGGCCGTCGCCGGTCACGATGCCGTGGTGGTCGCCATCAAGGGTGATGATCACCTGGTGCCGCGCGGTGCGGCGGCGCTGCTGGCGGCGCTGCCGCTCGCCGGTGTCGATCGCCTGGTGTTCCTCGGTGGCGGCGGCAGCCTGGAATACGCGCCGGGGCAGCGGTTCGTGGACTCCCCGGATTTCCCGGCCCAGTATCTGGAGACGGCGCGAGATCAGTCCGAGGCGCTGGAGATCTTCCGGAGTTCCGAGACCGGGGTGCGCTGGTCCTATGTCAGCCCGCCGCCGGTGCACCTGGTCCCGGGCGAGGCCACCGGGGGCTATCGGGCCGAGGCGCGCGATACCCCGATCGTGGACGCCGATGGTGAAAGTCGCGTCAGCGTAGGCGATTACGCGGCCGCCATCGTGGACGCGGTCGAGCGGGATTCGTTCATCGGCCTCCGCTTCACGGTCGCGTACTGAGCCCGATTCCGGCACCGGGCCGTCCGGCATTCCCGGACAGTTTTCCGGTGCCGGTCGGCCTCCGGTCGATTGCCGCAGTCGACCTCGGTATTCTTCGTACGGATGAGTAGTTCCACCGCTGTAGATGTGCCGAAGTCGCTGGACCGCCGTTTCGGGCGGGTGCTGTGGCTGCTTCCGGCGTTGCTGTCGGGTTTCACGTACCTGTGCCTGACCCGGCCGATCTGGCCGTTCTCCAAGATCACCGGTGGGTTCATCGATCTACAGGTGTACCGGATCGGGATCGAGACGCTGCGGCACGGCGGTGATCTGTACGGGCAGTTACCGCAGACCACCATCGGGATCGGGCTGCCGTTCATCTATCCGCCGTTCGCGGCGGTGATCCTGTCGCCCTTCGCGCTGCTGCCGTGGGACGCGGCCCGGTTCGCGTTCTTCGTGACCTCGGTGGTCGCGCTGGCGCTATCGCTGTATCTGGTCGCGCGCCGGGTGTGGCCGGAGCAGGGCCGCCGGGAGCTGGCGCTGTTCGCGACCGCCTGTGCCACGCCGCTGGCGCTGCTGCTGGAGCCGGTGCGTTCGACGCTCGATTTCGGGCAGGTCAATCTGCTGCTGATGGCGCTGGTGGTGGCGGACTGCCTGACCGAGAAGCCGAAGTGGAAGCGCGGCATGCTGGTCGGCATCGCGGCCGCGGTGAAGCTGACTCCGGCGGCCTTCGTGCTGTACTTCCTGATTCGCCGCGATTACAAGGCCGCCGCGACCGCCGCCATCACGGGTGCGGCCGCGACCGTGCTGACCTTTCCGATCATGCCCAAGTCGTCGACGGAGTACTGGTTCGGCGGCATGGGCAATGTGTCCGGACTGAGCGGATCCGCGTTCCACACCAATCAGTCGATTCAGGCGGTGCTGGCGCGCTTCGGAATTCACAAGCCGCTGTTCACCCTGCTGTGGCTGGTGCTGGGCGCGCTGGTGCTGGCCCTGGTGGTGGCCGCCATGCGGCAGGCCGCGGACCGGCCGCCGCTGGCGCTGGCCATCAATGCCGTCTTCACGCTGCTGGTATCGCCGATCTCGTGGTCGCACCACTGGGTGTGGATCGCGCCCGCCGTGCTCGCGATGATCGGATACGCGACTCGGCTGCCCTGGCGCGCGGCGGCGGGCTGGTACGTGGTCACCGCGCTCACGGTCGCGGTGTACGTCTACGGTCCGCAGAATTGGCTGCCGGGCGGGGACGGCAAGGAGACCCATTGGACCCCGTGGCAGCACTTCGTCGGTGATTCCTATGTCTGGTTGAGCGTGCTGCTGGTGGCCCTGTACCTGGTCACCGCCCGCCGCGCCGCCGCACAGGTCGCGCCGGCGCGGGTGGACGGATTGGTTCAGGCTCCCGGTTCGCCGTAGGCGGCGGCGATATCCTTCGAGCTGCCCCAGCGGCTGTAGGTGGGGGATTGCGGCCAGCCCGCGGGCGAGTCCTGCCATTCCTCCTGCCGCCCGTAGGGGAGCAGGTCGATGAGCGGGAAGGTGTGGCTGAGCTGTTCGGTGCCGCGCCCGTCGGTATGCCAGGTGCGATAGACCGTATCCCCGTCGCGCAGGAACACATTCACCGCGAATCCGGCTCCGGGCGGCGCGCCCACATCCGCGCCGAAGGAGCTGTTCGCGGTGGAGTACCAGGTCATCTTGTTGCCGACGCGCCGCTTGTAGGCCAGTGCCTCGTCGATGGGTCCCTGGGTGACGATGACGAAGCGCGCGTCGTAGTTCTCCAGGAACTCCAATCGGGTGTACTGCGAGGTGAATCCGGTGCAGCCGGGGCATTGCCACTCCTCGCCCTCGAACCACATATGGCTGTAGACGATCAACTGCGGTGCGTCGCCGAAGATTTCGGCCAGCCGAACCGGACCCTCCTCACCCTCGAGGGTGTAGTCGGGCATTTCAACCATCGGTAGCCGCCTGCGCTGGGCGGCGATGGCGTCGAGCTCACGCGTGGCGGCCTTCTCGCGGACGCGCAGGGCGTCGAGTTCGCGTCGCCAGGATGCGGCGTCGACGATGGGCGGCAGTGCGGAAGTGGTCATCAGGTTTCCTCCCTGACCGGTACACAGAGTGCGGACTGTAGGTGTAGACCGCGCTCGCGCATCGAATTCATCGGTGCGGCGGGAAGAGAATCGGTGCCAAGCGAAGAAGAGCCCCGCACCGGTATCACCGATGCGGGGCCCGTCCCGCTCATGCGGACACCCCGGGGTTAGCCGCCCGCCCGGCGGCGGAAGGTGCGCTTACCGCCCGCCTGGGCGTGGGTGCCGCGGACTTTGGCATTGCTCTGGGCGGCTCCGGCCTCCGTATGGTGGCCATTCTTGCGTGCGAGCGCTTCCCGGAACTTGCGCTTGGTCGCCTCTGCGGGCGTCTCGTCGGCCGGGGCCTCGAGATTCCCGTTCGGTACTTCTTGTTCATCGGCCATGGGGACAGCCTGCCACCTCGGAGGCATTCGATGGCATTCCAGCACCTGCGGAACGCGTACGGCGGGGGCGGACGTACTGCGGATGCAGTACGCGCAACGGCCTTCACGTGCACGATGCCGACTACAGACGCCGACCAAGAGCATTGTCACATGGCGAAATTCCTGTACCGGGTGGGCCGCTTCGCGTTCGAGAAGCGGAAGCTTGTCGTTGTGCTCTGGCTGGGGATCATGGCGGCGCTGGTGGCCGGGGCCGCCAGCGCGCCCACTCCGCCGCCGGATACCTTCTCTATTCCGGGGACGGAGTCGCAGCAGGCGTTCGATCTGCTCGCGGAACGTTTCCCGGGTACGAAATCCGATGGGGCGGAAGCCCGGATCGTCTTCGTCGCACCGGACGGACAGCAGATCGGTTCGGACGCGAACAAGGCCGCGGTCGAGAAGATCGTGTCCGAGGTCGCGGGCGGCACGCAGGTGAAGGGCGTGCTCGATCCGTTCCAGACCGGTGCGGTCAGCAAGAACGGGACCACCGCCTACGCGACCGTGAGCTACGGCGTGACCAGCGATCAGCTCACCGATGCCAGTCATGACGCGCTCACCGGCGCGATCGACGCGGGCAAGGCGTCCGGTGTCACCGTCGAAATCGGCGGATCGGCGCTGCAACCCAAACCCGAGATGGGCGGGGCCACCGAGGCCATCGGTATCGCCATCGCCGCCATTGTTCTGATGATCACCTTCGGCGCGTTCGCCGCCGCCGGGTTGCCGCTGGTGACCGCGCTGATCGGCATCGGTGTCGGCATCGCCGCCATCGTGACCATCGGAATGTCCACCACCACAACGACACTGGCGATGATGCTGGGACTCGCGGTCGGCATCGACTACGCGCTGTTCATCGTGTCGCGGTACCGGACCGAACGCGCGGAGGGCTACAGCGCCGAGGAAGCCGCGGGGCGTGCGGTCGGAACCGCCGGTTCCGCAGTGGTTTTCGCGGGCCTGACGGTCGTCATCGCGCTGGCCGGACTGTCCGTGGTCGGTATTCCGATGCTGACCAAGATGGGTCTGGCCGCGGCGGGCACGGTCGCCGTCGCCGTCACCATCGCGCTGACCCTGCTGCCGGCGCTGCTCGGCTTCTTCCAGAACGCGGTCATGCCCAAGGCTTTCCGGCGGGTGCTGCCCATCGCGGGGCAGGCCAGCGGAAATGGCTTGAACGCCACGGAGATTCCGGATGAGAAGCCCGGAGTGGCCACGCGCTGGGCGCGATTCGTGGTGCGCCGCCCGGTGGCGGTGCTGTTGATCGGCCTGGTCGGCATGGGCGTGCTGGCGCTGCCGATGACGAGTCTGGAGCTCGGTATGCCGGGTGATGAGGCGCAGCCGACCTCGACGACGCAGCGCCGCGCCTACGATGCGCTCGCCGCCGGATTCGGTCCCGGTTTCAACGGTCCGCTGATGATCGCGATCGATGTCAAGGGTGTCGCCGATCCGAAGGGCGCGGTGGATCAGGCGGTCAAGACCCTCACCGCCACCAAGGGCGTGGTCGAGGTGTCGCCCGCGATGTTCAACCAGGCCGGTGACGCGGCCATGCTCAATGTGATTCCGGCCAGTGGCCCGTCCTCCACCGAAACCAAGGATCTGGTGAACCAGCTGCGCGGTGAGGCGACGGCGCTGAAGGCGGCGACCGGTGCGACCGTGCTGGTCACGGGTGCGACGGCGATGAATATCGATGTCTCGCAGAAGATGTCGGACGCGCTGCTGCCGTATCTGGCGGTGGTGGTCGGCCTGGCCATCCTGCTGCTGATGCTGGTGTTCCGGTCCATCGCGGTGCCGATCAAGGCGGCGCTGGGCTTCCTGCTCTCGGTGGGCGCGGCGTTCGGTGTGATCGTGGCGGTATTCCAGTGGGGCTGGCTGGCCGGACTGATCGGCGTGCACCAGACCGGGCCGGTGATGAGCATGATGCCGATCTTCCTGATCGGCGTGGTGTTCGGGCTCGCGATGGATTACGAGGTCTTCCTGGTCACCCGCATGCGGGAGGCGTACGCGCACGGTGAGAGCGCCAAGGACGCCATCGTCACCGGTTTCCGGCACAGCGGCCGGGTGGTGGTGGCCGCGGCGGCGATCATGATCGCGGTGTTCTCCGGCTTCATCGGCGGCGGTGAGGCGATGATCAAGATGATGGGTCTGGGCCTGGCCGCGGCGGTCTTCTTCGACGCCTTCATCGTCCGCATGACCCTGGTCCCGGCCGTGCTCGCGCTGCTCGGCGATAAGGCCTGGTGGCTGCCGGATTGGCTGGCGAAGATCCTGCCGAACGTGGATGTGGAGGGCGAGAGCCTGAACCGCGAGGAGATCGCGGAACCGGAGCGGGAGCTGGAATCCGCTCGCGCCTGATAGCCGAACGCATCGATGGGCCGTCCCGGGTGGGCGGCCTATCGGTCGCTTCGGGGTTGTCCGATTAGGGTTCTCAACGAGGAGGAACACCTATGACCGCCGAATGGTCGCAGTGGCCGCGCCGGCACAGCCGCGCCGTGGATGTGGTCACCGCGATCCTGCTGTGCGCGCTGGCCACCTATGCGAGCCGGTTGGCCGATCACGGCACCGGCGACGGACCGGTGGTGGTGCGCCCGGCATCGCTGGCGGTATTCGGCATTTCCGCGGCGGCCTCGCTGGCGCTGCTGCTGCGCCGGGAGTTCCCGCGCGCGGTGCTGGTGATCACCACCGCGTGCGGTATCGCCATCGGCGCGCTGGGCTTCGAGATCTCGCTGCTGACTACGAGCGCGTCATTCGTGGCGATGTATTCGATCGGGTACTGGTCGCAGGATCTGCGCACAGCCAAGCTCGCACCGGTGCTGGCGGGCTGTGCGCTGCTGATCGCCTCGCTGTTCCAGCAGTTCAATCCGGTGCTGACCGGGGGCCGCATCACGCTGATCGCCGGGGTGCTGGTGTCGGGCGCGTTCGCCGAGGCCGCGCGCAGCCGCCGCAACTATCTGGCGGCGCTGCACGCGCGCGCGGAACTGGCCGAGCGCACCCGCGAGGAGGAAGCGCGCCAGCGCGTCGGAGAGGAGCGTTTGCGCATCGCGCGGGAGCTGCACGATATCGTCGCGCACCATATGGCGCTGGCGCATGCCCAAGCCTCCACGGCCGCATACCTTTTGCGCAGTCAGCCGGATCAGGCGCAGGAGATGCTGGATCAGCTGGCGGGCACCACCTCGGCGGCATTGCGCGAGCTGAAGGCCACGGTCGGCCTACTGCGCGAGGATGATTCGGACGCGCCGCTGGAGCCGACACCGGGCCTGGCCCAATTGTCCGAGCTGCTCACCTCTTTCGAGCGCACCGGGCTGACGCTGTCGCTGTCGATCACCGGGGTGCCGCGTCCGCTGTCCCCGGGCGCGGATCTGACCGCGTATCGGATCATTCAGGAGGCGCTCACCAATGTCACCAAGCACGCGGGCACCGCGGCGGCGACGGTGCGGCTGGTCTACTCCCGGATCCTGCTGACCATCAGCGTCACCGATGACGGTGGCGGTGAGAGCACCGAACTCGTTCGCGGTGAAGGGGATTCGGAGCAGGACTCGGATAGCCAGGGTTACGGTCTGATCGGCATGAACGAACGGGCGGTCTCGGTCGGCGGTCATCTGCGGGCCGGGCGCAGACCGGACGGCGGTTTCGAAGTCACCACCGAACTTCCGCTCGAACCTCCGAGAACCCCTGACCACGAGGACAATTCATGACCATCCGGGTACTGCTGGCCGATGATCAAGCGCTGCTGGCCGGAACCTTCCGGCTGCTGATCGATTCGGCCGAGGACATGGAGGTCGTCGGCATCGCCGGAAACGGCCGCGAGGCGGTCGATTCGGCGCGGGCGGTGCGCCCGGACGTGGTGGTGATGGATATTCGCATGCCCGGTGTCGACGGTTTGACCGCGACCCAGGAGATCTGCGCCGATCCGGAATTGCGTGAGACCAAGGTGCTCATCCTGACCACATTCGAACTGGATGAGTATGTGGCGCAGGCACTGCGGGCCGGGGCCAGCGGCTTTCTCGGCAAGGATGTGGGCCCGGAGGAACTACTGCGGTCCATTCGCGCGGTCGCGGCCGGTGATGCCCTGCTCTCGCCCACCGCGACCCGTTCGCTGATCGCGCGCTATCTGGCCCGGCCCGAAAGCCGGGTCAGCGCCGCCGAATCCCTGGAAGTGCTCACCGCTCGCGAGCGTGAGGTGGTGGCCATGGTGGCGGAGGGGCTGTCCAATGAGGAGATCGCCGAGAAGATGTACGTCAGCCCGCTGACCGTGCGCACCCATGTGCAGCGCGCCATGTCGAAGGTCGGTGTGCAGAATCGCGCGCAGCTGGTGGTGATCGCGTTCCAGTCGGGGCTGGTGCGCGTCGAACCGCCGCGCGCGGACGGTCATCGCTGAATTTCCGGGCCTTCAATCCGATGCTCGCCGTGTGTATAGTTGGCAACTGCAAGTAGTTGTAGTAGCTAAGTAATAAGCGTAATCGTGAAGGATCGATCATGGCGATCGTCGCCCGTGATCCAAGCGCCACAACCGAACCCGATGCGGCCGATCAGCTCGGCTCCGTGCTGGTTCGCCTCATGCGGGCGATCGGCAGGTCCAAACATCGGGTGATCAAGCATGGCCCGGACGGGTTGGAACAACTCGCCTACGCCGTGCTCTTCTGTCTGGTCCACGACGGTCCGCAGCGCACCGGCAAACTCGCCGAACTGCTGCACGCGGAGATCTCGACCATCAGCCGCCAGACCAGAACCCTTGTCGCACACGGCCTGGTGGCGCGCGGCGCGGATCCCATCGACGGCCGCGCCTGCGTGCTGACCGCCACCGCGGAGGGGGAGCGGGTATTCGCCGAGAACCGGCGGCGGCGCAATCTCTGGCTGGCCGGACTGCTGACCGACTGGCCCGCGGCCGATCGCGACACCCTGATCGACCTGCTCGACCGGCTCGTGCACGACATCGAGACAACCACTGTGCCAATCGAATCGAAATAGGTCCCCGAACTATGACAAGTGCGACGATCGAGGCGTCACCGGAAAAGCAGGCGGGCGGTCCGCCGCAGCTCTCGCACCGGCAGATCCTCACCATTCTGTCCGGTCTGCTGCTGGGCATGTTCCTGGCCGCGCTCGACCAGAACATCGTCAGCGTGGCCATCGTCAAGATCGCCAACAGCCTGCACGGGTTCGATCAGCAGGCTTGGGCGACAACGGCATACCTGATCACCGCCACCATCAGCACCCCGCTGTACGGCAAGCTCGCGGATATCTACGGGCGAAAAGCCTTCTTCCTCACCGCGATCGGGCTGTTCGTCATCGGTTCGGCGGCCTGCACCTTCGCCACCTCGATGTACGAGCTGGCCGGGTTCCGCGCTTTCCAGGGGCTGGGCGCGGGCGGCCTGATGTCGCTGGCCATGACGATCATCGGCGATATCGTCCCGCCGCGCGAAAGATCCAGATACCAGGGCTATTTCATGATGGTCTTCGGTATCGCGACGGTGCTCGGGCCGGTGCTGGGCGGCTGGTTCTCCGGTTTCGATCACCTCTGGGGCCTGGAGGGCTGGCGCTGGGTGTTCCTGGTCAATGTGCCGATCGGCGTGATCGCGCTGGTGGTGGTGGCCAAGGTGCTGAACCTGCCGCAGGAGCGCCGTCAACTCCGGGTCGACTGGGGTGGCGCTGTGGCACTGAGCATTTGCGTGGTGCCGCTGCTGATCGTCGCCGAACAGGGGCGCGGCTGGGGCTGGGGTTCGGGCCGCTCGATCCTGTGCTACGTGATCGGCGTGATCGGCCTGGCGTTGTTCCTGGGTATCGAATACCTGATGAAGGACGCCGCGCTGATTCCATTGCGGCTGTTCAAGAATTCGACCTTCACCGTCTGCATCATCGGCGGTTTCATCGTCGGTATCGCCATGTTCGGCGCGATCTCGATGGTGCCGCTGTATCTGCAAGTGGTGCGCGGGTTCTCACCGACCAAGGCCGGATTGCTGATGCTGCCGCTGGTGGCGGGCATCATGATCGGCTCGCTCATTTCGGGCCAGGTCACCAAACGCACGGGGCGCTACAAGATTCTGCCGGTGGCGGGCACGTTCATCATCGCCTGCGGCGGTGCGCTGTACGCGACGGTGCACTACGACAGCGCGCTGTGGCAGCCGCTGCTCTACAGCGGCATCATCGGCCTCGGGCTCGGTGGCTGTATGCAGACGCTGATCATCGCGGTCCAGAATGCCGGTCCGCGTTCGGATATGGGTGTGTCCACCGCGTCGGCGACGTTCTTCCGTCAGGTCGGCGGCACGCTCGGTGTCGCGGTCTTCCTGACGATTCTGTTCAACCTGCTGCCGAACAAGATCATCGACGCGTTCGGCGGTCACCTGCCGCCCGGGTTCGACGCCTCCAAGCTCGACAGCGTGCAGTCCAATACCGCCGGTATCGCGGCACTTCCGGCGATGGTGCGCGATCCCATCCTGATCGGCTTCACCGACGCCATGCACGGTGTCTTCTGGGCGGCCGCCGGGGTGGCGCTGGTCGCATGCGTCGTGCTGCTGTTCATGAAGGAGATCCCGCTCCAGGACATCGCGCCCGCCGCGCCGCAAACCGTCGATCCCGCAGCGGTTTCCGAGGCCGAGTGGGCCGAGGAGCAGGTGTGGGACGGGGCCGTGCGCGCCATCTCGCAGCCGGAACCCGTACTGGCGGAAGCGCATAACGCCGAGAACGATGGTCTCGAGGCGAAACCCGTGGCCCCCGTGGCGGCCTCGTCGACCAATGGCGCGGCACCGGCCGCCGGGCGGGTGCGCGCGATCGTGGGACAGGTGCGGCGTGATGACGGCCGCCCGATCCCCGATGCCGCCGTCACCCTCATCGATCAACGCGGGCACCAGGTTTCGCGCGCCACCGGTGACAGCGGCGGCGGCTATCGCATCGAGCCGCCCGCCGCGGGCAGCTATGTGCTGATCGTCTCGGCGGCCGGACATCTGCCGACCGCGGTCAATGTCGCCATCGACACCCATCCGCAGCAGCGCGATATCACGCTGCAGAGTGCGGGCGAGCTGTCCGGCACCATCCGCATCGCCGGTCGCGGCGGACCGCTCGCGGGCGCGAGCATCACGCTGACCGATGCGCGCGGTGAGGTGGTCGGCGCGGCGGTGTCCGGGGCAGACGGCGGCTATCTCTGCAATGGTGTGGTCGCGGGGGCGTACACGCTGGTGGCGGCGGCCGCGCATATGTGGCCACAGGCCACCTCGGTGGTGGTGCCGGACAGCGGTCTGCTGCATTTCGATCTGGAGCTGACCGCGATGGCCATGCTGACCGGCACGGTGTGGGCCGAGGGCCGGGCGCTGCCGGACGCCTCGGTCACCATTCTGGACGCGGCGGGCACCGAGGTCGGGGCCACCCGCACCGATGCGCACGGCCGCTATACGGTGCCGGATCTCGTCGAAGGCGGGTACACGGTCATCGCGCGCGGATATCCTGCGGTACACAGTCGAATTCGGCTCACCGGCGGGGAGATCGTGCACGATATGCATCTGGGCTACGACCTGGGTACGGTTGCGGCCGAGCAGGATGACGTCGAATGGTCAACGGAGGGATCATGACCGGTCTCACCGCCCGGATCCGGAGTTCGGCGGGCTGGCCCATGCCGGGTGCGGTGCTGATCGTCACCGACCTGACCGGACGGCAATTGGCCCGGGCAACATCGGATGCGAGCGGGGTCGCGATGACCGAACCGCTGCCGCCCGGCACCCATACCGCGGTGGTCACCGCGCCCGGCCATCAGCCGGTGGCCCAGCTCGCGCGCATCGCCGCCACCGGTGGTGGTGCGCTCGGCGAGGTCCGCCTCGAGCCCGAGGCGAATACGGTGGCGTTGCCGCCGCCGGGCCCGTGGACCATCGATCCGGCGCATTCCACCGTGCTGGTCACCGCCCGGCATCTCGGAATCGCCGGTATCAAGGCGCGTTTCGCCGAGGTGAGCGGGCGATTGGAGATCGCCGCGAACTTCGAGCGGTCCACCGGATACGCCGAGATCAAGGCGGCGGCCGTGGACACCGGGGTCGGCATGCGCGATGCGCACCTGCGCTCCGCGGATTTCCTGGACGCCGAACGCTTCCCGCTGATCACGTTCGCGGGCAACGGTTTTCGCCGCACCGGCGGCGACACCTGGGTGATGCCGGGCGAACTCACCCTGCACGGCCGCTCCCGCCCGGTCGAACTCACCGTCACCTACGGCGGCTACGGCCCGGACCCCTGGGGCGGCGTGCGCGTGGCCTTCCACGCCGAAACCCTCTTGCACCGAGACGATTTCGCCATCGACTACAACGCCATGGTGCGCGCGGGCATCGCCGCGGTGGGCGCGACGCTGCGCGTGGAACTCGATATGGAACTGGTGCAGGGGGAGCGACTCCCGGCCATGTAGCGGGTCCGATCCGCCCGGATGCTTGACGGGAGGCGGGTGCGGGCGCAGGGTGGGGCCATGGGTGACGGGGTTCGCGACGGTCTGAAGTTCAGCAGTCTGGACAGTCCGCTGTTCGATGGCGCGGACGCCACCAAGGGTGAGCTGATCGACTATCTGGAGGCGGTGGGGGAGCGGCTGGTGCGCAATCTGCGCGGCCGGCCGCTGTCGGTGGTGCGGGTGCGGCCCGGGCAGGAGCCGTTCATGCAGAAGAATCTGCCCAAGTACACCCCGGAGTGGGTGCCGCGTAAGACGATGTGGGCGGACAGTTCCAAGCGCGAGATCTCCTACGCGCTCTGCGACGATCTGCGCACGCTGCTGTGGTTCGGCAACCAGCGCGCGGTGGAGTACCACGTGACGCTGCTACTGGCCGAGGAGCTCGTCGACTATGCCGGTGGCCCAACGCATCTCGTACTCGATATCGATCCGGCCCCGGATCAGCCGTTCGATCAGGTGGTCGGCGCGGCCGAATTGATTCGCCAGGCCCTGGCCGCCGATGGGCTCGCGGGCGCGGTGAAAACCAGTGGGGCCAAGGGTGTGCACATCTTCGTTCCCGTCAAAGATGTGAATATCGAGGACGCGGCGGCCGCCACCCGCGCCATCGCGGTCCGCGCCGAGCGACTCGATCCGGCGCTGGCCACCACCGCGTTCATTCGAGAAGACCGGGGCGGCAAGGTTTTCCTGGACTCCACCCGCGCGGGCGGCGCGACGGTGGTGGCGGCATACAGTCCCCGCATCCGGCCGGGGGCCACGGTATCGTTCCCGATCGGCTGGGCCGATCTCGGGCAGATCCACCCGCGGGATTTCACCATCCGCACCGCTCTGAAGGAACTCGGTGACCGCGATCCCTGGGCCGAGCAGATGCCGGACCCGCAGGTCCTGCCCGCGGACCTGATCGAACACGGCCACACCATCCCGGTCGCCCGCGTACAGGCCATGCACGAGGGCAAGCGCCGCGCCCGTGCGCGGCGCGATACCTGACCCGCGTCTAGTCGGTGGTCAGGCCGGTGAGCCGGGCGGAGAGATCCCAGAGCTCGCGGCCGACGGCGGGATCGGTGACCTGCTTATGGGTGGGTTCCTGGCGGCGCAGCTTGTTGAAGTACGCCCCGTTGATCGACGCGGGGTCCTCGACCGTCGCCAGATGGATCATCGGGCCGGCTCCGGTGTCCGGGGTGGGCAGCACGTGGCGTCCGATGACCATGAGACGGCCCAGGATCGGGGTCTCGCGCATGACCCCGGTGCCGATGCCGCCGGGATGGAAGATGTTCGTGGTGAGTCGCGGTGCGCGCTGCGCCAATTCGCGGGTGAACAGCAGCAGCGCGAGTTTGGCCGCACCGTAGGCGCGATGACCGCCCTGGGCGTCCGGATCGTTGAGGTCGAGCTTGCCCGTGCGATAGGCGACGCTGCCGGTGTTGATCACACGCGCGCCGTCGAGGTTGGGCAGCAGCAGATTGGTGAGCAGGAACGGCGCGAGATGATTGACCTGGAAGGACATTTCGTGACCGTCGGCGGTCAGGCGACGACCGGCGAAGACGCCGCCCGCGTTATTGGCCAGGATGTCGATCGGCCGTTCGCTGAGCTTATCGGCGAGTTCGCGCACATCGTCGAGCCGGGTGAAGTCGGCGATATGGTGTTCGGCGTCGATGGATTCGGCCACCGCGCGCGTCTGCTCCGGTGACCGCCCGACCACCGTGACGCGCGCCCCGAGTTCGGCGAAGCGGCGTACGGCGGCGGCGCCGATTCCGGAACTCGCCCCCGTCACGACCACCGTGCGGCCCCGCAGATCAGCCATTTTCCTGCACTCCAGTCACTCGTCGTTCGCGGTCACGATCTCGACCTCGAACAGAGCCGCAGTGCCGGAACGGGTTTCGCGAACCGTACCCGGTCGCCGCCTTCGGTGCGCGGCGGGCCTGCAAAGCGAATTCACAGCCCGGACCGAGGTTGCGCGGCGGATCGCTCGGGTACAGTTCCGCGCACGCCGACCTGTCGGTCCGCGTACGTGAACAGGAGAAAACCCATGTCGGTGTCCCGTGCCGGGCTATTGCTCGCCGAAGGTGTTGCGGCGGTGAGCCTCTGCTTCGTGATCGCGGGAGGCGGTGCGAGCCGCGCGGTGCCGCTGGCCGAGGGGCTCGATGCCGGTTCTGCGCTGTCGCCGACCGGGCTGGCCCTGGGTTCGGTCAATGGCGGGCCGCGCGATTGCGCCACCGTCGGCTCGGCCATGAGCCTGAGCGGTGAGTCGGGCGTGACCTGCAAGGGTATTTTCAGCGGCAGCGCCTAACGCTGGAGATCCGGCAGCCAGCTGCCGTGGAAGCCGTACGGAACCCGTTGCGGTAGACCGATGGTGGCTACCGGCGGGGCCGTCAGATCGCTCGCGTCAAGAATGGTCAGATCGCTGCGGTCGGTGGCGTGGTTGTAGACGTATGTCATGAGATAGCCGCCGCCGGTGAGTGTTTCGTCGGCCGGGGCGAAAACCGCTTCTGCGGGAACCAGTCCGGCGGCGAACTCGTGCGCGGTGTGCGCGCCGGTGTGCAGGTCGTAGCGCACCAGCGCGCCGCCTTCGCCGGTCAGCCGGGACTTTGCCGATACGGTCGCGTGGCCGAAGCGCGAGTCCATGGTGAGCAGCCGGTCGTCCACGCGCGGGAATTCGGCCGCGCGATCGTCGATCTGCTCCTCGCGCACCGTGCCGGTGGCCAGGTCCATGGTCCAGCGCCACAGTGTCGCCTCGTCGAACGTGTCCGAACCGGCGCGCCACAGTTCGGGATAGCGCATGGCGTACAGGATCACCCGGCCGTCCTCGTCGAAGGCGTTGAGGGTGTGGAAGACATAGCAGGGCGCGATTTCGAACCAGGCGATCGCGCCGTGCGGATCATCGCGGCGCAGTACGCCCAGTCGTGCCCGGTAGTCGTCGCTCCACCGGAAGGCCATACCGCCGGAGGCCGCGGCCTCCCTGTCGAAAACCACCGGGAGATCGAGGAATACGACGTGTTCGGCGGTCAGCGCGAAATCGTGCTGCATGGTCGCGGCGGGCACGTCGATCGGACGGCTCAGCAGCAGTTCGCCATTCGCGTCGGCCCGGTGATAGGTGAGGTACGGCTCGCCGGTCACCTCGTAGCCGAAGAAGTGCAATTCGCCTGTGCGCGGGCAGGTTTTCGGATGCGCGGTCATGGCGGTGCGCAGCGCGCCGTCGAAATCGTACGGGCCGACGGTATCGAGTTCGGCGGTCAATTCGTAGGGCAGTGACGATTCGACCAGCGCGAGGGTGTGCCCGGCGTGGCGGATGACATGGGTATTGGCCACGCCCGCCGTCAGATCGCGGAAACCGTCCGCGCCATAGGGGCTCGCGCCGTCGGTGAAGGTGCTGGTGCGCACCCAGCGATTGCGGTAGGCCACGGCCCGGCCGCCTTCGAGGCGGACCCCGTGCACCATGCCGTCACCGGTGAACCAGTGTCCGGAGGCGGCGTCGTGCGGGTTGGGGCCGTTGCGCAGGTACCAGCCGGTGAGTTCGGGCGGAATGCGGCCGGTGACCGAAAGTTCCTGTGCGGTCAGCTCTTCGGTGACCGGCGCGTAGTTCCCGGCCAGGTGCGGGGGCGTCGTGGTCATGCCGGATCCGCCATCTTGCGGGCCTTGCCCTGAATGTAAGCGACATAGCGCAGGGTGAATACGACCGGGATGACGAAGGCCGCGATCTGCACGATGGTGCGCGGTCCGTCGGTGTGCGCCAGCAGGGCGAGCGCCACGCAGCCGATGGCGAAGCTGGCCGCCCATACCGAGGTGATGATGTAGCTGGTGCGAATGAAGACCGGGTTGTCCCACAGCTCGCGCGGTGTGCTCTGCTTGGCGATCGGCAGCGTGAACGGATTGCGCAGTGCCAGTGAGATTCCCGCGATCAGCGCCAGTACGCCCGAGGACAGTGCGGGCGAGTACGGGTGCAGCGCGGTATCCGGATTCACGAACGCCAGCACGGTCAGGGCGGCGAAGAACACCGCGGAGCCGATATCCATGAGCTGGGCGTCCAGGGCCTGGCCCGCGCGGGTCTGGCGGGCGACGGTGGCGGCGGAGATGCCGAAGGCGATGAGGGCGGCCCACTTCCAGTATTCGGAGGGGATCACCGCGTAGACGATCCACGGGGCGAAGGTGCGCAAGTAGGACATCGTCGATAGCTCCTCGGCATGACATTCCTAAACTGACATGTCGAAGTTAGAACCTCCTAAGTCGACATGTCAATAGTGGAATGTAGGATGAGTGCCATGAGCCTTCGATTTGCCCTCCTCGGCGTGCTGGCCGAAGAGCCTTCGAGCGGATATGACCTGGTGCGACGGTTCAAGATCTCGCTGGGTCAGGTGTGGCCCGCCACCCAGAGCCAGATCTACACCGAGCTCACCAAGCTCGCCGATGCCGAACTGATCAAGGTCTCGGACGAGGGCGCGCGCGGGCGCAAGGAGTACAGCGTCACCGAGGCGGGGCTGGAACAGCTGCGGGAATGGCTCACCGACACCCGGCCGAAACGGCAGCCGCGCAACGAGATGCTGATGCGGGTGTTCTTCCTCGGCCAGATCGGCCGGGCGCAGGCGCGCGCGTACCTGACCGATGTCGAAGAGCTGTACATGAACGCCGAGTCGGAACTACACGAGCTGGGCGCGAACGTCGATTGGGATGACAGCGATCTGTCGGTCTACGGCCGCATCGCGATGGAATGGGGCGAGCGTTTCGCCGCCATGAATCAGGAGTGGGCGCGGTGGGCGCTCGAGCAGATTCCCGAGCGCACAACCTGAGCGCCGCAACGTATTACGCGGTCGCCTCGCGGGCGATCTGCGCGGCCGCCTCCTGCTGAATCTGCTCGAACTGCCCGGCCATCGCCGCGGCCAGGGCCTGTGCCGCCGAGAGCGGGCGCACCATCACGGTGAAGTCGACGATCTTGCCGTTCTCGTCGTACTTCAGGAAATCGCAGCCGTTGATCTTCTTACCGTCCACGGTGGCCTCGAACAGCAGGGCGTGATCGCGGCCATTGGCATCGGCGATCTCGCGCACGTATTCGAAGTCCTCGAAGACGCGCAGCACGCCGCGCAGGATCGCCGCGGTCACGGGCTTGCCCGGATAGGGCTTGAAGGCCACCGGGCTGGTGAACACCACATCATCGGCCAGCAGCGCCTCGATCGCCTGCTCATCGCGGGCTTCCACGGCCTTGCGGAAGGAGTTCATCGCCACCTCTTATGCAACTCGTTGAATAGGTACCTCGGACGGTACCCGACTTCCGCGGCGGTGGCGATGGCCGGGCGCGGAGGTTGATCGACATGCCGGGATGGCGTGTCAGCCGGGTTTGCGGCAGCGGCGGGCGGGTACCTTCGCGAAGATTGCTAAATATTCGCCGAATGCCTGTCGATGCACTGCCGAGGAGGTCGGATGAGCACGGTCATCGACGAGGCGCCCTTCACCGGCTTCCATAAACGGCTGGCCATCGCCTGCTCGGGCGGGCCACTGCTGGACGGGTACATCCTCAGCATCGTCGGCACCGCGCTCATCGGCATGACCGCCGAATTGGATCTGAGCACCGGGGATATCCAATTGATCGGTGCTGCCGCGCTGGTCGGGATGTTCGTCGGCGGCGCGCTTTTCGGGGTGCTGACCGACAAGATCGGCCGCGAGGTCATGTACACCGCCGACCTGGTGGTGATGGCGGCGTGTTCGATCCTGTCGTTCTGGGCCGAATCCACCTGGCTCATCGTGCTTCTGCGGTTCATCCTGGGCATGGCGGTGGCGGCGGACTATCCGATCGCCACCTCATTGCTGGGGGAGTGGCTACCGGTCAAACAGCGCGGAAAACTGCTCGGCTTCCAGATCGTGGCCTGGTATCTGGGGTCGGTGCTGGCATACGTGACCGGCTATCTGCTGCTGACCTTCGCCGGGAACGGCAGCTGGCGTTGGCAATTGGCCAGCGGTGCGGTGCTGTGCGCGTTCTTCCTCATCGTCCGGCAGACCACCGCGCCGGAATCGCCGCGCTGGCTGGCACAGCACGGCAAATCCGAGAAGGCCGCGGATATGGTCGAGAAGTACCTGCACGTGCGGGTGAATCCCGCCGAGCTCATCGAGGCCGACAGCACCGATAAATCGCACGGCTCACTGCGGGAGCTGTTCTCCCCGCGCTATCGCAAGCGAATCGTGTTCTGCTGCGGTTTCTTCCTGTGTCAGGTGGCGGTGCTGTTCGCCATGCTGACCTTCGGCCCGCAGATCCTGTCCTCCTTCGGCATGCCCGAGGGCACCTGGATGGACACCCTCGGCACCGCCCTGATCAGCCTGGTCTTCCTGATCGGCTGTCTGCCCGCCATGCGCCTGATCGACACCGTCGGCCGCCGCCCCGTCATCGTCTGGTGCTTCGGCCTGATGATCCTGCCGGTGCTGTTCATCGGCGTCTGGCCCAGCATGCCCGCGCTATTGGGTTTCCTCATGCTCTGCCTCTACGCCTTCTTCTGCGGTGGCCCGAACGTGCTGGACTGGACCTACCCGAATGAGCTGTTCCCCACCCACATTCGAGCCACCGCGGTCGGCGTCGCCACCTCGGTCAGTCGCATCGGCGCGGCCCTGGGCACCTATCTGCTGCCCTGGTCCCTGGACCACCTCGGCATGGGCCCCACCTTCCTGGCCGCCGCGGCCCTGACCGCGGTCGGCTTCGGCATCTGCGTCTGGGGCGCACCCGAGACCAAGGGCGTCTCCCTCGAATCCGCCGCCAACTCCGGCGAGATTCAGCGGGTGGCGTGAGGGGCTCCCATACCGGGGTCGATGCGCACCGGGCCGGAAGCCGTGGGCGCGATGGGGAAATCGAAAATGGCGGTCGGAATGTAGACGGTGGCACAGGAATTGGGGATGTCGACGACGCCGGAGAAGCGGCCTTCGATGGGGGCCGCGCCGAGCAGCAGGTACGCCTGTTCGGGGGAGTAGCCGAATTTGGTGAGGTAGTCGATGGCGTGCAGGCAGGCGCGTTCGAAGGAGAGCTGGGAGTCCAGGTAGCGCTGTTCGCCGGACAGGGTGACCGAGGTGCCCGAGAAGGCAAGGTATTCGGTGTAATTGGGGCCCTCGTTGCCGGGCATGAAGATGGCGTTCTCGCTGACGCCGTAGAGCTCCATACCGTTCTTGATCAGATCCACGCGCAGATCGATGAAACCGCCCATCTCGATCGCGCCGCAGAAGGTGATCTCACCGTCGCCCTGGGAGAAGTGCAGATCGCCGACCGAGAGCTTCGCACCGTCCACGAAGACCGGATAGAAGACGCGGCTGCCGCGGGTGAGGTTCTTGATGTCCTGGTTGCCGCCGTTCTCGCGCGGCGGTGCGGTGCGCGCGGCTTCGGCCGCGGCGCGGTCGAATTCACCGCCGGTGAGCGAACCCAGGATGGCGTCGCGCGGTTCGGGCGGCAGCGCCAGCGGCGGCACCCGCAGCGGATCGGTGGCGATCAGCGCGCCCTCGCGGGCATTCCACTTGGACAGCAGCGCCGCCGAGGGCGCGGTGCCCATCAGCCCCGGATGCATGATGCCGGTGAACTTCACCCCGGGCACATGCCGGGAGGTGGCGGTGTGACCGCTGAAATCCCAGATGGCCTTGTACGCGTCCGGGAAATGCTCGGTGAGGAAACCACCGCCGTTATCGGTCGGGAAGATGCCGGTGTACCCCCAGCCCTGACCGGCCAGCGGGCCCGAATCCTCCTGCGGGATGGGGCCGATGTCGAGGATGTCGACGATCAGCAGATCGCCGGGCTGCGCACCCTCCACCGCGAACGGCCCGGACAGGCAGTGCACCGTGCTCAGCGGCGCGTTCAGCACATCCTCGGCGGAATCGTCATTGTGGATCGCGCCGTCGAACCATTCGCGCACGTGCACCCGGAACTCATCGCCCGGTTTGACCGTGACCGGGGCCGGGATATCGGGATGCCAGCGGTTGTGTCCGACGAACTGCTGTTCGGTGAACTTCTTGCGGGAATCCAGGGGGAACAACAACTCGGGCATGACGGGACTCCTTCGGTGTCAGGGACGGGGAAGCTTGCGGTGCAACGGATTCCGGGTGACCGGCGCGGACGAGCGCCCGGCCGGAGCGCCGACCACGGCCGGCTCGCTCGCGGTGCGCGCGGTGGCGTCGATGAGCCGGGTGGCGGCCGAGCCGGGCCGCACGAACGCGCCGCCGCCCACCTGCCGTCTGCTGTCGCCCGCGCACTCCGGGCAGTTCGCGACCTCGGGTACCGCGGCCATGCTGAAGCTGCGATCGAAGCTGCCGCAATCGCGGCAGCGGAACTCGTAGAGGGGCACGCTCACTCACCTCGCTTAGTTTCAAATGAACCTATTCCGTACGGAGACGATACAAAGGAGTGCATGTCTCCGGGGCGAAACCGCGCGATGAACTTCGTATTACGACGAAAGACCTCCGTATCGCGCGAGTTAATTTTCATTCGGATTATCGCCATCTGAAAATATTGCACCTAGCGTCTTGTTTCGCCGCGACCCGCCAGCCCCTGTCGCGGCGTTTCAGCTAGGAGATCCGATGAGCAGCACCGCGCCCACCGCGCAGTCAGATCCGCCCCAGACCCGCTGGTCCCGCTTCCAGGCCTGGGCGGCCAAGGACAATATCGAGGACTACTCACTGCGCTACGCGCCCAAGTCCTTTCGCAAGTGGAGCCCGATGGCGTGCTCCATCACCGCACTCGGCGGCATCGCCTATCTGGCCGACTATTCGATCGGCGCGTCCATCGCGGTGACGCACGGCGCGGCCAGCGCCGTGGCCGCCATCCTGGTCGCCGCGGTGACCACCTTCCTGACCGGCATCCCCATCGCCTACTACGCCGCCAAGTACAACCTGGACATGGACTTGCTCACGCGCGGAGCGGGTTTCGGCTACTTCGGCTCCACCCTGACCAGCCTGATCTACGCCAGCTTCTGTTTCATCTTCTTCGCGCTGGAGGGCGCGATCATGGCGCAGGCCATGAAACTGGCCTTCCACATCCCCCTGCCACTGGGGTATCTGATCGGATCGCTGATCATCATTCCCCTGGTGCTGTACGGCATGTCGGCGCTGGCCACATTCCAGGTGTGGACCCAGCCGCTGTGGCTGATCCTGTTCGCCGCGCCACTGGTCATGATCGCCATCAGCGATCCGGACGGTTTCACCGGATTCCTGTCCTGGGCGGGTGACGGCGGCGGTCAGCGCGTCAGCGCCATCGCGGTGGGAGCCGGTGCGGGCGTTGCGCTTTCGCTCATCGCGCAGATCGGTGAACAGGTCGACTATCTGCGCTTCATGCCGGAGAAGTCCGAGACGCCGCCGCTGCGCTGGTGGGCGGCGGTACTCGCCGCCGGTCCCGGCTGGGTCATCCTGGGCGCGGCCAAACAGCTGTGCGGCGCGTTCCTGGCGTTCTACGTGGCCGGGCAGGTCGGCTTCGCCCGCGCCACCGAACCCATCGAAATGTTCCTGGGCAGTTACGGTTCCATGATCCACAGCCATGCCGCGGCGCTCACCATCGCGACGGTCATGGTGCTGCTGTCGCAGGTGAAGATCAATGTCACCAATGCCTATTCGGGCTCGCTGTCCTGGTCCAACTTCTTCAGCCGGGTGCTGCACATCCATCCGGGCCGGGTGGTGTGGCTGGTGCTGCACATCGCCATCGCGCTCACGCTCATGCTGTCGAATATGTTCTCGGTGCTGAACACCATCCTCGGGTTCTACTCGAATGTGGCCATCGCCTGGGTGGGCGCGATCGTCGCGGATCTGGTGATCAACAAGGGGCTGTTGAAGATCAGCCCGCCGTACATCGAGTTCAAGCGGGCCTACCTGTACCCGATCAATCCGGTCGGATTCGGTTCCATGCTGGCCGGTTCGGCGGTGTCGATCGTGGCCTACTTCGGGGCGTTCGGTGAATTCCTGAAGGCGTGGTCGCCGTATCTGGCACTGACCATCGCGCTGGTGCTCACACCGCTGATCGCGCTGGCGACGGGCGGCAAATACTATCTGGCGCGGCCCAATCCGCTGCGCGAGGAGATCGAGAAGGAACCGCTGTGGGCGGGCCAGACGCTACTGGACGTGGTCGACGGCAAACGCTACGAACTCCCGGATATGGTGCACGACTGCCCCTTCCACGGCGGGCCCATCTCCTCGCTCACCTGCACGCTGACCAAGAACTGCCATGAGCAGTGTCAATCCGCCACCTATCAGGACACCACGGACGCGGACCGGCTCGGCCTGGCGCAGCCCACCGCGGTGAGCTGAGCGGCGTCGAGTTCAGCCCTCGAGTTCGGCCAGCACGCTGAACTCGAGGGCATCGGCGTCGGCCAGGAAGACCGGCTGGGTGGTGTGCGCGCCGCGCACCCGCACCTCACCGCGCGGTCCGCCGTAACTGACCTGTGCCGCATGCCTTTCGATCAGATGCGGGTCCAGACTGCGGGCGGTCTCGGCGAGCGAGGCGAACAACAGCATGCCCTCGTAACAGGATTCGCCGATATTGTTCAGCGCCGGTGCGTAACTGCCGAAGCGGCGCACATAGCGACTGCCGAAATCCATCCCCTCGGGGGTGATGACGCTCTCGAAATAGCCTGAGGCGGTGTGCAATCCGCGGGTGCTGTCCGGTCCGCCCGCGTACAGCACGTCCTCGCCGATCATCATGGACAGTCGCAGTCGCCCGTCGTCCAGTCCGGCGCGGGCGAACGCGCGATTGAAGGCGGCGCAGTCCGAACCGACCATGAACAGCAGCACACCCTGTGCGGGGGAGTGGCGAATCAGTTCCAGGGCGCGGCCGAAACGGCGGCTGCCCAGCGGAACATAGGCTTCGCCGACGATGGAGATATCCGTCCCGGCGGTGAATTCCTTTGTCGCCCGCGCGGTTTCACGCGGCCACACGTAATCGTTGCCGATCACGCACCAGCGTCGGATGCCGAACTCCGCGCGCAGCCAGCGCAGTGCCGGGAACAGCTGCTGATCGGGCGTCTCGCCGACCATGTACACACCGTCGGAATCCTCACCGCCCTCGTAGAAGGTGGTGTACACGTAGGGAACTCGGCCCGCCGTGCGCGGTGTGATGACCTTGCGCGCATTGGACAGATGCCAGCCGACCACACCGTCGATGGCCCCGCTGTCCACCATGCGGCCGATCCGCTCGGCCAATTGCGGCAGCGGCGCACCGGAATCCACCGCGTGCAGGCGCACCGGGCGATCCAGAATTCCGCCCATGGCATTGATGTCGTCGACGGCCAATGTGGCGCACGCCTCCGAGGACGGCCCGAACATGCCCGCCGGGCCACTGAGCGGAATAACCAGCGCGATATCGACCGTCGAGCGGTTATCGCGAGAAGTGAAGTGGCCCATGGAAATCTCCACCGTATATTTCCATTTGAATCTTTACCATACGGCGTTGTATATAGTGCTGGAGTGGACAATAGCACTGCGCCCGCCGCACTGGAGGAGTTGGCGCGACTGGTGCGCCTGGCCGCACAGGAATTGGATCGCGCCATCGCTTCCTGTATCGGTGAGAACTCGGTCGGCCGCTGGCATGTGCTGGCCGCGGTCGCCGACGGTGAAGGCCGTTCCATGTCGCAGCTCGCCGAGGCCACCCTGCTCACCGGGGCCAGCCTGACCAGGCTCATCGACGCCATGATCAACGACAATCTGGTGCACCGCCGGGTCGACGACACCGACCGCCGCCGCGTACTGGTCTTCCCCACCCGGCGCGGTCTGGTCAGCTACCAGGTCATGACAACCGCCATCGCGGACAGCGGCCTGGATCTGCTCGCCTCCGGCAGCCCGCGCCTGCCCAAGGCGCTGACCAGCCTCATCGGGCATATTCGCGAGGCCGAGTCCGCGCACGCCTGACCTTTTCACGGTCACGGGCATGACAGTTGTCATGCCGGGGTCGTGATGGTTGGCAGATCTGCCGGGGTCCGAATCTCCGTAGCGTCATTTCCCGTAGCGCACAGTCGAAGCCACAGGGGAGCAACGTTATGACCGCCATCGACACCACCACGATCACCGCACCGAACTCGGCCCAGGGCCCGGCCATGCGACGCATGCTCGCCCCCATCGCCCGGGATATCGCGATTCCGATGGCGGCCTACTTCCTGCTGCACTGGCTGGGGTACTCCGATTTCGCCGCACTGCTCGGCGGTGCGGTGGCCTCGGCGGCGACCGTGCTCATTCCGGCCGTCAAGGCGCGCAAGCTGGATCCCATCGCCGTCATCGTGCTCATCGGCTTCGTGGTCGGCCTGGTCGGCTCACTGATCAGCGGCGACCCCCGGATCATGATCGTCCGCGACTCCTTCGGCACCGCCGCCATCGGCCTGGCGTTCCTGGTCAGCGCACTGATCGGCAAGCCGCTCACCTACGCCGCGGTGCGCAAGGCGCTGGCCGGAGCGCCGGAGAAGCTGGCCGCGGTGGAGCACGCCTTCGAGACCAACCCGACCGCCCGGCGCACCCACATCAACATCGCCCTGCTCTGGGGCGCGGGACTTTTCGGTGAGGCCGCGGTGCGCGTCGTGCTCGCCTACCAGCTGCCGATCAGCACCATGGTGTGGCTGTCCACCGTGCTCATGGTCTCCGTCATCACCGTGCTCATGGTGATCACCGCGCGCACCATCAAGACGATGCGCAAGGCCATCGCGCAGACAGCATGATCGCACCGATTCCGGAAGGCCCGGTCCCATGGACCGGGCCTTCGTTCTTGTCCGGGTCGCCCCGGCGGATTCGGGTTAGGCTCCGAAGAAGTGGCACGGAGGAGTGAATACGACAATGCTGTCGACAGGACCGATAACCCAGATCGCCTGGGTCGTCACGGATGTGGCGCGGAGCGAGGAGTTCCTGGGTGCGACGCTCGGCGCGGGCAAGTGGACGCGCATGCCGGATATCCACTTCGGCCCGGACACCTGCACCTATCGGGGTGAGCCCGCGGATTTCACCGCGCATATCTCCCTCGCCTACAACGGGGATATGCAGTACGAGTTGATCCAGCCCGTCCGCGGCGCGTCCATCTACACCGAATTCCTGGAGCGCGGCGGACCGGGCCTGCATCACGTCTGCGCCGAACCCGCCGATTTCGACGCCGCGCTGAAAGACGCCGCGGCACAGGGCATCGACGTGCCGCAGCAGGGCACCATGGGCGGTGAGATGCGCTTCGCCTACCTCGACGGCGCGGACGCCGGGGTGCCCTATCTCGAACTCGCCGAGGTGGGGGCGAATATGCGGAAGTTCTTCGAACAGATCAAGAAGGGTGCGCTGTGAGCACGAGAGCGCCGGAAGTCGTCGCGGTGGAATCGGTTACCGAGTGGACCGCCGAATATGACGTGGTGGTAGCCGGATTCGGCATTGCCGGCGGCTGCGCCGCGGTCGAGGCCGCCGCGCGCGGTGCGCGGGTGCTGATCCTGGAACGCGCCGCCGTGGCCGGCGGCACCACCGCGCTGGCCGGTGGGCACTTCTACCTCGGCGGCGGCACCGCGGTGCAAAAGGCCACGGGACAACAGGATTCGGCCGAGGAGATGTACAAGTACCTGCTCTCGGTAGCGCGCGAACCGGAACCGGAGAAGATCCGCGCCTACTGCGACGGCAGCATCGAGCATTTCGACTGGCTGGAGGGGCTCGGCTTCCAATTCGAGCGCAGCTACTACCCGGAGAAGGCGGTCATCCAGCCCGGCACCCAGGGGCTGATGTACACCGGCAACGAGAAGGTGTGGCCGTACCGCGATCAGGCCGTACCCGCACCGCGCGGACATAAGGTGCCGGTGCCCGGCGATACCCAGGGCGCGGCCATGGTGATCGAACTGCTGGTGAAGCGGGCGGCGGCGCTGGGCGTGGAGGTCTGGTACGAGACCGGGGTGACCGATCTGGTCGCCGACGCCGAGGGCGGCATCGTCGGCGTGCGCTGGCGGCGGCCCGGCGAAACCGGTGCGGTGAAAGCGAATTCGGTGGTCCTGGCCACCGGCGGCTTCGTCATGAACGCGGAGATGGTCGCCGAGAACGTGCCGTGGCTGGCCGAGAAGCCGTTCGTGCTCGGCACCACCTATGACGACGGGACCGGTCTGCGCCTGGGCCTGGCGGCGGGCGGCACCGCCCGGAATATGGACCAGGCGTTCGTGACCGCGCCGGTGTACCCGCCCTCGGTCCTGCTCACCGGACTCGTGGTGAACAAGGAGGGCAAACGCTTCGTCGCCGAGGACTCCTACCATTCGCGCACCTCCGCGTTCGTGCTCGAACAGCCCGGCGCGGCAGCGTATCTGATCGTCGACTCCGAACATATGGAACGCCCGATGTTCCCGCTCGCCCCGTTCATCGACGGCTGGGAGACCGTCGAGGAAATGGCCGAGGCGCTCGGAATCCCTTACGAGGCACTGCAAGCCACCCTCGACCGGTACAACGAGCATGCCGCGCGCGGCGAGGATCCGGATTTCCACAAGTACCCGGATTGGCTCGCCCCGCAGGACAAAGGCCCATGGGCGGCATTCGACCTGACCCTGGGCAAGGCCCTGTACGCGGGCTTCACCCTGGGCGGGCTGCACACCTCCGTGGACGGAGAAGTGCTGCACGAGAACGGATCACCCATTCCCGGCCTGTACGCGGCGGGTGCCACCGCGGCGACCCTGGCCCAGGACGGCAAGGGCTACTCCAGCGGCACCCAGCTCGGCGCGGGCTCGTTCTTCGGCCGCCGCGCCGGGGCTCACGCGGCCAATCGCTCCAGCTGACGCAGTAGTTCGGAGGCGGTGAGCGCGTCCAGCTCGCCGAACGCACCGCCTTCGCACAGCACCGAGACGATGAGCTGTTCCTCGGCCTCGTAGCTGTAGCCGCCGTGAATGCCCGGACTCACGTTGACCACGACCTGCCGGTTCACCCCGAACCGGTGGGACAGCGTGGAATACCCCAGCTCCCAGCCGCGCTGACGCAAGCCGTACAGCTTGCCGGTCGGCACCTTGCGATCGACGAAACGCGGCAATTCCTTCGCGGCCGCTTCCTCGGGGGTGAACCGGTACACCGGGCGCTCCAACTGTTCGAACGGTTGCAGCAGTTCGTAATCGGTGAATACCTCGCGCCAGCGCTCCAGATCATCGCCGAGGTGCAGCGGATGCGCGATACCGACCAGGGTGTCCGCCGGTAATTCGAGACGTTCGTCCTCGATATCTGCGAGGGTGCCGTCCTGATCGACCCGGAAGGCTCCGGTCACCGTGCCGTCGGCGGCGAAGGTCGCCCAGACCAGCCGCCGCGCCAGCTGACCCAGCACCGGATGCTCGATGATCATGGCGCGCTGCGCGGGCGCGCGCCAGCGACGGCCGTCCACCATGGCGGCCTCGAAACGCCGCAGCTGATCGGTGGTGACCGTTTTGAGTTCCTTCGCGAAATCGCGGAAGGATTGATAGGCCACCGGAGCCAGCTCGGGATCATCGGCGGCGGCGGGTTTGGGCATGCTGCGCAGGGATCGGCCACCGGCCGAAATGCTCGGCCGCAGTTCATGATCCAGGCCGACCTCGAATTCGCGCGGTCCGTAGTTCAGGCGCAGCGTGCTGTCGGCGGACAGGCCCAGATGCGGGACGACCCGATCGGCCAGCTCCTCCTCGCCCAGTCCGAGCCGTTCGGCGATGGCCGCCACCTGCTTCTCGGCCTCGGTGCGCAGGCTGTCGTATTTGGTCTTCCCGGCGATGGAATGCAGGTGCATGAGCGCGATCTCACCGCCGATGGCGGCCAGCACCCGCAGTCCCTCCACCGCCCGCGCACTGCCGGACTTACCCGGCCAGGCAGTGATATACGGGACCAGGCGACGCGCGGTGTCGTCATTGCCGGTGAGCGCGAGCGCGTGCAGCACCCAGCCGTTCTTGGCCGGATATGCCGCCAACTGCCAGGCATCGAAGATGGCCCAGGTGAATTCGGCGAGCGCGGCCGGTTCCACGGCCGCGATCACCTCGGCGAGCCCCGGGTGATCGTCATCGGCGCCGGACGCGATCAGCATCGTAATGAACCGTGTGGCAGCGACATCCGGCAATGCGGTATCGGTCTCGCGCAGCCGGAGCTGCGGTAGGAGAGTGGGCACCAGCCATTTCGGCGGTTTCGGAGCCTTCTTGGGCGGTGCGCCGGTGAGCGCGGGCGGCAGCGCGGCGGTATCGGCGTCGGGCAGCCGCTTGGTGATCTCGAGCAGCGGAAGCGCCTCGGCCACAGCGTATTCGGCGATCAGATCCGGATACGCCGCCGCGTGCAACCGCAGTGTCCGGACCACCAGCGGGGTGGCCAGTTCGGCGGCCTGACGAGACAGCAGCCGCATGGCCCGGCGCGGATAGCGGGCAGCAGCCTTGTCCAGCGCGGCGGCAACGTGCTTGTTGTCGATCCGATTCAGCAATGCCTGATAGGCGGCATCGGTCGGCACGTGGGACAGCATGCCGGACAGCGTTTTGATATCCGCAGTCCAATTATTGCCCGCCGCCCAGTCGAACTGTTGCAGGATCATCGGCACCGCGGCGGGACCGACCTGGGTCAGCATGCTGAACTTCTGCGAGTCCGGGCTGTACACCGGTGGGCCGGTGACCTCCAGGAAGCGGTCGAGCTGGGCTTCGGTGGTCAGGCAGGAGGACAGCATGGTGCGCGCCCGGCTGCGCGGATTCCGGCCATCGGCCGCGAGATCGGTATTCAGCCATTCCTGTTGATCGGGAACCAGATAGGTGCACGCCAGCCGCGCCCACACCGTGCCGGGATTCTCGCGAAGTTCCGAAAGGCGTTGCACCACAGCCCGATACTCGTCGTCCGGGACGCTCGCGAGGTGCGCCCGCAGACTCTGCGCCAGATAGTCGAAACCGATCAGATTGGGATCGTCGGGCGCGGCGAGCTCCAGCACCGCGGCCAGCCAGCCTTCGGCGGATCTGCGGCGGTCCACCACGATGCCGCGACTCCACACCACGGTCTCGGCCGCGAAGACCGGTCCGTGCCGCTGAATCCAGCTGTCCAGGAAGTGATCCCGCATCTCGATGCGCCCGGACTCGTGATGCCGCAGGTCGTAATCCGCCAGCGCCCACACCACCGCCGCCGCCAACGGTGTGATCGGGGCATCCGGCGCTTGGATGTACCCCTTGGCCGCCACCACCGCCGCGCCGAATTCGCCCTCCGGCGGCACCTCCAGCCAGGCCCAGACTCGCGGCCTGTAGCGCCCCAGCAGCGCGGCCAGCCGCCCCGTCGCATCGGCCGGGATCTCCCGGGCCCCCACCGTGTTCCGCCCCCGGAACGGTTCCGCCTTCGCCCGCCACTGCGCGGGAACGGACCATTCGTCCTCTGTCGTCATAACACCCTCTCCACCGCGCTGTCCCGGCCCGGCACCTGGCACCGATCTTGCCGCGCACCACCGACAACTCCTGCCGCGCACCACCGGCAACCTCGATATGGCGGGGCGATCGGCCCGGTGAAAGTGTCGGCTGAGCACGGTAGTCTGCCCTTCGACGCTTCGCCCGGGGCGGGCGCATGATCATGAAACGGGGGATTCATGGCTCGTGCAGGCAGATTCACGGTGGGCGCGGGCCGGACCCGAATCGGCTGGCGGAGTGCGATAGTCGCGGCGGTCGCCGTGGTCGTCGCGGGCTGCGCCGGATCCGGGAACTCGGGGGATGAGTTCCGCTGGCTGGAGGAGCTGGATTCGCCCCGGGTGCAGTCCTGGGTCGCGTCCGAGAACGCCAAGACACTCGGGGTGCTGGAGAAGGATCCGCGATACGCGGACAATCTCGCACAGGCCAAGGCTCTCGCCAATGCCCCGGATCGGCTCCCGGCGCCCGAGTTCCGGGACGGCGCCATCGGCAATTTCTGGCAGGACGGCGACCATCAGCGCGGAATCTGGCGCGAGACCACCCTCGCCGATTACGAAGCGCCGCAACCGCGGTGGAAGACCGTGCTCGATCTGGACGCGCTGGCCGCCGCCGAGGGGCGCAATTGGGTATGGGAGGGCATGACCTGCGCACCCAATCGGGGTACGCGCTGCCTGGTGAGTCTGTCCGAAGGCGGTGAGGACGCGGTCACGGTGCGCGAATTCGACCGCGGCACCGGGCAATTCGTGCCGAACGGGTTCAGCCTCGAGCGCGGTAAGCAATACGTCGCGTGGGCGGACGATGACACGCTGCTGATCTCGCGGGAATGGCAGCCGGGGGATAAGACCGCCTCGAGCTATCCGTACATCGTCAAGAGCTGGCAGCGCGGGCAGCCGCTGGATCAGGCCGCCGAGGTGCTGCGCGGTGATCGGGCCGATGGGCTCGGCACCGCACCGCAGGTGCTGGACGGCGGCGACGGGCATCGGATCAGCATGGTGGTGCGCCGCCCCTCGTTCTTCGAGGCGCAGTTCAACCTGCTCGTGAACGGTAAACCCGTGCGCCTGGCGCTGCCGCCGAAATCCGAGTTGGCGGGCATGGTCGGCACTCGGGTGCTGGTCCAGCTGAAGGATGACTGGACCACGGGCGGTGCGAGCTTCCAGTCCGGTTCGCTCATCTCCCTCGACGCCGATGAGATGGCGCGGCATCCGGACGATCTGCGGGCCAAAGTGGTGTACATCCCCGGTCCGCAGGAGGCGTTCCAATCGGTCATGACCACGCGCGGGCATGCGGTGGTGACCTCGCTGTACGACGTGAAGGGCCGCGCCACCGTCTACACCCCGCAACCGGACGGCTCATGGACGAGCGCCCCGGTGCCCCTGCCCGATAACGCGACCGTCTATGGCGTGGACGCGGATTCGCGCGGTGAGACCGCCTACCTCTCGGTCACCTCATTGCTCACACCCTCCACGCTGTGGAGTCTTGATGCCGCGAGCGGCCGCCTGGCTCCGGTGAAATCCGCACCGGCGCGGTTCGATTCGTCCCGCTTCGTGGTGGAGCAGCTGAAGGCCGATTCGGCGGACGGCACCAAGGTGCCGTACTTCATCGTGCACGCGGCCGATATGAAATACGACGGCAGCACCCCGACCATCGTGTACGCCTACGGCGGGTTCGGGCTGTCATCCACGCCCGGCTACAACGGGCTGCTCGGCAAATCCTGGCTGGAGAAGGGCGGGGCGTACGTCATCGCCAATATTCGCGGCGGCGGCGAATACGGTCCGGCCTGGCATGAGGCGGCACTGAAAACCAAGCGGCAGCGGGCTTTCGATGATTTCGCCGCGGTGGCGGACGATCTCATCGCCCGGAATATCAGCACGCCACGGCATCTCGGGATTCAGGGCGGCTCCAATGGCGGACTGCTCATGGGCGTGGAGTTCACCCAGCATCCGGAACTGTGGAGCGCGGTGGACATTCAGATACCGCTGCTGGATATGGAGCGGTACGAGCAGATCGCGGCGGGCGCGTCCTGGGTGGGCGAGTACGGGTCCATGTCGGTTCCCGAGGAGCGTGCCTTCCTCGAATCCATTTCGCCCTACGCGCGATTGAAGTCCGGGGTGAGATATCCGGAGCCGTTCATCTGGACGACCAGCAAGGATGATCGCGTGGGACCACAGCACGCGCGTAAGTTCGCCGCCCGGCTAGCCGCGCTGGGTGACCCGTATTTCTTCTACGAGGCCACCCAGGGCGGCCACGGCGCGGGCGCGAACAATGACGAGAAGGCGCACACCAGCGCCCTCGAGTACACCTACTTCATGCGGCAGCTGATGTAGGGGCGGGCATGCGGATCTAGGGCTCGTCCCGGATGATCAGCGAAACCGCAATGGGGACAAGCATGTCCACCAGTTCGCTGACCGGCGGGCGCGGATCGGACAGCAGCCATTCGTGCGCCAGGCCGTTGACCGCGCCGATCAGGGCGCTGCCCGCCATCTCCGGATTGCCGCGAATGCGGGCCCCCGGTCCGGCGAGCGGTTCCAGTGCGCGGCGGATGACCAGCGTCCAGGCGTGCCTGCGCGCGCGGCGGTGCTCCTCCATGGCCTGGCTGACCCCGACCACCTCCACGAAGGCGACCTTGGCCCGATGCGGGTCCGAGCCGACCGAACCGAGAAAGGCGGACAGCACCAGGGTGACGGTGTCGATCGGATCCGGATCCGGCCCGAGCGTGGCCAGGGCCGCGGCGAGCGCGGCCGTGGCCTCGTCCTGAATCTGGTCGTAGGCCGCGACGAGGACATCCTCGCGGGTGGTGAACTCCTCGTAGAACTGCCTTTTGGAGAGTCCGGCGGCGGCGCAGACGTCGGCCAGGGAACAGTTGGCATAGCCGCGCTCGCCGAAGATCTGGATGGCGGCATCGAGAAACCGCTGCCGCCGTTCGGCTTTGCGCTCGGTGACGGCGCGCCCGCCGTACTGCCTGCCCGCGATGGTCACTGCCCGGCTCCGGTTGTCACTGCCTGCCCTGGGGTTGTCACTGCCCGCCTTCGATTGTCGTCGTTCGCGGTGGTCCGCACCAAAGGTAACGGTGCCACGCCGGTTCTTCAGCGACGGGGACGCAAACCGTCCAACATGTGGGTCACGGTCTCTTCAAATAGGCCGTCGGCATCCTCGGCGGCCACGAAACCCGAACCGACGAATGTGGCGAGCCCCTGCAGTGCGGCCATGGCCGACAGGCAGATTCGCCGTGGATCGCCCGCCACCACCTCGCCGCGCTCCTGGCCGTCGGTGATCATGGCGAACGGCATGGCCAGGGCCTGTGCCACCGCGGCCTGGATCGCCGGGGTCTGCCGCTGCTTGCGCGCGAACATCACGCCCAGCAGTTCCGGATTGTCGATGGCGAAGCGCAGATATTCGCGCGCCACCGCGGTGATCCGCTCCAGCAGTGTGCCGCCGTCCGCGGCCTGCTCGAACGAGGCCCCGAGCCGTTCGAATCCGGCGACCGCGAGCGCGTCGAGCAGCGCCTGCTTATCCCGGAAATGCCTGCTCGGCGCGGCATGGCTGACCCCGGTATCGCGGGCCAGCTGCCGTAGCGACAGGCCGTCGACCCCGGAACGGCGCAGCAGCGACTCGGCGCGGCGCAGAAGTTCGGCCCGCAGGTCGCCGTGGTGATAGGAGCGCGAACTGGCTATGGACATGGTGCTTGCAGGATATAGGACACATCGACGGATGTTGGCATTGACTACTTTGTTGTCAGTGCCTACATTTGGCGAAGACTTTCAGAGCGTGTCCGTATCGAATGGAGTGAGCCAGTGCCGAAAGATCCCGCGCCCTCGGCGATTCCGGCCGCCACCAAGCCCGGTGTGCCGCTGCGCGGCTGGATCGCGCCCGTCTTCGTGATCACGCTGCTCGCCGCACTGCTGGGCACCATGTACCTCGGGTACACCTCCGATCCGGAGAAGAACCTGCACGATTTCCCGATCGCGCTGGTCAATCAGGACGACGGCGACATCCTCGACGGTAAGCCGGTCAATGTCGGCGATCAGATCGCCGAGGCGCTCATCGCGCAGATCCCGGCCGACAAGATCGACCTGCACGTGGTCGGCATCAGCGAATCACAGCGACTGCTGGCCGACGGCAAGGTCTACGGCGAGATCGTCATCCCCAGCGATTTCAGCAAGCGGCTGAGCATTCTGGCCACCGCCTCGGTGGTGCCCGGCGATGTGGAGCGCCCGGTGATCACCGTGCACACCAATCCGCGCGCCAGCACCTACGCCTCCTCGATCGTGCAGCGCATCACCGATAAGGCCATGGCGCAGGTCAATTCGACCGTCGGAACCCAGCTCACCGAGCAGGTCAAGGCGAAACTCGCACCCGCGCCCGGCGCGGCCCCGACCGAATTGAGCGGTGCCGCCCGGCTGCAATTGGCCAAGCCCATCGATGTGATGGTGAGCCCGTACCACCCGCTGCCCGAGGGCACCGGTCAGGGTTTGTCGGCCTTCTTCTACACCCTCATCCTGCTGTTCGTGGGCTTCAGCGGGGCCATGATCATTCACGCCATGGTCGACAATGTGCTCGGCTATGTGCCCGCCGAATACGGTCCGTGGTACCGGCATATCGCACCGGTGGCCATCTCGCGCTGGCGCACACTGCTGGTGAAATGGGCCATGGCCGCGGTGACCGCGCCGATCGCCTCGGGCGTGTTCCTGGGCATCGCCGAACTGCTGGATATGCCGATCGAGCACGCGTTCTCGCTGTTCCTGTACGGCACGCTCGCCATCACCGCCGTCGCGGTGACCGGGCTGTCGGTGCTGGCCGCGTTCGGCACCGCGGGCCTGCTCATCAATATGATCGTGTTCGTGGTGCTGGGCCTGCCGTCATCCTCGGGCAGCATCCCCATCGAGGCGACCCCGCGCTATATCGCCTTCCTGGCGAATTTCGAACCCATGCACCAGATCTACCTGGCCGTGCGGTCGCTGCTGTTCTTCGACGGGCATCTGTCGGCGGGCCTGGGCACCGGCCTGTGGATGACGATCTTCGGACTGCTGCTGGGCGTACTGCTCGGCGCGGTCGCCACCCACACCTATGACCTGCGGGGTCTGTACCGACTCGGCGTGTCGCACCGGCCCGCCGAAGCGGTGCTGGTGGAGTAACCCGTATGCAGATCCGGGTTACCGAGAACGGCCCGTACCGCGTCACCGGCGGCGTACCCCGGAGCAAGCAGACCATCGTTCCCGATGCCCAGGGCGATTCGCGGGAGTGGCGCGAGGGCGATCCGGTCGCCACACCCGGCGAGAACTACAGCCTGTGCCGCTGCGGGCATTCGGCGAAGAAGCCGTTCTGCGACGGCACGCACGCCAAGATCGGCTTCGACGGCACCGAAGTGGCCTCGCGCGCACCGTATCTGGCGCAGGCCACCGAACAGGACGGGCCGGAGGTGACGCTCACCGACGCGCAGTCGCTGTGCGCGTTCGCCCGCTTCTGCGATGCCGACGGCCAGGTCTGGAACCTGGTCGAACAGCCCGGCGACGAGGCCGCGGCGGCCACCAAACGCGAATCCGCGGACTGCCCGTCCGGCCGCCTGATCGCCTGGAATCTCGCCGAGCGCACCGCCTACGAGCCCGAACTGCCCAAATCCATTGGCCTGGTGGAAGATCCGGCCAAAGAGGTGAGCGGTCCCTATTGGGTGCGCGGCGGCATCCAGGTCACCGCCGCCGACGGCACCGACTATGAGATCCGTAACCGCGTCACGCTCTGCCGCTGCGGTGAATCCCGCAACAAACCCTTCTGTGACGGCACGCACGCCGCCATTGGCTTCACCGACGCCCCCGGCGACGACCGATCGCACTGACGCGTTGCCCCGGCGTGACCTGGGCCGGATCCACTCGATAGACGGATACTCATGCCACTGTGGGACTTTCGGCCCTTTTCGTTGCGGGACTGTGACGGGACCATGGGCGCAGGGCACCGAATTACTCCTCGCGGAACGATGAGTGTGGGGCGGTTCGAGGGATGGGTACACAGTTCGATCAGCTGACCGGGCACTTCCTGCGGGCGGTTCGCGACGCCGGCGGCGGGCTGGCTGCGGTCTGCGACGCGTGCGTGCGGGTGCTGCCGGTGCGCCGCGCCGCCATCGTGCTGCACGAGATCGACGCCGGTATGCAACCCTGGTGCGCCAGTGACGATTTCGCCGGTCAGGTGGAGCGGGCGCAGGCGACGGTGGGGGAGGGACCCGCGGTATCGGCGTCGGCGCACGGCACACCGGTGACGATCGCCGACTTCACCTCCGTCTATGAGCGCTGGCCCGGTTTCGCCGAAGCCCTTGCGGGCGTGCCGGTCTCCGGGTCGCTGTTCGCGGTGCCGCTGCGACTGGGACCGCTGCCGCTCGGGGCGATGGACCTGTATCGCGATACCGTCGGCAGACCCGGGCCGCGCCTGCTCGCGGCGGCCCTGCACATCGCGGATCTGGTGACCGCGAGCCTGGTGCTCGCCTCTGGGGATGAGGCCAGGCAGTGGGCACAACCGCTGTCCAGCCAGTGGATTCACCAGGCGGCGGCCATGACCAGCGGAGAACTCGGCATCGATATCACCGACGCCTATGCCCGATTGCGCGGCTACGCCTTCATCAACAGCCTGTCCCTGGTCGAGGTCGCACACCGCGTCGTGGAACGCGAACTCCGGATAGAACCGGTGTGAGCGTCCAGGCTCGGATGTAGTGGCCGCCCCGCAACGGAGGTCCGGGGCGCTGTGACTTCGTATCCGCGGCGGTGCGGAGATCCCGCGGTCAGTGTGCCGAGGTGGCGGTGAACCCGCGCGGCACCAGCACCACGGTCAGCACCGCCACCGCGCCCACCAGTCCCGCGGAAATCCACGAGGTGGTGGTCAGCGCGGAATCATAAGCGTGCTGGGCGATTTCGAGTACCTGCGCACCGGTCGCCCCGCCCACCTGATCGGCCACGTACGCCGCCCCGCCCACCGATCCGCGCGCGGTGTCGAGCTGCTCCCCGGACAGCGGCAGATTCGTCATATGCGAGACGAACAACCGGCCGTGAATACTGCCCAGCAGCGCCACACCCAATCCGATGCCGAGCTCGTAATTGGTCTCCTCCACCGCGCCCGCCATCCCCGCCCGCTCCGGCGGCACCGCCGAGACCAGCACCGCCGCGGCCGTGGTGATCGCCACCCCGTCGCCGATGCCCAGGCACACCAGAATCAACGCGACCAGCGGATAGGTGGTGGTCGGAATGGCCGCCAGCACAATGAAACCCGCGGCCAGCGCGCCCAGGCCGAAGCCCATCAGGAATCGCACCCCGACCCGTCGCAGCAGCCACGGTGTGGAGAGCGAGCCGAGCAGTGTCGCGATCGCCGCGGGCACCGTGCGCAATCCGGCCTCGGACGGTGTGTAGCCGTGAATGTATTGCAGCCACAACGAGATCAGGAGCAGTGCCGCGCCGATAGCGAGCATGGCCAGCAGCGTCGCCAGCGCGGCGGCGGTGAACGCGCGATTGCGGAACAGCCGCACATCCAGCAGCGGATCGGGCGAGCGCAACTGGCGATACGCGAACAATCCGAGCAGCAGCACCGACGCCACCAGGATCACCAGATCGAGCGCCGCCGGATTGCCCTTGGCCACATGCTTGATACCCCACGCCAGCGCCACGATGCCCAGCACCGACAGTAGCGCGCTGAGCCAATCCAGGCTGCCGATCTGCGGTGCGCGATATTCGGGCAGCAACCAGATCGCCGCGGTTACCGTCACCACGACCACCGGCACGTTCAGCCAGAACGCGGCCGACCATCCGAACGCCTCCACCAGATGCCCGCCCACCAGCGGGCCGATGGCCGCGCCCGCCCCCGCGACCGACGCCCAGATGCCGATGGCCTGGGTGCGCTCATGATCATCGGTGAAGATATTGCGGATCAGCGACAGCGTGGACGGCATCACCATGGCCCCGCCGACGCCGAGCAGTGCGCGCCCGGCGATGAGCTGCGCGGGTGAATGCGCCATCGCGGCGATCACCGAGGCCACGCCGAAGAGTACGAATCCCGTTATGAACAAACGCTTGCGGCCGTAGCGGTCGCCGATCGCACCGCAGGTGATGAGCAGACCGCCGAGCACCAGGCCGTAGAGGTCGACGATCCACAGCTGTTCCATCGGGCTGGGATCCATATGGTCGATCAGGGACGGCAGCGCCACATTCAGAATCGTGGCGTCCATGGCCACCAGCAGCAGACTGCAGCACAGCACCGCCAGCATCGCCCAGCGCCCAGGCGCGGCGGGATGCTCATGATCCGGTCCAGCCTGCGACAGCTGCCGCGGCGGAATGCGGCCCACGGTCCCGCCTCCTCGTATCGAGTGCCCGGAGAACTAGCCAGCAACGCTCTGGCTAGCACCCTAGCCCCGGTCCGGGGAGGCGGTCGTGACCTACTTGTTCAGTGTTTCGCCCGTCTCGGCCTTCTGCTTGGCGAGCAGATCGCGGATCTCGGTGAGCAGCTCCAGCTCGGTCGGGTCGGCCTTGACCGCGGTCGGCTTGGAGAGCCGGGCCTGCAGATGCTTCATCGGCAGAATCAGCACGAAGTACAGCACCGCGGCCACCGTCACGAAGTTGATCGCGGCGCTGATGATCGGGCCGATCGCCACGAACGTGGACGGCTTGCTCGCCAGAATCTGGAAGCCCAGACCGAATTCGCTATTACCGCCGGCGGTCGCCAGCAGCGGCTCGATCAGCCCCTTGGTCACCGAGGTGACGATGGCGGTGAACGCGGTTCCCATGACAACCGCGACCGCGAGGTCGAGCACGTTGCCCCTCATCAGGAAGTCTTTGAAACCCTTGAGCATGATGCAGGAATATCCAATCCGAGACGAATTCGTAATCTTCTGCATCGAAGTGTAAGGGCAGGCCGAGGCACGTTTCGGACATGGCGCTCACCTTTTTGACAGTCGTCACATGCTGGGCGGTATGTGATCTGATCAGCCGCCGCGCTCGGCCTTGAAGGTGCGCACCAGCGCCCAGCACATGGCGAGCATGACCACGCTGAACGGCAGCGCGATCAAGATCGCCACGGTCTGCAAGGTGGTGAGCGCGGCGGTGCCGGTACCGCTGGCAACCAGCAGCGCGATGGCGACCGCACCCTGCATCGCGGTCCAGAATGCCCGACTCCACTTGGGCGGCTCCGGATTTCCGCCCGAGGACAACATATTCACCACCAGCGCACCGGAATCCGCCGAGGTGATGAAGAACAGCACGATCACCAGCATCGCCAGTCCGGCGGTGAGACTGCCGCCCGGCAGGGTATCGAGCATGGCGAACAGCGCGCTATCGCGATCCGGTCCGTCCGGCCCGATAAGTCCACCGCCGCCGAGCATTTCGCGATGCAGGCCCGCCCCGCCGAATACCGCGAACCATACGAAGGTCAGCAGCGTCGGCACCAGCAGTACCCCGGCCACGAATTCGCGTACCGTGCGCCCGCGCGAGATCCGGGCGATGAACACGCCGACGAACGGGGCCCAGGAAATCCACCAGCCCCAGTAGAAGACCGTCCACCGCTGCGTCCACGCGGTGCCGTCAGCCCCTTCGGTGGCGCCGGTGTAGAGGCTGATCTTCGGTAGTTGCTGGATGTACGTGCCGATGTTCTGCACCAGATCATTGACGATGAACAGCGTCGGACCCGCCACCAGCACATACAGCAGCAGTAATCCGGCCACTCCCATATTCGCCTGGGACAGTAGTTTGATGCCCTTGTCCACCCCGGTCACCACCGAGACGGTGGCCAGCGCGGTGACCCCGATGATCAGCACCACCTGCAAGCCCTTACCCGGTTCACGCAGCCAGCCTTCATAATTCAGGCCCGCCGAGATCTGCAGGATGCCCAGTCCGAGCGAGGTGGCCACGCCGAAGACCGTGCCGATGACCGCGACGATATCGATGACATCACCGCGCCAGCCCCGAATGCGATCGCCCACAAGCGATTCCAGTGACCAGCGAATCGACACCGGCCGTCCCTTGCGATGGATCGAATACGCGATCGCCAAGCCGACCACCACGTAGATGGCCCACGGATGAATCCCCCAGTGCAGGAACGTCTGCACCATGGCGGCATCGGCGCGCTGCGCCGAGGTCGATCCGACCCCGGGCCGCGGCTCGTCGTAGTGGAACAGCGGTTCGGCCACACCCCAGAACACCAGGCCGATACCCATCCCGGCCGCGAACAGCATGGAAAGCCAAGCGCCCATGGAGTATTCGGCCTTCTCACCGTCATCGCCGAGATTGATATCGCCGAATCGCCCCAGCCCGAGCCAGATGGCGAACACCACGAACAGCGTCACGATGACGATGTAGTACCAGCCGAAACTGCCGATCACATTGTCCTGGATCGCCTTCGCCTGCCGTGCCGCCAGATCGCGAAAGATAATGGCGTACAGGGTGAATGCCGTCACCACGATGGCCGAGGGCCAGAACACCCTGGGCGCGACCGCCACTCGGTGATGGATCGGAGCCGGATCGGACGAGGGTTTGCTCGGTGCGCTCACGTGGGTGGCTCCCTGTCGAGGTGGTGCGACGGTCCGAACTCCGATGTGCGACAACCCCGATGCCGAGCGCGGCGGCTCGGCATCGGGGTTGCGGATACTACTTGCCGACCCTGTTCTTCACGGCTTCGACGATCTCGTTGACCGCCGCCATCACGTCCTGGGCGGCGTGTTCCAGATTCGCGCGCACCTGTTCCAGGGTGCCCTGCATATCGTCGGTGTTTATCTTGTCGGCGAATGCCTTCGCCATATCGGCGAGGTCGGCGGCGGCGCTGCTGGCCCGGTCCGCGAGTTCGGCGGCCGCACCGCTCGCGCGCTCGGCGAGCTGTCCGGCGGCCGCCTGTGCCTTATCGGCGAATTCCCCGGCGCCGCCGCCGATATCACCGGCCACCTTTTCGGCGGAATCGCCGATATTGTCATTCGTCGGCATATTCGGTGCCCCTACTTCGCGCCGCCGCCGAGGCGTTCCTTCATTTTGTCGACGAATCCGCCGACCTTCTCCTTGACGTCATCGGTCGCGTGCTTGAGGCGGTCTTCCATATGTTCGGCCATGCCCTCGGCCTTATCCGCGGCGTCCTTGGCTGCGTCCTTGGCCTTATCGGTCGCGTCATTGACGTTGTCGTTGAAAGAAGACATCGAAACCTCCTCCGTGTGGTCGCACCCGGGTCGGGCGCGCATCCAGGACAGTCCGACGAGCAGTTCCGCAATTACAGCGATCTTTCAGCAACCGAGCATAGTGCCATTTCAGCCGATTGGACCCAGTACCCGCTCGATATACGCGTTGGTGAAACGCCCCTGCGGGTCGAAACGCTTGCGCACCTCGGCGAATCGCTCCCAGTGCGGGTAGCGCTCGCTCAGCGTCTCGGCGGTCTGGAAGTGCCGCTTACCCCAGTGTGGGCGGCCGTTATAGCGATCGAACACCGCCTCGCAGGCCCGGAAATACGGCTCGTACTCCATGCCCGTGTACTGGTGCACCGCGATATAGCAGGTCTCGCGGCCGCCCGCGGGGGACAGGAAGGCGTCATCGGGCGCGACCCAGCGCACCTCGATCGGCATGGCCGTATCGAAATGGCTTGCCACCTCTTTGATCTCGCGGATCGCGTCGGCGGAGTGCGCGCGCGGGATGGCGTACTCCATCTCGGTGAAGCGGAACAGCCGCGGACTGGCGAAGACCTTGTACGACCGCTCCACCTGCCGCCGATAGCTGCCCGCGTAGGCCGCGGCCCGCTGCACGTACGGAATCAGCCGGGGCTGAGCGCGGGTGAGCTTGCACAGCGCGTCGAAGGTGTAGTTGGTGACCAGGATGTCCGAGAACCAGTCCATCGCCTTACCGCGCGGCTGTTCGGGCAGGTCCACGGTGTTGTTGGCCTTGGTCATGGCCAGCGGCGAATGCGCGAACATGTAGAACTCGAAATGCTCGTTGCCGTCCACGAAGGTGTCCAGATCGGCGAGCACATCCTCCACCGGCACCGGTCGCTCCACGCCCTCGAGCACGAACGACGGCACCATCTGCAGGGTGACGGCGGTGACCACGCCGAGCGCGCCCACATTCACCCGCGCGGCGCGCCAGCCGTCCGGATCGGTCTGCTCATTGAGTTCGACGCGGCTGCCGTCGGCCAGCATGAGCTCGACCGATTGCAGTGCGGCCGAGAGGTTCTGCAATTTGGCCCCGGTGCCGTGGGTGCCGGTGGCGGTCGCGCCCGCCACGGACTGCACATCGATATCGCCGAGATTGGGGAAGGCCAGGCCCATGGGGTGCAGGGCGTTGCTGGCGGCGTTGAGCGTGATGCCCGCTTCGGCGCGCACCAGCCCGTTCGCGCGGTCCACCGACAGGATCTTGTCGAGCTTGTTCAGGCGCAGCATGGTGCCGTCGGTGAGCACGGTCTCGGTGAAGGAATGCCCCGATCCGGCGACGCGCACGGTATGCCCGTCCGCCTCCGCGCGGGCCAGCACGGCGGCGACTTCTTCGGGCGTGCCCGGCTCGGCGATAACCGCCGGAGTACAGCTCTGATCCCCGGCCCAGTTCGCCCACGAGTTGGTCATGCGACCAACTTTAAACCGCCGGTGTGAGTCTCGCTACCTTTTCCGGCCGCTGCACATCGCTTCTTTGGCCAGTTCCACCTCGTCATCGGTGAGCGGAGGCTGGCTCGAGATGATGCGCGGAACGTCGTCGCCGCGCACGCCGTTCAGCACCAGCGCCATATACCGTTGCCACACTTCGGGATTCACGGGCCGGGCGAAACCGGCGACCGCGTCCACCATGTTCACCATTGCGAAGAAATCGCCGGCCTCGATATCGGGCTGCAGTGCGCCCGACTCCTTGGCGCGCCGGATCACCGCCTGCATCCCGGGGCGGACCCGTTCCTTCATGGCGGCGAAGCGGTCCATACTGTCGTGTAGCTCCAGCACAACCTCGCCGAATCCACGGTTGATGGCCATGTGCCGACAGGAGTACTCGAACAACTCCACCAGGCCCTGCCAGGGATCGGGATGGTGCAACGCGAGCTCGACGGCCGCGGCCAGCTCGGTAACCATGGCGTCGAAGACCTCGAGAATGAGCTCCTGCTTGTTCGCGAAGCGCCGGTAGACGGTTCCGACGCCGACGCCCGCGCGTTCGGCCACATCGTCGAGGGTGACCTCGAGGCCGCGATCGGCGAAGAGTTCGCGCGCAGCGGCGATGATGCGCTGCTGATTGCGGGCCGCATCCGCCCGCAGGCGACGCGGTGGGGGCGCGGTGGTGACGTGATTCACAGCCTGATCCTAACAGGAACCGGGATTATCCGGAGGGAATCTCTCCGTTTACATGATAGCTTCGTTCAGTAAACGGAGATGGCATCTCCGCTAATCCTAGGGGACAAGGAAACCACCATGACGACAGCTCTCGAGAAAGAGAAGGCAGTAGCCGCGCCGACGACCGGAGACGGTCGCCGTGGCTCACATGCCATGCGCTGGTGGGTGCTCGCCGTACTCGGCGTTGCCCAGCTGATGGTCGTACTCGATGCGACCGTCGTGAATATCGCACTCCCCGAAGCGCAGCTCGACCTCGGCTTCTCCAACGGCGACCGGCAGTGGGTCGTCACCGGATACGCCCTCGCGTTCGGCAGCCTGCTGCTGCTCGGCGGACGACTCTCCGACCTGTTCGGCCGCCGCACCACCTTCATCGTCGGCCTGATCGGCTTCGCGGCCGCCTCCGCGGTCGGTGGCGCCGCACCCAGCTTCGAGGTACTGGTCGGCGCTCGCGTGGCCCAGGGCGTCTTCGGCGCACTGCTGGCCCCCGCCGCACTGTCGCTGCTCACCGTGACCTTCACCGAGCCCAAGGAACGCGCCAAGGCGTTCGGCATCTTCGGCGCCATCGCCGGTGCCGGCGGCGCGCTGGGTCTGCTGCTCGGCGGCGCGCTCACCGAATGGGCGTCGTGGCGCTGGGTCATGTACGTGAACCTGGTCTTCGCGGCCGTCGCACTGGTCGGCGCGATCCTGCTGCTGGCCAAGCACACCGCCACCACCCGGCCCAAGCTGGATATCCCGGGCACCCTCGCGGTGACCGCGGCGCTGTTCTCCATCGTGTACGGCTTCTCCAAGGCCGAATCCGACGGCTGGACCAACTCGGCGACGCTGGGCTTCCTGATCGGCGGCGTAGTGTTGCTGGGCGTGTTCTTCGCGCTGGAACAGCGGGTCGCCAATCCACTGCTGCCGCTGCGCGTGGTGCTGGACCGCACCCGCGGCGCGTCCTACATGACCGTCTTCGCCATCGGCATCGGCATGTTCGCCATGTTCCTGTTCCTGACCTACTACATGCAGCAGCAGCTGGGTTACTCGCCGATCATCACCGGCGTGGCCTTCCTGCCCATGGTGGCGGGCATGGTCGCCTCCTCGACCACGGTGCCGTCGCTGCTGGTACCCAAGGTCGGTCCGAAGGTGACGGTCGTCGCCGGATTCCTGATCGCCGCACTGGGTATGGCGTTGCTCACCCGGATCGGCGTGGACACCGCCTACGCCAGCCACATCCTGCCCAGCCTCATCCTGATGGGCGTCGGCCTGGGTACCGCGATGTCGACTGCCTTCATCGGCGCGACCTCCGGTGTGGAACATGAGGACGCGGGCGTGGCCTCGGCCATGGTGAACACCAGCCAGCAGGTCGGCGGTTCCATCGGCACCGCGCTGCTGAGCACGCTGGCCGCCACCGCCCTGGGCAACTACGTCTCCGACCACGGTCCCGCGACTCCCGCGGTACTGGCCGAAGCCGCCGTGCGCAGCTACACCACCACCTTCTGGTGGGCCGCCGCGATCTTCGTGGTCGGCGCGGTGATCACCGGTTTCATCATGCCGAACAACGTACCCGTTCCCTCCGAGGGCGAACCCGTTCTGGCGCACTGAGATTCGAACCCGAATCAACGGACAGCGGCCCCGCTCACAACGAAGTGAGCGGGGCCGCTCCGCGCTTCCCCCACAAAGGCCGCAGCCCCGCTCACGTCAGTGAGCGGGGCTGTTTCCTTACTGAAAACCTCAGTGGCAGTTGGATGGTGCGGGCCTGCCCGCGAAACGGTCCGCCAGGTAGCCGTAGGCGTTGATCGCGCCGGGCAGAATCGCCGTGGCGTGATCGGTGCCGGGGATGATGTCGAACTGCACCGGGGTGCCGGCGGCGCAGTAGCGGCCCGCGGTGCCGAGCGCGAGATCCAGCGGCACCTGATCATTGCCGCCGTGCCATTCGTAGACCGGGACGCGGGGCACGCCGGGGTAGATCTCCAGCGCGTTGTCGTGGAAGGCCGCGATGAGCGCCGGATCGTTCTCCATACCGCGATAGAACACCTCGCTGATGGTGTGCCCGGCCCCGGCCGAGATGATGTCGTCCACACAGGAATTCGCGATCCGGTCGCGCAGCGCGTACCCCGCCGGGGTCAGCGCGTTGTCGAGCGGGACCTGGCTCGGGTATTCGCGTTCCATGCCGATGGCGACCGCGAACCCCAGCCCGAAGAGCGGATGCGGGACGTCGCCGACCTGGATGGCGATCTTGCCCGGATTCACCGGAACGCCGCCCTGTGCGATGCCGACGATATTCAGTTCCGGCGCGTACTCCGGGGCGAGTGCGGCCGCGAAGCCCGTCGCCATCGCCCCGCCGGAGTATCCGACCATGCCGACCGGGGAATTCCCCAGTCCCGCAGGGGCGAACCGCTCCGCCGCGCGAATGCCGTCAAGGGTTATCTGACCGCCCATTCGAGCCGCGCCATAGGCACTGTCCGGGCCCAGGTGGTCGGGAACGGCGATCGCCCAGCCCCTGGCCAGCAGCAGATTCAGCGCCGCCGACTCCTTGAGCCCACCGTCGAACAGCGCATGCGACGGAGCGCACTGCAGCCCAAGCGAATTGACGAACGGCTGATACGAGACCAGCGGCTTGGGCCCCGGCCCGCCGGGCATGATCAGCGTGGTCATCGCGGCGATGGGCCCGCCCGATGAATCGGTGGAGTGGAACAGCAACTGCCATACCGTGGCGCCGGGCCACGGGGAGGGCACATTTCGCGACCGCAGCACATCGCCGGGCGCGGTCGAGCCGAGATTTCCTGGGGCGTAGTAGAACCCGTCGGGATCCGCGATCGGGTATATCGCTCCCGCGTGCGCCGCCGGTGCGGACGCCATGACGGCGATCGCCGCTGCGGCGATGCCGCAGCTCCGGACCAGCATGCTTCTGATCAACTGCCGCACCGCCAACTTGGCTCTCCTCGATACCGATGGGACAACTCCGGGCAAGCGGCACTATCCTCGCAGTTCCCGGGTGCTGTTCCGGCTCAGCAACACGCCGAAGGGCAACGGTTTAGCAAACTGAACAGGAGGGTAGTCGTCCCTATCGTCGGAACTCGTGCGCTCGACTGCTTCGCCGCCTTGCGCACGTTGGCGGCGGAAGTTCGTAGACTGGCTCGAATGGGCCGGACATCTTCCGCGCCCGGCGACTTCGGGGGAGCGATGTGGCGGCACGGCGACGATTGGGGGCAGGTGGTGAGTGAGGAGCTAGCGGGCTGGAAACCGTTGGATCGCGCGGTGGCACATCGATTCGATAGTGTCGTTCCACTGGGCACATCCGTGCTGACCACGTTCAGTAGGTTCGAATGGGTAGCGGTTCGAAGGACTGAGGAGGGCGCTTACAGCTATGCGGTGGCGAACGTAGTGGCGGTGTCCCCGTGATCCTGATGACCAGCCGGGCACAGGCGATACGGAAGGGAGGTGCGAGCATGGCGCATGATCGGGCCGGGCGACCGGCGCGCGCCACGGACCTCGAGGATATCGCGCACTTGGTGACGGCCTACTACAGCCGGATTCCCGATCCGGCGGATCCGGCGCAGCTGGTCGCCTTCGGCACCTCGGGTCATCGCGGGTCGAGTCTGGACAACGCGTTCAACGAGGCGCACATTCTCGCCATCACCCAGGCCATCGTCGAATATCGCGCCACCCGCGGCATCACCGGGCCGGTGTATCTGGCGCGCGATACGCACGCGCTGTCCGAACCGGCCTGGACCACCGCGCTGGAGGTGCTCGCCGCCAATGACGTCACCGCCATTATCGATTCGCGTGACAGGTACACGCCCACACCGGCTTTGAGCCATGCGGTGCTGCGGCACAATCGCGGCGGCACCCGGCATCAGGCCGATGGCATCGTGGTGACGCCCTCGCACAATCCGCCGCGTGACGGCGGGTTCAAATACAATCCGCCGCACGGTGGACCGGCCGATACGGTCGCCACCGACGCGATTGCCGCGCGCGCCAATGAGCTGCTGCGCGGCGGGCTGGCCGATGTGCGGCGCACCAGTCTCGCGCATGCCCTGGCACACAATGTCGAACGCTACGACTATCTCGATCGGTATATCGGGGACCTACCCAATGTGCTGAATCTGGACGCGATTCGGGGTGCCGGGATTCGCCTCGGCGCGGATCCGATGGGCGGCGCGAGCGTGGATTACTGGGAGGAGATCGGGCAGCGGTACGACCTCGAACTCGAGGTGGTCAATCCGTTCGTCGATCCGACCTGGCGCTTCATGACCCTGGACAGCGACGGCAAGATCCGGATGGATCCGTCCTCGCGCTATGCCATGGCCTCGCTGGTGGCGATTCGCGACGATTACGACATCTCCACGGGTAATGACGCCGACGCCGACCGGCACGGCATCGTGACTCCCGATGCGGGACTGATGAATCCGAATCACTTCCTGGCGGTGGCGATCGAATATCTGATCGCCAATCGGATGGGCTGGGACGCCCTGACCAAGATCGGTAAGACGGTGGTCACCTCGTCGATGATCGATCGCGTGGTGGGTGTGCTCGGCCGCGACGTCTACGAGGTGCCGGTCGGGTTCAAATGGTTCGTGCCCGGATTGTTCAGCGGCAGCCTGGCTTTCGGCGGTGAGGAGAGCGCGGGCGCGTCCTTCCTGCGCATGGACGGCACCGTGTGGACCACCGATAAGGACGGCATTCTGCTGGCGTTGCTGGCCGCGGAGATCACCGCGGTCACCGGGCAGAGCCCGTCCACGCGCTACACCGAGCTCGAGAAGCGCTACGGCAGTCCGGCCTACAACCGGGTGGACGCGAGCGCCACCGTGGAACAGAAGGCGCGGCTGGCGGCGTTGACGCCGGACATGATCACCGCGAAAGAGATAGCCGGGGAGCCGATCACCGGCATCCAGACCAGGGCGCGGGGCAATGGCGCGGCGCTGGGCGGGGTGAAGGTCACCACCGAGAACGCCTGGTTCGCCGCCCGGCCCTCGGGCACCGAGGACAAATACAAGATCTACGCGGAATCGTTCCAAGGCCCCGAGCATCTGACACAGGTGCAGGCGGCCGCGGAGGAGATGGTGGGACGGGCGCTAGCTGGTGAATAGATCCAAGGCTCTACCGGTCGAGATCTGGGTGCTGGTGGGAGCCGCGTTCACCATTGCCATCGGATTCGGTCTGGTCGCACCCGCGCTACCGCAGTTCGCCCGGAGTTTCGGGGTCGGTGTCGCGGCGGCGTCGTTCATCGTCAGTGCGTTCGCGCTCATGCGGCTGGTATTCGCGCCGCTGGGCGGGCGGCTGGTGCAGAAGCTCGGTGAGCGGCCGGTGTATCTGACCGGCCTGATCATCGTGGCGATCTCCACCGGCGCGTGCGCGTTCGCCCAAAGTTATTGGCAGCTGCTGGTGTTGCGGTCGCTCGGCGGTATCGGGTCGACCATGTTCACGGTGTCCTCGCTGGCGCTGGTGATCCGGATTTCGCCGCCGCTGGAGCGCGGGCGGGTGTCGGGGGTGTACTCGACGAGCTTCCTGATCGGCTCGATCAGCGGGCCGCTGGTGGGTGGTGCGCTGTCGTTCCTGGGGCTGCGTGCGCCATTCATCATCTATTGCATCGCGCTGCTCATAGCCAGCTTGATCGTGTATGTGGCGCTGCGGGATTCGCCGCTGGCGATGCCGGAGGCGGCCAATGGTTCGGCGGTCATGACATTCCGGGAGGGGCTGGCGCGGCCCGCGTACCGGGCGGCGCTGTGGGCGAATTTCGGTAATGGCGCGGCGGTTTTCGGTGTGCGAATGGCATTGGTGCCGTTGATCGTGGTGGAGGTGCTGCACAAGGACGCGGGGCTGGCGGGTGTCGCGCTGACGGTGTTCGCGGCCGGTAATGCCGCGGTGCTGTTCCTGTCCGGGCGATGGTCGGATCAGCTGGGCCGCAAGCCGTTCCTGATCGCCGGGACGCTGGTGTGCGCGCTCGGCACGGCCGGGCTGGGGCTGGCCTCGACCTTCCCGTGGCTGCTGGTGGCCTCGTGTATCGCGGGGATCGGGTCCGGAATGTTCTCGCCCGCTTTGCAGGCCGCGGTCGCCGATATCGTCGGGCCCGGGGTGCGCGGCGGGCCGGTGCTGGCGGGGTATCAGATGTCCGCGGATCTGGGCACGTTCCTGGGACCGTATCTGATCGGCATGCTCGCCGATCAGGTGTCCTACGGGGTGGCGCTCGGGGTCACCGGTGTCATTCTGGCGTCGGCTTCGGCGGTGTGGCTGGCGGTTCCGGAAACCCTGCGGCGCAGGGAACCCGCCGTCACCACCGGGGCGTAACCGCCCGGTTCTCGCGGCCGCGGCGACACGCTCGCGGGGCCGCCTGGCCGATGCGGGTGGTTGTGGTGCAGAGTGTGCGGGGTGAACGCACCGTCTTCGAAACACACCCCGCGGCCGGTATCGAGCAAGACCACCTACGCCCTCGGCGCAGTGGCCGTGGTGGTGGTCGCGTTGATCATCTTCGCTGTCTCCCAATGGAATAAGGGCGGCAGCGATTCGATCCGCAATGACGGCTACGGTTCGGCCCACAATCCCGCGGTCTCGGTCGCCATGGATTCGGACGGCGCGATCGTGCTGGGCAAGCCGGACGCCACCAAAACCATTGACATCTATGAAGACCCGCTGTGCCCGGTCTGTGGGCAAATGGAAAAGATCTACGGTCAGGAAATCGCACAGCAACTCGACGAGGGCAAGTTCGCCGTCCGCTATCGCCTGGTCAATTTCCTGGACTCCCAATCGAGCAGCAAGGATTACTCCACGCGCGCCATCGCGGCCAACGAATGTGTCGCCCAGGCCGGTGACGGCCCCGCCTACGCCAAATTCCATACCCTGCTCTTCACCACCCAGCAGCCCTCCGAGGGCGGCTCGGACCATAACAACCAGGAACTGGTAGCCATCGCCAAGGATGCGGGCGCCTCGGCCGACGCCCTCACCTGTATCACCAAGGGCGACCGCCTCGATTCCGCCCGCAACCACGCCGACTCCGCCATGAAGGCTCTGACTGCCCTGTCCGGCGACAAAGCGGGCACCCCCTCGGTCTTCATCGATGGCAAGAAGATCGACTCCAGGGCAGACGACTGGGTCCAGAACGCCGCCAAGTAATTCCGGATAAGCGGCGCTGCCATTCGGGTGGGGTGCGGCCGTTCGGGTCGGCCGCACCCCCGAGGAGTCGGGTGCCAGTCGCGACTCCGGGTGTTGAGGTGCAAGGGAATTGGTGGGGCGCGGCCCATCGGGGCCACAGGAGAGCCGCGCCCCGGGCAGGGAACCGTGCTGGCAGCGCGGTCCCGTGGTCAGGGGCGGGCGAGTAGGTGGTGGGAACGGCGGTGCCGCGCGGCGGCGCTCACCGGGGTGCGGGGCGGGCCGGGGTGGCGGGGATGTCGTTCTCGGGGGTGGTGCGGGTTAGCTGGGGGTGGAGTAGGACGTGGGTGTCCAGGGGGTAGCAGATATCGGTGTTGAAGGGGCGGAAGGGGATTGGGGGATCCAGGGCCCCTTCGGGAGCCAGGTGCAGGTGCGGGGTCGCAACGGTGGGCGCGTCTATATCGGTGTGCGGGAAGAGATATCGCGCGCCCTCGCGAATGGTCTCGTGGGATTCGCCGGTGGGGTCGATCCAGCGCATGCGGTCGGTATCGGCGAGGTAGACGCGCCAGGGCTGTTTCCCGCTGTCCGCAAGCGCTTTGAGCCGGTGATGATGCGAGCACAGCACCGCGCGCGGAGCCGCGCTCGTCTGCGGGGCGCGCCGCAGACGCAGCGGATCGAATTGCGTCACAAGGGTTTCGGCAGCGGGCATGGTGCAACCGGGGAATCGGCACAGTCCGTCGAAGGCCCGGATCTCACGCGGAGGAGCCGCCGAGAACGGATGCAGCACAGGTGCATTCGCCGATGCGGCAGTCGGCCGACGCTTCGAACCCGCAGGGTGCGCCCCAGGCGCTCCCGTACCCGCCGCTCGGCGTGCGGCCGCCCGCAGCGCTTCCGGCGATCCGGTATCCGCCTGCTCCGCCGCGGACCGCAAAACCTCGGCGACAGCCGTATTCGTCTGCGCCCCACTGCGTCGCAACCCTTCGGTCGAGCTCGAAGCCGCATGTTCTACCGTGCTCCGTGCGCCCTCCGTTGTGCGTGCGACTGCTCCCTCCAGCGCGGGCCGCAGGTCTCCCGGGGAGTTCGCGGCCGCCACTCCATCATCGTGGCGAGCGGCGTCGGCCAGGCTCGACACCGCTTGTTGTGCGGCGCGGCGCAATTCATCGGAGACGCCCGAGTCGGCTCGTGCGATTCTGCGCAATGCCATCGCCGCGAAATCGTCCTGCTGTGCGGCGGGTTGCGGCGCGGCCGGATCGGTATGCCGCCTGGTCGCGCGGAGCGGATCGGGTGTCGGCGCATGGGACTGTCCGCCCGGCATGCCCGGGATGCGTTCCCACGGGGCTTTCGGCGTGACCGCGCGGCGGGCGGTCGGTGTGTCGGGTTCGGACGGTGAATCCGGGAGTGCTTGGGGTGCACTGGGTTTCGGTTCGGTGCGGGCGCGCTTGGTGCCTGCGGGGTGGTTTGCCCGGCTGCGCGCGGCGGGCGATTCGGGTTCGTTCTCCGGTTCAGCCGGGGCGAAGTATTCCGGAATCACCTGGAAGCGTGCGTGTTCGGCGAGGGTGCGGGCGAGGGCGGCGTCGACGGGTCCGTAGCCGGAGAGGTAGGCCGGATCGTCGCGGAGCCCGAGCAGCGTGTCCGAGGACATGCCGACCTGAATGAGCGGCCGGCGCGGAGCCGAGGGCGCTCCCGCCTGCGGGCAATACTTACCGCGCGTACATCCGCAGCGCAGCCGCCCGGTACCGTCGGCCAGCGCGACCAGGGCGTCGGCGCGGCGCTGCGGCATGCTGCGCGGATCGTCCTCGCAGACCTGCAAGCTCATCTCCCGCAGCCGCATGGCCAGCGTCTGCGCCCCCGCGGCGGGCAGCAACCCGTCGAACACCGCCATCCCATCGGCCACCGCGCGGATGCGAACATCACGATCGCTCTCGCGTTCCTCCCGCCGCCGCTGCTCACCCGCCCCGTCCAACCGAATGATCCACCGCCGCGCGGTCTGCCGCAGCCGCCCCGGATCGGTCCGCGTCGCGGCGTCGATAAGCTTGGGCTCCAACGCTTCTCGCACTTCCCGCGTGAGCCCCCGCATGGCCTCGGCGATCACCTGCACCCGAGATAGATCGATCCGCCCCGCCGCGAACGCCTTCCGCGTCTGCGGTAGCGAATCCAGCGCCAGCCCGATATCGATGAGCGCCGCCGCCACCCCTTCGGACACATGCACCGCGACCGCCACCTCCGCGGCCGCGAACTCCCCGGCCCGCACCCCGCCCGGCCCGGGTTCGGCATTCTCGGCCCGATGCCGCCGATACACCTCCCGAATAGCCGTGATCTCCGCCGCCTGCGCGAACGCCGCCGCCCCATGCGCCCGCCGCAGTGCCTCGATCAGCTCCCCATCGCCCATAGCCTCCGCCTCTCCGCTATCGAACATGTGTTCGACCCTACCCCCAGAAGATCGCCCCCGCCACCCTTTGTGCAGGCGATTTGGTTTGCCCAACCCGCATCGTGTAACTTCGTTCAAGCAAGCGGGGCACGCCCCGCGAGCAAATCCACACATGGGGCTATGGCGCAGCTGGTAGCGCACCACACTGGCAGTGTGGGGGTCAGGGGTTCGAGTCCCCTTAGCTCCACCCATCGCAAAAGGCCGGATCCGAAATCGGATCCGGCCTTTTGCGTTTCGTATTCTCAGCCGTCGGTCTGGGCCGGGATGGTGTCGATCAATCGGTCGAGGGATCGGCGGAACAGCTCGTCGGGGTCGGTGTCTTCCGGTGTGGAGTTCAGCATCGCTGCGACGGCGGTGGATAGGTGGGGCAGGTCCGGGTTTTCGGCGATCTGTTTCAGGTGCATCATTCGGGCTTGTAGAGCTTCGGGGTTGCCGGGCTGGTCGGTCTGCTGACGTTCGTGAGCGGCGAAGGTGGCCACGGAGGCGTTGAAGTGGGCGATCAGTTCGAGTTGTTGGCGGGCGTTCAGGCCTGTCGGTTTCAGCACCGCTAGGAAGTACTCCATGTAGGCCTGGACGTGTGGTCCCCAGGATGCGTTGGAGGACAGGGTGATTGCCCAGGGGTGGCGCTGGTAGACGGACCTGGCGCGGGTCCCGATCGTGGTGAGGTCGGCTCGCTGGTCGCCGCTGGGCGCATCCGGGAGGTTGAACTCGGCGGTGGCCGCGTCGACCATTAGGTCGTACAGGTCCGCTTTGGAGTCGATGTAGCGGTAGAGCGATGCCGCCCCTGCTCCGAGCTGTTTGGCGACCGCTCGGATCGAGACCGCGTCCAGCCCCTGCTCATCGGCGATGGACATCGCCACCTGTGCGATCTCCTGGCGGGTGTGCGTCGGCCGCGGCCCGCGGCGAGGGGATGGGTCGCGCATCCAGATCACCGGGCGCGGTGCGCCGTCGTCATCCATGTGAGCAGCTTACTGCATGCACTGTTCGCAGATCTGATGTACGTTTACTGCGAACATTGATCGCACTAATGGGGAGCTGAGATGAAACACGAAGCGCCCGGCGTGATTCACACGCGGGGACTGGTCAAGACATATGGGAAGGGCGAGGGTCAGGTCACCGCCTTGAACGGCGTCGACCTGACGATCGAGGCGGGCACGGTGTTCGGGCTGCTGGGCGCCAACGGCTCGGGCAAGACCACCCTGAATCGGATCCTCACCACGCTGGCCGCGCCCACGGCCGGGCAGGCCCTGGTGTTCGGAGCCGATGTCGTCACCGAGGCCGCGCGGGTGCGAGCCATGATCGGTGTGATCGGGCAGCGCACCAGCCTCGACGACCGCCTGAGCGGCAGGGAGAACCTGAATGTGCTGGGCAGGCTGTACGGACTGTCGGGCGCGGATTCCCGTGCGTCGGCCGACGAACTGCTCGAGCAGTACGGCCTGAGCGATGCCGCTGATCGCCCCGTCGCCACCTACTCCGGCGGCATGCGCCGGCGGCTCGACATCGTGTCCAGCCTGATCCGGCGACCGGCACTGCTGTTCCTCGACGAACCGACCACCGGGCTGGACCCGCGCAGTCGCAGTGAGATCTGGGCGACGGTTCGTCAACTGGCGCAAGGTGGTACGAGCGTTTTCCTCACCACCCAGTACCTCGACGAGGCTGATCAGCTGGCCGACCGCGTGGCGGTGCTCGCCGCCGGACAGATCATCGCCGATGGCACGCCACGCGACCTGAAGGCGCGAATCGGACAGCGACTCACCGTCCAGCTGACCCGAGAGTCGGACCGGCGCAACGCAATTGACGTCCTCACGGCACTGGGAGTCAGCGGCCTGGTCGAGCAGCAGGACGCCGCGCTCACGGGTCGAGTCGAAACCGGGGCGATCACCCTGCCCCCGCTGCTGAACGCCCTCGCCGACTCCGATGTCGAGGTCCTCGACATCGGACTGTCCGATCCCACGCTCGACGAGGCATACCTCGCCCTGACCAAGGAGTACGCATGAGCACGCAGCAGGCCGAACGGAGAAACGCTCTCGTCGACGGCACGAATGTCCTCTACCGTAATCTCTTGGCACTCAAGCGAAATCCCGCCCTGCTCGCCGCGAACCTCGCGGGCCCGATCGGCTTGGTGCTCGTCTTCGGATATGTCTTCGGCGGGTCGCTCCGTGACGCGCTCCCGGGCTCCTCCTACCGGGAGCAGATCATCCCGGCGGCCTTCGTTCTGGTGGCAGGGACGGGCATGGTGGTTGCCGCGGGCGCCGCCGCCCACGATGCACGCAATGGCGTGACCGAACGGTTCCGGGCGATGCCGATGGCACGTTTCGCCGTACCGTTCGGCGCGAGCCTGAGCCAGCTGCTGCTGTCGGTCATGTCGATCGCGGTCATGGCCGTGGTCGGCCTGCTGGTGGGATGGCAGGCGCACGACGGAATCGCGCGCACGCTAGCGGGTTTCGCGGTACTGACACTCTTCGGCTACGCGCTCACGTGGGTGGGCATCTTCCTCGGCCTGGCGATCGGTGACGAGGAGGTGGTGCAGCAGATGGCTCCGGTCATTCTCGCCTTCGTCATGGTCTCCAATGCCTTCGTCCCCACGTCCAGCATGCCCGCGTGGCTGGGCACATTCGCGGAGTGGAGCCCGTTCAGCGCGGCGATCACCGCGGTCCGCGACCTGTTCGGGAATGCCGCCGTGCCGACCGGCCCGTGGCCACTGGCCCACCCCGTAATCACCACGGTGGCATGGTCCATCGGCCTGCTCGCGGTGTTCGCGCCGCTCGGGGTCCGGCGCTACACCCGCAAGGACTGACCTCCGGTCAGTGATAGGGATCGTTGAGTTCGATTACATCCAGCGTTGCGGATTCACCGCTTGTCACGCCGCTTTGTGCAGGGGTGATGACCGTGGTGAATTCCGCACTCGCGGAACGTGTTTCGGAGTATATCTCCGTTTTCAATATTCGACCGCAGGCGATCCGGACGCCCTGCGGTGTGGTGATCGACCGGAGAATCCGAATCGATTGATCGGCAGCGTAATTCCGGTATGTGATCGGATTCACCGTGAGGATTTCGCGGGCTGCGGTGTCCGATTTCTTCGTTGGATTCGCCGCGTATGACTTGGCAATTTACGCATCCCTTACGCCCGATGCTCCCACCTGCGGATTGTTGACGCTTCCAGTAAACAGCCGGTTGTTAACCAGCGATTGAGAAATCGGGGTTAGCGTATGCGCTGCGCCGGATTCACCGCCGAATTGACGCCTCTGTTCAACGTCTTCTACTTTTGGATTCACGGAGTCGTGCATGCGTAACGTGTTCAATATCTCGCCCGCTCGGTACATCGAATTCACCGCGACGGATCTGCCGCCCGCCCCGCCTGTTCCACGCCTTTCCGAGGCGGTGCTCGGCCGTTTGCCCAGCGGTGTCACGCGGCCCGGTTTCGCGCCGCGCAGTCTCTCGAAGGGCATCCTGCATCTGGGTTGTGGATCATTTCATCGCGCGCATCAGGCGCTGGTGACCCAACATGCCATCGATGCCGTATCGGACCCGCGCTGGGGGATCGTTTCGGTGGCCATGGCGCGCCCGATGGTGGTGGACGCCTTGCGTTCTCAGGACAATCTCTATACGACGCTGCTGCACGATGACGGGCAGGCGCGGGTCGAGGTGGTCGGCACCATCGTGGAAGGGGTGCACGCGCCGTCGGATCGCCTCGGCGTGCCGAGCCGGATCGCGGATCCCGGGATCAAGATCGTCACCCTGACCGTCACCGCGAGCGGTTACTGCGTCTCCCCGGTCACCGGGCAACTCGATCTCGACTGTGATCAGGTGCGCCACGATCTGCGCCATCCGCGTCGCCCGGTCACCCCGATCGGCATGCTGGTCTACGGACTGGCCGAGGTGCGCCGCCGCGGCGGTACGCCGCCGGTGGTGCTCAGCTGCGACAACCTGTGCGCGAACGGCCGCACGCTGCGCGCCGCCGTCATCGATTTCGCGGCCCTGCGTGATGGCGGTCTCGCCGATTGGATCGCGCGTAATGTCCAGTTCCCCAACAGTGTCGTCGACCGGATCGTGCAGCCCGCGACCCCGGCCGATCCGGCCGCTGCGCGAAACTGGCTGGGCGGCATCGAAGATCAGGCGCCGGTCTCGGCGGAACCGTTCATGACCTGGACCATCGAGGATTTCGACGGTGACCGGCCGCGCTGGGATCTGGCCGGTGCGCATTTCGTCAACGATGTGACCGACCATGAACTGGCAAAACTGCGCCTGCTCAACGGAACTCATATGCTGCTGGCCTATCTGGGTGCGCTTGCGGGGTACCGCACCGTGGCGGCCGCGGCCGCGGATCCCACACTCGGTGCGCTGGCCCGCCAATTCATGCTGTGCGAGCAGGGCCCGACGCTGTCGCTGCCGCCCGCTGAACTGCGACGAACCGTGGACGAGTTGATGATTCGCTTCCGCAATCCGGCGATCTGCCACGATATGACGCGGGTCGGCCGCAATGGGTCGGACAAGATGATGCCCAGAGTCGTTGCCGCACTGCGGGACAATGTCGCGGCGGGCCGCCCGACGCCCGCGGCCGCACTGTTGATCGCCGCGTGGATTCGCTGGTTCACCGCCGCGCGGGCTGCCGATGCGGTGATGGAGGTGATCGATCCGCGCGCGAACTCGCTGACACCACTGGCCGATGTCGCGGATTCGCACCTGTGCGCGCAAAGATTCCTGCAGCGCACCGATATCTTCGGCACGCTGCCGGAGCCGGATCGACTGCAACGCCAGGTCGGTGACGCGCTGGCCGATCTGACCCACGAGGGTGTCGACGTCGCGGTGCGGCGCAGGCTGACCTCGGTACTCGAAGGGAGTGCTCGATGAACCCGGTGCGCGCGGTCGTTTTCGATATGGACGGCCTCCTCATCGATTCGGAGCGATTGGCCATGCGTTCGCTGGTCAGCGCGGGCGCCGAACTCGGCTATGACATGCCGCTGGAGTTCTGCCGATCGATGATCGGGGTTCCGGCGGATCGCTGCCGGGAACTGGCCGCGGATGCCTACGGCTCGGATTTCCCGCTGGCGGAGTACTTCGAATTGCACGAGACGCACCTGCGCCGCCTCGTCGACGATGGTGAGCTGACGACCAAACCGGGTGCCCTCGCACTCCTGGATATCCTTGAACAGCAAGGCATTCCGAAGGCCATCGCCACCTCCTCGTCCCGGGAGCGGGCTGACCATCACCTCCGGCTGACCGGTCTCATCGACCGTTTCGACGCCGTGATCACCCGCCAGGACGTGGACAATGGCAAACCCCACCCCGAGCCGTACCTGAAAGCCGTCGCGACCCTCGCGTTCGACCTCGAGGACACACTGGCCCTGGAGGATTCCACCAACGGCCTGCGCGCCGCCCACGCCGCCGGCCTGCGCTGCATCCTGATCCCCGATCTGGTGCCCCCCACCGACGAATCCCGCCGCCTGGCCCACCGCCTCTATCCCGACCTGCACCATGTCGGTGACTATGTCGTGGCAGCCAACGCGTAGCTTGGCGGCCGAATTCCTCGGCACGGCACTCCTGGTCGCGGTGGTCATCGGCTCCGGCATCTCCGCCCAGCGCTGGTCCCCGAACGATCTGGGCCTGCAGGTCCTGGAAAGCTCCATCGCCATCATGCTCGGCCTCTGGGTCCTGATCCTGGTCTTCGGCCCCATCTCGGGAGCACACTTCAATCCGATTGTCTCTGTGGCGGATTGGCTCATCGGTCGTCGTCTGGGCCGCGGATTGCCCGGCTCCCGGGTCTTCGCGTACACACTCGTCCAAACCCTCGGAGCCACCGCGGGCGCGATCCTCACGAACGTCATGTTCGACCTCCCTCCGATCCAGCTCTCCACCAACCACCGCGTAACCACCGGCCACCTGATAGGCGAAATAGTCGCCACCGCGGGCCTACTCGCGGTAATCCTGGCCCTGTCCCGAGCCTCCCGCCCCACCCTCTCCGCCACCGCCATCACCGCCTACATAGGCGCGGCCTGCTGGTTCACCAGCTCCACCGCCTTCGCCAACCCCGCCATCACCCTGGCCCGCACCCTCTCCAACACCCTCGCGGGCATCGCCCCCACCTCGGCCCCCGCCTACATCACCGCCCAAATCCTGGGTGCCGCAGTGGGTCTCGCGATAATCGTTTGGTTCTACCCGGACACCCCGGCCGCGGCGGACAACGTCACCGTCCTGCATCAGGTGCCGAAGCCCGCCGTCGACCGGAAACGGTTCGAATCAGTGTCGAGCGAGTGACTGTCCGAGCTGGGCCGCCAGTGCGACGGCGGTGGCGGGGAACCGGTCCAGTAGATCGGTTACCTCGCTGTTCCCGGTCGGTTCGGCCGTGCGCCAGTCGCCCTCGATGCCGAGGACTTCCGCGAGAGCATCACAGGTGACGGGGTGCATCGCCAGCAGTTCGGTGACCGGTCCGTCCGGCACGGTCACCGAAGCTGTTGCGACCGTGGTCGTTTCGGCTGACCATGGCGGGACGAACGCGTCCACGGCGGGTAGTGCGCCGGGGAAGGTGCGGCCCGCTTCGCGGACGAGGCCGGGGATGAGGTCGGCTGTTTGGTCTTTCAGCGTGGTGATGAGTTTCGGGAGCCACGGGAGCAGGACCGTGTCGGGGAGGGTGCCGAAGGCTTTCGACAACAGTTCCACGACAAAGGGTTTCAGGGCCGGGGCCGGGTCTATGGCTTGGATGAAGCCGCTTATGTAGTGCGGGACCGTTGGCAGCACCAGCGGGTTGGTGAGCATGGCGTCGCAGCGGGTGCGGAGTTCGGCCATGGTGAGCATGCCGAGTTGGAAGCGGGCCGCCCAGAGTAGGGCGATCTTGGCGGGGGATTCGGGATGGGATTGCAGGACGGACAGTTCCAGCTGGGTGTGGTCGCAGCCCAGGGACAGGGCCAGGTTCTCCATGCCGAAGAGGAAGCCGAGCATGGCCGCCACCTGGGCGGGGCCCGTCTCCTCCGAGGTGAAGGCGGTGGGGAGCAGGGTGCAGTAGTGGGCGTAACCGGCTGTTACGAAACGTTCGCACCAGGTGGGGAGGCCGCCTTCGGTGGAGCGGAAGTAGTTGAGCAGCAAGCGGATACGGCGCAGCACGATGGGAGCGTCGTCCACCGTGCGTTCGGCGGCCAGGAGTTCGACCGCGCGGTTGCCGAGTTCGGCGGCGAGGCGGGCCGAGCCGAGATAGACCAGGGCGTCTTCGACCGCGGCGAGCGCCACGGCGGCTGTCGCGTCCGGTGCGGTGACCGCGCGGCGCAGGCGCTGCTCCAGCACCTGTTCCACCGAGACGCCTTCGTAGCCGAGTTCGACCAGGGAGCGCTGGTGTTTGCCGAGCCCGATATCCCAGCTCTCCTGGATGGAGGTCTCGCCGAGTCCGCGCGAACCCATGATGGGGCGCAACGCATCCTGCGGCAGCAGTCTGCGTAGCAGCCACAGCAGATCCGAGCACGGGCGCAGGTCCGGATTCGATTTCAGGTCCAGCAGTGCGCGTTGCAGCGTGCGCTTGGACAGGTCGAGGCCGAGAGGTTCGAGGCGGTCGAGGACATCGCGGGCGAGCGGCGGGAGCGCGGCATAGCCGACCTGGCCGATGCGATCGCCGCCGAGCAGGATTTCGCACAGTCGCCGCACATCGCGGCGGCCCGGTACCCGGTCCTTCTCGATGCAGGTTACGGCCGCGTCCTGGAAGTCGTACGGCGTCGGGCGGGCACGATTTCGCAAGCCCGCCAGCAGGATCGAGGTCTCGAAGATCGCGATGGCGTCGGCGGTGCTGGCCAGATAGCCATTGCGCCGGGCCAGCCGGACGATATCCACCGACCATTCCAGCAGTTCGGCCTCATCGAGGGGATCCAGCACCGGCGGCCGGGACAGGAATCCCGAAAGCTGATCCGCCACTTCGGCTTCCGATTCGCCGGGCAGCGGCGGCTTCTTGACGCGCTTCTTCGCCCCCGGCTGCCCCTCCAACTCGAAGGGCTGTAATTTGCCGCGCCGCAACCCTTTCGCCCAGGTGGCGGCGGCGATGGACACCGCACCGCCCGCGAGCCCGAACTGCGCTTCGATCGCGGAATGGCTGGAGGGAATCAGCCCGTAATGCCACGTGGTGGCCGAACGCGGCGAGATCTCGAACGGTGCGTCCGAGTCCACGCCGAACTGCTCCACCGGGCTGGCCGCATGCGCCGCACCGCAGACGTACAGCGCCCGCGCCGGATCGATATCGTTGGCGGACAAGTGTTCTCGCATTCGAGTCCACATGTACCGTTCTCGATTCTCGTCCTCCGCGGTGCTGCCGCGCCGCAGTCGCCGGAACAGACTGCCGATCAGCACCATGACCTGTCGATAGGTGTCGTAGTCGGCATCCGCGAGCGGCTGTTCGACGTACTGGTCCCACCATTCGGACCAGTGCCGGACCTTGCCGTGATGCAGCAGATGCTCTTCCAGTTCGGCGAAACGCGGTCGCAGATCACCGATTTCGATGCCGACGGCGGAACCGTGCAGCCCGTCGTCCTCGGCCCGCTCACCATCGGCCGGTGCTTGCTCGGCAGGTGCTTCCTCGTCGTCGGAACCCCATTGGAAGACATGGTCTGTCGACCGATCCACCAGCACCAGTTCCACGCCCGGCGTATCGAGCGCGTACGCGATGGCCTGGTACTCGGCCGACGATTCGGTGATCGGCGCGACCACCGACAGCGGAGCCCACTCCGCTGGGAAGCCGGCGGTATCGGTGGCGAACGCCTGCAATGCGACCGGCAATCGGCAATTGCGCAGCTCATCCAGGAGCGGGCGCATATCCTCGCACAGCTCCATGTAGATGACGCTCGGCTGCTTATCGCGCAGCCGCCGCACCATCGCCAGCCCGGAGGCGGGGGAGTGGTGGCAGACCGGGAAGATCTCCAGCCGCTCCGACAGCGCCCGGTCGACATCGTCGACTATGCCCGCCAGGATGTCCCCGGCCGCTCCGGGCGCACCCGCGAACGCGACGGCCGCGTCCGTCAGCTGATCCCGCAGCGCGGCAAAGGTATTCGGTGCGGAACGAATATCGGAGACGGTCATGAGAGCCTCGCGATCGCGGCCCGGCCGCCCTCCAGGAATTCGCCCCAGGGAGCCTTGCCCTTGTTGGTCTTGATGCGCGGTTCGACCACACCGTGCAGATACTTGTTGAGAATCGCCAGATCCTCGGGCGTGCGCCGGGCCAGCGAGCCGACCAGCGAACCGGCGAGGGTCTCCGCGCTCAATTCCTTCGCGCCGAAGAACTGGCTGTGCAGGATGGCGTCCTCGAGCACGCCGATCTGCTCGGCGGTGGACAGTGCCGACTCCAGTTTGTCGTCATCGCTGGTGGCGGCGGCCGCGGCGGCGCGCAGATCGGCGAAGCTCTCCAGCAGGATGTCCAGCAGCGTGGGCGGCAGTTCCAGTTCCAGGGAATGACGGCGCAGCAGCTCCGCCGTGCGGAAGCGCACGATCTCCGCCTCGCTCTTCTTATTGGAGACAACCGGAATCCGCACGAAGTTGAAACGCCGCTTGAGCGCCGAGGAAAGATCGTTCACACCCCGGTCGCGGCTGTTCGCGGTGGCGATGATGGAGAAGCCGGGCTGTGCGAAAACCACATTGTCGTCATCGAGTTCGGGAATCGAGACGTACTTCTCCGACAGGATGGAGATGAGCGCGTCCTGCACATCGCTGGTGGAACGGGTGAGCTCCTCGAAGCGCCCGATCACGCCCTGCTCCATGGCGGTCATGATCGGGGATGGGATCATCGATTCCCGCGATTGCCCCTTGGCGATGACCATGGAGATATTCCACGAGTACTTGATGTGATCCTCGGTGGTGCCCGCCGTGCCCTGCACCACCAGCGTGGAATTGCGGCTGATGGCCGCGGCCAGCAATTCGGCCAGCCAGCTCTTACCGGTGCCCGGATCGCCGATGAGCAGCAGTCCGCGGTCCGAGGCCAGGGTGACGATGCTGCGCTCGACGAAGCTGCGATCACCGAACCACTTCTGCGCCACTTCGCGGTCCAGTCCATCGGCCCGTTCGGAGCCGAAGATGAACAGCCGCACCATCTTCGGGCTCAGCCGCCACGAGAAGGGCTTGGGATTGTCGTCGATGGACTCCAGCCAATCGAGTTCCTCGGCGTACTTGATCTCGGCGGGGGCGCGCAAAACGTCGTTCATGGTGTCTCCTAGTCGAGAAAGTTCTTGAGTTCGTGCACGAGTTTCTGGATGCGTCCCGAAATCACCGGGGTGCCAAGGGCTTTGAAGCGCTCCCGGAACCACGGATTGACGCTCTGATGTCCGGAGCTGTTCACCGAGCCGACCGGAATGAGTTTGACCCCGGACCGGTGCACGGCCTCCATGGCCTCGAACAGCGGCTGTGAGCGATCGAACTCATAGAAGTCCGAAATCCACACCAGCACGGTATTTTTCGGATCGCTGATCTTGGGTTGCGCCATGGCCATGGCGATCGGGCCGTCATTGCCGCCGCCGAGATTGGTGCGCAGCAGCACCTCGAACGGATCGTGCACCCACGGGGTGAGATCCAGGGCCCGGGTGTCATAGGCGATGAGGTGCACATCAACCTTGGGCAGGCCCGCGAAGATGGACGCCAGGATGGTGCAGTTCACCATCGAATCGACCATGGATCCGGACTGATCCACCACCACGATCATGCGGGCGGGGACGGTGCGTTTGGCGGTCTGCCGGTAGTACAGCCGGTCGACGTACAGGCGCTCGTCCTGCGGATTCCAGTTGGGCAGATTCTTCCAAATGGTGCGGTCCACATCGAGATTGCGCAGAATGCGCTTGGGCGGCACCGAGCGGTCGACGGTGCCGACGCTGGTCTGTTGCACCTGAGTGCGCAGAACCTCGGCGACCTCGTCGATATAGCGGCGGATGAGGCGTTTGGCATTGGCCAGCGCCACACCGGACAGATTGTGCTTATCCCGCAACAGCTGTTCGATGAGCGACATGCTCGGGGTGAGCTGGGCGGCCAGGTGCGGATCGGCCAGCACCTCGCGCAGCCGCATGCGAGATACAAGTTCGCCTTCCAGGCCGGTGAGCACGCCCTGCACGCTGCTCGCCTCCTCGCCCAGGCAGCGGCGCAGCCAGTTGGCGTCGGATTGCCAGCCCGCGAGCTGAGTCGCGCTGACCTGGCCGGAACCGGTGGCGAAGACATTGAGCAGCAGTTTGGAAACCAGTGCGGCAGTGCGGACATCGGCCGCGCCGATGGTCTGGAGCGCCTCCGGTGCGGAATCCTCGGGCTGGATCGCCTCGTCCAGTGCTGCCTCGGGCGCGGAGTCTTCGGTCGTATCGCCCGAGGCTGCTTCCACCGGCGGGACTTGCTCCGCCTCGGTGAAATCGAGTCCCTCGAACTCCGCCCGCATCGCCGGATACCGTTGCACCACATTGTCTATGGAGATACCCGGATCCAGCACCGCGAGCGGCAATCCGAGATCGTCGACGATCCCGGCGCTCGCCTGCTCGAGGGTCGGCTGTTGATCGCCACTGAAGACACCGGCCAGCAGCCGCCAGTACAGGATCTGCCTGCGCGTTTCATGATTGGTCATTTCCGCAGCAACCGTCCCGCGCGTTCGCGCAATACGGCGACGGCATCGCCCGACTTCGCCTGTGCCTTGGCGACTTTCGGATCGGTGGGGCCGAGCGCCCAATCACCGTTGTGGAACGCGGTGAGCGCGGTCTTCACCTTGCGCTGGATGGCCAGCGGTCGCACCGACCACCCGCTCGCATCCCAGCGCAGCAAGCCGATCATCGAGCTGGAGCCGCCGACTCCCGCCGATGTGAGCGGACCGGCGGACGGCAATGCGTCCAGCTCCACCCGTATCCGCGCCTCGCCCACTTCCAGTGCGCCATCGCGGAACCGGTACCCCTCGAACAGAACCGGTACCGCGATGTGGACCGGATCGCGATCCAATGGCGCGACGGCCGGAGCCTGCGCCTGCGGCAATTGCACGGTGGCGGTGACGAACGGATCGGCGGCCTCCCCAGCCCGCGCCCGATCGTCATCCCACAGCAGATCGCCGGTCGCCGCCAGCGGCATAGCGGTGAGCTCCAGCGCCCGATGTTCGGCCAGTGCCGTCAACAGCTGTCGATGCCCGCCGAGCAGCTGCCAAATCGCCGGTCCCACAATGGTGTCCACCTTGGCGGCCGCCACCGATACCCGCACCTGCCGTGCTGTCCCCTCCGTCTCCAGCACGCCGTACACCTGTGCCTGCACCGCGGTCCCGTGCTCGTGCACATCCGCGCCCAGGGGCAGTAGCCGTCCCGAAATCGATTCGACGGCAGTGGATTCCGTGCCGCGCCAGGACAGCAGCAGGGCCCGCGCCCACAGGTCGGCCCAGCGTCGCGCGGGCACCCGATCCATGCTCGCGATGGGCGCGGAGGCGCTCAGCTCGGCGGTGAATCCGTCGAGCAGTACCGCCAGCCGTCGCAGCGCGGGTTCACCGAGCAGCGCTTCCACGGTTTGATCCGCGGCCGCCACCAAATCGTGGTCGACACCGCGCCATCCGGAGATGGCCAGTTCGCCCAGCCAGGCGCGTGATCCGATGGCGAGCTGGCTCGGGGCGACGGCTTCCGCCGCGCTGACCCACTCGAATCGACTGCGGCCCAGCGCCGTATCCGCCTGCGCGACAAGTGCGTCATGCACCGCGCCCAGCAGTGCGGCACGAGCGCCCGCCAGCGCCGACAGTTCATCGGTTCCGATCGCTCCGGTGCTCACCTTGGCCACCGCCGCCGCGACGGCCTCGGCCAGTGGCGATCCCGCGACGGCCCCGGCCAGCGCCCCCAATGCGGCGCTCTGCGGTTCGGAAACCCGTGCGAGTCCATTGACCAGTGCGGTATCGAAACCGCCCACCACCTCCAGCGCGGCGGTGACCCCGGCGGGCTCGGACGCCAGCGCGTCCAGTTGTACGGCCTGCATCAGCGACCCACCCCCGCCGGAAACCACTGCAACTCCGGAATCGGCGTCGCGCTACCCGGCAATTCCAGATAGGTCAGATGCCGCAGGAACCGGCTGAACACCGCGGCGGCCGGGGCCGGGTCACGAGATCCATTGAGGCAGGACGAGATCCGCGCCCCCTCGGGTACGTCGACCCGAAGGAATCGGGCCACCCGCTCCTGTCCGTACTGCAATACGGCCTCATCGATGAGCGAGTCCAGATGCTTGCAGGCCCACCCCTGATTCAACCCGCCACACGGCCGGTTGTTATTGGTGCTGCAACTGAGCCCATGCGTTCCCGCCGTCACCGAAGCCACATACACCCGGGAGATGTCGGACCCGCTCGACACCACTCCCTGCAGCCGTCCGTCGGCCAATTCCACGAACGGCACCTTATTCAGTTTCCGCGCCGCCACAGCGGGCAAAACCCTTACGACAGAAGCACTTTCCCATGCCGGCTGATCCGGCAAGGCACCCGATTCCGAGGCCATCGCTTCCCTCCCGATCGATACGATGCGCCCAAGGTATGTGACCCCACCGACAAGTCGCGCAGGCACCCCGAACCTCCAGCTGAACCCCGATTACGGCCCTCCCGGCGGTGTGGATCGCGTGCCCTCCGGATCGATCGCCGGTGTGGCGTCGATCGCGCACCCGCCGAACGTGTCCGGCGCCTGCCCAGTCGTGGCGGGTCCGAACGCGCGTAAAACGTCGTACCCTCCCGCTACTGTCGTAGGTGAGTGGTTCGAGTGCTATGTGGGTGCGGTGAAAGGTGACGGGGCGCAATGAATTCCGGATTTATCGCGGTAGCACTGCCGATCGCGCTCGGCGTGATCATGTTCGGCCTGGGCCTGTCCCTCACCCCCGCGGACTTCACCCGCGTCGCGCAGCAGCCGAAAGCGGTGCTGATCGCGCTCGTCTGCCAGATGGTGGTGCTTCCGCTGGTGGCGTTCGGCCTGGTGACACTGTTCGGGCTGGAACCACTGGCGGCCATCGGCGTCATGCTGCTGGCGGCCTCCCCGGGAGGCGCGACCGCGAACCTCTTCAGTCACCTGTTCGGCGGTGACGTCGCGCTGAATGTCTCGCTGACAGCGGTGAATTCGGTCATCTCGGTGCTCACGGTGCCGCTCATCACCAACGCGGCTATCGACCATTTCGGTCCCGAGGATGGAACGGGCTCACTGGGCGTGCAATTCGGAAAGGCCGTACAGGTATTCGCGATAGTGCTGATCCCCGTGGCGATCGGCATGACGGTGCGAGCACTACGCCCCCTGTTCGCCGACCGCATGGATCGTCCGGTCCGCATCGCATCGGCGATCATCCTGGTGTTCGTCGTAATCGGCGCGGTGGCATCGGACCGCTCGGGCATGAACGGCGACCTCCTCACAATCGGCCTCGTCGTAGCCCTGCTGTGCGCGATAAGCCTCACCGTCGGATACTGGCTTCCGCGCCTGCTCGGCGTACCGGAACGCCAAGCCATCGCCTCCTCGATGGAGATCGGCGTCCACAACAGCGCCATCGCCATCACCATTGCCATCAGCGTCCTGGACAGCACCGAAATAGCCGTCCCCGCAGCCCTATACGCGGTGGTCATGTCCCCATTCGCCGCCGCCTTCGGCTGGCTCATCAGCCGATCCCTGCGTCGCGCCGGCACGGTCGTCACGACCGAACCCTCGCGGCTGTGAGATGGTTCAGCGGACCGTTCTTCAGATGACGCGGCCGTAGTCGACCCAGGACGGTGGCCGGGCGGAATTCCGCAAGGGGCTTTCCACATCGTGGAAAAATTGGGGGCTTCAGAATCGGTCTGATCTGAAACGTTCAGTGGGAACGGTTGGGCGTCTTACGGTTCCGGGCACCTACTCTCCCGTGAGGAACGTGTCCGATGACTCTGCAATTGGACCCGCCTGGATTGGCGGTGGCGGTCGCTTCCGACCCTCGCCCGGCTGTTGTGCCCGAGGCTTCACCATTCGATACGACGGAATCCCGGGCGCGGGTGATCGCGCGCAGGTTGGTGTCGGTGGTTCGGAAGTCTTCCGGGTTGGTGCTGGTACTCGTGCTGTGGCAGTTGGGGGCCCGGGGGTGGCTGGGGGCCACCACGCCCGCGCCCACGGAGGTGCTCGCGGCCGGGCGGGAACTGATTGTCTCGGGGGAGTTGTGGGAGCATTTGGCGGCCTCTTCGCGGCGGGTCGCGGTGGGGTTGTCGATCGGGATCGTTGTCGGGCTGGTGTTGGGGGCGGCGGCCGGATTGTTCCGCATAGCGGAAGATCTGGTGAACGGGCCGCTGCAGGCGATGCGGATGTTGCCGACGCTGGCGCTGGTGCCGGTGTTCATCATCTGGTTCGGGATCGGGGATGAGTTCAAGATCGCGCTGATCATCGTCGCGCCGATCTTCCCCATCTACTTGAACGTGCTGGCAGGTATTCGCGGGGTTGACACCCGCCTGGTCGAGGCGGCGGAATCGTTGGGGCTCAACCGGTTACAGCTGACCTCGAAGATCATCCTGCCGGGCGCGTTACCGCAGATCCTGGTCGGGCTGCGGCAGGCGCTGGGGCTGGGCTGGCTCACACTCGTCGTCGCCGAGATGCAGACCACGCCGGTGGGTCTCGGATTCCTGATGAACGACGCCAAGGAGTTCCTGCGCACCGATCAGATCTTCCTGGTGCTGGTGATCTACGCCGTGCTGGGCCTGCTCACCGATCTGTTCGTGCGGGCGCTCGAGCGTCGATTCCTTTCTTGGCGAACCGGATTCGAGGGAGCGTAGATGACCACCAGCATTGCGAGCGCGGTACGCATTCGCGGCGCGCGCCGGGTTTTCGCCGGGCGCACCGTGCTCAGCGGCGTCGATCTGGATATCGCGCCGGGGGAGTTCGTGGCGCTGCTCGGCGCGAGCGGATCCGGTAAGAGCACCCTGCTGCGCGGACTCGGCGGGCTCGATAGGGGATTCACCGGACAGTTCGAGGCCCCGGCATCGAAAGCCATTGTTTTTCAAGAGCATCGACTGATCCCGTGGATGTCGGTGTGGCGCAATGTCGTTCTCGGCGTCAATCGCGCCACCAAGGCGCAGGCCATCGCCGCGCTGGAGGAGGTCGGCCTGGCGGCCAAGGCCGATGTCTGGCCCGCCACTCTCTCCGGCGGTGAGGCGCAGCGCGTCGCCCTCGCCCGGGCGCTCGTCCGCAATCCCGAATTGCTGCTGCTGGACGAACCTTTCGGCGCACTCGACGCGCTGACCCGCCTCAAAGCCCAGGCGCTCGTCGCGCGCCTGTGGACCCAGCACCGGCAGGCGGTGCTCCTGGTTACCCACGATGTGGAGGAGGCCCTGCTGCTGGCCGATCGCGCCCTCGTCCTGCGCGACGGGCAGATCGCCGAATCCTTCGACATCACCGTGCCGAGACCGCGTTCGGTGCTCGACCCCACCTTCTCCGACCTCCGCCGCCGCTTGCTGCTCGCACTCGGCGTCGACCCCGAAGTACCGACAGGAGCCGACCATGAGTGAAACCTGGCAGTTGAGTACCGATGTGCTGGTCATCGGCGGCGGACCCGCCGCCTGCTGGGCCGCCATCCACGCCCGCGAGGCCGGCGCGGAGGTGACGCTGGTGGACAAGGGCTACTGCGGAACCAGCGGCGCCACAGCGCCTTCCGGCACCGGCGTCTGGTACGTGGCTCCCGAGGCGACCGCTCGCGCCAATGCCAAGGCCAGCCGCGAAACGCTCGGCGGGCACCTGGCCGACCACTACTGGATGGATCGGGTGCTGGATCAGACCTACGCGAATATGAACCGCCTCGCGGTCGAGGGCCGGTACCCGTTCCCGGTGAACGAGAGCACCGGCGAACAGATGCGCACCGGTGTGCAGGGCCCGGAATACATGCGCCGCATGCGCGCCTGGGTGAAGCGCGCCGGGGTCACCATCCTGGATCATTCACCGGCACTGGAACTTCTGGTCGATGCCGACGGCGTGGTGCGCGGTGCGGCGGGCTATCAGCGGCAGGCCGACCGTGACTACCGCATCGCGGCGGGCGCGGTGGTGCTGGCCAGCGGCGGCTGTGCGTTCCTGTCGCGGGCGCTGGGCACCAATGTGAACACCGGTGACGGCGCGCTCATGGCCGCCGAGGTGGGTGCGCGGTTCTCCGGTATGGAGTTCTCCAACGCCTACGCCATCGTGCCCAAGGGTTCGACCATCACCAAGACCGCCTACTACGGCTACGCCACCTTCTTCCACGAGGACGGCCGCGTGGTCGAGGGCGCGGGCTCCACCAAGGGTCGCTCGGTGATCGCGCGAACCCTGCTGTCGGAGAAGGTGTTCGCGCAGTTGGATCGCGCCGATGCCGCCGTGCAGGCGCAGATGCGACTCGGTCAGCCGAACTTCTTCCTGCAGTTCGATCGCCGCGGCATCGACCCGTTCCAGGATCGATTCGAGGTGGATCTGCTCGCCGAGGGCACCGTGCGCGGTACCGGCGGCATCGATATCGTCGACGATGACTGCGCCACAACGGTTCCCGGGCTGTACGCGGCCGGTGACGCGGCCACCCGCGAGCGCATCTGCGGCGGCTTCACCGGTGGCGGCAGCCATAATTCGGCCTGGGCCATGTCCTCGGGCAGCTGGGCGGGCCGGGGCGCGGCGGAGTTCGCACGCGATTCGCGTCCCGATCACGCCGCATTGCGCGGGGTCGGGCAGGCCGGATTGCGCCCTGACACTTCGGAATCCGTGTCCGCCGAAGAAGTCGTGGCGGCCGCGCAGGCGGAGCTGATCCCGTTCGAGAAGAACCTGATGCGGCACGGCGATCGCATCACCCCCGCGCTGGCGGAACTCGATTCGCTGTGGGAGCGCGCCGAGCGCGGCCTGGGCGGCGACGCCACCGGTGATGAGCGGGTACGCGCCCGACAGGCCGCCGCCATCACCGCGGTGGGTCGCCTCATGTATCGATCGGCGTTGTCCCGCACCGAGACTCGCGGTATGAGCAAGCGCGCCGATCATCCCGATCTCGATCCGGCGCAGCACCATCACATTCTCTCGGGTGGTCTGCACGAGGTCTGGACCTCCACCTCGGCGGCTCCCGGACAGCGGCCCGTCGGCGCGAGTGCGGCGGTGGCCTGATGATCGAGCTCGTCCGCGCCCAGGATTGCATCGGCTGCGATAAGTGCGTCGATGTCTGCCCGACCAATGTCTTCGATCGCACCGAGAGCGGAATCCCGCTCATCGCAAGGCAATCGGATTGCCAGACCTGCTTCATGTGCGAGGCGTACTGCCCGACCGACGCCCTGTACGTATCGCCGGATGTGACACCGCTGCCCGACCCCACGGCGATTCCCGAGGAACACGTCGGCCGCTACCGCCGCGAGATCGGCTGGGGTCAGGGCCGCAAGCCCGGCAGCCTGGTCGCGATCGGCCCGCGCCTGCCCCATGGCGCTCCACCGCCGCGCCTGTCCGAACTGACAGAGCTGCATTCCGAACCCTGATCTTCACGAAAGTTCTTCATGCGCACCCTGAGAAAGCTCGTTCCCGCCGCCGTGGCCGCACTCGCACTGGTGCTGTCCGGCTGCGGTTCGGGCGCCGATGGTTCGGCCACCCGCACCGAGATCAAAACCCTCCGCATCGGCGTCATCGGCAGTGGCAACGTGCTGACCGGAACCCTCGGTTTCGCACATCAGCGCGGTGTGGTGCTGCCCGCGCTCAAACCCCTCGGCGTGGACAATATCGAGGTCTACAGCTTCCCCAACGGCCCGGACCTGAACCAGGCCCTGGTAGGCGGACGGCTCGATGTGGCGAGCTACGGCGACACCCCCGCCCTGGTGGCGCGCGGCAGCGGCCTGAAAACCCGGCTGCTGGGCATCAATTCGGTGAACTACAACGCCGGTGTGGTCGCCAAGGATCCGGCCATCCGCACGCTGAAGGATCTGGCGGGCAAGAAGGTCGGCGTCCAGCTCGGTTCCTATATCGACCGCTACCTACAGGGCGCACTCCAGGCCGAAGGCATCTCCGCGCAGCTGATCCACCTGCTCGCCACCGATGCCGAGGCCCCGCTCAACGGCGGCGACGTCGCCGCGGTGGCCCTACCGGACGTGAACCCGTCGGCCTCCCTACAGGCGTTCCTGGCCAAGGGATTCCACCTGGTCGATTCGGTCCGCGACAACCACCCCACCCTGGCCGGCACCAGCTCCACCGTGAGCAGCCAGGACTTCCTGGACACCCACAAGGACTTCGGCCCCACCTGGCAGCAAATCCTGAACGACGCCAACAAGTTCGCCCGCGACCACTTCACCGACTACGTGAACTACGAAGTCACCCAATCCAAAGCCCCCGAAGCCGTAGTCCGCGCCACCGCCCGCCTCGAATCCATCCCCGAAGACCTCTTCTCCCCCCAGGGCATCACCCTCCTCACCGGCACCAAAAAATTCCTGGTGGACCAGAAGAAAATCCGCGAAGACTTCTCCCTCGACGACTGGTTCTACCGAGACCGCCCCAAGGCGAGCTGACCGCCTGCCGATCGAACCTCCCGATACCGCCCGAAAGGGCTAGCATCGGGAGGTCTTTCGGCGCGAGGGGGCTGGCGTAATGGTCGAATGCAAGCGGGTTGTCGTGATCGGGGCCGGAATCTCGGGGCTCGTGACGGCAAAAGTGTTGCGCGAGGATGGATTCGACGTTCGCGTGCTGGAAAAGGAGTCCGAGATCGGCGGTGTGTGGACGCCGTCGCGCACCTATCCGGGACTGCGCACCAACAATTCTCGTGACACCTACGCGTTCGCCGATCATCCGTACGATCCGGGCGCGGATATGTTCCCGACGGCCGCCCAGGTACGCGAATACCTGGCTTCCTATGCCGCCCGGTTCGAGTTGAACCCGGTGATTCGCCTGTCGACCCGGGTGACCGAGGTGGCCCGGCACGAGGACGGCTTCACGGTCACCGGCATCGGCCCGGACGGTCCGGCCGAGCTGGCCTGCGATTTCGTGGTGGTCTGCACCGGCACCTACTCCGAACCCGAACTGCCGGATATCGCGGGCCGCGAACGCTTCGCCGGAACCGTGCTGCATTCGAGCGAGGCGACCGATCCGGCATTGTTCGCGGGCAGACGGGTCATTGTCGTCGGGGCCGGAAAATCCGCGCTGGACTGCGCCGCCTGGGCCGCCGCGCACGCTAGCGACTGCACCCTGGTATTCCGCACCCCGCACTGGATGGCTCCGCGCTGGTTTCCCGGCCGCATCCCGGCCGACCAGGTTTTGCTCGGCCGAATTGCGGAGCTGTTCATGCCCTACCACCGGCGAAACAGGGTCGAGCGATTCCTGCACGGGCGCGGCCGCGCGCTGCCCCGGATTTTCTGGCGCACAGTCGAACTGGTTCTGCGCACGCTGCTGCGCATGCCGTCCATCCTGGTTCCGGAACAGCGCCTGCCGCGCGGCCTGGAGAATGCCGGATTCACCTCGGAGTTCTATCCGATGGTGCGTTCCGGGCGAATCCGGCTGCGCCGCACCACGATCGAATCGTTCGGCCCGGACGCCGAGGTGTGCCTGGCGGACGGCGACCGGCTGGCGGCGGATATCGTGCTGTTCGCCACCGGCTGGCGTCAGACATTACCGTTCCTCTCGGCGGACCTCGCCTCGGAACTGTTGCAGGACAATGTATTCAGGCTATATCGGCATATCCTGCCGCCCGCCGAACCGCGCCTGGGATTCATCGGTTACGCCTCCTCGACCGCGTGCCAGCTCACCTCGGAGGTCTCCGCGCACTGGCTGTCGCAGGTATTCGCGGACGAGTTGAAGCTGCCCACCGTCGATGAGATGGAGGCCGAGACAGCCCGGGTGGGCGCCTGGCTGGCCGAGGAGTTTCCGGCCCGCGCCCGCGGCTTCTATGTCGGCCCGCACCTGATCCACCATATCGATGATCTGCTCACCGATATGGGGGTGCCGACCCGGCGTACCCGTAACGCGCTGACCGAATACCTGGGCGACTTCACCCCTGCTCGCTATGCCGATCTGGCCGCACAGCGCAGAGCGCGGGCTGCGGCCCGGTAGTCATATCCGGGTGAATGCGGATTATCCGCTACGAAACTATACTTTGCGGTATGACTGCTCTGGCGCCTGTGCGCACCGAACGTGATCTGTCGTTTCTGCTGGATCGGACCAGCCATGTGTTGCGGACGCAGATGTCGGCGGCGCTGGCGGAGATCGGGTTGACGGCGCGGATGCACTGTGTGCTGGTGCATGCGCTGGAGCAGGAGCGGACGCAGGCGCAGCTCGCGGAGTTGGGGGATATGGATAAGACCACGATGGTGGTCACCGTCGATGCGCTGGAGAAGGCGGGGCTGGCCGAGCGGCAGCCGTCCAGTACCGATCGGCGGGCGCGGATCATCGCGGTTACCCCGAAGGGGGCGAAGCTGGCCGCGCGCAGTCAGGAGATCGTGGACGGGGTGCATCGCGATGCGCTCGGGTCGCTGCCCAAGGGGGAGCGGGACGCTCTGGTGAAAGCGCTGAATCATTTGGTGGAAGGGCACCTTTCGACCACCGCCGAGGCATCCACGGCACGGCGTGCACGGCAGTGACCAGCTGGTTCACAAAAAGGGTCCGTTAGAGATTGTCTGCAACGGAACTATCTAGTACGGTCTCTCTTGTTGGTTCGAACAGGAGAAGATCATGACTGCGTCCAAAAATCTCGCCCTCGCGGTGCTGTCCGCCGCGACGCTGATGACCATCCTCGATGGCAGCATCGTGACCGTGGCGATGCCCGCGATTCAGCAGGATCTCGGCTTCACGCCAGCCGGGCTGAGCTGGACCGTCAACGCGTACCTGATCGCCTTCGGCGGACTGCTGCTGCTCGCGGGCCGCTTCGGTGATCTGATCGGGCGCAAGAAAATGTTCCTGACCGGCAATATCGTCTTCACCGCCGCCTCGCTGCTGGCGGGTGCGGCCACCAGCCCGGCCATGCTGGTCGCGGCCCGCTTCCTACAGGGCGTCGGCAGTGCGATCGCCTCGGCGGTGGTGCTCGGCATCCTGGTGACCATGTTCACCGAGAAGGGTGAACGAGCAAGGGCCATCGGCATTTTCAGCTTCACCGGCGCGGCGGGCGCATCCATCGGCCAGGTGCTCGGCGGCGTGCTCACCGATGCGCTGAACTGGCACTGGATCTTCCTGATCAATGTGCCGATCGGGGTGCTGACCGTCGCGCTCGCCATCAAGGCGCTGCCCGCCGATCGCGGACTGGGGCTGGCCGCCGGAGCCGACGCGCTGGGCGCGCTGCTGGTGACCGGCGGACTCATGCTGGGCATCTACACCGTGGTCAAGATCGAGGAGTACAGCTGGCTGTCCGCGCACACCCTGGGCCTGGGCGCACTGTCGCTGATTCTGTTGACCGCCTTCGTGATTCGCCAGCGCACCGCCGCCACCCCGCTGCTGCCGCTGCGTATCTTCCGCTCCCGCAATGTGTCCGGCGCGAATGTGGTGCAGATGCTGACCCTCTCGGCAATGTTCGCCTTCCAGATCATCGTCGCGCTGTACATGCAGCGGGTGCTCGGCTACAGCGCGCTGCAGACCGGTCTGGCCATGCTGCCCGCCGCGGTGGCCATCGGCGGTGTGTCACTGTTCGTCTCGGCTCGCCTGATCACCCGCTTCGGTGAGCGCGCCGTGCTGATCAGCGGCCTGGTGCTGTTGTTGGCCGGAATGGCTTGGCTGACAAGGCTTCCGGTGCACGCCTCCTATGTCACCGATCTGCTGCCCATGATGGTGCTGATCGCCGGCGGTGGCCTGGTGCTGCCCGCGCTGACCAACCTGGGCATGTCCGCCGCCCGCGCCGATGACGCCGGATTGGCCTCCGGACTGTTCAACACCACCCAGCAGGTCGGTATGGCGTTCGGTGTCGCGGTGCTGTCCACCTTGGCCGCCTCGCGCACCGGGGAGCGGCTCACCGCCGGGGCCACCGAGGCCGCCGCCCTGACCGACGGCTACCGCCTGGCCTTCATGATCGCCACCGGCGTGCTCGTCGCGGCCCTGGCCATCAGCTTCACCGTGCTGCGCCGCCCCGCCGCGGCTGCCGCACAGCAGGAGTTCGTCGCGGTCGCCTGATTCGACAACCTACGAAAATACTTCGGGCCCAGCGGATCACCGCTGGGCCCGAGTCGTGCGCGGGATGATCGAATCGTTCTCAGGCTGTCGCCGTCGGTGCGGAAATCCGCAGTGCGGCAACGAGTTCGCGGTACAGTTCATCGTTCGCGTACAACTCGCGGTGGGTTCCGGTGGCGCGCAGCGCACCGTCCTCCAGCAGCCAGATGGTGTCCGCGTCGATCACGGTGGAGAGCCGGTGCGCGACGGTCACCACCGCGCTGTCGCGGGCTATATCGCGAATGATCTCCTGCACCGCCGCCTCGGTGCGCCCGTCCAACTGTGCGGTGGCCTCGTCCAGCAGCAGTATCTCGGGTCGCCGTACGATCGGCCGGGCCAGCGCGATGCGCTGGCGCTGGCCACCGGACAGGCTGGTCTGCGCGACCGGCTCGTCCAGCCCGCCCGGCAGGCGGTGCACGGTCTCGGCCAGTCCGACCGCGTACAGCGCCGCCCACGCCTCGGTATCGGTCGCATCCGGATGGCGATACAGCACATTGTCGCGAATGGTGCCGGTCAGCAGCGGCGTCTCCTGTTCGACATAGCCGATGCGGGCGCGCACCGAATCGATGCGCAGATCGGCATAGTCCTTGCCGTCCAGGGTGATTCGGCCGCTATCTGGATCGTGGAACCGGAGTATGAGCGAGAACAGCGTGGTCTTGCCCGCGCCCGAAGGTCCGACGATGGCGGTATGCCCGCGGCGCGGGATGACCGCGGACAGCCGGTCGACCGCGGGCCGATCGGCGCCCGAATAGGTGGCCGAAACATCCTCGAAGGTAAGCACATTCGGCCCGGCAACACTGTCGTCAGCCGAATGCCCGGCCGAAACATCCTCGGTGCGAATGCTTTCGGCTTCGCGCAGGCGCGCGGCGGCGGCCACGCCGGACTGCAATTGCGCCAGCTGCCGGGTGATCTCGCTGACGGGTTCGACCAGTCCGAAGGCGTACAGCAGGAAGGCGACCAGCGTCGAGACCGCCAGCGCGCCCTGATGCACCCGCCAGGCGCCGAAGGCCAGGATCACGATGATGGCCAATTGGATTCCGCTGCCCGCCACGGTCCAGGCAATGGCCTCCACCCGCACCGCGCGGTTGGCGTGCGCGGCCGAATCCCGGGCGTGCGCGATGACCCGGCGGCTCTCCCGTTCCTCGGAACCACTGGATTTCACCGTGCGCACCGCCCGCAGACCGCCCTCCAGCACACCGCCGAGCCGCCCGACCGACTCCTGTGCCTGCCGCTGCGCGACCGCGATGGCGGGCATGAGCCAGCCTGCCAGCACCGCGATGACGAGCACCGCCACCAGCGTGCACAGCAGCAGCGGCACATCCAGCACCGCCATCAGAATCAGTGTGCCCACCAGCGAGATGGTGCCGTTGATCAGGTAGATCAGGCTGGACGAGGCCGCTTCGCGCAGGAGCAGCGTGTCCGAGGTGACCCGGGTGACCAGTTCACCCGGGGGACGGAATTGCAGATCGGGCAGCACGCCCCGGAAGAACCGGCGCACCAGCGAGGCGCGCGCGTCCAGCACGATGTGCTCGGCGATCCGGCCGAGCAGCAGCCATTCGGCCAGCCCGAACCCCGCGCCCAGCACCAGCAGTCCGAGCAGCAGCGAGATCGGTTGCAGCAGTGAGCCATCGGCTCCCACCGAATCGAGAATCCATTTGGTGGCCAGGGGAGTGGCCAGCGCCGTCGCGGTATAGCCGAAGCCGAGGCAGAGTGCCAGCAGCAGCCGTCCCCGATGCGGGCGCACGAACGACCACAGCAGCATCACATGCTGGGCGCGCCCGGTCGCGGCAACGGTGACTTCGGTACTCTGCATACCTCTAATGGAACATATATGTTCCATTAGAGTCAAGTTGTGCTCTGTTCAGGATCGGCCTGATACCGTTCCGGATATGCCCGCCACACCCGCCGCCACCGGCACCGGAGCAGCCAGAACCGGTATCCGGGCCCGCACCCGCGCCGCCATCCTGGACGCGGCGGCCGAGGTGCTCATCACCACTCCGGCGGCCTCGCTCGGCCAGATAGCCACCGCCGCCGATGTCGGCCGCACCACCCTGCACCGCTACTTCCCGGAACGACTCGATCTGCTGCGCGCCCTCGCCCGGCACGTCACCGAGCTGAGCACCGAGGCCATCGAGCGCGCCGAACCCGGCGGCGGCACCCCGCAGGCCGCGCTGCGCCGGGTCGTGGAAGGCCAATTCGACCTCGGCCCGATCCTGCTGTTCGTCTACTCCGAACCCGCCCTGGCCGGTGACGCCGAACTCTGGGCCGAACTCGCGCAGAGCGAGAACGCGGTGGACGCCATCCTGATTCGCGTCGGCGAGACCACCGGGGCGACCCTGCCGCTGTCCTGGCAGCGCCGCACCTTCTGGGCGCTGCTCTATGCCGCGTGGGAGGCCGCCAAACAGCAGACCACCCCGCGCCACGAACTCGTCGACGCCATCATGACCACGCTGACCCGGGGCATTTTCGCCCCCGCCGCAACCGATTAGCCCAAACCGGTTGCGGTGGGCACCGCTTGCACAGACACTCACGAGAGAGGGGAGCGCGTGAGTATGAGAACAGCCGTATCGGATGAGCCGAGCATCAATCAATGGTGCGCGGACGATTTCACCCTGCTGCCGGATGACGCCACCTGGCTGGGGCAGCTCGGTTTCGATCCGCCCGCCATGATTCGGCAGCGGCTCACCGACATGCTGTGCGAGCGGATTCCGCGCACCACCGTCGACTGGGTCGAGATCACCGCGCGGCCACGGCAATTCACCGCCGGACGGCATGACGGTGATGCCACCTTCACGGTCACCCGGGTCGGGATGGTCATCGCCATGACCCTGGCCGTGCACTCCCCGGGCAGGCGGCGGCAGGTGCTGCGGGGCGTGTTCACCTTCGTCATGACCGGGATGGGCGAGGGTCAGACCCCGCGCCAGCGCACCTGGCTGGACCTGGACGCCAGCCTGCGGCAGGCCGAACGCGAGCTGAAATCGCGCATGTTCGGCCGTTAGAAGCCGACGTCGATCTCCACGCTGTCCCGCTCGGTGTACATGCGCCAATAGTGTTCGCCCAGTGCGTCATTGGTCATGCGAGCGATCTCCACCCCGGCCGGAACCAGTTCGGGATGGTTGTCGACGATCTCCTCGGCACGGCTGCCGCCGATCAGCACGCCGATATTCAGCACGCCCGCGTAGACGCCGGTGCCTCGGAGTTCATCGGCGAGCTGATGGACGTAACCGCGCTGAGCGGCAAGCGCCACACCGAAATTCGACAGGTACGGCTGTGACGCGTGCGGTGAGGATCCGGACGAGTACAGCAGCGCACCGTCACCGCGTTCGATCATGGCCGGGGCGAGCGCCCGGGTCATGAGGATCGGCGAATGCAGTTTCAGCGCGATGGGAACCCGGAGCCCGGGCACATCCAATTCGAGGGTGCTCGGGACGCGATCGCTCATCTCCCCGGCCGCGCCGTGCATGGCCACATCGATCTGGCCGAAGGTCTCCCCGATCGCGGCGACGGTCTTGTCCAGCTGATCGGCGTCGGTGACGTCCGCGGGAAAGGCCGCCGCCTCGATGCCCTCGTCCCGCAGGTCGGCGGCGTGCCGTTCGGCCTTGTCCGGGTTGCGTCCGATGACCGCGACCCGGAAACCCTCGCGCCCGAAGCGCCGGCCCGTCCCCACGCCGAGCCCGGGTCCGTAACCGAATATCGCGATGGTCTTGCTCATAGCGCCTCACTAAGTTGAGCCTTGGTTCAAGTTACTGTCGTGACGCTAGCGTAAGTTGAACCCATGCTCAACATATTTCGCACCCCGAATTTGTAGGATCGGCGGATGTCCTCGAACAAGCCGCTGCGCCTGGATGCCCGCCGCAATCGCGACGCCCTGGTGACCGCGGCCCGCGAGGTCTTCGCCGAACGCGGTCTGGACGCACCGCTCAAAGAGGTCGCCGCCCGGGCCGGCGTCGCCATCGGCACGCTCTACAACCGATTTCCCACCCGCGATGATCTGATCGCCGCCGCCGTCGAGGACCGCATCGAGGCCGGGGGCCGAATCGCCGAGCGCGCCTTGCTGATCGAAGACCCCTGGGAATCCTTCACCTATCTGGTGGAGCAGGTGTGCGAACTCCAGGCGGGCGACCGGCTGCTCAATGAACTCGCCGTCCGCGCCGCCCCGAGCGCCGCCATCGCCCGCGCCCGCGAGGACGGCCACCACAGAATGCGCGAAATCATCACGCGTGCACAGCGAGCCGGAGTGCTGCGCCCGGACTGGGTGCTCGAGGACATCGCCTTCATCACCTGGGCGCACACCCGAATCGTCGAGGCCACCGGAACGCTGGCCCCCGATGCCTGGCGACGCCATCTCGCCCTGGTGTTCGACGGTCTGCGCGCGGCCGCCGCGCATCCGCTCCCGGTGCCGCCGATCACCGAGGATCAGCTGATGCGAGCACTGGGCAGCGGTGAGCAATGAGCCGCTCGCACTGATCCCGGAGCGCCTTCGCCACGCGAGCTATCGTGGACGGCGTGGGTGTCATCGGCGAGTTGTTCCCGGGTAAGAAGCTGACCGACGAGGGCAGTGAGGACAGCGGCGGTCAGGACCACCGGCCGCGACTGGAACTCGATCTCGATGCCGGGGTGGTGCGCTTGTCCCCGCCCGCGAAACCATCGGACCAGCCGCGGGAGTGATTGCCCGCGAGTAGTCCGGCGATATCGGTACTGGTGGTCATATCACTCCGCACGTACCAGCGATCGGCGTCCGGCGGCTGCGCGGTGGTTTTGAGGCAGACGATCTTGTCCGCGTACGGGGACAGGGTGCCCAGTTCCCGCCGTGCCGCGACGGGAACGGCGACGGCGATGCGGATCGCGCCGTGCAGCCGGGCCATTCGGCAAATATCGCGCAGGGCGGTGGCATCGGTCACGCAATCGTCGGCCACCACCACCGTGCGCTCGGACAGGTCCACGCGTTTGCGATCACCGCGCAGGCTGAAGGCAGTGCGGCGCAGTATTTCCGCCTGTGCCTCCTCGGTGGCCGCCCGTTCGGCTTCGCACAGGCTCCCGCCCGCCACGGCGGTGGTGTCGATGAGCAGCGTTTCGTCCTCGCCGAGAATTCCGTACACCAGGTCGGGATGACGGGCAACGGCCAAGGGGCGCACCAGGATTACGTCCAGCAGCACGTGCAGGGTGGCGGCCAGTTCGGCGGCGACTCGCATCCCGCCGCCGGGCGGAGCGAGGACCACCACATCGTCACCGCGAAAAGCAGCGAGCAGCCCGGCCAACTGCCGGCCCGCGTCGTTGCGGTCCATGAACGGCGGCATGTGCTTGCCCGACTGTGGATTTCAGCCGGTGGTCGGCCACGCCGGGGGCGTGAGCGGAGGAGGGGAGGGGTGCGCGGGGTGCCCGGATACCGTCATCATCAAGCGCCCTCTCCATTGAGTGGCTGCCGCGGTGGGGTGAGCAGACCGGGTCATGCGGAAAGGGTCGCTCGAGAAGGGCAGAATCCCAGTGTACGCCAGCGCGAACTCGTGGTTCCGCCCTTCCCGCGCATACGAATTGATCACATGCCGGTATCGCTCGAGTTCATGACCTGAGGAACGTCGCCGCGATACTCCAGAACCTGCCGCGATCCACCGAACGGAAATCCCAGGTCTCGGCGAGACGGTGAGTAGCGCTGACGATGCCGGTCACGTCGAAATCGTCGCGCGTAGCGGTGCCCTTGTCCTCGAGGGCGGCGATGACGTAGGCGGTGGCGGTCTCCACGCTGTGGGGCACGCAGGGCTCCAATCGGTCGTCGGAATGAGGTGCGGTGTAAGGGACTACGGCTGCGTTTCGGTGAAAACTTCCTCGTATCGGAACTCGGTGGGAATCTGCTCGCCCGCGGCGTGCGCCCGCTCTTCGCGGTGGCGCAGGTCGACACGGCGGATCTTGCCGGAGATGGTCTTCGGTAGCTCGGTGAACTCCACGCGGCGCACTCGCAGATAAGGGGCGAGGTGGTCGCGGGCGTATTCGAGTATGGCGCGGGCGGTTTCGCGATCGGGTTCCCATCCGGCGGCGAGTGAAACGTATGCCTTGGGAACTGCGAGACGGGTGTCGTCCGGTTGCGGGACGACCGCCGCCTCGACCACGGCTGGGTGCTCGATGAGCACACTCTCCAGCTCGAACGGCGACACCTTGTAGTCGGAGGACTTGAAGACGTCGTCGGTGCGGCCGATATAGGTGATGTATCCGTCGTCGTCGCGTGAGGCGACATCACCGGAGTGGTAGAAGCCCCCCGCCGTGACAGCGGCGTTGCGTTCCGGATCGCCCAGATATCCGGTCATCAGGTTGACCGGAGTGTATCCCAGGTCAAGGCAGATTTCGCCCTCATCAGCGAGTTCTCCGGTGATGGGGTCCACGAGTATGACAGGCACTCCCGGGGCCGGTCGGCCCATGGATCCGGGCTTGACCGGCTGTCCTGGCGTATTGCCGACCTGCAACGTGGTCTCGGTCTGTCCGAAGCCGTCACGAATCGTCAGACCCCACGCCTTCTCCACCTGTGCGATCACATCGGGGTTGAGAGGCTCACCGGCACCGAGGATTTCACGCAGACCGGCCGGTCGCTCGCCGAGGTCGGACTGAATCAGCATGCGCCACACCGTCGGTGGCGCACAGAACGTGTTCACCTCCGCACGGCGCAGTTGCTCCAGCAGCGCCGCGGCGTCGAAACGGCCGTAGTTGTAGACGAATATGGTCGCCTCGGCCAGCCACGGGGTGAAGAAGCAACTCCAGGCGTGCTTGGCCCAGCCCGGCGCGCTGATCGCCAGATGCACATCGCCCGGGCGCACGCCGATCCAGTACATGGTCGACAGATGCCCTACCGGATAACTGATTTGGGAGTGCTGCACCATCTTCGGCTTACTGGTGGTGCCGGAGGTGAAGTACACCAGCAGCGGATCGTCCACCTCGGTGACCGCCGCGAACGGACCCGCCGACATGGTCATCGTGGCCTCGGCGTAGGAGCGCCAGCCGGATACCTGCTGTCCCACCGCGATTCGCACGTAGTCGCCCGGCACCTCGTCGAACTTGGCGGTGTCGGCGGCATTGGCGATCACGAAACCCGCACCGCCCCGGTCGATCCGGTCGATGAGGTCCTCCGGGCCCAGCGCCGCCGTGGTCGGCATGATCACCGCGCCGAGCTTGGCCACGGCCAGCATGGCCTCCCACAGTTCGGCCTGATTGCCGAGCATGAGCATTACCCGATCGCCCTTGCCCACACCGAGACTCGACAGCCAGGTGGCCACCTGATCCGAACCGGTGGCCATCTGGTCGAAGGTGATGCGCTGTTCCGCGCCGTCCTCCTCGACGATCCAGAGCGCGGTCCGGTCGTTACCGCGCGCGATGACGTCGAACCAGTCGGTGGCCCAATTGAATACGCCGGTCAGGCGCGGCCATTCGAAATGCTCCAGTGCGGCGGTGTAGTCGGTGGCGTGCGCGACCAGCAGATCGCGGGCGGCGCGGTAGGCCGCGGTATTGGCGGTGGGCGTCGCGGTGGTCATGCGGTCTCCTCGGCGGATCGATTCAGCAGGTTCACGGCGATCTCGCGCATCTCGATCTTGCGGATCTTGCCGGTCACGGTCATCGGGAACTCATCCACCAGATGTACGTAGCGGGGGATCTTGTAGTGCGCGAGCTTGCCGGTGCAGAACTCGCGCAGGGATTCGGCGGTGAGCGGAGTCGCGTTCTCGCGCATGCGAATCCATGCCATCAGCTCTTCACCGTATTTGGCGTCCGGCACGCCGATCACCTGTGCGTCGAGGATGTCCGGATGGCTGTAGAGGAACTCCTCGATCTCGCGCGGATAGATATTCTCGCCGCCGCGGATGACCATATCCTTGATGCGGCCGGTGATCGCCACGTAGCCGTCCTGGTCCATGGTGGCCAGATCGCCGGTGTGCATCCAGCGCGCGGCATCGATGGCGTCGGAGGTCTTCTCGGGATCGTTCCAGTACCCGAGCATCACCGAATAGCCGCGCGTGCACAGTTCGCCGGGCAGTCCGCGCGGCACGGTCAGCCCGGTGACCGGGTCGACGATCTTGATCTCGATATGCGGTCCGGCCTGCCCCACGGTGGCGGTGCGCTGGGCCAGGCTGTCCTCCGCGCGGGTCTGGGTGGAGACCGGGGAGGTTTCGGTCATGCCGTAGCAGATGCTCACCTCGTGCATGCCCATGCGCTCGATGACCTGCTTCATCACCTCGACCGGACAGGGCGATCCGGCCATGATGCCGGTGCGCAGGCTGGACAGGTCGTAGGTGTCGAATTCCGGATCGGCCAGTTCGGCGATGAACATGGTCGGCACCCCGTAGAGCGAGGTACAGCGTTCGGCGGCAACGGCTTCCAGCGTCGCGCGCGGTTCGAACGAGGGCGCGGGAATGATCATGGCCGCGCCGTGACTGGTGGCGGCGAGATTTCCCATCACCATGCCGAAACAATGATAAAAGGGAACCGGAATGCAGATGCGGTCCTGTTCGGTATAGCCGCACAGCTCGCCGACGAAGTAGCCGTTGTTCAGGATATTGTGATGGCTGAGCGTGGCTCCCTTGGGGAAACCCGTTGTGCCCGAAGTGTATTGGATATTGATCGGATCGTCCGCCGAGAGCGCGGCCTGGGCGAGCGCCAGCCGTTCCGGATCGCCCGCGCGCCCGATTTCGAAGAGCCGCCGCCATTCCGGGCTGTCCAGCAGCACCACCTGTGCCAGGTCCGGGCATTCCGGGCGCACCTGCGCGATCATGGCCGCGTAATCCGAGGTCTTGAACGACGGCGCGGCGATCAGCGTGTGAATTCCGGCCTGCCCCAGCACATAGCGCAGCTCATGCGCGCGATAGGCCGGATTGATATTCACCAGGATCGCGCCGATCTTGGCGGTCGCGTACTGCGCCAGCGTCCACTGCGGGCAGTTCGGCGCCCAGATGCCCACCCGGTCGCCCTTGCCCAGTCCGCTCGCCAGCAGGCCCAGCGCCAGGGCGTTCACCTCCGCCAGGAACTCGCGGTAGGTCCAGCGGACACCGGTGGTGTAGTCGATCAACGCGTCGCGGTCGGCGAACCGGGCCGCCGTGCCATCGAGATTGTCGCCGATGGTGTCCCCGAGTAGCGGCGTGCTCCACGCCCCCGAGGAATAGCTCACCGGCCGGAGCCGGTCCGTGCTCATGCTCACTTCGGTAGGATCCACGTCACACCGCCACCCCGACCAGCCCCGAACGGGGGTAACCATGAGCCCGGCCACAGACGATCTGCTCCGCCCCGATGACGGCGACGCGCTACGCGCCGAATTACGGCAGATCGCGGCGCTGTCCAAGGCCCCCGTGGTGTTCGGCGGCACCGTGCACGCGGGCGGCCTGGTGCTCAGTGAATTCGTCGGCACCCGGACCAACGGCATGCGCGGCCTGCTGGTCGCGCCCAGTTCGGGTCTGGGCGGCAGTGCCATCGCCACCGGCAGGCCGCGTTCGGTCGCGGACTACCGTTCCGCCTCGACGATCACCCACCACTACGACGGCCCGGTGCTCGGTGAGGGCCTGCGCGCGGTGGTGGCGGTACCCGTGGTGGTCGGCGGGCAGGCGCGAGCGGTGCTCTATGTGGCCAACCGCGACTCCGGGCCGATAGGGGATCGGGTCGCCGATGCCATGGTGCGATCCGGACAACGGCTGAGCGTGGAACTCGCGATACGCGACGAGGTGGACCGGCGGCTGCGGTTGGCAACCGCGCGCGCTGCGGCCACGGCACTACCCGGCTCGGATGCCGCATTCGCCGAACAGCTTCGGGATCTGCACGCGGAATTGCGCGGAATCACGCCGTCGGTATCGGATACTTTGGCCCGCAACCGATTACGCACTGTCACCGATAAGCTGGCCCGCCTGGTGTCCGGTGTGGCAGATCCGGATCAAGAGATAACCCTGGCGCCCAGGGAATTGGACGTACTCGCCCAGATCGCCCTGGGCTGCACGAATTCGGAAGCGGCGCTGAGGCTTTCACTCCGCCCGGAAACGGTGAAGAGCTACTTGCGCAGCGCCATGACCAAACTGGGCGCGCATTCCCGTCACGAAGCCGTGGTGCGCGCCCGCCGTCTGGGCCTGCTGCCCTGACCGGTGCGGCCCGGCTGACGGGTATCGGTTGTGGCGTAAGGGGATGCGGCGATCGTCACGCACTCTCCTTCACCTCCCGCGCTACCTGGGTGATTCGCGTACGCGAATCACCCAGGTACTCAGCGTCTTTCGCTGATTTCAGCGGGCTGCCATATGGCGGATTGTCTCGCCGCCCTTGTGCTGGTGGAGTCGCCCGAAGCGGCTGTCCAATAGGTGGGCCATGCTTTCCGCGGCGCCGATGTACGCCTCTTCGACGGTGGCGGCGCGATGGCGGACCGCCACCGGGGGTTGCCCCTTGGGGCGCGCCTCCAGGTTGCACTGCTTGTCTTCGGAGCCGCCCTTATGGCCGTTCACGTCGGTGACGTGGGCTTCTACGCGGGTCAGATTGTCCGCGAAGCGGTCGAGGATGGATTCGATGGTGTCCTGCGCCTGCTCGATGAGTGCCGCGCTGCCGCCGATGTGCTTGTCGGCGAAGACCTGGATTTGCATGGCATCTCCAAACTCTTGGAATAGCCGAGAACTTGCTGACACCATTGACATTACCCGTTTTTCGGGGCGATCGGTCGGTTGCGAACGTCACTCGTGCGTAACGGTGCCGGAAGGTATTGTGCGCAACCGGATTTGCCCGCGATGCGGATCGGGTTACTCCGCTTGACGCCCGGCCGGGGTGGCGATCAGCCCGCGCCCGGTATCGGGGAGTTGATGACCGGCATCGCAGCGCAGCACGGCGCGTACCGGCGCACCGCAGTCGGAGTGCGATACCGCCAGCGGCGGCCCACCCGGTCCCGCCAAATGCTTATCGCCCCACTGCATGAGCGCGGTCAGCACCGGCTGTAATTCGCGGCCCGCGGCGGTGAGCCGGTACTCCTGGCGGGTGCGCGAACCCGGTTCGCGATAGTCGTGCAGTTCCAGTACGCCCGCATCCACCAGCGTGCGCAGCCGCCGGATCAGGACCGCGCGCGGTGCGCCGGTCGCCTCCTGGATGGCGTCGAAGCGGCGCACGCCCAGGAAGACCTCGCGCAGCGCGAGCAGCGCCCATTGCTCGCCGACTATCCCGAGTGCGGCCGCGACCGAACAGTTCCGTGCCATGCCCTACATCCTATCTACATTCACATTGTGAACCCAGGGTGTTAGGGTCATTTCCATGACGATCACCACCGAACCGCCCGCGAGCCCCGAATCCTGGGGTGAGGTGCGCAGCAAAACCGTCTACTGGCATGACCCCAAGGTCTCGCTGGAGGCAGCGCCGGGTCGCACCGGCCTGGAGTACCTGACCGCCATGGTGGACGGCGAGATTCCGGGCGCGCCCATCGCCGGGCTCATGAATATGCGCCCCGTTCAGGTGGCGAACGGCGATGTCGTGTTCGTCTGCACGCCGGACGAATCCATGTACAACCCGATCGGCATGATCCACGGCGGCGTCGCCTGCACCCTGCTGGACACCGCCGCCGGGTGCGCCGTGCACACCACCCTCGCCGCGAACGTCGGCTACACCTCGATCGAAATCAAAATCAACTACCTGCGCCCCATCCACGCGCACACCGGTGAGCTCACCGTGCACGGCTGGGTCACCAAACCCGGCCGCCGCGTCGCCTTCGCCGAAGCCGACGTCCGCGACGCCGACGGAACACTGCTCGCCACCGCGACCAGCACCTGCCTCGTCATCGGCGGCTGACCCCGTCCTAGGCGGCTGATCGCCCGGAAGCTGTAGTGCCGCTTCGGTTACGAAGGCTCAGCGGGTGGCGAGGTCCAGGACGTTGAGGGCGAGCTGTTCGGCGGCGTCCGGATGGCCCTGGGCGCGGGCGGCGGCGGAAACCGCTGTGCGCGAATCGGGTTCGGTGAGCAGTTCGAACAGGGCGGTGCGCAGGTTGGCGGCGGTGGCGTCCGCGCCGGACAGCGCCCGGGCGGCATTGTGGTCGGCGAGGATCTGGGCATTGCGGATCTGTTCGCCGCCCACCGAATGCGGGTAGGGGATCAGCACCGAGGGCTTGCCGAGGGTGGTGAGCTCGGCCAGTGTGCCCGCGCCGGAACGGGATACGACCACATCGGCGAGGGCGAGCACATCGGGGAGTTCGGGGCCGAGGAATTCGCGCACCAGATAGCGCTCGCGCAGGTCGGCCGGGAGCGCGGCCGCGCGTTCGCGCACCCGATCGTAGGAGAGCTTGCCGCACTGGTGGATCACATTGGCGATGGTGAGCAGTTCGGGCAGCAGTTCATCGATCAGATCGTTGATCTGCACCGCGCCCTGCGCGCCGCCGGTGACGTACACGGTGGGCAGCTCGGGGGAGTATCCGGTCCAATTCAGCGCCGGCGCAGCTGCTTTCGCATCACCGGTGGTCAGCGCGGGCCGAATCGGATTGCCGGTCACCACCGCGCGCCCGCGCACCTTGGCGGGCAGCCGTTCCACCGACGCCGCGGAGCTGAGCGCGATCCGGTCGGCGGCGCGGGCGAGTAGCTGGTTGGCCTTGCCGATGCCGGTGGTCTGCTCGTGGATCACCAGGGGCCGTCGCCGCAGTGCCGCGGCGAGCCCGATGGGAGCGCAGACGTATCCGCCCGTGCACAGCACCGCGTCCGGCCGGAAGCGCCGCACCACCGCCTGTGCGGTGAGCACGCTGAGCGGAACCCGCAATGCGTCCTTGGCATTGGCCGCGTTCAGCATCTTCAGCGGATTGCGATCGCGCCGCAGTTTTCCGGCCTTGATGCCCGTGAACGAAATGTCGTTTTCATCCGAGACGCGCTGTTCCAAGCTGTTCGGCACGCCGACCCACAACACCTCTGCGGTAGCACCCGCCTCGGCCGTCAGATCGCGCAGTGCGCGCACGGCCGATACCGCAGGGTAGGTGTGCCCGCCCGTGCCGCCACCGGCCACGACCACGCGAATGCGGCCCCGTGCGGCTACGCGTCGCAGGATTTCGGCGCGGTCGAGTGCGGATCCGGTCATGGCTGAGCCTCCTGAAGATGAGTCGGACGTACGGTACCGGTCGGTCGGCGGTGATTGCGAAGTGTTGGCTAACGGCCAATGGGCCTTTACCATGATCTGTGACTCGGATCACGTTGTAGCGGTAAAGGTTCTGACGCAAGTTCGTTTCTTAATCTGCCCAGCGAATTCGCACTTCGCCCAGCGAGAGGGGCCTGACGATGGAGCCCTGGACGCTGTCCCGCCGCGCTCGCCGTCAACTCCCGCGCCCGCAGCGCCGCCCCTCCATCGCCTGCACGCCGACCACGGGCCGGTAGTCCCCGGTTCGAAATCCACGAGATCGACTCGGCGACTACGAGTCCCAGCGTCAATGGAGGTGGCCATGAGTTCCTCGGCAGCGGCAGATCCCGCGTACGGCAATGGAATGCCCTGGGTGGAAGGCGGTGACGCGAACCGAATCCTTTCGCGCGCCCAGCAATTGACCAGACCACTGCTGCGCGCCGCGGTGGACACCCTGCCCGCCGAACTGCGGCTGGTCGCGGGCTACCACCTGGGCTGGTGGGATGCCGCCGGGGTGCCGACCCTCGGCGAATCCGGCGGTAAGGGCCTGCGGCCCGCGCTGGTGCTCGCCGCCGCGCGTGCCGCGAGCGGGCGCGGGGACTCGGACAGATCACCCGAAAAGGCCGTACATGCCGCTGCCGCAGTGGAATTGGTGCACAACTTCACGCTACTGCACGACGATGTGATGGACGGTGATGAGCTCCGGCGCGGCCGGCCCACCGCCTGGCGGGTCTGGGGCATCGACGACGCGGTGCTCGCCGGAGACGCCATGCACGGCCTGGCCATCTGGACCCTCGCCGGTGCGCCGATCGCCGGACTGTCCGGAATAGCGCGACTCGAACAGGCGGTCATCGAACTGTGCCTGGGTCAGCAGCGGGACTGTGCGGCGGAGTCGAAAGACGAAGTGACCCTTGATGAATGCCTGGAAACACTCCAGTACAAGACGGGTGCGCTGATCGGCTGCGCCTGTGCCATGGGCGCACTGTGCGCCGATGCCCGCCCCGATGTCGTGGAGGCGATGGACCACTTCGGGCGGGAACTGGGCATCGCCTTCCAGCTGGTGGACGATCTGATCGGCATCTGGGGCGATCCGGTGCGCACCGGAAAACCGGTCGGCAACGACCTGATGCGGCATAAGCGCAGTCTGCCGGTCGTGGTGGCGCTGGAGTCCGGTACCGCGGCCGGGCGGGAGTTCGCCGAGATGTACCGCTCGGGCGAACCGCTGGACGCCGCAGCGGCTCTGCGCGCCGCGGATCTGATCACCCGCGCCGGTGGCAGACGCTGGGCGCAGGCCGAGTCCATCCGCCGGGTGCGGGCGGCGAAATCGTGTATCGCGGGATATCGGGGTGCGCGGGATCTGATGGAATTGGCCGATTGCGTGGTGGAGCGCGATCACTGATCGTTGATACCGTTCACAAATACCGGCCGGTCGAATTCGACCGGCCGGTATTTGTTGCTGGACAGGTCATTTCAGCAAACTATTTCCCCGGCAACCCCCGCGCATACCCGGCTTGACGAGCTGACCATGGGACTTTGGTCCCCAATTCCCCGCATTCCGTTGCTCCAAAACAGCTGGGCTGTCAGGATATCGAGCACGCGGCGCACTCGATCTGCCGAAAGCGCGCCGAAATACATACCGGGCGTGTGTTTTTCGCCATTCGTGCACGACCATTTCCAGGAGTTCGAGCATGACCACGGGTCCTCTCGCCGAGTCCGGTCGCCTGACGGTGCTCGGCCGGGAGTCCGCCCGCGAATTGGTCGGCGAATCGGAGAATGCGGCGGCCATCGCGCACACCGGAATATTGCGAGTCACCGGTGAACCCGGCGGCGATCTGTATTTCCGTGCCGGACAGATCATTACGGTGGAATCGCCCGGCGCTCCCGGGGTGCGGCAGTTGCTCGCGCGGCCCGGGCGTATCAGCACCGGTGCGGCCGATGTGCGCCTGGTCGCCCAGATGGCGGCCCTGGACGGGATTTTCGCCATCACCGCGGGCTGGGTGTCGGGGTGCGGCTGGCAGGACGCGCCCGCGGAGTCGGGCGAGCTGCCCGGCATCGACACCGCCTGGTTGCTGTTCGAGACCGAGCGGCGGCTGGCCGCCCTCGCGCACGGCCGCGTCTCCCCGCATCGAAATCACCTGGTGCTCACCGATACCGGCCGTGAACTGCTCGCCGGCCACGAGGACGGTCACGGCAGCGCCGCGCAGTGGCGGGAGATCCTGCTCTGGGTGAACGGCCGGCACAGTTGCCGCGATATCGCCATGCAGCTCAGCCGCAGCCTGTACGCGGTGACCGTCGACGTGGTGCGCATGCTCGACGCCGATCTGCTCGCTATCGCCCCGCTGGAACGCGTGCAGCTGCCGATGACCGAACCCGCGCGCGGCGGGGCCAGATCACTGCTGCCGCGCCGCCGCCGCGGCGCCAGCGGCATCAATGACACGTTGCCGCCGCGCCCGCCGCAACCGGCCACCCGTGCCTATCAACGGACCGCCACCGCGCGGAAAACAGAAAGGACGCAATGAGTACCACGAACGCGACCGGACCGGGCAGCCTCTCGGACCGCATCGGAATTATGGTCAAAGTGCTGCGCTCGGAAGTTCCGGAATGCCTGGCCGCCGGCGCCATCGATATGACCACCGGAATGCTGCTGGCGGTGGAGACCGTCGACAATCATCCGCAGGAAGTGCTCGATCTGCTCGCCGCCGCCACCCTCGATCTGTTCCAGGGGCGCAATGTGGTGATGATCGAGGATATTTGGAAGGAGCGGCGCGGAGTTCGCCTGGAGCGGCACTATTTCCAGGAGATTCTGGTCAACAGCGATAACCTCACACACCTGTTCATTCGCACCGAGAGCCGCGATGACGTGGTTATCGTGGTGGTCTGCCGTAAAACGGTGAATGTCGGCATGCTATTCGCGCAGGCCCGCCGGGTGCTGAAGGAAACCGGCAGGCTGTAATTGGGCGCTTTGTCGCGATTTACGAGATTTGCGCGACGCCGCCGAGCATCGATACGGCCTCCGCGCGCGGCTGCGCCCGATACTCGTCGGGCCGCCACTCCATGACGGCGGTGATACCCGGCGCCACCATCTCGTATCCGCTGAAGAACTTCGCGAACTCGGCGCTGGAGCGCAGTTGGAAGGGCACGCCGCTGCGCTTGTTGGCCTCGGTGGTGGCCGCCAGATCCTCCGGCTCCAGAAAGTCGTTGGTGGCATGCGACATCACCAGGTGACTGCCCGGCGGCAGCGCGTCGCAGAGCGTCCGCACCAATTCGTACGGATGCCGGTCGTCGGTGAAGAAGTGCATGATGGCGACCAGCATGAGTGCCACCGGCTGCTTCATATCCAGGGTGGCGAGCAGATCCGGATGGTTCAGGATGCGCTCGGGATCGTTGAGATCGGCGTCGAGGTACGCGGTCCGGCCCTCGGGCGCGGAGTTCAGCAGGGTGCGCGCGTGCACCAGCACGATCGGATCGTTGTCCACGTAGACGATGCGTGATTCGGGTGCGATGCCCTGCGCGATCTCGTGCACATTGCCCGCGGTGGGCAGGCCCGCGCCGATATCGAGGAACTGGCGAATCCCGGCCTCCGCGGCCAGGTATCGGGTCACCCGGCGCAGGAAGTTGCGGTTCTCCACCGCGGCCAGCCGGACCGTGGGGAAGGCCTCGGCGACGGCGTCCGCGGACTCCCGGTCGGCCGGGAAATTGTCCTTACCGCCCAGCCAGTAGTCGTAGCGACGAGCGGGGTGCGGTTTGGTGGTGTCGATCCGCTCCGCTGCCGATTCCGAGTTCACAACGCTCCCAATCCAATTCGATTAGTGTTTGATCATGTCGCGCTACAGCCCATACGACTTCGAAGTTCACGCCGATCCGTACCCCCACTATGCCAGGTTGCGTACCGAGGCTCCCGTCTACCGGAACGACACCGACGACTTCTGGGCGCTGTCCCGGCATGCCGACGTGTTGGCCGCACTGCGCGATTCCGAACGCTTCTCCAGTGTGAACGGCATCCGGATGGAGCCCGCCTTCTGGGGTCCGCAGGCCGAACATTTCTTCTCCTTCGTCGCGATGGATCCGCCCAAGCACACCCGGCTGCGCGGGCTGGTGGCGCGCGCGTTCACCGCGCATCGGGTGCAGGGGCTCGCGCCGCGACTACGCGAGATCGCGCGCAACGTGCTCGATCCGCTGCTCGAACGCGGCAGCTTCGATCTGATGACCGATTTCGCCGGGCCGTTTCCGACCGATGTGATCTCCGAACTGGTCGGGGTACCGCAGGCGGATCGGGAGATGATCCGCAAGCTCGGCATGGAGATCATGTACACCGATGAGGAGTCCACCGATCTGCGGCCCGAGGCCGTGCAGGCCATCGGCGCACTGGTCGGGTACTACACCGAACTCACCATCGAGCGGAGCAAGGAGCGTCAGGACGATCTGCTGTCCGGACTGCTCGACGCCGCCGACGGCGATGACCGCCTCACCCCGGAAGAGATTGTCGGCGTACTGATTCTGCTGGTGGGCGCGGGCATCGAAACCGCCATGCTGACCTTCGGCAATACCTGGCATGCGGGCTGGCTGCATCCGGATCAGCGCCGCCTCGCCCTGGACGGCCGCATCGAGGACTGGATCGACGAGTCCATGCGCTGGGATCCGTCCACCCAGACCAATCTGCGCACCGCCACCGCAGACATCGAGCTGCACGGCGTCACCATTCCGGCGGGCGGCCGGGTACTGCTGCTCACCGGTGCGGCCAATCGCGATCCGGAGGTCTTCTCCGATCCGGACGCCTTCTATCTGGACCGCGACACCACCTCCTCGCTGGTGTTCGGCAGCGGCCGGCACCACTGCCTCGGCTCCAATCTCGCGCTGCTGGAATTGCGCACCGCGCTGTCCGAGATCGCCGCCGTGGTCTCCGACTACGACATCGATCCGGACGGTCTGCGCCGCATCCACTCCTCGAACAACCGCGGCTTCGCCAGCATCCCCACCACGGTCACCCGTCGCTGACCTCCTCCGCTGAGCCCGGACTCCCGGGCTCAGCGCCCGATGGTCCGACCATTGGGCCGCGCCCAGGTTTTCTTGGGCTTGCGTAAACCTCTCGCACGCAGTGGTCTGTGTCTCTTTTCTGGGTGCCCCGAATTGCCATAGCTTTGCTAACGTTCTCCGCACTGTCGTCCCGCAGCGCTGCCGGATCTTTGGGCGGCGGTGATTTCGGATCGGCTGGCAGCTGAGAGGACGGCGACGATGGCGGTACCCGTTGCTGCCTGGACCGGGCCGGTGGAGCGGAAAAAGCCCGCTGACACTGCCGAATTCCTGCGCATCGTGGATGCCGCGCCGACGCTGCGGCGGATGCCGCGCACACCCCGGATTCCGCTCGCACCGGCTCAGGAACGCATGTGGCATGCCGCGGCGGCCGGATACTCCGCTGACTGGAATGTTGCTCGCGCGTTTCGGATTCGTGGTCAGGCGGTAAATATCCCCGCACTGCTGGGCGCCATCGATGACATCATGCGGCGGCACGCTCCGTTGCGCACCTGCTATCCGGCGACCGCGGACGGACCCGTGCAGGTGGTCATGGACGCCGATGTGGCGCGGATCGATGTGCGCGTGGTGGACAGTTTCGCGGGCGAACTCACCGAGCGCATCGCCGAATTCAGCGGTCGCGCCTTCGACCTCGGCACCGAGGTGCCTATCCGGGCGCGAGTGTTCCGGCTCGGGGCGCGGGATGTGGTGCTGGCACTGGTTGTGCACCACATCTCCCTCGACGGTCAATCCATGGGTCCGCTCATGCGGGATCTGGTCACCGCCTATCTGGCGCGCGCAAGCAGACAGGCTCCCGCGTGGCCGCCGCTGCCGGTCGACTACATCGACTACACGCTGTGGAAGCACGAATACCTGGGCGCGTACGACGATCCGTCCAGCCGGGCCAGCACCCAGCTGCGGTACTGGGCGAACAATCTGGTCGGACGGCCCATCCCGCTCGAATTGCCCTATGACAGAGCCGGTTCCGGATATCGGGACGCCGCCGGTGCGCTGCTGCGGGTGCGCCTGGACGCCGATATCCACCGCATGCTGCTGCATCGCGCCCGGCAGAGCGGTTCGAGCGTTTTCATGATGCTGCAGACCGCCTTCGCGGTGGCGGTGTCGGCCTTCGCGAAATCGCCCGATGTCACCGTGGCGACCGCGGTCTCCGGTCGTGATGATCCGCTGCTCGCCGATATCGTCGGCAATCTCGCGGACGATGTGCTCATGCGGGTGCGCCTGGACCGCGCCGCCGATATGACCGAACTGCTCGACCAGGTGCGCCGAGTCGCCCTGGCCGCCTTCGCGAATCCGGACACCTCCAATCCGCGACTGCTGCGCTGCCTGCCGCAGGATCCGAACCATCCGCTCTTCCAGGCCACGCTCATCCTGCAACGCGATGACGCCGCCCCGCCCGGGGAATCGATTCCGGGCGGATTGTCGGTGACCGAGGTGCCGACCGGGGTGGTGCGCGCCAAACACGATCTGGAATTCGGGCTCACCGAGCATTACGACCACACCGGCGTACCGGTCGGAATCGATGGGCCGTTCCTGTATCCGATGGCCCGGTTCGATCCGGAGACCGCCGAGCGCTTCGCCGAAAAGTTCCTCGCCACCGTCGAATTGATCGCGAGCGGGTACACCGGGCCGATCGCTCCACTGCTGGTCAGCGCGCCACGGCGGCGTGCGCGCCGGGTCCGGAACCGTCCGGCCCCTGGCTGTTGAGGGCTGTGCAGGACTGAACTTCAGGCTGTTCGCGACTGAACGTCAGACCGTGCTCGACTGAACCGATCCCGGTGTCGCCTCGTGGAACCAGCGAAGCGTGCCGAGTGAACCGAGGTCGACATGACCACAGATCCGATCAGACGCCGGGAAATAGTGGCGGGGGCGAGCGTGCTGGTGTTCGCGGCCGCGTGCACCGGCGGGCAGCGGAGTTCCGCGCCCGCGGGTTCGTCGATGTCATCCCCGCCGACCACGACCTCCGGTGCACCGCCATCCACCACCGTGCCGCCGACGACCGAACCACCGCCCCCGGCACCGGGTCCCGCGCCGATCGACGGCACCGTGCTCGCCCAGGTGTCGGACATTCCGGTCGGATCGGGCGCGATTCTCGGCGATACCGTCGTCACCCAGCCCAACGCCGGAACCTTCCTGGCCTTCTCCACCGTCTGCACCCATCAGGGGTGCGCGGTGAACTCGCTATCCGGCGGAACGATCAATTGTCCGTGCCACGGCAGCCGTTTCGCCCTCGACGGCTCGGTAGTGGCGGGTCCGGCAACCCGGCCACTCGTCTCTCGCGAGGTGAGTGTGCGGGACGGTCAGCTCATCGCCGGTCCCGCTCCGGCCGTGCCGGTCGCACCCGCTTCCGAAGAACAGGCACCGATCCCGGAGGCCGCCCCGGTCATCACCGACCCCGGCGCACCGGACAACGCCCTCGCCCGAACCTCCGACATCCCCGTCGGCTCCGGCGTAATCATCGGCAATACCGTTGTGACACAGCCGAACCCGGGCAACTTCATCGGCCTCTCGGTGATCTGCACCCACCTCGGCTGCGCCGTGAACGATATCTCCGGCGGCACCGTCAACTGCCCCTGCCACGGCAGCAAATTCAACCTCGACGGCTCCGTCGCGGCGGGCCCCGCCACCCGCGCCCTGGACCCCCGCGAAGTGAGTGTGCAAGGTGAGTGGCTGGTTTCGGGCGCGGGCAGCCCCGACGACCCCATCCCGCCACCCAAACCCTGGTGGTGCGAGATCATCCCGCCCGGCTGCCTCGGCTGCTGAACACCCCTGGAGTGAGACCCCGTCATCCCGGCGTGCTTTTGGCCGGGATCCGCACCCGGCCAGCCGCCTCAGCGCCAGAAACTGTTGCGGCGCTGCTTCTTCGGGGCGGAGAGCGGTTTCAGGCGGGCGGGTAGTGTGGCCGTCGCGTCCAGCACGATGAGGTTGGCTATGCGGTGTGGCAGGTCCAGGCGGGTGCGCAGGTGCGGCCAGCCGCCGTCGAGCAGTTCGACCAGGGCGGCGGAGTCCAGATCCAGATCGCAGATGGCGCGGAACAGGGCGTGTGGCTCCAGGTCGTGCTGTTGTGCGCACAGGGTGAGCAGTGCGGGCACCCGGTCGTGTCCGGCGACGATGAGGATCTGCTTCAGCAGTGCGGGTGCGCCGGTGGCGTCCGAGTGTTCGGACATGCGGCGGGCGACGAACTCGTTATCGGTTTCTATTGCCGCGCTGAGCATTTCCCGGTGTTCGGCGATCAGCAGCGGGTCGTCGATCGCCGCCCGGATCAGCGCCGAGACCTCCGCCCGGGTCCAGTCGCCGCGCCCTTTGCCGCTGCGCCCGAAGAGATTCGGCCGCAACCGATTCCGCCCGGCCTGAGCCTGCGGTTGCGCCGCCTGCGCATCGAGCACCGCCAGATCCTCCAGCGCCTGCGGCAGGCCGATGACGCGGCGCAGTGCGCTCCACGCCGGTTTCAGCGCGTCCACCAATTCGGCCGGTTCGGCGCGAACGATGGTGACCGCCTTCATGAGTTCGAAGGCGTCCACCGCCGGGTACCGGGTGCATTCGGCGATGAGCCCTGGCAGCCGATCCGGCGGCGCACACGCCATGATCTGCTCCAGCACATAGCGATCCCGGCTGGTGCAGGAGATATTCACCATGAGCTGCGCGACGATCGCGAGTTGGCTGTACATGGCGGTGCGCAGCAATTGACTGCTGCCGGTGTGCACCGCCGGATCGCCGATCTCGGCGCGCACCGTCTCGTACACCAGATAGCGGTCCTTCGCGCGGACGGTGAACTCGCGCAGCGCCCGATGTCGTTGCAGCCGTTCGATGACCAGGGCGCGCTGTTCGGTATCGCCGGTGATCCAGTCCCGTTCGAGTTGCGGCCAGACGGTTTTGGCATCGCTCGCGCTGAGCGTTCCGGTGTCCAGCCGCCGGAAGGCCGCCGCCGCCAGGACTTCGCTGAGATCGAAGCCGAGCTGCTGGGCGACCCGGGTGGCGTGCCCGCGATCGCGGGTCTCGCTCATGACTCGATCGACGAGCGTCTGCTCGAAGACCTCGCGCACTTGATTCCGCACCGGCAGATTCGCCAAAGCCGTTGTGACGTCGGTGTTGTCGAGCGCGAGATGAATCGCGCGCCGCGCCACGGTGGCATCGGTGAACCAGTCCGGGCTCAGGGTCGGATCGGTGAGCACCTGCACCATTTGCGCGTCATCGAGCAGCGCGGGTTCCAGGGCGCGCAATTGCTGTTGATAGCACCACTGCCGAATATCGTTGACCGACACCAGCATCGCGGGCACAGCCAGCCCAGCCAGTCGATGCTCGACGATATCGCGACCCAGGCGCTGATAGGTGTCGGCGATATTGTCGATACCGCTGGCGGCGTCGATGATCCGCCGATCCGGCGGCGGGGGAGCGGTACGGCCGATCACCGCGGTGATACTCGGCAACTCCGCCATGGGCGCGGCGCCGGTGGTGAATGTCAACTCCCGCAGCGTGTTCCGTGGCAGCACGCCGTACAGCGCGGACAGCATGCGCACCGCCTCGCCCGCATCCTCGACCCGGAGCGCGAGGGTCGGCCCCCGGCCGTCGAGGTGGGCTAGCACCGCGCCCACGAGCACCGGCAGCCAGGACTGTCCGAGGGCGCTCTCGACCGCCTCGGCGAGCCCGCTCCCCGCTTCGGCCGCGGCCTCCGGCCAGCTGTCGGTCGGTGAGACGGACTCGGTCAGGGTGTGCAGGAACGCACCGGATCCGAAGAGCCGCAGCGCCATGGCCCCGTCGAGCTGCTCGCGATTGCCCGCGATCAAGTGCGTGACGCAGGTGCCCGGCCGCACCTGGGACGGCGTCTTCAATCCGGCGACGGCGATCCCCCTGGTCACGGTGAACTCCAGCGCGAACCCCACCGGCTCACCGCCCTCGGGCAGGGTCGCCAGCGATCCCAGTTCGCGCACCGTGAAACCCAGTGCCGCGGGCCAATTCCCGGACCGCGCCACCACACCCACTCCGGCGCCGGAGGATTCGAGATTAACCAGCGCCCAGCCACACACCAGCTGTGGAAATCCAGTCATCGGTAGGCCCGCAGCTCCTCGATCATCTCCAGCATGTACACCACCGGATCGGCCGCGCCGTACGGTTTGAAGACCGGATAGGTGCCGTTGCCGCGCTTACCGCAGCCCACCGCCGATACCGGGAAATACATATTCCACGGAAAGTGAATGGACAGTGCGGAATCCACCGCCGGGAACAGCTGCCGCACCATATTGCGGGTGATCTCGCAGCGCTCCCGGATGCGCGGCGGATCGTAGGCATTGCCCGAACCGTTGGTGCTGACCGGGCTGTCCGCCCAATTCGCGGGCGGGGCAACGATATTGGCCTCCGGCAGATCCAGCAGCGAGAGCAGATCGGTCTTGGCGACAATGGTCGATACGTGCAATCGCGGCGGTTCGATGGGCAACTGGATCGGATAGCTGTTCGCCGCGCGCCACAGTTTGGCGATCTGATCGATCATAAGCGTGGTGCGCCCCACGGTCTGCGAATGCTCGACGATATTGCTCAGGCTCTCCTGATCATCGGGATCGGCCTGTTCGCGCATGAGGGCCAAGTATTGCTTGTTCAGCGTGGACGGCACCACGAACCAGAGGAAATCGGCGACCGCCAGATGCGGGCTCACCCGCGCGGCGACCGCACCGTCGGCGATGTCCTCCCCGGCCACGTCCACGAACGCCAGATTCACCGCGCTCGCGGTGTGCACCGAATACGCCGTCACCAGAATGGGTCTGCGCTGTTCCAGCCCGGCCCAGGTGTGGCCCTGGGATTGCCGCTGCGCGTTCATGGCGATGCCGTCGGTGCGCTGGGTCTGGTCCATGGCCATGCGGCGCGGTCCGGTGGCGTCCAGGGCGCGGCGATCGAGCAGGCGGGCTTCCAGGGCGGTCCACAGGCTCGCGGATTTGGGGGAGACGATGAAGGAGAAGCGCCCGGCCAGGTGTGGATCGTTCATCATCGAATGGATCATGGACACGATCAGATGGCTCTTGGACGAGGCCGACTCACCGACGAAGCCGATCACCTTGGTGGGGTGATCCAGGGTGACCGGATCGAGTTCACAACCCTTGGGGCAGCGCAGATTCAGCTTGTCGAAGTAGGTTTCGATCTGTTTGGCATAGCCGCCGTTGCGCTGGCGGATGACCGTGTACCAGCGGTTGCGCTCACGGTCGTAGCGGAATTCGGTGAGGCAGTTCAGGCAGACGGTTCTCACCGTGTGCACCTCACGAGAGCACCGCGAAGGTCATGACCACGATGGTCAGCACGAAGAACGCCACGCCCACCCGGACGCCTATCCAAAGCCAGTGCGAGGCACGCGAACCCGGGTAGAGGTAACGCTGCCATGCCATGCCCGCCTGTCGATATCTCACCGCATCACCTTTAGAAGAGCTTTCCGATTTCGACGATCACCCAGGTGAGCAGCGTGAAAGCCAAGCCGCCCAGCATGATTCCGATGACCGCGGTGGTGGCCAGCAGGGCGGCCACGAAACGGTAGTCGTCCCTGGACAATCCGGCCAAGAGCTTCTGCCTGGACGCCAGCACCGGGGCCGTCAGGTAGCTCCAGGTGGACGAATAGACCAGCGGGTCGGGCGGTTCGGATTCGGTCTCACGCGGCGGACCCGGGGTGAGCACCGATGTCAGGTGTGGTTGATCCGGAACCGCGGGCCGGGGCGCTCGGCTGGCTTGCCGCGACCGTTCGATCGCCTCGCGGAAGTAATGCTGGAATTCCGCCGCGGATTGGTGCCGCTGCGTCGGATCCAGCGAAAGCGACTGCTCCAGTACGACTTTGATCTCATCCGGCGTCCCGGCCGGACCGTAGGCGTGATTGAGCACCTCGGCGCACACCACCGCGAACGAGTACACATCGCTCAGGTCGGTGATCTGGCCGTGGTGCAGATACTCCGGGGCCGAATACTGCCGGGTGCCCAGCGCCCCGTGCACCTGGGTGAGCCGCTGGACGTTCTCCCGCATTTCGATGGCGATCCCGAAATCGGCGAGCTTGGCGCTCCCGTCCCGGCAGATCATGATGTTCTCGGGTTTGATATCGCGGTGCACCACCTGTTTGGAGTGCGCGTACACCAGCCCGCCAAGCGCATCGGTGAGAATTCGGAGCAGGCTCGGCAGCGCCCAGTTCTCCCGGTACCGCAGATGCTGGCGCAGATTCTCCCCGGCGATGAACTCCATCACCAGAAACGGGAATCTGCGGCCGTTTTCGACGAACACCCCCGCGTCATGCACCATTACGATGTTCACGCTGTTCATCTGGGCCGCGATCCGGGCCTCGCGTTCGAACCGCTCCTGCTGGACCCGCTCATCGCGCTCCAGCGGCATCAAACTGCCCGAGTCGAGCACCTTCACCGCAACTCGCCGTCGCAGCTGCCGGTCCCAAGCATCCCAGACCTCGGCCATACCCCCTCTGCCGACGAGTTCCCGAAGCTCATACCGGCCATTGATCAGCCTCAACCGCGTGCGATCCCTCCAAGCCCGATGAACCGCGCTCCCTCGGCCCACCTAGGACAACTCGAATCCCCGCCGAGTCTACGCGCGCGCCCACCCCGGCACCTCCCCATATTCCGCTGTCCCGCAAAACATTCAGCAAAACCTCAGCCCCCACCGACGCGTATTCACCCACACCTCGTTCACCAGCCGATTTGCGGTTCCGCACCGGTCTCCGATAACTTCTTCCAGTCGCCCCGGGCAATCGGGGCAACGGGGCTATGGCGCAGCTGGTAGCGCACCTCACTGGCAGTGAGGGGGTCAGGGGTTCGAATCCCCTTAGCTCCACGCATTGGCAAAGCCGCAGGCATTGAGCCTGCGGCTTTGTTCGTTTCATGGGTTGGATTGGGGAGGGCCACAGTGAGCCGATTCTGGAAGCACGAGCTACGGGAGGCACGGGATCGGGCGGCGTTCGACGCCACGGACTTCAGCGCCATGAACTTCACCGTCACCACGGTCTCCTTCGACGGTAGCGACGAGGTCGTCGAGACCATGTCGATGGCCGATGCGTTCGCATCGCTCGGGTCGAGTCCGATGTCGGAGTCCGCCGAGGTGCGAACACGCATGTGGGACTGGTTCGCCGAGGCGCTCACGTACACGCTGTTCACGCTGCCGCCGGACAGCCGCCTGATCTTCGCCAATCTGGTCGACGGCGAGACCGACAGGTTCATGCGATTCACCAGGTTCGATGAGTTCCTGCTCTGCGAGACCTCGACGACGCACGACAGCGAACAGCGCAATCCCAAGAAGCGGCGCGGCAGCGTCGATATGTGGAGCTATGGCGAATGGCAGGAGCCGGACCCGAAAAAGGGTATGGACAGCTGGTTCCGGATCATCGGATGGCCGGGCGCCTACGCGGAATTCGAAGAGGTCGCGGATGCCGCGGTGGAGGCGTTCCGGTACGTCAGTTCGGCGGAATGGCCGCAGGAACTCGTCTCCATCGCCGTCGATGTGAAAACCGACGCCGAGCTCGAGATCCCGCTGTTCGAACACGATCCCGTCGACGCCGAGACGATGACGAGCTTCCCCGCCGAACGTCTGGAGGAATTGCTGGCCATCCACGAGGAGATGCTCGACTATCAGCGGTCCGAAGGCGCTCGCGCGCACCGGCTCCGGGTGGGGATCGCGGGATCCTATGCCCGGAACCAGCACGCGGAGGTGCTGGTGATCGGTGCCGAGGACGACTGGCCCCCGACGCGCGAGCGCACCCTGGATGTCATCGCGCAGACCGGTCCCACGAGTCTGCTGGTAATGGATGTGGTGCTCGATGTGCCCGCGGGCGAGGATGTCGGCGCGTACCTGGCGCTCCGCGAATTCGACGAGGTCGATACGCACCAGGGCTCCCGTCCGTACCTCGACGGAATGCTCGCCGCGGAACCGGATTTCGCGGAAGCGCTGCGCGCCAGACCCGCACTGGCGGAGGCGGTGCGGGCCGGGACGGTGCAGTTGCAGTACCACCTGATGGTCGTCTGCGATGACGGCAGCTTCTCGGCCTGTTCGTACCTCTAGCCCCGGCCCGGCTCAGTTCATCGAGCCTTCCATCGGAATGTAGATCTCCGCCGCCTCCACGAACGCACCGCCGATCCGCGCGGCCAGGGCCAGCGCCTCATCGGTCTTGCGCATCGCGACGCGATAGAAGTCGCGATCGTCATCGTCCTCGCCCAGCTCGAGCAGTTCCTCGGCATTGCGCGCCAGCCAATGCCGGGTGAGCTGGACGGCGGGCGGGCTGACGAATCCGCCGATCTCGTAGTTGGTCGGAATCGTGTAGTTGGCTTCCCATTCCAGCGCCGGGAATTCCGTGCGCAGCAGGCCCAGTAGCGCCGAGTTGTCGACCAGGCCCGAATAGCCGGTCAGTTCGGCCTCGCGCTCGAGCAGCGTCGGCCAGGCCTTACCGCGCTGGATCCAGCCCGGCAGGATATTCGCGAGGAACTCGACCAGTACGAATTGCAGGTTGCCGGTGAGGACTTCGCCCGGATGAGATTGTTCGCCATTGGGTTTGGTGAACGGCTGCCCGGCACGCAGCGCCCGCACCGCATTGCGCAGCAGCACGACCTTACCGGAAATCCCTTCGGCGAGATGCTGATCCGCCGGGAGGCTGCCCTCGGTATCCGGCCGCACCCGGCCCGGCAGTCGCGAGTCCAGAATCGAGAGCTGGTGCATCGCAATCTGATCCACCTGATCCGGGGTGCACCGGTTGTACTGCAGCACCGTCTCCGCGACATCCTCCGGAGATTGCGCGGTGACGAAATACGGTCGCCCCCACACATACAGCTGTGCGTCGAAGCCACTGTCGTGCCCGACCGCCTGCATCGTTCCCAGCCCCCAGGCGTTGGCCCGGAACCGGACCTTGGCCTGCTCCACGCCGAACCGGATCAGATCATCCAGATCCCGGTCGTCGCCGTAACCGGCGATATACGGAAGCACTCGGCTTTCGGCCATCCGCATATCAACCGCATGAAAACTAACGTCGTACCCCATAATTGCCAGACAGTACCTGCACTGCCAGGCAACACAATCGACCAGTCTGTTTTCGGGTTCTCACGGCCGCCGGAACAGTTCGAGGTTTTCGCACAGGAAGTCGTCCAGGGTGCGCGGACTGCTGCCGAGCAGCCGGGTGGCGGTGTCGGTGGGGTGTTCGGGACGAGTCACCGCGAGCTGCTGGATTTCCATCACGTGGGCTGCGAGCCAGGGTGGCATACCGGCTTCTCGAATGAGGCTGTCGCGGAACGCGGTTGGCGGCAGGTCCAGATAGCGGATGGGATGGCCGAGTAGCCGGGTGAGGCGAGTGGCGAGTTCCGCGTGGGTGATCGCCTCGGTGCCGGTGAGTGTGTAAGTGCGGCCGGTGAGTTCGGGGCGGGTGAAGACGGCTGCGGCCACATCGGCGATATCGCGGCAGTCGATGTAGTTGCAGGCGGCGGTGCCCATGGCTCCGGTGAACAGGGATCGAGCGGCGATGCCGGGGGCCAGGGTGAGCAGCTTCTGCATGAATGCGTAGGGGCGCAGGATGGTGTGTTCTATTCCGGACGCCCGCAGCTGCTCTTCGATGGCGTGGTGCCAGCGTGAAAAGGCAACGGGGGAGCCGGGTTCGGCGGCCGGGGCGGAGAGTTTGACGATGTGCTCGATACCGGTGGCCGCCGCGATATCGATGCACCGGTTCTCCAGTTCGACCTGGCGCGGACCGTTGGTCATGGTGAGGAACAGTTGCCGGGCATCGGTGAACGCGGCTCGCAGCGTGGCGGGATCCGTCGCGTCGGCGGGGTGGATTTCGGTCCAGCGCAGTGTGGCTGGCGACAGCTCGGTGCGCAGGCGTTCGGGGTCGCGGGTGAGGGCCCGGCTCGGCCTGCCGAGCGCGGCGAGCCCGCGTATCAACGCGGATCCCGTTGCGCTCGACGCGCCCATGACGACGATCATTGCGAATCCCTTCGGGTGCTGCCGATCCAGCGCCAGGTGGTGATGGTCGCCGCGAGCGCCGCGGCGATGGGGAAGTCGATGCGGATGCGGTCGGGCAGGCCGGGCAGGTAATGCGTTGCGAGCCAAGCGATTACCGCCGCAAGCACGGCTGCGGCGACGGCAGCGGCAGCGACGACGGGAACCCTCGGTGTGCCCGAATGTCGTCGATATCTGCTGCCTCGCAACAACATTCCAATGAGCGCGGCAACGATGGCAGAAGTTCCCGCGATCGAGGTGAACGCCGCGTACAGCAGGTCCCGCTGTCCGGTGAGCAGGCCGCCGATACCGGCGGACAGCGCGGGTGCGAGATAGGCGACCAGGACTTCGCGCCACAGCACGAACTTCGGTGGCGGCTTATCGGACATATCGTTAGGAACCTAACTATGTGTCTGCAAAAAAGCGCGCGGGGCGACGGACCTCAGTCCGCGACCAGCGCGCCGATACCGGAGGTGATGCGCTCGAGCAGATCGAGGAAGAGCTTGCGCTCCTCCGGGGTCAGGGTGGCGACCATGGATTGCAGGCGGGCGAAGTGTTCGGGTGCGATCTCCCGCAGCCTGCTCGCACCGCGAGCGGTGAGGACGACCATCACGGAACGGCCGTCCTCACCGGATCGCGTGCGGCACACCAGCTTTTCCTTCTCCAGCGTGTCTATCAGGCCCGTCACCGTGGCCCGGGTGACACCGAGGGCGGCCGCCAGCTGCGAGGGCGATTGCTCGCCGTCGCAGTCCTCGAGGTGGGCCAGTAGCCGATAGCGGCCGGTGGACAGCCCGAATCTGGCGAAATGAATCTCGGTGGCCTGGCTCAGTCTCGCCCCGGTGGCCAGCAGCCGTACCGCGACGAGTACCGCCTGCGGGTCCGCCTCGCGCTCCAGTCCGTATCGCCGGAGCTGGGAGCGGGCCTGCGCCAGGGTGGGGGTCGCCATCCCGGTCGAATCGGTGTCCACCCGACTAATATGGCACCTAACTACTGTTTCGGCAAGGTGGCGAGCATCGGCAGGAGCAGGTCGGGGCGGTACATGATGTCGTAATGCGTTGTGCCCTGAGCTATTTCCAGACGGGCCAGGTTGGGATGCGCGGCATTGAGCCGGGTGACCGTATCGGCGGCGTGCTCCCGGAAGATCACATCGGATTCCGCGGTCACGACCAGGGCGGGGGCCTGGATCTCGGCCAGTCGCGCCGTCCAGTCGTAGTTCTGGGCGAGGAGTTCCCTGGTCTTGGTGACCAGGGAGGTCCAGCCGTTCGGATCCGGGGCGATACCGGTGTACAGCTGGTGCAGCGGGGTGCCGCGCATGGCTTCGGGATCCATTGCGGCCATGCCGGCGCGACTTTCGGGCCGCCAGCCGTCCGATCGGAACGGTGCGCCGATCACGACCAACCCGCTGACCAGCTCCGGTGTGCGCGCGGCCACCTGCATGGCCACCGACCCGCCGAGCGAGTACCCGACGATATCGGCCTTGCCGAGATTCAGATGGGTGATGAGCGCCGAGACGTCGTCGGCGAGCGATTCGTAGGCCAGCGGCCGATCGCGGTCGGGGGTGTGGCCGTGCGCCTGCAACTCCACCGAGATCACCCGGCGGGTCTTGGCGAGCTCGGAAACGTAAGGGCCGAAAGTGGATTCGGCGGTGCCGAGCCCGCCGTGCAGCAGCGCCATCGGCCGTCCGGATCCCTGCGTCTCGTAATAGACGCTGCCGCCGTTGATCTGGGCGTAGTGGCCTTTCCCGTCGGCCGATGCGCGATCGGCCGCCGCGGCGGGTATGGTCGTGGACGTGCCCGCATCGGCGGTGTCGTCGTTGCCGCAGCCACTGACGATCACTGCCGATAATGCGACCAGAGCGGTCAGCGGCAGAATGCGGATTCGCATGGAATTGATCCTCTCGAAAATATCAAGCAAGCGGGCGCGTCAGTGCGCCAATTGATCCGCGCTGATCAGGAATTCCCCCGAAACCGGCGTCAGCAGTCCGATATTCGGATTGTGGCTCAGCTTGGGGATTTCGGTATGACGCGCGTTCGGAAGTACCGCGGTGATGGCGCGTGCGGCGGTGCGCAGCAGTGCTCCGCTCTTACCGCCGGAGATAACCAGGGTCGGGATTTCGATATTCGCCCAATCGGCCGGGCGCAAAGCCTCACCGCGCATGAACGGACCCATGACCGCCCAATCGTGCGCGGCGGCGGGTGCGGTGGCCAGCAGACTCTTCCAGAAGGGGGTGAAGCGCATGATCGCGGTGAACGCGCGGGGCATACCCATCGCATTGATCATGTAGTAGCGCACCACCTCGGCGCGCCGGTCCGCGGCGATCAACTCATGCAGCCGCACCGCCAGATTGGCCGGTGGCACGAAGTTCTCGCGATCGGTGACGAAGGGCGGTTCGAAGGCGATCACCTTGGTGAGGCCCGGAATCCGGCCCGAGGCGGCGGCCTGCAATGCCAGGCCCGCGCCCGAGGACCAGCCGAAGATCGCGGCCCGGCCGCCGACCGCCTCGACCAGCGCGGCGAGATCGTCGATCTCATTGCCCACGTGATATTCGCCGGGCGAATCGGTGCTGTCGCCACGCCCTCGCCGGTCGTAGTTCACCACCGTGAGACCGTAGTCGTGCGCCAATTTCTCGGCCAATTCCACCATTTTCGGGAATTTCCGGTAGCTGAACGCTCCGCCGATAAGAATCACCGTTCCGGCGTCACCGCCACCGACGCGATCGTATGCCAGCTCGACGCCCCCGGGCGTAATTATGGTTTCCAACGTAATGTCCTTCTCGGCGAATGGTTTTCAGCGGCGATATCCGGCGCGCTCACCTGTCAGGACGACGGTTCGCGCCGGAATTCATCACTCGCTCACTGTGATGCGCGACATATGTTTTCGGTCCGCAGCACAATCTTCGCCATTGGCCGCGGGGCCCGGCAAGCGCCGAGTCGGCAACGCCGGGTGTAGCCGGGCTCAACGCTCACTCGTGTTGTGCGGCTTCGGCGATGACTTCGAGGAAGGGCGGTACGAGTGGGTTCCGGCCCGCGCTCGGCCACATGAGGCCGTAGTCGATGGTCGGCGCATCGTGGAAGGGGACGAACACGATGCCGGGGCGGGCGTGGAATTGTTCGGCGCGCAGTGCCACGGTGCTGACGCCGATGCCCTGGCTCACGTGTACCAGAACTTCTGGCCAGAAGGTGGTGGCCGGTCCCTGCGGGATCGGGCGGCCGGACGGGGTTCGGCGTGGGAAGTGGTGGTCCATCCAGTAGCGCGGGATCAGCGCGTCATTGAGGGTGACCAGTGTGGTGTCCGCGAGGTCCTCCAGTGCCACCGATTCCCGCGTCGCGAATGAATGCCCCTGCGGGACAAGCAATCCGCGTGGCTCGGCGAACATGATCGCACCGGTGGTGATGTCGGGTTCGGCGATCGGGAATTCGGTGAGCTGGAGATCCACCGCGCCGGAACGCATTCGGCCGAGCGGATCGGTGAGCTGGATTTCCTCGATGTCGACGGCGGTGTGCGGGTAGCGGATTCGGAACAGCTCGGTCGCGCGCACCAGCAGATTCCCGCTCCAGGCTCCCGAGAAACCGAGGGTGATGGTTCGTTCGACGCTATTGCCCCGGCTGGCGGCGGTGATGCTCGCGGAGATCTGGTCGTAGGCGGGGCGCAGCTCGTCGCGCAGCTGTCTGCCGAGCGGGGTGAGCGTGACCGTGCGGCTGTTGCGCTCGAAAAGTGGCGCGCCGATCCGCCTTTCGAGTTTGCGGATGGTCTGGCTGATTCGGCTCGTGGTGACGTGCAGGCGTTCGGCGGTGCGACCGAAGTGCAGTTGTTCGGCGAGCGTGAGAAACGCCTCCAGTTCGAGCCGCTCCAGCATGTGTGGTCCTCCATCGTGAAGCCGGGCTCAACGCAGTGTTCGGGATTTCTTGAACGATCGCCAAAATACATTGCGTTTACTGTTTGTTCAATATCTTTGTCGGCTTCTATCAGCTTGCATTGCAATGATTCTGGTGATGAATGCAAAATGTGCGCCGGTATGTCTTTGCAATGAGATGGACGTGAACGCATACTGAAGCGGCGCACCTACTCGGCAGACAGGAGCTCGGCACCGATGCCCGGAGGCAGACTCACCGATGAAGACCGTCAGCGCATCGCCGCCGGACTGGCGGCCAGGCTCGCCTATGCGGAGATCGGGCGTCGACTGGACCGCCCGGCGTCGACCATCATGCGCGAGGTCACCCGCAATGGCGGCCCCGATGGTTATCGGGCTGCCCAGGCGCACAAGGACACTCGGCAGCGGGCCCGCCGCCGCAAACAGCCCCGTCCCGCCGCTCCGGCACTACTGGACAACGCGCACGGCCGCGACCCGCACGCGGTCCGGGACATCGCCGAGACCTTCACCGAGCTGCTGATGTCGCAGGGTCTGCCCCGTATGGAGGCGAGGGTGCTGTCCTGCCTGCAATTCGCCGATTCCGGTGCGCTCACCTCCGCCGATCTGGTGCGGCGGTTGGGCGTCAGCCCGGCATCGGTCTCCCATGCCGTCGCCTACCTCGAAACCCAGGCCATGCTCCGGCGCGAGCGAGTCGCCGGTACACGCCGCGAGCGCTATGTCATCGATGATCAGGTCTGGTTGCACGGTCTACTGACATCCGTGCAGACCAATCACGCCGTGGCCGACGCCTCGAAACGAGCCGCCGAGATACTCGGCCCGGCCACCCCCGCCGGAATGCGTTTCGAATACGCCGCCGAACTTCTCGACCTGGTGAACGACGCGCTGCGGCAGGCGGTGGATCAATGGCGTCGCACACTCGCCGACCGGGCCGCGGGTCCTGATTAGCGAGTCGTCCACCCACTCGGGCTCGTCCGATCGTTACCATCGCAATGCTTGCCTTTGGTAACGAGAGTTCGTGATGAGGGGAGTACGACAATGCGATTCACCGCGTTCGGCGCTGTCGCCGCCGCGTTCATAGGTGCGGGCGTAGCCGTTGCCGCACCCGCCACGGCCGATCCCGGGGATGCCTGTCAGCTCGGCTGGTCGAATGTCGGACCGCGCACCTGCGCCAAGACCGACTTCACGCTCAGCCCGGTTTTCACGCTCGGGAACGGTGTGTGCGCGGGCATGTTGTCCGCGGGCGGAACCGGATTCGATGGTCCGCTCGGGCAGTACACCGAGGCTCCGGGGGCCGCGCATGCGGTCGTGTTGCGTGTGACACAGGGGTTTTCGCCGGTGGGCGAATGGGGGCCGCAATTGCTGGCCTGTGATGTGACGGCGGTCGTGGATTGGCAGAACCTCGACAGCGGTCAGGCCGGTACGGTGACCCGCTTCATTCCGGCGGGCCAGCGATTGAGTCCGGCGATCATCCTCGCCGAAACCGGTTCCGGCCGAGTGCGACTCACGCTTCGCACCGATAAGCCGAATATCCCGGCCGTGACCGAGATATTCGTGCCGTAGCGCGCTAGCCGGAGATGCTGGGCAGCGGGCAGCCGAAGCTGCCGGTGGCGGCGGAGGCGCGGACCTGAACGGTCAGCGGTGCCAGCGTGATCCAGTCGGAGCCCCAGCCGCCGGTCGCGGTGAGCACATGCTGGCCGGCGGTCTTCGGGGTCCAGGTGACCTTCGCCGGGCTGGGGATCAGGCCGCCCACTTTGCCGGTGCCGATGACGGCGCCGTTGTCGGAGAACGTGATCGGCATGCTGTTGGTCGAACTGCTACCGCCGCCGACGATATCTCCACTGGTCAGGGTGTAACCGCACCCGGCCTGCGGCGCCGATGAGCCATCCAGCGTCACGGCGCCGTAGTCGGCCGCCGCCGCGTTCGGGGCGGTCGCCAGCAATACCGCGCCGAGTCCGGCGATCGCCGTCGCGGCGAGCTTGGCGCCGCGCACCCGAGAAGTTGTCATGAGAGCCCTTCCACTACGAAATGCCCATGCGTTCATGGACCTCCGGCACGAATTCGAGATCACGCCGATCAAGTGAAATTATCACGCTTCAAATTGCGTGGAGCTTGATTCACGCAGGTGAAGATGGGGGCTTGACGGGTGGCAACCAAATACACACCTAGGGCAAATGCCCGATACCGCGCCCGCCCGCTACTTCCTAGAGTCGATAACGGAGATCGGAACGACCATCCGGTTTGCGTCGCTTCGATGTCGAGGGGTTGACGAAGCGCACTGACCGCCGCCGGATGGCGTCCCGTCCCATCCGCTACTCCTTCACCGCGGCGGCGAGCAGATAGTCCAGTGGCAGGGCGAGCCCATCACCCCGGTGTTCCGCCCGCTGCTCGATGAACAGCCGCAACGCGTATCGCAAATCCTCCCAGCGCCCGGCGGCGGTCAGCCGATCCTGCTCGCGCACGATATGGCCCGCCGTGCGAATCAGAAAGTCCACACCCGCGCCGACACCGGAGAACGGCAGGGTGAGCTGCCCACGCGTTACCGCCGTGATTCGCAACCGGTGTGGTTCGAGGATGGTCGCGAGCCCGGCCGCGTCACCCCACGCGCTGGGCGGCCCGCTCGCCGCGGGCGGTGGCGGCAGGAACTCACCCAGTACTCGACCCATATCGGGCAGCACACTGCCCGGCACCCACGAGGCGAGCGCGACCCTCCCCCCGGGAGCGGTCACCCGTGCGAGTTCCCGTGCCGCGCCCGTATGATCGCCCGCGTACATCACCCCGAATACGGAAAGCGCCACATCGGCCGAATCATCCTGCACGGGAAGCTCTTCCACCGCACCGGTAAGCCATCGAATCTCGGCCCCCGCCTTCACGCCGCGCTCTCGCGCGACCCGCAGCAGCGCCGGTTCGAAATCGACCCCGACCACCGCGCCGCCACGCGCCGCCGCTGCCAGTGCCGCGTTCCCCGTACCGGTCGCCACATCGATCACCCGATCACCGGGTGCGATACCGGCCGCCTCGACCGCGGCCAGTGCGGCGGGTTCGAGATACCGGGCCATCAGCGGGTAATCGCCCGAACCCCAGGTCGTCGCGCTGTCATTCATCCGTCGTCTCCTCGAATCGGAGACGCCCTTGGTACGGGAAACGCGGACGAGCGTGGCGGAATGAACTCCGTCGCAGCGTCTCTCGCCCCGGCAGCACGAGCCTAGCAAGCGGTGCTCTGGGATACTGTGAGACTAGGAAGGGCACGAAATCGGATGGCCGAGAACGGCTTCGACCTCGTTGCGCAGGGATGGAATCATGTCCTCGGTATTGACCGCCATCGAGCCGCCGGATGCCGGCGTCACCTGAATCTCACTCCAGCTCTTCAACCGCCCACTGCGATCGAACAGTTGAGCGTACTTCTCTCGAAGATTGTCCGGGATTGTGCTGCAGCTCAGCGCCTTATGATCCAGCGCGGTCAGGTTCAGCCGCCCGGAATTCCCCTTCGGATATGGCTCTCCGCACGTCGGGGGATGGCCATACCGGTCAGTCAAATACCCGTAGAGCACAACGACATCGCTCACCGGATTCTCGCCTCGTTCTCGATCGGCAGGCATAGCCCGAATCTCGCTCATCGATTTCAGCCGGCCATCACCGCCATACAGGTACCCGTATTCCCACCTGAGGTCCTCGGGCACCGGCAGACAACCCAGCTTCTCATACGCACTATCTGGACTGACCGGTGTCGTTGCTCCCGATGGGAGGTTCTCACTGTTATCTGCGCAGGCGGCGGCCAGTAGTACAGCTGAAAGGGCGGCCGCTGCGCGACCCGTCTTTCTCGTGTACCGCGGCTGTCGAGTCGGAGGCTCGGTCACCCGTGAAATTCCTGTTCGGTCACTGCGGGGCTGGTGGTGGTGCGTCCCACGACGCACCACCACGTTATCGGCTGAAATGACTATCAGTTGAGGCCCGTTATGTCCTGGGCTATTGCGGCGAAACGGGTTTCGGCTGCTGAGACTACGTTGGTGCGGTTTTTGTGGGCTTCCTCATAGGCGAGGACCGCGCGGATATCGGCGGGGCGGGTGAGGGATTTGATTGCGCTTACGGCCTGGTTGACGTTGAGGTTGTCGTAGTTGTCTACGGGGAGCTCGTCGGATTCCAGGACGCCGGTGGTGGTGCGCAGGGAGTGGAGGGTGTCGGCGGCGCTGTCGACGCCCTCGCGGCGGGTGACTCGCTCGGCGGTGGCCAGGGCCGAGTCACGGGAGGCGCCCAGGGTTTTGGCCGCTACCTGGCTCGCGTGGGCGCCACGGTCGAGGGCTTCCTCCAGGGCCGGGCCGGCCGAGCGGAAGAGGTCGAGCAGGCGGTCTATGCCCTGGGTGGACCAGGTGATCGGGAGGTTGGCCAGGCGTACCGCGGTGCCGGTGGCGGCCTGGAAGGGGGTGCGGCGCAGGGCGGCCGGGCCGCCGAGGGCGTCCTCGGCCAGCACGGTGGTGAGCCACTGCACGGTCGCGGTGTGCGCGCTGATCAGGCGGTCGGCCAGGGTGACCAGATCCGCGCGCTGGGCATCGGTGGCCAGAGCCTTGATATAGCGGGCTCGGTCGAGCAGCCGGTGTTCGAGGGCGAGGTCGTTCAGCAGTGCCTCGTCGAACGACTGTGCCTGCTCGCCAACGGTTTTGAAGGTCGCGGCGGCCCGTCCGAGGAAGGGGCCGATCAGCTGCGGTACGCCGCCCAGTTCGCGAATGGCGGCCTCGACGGCCTCCGCGCGGGCGCGGGCGTTGTCCGCGTTCTCGGACAGCTCGCGGCGCACGGCCTCCGTGCGAGCCTGCGCGGTACGGGTTTCGGCGATCTGGATTTCGGTATGGGTCAGATCGCGCACGGTGCGCAGTTGCGTCAGCAGGGTGGTGGTGTCGCGTGTGCTCATGGATTCTGGTCCTTCGCATCGACATTGGGTGATGGCGCGAAGTGCGCCATTGGTTGGACTACCCGCTGATCGCATCCGAAACATCACAGCGCGGGGTTCGGGGTGAGCAACCCCACGGCGAAACCCAGCTTTCCGGGTCATGACACGGCTAGATCTTTACGTAAGGTAAAGACCTGTGTTGAAAGAGGGGCTACGCGAGTTCAGATGTTCGGGTGCAACGGTTTTCGCACTATCCCTCGGTGCGGTGATCGCATTGACGCTGGTCTTGGCCACGGTCGACCCCTGGATGCACGAATCCGGCGGCATCCTCGCGGGCGGGTTGGACGCGCACGTGTACCGCGACGGCGCGGACCGGGTGCTGCACGGGCGTCCGCTGTACACGGAGCCAACGTTTTTCGGGCTGCTCTACACGTACACACCGTTCTCGGCACTGGTCTTCCTGCCGATCGTCGTGCTGCCCTGGAGCTGGGTCACATACTCATCGCTGCTGGTGAATGTCGTCGTGCTGTATTGCTGCGTGCTGCTGAGCTGGCGCATCCTGGGATATCGCCTGAACGCCCGGCTGGCGGGAATCAGTGCGCTGCTTGCGATTACCTGCCTGTTCCTGGAACCGGTGCGCACCACGCTCTTCTACGGCCAGATCAATCTGGTGCTGATGCTGTTGGTGCTCTGGGATTTCGCGCGCGCGGATGACAGCCGCCTGCGCGGTATCGGAGCCGGTATCGCGGCGGGCATCAAACTCGTCCCCGCGTATTTCACTGTGCAGTACCTCGCACTGCGCCAATGGCGTTCGGCGGCAACCGTCGTGGCCGGATTCCTCGGTTCGATCGCACTGGCCTGGCTCATTCTGCCCGCCGATTCGCATCGCTACTGGTTCGAGACCTTCTTCCAGTCCGAACGCATCGCACCCGACACCAACCCGGCCAATCAATCACTGCGCGGCATGCTCGCCCACTGGACCGGCGGTTCCGCGCCGATCTGGCTCTGGTTCGCGGTCGTCGTACTGGTGACCTTCGCGAGCCTCGCGCTCACCGTGGCCCTGCAGCGCCGCGGCGAACGCCTGCTGGTGGTGACCATCGCGGGTATGACGGCCTGCGCGGTATCCCCGTACGCCTGGGGCCACCACTGGGTGTGGTTCGTCCCGCTGCTGGTCCATCTCGTCCATCGCGCGCAATCGAACTCCCGCTGGTGGATCGCCGCCGCAGCGCTGTTCGTCGCGACCGGCGCGTGGGCGTATCACTGGGGCGAGAACTATGTATCGGTGGGAATCTTCCTGCTACCGAAACCCTGGCACAGCGAGGCCATCCTGGAGAACTCCCACATCCTGGTCTATTTCGCCGTGCTGCTCTACGGCCTGCTGATTTCGTACCGGTCGCCATCCTTCCCGCTCCCGGCAACGAATAAATGATCAGCACACCCTTCGATCCGGATTCCGGTTCGCAGGGAAGGGCGAATCTAGTTGATCTATAAGTATCTTTCGCGAAGGAGGAAAGGCATGATCCCGCATTTCATCGGTGACCTGGTCGCAGCGGTCAACGACCTCCTCGGGAGGTTGCTGCTTCCGTAACCGGACCACCCGGGGCGGCTCGCACCGCCCCGGGTGTGGCCAATCCTCCCGATATGCGTCCCGCGCCCACCGGCGACACCCGATGAGCTGCAATTTCGCTTGAGACACAGCGGAATTCGCGGTAGTTCGGGTAACTTACGATAGGCAGGTGGGAGGTATACGAGTGGTGACGGCAAAACGAACTCGAAATCAATGGGGCGGTCGACTGCGTGAAGTCGGCATTATCGCGGTGGCGGCGGCGCTACTGGGTGCGGCGGGTACGGGGGTCTCCGCTGCCGCACCGGTACACGGTCCGGTATTGCGTTCTCCCGCAGGCGGTTACCAGGAGCTCTGGGTACCGTCCGCGATGGGGAAGATCAAGGTTCAGGTGCAGTGGGCGGCGCGGGGCGGGAGTTCGGCGCTGTATCTGCTGGACGGGTTGCGCGCACCGGGGGATCACAGTCAATGGACCAGTGATACCGACGCGCTGCGCCAATTCGTCGGGGACAATGTGACTTTGGTGTTCCCGGTGGGCGGGCACTCCAGCTTCTATACGGACTGGTATCGGCCCAGCAGCACCAATCAGCAAGCGACGAAGTACAAGTGGGAAACCTTCCTGACCAAGGATCTGCCCGCGTATCTGGCGGGCTACGGTGTCTCGCGCACCAATAACGCGATCGTCGGCGCGTCCATGGGCGGTAATGCGGCGCTGACGCTGGCCGCGCATCATCGCGATCAATTCCGCTTCGCCGGATCCTTCTCCGGCTATGTGCACCCGACGTTCCCGATGTGGAATGAGGCCATGCGCGCCGCCATGCGCGATGAGGGCAACTTCAATGTGGACGATATGTGGGGTCCGGCTTCGGATCCCGCGTGGGTGCGCAATGACGCCACCGATCAGGCCGAATTGCTGCGCGGGCTGCCGATGTACATCTGGTCCGGCAATGCGCTGCCCGGATTGGCCGATCTGCCGTTCGGGCTGGGCAATACCCTCAATGCCATGGGTCTGGAAGCGATGACCTTGATCGCGAATCAGATGTTCCGGGATCGGCTGGGAGCCTTGGGGATTCCCGCGCGCATCGAACTCGGCAATGGCACGCACACCTGGCCGTACTGGCAACAGGCGCTGGCGAACGCCCGCCCCATGATTCTGGACGCCCTCAACGCGCACTGACGTATCCCGTTGGTTCGCGGTATTTTTCGATGACGGGTGTCGGGGGCCCGCCCTACTATCGGCGGGTGAGTATTGCCGGGGATGAACAGCGGGTGCGCCCGATCGGACGCCGTGCCGAGGATGCCGGTGCGCCCCGGCCGAATCCCGCCGTGAACCCGTTCGACGCCGAGGACGCCGCACCCGTCGATCCGGTGCTGCGGCTACTCGACGAGATCGACGCGCTCGTCGAGGACAGCATGCGCGATGGCGAACCCGAAACCGGTTACGACTTCGACGATCCGACCTATCCGGACTGCCCGAACCCCCATTGCGATGAGCCCTGGCACGGGCTGGCCATCACCGCCCGCATGTCGGCCATGCGGTGGCGCGGCCTGGTCGATCCGGACTACGACTACGACACCGACGACAGCCCGCTGCTGTGCCCGGGTTCGAGACACACCGGCGAATGGCCCGTGCCCGAGGGCGAGGCGGTCGCGGAATATTTTGCGGCGCAGGAGGATTCGGAACACGAGTTCGTCCCGGATCCGCGTCTGGTCGCGGCCGATGCCATGTGGATGGCGGTCGGCAGGGCGGCGACCGCGATCTGGGTTACCAGCCTGCCGCTCGCGGTCGTCTCGATGTTCACCGATGCCGCACGCTGGCGCTGGCTCACCCTGATCATCGGCATCGTATCGCTGTCCAAGATCTATCTGCTGTTCGGCCGCACGCGCCGTGCCCTGCCGCCGGGTTATCTGCGGCAGCGGCTATCCGTGCGGCCCGAAACGATTCCGGCCCTGGCGTTGATGTTCGCCGCCGGATGGCTCCCGGCGCTGTGGGCGTGGCGCTATCCCCGGGAGTCCTCCGGTTATCTCGCGGCCTGTTATCGCACCCTGCTGGTGTCCTGCCTGCTGGCCGGTATCGGTCATGCCGTCGTGCAATTGTCCCGAGCCCGCACGGTGCCGGACGAACTGGTCGACGGTGTACCCGAGACCGACCGCCCGGCGCACGGCGGACGCCTGCTCCGATTCGCCTTCGGCTGGCTGATCTTCACGGTGCCGCTATTGCTGCTCTTCGGCTGGACCCTGGGCAGATTCACGCATCAGCCCGACGCGGTCTGGGTGGCCACCGGCGTCACGGCCATTGTTCTCGCCACCCTGGTGGTCGAAGCCGTCGTCCTGAATCGTGCCCTCCTGGTCATCCGCGCCACGCTGCTTGTCGTAATCGCTACGGTGCCGCTTCTGTGGTGGTCGCTGCACGCTCTGTCGAGCGCTGACTTCCATCGCTGATTTCCGGCTGCGCCGACCGGTGCCCGGGCGATGCCGTGGTGAATATGGCTGCTACGCAGAGGATTGCGATGACGAAGCAGGCCAGCGTGTACCAGGGGTTGCCGATCGGATCGCCGTTCGCGGTCAGGCCGTTGGTGGCGTCGCGGAGATCGGGGAGTGCGGTGATCCAGAGAATGGCCATCACCAGCAGGTAGAGGGGGCTGTAGACGCGGACGAAAGCGTTTGTGTAATGCGGGATTTCGGTCGACTGGCGTTGACTTTGCCAGCTGCGGAACAGGATCGGGATGGCGACCAGGGACAGCACGATCAGTTCGGCGGCGTAGAGGGTGCCGCGCACGGTGGTGCTGCCCGCGCCGAAGACGGTGGCGGGGAGCGGGAGGATGAAGGTCCCGAGGGAGGCCAGCAGGCCGATTCCGACTGTGCGGCCTACCAATTGGGGGCCGGTGAAGCGGGTGCCCGCGTCGACCTTGCGGCCGACGAACCAGTAGACGCAGAACGCCAGCGACATCGGCCACAGGGCGGCGAACACCACCACGCTGGGAAGCGGGACCGAATCGAAGAACGGCTGATTCAGCGAATTGCCGGTCGACCATTCCCACCAGCGCAATTGCGGGCCGAGATGATCGAAGATCTCGTAGAAGGCGTGATGGACGAAGCCCACGCAGGTCGCGCCCAGAAGCGCGCCGTGGCGGCGGAATACGCCCAGTGAGCGCACGATCTCATAGGCCACGGTCGCCATGAAGGGGTAGATGGCGACGATATAGAGCGGCAGGCGGCCCCATAGGAAATCCACCGTGAAGACGTTGTGCGCGAACATCGTATCGACGTGCTCTTCGATGCCGAAGGCGGCGGGGAAGTAGAGCGGCGGTTCGATGATGAACAGGTAGGCGGTCGCGCCGAACCAGAGCGCCAGATTGGTGGGGTCGCCGTGCCGGCGCAGCCGGATCACCGCCCAGATCAGCGCCAGGATGGAGCCGAGGATGACGGTGGTTTCCAGGACCGTCAGGGTCCAGTTCTCCAGGCCGAACGGATTACGGAATTCGACCAGGCCGCCCGCTTCCTCGCAGGAGAAGCCGAGCGAGTGCGCGAGTTGATCGAAGGTGGGGGCACAGTGGTCGGTCATTTACTTCGCTCCGATCGAATCCGCTGTGTACCAGCGGGATACGTCGTATCCGGCTTCGTAACGCCGGAACCACACGTCCGCGAGCGCGGGTAGTTTCTCGTGCGCGGGATTGTGTTTGGGCAGCTGACTGCGAATGATGCCCTTCAACGCCACCAGTTGCTCGCCGAGCGGCAGCGCGTCGAACGCGCGCAGCATCGGGCCGCTGTTGCGCGGGTGCAGGCCGGGTAGCAGGCGGCGCAGGTGCTGCTGTCTGCGGTAGTTCGCGAACATGGCGAGCGCGTCCACCTTCCGATCCTCCACGGGCACATGCTTATTGAAGCCCGCGCAGGCGATCCGGACCACTTTGAGCACATGCCGGAAGATCGACGGGGCCATGCGCATGCGGTAGAGATCGCTGCCCACGACGGAATCGAAGATGATCAGCGCCGAACTGCGGTGTTCGACCTCTTCGACGAAATGCCAGATGAACAGGGATGCGACGCGATCGTCGCCGGGCGCGAACAGCGCGGCCTCATTGTCGAGCATGAGTTTGAAGACCGAGGTGAAGGTGGCCTCCAGGTCCGCGGTGTACGCGAGCCGGTAGTTCAGCGGGGTGCTGGCGGTGAGGCGGTCGAATTCGCCGATCACCTCGTCGAGGGTTTCCTGCAGACCCGGATGGCTGCGGATCAGACCGCGCACATGCTGGCGGTGCGCGGTCGAATGCTGACCCTCCTGCCGCATGAACGCGTCCGCCTCCTCGGCGACTTCGGCATCGGTGATCAGCGGTTTCGTCTGCATGATCATCTGCACGATCATCTTCTCGAAGCCGATGGCCAGGAACGACACGGCATTGGCCATGCTCGCGAAGGCCGGATTCTCCTCGTTCCAGAGGAAGGGCACGTCGTAGTCCTCGAAGGCGAAATTCATCTTTCGCACGATCAGATCCGTCATGGTGACCATACAAACATACACTCTGACGTCTAGGTGTATGTTCAATCGAAATATTGGGTGACCACGACGTGCTAACGTCGGTTTTCGTGGCACGAAGGCGCGGGTGGGGCGGTAGTCCGCCGGAGAGTGACGACGAGGCGGCGAGCCGTATCGTGGCCGCGGCCGTCGACCTGATCGGTCGTACGGGCCGCGAAATCAGCATTGCCGACGTGGCCGAATCGCTCGGTGTCATCCGGCAGACCGTGTATCGCTACTTCCCGAGCGCGGAAGCGCTCATGCGCGCCTCGGCCCTGGCGTCGGTGGCGGGGTTCCTGGACCGGCTCACCGAACAGGTGCGCGGACAGGAGGATCCGGTCGAGGCCATGACCGATGCGGTCGTCTACACCCTCACCGAGGTGCATCGCACCCCGCACCTGGGCATTCTGCTGACCCCGACCTACTCCGCCGCCGATCCGGAGGGCATCACCTCCGAGGAGGCGCAGGCCTTCGGTATGACCATGATCAAACGCTTCGACGTCGACTGGTCGCAGTATGGCTACGACGACGAATCCCTGCGGGAGCTGGTCGAATACCTGCTCCGCACAATGCAATCCTTCTTCGTCTCGCCCGGTCATCCGCCGCGCTCGGAGGAAGAATTGCGCCGCTACCTGCGTCGCTGGATGGGTCCCGCGATGCTGGCGCAGGCCACCCTGCACGTGCCCTGATCATCCGCGGCGATGAATTCCGCCGCGGCGCACCGTCTCCATAGGCAATATCCGATACGAGGAGGAGCCATGCTGCCGGACCCGATCACCGCCAAGAACCTCAATATCTACGGCGACGACGAACTCCCCTGGAGCCGCGCGCTCAAGGCCGCCGAACAAGGCATCGGCGCAATGGAAACCGCCGCCTTCCTCTCCACCGTCGCCCCCAACGGCAGCCCGCATTCGGCCGGCATCGGCGCGATAGCCCACAACGGCTACCTCTACTTCACCAGCGGCCCCGGCACCCGCAAATCCCGCAACCTCACCCAAAACCCCGCCTGCACACTGTCTTTCCGCCTCCCCGAAGTAGACCTCGTCTTCGAAGGCCACGCCCACCGCACCACCGACATCCCCGAACTCGACGCCGTAACCGCCATCTACCGCACCGGCGGCTGGCCCGCCGAACGCGCAGGCGACACCGTAAACGCCCCCTACAGCGCCCAAAGCGCCGGCCCCGCCCCCTGGTACCTCTACCGCTTCACCATCCACACCGCCGTAGGCGTAGCCCTGGCCGACCCCCACGGCGCAACAAGCTGGCGCTTCGCCTGACCGAACTACGCGTGCCCCGCGGCGATCCAGTCCAGGGATTGGCCGTGTGGGCCCGTGTATGCCAGGGGGTGGCCGTCGAGGCTGAGGGCGAAGGAGCCGCGAGTTGTGCTGGGGGAGTGGGGAAGGCGGGTCGTGACCGAATCGAGTACGCCGACGCCCTCGTTGGTGATCCAGCGGCAGGGGAGGGTGCGGATTGTTCTTTCGAAGGTGAGGCGGGAGGCGGGGTCGAGGTAGGCGAGGACCGCGCTGCCGAAGACGACGGGGGTGGCGTCGGAGGGGGCCTGGGCCACCAGGTCGGTGATGGTGTCGAGCAGGTTGCCGGTGACCAAGTGGGGTGGGTCCGTGCGGGCGATGGTGATGGCCGCGCGCAGGCGGTCGCGGCGGTGCTGTTGTTCGGGCCAGACCAGGCATTCCAGCCAGCGCATATCGTCGGCGTTCTCGACGTCGAGGGGGTTCAGGTCGACGCCGTTGCGGGACACCACATTCGGGAGTTCGGCGGGTAGGGGCGGGTTGCCCGAGGTGGCGCAGGTGAGCACAACGTCGGATATGCCGTCCGCCGGGTCGATGGCCACTCGTTCGTCGTATCGGTAGCTGTAGCGATCGGGGTAGAGGCACAGTCCGGCGGACGCGCCGACCTCGATCAAGGCCAGCGGCCCCGGAATTCGCGCCAGCGCGGGCAGCAGCACCGCCGCGCGCCCGGCCTCGTTGGTCTGGGTGCGGCGTGCGATCGCAGTCTCGGCGACCGCTGCCCAATGGCGGATCAACCACGGTTTGAAGTCGGTGAACTCCGACGGCTCGGCGCCCAGATAGCGGGCCGCACCCAGGATCAGGTTCGGTTGCCGCTTGTCGGTGGGCAGTTGTTCGATCAGCGCGAGAATTTGATCGTCATGAGCGATTTCGCGAGACCACCGTTCGTAGCACTCCGAATGGCCGCGCGCCTCGTGCTCGGCGAAGAACTCGTACCGCTGTGCCGTATTCACCCGTCCCCCTTCAGGTCCCAGCCGATTCGAGGCCGAGGACATGAAGTTACCAAGATCGAACTCGGGCCCGGCGAGTGGCCGGGCCCGAGTGGTCGGGATCAGTTCGCGGTGAGGCGGGCGGGGAGGTCGCGGTGGCCGTTGGAGATGAAGCCGATTACGGGGGAGAGGGTGGTGGGGTCTGCGAGAGTCAGGTCGGGGAAGCGGTTGAACAGTGCCGGGAGGGCGATGGTGGCTTCCAGGCGGGCCAGGGGGGCGCCGATGCAGTGGTGGACGCCGTGGCCGAAGGAGAGGTGGTCCTTGTTGACTCGGGTGATGTCGAAGGATTCGGAGGTTTCGCCGTGGATTTTGGGGTCGCGGCCGGCGGCGGCGTAGGAGGCGAGAATCGCTTCGCCCTTGGGGATTCGGATGCCGTCGATCTCGATGTCCTCGACCGCGTAGCGGAGGGGGAGGTGGGCGACGGGGGCCTCGTAGCGCAGGGTTTCCTCGATGACGTCGTCCCAGGTGACCTCGCCCGCGCGCACGGCGGCGAGCTGTTCGGGGTGGGTGAGCAGGGCCACGATGGCCTGGTCGAGGAGATTCACCGTGGTTTCGTGGCCGGCGTTGATGACGAGCATCAGCGTGTCGACCATTTCCTTCTCGGTGAGACGCTCACCGTCCTCATCGCGGGTGGCGATCAGGACGCTGGTCATATCGTCGCCCGGGTTATCGCGCTTGAAAGCGACGAGTTCCTCGATGAGACCGAACATTTCGAGGTAGTTGGCACCGGCCGCCTCGGGGGAGATCTCGGTGTCGAAGAAGCGCGCCACGCAGATGCGCAGCGCGGGTTCACGATCCTCGGGGACGCCCATCAGTTCGGTGAGCACCTGAATCGGCACCGGATAGGCGAAACCCTCACGCAGATCGACGGTTTCACCCGCCGGGGTCGCGGCGAGGTTGTCCAGCAGGGTGGTGACGATCTCCTCGATGCGCGGGCGCAGCGCCATGGTGCGGCGGTGCGTGAACGCGGGGGACACCAGTTTGCGCAGGCGGCGGTGATCCGAGCCGTACGCGGTGAACATATTGGTCGCCGCGACCCACGGGAACAGCGGCCATTCGGGGGTGACCTCACCATTGCCGAACGCCGCCCAGTGCTGCGCCGGATCCTTGGACACCCGGGGATCAGCCAGCAAACGCTTCAACACATCCGCGTCGGTCACCGACCACGCGGGCACACCCATGAGCTCGACCAGGGTCACCGGTCCACGTGCACGAATGTGGGCGTTCTCACCTTGAATGTCGACACCGGTCAGGTCCAATGCCAAGGGTTCGATCGTCAAAACAGCTCTCCTACTTCACATTCAACGGCGGGCACGCAGGGAACACCACCGGCAGCGCTGCCAGCGCGCGGTGGAATGGCCCTGGACGCCAAGATAATTCATCAACCGGAACGGCGAGACGCAGCTCGGGCAGCGCGTCCAGCAGTTGGTCGATGGCCTCCTGCGCCACCAGTGATGCGACTGACTTCGCCGGGCACGCATGCGGTCCCAGGCTCCACGCCAGATGTGAGCGATTGCCGATGCGCTCCCCGCCGCCGATGGCGGGATCGTTATTGCAGCCCGCCAGGCTGATCACCACCGGCTGATGCGCGGGCAGCCAGGTCTCACCGACCAGCATGGGCTGCCGCGGGTAGGAGATGGCGAAATTCGCCATCGGCGGATCGTTGAACAACACCTCGTCCAAAGCGTCACGGGTGGAAAGACTTCCACCCAGCACGTCACCGGCGAAGCGATCGTCGGTGAGGATGAGCCGCAGCGTGTTGATGATCAGATTCTGCTGCGGTTCCAGCCCCGCGCCGTAGATGCTGATGATGTTGGCCAGCATCTCGGTGTCGTCCAGGCCCGCGTCATGCTGTAGCAGCCGCGTCACCATATCGTCGCCGGGCTCACTCCGCTTGAGCTCGATGAGCTCGAGCAAAGCGCCACTGAGCGTCTGCATTCCGAGTTCGGCGTTCTCGTCGACCGAGTCGAACAGCGCCGCCATCCCCGCGGCCACCCGCTGCCCGATCTCCGGCGGGCAGCCCAGCATGTCGTTCAGTCCCGCGAAAACCAGAGGGAACGCGTACTGGGTGATCAGCTCCGCGGATCCGTTCTCGCAGAACGTATTGATCAGCGGAATAGCCTCCCGCTCCACGATCGCGTGCAGCCCGTGCAGATCCACCCCGTCCACGGCGTGCACATTGGCCTGCCGGTACCGGCGATGCGCCTCACCGGCATTGCGCAGCACGTTCGGATACCACTCCATCATCGGCTTGACCGGGCAGTCCGCCGGAATGTTCTGCTGCCAGATGCGCGGATCGGCCGGGAAATGCTCCGGATCATTGAGAATCCGCACCGCGTCGTGATAGCCGATCACCAGGGTGGCGGACACCCCCGGCGCGAGTTCCACCGGCACCAGCGAGCCGTAACGCCGGCGCATCTCGCGATAGTTTCCGTGCGGGTCGGCCGCGAATTCCTCTGCGTAGAGCGGGAATTGCGTGCCGTCGACTAGGACGGTGGGCCCGGTCGAAGTGGTCAAAGTCGTGACTCCTGACGAGATTGGAACAGGTACTCGACGAGGGTGATGAGCGACTGCACGCACGTACGCCGATCGCGTGCGTCCAGGGCGGTCAGCGGGGTGCCCTCGGCGAGGTCGAGCGCATCGCGGATCTCCGACAGCGGATACCGGTGCGCGCCTTCGAATTCATTGACCGCCACCGAATACGGCACACCGCGCTGTTCGAGCACGGCCAGCACCTCATCGGACTGCTCGATGCGCCGGGTATCGACCAGCACCAGCGCGCCGAGCGCGCCGAGTGCGAGTTCTTCCCACAGCGGGACGAACCGCTGCTGACCCGGCGTACCGAATAGATACAGCGCCAGTTGCGGATTCAGCGTGATGCGGCCGAAATCCATTGCGACCGTTGTGGTCGTCTTCTCACGCAGTCCGGCCATATCGTCGACGCCGACACTGGCCTCGGTGATCGTCTCCTCGGTGCGCAGCGGCTTGATCTCCGACACGCTGCTGACGAACGTGGTCTTACCGACGCCGAAGTTGCCTGCCACCAACAGCTTTACCGACTTGACGACGGTGGGGGCCAGATAGTCGACGCCCGGGGGCGCCAACTCAGACCGCAAGGGCGCGGAGCCCATTCAGTACCTCTTCCAGCAGGCTGACGTCCGGCAGGGTGTGTGCGGGCGTCCGGGTTATCAGGTGACCGCCATCGAGCAGGTCGGCCACGACGATCTTCACCACCGAGGGCGGCAGATCGAGATATGCGGCGATCTCCGCAAGCGACAACGCGTCCCGGCACAGCGCGTAGATGCGCCGGGCATCGGGCGAGCCGCCCTGCGGTGGGGTTTCGGCGGCGACGATCACGGTGACCAGGTCCAGCTGCCGGGAGGCGCGCGAACGCCCGCCCGTGCGCACATAGGCCCGGACCAGATCGGGATCCCGCCGCGGCCCGGTCACGGCCGGGCGCCGCCGCGCGGTATGGCACCGAGCTCGTGCCCGACCCGCGCCGCGAGCTCGTTGAGCCGGTGCGCGACCAGCGCCACATCGACCTCGGGGGTGGTGGAGACGCCGATGACCGCGCCCTCGCCCGCGGCGGTAATGAAGATCATCCCGCCGTCGTATTCGGTGACGTTCTGGCGTACGCGATCGCCCGGGCCGCCGCAGAATTCACCGAGCGCCTTACCGAGCGAACGCAATCCCGAGGCGGCGGCGGCGAAACGTTCCGCGTTGTCCTTGGTGATATTGCCCGAATGCGCGATCCGCAGCCCGTCCTCCGATAGCAGCACGGCGAAACGCACGCCCGGAATGTCGAGATCGGCGAGCATCCAGCCGAGCCGGTTGCTGCCGTCGGACGGATTGTCGACCGCGGTGTGCGAGTCGGCCGCTGTCGGTGAATTCACGAGTTGTTCCCTTCGGTCTGATCGACTTCGGCCGCGGCGGTACGGCCGCTCACCGAACCGCTGTACCACGCCACCGCGATATCGGGTCGAGCGAGTTGGAGCGTCGGCGCGGGGGCGAGCGCCGGTGCGGATTGGAGATTGGGCGCCGCCTGCAATGCGGGCATGGGCGCCGAAGTCGGTGCGCTGGGCTGAACCACGGTGCGCCGCCGACGTTTCGTTAGTCCGCTCGCGGTCAGCGCCGCGGCGATTTCTTCCTCTTCTGCCACACTGCGCTCCTGCACGGGTGCGACCACAGGCGCTGCAAGCGCGGGCTGCTCCCGCACATCCTGCGGTGCGACCAAGAGTGATTCGGGAATGAAGACCATGGCGCGCACGCCGCCGTAGGCGTTCGGCCCGTCGACGTACACGCTGAATCCGTAGCGGCGCACCAGCGCCGCGATGGACGGGAAGCCGATCTTGGGCGCGGGACCGAGTTCGAGAATGTCGATGGCGCGCTCACCCGCCAGCACCTGCCGGGCATCCTCGAGCTGTTCGGGATTCATCCGCACCCCGGCATCATCGATCAGAATGGTCACACCGTGGTGGCCTTCCTGAAAACTGATGTCCACGAACGAGGTTGGCGGCGAGTAGCGCAACGCGTTGTCCAGCAGCGTCGCCACCGTATGCACCAGTGGCTCCACGACGCGGCTCACCACCACGCGGTCGGCCTGGGTGGAGCGAACGCGCAGATAATCGCGAACACGGCCGATCGCGCCGCCCACCACATCGGTGACCGCCTGCTGCGGCCAGCGGCGTCCGGGCAACCCGCCGCTGACGATCACGTAGGACTGCGCCTGCCGGATCATCTGCTGCACACTGTGATCGATGCGGATCAGCGTCTCGTACACCGCGTCATCGCGATGCTCGCGCAGCGCGGCGCTCACCACCTTGCCGACGTCCGCGCCGAGGCTCACCACCGAGGTGCCGAACGAGCGCACGGCCGCGCCGGTGACATCGCGGGACGCGCCCTGGGCGGCATCGCGCACGGCCTGCGCCTCATCGCGCACGGTCTGCTCCGCCTTGGCGATCGCCTGCCGGGCCTGCGTCTCCACCTCGCGCCTGCCCTGTTCGGCAGCCTCGGACCAGAGCAGCCGCAAATCCTCGGCATAGTATTCGACGGTCTGCCACACCAGCGGAGCGATACTCGACTGCTCCAGTCCGACCGGGATATCGGTCCCGGTGACCGGCATTCCGGGTCGCCGAATCGATTCGGTGACCGACGGAAGCGTCTTGCGCACAAGCTGTTCGAGCAACTGCTCCCAGCCGCGCACCTGAGCGGTCAGCGCGTCGGCCCGCGCCCGCTCCGCCCGCAGTCGCAGCGCCGTATAACCGGCCGCCGCCACCGCAACCACAAGTAGGGGAACAACTATCCAGAGAAACATCACGGCCATATGGGGTTTCGTCAATCCTGTCGGCTACACCGGGGTCGGGCGCACTCGCGCAACACGCCCGACCGTAGCCCACAACATACCTATTCCGTTATCCCAGCGATACTTTCACTTGCGATCCCCGCAAATTGAGGGCTCACGCACAATCAGGTCAGCGAGCGCACTTGCGCGATGTCATACTCGGCTACCTGCGCGGACCGGATCATCGCCGCTTGCGAATCCGTCGGACCGCTGCCCCGGAAGTCATTGACCGCCTGCTGGGACTCCCAGCGTTCGAAGATGTTGACGCGCGCGGGATCGAGCAGATCCGCGGTGAGCGAGAAGTCCAGATTGCCGGGTGCGTTGCGTGCCGATTCTACGACCTCGGCGCACTCGGCGAGATACGACCGACGGTCCTGGGGGTCGACGATGAGGTGTCCCGCGACGATGAGCATGTGTGATTCCTTCGCTCGATTCGAAACGATCTGTCGCAGGGTAGGACGGTTCGGTGCGGTGTGATTCATCGGAACCGATCCCGGGCGTCCGGCATGTACCGAACGCCCGGGACAGCCTCGGTCAGACAGCGGTTCCATTCAGATGCCGGGCGAAGAAGCGGCTCCGGCTGTCGGCTGGGACGCCGCGCATCCGGTTATGCCTGCCCGGATAGACGTGCACCGACTTGTCGAGGGAGCCGCAGGCGTCGAACAGCGCCAGGCCCGGCCGCGGATCGATCTCCTCATCGTCCCAGGCGATCAGGAATTCGACCGGGACGGTGATTCGTTTGGCCGCGTCCAGCAACTCGTCGAAGACGAACACCGGACCGAATGACGCCGCGGTGATCCGCGGTTCGGCCGCGACCAGCAACAGGCCGGTGACCACGCCGAGGGTCATGCCGCCGAACCCGATCGGCGCGTCCGGCCCGATCTCGGGCAGCTGTTGCAGGGCGTCGATGGTGGCCTGCCACTCCGGAACGGCCCGCTCGGCCAGGGACAGGTTGAACTCGGTGATGACGGGTGCGAGGGATTCGCCCGCCGCCCGCGCCGCCTGCATTTGCGCGACCCACTGCTGATCCCGCTCAGTGCGCGGCCGGTCGCCGTGCCCGGGTGCGTCGATCGCGGCGACCGAATAGCCGAGCTCGGTCACCAGGTGGTGGGCATTGGCCACGAGTCCCGGTGCGCGCTTGTGCACGCCGCCGGAATGACCGCTCAGGATCAGCGGTGCGCCCGTGGAACCGGATTCGGGGGAGAAGAGAACGCCGGTGACCTCGTCGAGGACGAAACCGCGTTCGACGACACCGTTGGACGATGTCTCGGAGATGATGTTCATGATGGTGCCTTTCGAAATGCCTTGCGTTCGAGGCACTCCCAGCGACACCTATGTCAATCGCTCAACCGTGAACCGAGCGGGAGCACCCATACGGATACAGCGTTCATGGGTCTCACCTCCTCGGTCGAAGTCACGGCCCGCGGTACGTTACACACCCGGTCGCCGACTGTCCATCGCTTATCTGGGCGTTCGCGCGCCGACCGGGGGGTGCGGTGGCGTTCGTTCCGCCGCCACCGCAACCGGTTTCGTGTTCGGGCTCAGGCCAGATCGAGCAGATGCAGTGCGCCTCCCCGCACCATCCAGCCGGTGAACGATTCGATGCGCCCGCAGGACAGACAGCGCTCGGCGGTGGTCAGCGCGCGAATTCCGGTGCGCTCGGCGTACAGCGAATAGCCGACGGCGATATTGAAATCCTTTTCGCCGCATACGCATACCACCGCATCGGTATGGTCGTCGGACCAATCATCATCGCATCCGGCGACGAAATGCCCTGCGCCGCAACCGCGGCAATCGCGGCGAATGGCACCCTGGTCGGGATCGCCCGATACGCCGAAAACAGTGGACCCGCAGTTAACGCAGAGCGAGTGTCTGGTCTCGTGGATCGCATAGCCTTCCGCGCCGATTTCGTGCAGAAACGCATCCAAATCGAGTGGGTTGTCGCCGATGTGCCAGTCTCCGTCCGGGCTCATATGCAATGCCATGCGGGGCATACAACCAGAGTTCGCCGCACCGTGCCGCACGAAGCACCGAGTGTCCGAAACAAGCTCGGACTGTGCCGCACGAAGGCCCCGAGTGTTGCCGCACGAAGGCCAGACTGGACCGTGCGCAGCCTCGGACTAGGCTGGAGAGCATGGACCCCAATATCCTGTCGGTGCTCTCCGGCCTGGCCGTCGGACTGCTCGTGGACACGGTGTACGGCTGGTGGACCGCGGTGGCTCCCTTCCTGGGCGCGCACTGAGCCGTCAGCGTCTGCGCACCCCTTCCGCGAGCGCGGCGGTGAGTTCCCGGGCGGCGGTGATTCCGGTATCCAGATCGGCCGCGTCGAGCAGCGTCTTGACCAGCGCGGTACCGACGATCACACCATCGGCGAAGGTCGCGACATCGGCCGCCTGGGCGGGTGTGGAGATGCCGATGCCGACGCAGACCGGCAGTTCGGTGGTGGCCTTGGTGCGCCGCACCAGGGTGTTCGCCGCCGTGCCGACGGACTGCCGGGTACCGGTGACGCCCATCAGCGCCGAGGCGTAGACGAAACCCGATCCGGCCGCGGTGATTTCGGCGAGCCGATCATTGCGGCTGCTCGGCGCGACCACGAAAACCGTTGCCAGACCCTGCCGCTCGGCATGCTCGCGCCACACCGCGGACTCCTGCACCGGCAGATCGGGCAGGATCGCGCCCGCGCCGCCCGCCGCGGCGAGTTCGGTGGTGAAACGCTCGATCCCGTAGCGCTGGATGGGATTCCAGTAACTCATCACCAGCACCGGTTTCCCGGTCGCCTCGAATGCCTCGCGCACGGTGCGCAGTACATCCTTGATGCGGACGCCGCCGCGCAGCGCGATATCGTCGGCCGCCTGGATGACGGGACCGTCGATGACCGGATCACTGTGCGGCAGGCCGATTTCCATCACATCGGCCCCGCTGTCCAGCACCGCCTTGATCGCGGCGATACCGCCGTCGACGGTCGGAAACCCGGCGGGCAGATATCCGATGAGCGCGGCCCGGTTCTCCCGGGCGGCGCGGGCGAGCGTATCGCTCAGCAGTTGCGTGTTCCCGCTCACTTGGCATCCTCCGACTGTGCGAAATACTTGGTGGCGGTATCCATATCCTTATCGCCGCGACCGGAGAGGTTGACCAGGATCAATCCGTCCGGGCCGAGTGCGCGGCCGACCTCGAGCGCACCCGCGAGCGCGTGCGCGCTCTCGATGGCGGGGATGATGCCCTCGGTGGCGGACAGCAGCCGAAATGCCTGCATGGCGGCGTCATCGGTGATGGGAAGGTATTCCGCGCGGCCGATATCGTGCAGATGCGCGTGTTCCGGTCCGATGCCCGGATAGTCCAGACCCGCTGAGATGGAACAGGGTTCGGTGATCTGACCCTCGTCGTCCTGGAGCACGTACGAGCGCGAACCGTGCAGGATGCCGGGTTCACCCGCCGACAGGGTGGCCGCGTGCTCACCGGTCTCGATACCGTGACCGGCCGCCTCGCAACCGATCAGGCGCACCCCGGCATCGTCGAGGAAGGGGTGGAAGAGCCCGATCGCATTCGATCCGCCGCCGACGCAGGCGATCGCCGCATCCGGCAATCGCCCTGCCCGCCTGAGGATCTGGGCCTTCGATTCCACGCCGATGACGCGCTGGAAATCGCGGATCATGGCGGGAAAGGGATGCGGTCCCGCGACCGTCCCGAAAATGTAGTGCGTGGTGGCCGCGTTGGCGACCCAGTCCCGGAACGTCTCGTTGATGGCGTCCTTGAGCGTTCGCGCCCCGGACAGCACCGGAATCACCTCCGCACCAAGCATTTTCATGCGCGCCACATTGAGCGCCTGCCGCTGGGTGTCGACTTCGCCCATGTAGATGACGCATTCGAGCCCGAACAGCGCGCAGACGGTGGCGGTGGCGACACCGTGCGATCCGGCCCCGGTCTCGGCGATGACGCGGCGCTTGCCCATGCGCTTGGTGAGCAGGGCCTGGCCCAGCACATTGTTGATCTTGTGCGAACCGGTGTGGTTCAGATCCTCGCGCTTGAGGAAGATCCGCGCCCCGCCCGCGTGCTCCGCGAATCGCGGCACCTCGGTCAGCGCGGTCGGCCGTCCCGCGTAATCGGCGAGCAGTTCATCGAACTCCGCGAGAAAAGCGGGGTCCACCTTGGCTTTCTCATATTCGGCCGCCACCTCTTCCACCGCGGCGACCAGCGCCTCGGGAATGAATTTGCCGCCGAAAGCGCCGAAATAACCTTCGGCGTCGGGCGTTCGGCCATCGAGGTCCGGAACGAAGAATTGTGTGGTCATGGTTCGGTCTCCTGGGGCGTTTGCCCCGGTCGGCAGGCTCGGAATGGGTCACGAGAACGCGTATGCGCGCGCCGATGCCGACGGCTCGACAACCGTTGACACCCTCGAAAAGGAGAGGACGGAACCGGGAGCTAACGCTCCCTCAGACACCCCGCCCGGCACGCGACGCGTTGAGCCATCGCATTCCATTGACCTGCCCGGGTTCGGAACCGATCACATACCGCACCCGTCGCCCCAGCACCCGTCGCGCAGGCGCACGGCAGCCGCGCGGGCGGCAACCGGGAGCGAGACGGACGCTGATGGACATGACCGCAGCGTAACCCATCACGACGCGCGCCGATCGATCAGTTTTGAAGAAGCTTCGCGCCGCGCCCGCCCCCTAGCATGGGAAACGCCCAGATCAGACCACTGGAGGAGGACCGAAATGGCCGCGACGAAGAAGAGCTACGAGGGATTCTCGGCCGAGGAACGCGAGGCCATGAAGGATCGCGCCAAGGAGTTGAAGGCGGCCTCGGGGCGCGGCAAGAAGGATCCGCTGGCCGATGTGCTGGCGACGATCGCCGAGATGCCCGCGGCCGACCGCGTGCTGGCCGAGCGCGTACACGCCGTCATCACCGAGAACGCGCCCGCGCTGACGGCCAAACTCTGGTACGGCCAGCCCGCCTACGCCCTGAACGGCAAGGTCGTCTGCTTCTTCCAGGCCGCCGCCAAGTTCAAAACCCGCTATGCCACTTTGGGTTTCAGCGATGAGGCGAAGATCGACGACGGCTCCATGTGGCCGACCGCCTTCGGGCTCGCGAAACTGACCGCCGCCGATGAGAAGCGCCTGGCCGAACTCGTGCGTAAAGCGGTCGGCTGAACCGGTTTTCAGCAGAAGGTGATCAGGGTGCGGTTCGCCATCGAGACGCGCGCCCGTTCGAACAGCACCAGCCAGGTTTCGCGTTCGCGGTAGAGCGGATGCTCGTCCTCGTCCTGCGCGAACTTGGCTATCTCCGCGTCCGATAGCTCGCCGTCGACCAGGGTGATGCCGAGATACGGTGCGACATAGACGAGTTCGCGCAGCAGGGCGGCGCTGGAGCCGACCATGCCGCCCGGGATCTGCAGTGCGGCATCGGGGAAGAGCACCTCATCGAAATCGGTCGGGACGTAGAAGCCCTCGCAGTCCGAATGGCAGATCAGGTGCGATTCGAAGGTGTACATGACACGGTCCAGCGCCTCGTCCGCGGTCGGATCCTCGCCCGCGGCAACGGGTGCCAGCGGAGCGTCGGGATGCTCCAGCGCCCGGGCGTACGCGCGCCGCAGATAGTGCACGAAGCTGTAGGGGAACCCGCCCAGCCGATCGCGGGCCGTCGCCGGGCCGTGGACGGCGGGCTCATCATGGGGTGCCAGCCCCTCGGCCGTGAGCAGTTCGTTCAGCGCTTGCAGCTGCTCGCGCAGCGTTTCGGCATGCTCTTCATCATGTTCCAGCGCGTAAGCCAACGCGTGTGTTGCCACTGCCAACCCCATGCGCCCGAGGCTAGCGTGACCCTATGACATCGAGCGCCACTCCCCGGGAGCCGCCACTGGCCGGGACCGAGGCCGAGCAGCGCTTCGGTATCCGGCTGTCGGCCTGACCGGCGGCGGGCCGGCCGGGCACGGCGGCGTTGCCCACCTGAAGTCTTCATGCCAGCCTGGAGTACAGAGCGTGCCCGATCGCGCCGCCACTCGCGGTGCACCGGGCAGGCGGTCGAGGAGGATGTCGTGGGCTATCAGGCGGGACTGGAGGGGCAGGCGCGGCTGCGGGTCACCGTGGAATTCGAGGCGGATACCCGCGAGGTCGGAATCGGCTGGTCGCCCGCCAGTGCGACAGCCGCGCACATGACACTCGAATACGCGCGAATCTTCTTGGTGCCGTTGGCAATCGGGGCCGAGCGCACCTACCTCGAGCTCGTCGACGGCCACCCCTGGGCCACGGTGCGCCTGCCCGGCACCCTGCCGGCCGGGGAGTACGCCATCGAAGTCGACGGCTACGGCGGCGCCAGCTGGGGTGACGGCCGCCTGGACGCGCGCGGCCGCAGCCTCGCCTTCACCATTGCCCCGTGATCATTTGTCCAGGTCCGTGCGTGGCGGATTTGGTGGGGACGACGGTGCGGGGGCGCGTTATGCTGCACGGCGATAGGGGCCGCGCCCGGTGTTCGGCATAGGCGGGGCGGTGTGGGGAGCGGTCGAGCGGACCGCACAACGGAAGGGCATAACAGGATATGGCTGGCGTGGCTGTGCGAGGGGCGCAGGAGCGCCGACACAGATCCCGGGGTGGGTGGGCCAGGCGGACCGTCATCGGTGCTGTCGCGGTCGCACTACTACCGTTCGGGGCGTCGGTGGTAGTGGCGGGACCCGCTGTGGCGGACCGTGATCCGGCGGCGTTCGACTTCTCGGTCGACTCCGCCATGGGCGCGATCAATACCCGGATCATCCGTGCGGCCGACGGCAATACCGATCGGGTGGTGTACCTGCTCGACGGGGAACGGGCGCAGAACGATCTGAACGGCTGGGAGCTGCACACCAGCATTCCGGCGGCACTGGCCAAGTTCAATATCAATGTGGTGATGCCGGTCGGCGGCGAATCCAGTTTCTACGCGGACTGGAATGAGCCGAGCAGCTTCGGCGGCGTCAATCCCGATGCGTCGCTGCTGCCGGGGCGCGACTCCGGATCGGCCATCGCGGGCTGGGATGAGACGCAGGGCAAGACCAATACCTACAAATGGGAAACCTTCCTGACCCACGAGCTGCGCGACGCGCTGCGAAATCGGCTGGGGTTCAGCGATAGTCGTAATGGCGTGTTCGGGCTCTCCAGCGGCGGCAGCGCCGCGGTGGTGCTGGCGGCCTACCATCCGGATCAGTTCGTGTACGCCGGATCGCTCTCGGGTTATCTGCATTCGTCCGCGCCGGGCATGCGAGAAGCGTTGCGGCTGGCCATGATCGCCGCGGGCGGCTACAACATCGACTCCATGGCGGCCGCGGGCAGCCCGGCCTGGGAGCGACAGGACGCCGTCGGCTTCGCGCCGACGCTGATCGCCAATAACATCCGGCTGTACATCGCTGCGGGCAGTGCCGTTCCGGCACAACAGGATCTGTCCTCGGTGGACGCGATCATCCAGGGCATGCCGCTGGAGGGGATCGCGCTGGCCAATACCAAGGCGTTCCAGTCGCGGTTGCAGGGACTCGGATATGACAATGTCACCTACGACTTCCCGAGTATCGGCGTGCACAACTGGGGACAGTGGGAGCAGGTGGCGAATCGCATGCTGCCCGATATCGCGCAGCACATCGGCAAGCCGCTGCCCGCGGGGCAGCAGCCTCCGGGCGGACAGCAGCCGCCCGGTGACGGGCAGCAGCCGCCGCCGGGTGGCGGTGCGCCGCCGCAGAAGTAAGCACGGTTGAAAGGTCCGCCGCAGTCCGGGATTCGGAGTGCGGCGGACCTTTTCGTCTATTCGAGCGTGTTACTCGGTCTTGATCGGGGCGTCATCGACCCAGCCCCAGCGATTTTCGACGCGCACCGTGATATCCGCCTGCGGTGCACGGGCATTGGCGGCGAACTGATAGCGCTGTAGCTCGCCCCAGTCGCGGGTCCAGTCGTGGTCCAGATAGGACGGGACCGTGCGCGGGGTCAGCAGCAGATCGATCCAGCCCAGCGGGCCGCCACCGGAATCACCCTCCCATGAGGTCGAGACCTGGGAGTTGAGTTTATCCGGCAGGATGCGCCAGCCCGGCAGTTCCCCGACACCGTCCAGGTGATCCAGCGGCTGCTGGCATGGGAAAGCCAGTCCCACATGGAAATCCGTCAGCACCGGCTCGGACCTGCCGACGACGGTGTTGAGAGTCGCCAGCTTGGGCAGGCGCGGCGGCGTCACCGCCAGCCACTGCTTATCGGTGAGATCATCGACCGTGGCGACCAGGCGAATCGCATTGGTCTGCGCGGGAATTCGATCCAGCGCGATCGGCAGATTCCGCCACATGGGCGCACCGCCGACACCGGGCGGGACCAGATCACCCAGCGGGGTGACGGTGCCGTCCTCGGCGCGATGCGCGAATTCCACGCGTAATTGCTGACCGTCGACGTGATGGCCAGTGTCATCCGTCACGGCGATTCGGCCCGCGACCGTCAACACCAGCACGCGGTATGCGGAATCTTTCTGCACCGCAGCAAGATCCATGCGATACCACTGCGTGGTCAGATGCGCGGGCTGCCTGTCGCCGCTGGTGTAACTGCCGAGTATTGGCGTGCGCGCGGCATCCAAGCCGAACGGTAGAGCCACTGTGCTGCCATTGATTCCGGTCTCGGTGGTGGACCCGCCGGGTCCACCGGGCGGCGGACCGCCGTGTGCGCCCGGTCCGCCCGGGCCACCGCTCGGACCGCCACTGCCCGGACCGCTTCCCGAAGGTCCACCGCCGGAAGGCCCACTGCCCGAGGGCGGTCCGGATTGCTTACCGCCCGGTCCGTCCGGCATGAGATCACCGACGCCATTCGCGGTGAAACCGGTGTTTTCGGCGGCGAGCCCGTCGGCGGGCTTGCCGCTGTACGGCTCCAGCACCGAACCGGGCGTATCCGTCTCCACCAGTACGTCATCCGCCAGCGCGCAGTCCTTACCCGTGAGCGTGCGCAGATTCGACAGTGCCACCGAATACGCCGGATATCGCGCGTACGCGGCCTGCGCCATGGACGCCACCTCGAACAGCACCAGCGCGGCCGCCGCCACCGTCAACGGCCTGATCCGATCGAAACGCCCGGTGGTAGCGGCGGTTCCGAGCGGATCGCGATAGTACTGCCACCCCGCTCCCACCAGGCTCAGCATCGCGAGTGCCAGGAAAATGGTGGCGATACTCATCCCGCCCAGCACCGGCGCGCGATCCGGCCACGACACCCCGTACCCGGAGACATACCACCAACCATTGGACCCGGTGAAAGTGACGGCGAGCAGGAACAGCACCCCCGCGCCGAACAACCACCGCCGATACGGCACACGAACCCTGTTGCCACTCAACGCGACCGTGGTGATCGCCGCCAACGCGGCGGCAAGCCCCGCGTACACGCCGAAGTGATGCGTCCACTTGGTCGGCGTGAACATCATCAACAGCAGCGCCATGACCACAATGCCAAGCACCCGCGCCACCGGCCCGCGCGCGGTATCCGGAATCCGGAACCCGCGGCCTCGTGCCACCAGCACGCACACCACCAGGCACAGCAGCATTCCGAGAATCCCGAACCGCCTGGCCAGCGACCCATCCGGCGTCAGCGACAACAGCGATTCCCACCGCGTCGGCTCATCCGGCCACCCCAGATTCGGCCCCACCAGCGTCCGAACCCGCGTCGCTTCGAGCACCGACGCAATCGTCTGATCCGCGAACACCACAACGAGCACCAGCACCCCGGCCGCCACGATCGGTGCCACCAACGCGCCATATCGCAACAGACCACGGCCGGAATCGGTGCGTGCCGGGGCGATGTCGCGCCTGTTGGAGTGGTCCTCGACCTGTGCCTTCGCATCGAGCTGGCCGCCGCGCGACGCGAGCGGCGCGCGACCCGCCGCGATGCGGCCGGAATCGGTTCGGGCGCGGGCGATTACGGTGCGGATGACCGAGCGGGAACCGGCGATCAGGGCGGCTACGCAGATCAGGCCGCTGGGACCGGCGGCCAAGGAGAAGGCCGCGATCAGGGCCGCTATGGCGGCGGGGAGCAGGCGGCGGGTGGCTATGGCGCGTTCCATCGAGCACCAGGTGAGCAGAGCGCCCAAGGCGATCAGGGGTTCGGGGCGCAGGCCATTGTTGTAGGGGAGCCAGATGGCCAGGAAGATCAGGGCGGCGGTCCAGCGGGCGGCCGCGTGCGCGCGAACGCGGGAACCGAGGCGGGGCAGCACTTCTCGGCTGATGACCAGCCAGCACAGTATGCCCGCGAGCAGGGACGGCAGGCGCAGCCAGAGGCCGGCGTCGGTGATGCGGGTCAGCTGGGCGAGGACTTCGTACGGCCAGCCGAAGGGGGCCTCCGCGACCTGGAACCAGCGGTAGTAGTTGGCGGTGTATCCGGCGTGCTTGGAAACCCTTGCCATGGTGAGGATGTAGCCGTCGTCGGAGGTGTTGGCTCCGATCACATGCCACAGCGCCAGCACCGCGATCACCACGCCGTCCACCCGGCCGAATCGCCACCAGCGGGCGGGCAGAAACCTGCGCGCCTTACGCCCGTCGGCGGAATCGAGCAGGTGCAGGCAGGCGAGCGCGATCAGCGTGCACAGCACCGCGCCCACGATCGCGGCTAGCTTGAGCGCACTCGGACTCGACGAGAACCGCGAATCGATCTCGGCGTGCAGCCGCGCATCGGTCAGCCGGGCCCGATCCAAATCCGTGTAGACGCCGACGATCTGCGGCCGCACATCCTTCTCGACCGTGGTCCGATACGGCGTTCCGTCCTTGCGATTCAGTCCGGTGAGCTCCACCGTGGTCGCCCCGGACGTCGAATGTACGACCAGCGCACCGCAATTGGGAGGCGGTGACGTCTCCTGATTCGCGGCCGGGCCCGCACCGCTGCCGATCACCGAGTTGGTGCCCGGATCCGCGCCCGGGTTCGAGGGTGTATTTCCAGCTGGCGGAGTGGAATCCGCAGGCGGAGTACTGCCGGGTGGAGGTGTCGCGCCGGGTGGCGGTGTGCTGCCCGGGGGCGGGGTCGATCCCGGCGGTGGAGTACTACCCGGCAGCGGAGTCGCACCTGGCGGTGGCGTCGAGCCCGGCGGGGGAGTCGCACCGGGCGGTGGTGTCGCACCTGGCGGGGGAGTCGCACCCGGCGGTGGTGTCGCACCCGGCGGAGGGGTCACGCCCGGCGGAGGTGTACTGCCCGGAGGAGGGGTCGATCCCGGGGGAGGGGTGGACCCCGATGGAGGTGTGTTGCCCCCGACCGGCTGATTTCCGCCCGGCGGGCCGGTGGCAGGGGGTTGGCTGCGAGCGGTGGTCGGCGGATTCGGGTCGAATATCGGCGCGGCCGTGGATATCTCGGTCAGGGGCACCGTGAGGAGCGGGGTATCGCGGAGCAGAACCGAGAGGGTGCGGCCGGAGCCGTTCTTGTCCTCGATGCGAGCCAGCAGGCCCTTCGCCGTCGCGCCCTGGGATTTGGGCGGCACCGTTGCCAGCACGGTGCCGGTGGTGAGGTCACGCAGGGCAGTGCAGGGGATGCTGACATCCAGGGTGAGGGGGACGTAATCCACCAGGGGCGCGGTGAGCTGGATCGACTGCGGCTGCGGCCAATCCAGGCTCGCGCGGTCCTGGCGCACCGGTAGCAGCGGTGTCAGCACCGCCAGCAGAATGCCCAGCACGCCCGCGAGCAGTCCGATCAGCCTGATCCGATGCGGCCCGATCAGCCTCGGCCCACCCGGTCGGTCGCCGCCTGCCCCACCCCATAGCGAAATTCCCCGTGCCGTAATCGGAATCGTCCCCCATCCACCGGCGTACAGCCGCCGACGTCACTGCCATTCACTCACCGGGCGCGGATCGATTCCACCCCCGGCTTTTGCCGCCCCCGAGGCTACCGATAGCCGGTGGCCCGCCGCCTCCCGAATTATTTGTTCACGGTGAGCAGCCAGGAGCCGTTGCAGCCCTGACCGGAGTTCTGCTCGGCGTCATAGGTCCAGTCCCGGGGGACCTCCTTGTCGAGGCGCACCTCCCAGAACCCGTTCGGCGAGGTGATGATCGAGTTCGCCTGATCGGCGACCACCGTGGGCTGCTCATTGTCGTCGTAGTTCCAGGTGCCGGACACCTCGGGATATTTCAGGGTGAGCGTGAGCGGCCCCCCGCTGTGATTCGCCACCACCAGGCAGGAGCCCGGATGATCGTCGCCGCGTTCGGCATTCGCGGGTGTGGCGGTGAGGGCCAGCAGCACACCCGCGCCGAGGGCAGCCGCCGATACCGAGATGAGTCGCATTGTTTCTCCCCTGATCCGCCCACACAGTACCGAATGCCCGGTATCCCCCTCCAGTCGTGAGATCTCCAGTTATGGCGAGGGTGCCGCGGCCGGTGTACGGCGGCTGAACAGCAGGTGCACCAGCACCCCGGTGATGGCGGACATGGTCACCCCGCTGCCGAGCAGCAGCCGCAGATCCGACGGGAAGCTCTTGTAGAGCCCGGGCACCAGAATCGGCAGCAGTCCGGCTGTCAGCGCGGCGGTCGCGGTGATGAGCGCGGCATCGGAATCCAGATCGACCTGCCGGAACATGCCGATGGCCGCCGCGATGATCATGGCGAACACAATGGCGGCGGTACCGCCCACCACCGGTCCCGGCAGTGAATTCACCAGTCGCCCAATGGGAGCCACGAAGGCCGCGATCACCAGCAGCGCGCCGGTCAGCATGGTGACATACCGGCTGCGCACCCCGGTCAGCCGCAGCAGTCCGACATTCTCACCGCTGGTCACCATGGTCGCGCCGCCGAACAGTCCGCCCAGCAGCGAGGTCACCGCGTCGCCGCGAATGGTGCGCCCGGTGGTCACGCCGGTGTCGATATCCTTACCGATGATCTTGGCGTTCAGCACGGTCTGCCCGGTCGCCTCGGCCATCGAGCCGATACTGAAGACCAGCAGCGGTATGGCCGCCAGGAAGTCGAAATGCGGTGTGCCGAACAGGAACAGCCGTGGCAGCTGCGCGACCTCGGATCCCGATTGCAGATGGAACTGCCCCAGCGCGGCCGCCACCAGGCAGCCCGCGATCATGCCGAGCAACACCGAGACCCGTCGCCACGTCCGCGGTAGAAACCGGTGCGCCACCACGGTGCTCACCACGGTCACCCCGGCCAGCGCCACCGCGGTCCGCGAAGGCTGTTCGCCGACAATGAGATTGCCCGCGACCTTGACCAGGTTGACCCCGATCACCAGCACCATGCTCGCCATGACCACCATCGCCAGCCGGGTCACCAGCCGCCGCGCCACCGGCACCAGCACGATTCCGGCCAGCGCGGTGATGATCACCGCACCGCTGGCCGTCGCCGCATCGGACTCCTGCGCGATCTGAATGAACAGCACCACCGCCGCCCCGCCCGGCAGCATGACGAACGGTAGTCCCGCACCGAGTGAAAACCGCCCGCTGGATTGCAGAATCGTGCCGATACCGCTGAAAAGCAGGGTGGCGCAGAGCAGTGCGCGCGCCTGACCGTCATCGAGTCGCAGACTGTGCGCGATCAACAGCACCGAGGTGATCGGCATGGCGACCATGACCGCCAGGTGTTGCAGCGCGGCGGTGAACGCGCGCCCCGGCGGCGGCACCTCGTCGACAGCCGAATCCGGCCGCACGGCGGTAACACTCACAGCGCACCGAGCCAGGGGATGTCCTCGCCGCGGTAGCGGTAGGCGCGGAAGATGGCATTGGAGATGCCCGGGAACACCGCCGCGGTATCCGGATCCGGATATTCGGTGAAGGACGGCACCACGTACTCCCAGACGATCCGCCGTTCCGGTGTCACCTCGAAGATGCGCCCGAACGCCGCCTCGGTGATCAGGGTATTGCCATTGGGCAGCCGCTGCGCCCCGCCCATGAACGGGGTGAAGAACGCCTCGCGCGGCGAATCCTGATAGCTCCACGCGATATCGCCGGTGGCGGTGTCGATTTCGACGACCCGGCTGTAGGTCACCGATTCCCCGGTGCGGAAGGTGCCGTTGTCGAACACCAGAATGCGCCCGTCCCCGACCGGGGTGGCGTGATGCTGCTGCGCCAGGCTGGCGCGATCGGCCAGCGTGGTGGCCTTCCCGGTGCGCCGATCGATGGTGATCACCGCCGAAACGCTGCGCAGGCTGGCGACCACGGTGTGCTCATCGAGCGGGTACACGCTGTTGATCAGCGGCCAGTGCTCGCGCCAATAGTGCGGCTGCAAGCCGAATTCGGCCGGATCGAGGTGTTCGACCGCACGCCACTCCCACAGCGAAGTGCCGTCGGGGGCGGCCTCCCTGATCACATCGGACCAGACGATCCCGTCGGCCTCGGTACCGGGCACACCGCCCCGGATGCGCGCCGCGTCGGCCCCGCGCAGCGGTTCCACGGCGGCGTACAGCACGCGGCCGTCGTCGTAGTGATGCGCGTCGTGGTGCTGGTAGTCGTCGCGAATCTCGTTGAGCAGCACGCCCTGTGCGTCGTACCGGCCCATCGAGCCGCCACTGTATTTGCGCCACATGGCGAACAGCGGCGCGATATTCAGGGTCGCGCCGTTGTAGGCCAGCACGCCGCCGGGCAGTAGCCGGGCATGCCTGCCCGGCCGGTACGGCAGCGTCCACCGGTGCGCGAGCTCGCCGTCCAGGTCGACCAGATCGACGATGCCGTTGCCGGCCAGCGGCGCGTACAGCGTGTACCCGGGCGAGGCCAGTTCGCGATCGCTGCCGATCAGACCCGTACCCCGACGTTTGAGCGTGTTCTGCTCCACCGAACAACCTCCTGAATATTTAGTGATACTGAATATTCAGTACGATGGCGCTCGGCAGAAGCCTTCTGCTCACGGTGAGGCAAACCCGTGCGATCGTCCGTGCGGGGCCGACAATGAGGCGGTTCGGATACCGACGAGAGGGCGATGTGAGCGGCGAGAGTGTGGCGGGATCCGATTCCGGTCTGCGTGATGTCATCCATCGCCGCAGGCGCGCGGCCGGGCTTACGCTGGCCCAGCTCGCGGCGCATACCGAACTCTCGCAATCGTTCCTGAGCCAACTGGAGAACGGCCGCACCAATACCAGCCTGCGATCGCTCCAGCGCATCGCCGACGCGCTGGGTACCACCGCCACCGAATTGCTCGCCGCCGCGGATAGCGCTCCCGCCGCGACGGTGGTGCGGGCCGCCGATGACACCGCGCTGGCGCAGGCCGAGCACGGCGGCGACGGCTCGGTGCGCTCGCTCGTGCACGGCGCGCGGGATCTGCGCGCCCTGGAATTCACCGGCGGCACCGAACGCGGTGACCGCGAATTCGCGCACGGCAATGACGAATTGATCCACGTGGTGGCCGGAACCATCACGGTGATCGCCGGTGGCGAGGAGATCGTCCTCGCCACCGGCGACAGTTACTACTGCGTGGCGGGTGTGGCTCACCGCTGGTGGGCGCACACCCCCGAGACCCGCACACTGGTGGTCGCGGTGGCGGACGGCCGGACCGTGCGCCGCGCCCGGATCAACTGACGGTGAAGGAGAACGTCGGCGCGGTGCCCTCGCCCTTCTTGGCGTCGTAGGTCACCACGTAGGTTCCGGTGCCGGGGGAGGGCACCACGAAAATCGCGAAATTCTTTGCGTTGTCGATGGTTTGATTGCGTTCGAGCAACTCGTTGATGGGTCCGCGAATATCGGCGGGCAGATTTTGGCCGTCCGGTGTTTTCACGCTGAAGTATTCGTAGAAGATATTCGAGCCGCCATCGGAAATACCCGATCCGCCAATGATTTTGACGTGCAGCGCGAGATCCATCTTCCCGTTCTCGCCCTTGCTGTAACTGGGACTCAGTGTGCCGCCGGTGATTTGGATCGTCGTCTGATCCTGGACCAGGGTGCCCGAGACGCTCAATTCCTTGGGCTTGACGCTCTCGACCTTGCCGTCGGCGGATAGCGGGATGATGGTCTGATTCTCGGCGGCGGTGCCGTAGCTGACCTTGATGGTGTCCAGTAGATGCTGGGCGTCGGACAGCTTCTTCACCGTAGTGGTGACATTGCCGGTGGCCGAACCCTTTCCGGGCACGGCCGGATTGTCGAAGCCCGCCCCGGCGTCGATCTCATTGCCCACCTGCAACGTCGGCACGACGCTCAGGGTCTTGTTATCGGTGGTGTTGTTCTTGTAGGTGATGTCGATGCGGATCTTGGCTCCGCCGAACTCGTCCGGGATGACGGTCGCCTTGTCCACCGTGATGTCGAAGCCCTCGTACCAGCCGGTCTTGCCGACGGTGCGGACGGTGGCCTGACCGTTGGTGGAGGTGCCGCCCGGGCTGCCGCCGCCGGGCTGGCCGGTGCCCATCGGCTGCGCGATTTGCGAACTGGTCGGCCCGGCCTTGGTGTCCTTGTCATTACACGCCGTCATGAGCAATGCCGATGTGCTGATTACGAGCACCGCCCCCACGGTCGTGAATATGCGGCTTTTTTGCACCGCTTTACCTTTTGATTGGATTGTCGATCGCACGCTCTGCCTCCCAGAAGATTTGCCATCTCAGTGCGCGACGCCCGGAAGATCCGGACGAGTGATTCGCAGTGAAATCCTCTATGACGCTATGTTCGTTAACGGGGTGATGGTGGCCACATTCGCCAATCTCGGTGCAGGCGGCCCAGTTCGGTGATCGGCTCCTCGTCGTACAGCCATTCCCGGGCAATGCGATGCCAGTTCGCCGTCGCGCGCAGCTGACCCAGGGTGGCGCAGGTCCAGAAGTCGACCCGGCGGGAGAACAGATGCTCCGGCGGCAGATTCTGCCTGCGCATACCGTCGAATTCGGCGATGCGCGGATCGACCGCGTGCAGGAAGGCGGCCGAGGCCAGCTCCGGGGTCAGCGGCAGATCCTCGTCCACCAGGCTCCACTCCGCCGCCGACAGCACGTAGTTGTAGCACTCCTCGGGGGTGACGCCGGACTGCTCGTCGATGACGCCGCGTTCGACCATGAGCCGGTACAGATCGTCATCGCGATCCTCGGCCGCGGCGCGCAGACAGGTGGCCTCGAAGGCTATGTGCTCGTGCGCCATTCGCTTGTAGAGCCCGAAATCCAGGAACGCCACACGACCGTCCGGGCGCAGCAGCAGATTGCCCGGATGCGGATCACCGCAGAATTCGGCGAACTCGAACAGCGAACCCACGTAGAAGCGGTAGACGATCTCGCCGATGCGATCGCGTTCGGCGTCCGGCAGCGCCCGCATGGCCTCGAAATCGAGGCCGGGGGTGTATTCGGTCACCAATACGCGGCGGCTGCTGTACTCCGGAAAAGCCTGCGGCACAGTGATGAACGGGTGATCGGCGTACATATTCGCCACATGTCGCTGGGTGCGGGCCTCGACCTCGTAATCGAGTTCGTTCTCGAAATTGGCGCGCATCTCGTCCAGCACGCCCAGGGTGAAACCGGGCAGCATCACCTGCTGCATCAGCACCCGCAGCATGCCGAGATTGCGCAGATCCGCGCGCACCGCCAGATCGATGCCCGGATACTGCACCTTCACCGCCACCGCCGTGCCGTCGAAAAGCCGTGCGCGATAGACCTGCCCGATGGAGGCGGCCGCGATCGGCTCCGGATCGAAGTCGGCGAACAGCTCGTCGAGGGGTTTGCCCAGATCCTCCTCGATGACCCCGCGCATGGCCGCGAAATCCACCTGCGGCGCGTGATCGAAGAGCACCGCCAGGCGGCGCTGGAAGCTCTCCCGATACCTGGGCGGCACCAACTCCAGATCCAGCAGCGACAGCAGCTGCCCGAGTTTCATCGCCAGGCCCTTCATCTGACCGAGCACCGAAACCAGCGATTCGGCCAGATGCAATACCGACTCATCGGCCATGCGGGCGCGCACATCGGCCGATCTGCCGATCATGGCGAGTTTGGTCCGGCGCTTGCGAACGGCCTGCACGGCCACCACCGCACCGAGTTTGGAACCGCGGGCCAGCCGCGAGGTCGATACGGGCTTCGATCCGGTCATGGCCGGCCTTTCCACGGGATCGATATCGTCCGCGACCGTGCCGCGATCACGATCGCCGATCAGCATCATCGCACCTTCATGAGCACACCGTCGGCAATCGCCGCAGACGCGAGGATTTCGCGGTTCCGGGGCGGGCGCGTCATCTCGGAACGACTGGATTCCGGCCAAATCTTTCCGGTCCGGAAAGTCCTTTTCGGTCTTGAAATGGCCCATCCATCAGCGTTTTTCCAGGAATTCCGGTTCCGGAGAGGGTGATCGAAGCCGGGGTGCTGAGTCATGCTCGAAGGGCACCAGATCCTGCGAAGGGGGCAGGATCTGGTGCAGGCTTCCGGGGCCCGCGAACCCGGCGCGGACCCTCAGGCCAGGGTCAGCGGCTGCTCGAAATCGTCGTACGGGAGCGGGCCGTCGACGAAGGCGTTGACCCACAGGCCGTTCACGGTGATATCGCCACCGTGGTTGCCGAGGAAGGCGATATCGGAGGCATCGCGGCCCGTGGCTATGCGAACCAGGGTGGAGCGCGGTGCGATGCGGGTGGGATCCAGGACCCGCCAGGAGCCGCCCACGTAAGCCTCGGGGACGGAATGGAAATCCATCGGGACCCCGCCCGGGGGATAGGCCGAGGCGACCCGGGCGGGCACGCCGACCGCGCGCAGCAGCGCGACGGTGAGATGGGAGAAATCGCGGCAGACGCCGGTGCCGGACAGCAGGGTCTCCACCGCGCCGTCACTGGGGGTGCTGCCGCCGGGGAGATAACGGACCCGGCGGCCCACCCAGGCGGCGACGCGGGCGGGGGTTTCCGGATCATCTATGCCGCAGCCGAATTCGGCGGCGGCGAAATTCAGCAGCTTATCGGATTCGGCAAACCTGCTGGGGCGGGTGTAAATCGCGAGATCGTACTCCGACGGGGGCTCGGCGAGCGCGGTCCCGAGCACCGTCGCGCTGTAATACGCGTGCAGATTCCCCGCGCCACAGCGCAATACGTGAATTCGCGTGCCGTGCGGGCCGAGCACCTCGCGCGCCTGACAGCGCCGGCCGTCCAATTCGAACACCAGTGATTCGCTCAAATCCATACCGGGCTGACGCGCCACTGCGATTTGGAACTCGAGCACGGAATCGGCATGTACAAGAACGTCGAGATGGGCGGAAACATCGCGCTTCACCCCTTAATACTCGCAGGTGAACGCCCGGTCAGCCGACTGTTTCCAAGACCTCCAGCGCGGCTGTGATGCGCGGAACAGCGGGCTCGCCGAAACCCGCCACCAGATCGGACAGGGCGCGCGCCACATGCGGTCCGACCGCCGCCGCAGTGAGCACATCCTCGGCCAGCACAATGCCGTTCACCACATGCGCGGCCAGCACGCGCTGATCACCGGTGACCTGGTAGCGCCACGAACCCAATTGCAGCCGTTCGGGTTCGGAGCGGAACAGGCCGCGCTTGGCGGGCGTGCGCACCGCGCCCGGCACCCCGGCGAACACGGTGAAGACCATCGCGACCCCGCCGGGGCCGTGCAGCGCCGCGCCGATCACCCGCGCCGCGTGCTCCGGATCGAAATCCACCGGTCAGCCGCCCATCGGGAGGACGAACTGCGGGGTGATCGTCTCACCGGATCCGGTGCGGCGCAACGCGGTTCCGGCGGCGTAGAACTCGACGGTGTGATGACCCCAGGCATAGTTCTGGATCTGGAACTCCACCCCGGTGACGCCGATCCCGCCGTCCCGCTCGGCCTCGGCCTGCATGCGCGACATGGCGAGTTCGCGGGCCTGATAGTTGCCCTGCGTCCACTGCGGCATCTCGACATTGTTGCCGATCTGGCGCATGGACTGCATGAAACCCTGTACGGCCACGTGGAATACGCAATTGCCCATGACGAAAGCCACCGGCGCGAACCCGGACCGCATCAGCGTCACCATGTCCTGGCCGGACAGATGACTGGTGAACGCCTGCCCATTCGGCCTGCGGAACCTGCCCGGCGCCTGCGTGAACCGCACCGCGGTGCCGACCGCGATGAACTCCAGATGACTGGCCTCGGTCCCCACGTGCCGCCACTCCAGCCGCACCCCCACCACGCCGTCGGCATGCAACGCGTCCGCCTCGGCCTGCATTCGGGTCATGGCATTCCAGCGCGCCCGATAGGTGGCCTCGGTCAGCACCGTCAACTCCATCTGCTGCCGGATGCCGGTGAACTGGAACCCCACGTGATAGACCGACACCCCCATCACCAGATCGATCGGCTCGAACCCGGCCCCGTGCAATAGCGCGAACTCATTGACCGACAGATCCGAGGTGAAAATCCGCCCCGCATGCGAGAGCCGCTCACCCGCGGTCGGTTCCAACGGTGGATCAGGCTGCACGACCCCTACCTCCCATAGACGACCATCGCCACTGTACGACGCCGAATCCCACCCCGGCCACCATGAAACGAGCCCGGCCCGCCTCCGTGAAGAGGCGGGCCGGGCTCGAATTCGGTTGTGCGCGCTGGATCAGCGGCGGCCGGAGTGTGCCGCTTGGTCGCGGGTGGCCGCGGCCTGGGGGCGGGAGGCGCGGCGGCGGGCCGGGGCTCCGTTGGTCGCGGTGGCGCGGTCCTCGGTGCGGGGCGGGCGGCCGGTGGCGGTGGCCGTGGCGCGCTCGGGGGCCGCGGTGCGGCGGGTGCCGCCGGTGCGCGGGGCCGGGCCCGCCGTGGCGCGACGGTCGGTGGCGTGCGCACCACGAGTGGCGGTGGCGGCCGCTCCGCGGGTACGGCCGCTGCCCGCGGTGCGATCGCCGTCGAAGTTGCGGTCGCCACGGGTGCCGCGGTTGCCGTCCGAAGAGCGGTTGTCCGCGTTGCGGGTGCCGCCGGTGCGGCGGGCGGAGTTGTCGCCGCGGGCCGGGCCGTCGCCATTGCGGCGGGTGGGGGCGTCACCGCGCGCGCCGCTGAATTCGGTGGTGCGGCGGGCGTTGCCGCCCTCGCGGGCCTTGGCCATGCGGGAGGCGCTGCCGCGGCGGTTGCCGCGACGCGGGGGCTGATCATCGCGGTCGTCGACGCGCGGGGCGTCGGCCTGCGGGGTGACCAGGGCGGCGATGGGGCCGACCAGGGCGGTCACCGGGGCCGAATGCGCGGTCACCTGTTGGGGTTTGGTGTCGATGCCCGCCTTGCGGAGCAGGAAGGCGACATCCTTGCGCTGTTCGGGGAGCACGACCGTGACCACGTCACCGGCGCTGCCCGCGCGGGCGGTGCGGCCCGAACGATGCAGGTACGCCTTGTGTTCGGCGGGCGGATCCACGTGCACGACGAGTTCCACGTCATCCACGTGCACGCCGCGCGCCGCCACATCGGTGGCGACCAGGACCCGCGCGGTGCCCGCGGAGAACGCTGCCAGGTTGCGGTCGCGAGCGGCCTGGGAGAGATTGCCGTGCAGATCGGTGGCCGGAATGCCCGCGGCGGTCAGCTGCTTGGCGAGGCGGCGCGCGTGATGTTTGGTGCGCATGAACAGGATTCGGCGTCCCTCACCCGAGGCCAGGGTGTAGACCAGATCCTTCTTGGCGTCCGCGCCGCCGACCTCGAACACGTGGTGGGTCATCGCCGGAACCGGCGAATGCGCCTCGTCCACGCTGTGCGACAACGGATTCCGCATGAACCGCTTCACCAGCTTGTCCACGCCGTTGTCCAGGGTCGCGGAGAACAGCAGCCGCTGCCCATCGGCGGGGGTGGCCGCGAGAATGCGGGTCACGCCGGGCAGGAAGCCCAGATCCGCCATATGGTCGGCCTCGTCGAGCACGGTGATCCGCACCGAATCCAGCGCCACCAGGCGCTGCTTCATCAGATCCTCCAGCCGTCCCGGGCAGGCGACGACGATATCGACACCGGCCTTGAGTGCCTTGGCCTGCCGATTCTGCGGTACGCCACCGAAAACGGTGGTCACCCGCAACCCGCACGCCTTGACCATCGGCTCCAGCGCGGCCGCGATCTGGGTGGCCAGCTCACGGGTCGGGGCGAGGATCAAACCGGTCGGCTGTCCCGGCCGGCGGCTACCACCGGCGGCGGCCAGGCGCTCCACCATCGGCACCGAGAAGGCGAGGGTCTTACCGCTGCCGGTCCGTCCGCGAGCGAGCACATCGTGCCCGGCGATCACATCGGGCAGGGTGGCGGCCTGAATCGGCATGGGCGAGCTGATGCCGTTCGCCGCGAGGGCGTCGACCAGGGCGGGACGCACACCGAAATCGGCGAAGGACGTGGCGGGGCTCGTTGAACGAGAAGTCATAGGGGTTCCTGGTGCCTTTCGAGCATCGGATGAAATCGCAGGGGTGTGCCGAACTGTTTGTCCGCACTTGCTGACCTCGCTGCGTGGCCGACGCGAAGGAAAAGACATCCACGACGGAGAAGAATAGGCAAGATCGCGCTACTCAACGGCTACAACCATAGCCCAGTGCGCAAGATTCAAGGTCATTGCCCGCCTGTGATGTCGCTTGCTCTCGACGGAACTACATTCCGATCGCGTACAGCAACCATCCGACAACCACATCCTGCGGCGCCCCGATCGAATACTGATACAGCGCGTTCGAGATCCCATTGATGAACGTCATCGCCCTGCCTGCCCTTCGGTTCCGATCCGCCCCGCTACTTCCGAAATCGAGAGTGCAGAACGGTCTGTTACCTCCGGGCAACCAGGATCGCGCGGGTCAGTTGCCCAGCGCCGAGTCGATCTCCCGGATGAGTTCGGCGGTCGCCGGATGCGGCGGGCGTCGTCCTTGCTGAGTGTGATGGTGCTCATGTGCTTACTCCGGTGTGGGATTGAGCGCCGTGTCCGGCGTGGTTCCCACAGTGGCCGGACCCGCCGACAGCCCACCGACAGTCCGCTGACGACCATTACCGCCGACCTCCGCCGCCGAAGGTGGGCCGTCGCGCACTGATCAGTGCGTGAGCGTCACCTTCGCCAGGCCCGTCGGATGGTCGGCGTCTATCCCCAATTCCCTTGCCACGGCCAGTGCCAGCTGTTGACCGCGAATGGTTGCCAGCAGGCATTCGCCCAGATTTCCGAGCGCGGGCCAGGTGATGGGTGCTTCGGTCGCGGTGCCCGCCAGCACAATCGGCGCGTACCGGGCGCTGAGTGGTTCGCGCAGCGCGAGGGTGTCGGTATCAGCCGGACCGGAACCCGCCATCAGCAATGCGGGCGCGCCCGGGCCGGTGACCGCGATCGGGCCGTGCCGGAAATCCGCGCTGGAGAAACCATGCGCCATAAGCCCGGTGGTCTCCTGAAGTTTGAGCGCGGTCTCCAAAGCCGCCGGATAGCAGGCACTGCGCCCGACCACCGCCAGCCGGTCGACTGTCGCGAGCAGTTCCGCAGCACGCTCGACCGCCCCGCCATCGGCCAGCAGATCGGCTGCTGCGGCTGGTAATTCGCCTGCCTCGAGTTGGGTCATATCGCCTGCCCCGAGCCCCGACGCGATCGCCAGCACCGCGAGCATCTGCGCGGTCACGGTCTTGGTCGCGGGCACCGCCCGCTCCGGCCCGGCCTCCAGCGCCACCGTGTAATCCGCGATCCGCGCCAGCGCCGAATCCGGATCATTGGTGACCGCAACCACTTTCGCCCCCGCCGCGATATAGCGCCCGGTCAGATCCACGACCTCCGGCGTCCGCCCCGACTGCGACAGCGCGATGAGCAGCCAGCCCCGAAACCCGGCGGGCTCGCGCCCGTACGCGGTGGCAATGCTCGGAGCCACCAGACACGTCGGCAACCCGGTCTGCAACTCCACCGCGTACCGCCCGAGCAACGCGGCGTTATCGGATGAACCCCGAGCCAGAAACGCAACGCCGACCGGGCCGCCCGCATGATCGCGAGGGTTGCCTGCGGGGCGGCTGGGGGTCGCACCGCCTCCACTGTCCATGAATCTCTCGCCCGCGCTCGGGAAGAGCGCGGCGACTTCACTGCCAATCGTGGTGAAGCGGTCGGCGAGCGTGGCGAGCACGCGCGGTTGATCACGCATCTCGGCTTCCATCAGTCTGCCGAGTCGAGTATCGGTCATCGGATTCCTCCGGGTATGTCAGTCGGATCGGGACGTGATGTGGCCCCGCCGGATTGGTATCGCGGTAGGCGGACGCATCGGGCCGCGCGTCCCTCGGGGATTACGGGGTGGGGGCGAGGGTTTCGGTGTCGAGGGCGAGGGTTATCGCGCCGTGCAGGGAGGCGTCTTCGAGGAAGTGGGCGGCGTGGATTTCGGGTGGGTACGGGGTGGCCGTGGCGATCAGGTCGGTGAGGGCCGGGAGGATGTGGTCGGCGGCGGCCATCATGCCGCCGCCCAGGACGATGCGGGCGGGGTCGACGAAGACGGTGAGGTTGGCCAGTGCCGTTGCCAGGGTTTCCAGTGTGTGCCGCACCAGGTTTCGTGCTTCGGCATCGGTGCGGTGGAAGAGTTCGGCGCTGGTGATCGGGGTGCCGAGCCGGGCGGAGGCGCGTTCGCCGAGAGCGCGTCCGGCCACCAATTCCTCCAGGGGAGCTCGGCCCACGGCTACCGCGCCGACGGGGTAGTTGCCGGGATTCATGTAGGCGATCTCCCCGGCGGCCTGATGCGCGCCGACGATGACGCGGCCGCCGACGATGAGCGCGGCCGCTATCCCGGTGCCGAGGCTGACATAGATCCCGGTGTCCACACCGCGCAGCGCGCCGAAGCGGACTTCGGCGAGGGCGGCGGCTCGCACGTCATTGGCGACCCGCACCGCGGGCACCCCGAATTCCGTTGCGAGCCGGGCCGACAGCGCCAGCGTCTCCCAGCCGGGCAGGTTGGGAGTCAACTGGATGCCGTCGGCCCGGATGATGCCGGGACACACCGCCGCCCATTCGGTGACGGACAGGTCATGCCCCTCACGCGCGAGCTGTTCGAATCGCCGCACGGTGCCGGCGGTGCGCCCCAGAATGTGGTCGGGGCCGAGATCGGTTCGGGTGTCGAGGCGTTCGCGGGCCAGGATCGCGCCGCGGGAATCGGCCAGCGCCACCTCGGTCTTGGTGCCGCCGAAATCGATGCCGATGACGGCGAATTCACTTGCTGCGTGCGGCATTCGACGTCCTCGCTGCAATCGGGCCGAGCCGCCGCGAAGGTGGCGGCCCGGCCTATCTCGGTATCGTTCTCCGGCGCGATATCGGTATCGCGCCGCGCGGAAATCCGTCAGTCGGCGACGGTTTCGGTGACTTCGGGTTCGGGTGTCAGGTACTCCTCCCGAATCTCCTTGGGGCCGAACGGCCATACCTTCTCCGCTCGCGCCCAGATGAGGAACGCGACACCACCGAGCGCCACCCAGGCCAGCGACCATTCGATGGGATGCACACCCGGATTCGACTTGTCCGCGTAGCCGTAGATGACCAGCCAGCCGACGGCCGCCACGATCGCGGGCAGCGGATACAGGAACATCTTGTACGGCCGCACGAGATCCGGCTGCCGCCTGCGCAATACGATCACCGCCGCGATCTGCGCCAGCGCCTGCACGATCACCATCACGGTGGTGAGCAGTGAAATCAGCACCGCCAGTGGCGGATGCGTCGCCGAGGTCCCGATATGCCGTGCCAGCAGGAATCCGCCCGCGGTCACCACGCCCATGGCGATCAGGCCGAGCACCGGGAACTCGTACTTGGGATGCAGCCGCCCGAATGCCTTGAAGAACACCCGATCATGCGCGGCGTCGAACGGCACCCGCGACCCGCCCAGCAGTCCGGTGAACACCGAGGCGAACGCGGTGATCAGGATGAGCCCGGTCACCACCTGCGCCGCGCCCTTGCCCATGGTCGTCTCCAGCACCGCCGAGGCGACCGATCGCGAGGCCACATTGTCCGGGTCGAGCATGTCCTTCCAATTGGTCACGCCCAGTACGCCGATCTGCATGAGCAGATAGATGCTCATCACCCCGAGAATCGCGAAGATGATCGAACGCGGCAGCACCCGCCCCGGATTCTTCAGCTCCCCGCCGAGGTACGCCGAGGTGTTGTAGCCGAGGTAGTCGTAGATGCCGATGGTCAGACCGGAGGCGAACCCCAGCCAGAAAGTGTTGCTGCCCAGGTCGATCGCGTGCTCGGGCCAGGTGAACGCCATATCCGGATGGAAATGCGTGAACGAGGCCAGAATGACCGCCGCCACCGAGATGATCATGACCGTCCACATGACGACGCTGATCTTCCCGATCGAGGCCACCCGCCGCCACAGCAGCGCGATCACCAGCGCCACCACCGCGACGCCGACGATATCGCCCTGGGTGTCACTCATCGACGGCCACAGGTAGGTCAAGTACTGCACCAGCCCCTGCACGCCCGTGGACATGATGAGCGGAATGAAAAGCATTGCGGTCCAGACGAACAGGAACGGCATGAGTCGTCCGGTGCGGTACTGGAAAGCCTGCTTCAGATAGACGTAGGTGCCGCCGGTGCCGGGCATGGCGGCACCCAGTTCGGCCCAGATCAGCCCGTCGGCCAGGGCCAGCACGGCCCCGGCGACGAAGCCGATGACGGCGTGCGGGCCGCCGAACGCGGCGACCATGAGCGGAATGGTGACGAACGGGCCGATGCCGACCATCTGACTCATATTGATGGCGGTGGCCTGGAAGGGGCCGATACTGCGGGGCAGTTGGCGGGGACCGGACATGGGGCTTCCTCCGGTGGGAGCTGAGCGAGCGAGTGGTTTAGTAAAGTTAAATTCCTTTACTATTGCCGTCAAGAGGTCATCAAGATTCGTTTGCCTAGAGTTGAGCCGACGACCCGAGCGAGAAACGGAAGGCGATGGAAGAAGTCCCCTGGAACCGGCAGCGCCTGCGCAGCAATAACGAGTGGTTGCTGCTCGAACAGCTGCGCAACGCGGGCCCGTCGAGCCGTGCCCAACTCGCCAGGGACACCGGGCTTTCCAAGCCGACCGTGTCCAGTGCCCTTGCCGCGCTCCAGCACAGCGGGCTGGTCCGCGAGATGGGCACGGTCGCACCCGAACGCGGGCGCACCGCGGTGCTGTACGAGCCCGACCCCACCGCCGGATATGTGCTCGGCCTGGATATCGGCCGGGCCAATCTGCGCGCGGCCGTCGCCGATCTCTCCGGAAAAGTGCTGGCCCGCATCGATATCCCGAACAAGGCCCGCACCGCCGCCGCCGTCGCGGATATCGCGGTGCGGGCGGCCGAACAGGTCTGCGCGACCGCCGGAATCACCGCCGACCAGGTGATCCACGCCGCGCTGGGCAGTCCAGGGGTCTTCGATCCGCAGGACGGCCGCATGCATTTCGCGGTGAACCTGCCGGGCTGGGGCCGCGCCGGACTGCTCGACACCATTCGCGAGCGACTCGGCGGCCCGGAACTGTCGGTGCACAATGACGCCAATCTGGCGGCGCTGGGCGAGTACGTCTTCGGTGCGGGTCGCGGCAGCCGCCTGTTCGTCTACGTGCTGATCGGCACCGGCCTCGGCGTCGGAATCGTCTCCCAGGGCGAACTTTTCACCGGCGCGCACGGTGCGGCCGGTGAAGTCGGCTTCCTGCCAACGACTTTCGGCGCACCCGAGACCGAGGCCCCGCGCCGCGGCGCACTGGAAGAAGCCGTCTCCGCCGAGGCCGTCGTCAAAGCGGCACGCGCACAGGGTATGATCGGACGGCTCACGGCCAAGGGCGTCTTCGAGGCCGCTCGCGCGGGCCATCCCATCGCCGCGAATGTCGTTCGCCAGGAGGGGGAACGCGTCGCACTGGTCGTCGCCGCGGTCACCGCCGTCCTGGACCCCGATGTCATCGCGCTCGGCGGCGGCCTCGGGCACAGCGCGGACCTCTACCTCGACGAGGTGCGCGCCGCGCTGCAACGCTCCACGCCGCTGCGCCCGCAGGTGGCATCCAGTGAATTGGGCGATGACGCAGTACTTCTCGGCGCGATCGCAACGGCGCTGCGGATCGCTCGCCCGCAGGTTTTCGACCGCCGGACCCAGGACTGACCCCGGGTAGTAGCCTGCCCTGCCGTGGACACTTTCAGTAGCGAGTTGCTGTCCTTCGCACGGGGATATCTCGGCGGTGGCATCGAGCAGTACAACTGGTTCATGGAGCAGATCGCACCGGGTCGCACCGGCTGCGATCTGGATGCCGGACTGGCCTGGATCGGTGATCGGCAGCTGGCGCGCTCGGGACAGCTGGGCACCTTCGCCGAGGATCAGACCTTCATGTGGGCGTGGGCCAAACCGGATCTGGCCGGACTACCCGGCACCCGGCATTCGGTGCGGCTACAGGAAATCGGTGCGGCACATGGGATTCCGGAATTCACCACCGAACTGCTGGATCTGGGCGGTTTCCACGATCCGAAGCTCGCCGCCGACCATCTGTCGCTGATCGCGCAGGGCGTGCTCGGTGCGCGCGGGATGACCAAGTTCAATCACGGCGGCCGCGCCTACACCTACCTCGCCATCGATGACGAGAGTGTCGCACTGGCGCAACCCGATCCCGGCAATGTGGCCACCTGGCTGCGCATCGCCTCGGATCTGCTGCTCGGCGGCGGGGCGCGGGCGGTTATCGCCGGGTACGCCCGGCGGCACGGTCTGATCGTGCGTGAGGTGCCCGGCGGCAATGAACTGGACCTGCCCGGCGGCTATCGGTTGCTCGCGCGCATCGACGAACGGGACAATATCGTCGACGCCAGCGTCGTGAACGCGGAAGGTGTCGCACAACAGCCGATTACGGCCGAGAGACCGCGCCCGCCGCGACAGCCGTTCATCCCCGATGAGCTGTTGGCGCGGCTCGCGCCCGCTTCGGCCGTTGCCATGGGCTTCAAGCGTGGCCTGCTCGATTTCGCGACGGGTCTGCGGGAACTGGAATCCCCGACGCCCACCTGGGATCCCGTCACGGGCCGCTACGGTATTGCCGAACTTCCTGAATTGGCCTTGGCGGCAGTCGAACTCGGTCACTACGAATTCGCCACCGATACCTGGGTCTGGGCCGGGAACGGCTGGCCGGGCAGTGCCGCCGTGCGTCGCGCGGCGTTCGAGTCCGGTGCGAATCACCTTGCCGCCGAGCGAGTCTCACTGGGACCGGCGTTCAAACCGGCCAATGCGGCCGATCTGCTCACCACCGCGGCGGTGCACCTGGGCGGCGGTGTCGGCTGGGTGCACGTACCGCTCGAGGATGGATCCGGCTTCCGCTGCCTGGCGATCACCGATCCGCGCATCACCCCGCCGGGTACCGATCCGGATTTCGCGGCCACCATCTTCGAGGTCACCGCCAATCTGCTGAACCCGCTCACCGATGTAGAGAACCGCTACCGCACCATGCGGGAGATGATCGTCGGCTACTTCGAGCATTTCCGGATCCCGACCCTGTTCGTCGGCGAACCGCAAATGCTGATCGGCCATTTCGGCCTGTACGAGCTGCGCGTCGAATTCGGTGTCGACGGCGCGCTGACCCGGGTCTACTGGGGTTTGCAGGGGCAACTCGGGCTCTGAGACGGCAAAAGCGCCGCGGGCTGAATAAGCCTGCGGCGCTAAGTTTTCCGTCTGTCGTACGCGGTACCCCCGGTGGTCCTCAAGAGCCGGAGTTCACCGGAAGCGAGATGACAAGATCCTGCTCCTGTCCGGGCAGATAGTGCACCCGCACCACCCGTCCGATCTGCACCTGCCCGACCTGGGTAGGAGGGAGGAACTTCTCCGTCCGCGCCTCGAAGGTGCTGCCGTCGGGGCGGGTGACGATCAGGGTCAGATCCAGTCGCGGGTGGCCGTCGCGGATCTCGCCGGGCACCGACAGCGCGCTCACCACGGCCTGCGCCGGAATGCCGTTGCGGGCGATATCGAGTTTGGCCTGGGTGGTGATGCCCTTGCGAATCATGGCTTGGTTCATGGCGTTCTGCGCGGCGGAGGAATCACCGGACAGATCCACCTCGACGCGGTCGGGGCGCTCGGGCAGATAGCGGACCGGCAGCACCACGCCGGGGCGCAGCAGGGCCAGTTCGGTGAGCGGCACGATCATCTTGGCGTAGGCCGGGAAGACCTTGCCGTCCGCGCCCTCGACGCGGAAGTCGATGCGCACCTGCGGCTGATCATTGAGCGAGACACCGGTATTGCGCACCGATTCCACGGTGCCCAGGCCCATCAGGCCGTTGCGGTATTCGGAGCTGTTGTTGCCGGTCAGCGCCGACAGCACGCTGTCGCCGGTGAAGGCGAACGCCATCGGGACGACGGTCAGGGCGATGATCGGCAGACTCATCTGCCAGCCCACCCAGGGCAGGAAGTCGGTGGAGGTGAGGCCGTGCCAGAGGTAGTAGCCGATCCCCAGGACGGCGAAAATGACTGCGGCGGTGCGGATCTGATTCTTCATGATGTCCTCGTAATCGGAATTATGGTGCTGCGTACGGGGTTTTATCCCGCTCATGCCCGGCGCGGCATGAGCGGGGATAGCAGTCAGGCGCCGCCTCGGTTCGATCAGGAACCGACGATGTTCGCGCAGGCGAACACGATCTCGAACTTCGAGTTCTTGACCCCGGCGGTGGGATTGGTGAGATCCGGAGCGCCGACGCCCTCACCGGTGACGGTGTAGGTATTGCCGTTCTTGACGACCTTGGCCGAGCCGCCGGGCGCGCCGTTGCCGTAGCCGACCGCGTAGGGCATACCGTTGCTGCCGCCCTTGGAGCCCGCGATGCCGACCGCCTGCACGGTGTCGTCGCCGGTGAGCGTCGCGCTCACGCTGAGCTGGCCGTAGTTGGCGTTGGCGGTATCGGTGAGCGCCAGCGCCAGGGTGCCGCCCTGCTTCACGCAGGTGGTGTCGAACTTGGCGTCCAGGGCCTTACCGTCGACGGTGGCGCTGGACTTGCCGCCGGCCGGGGCGGTGTTGCCGGGGGTGGCCGAGGTGGCGGCCGCCGAGGTGGCGGAGTTCGTCGAGGGGGAGCTGCTGCTGGAGTTGTCACTGCAGCCGGTGACGACCAGGGCGGCGGCCGCGGCGGCGGCGATAGCGGCGGTCAGGCGAATCGACTTGGTGTTCATGGTGTTTCCCAGTTCTTCTCGGTTCGGCTCGCGTTCGGGGCCGATGAGAGAACCGTAGGAAGGGTGCGGTGTCCTACCGATACCAACTTTTGCCGCGCGATTTCCGGACAAACTCCGCTAACCTGGGCGAATGCGACGACCGCGGGCCATGGTGCTGGATGAGGTCTGGCGCCGCCTGGACGGTGTGGAAGCCCTCAGCGGGCCCCATGGCGGGCCGCTGCGCCGCACCGTGAAACTCATCCTGGACCCGCTGGTCATCCGGCCGGTCCAGCATCCCGAATGCGCGGGCTCCATCCTCACCGCCGACGGCGCGGTGCTGCTGACCGCCCGCATCAATGCCGCCGCCGACGTGCTGCGCGCCACCGCCGCCTGGTTCACCCTGCTCAAACAGGTCCGCCGGGCATTGCGCATCACCGCGGGCAATGCCCAGGACCTGTACTTCCAGCGCTGCTACGAACTCGCCACCGTGTCCGGTATGCCCGATGCGGTCGCTGATCGCGGTGCGGCGGAGGACGCCCTGCTGGAAATCCACAACCTCACCGCGGGCCGCACCACCCAGGCGCTCAAGGAATTCCTCGCCGATCCGGAACAATCCGGGGACCTGGCCGAATTGATCGCGACCGCCTGGCGTCGCCGCCCGCTCACCACCACCCCCGACCACACCGAGCCGCTCACCGATCTGCTCAACGCCTGCGCCGCCGCCCGCCTCGGCGAACCCGAACCCGATGTGGATATCGACGATCTGATCGCGGCATCTATAGGCACCCACCACGGGATTCGGCTCTGGCTCGCACAGGGCAGTGACGCGGCGCCCGCGATTCCCGCGGCGCTGGAACTCGAGCCCGCCATCCCGGCCGTGCGCGAATCCACGCTCGCGGGGGTTACCGCGGCGGGTGGTCACGCGGCAGCCGCCGGCCCCGTCCCCTCCGCGCAATATCTCGGACTGACCGCCTATCCCGCGCCGCAGCCACCGCGCGTCGGTGCGTCCGCTTCCAAGGCGAGCCTGGGCCTGCCGTTCGATCGGACCATTCACGAGCGGGTGTTCACGGTGCTGCAAGCGGCTTCCGAGCGCGCCGATCTGCCGCCCATCCCGGAACTGGTGGACGCCGAGATCGCGCGGTCCTGCTCGCCCTGGGCGCTGCTGGACGAATCGCTGCGCCTGGCCGCTGCGGCGGGCGCGCATCTGGCATTGCAACTGCGGCCGATTGTCAACGCGCCCAACGATATCGGATCGCCGTTGGCAGGCGCGCCCGGCAACGGACACAGCACGCGCGGGCCGGAAACCGGTGTCGCGTCGGCCGCCGCGCGAGTGATCAACAGTCGCTGGCAGCGCGAGGCGTACGTGCTCCAGGCCCGCCGGATGATGGTGTGCCCCACATCGCTCACCGCCGCCGCGGCACCGACGGCGGCGATGTCCGCGGTGGGCGGTTCGATCGGCGAGGTGGTTTCGACCGACGTGGCGGGTTTCCACGGCGCGGCCGCTTCGAACCGTGTCGCCCCGGGTTTCGGCACGGGCAGCGAGTCCAGTGGCGCGGTGCCGCCCGTGGGTGCCGATGCGCTCGGGAGTCTCGAAACACCGGGAGCCGTAAGCGCACCCGGGCCGCTGGCTGTGATCGCGGCTGATCTTCAAGTGCCGTGGCGGCCGTACCTGCGGCGATTATGGGCGCGGGTGCACGGGCGCGATGTGCGCGAGGTGCCGGTGTACGAGGCGGATGAGCTGTGGGATCTGCTGGACGGGGTGGCGCGGTCGGTCATGCTGGATCATCGGATGCGGGTGAAGAAGGCATTGGCGGCGACCGCGGTGGCGGCCGAACTCGATGAGCTGGAATCGAGGGCGGGATGACGGAGACGGGATTGCTCATTCGGCGGCTCGGCGACGGGCTGCGCGGCATCATGCCCGCCGGAGCCGCGACCGTGCTCGATGCCGCGCCACGCCTGGATGTCATGGTGCTCGAGGTCGCGGGCGGCCACCTCACCTGGAATGTGCCTGCGGGACCGGCACTTCCGGCGGCGGTCATCGATGATGTGGAGCTCGCCCAGGAATGGGTGTGGGCCATCTACGGCGAGCCCATCGCCCTCGCCCTCGATGAGGCCGACGCTACGGTCCTGACGGATCGGCCCGCGCTCCTGTCCGGGCTCGCGGCGAGCGCTTGGCGGCTCGCGTTCGCGCTGTGGGTTTCTCGGTGGTGGCCCGCGTCCACGCTGGACGGGATCGCGGCGCTGGATCAGCGGTTGCTCGATCAGGAGATCGCCGGGCTCACCGAGGAATGTGAATCCCTGCTCGACGGTGCGGACTCGATCGGGCCCGAGGTCGAGGCCCGGGTCGAGAGTCTGGGGCGCGCTTCGGATTACGCGCTGGCGGCGGGGGATGAGATCCCGAATGGGATGGTGCTCGGGCGGGGCATGGGCGGCTGGGATTGGCGCTGCTGCCCGCCCGGGCTGGTGGACGCCTCGGAAAAAGCGGTGTCCTGGCAGGTGATTCGCGATGCGGGCGTGACTACGATCGCGGTCGCCGCGGCAACTGCCCCGGGGCTGACCGGTGCGGTTCCGGCCTACCTGCGGCCGTGGGCGCGGGTGGCCACCGGGGGAGAAGTCCGCGAGGTCGCGCTGCGATCGTCCGGTGGTAACTGGTCCGGCGAAATCGCTTTCGCCACAACGGGATCGACCGTTCGTGTGGACATCTATGTCCCCGGGTTCGGTCTCGCGCCGGGTGCGGAGTCGTACTCCGCGACGGTGGGATCGCCGGTCGCGGACTCGGCCAGCGCATCTCGGCTTCCGGGGTCGTCCGCGACCCGTCTCGACGCCGCGTCGCCGTCGGTGCCCGGTGAGGATGAATTGCGCAGTCGGATAAGAGAACTCGCTTCGGGAAGGCTGCGGCGGGCGGCCGCGCCACTCGGTGTCTCCGCGGATGTGCCCGGTGCGACCTTCGGCGGGGTTTCCCCCGATGCGCCGCTGCTGGCCGAAATCGCCGCCGCCGCAGACGATTCGGACTTCTGACGTGGTCGCGACCACCGGTGGTGGAACACCCGGGGAATCGGCGGTACTGCGGGCCGGAGCCGAGGCGATGGCGCGGGGTGAGCTGGGGGAGGCACTGCGGATATTCGAGACCGCGGTATCGACCGAGACCGGCGATATTCGGGTGTGCGCCATGGTGAACGCGGCCTGCGTCACTGATCAACTGGGTGATCACGCGGGTGCGGCCGAACTGTTCCGGGACGCGCTGGCACAGATGGGCCCCGATGCGCCGCGCATGCGCCCGGCGGCGCTGATCAATATGTCGCAGGCTTTGCAGTTGCTCGGCGATCTGGACGGTGCGCAGAACGCGCTGGAGCAGGCTCGGGAGTTATTGTCGGGCGAGGGAGCGCCGCTGGAGTTGCGGTATGCCTGCCTGGTGTCATTGAGCGCGGTCGCCCTGCATCGGCAGCAGTGGGCGCGCAGTATCGAGATCGCCACCGAATCATTGGACGCGGCAACCCGTTTCGCCCCCGATCAGGTCGGTCACTCGCTGATGAATCTGGCCGCCGCGCATTTCGAGACCGGTCGCTGGGAGCTGGCGGAGGATTTCGCCGGGCAGGCCCTGGCCGCGTTCACCGCCGCCGGTGACGGCGACGGTGTGGCCGAGACGCAACAGAATCTGGCCATAATGCACACCCGCACGGGCAGATACGATGCGGCCGAACCGCTGCTCACCACCGCGCAGGAGTACTTCGAGACCTCCGGTCACGCGCACCGCGCCGGAATCGGCTGGAAGGTCATGGGTTTGATCGCCGAACGCCGCGATCGGCCCGAGCTCGCGGACGCGCACTATCGGCGCGCACTGCGGCACTTCGAGGAATCCGGCGTCATCGCCGATGCCGCCGATGTGCGCACCCGCCTGGCCACCCTGGCCTTCGCCGCCGGTCGCTACCCGGACGGCGAGGCCGAATTGGCCACCGCCCGAGCCATTTACGCCGAACACGGCCTCGGCCTGCTCTGCGCGCAGGTGGACTTCTGGCATGCGGGCCTGCTCGAGCCCCTGCTCGAAGCCATGCCCGAACTGCTGCCCAGGGCGGTCGACCTGGCCGTGCCCGCCGCACTGGCCCTGGATGCGGTGCGCTACGAACTCCCCGACGGCGCACAGCGCGAGAACTGGAACCGCCGCATGGCCGATCCCGCTATGCGACTGGCCTTCCGCTTCGGATTCCTGGCCGGTGACGCGACTCTGATCGCCGACCTCATCGAAACCGCCTGCGCCGGAACCACCCTCGATATCGACCGCCTCGCCGCACAACCGAACCACCCCACCCTGGACACCCTCGATCCCCTGGAACCACTGCCCGCCAACCCCGGCCCCATCAACGACGCTCTGCAACTGGGTAACGCCCTGGCCGCCGTGGCCGCGCGTGCGGGCCTGCCGGTAGCCCTGCCGCCTCGGGTCGCCGTGGCCCCCGACGGTCATATCGCTTTGGCCGCGGCGATTTCCGTCGCCGAACAGCGCTACGGCCGCCCCCTGCGTGACAGCCGGGTGGTGCACTCATGACCGCTCAACCCACGGCCTACGTCCGGATGGCCGACGCCGGGGATCTGTTCATCTCCTGGCGATGGGAGAACGACGGCGGCGCACCGGGAATCGGCGTGGTGCCCGAGGAACAGGTCGTCGCGGCGGTGCGGCGGTTCGCGGCGGCACTGCCGACCACGGGGGAGGCGGGGCTGGAATCCGCGCTGACCACGGGCGAATTGGCCACGGTCGCCGCGGAGGAGGCGCTGGCCGGATTCCTGTCGGCGACCTTCCTGCCGTATCAGCTCGCGGTCCGTCTCTATGAATTGCACGTGGCGGGGGTGCGCCCGCGTATCCGGATCCAGCCGTCGCCCCGGGTGGCGCAGATTCCGTGGGAGTTGATCGCCCCGGATTCCGGTGTGCGACTGGTGGATATCGCCGAGGTGAGCTTGCTCGCGCCGCCGGGCATCGTGCACGCGCCCGCGCGGGTGGGGCGCTCCTGGGCCGATGCGCGAGAGCTGCCCGTCGTCGCGGTGCTGGACCCCAGGGTCCCCGGCTTCCGCGCGGATTCCGCCCTCGGCTCGGTGCTCGGCCGGATGGAGTTGGACGCGCCGCTGACCAAGCTCGTCGCCGAGTACGCGGGACAGGATCGGCTGACACCCGAGGTGAGTGATCCGGTCGCCGCGTTCCGCCGAACCGATGTGGACCGGGTATGGCTGGGAGAGGCATTGCGCGCGGGCGCGTCCCGGCTGCTCTACATCGGGCACGTGACCGCGGCCGCTCCCGACTCCGGCCAGAGCGAGTCGGCCACAATGCATTTGGCGTGCACCGCGGAAACACTCGGCTTCGCTCCCGCGCAGCGTGATCACCGTCCGCTATCCGCGCGGGATCTGCTGCTGGGCACCTACACCCTGACCGACGACCCCCGCACCGGCCCGCAGCTCTGGCCCATCCCCAGCCGGGTAGCCCTCATCGCCTGCGAGAGCGGCGGCGATCTGCGTTTCGGTGAGGCACTCGGCCTGGTGGCCGCAATGCTCACCGGCGGAGCGGAATTGGTGACCGCGGGCCGCTGGGCACTGCCGACGGATCTTGCCTTCCAGCGCTTCGGCGGCGCGGCCCCGGACAGCCGCCCGCTGCAGGACGCGGTATGCGCCATCGATACCGCTCACGAGCGTCCCGATCCGGTTGCCGCACTGAATGATTGGCAGCGCGAGCGGCTCGCCGCCTGGCGCGCGACCGGTGCCGTCGAACATTCGCCCCTGGTCTGGGCGGCCTTCGCCACGGTCGACGCGGGTCGGTAATTCAAGATCGTTGGCGAGCTCGCAGGAAGTCGTCGACCACCTGACTGATATCGGCCCGGCTTAAGGTGTGCAGCCCGGTCAGTTTGGTGAAGACGATCGGGCCGATCAGTTGCGCCAGTGCGAGATTCAGGTCGAACTCGCCCAGTTCGGCGCGCGCCTGCTCGGTATTCAGCAGGCGGTCGAAGGGCTGGCGGTACTGTTCGATCACCCGGCGCTGCAAGCTCGTGAAGCTTTGGGACGCGGTGTCTTTCGATTCCGTCTTGCCCATGGCGAGCCAGGCCAGCGTGGTCAGTTGTACCGGCGCCTCATCGATGAGCGCGGATTGGCGCACGATCAATTCCACCAGCCGGTCCCGCAGCGTGCCGGTGTCCGGCGGCGGTGACACCTGCGGCACCAGCCGTTCGAAAGTCGCCGCCAGCAGTTCGGCGGAGCTGTCGAAGTGCCGATAGAGGGTGGTGCGCGCGACCTTGGACAGTTTGGTCACCGCGTCGATGGTGACCGCCTGCACCCCACCTGTTTTCAGCAGGGTGGTGGCGGCATCGAGCAGCCGGGCCCGCGAGCGCAGCTTGCGCGGATCGATGTCGTCGTCGGGCGTATTCGCTGCCACCGCACCGGTTCCTTTCCGACGCTACCGGTAGTACCGTAGCGCTACTGTCAGTATCGTTTCTCGGGAGTTGCCATGGTATCCACCGGACAGGGCACGGCCGTCACCACCAGATTGTCACGCCCGCAACGCTGGATGCTCACGGTGTCCTGCCTGTGCATCGCGCTCGTGGTGGCGGCCATGGCCGCACTGTATTCCGCGCTGCCCGGCATAGCCGCCGATACCGGCGTCACCCAGCAGCAGCTGACCTGGGTGGTCGACGGCTACACCCTCGCCCTGGCCTGCCTGGTGCTGCCCGCGGGCGCGCTCGGCGACCGGCTGGGCAGGCGGGTGGTGCTGATCATCGGAATGGCCGTATTCACGGTGGCTTCCGCGCTCCCGCTGATATTCGACGGCCCGCTCTGGCTGATCGGTGCCCGCGCGGCGGCCGGTGCGGGCGCGGCGTTCGTGATGCCCTCGACGCTCTCCCTGCTCACCGCCGGATTTCCGGAGGAGCGGCGCGGTCAAGCCGTCGGCGTCTGGGCGGGCGTCGCGGGATCCGGTGGCGCACTGGGCATTATCGGCTCCGGCATCCTGTTGCAATGGCTGCCCTGGCAGTCGGTTTTCGTGGCCATGACCGCCGTCGGCGCGATACTGCTGGCGGCGGGTTGCACCGTATCGGAATCGATCGATGCCGACCGGCCGCCCCTGGACCCGTGGGGTTCGGTGACCGTCATCGCCGCCGTCGGCGCGATAGTCGTTGCCGCCATGGAGGTTCCGAGCCGCGGCTGGCTCGATCCACTGGTGCTCGGCCTGCTGGCCGGCGGACTGCTCGCCGCGGTGGCCTTCGCCCTGATCGAATTGCGCACCGCGCATCCACTGCTCGATGTGCGACTGTTCGCCGATCGCGGATTCGCGAGCGGCACACTGTCACTCACCGTGCAGTTCCTGATCTCATTCGGCCTGTTCATGCTGATCGTGCAGTATCTGCAACTGATCCTCGGCTATTCGCCGCTGGCCTCATCGCTGGCGCTGGGCCCGATGGTCGTTCCGCTGGTACTGGTTTCGCTCATCGCGCCCATGCTGGCCGACCGCATCGGCCTGCGCTGGGTGACGCTGATCGGTTTGGCGACGGTCGGTGCGGGCCTGCTCGCCATCTCCCGCCTGGATCTGGACAGCGGCTACTGGGGCCTGCTGTGGTCGCTGGTGATCATGAGCACCGGTATGGGCCTGTGCAGTGCGCCCGCCACCGCCGCGATCGTCGCGGGCACACCCGTGGCAAAGCACGGGGTCGCCGCCGCCGTGAATGACGCTGCCCGCGAAATCGGCGCCGCCCTCGGCATTGCCGTCGCGGGCAGCGTGCTCGCGGCCGGATACTCCGGTCGTATCGCGTCCGCCCTGCCCCGGCTGCCGGAGGCGGCGCGCGGCCCGGTAGGCGATTCGCTCGCCGCCGCGCTACAGGTGGCCGAGCGCGCAGGTCCGGCGGGCGCACCCCTCGCGGACTTCGCCAAACAAGCCTTCCTGCACGGATTCCAGCAGGCGAGCGTCGCCCTCGGCTGCGCCGGACTGCTGTCCGCCGTCCTCATCGCGGCGCTGGCTCCGGGCGTGCGGCGTTGATTCGGCCGCCGTGCCAGGTGCGAAACTCGCCCATTCCGGGTGAATCGAATTCGTTCGCGCGCGTGCGAGCGTAATGCGATGACTACTCGCGGAGTACGTTTTCGACGACTGCTGATCGGCGCGGCCGCCGCCCTGTCCGTGGTGCTGGCGGCTGTGGCATTGGGCGCGTGCGGAAGCGATTCCTCATCTAGCAAGGATTCGGCAACCTCCACCGCCGCACCGTCCGACGATCCGGCGGCCATCGCGGCAGACGCCTACGTCTTCGGCTACCCCCTGGTCCTGATGGACGCCACCCGCGCGTCGGCGGCCTCGGCCAACCACTTCGACCACGCCGACACCCTGCCCACCCCGGCCGACCGCCAGGTGGTGCGCCTGAACCTGGACACGCTCTATTCGCAGGCCTGGCTCGATGTGAAGAACGAGCCGATGATCGTGCAGATACCGGAGATGGACCCGAACCGGTACTGGCTCATGCAGTTCCTGGACGCCTGGACCAATACCGTGCACGACCCCGGCAGCGTCGATCCGCAGCTGAGCTCGGGCGATAAGGGCCCGTTCACCTATGCGATCACCGGTCCGGCGTGGAAGGGGCAGCTGCCCGAGGGCGTCACCTCGCTGCCCATGCCCACCGACACCGTCTGGCTGCTGGGGCGGGTGCAGGTCAACGGTCAGGACGATCTCGCGAATGTGAAGGCCATTCAGGATCAGATGAAGCTGGTGCCACTGAGCCAGTGGGAGAGCGGTAATCACGACAATCCGGGTGGCGGTATCCCCGGTGACAAATCGCAGAATCCGTCCAAGCAGGTCGCGGCGATGGACGGCCCCGCCTTCTTCGACAAGCTGAATCAGCTCATGGTCACCAATCCGCCCGCCGTGGCCGACGCTCCCGCAATGGCGCGTTTCGCCAAGATCGGCGTCGCGCCCGGCGCGACCGCCGACAAGGTGTCCGCGGATGTGCTCAACGGTGCGGTCGCGAGCGCGACGAAAACCATAGCGGCCTACCAGAATCCGCAGATGAAGAATGAGAACGGCTGGCAGTTCGCCACCAATGTCGGCACCTACGGCACCGACTACCTGAACCGCGCCAATATCGCACTGCGCGGTCTGGGCGCGAACCTGCCCAAGGACGCGCTCTACCCGACGGTATTCAGCACTGCCGACGACAATGGCACGCCGATCCGCTACACCCTGCACTTCCCGGACGGAAAGCTGCCGCCCGCCAAGGCATTCTGGTCGATCACGGCCTATGACGCCGACAGTTTCCTGATCGACAATCCCGCGAATATCTACGCGGTCGGCCATCAGATCCCGGTGACGAAGAACGCCGACGGGTCGGCGGATATCACCGTGCAGAACGCCGATCCGGGTCCGGCCGTACCGCAGGGCAACTGGCTGCCGATTCCGGCGAGCGGCAAGTTCTCCCTGACCATGCGGCTGTACGCGCCGGAACAGAGCGCCGTCGACGGCGGCTGGCAGCCGCCGGCATTGACGAAAGTCGGCTGACAATCCGACGATCGCCGGGCGTCACACCGACGCCCGGCACCCGACTCCCAGCCGTTTGCCAGGCAACTCCGATGGACCTGTGAGGAATGAGTCGTTCGATAGGTGGATGACTCGTACCGCAGTAGTAGCCAGAATCGCAGCGATCGGCATCTTCGCCGCAGTACCTCTTGCCGCACTGGCGATTCCGGCCAGCGCCGACGCCAATGTCTCGTCTCCCGCCGATATCAGCCGTCCCGGACATCACGGTGACTGGGACCACCACGGCGAGTGGCGGCACCACCACGATCACCCCGGCGACTGGAACCAGAACTGGCCCGGCCTGCCGCCGCTGCCCGGCACCGGCTCCTTCTGACGCTCGACTCCGAGTTGACGCGGAGTTGGTCCGTGTTGACGCGGAGTTGGTCCGTGTTGACGCGGAGCTGATCCGAGGCTGATCGCCTAACACCCAAAACCCAGCGCCCCTGCCGAATTCGGGAAGGGGCGCTGTTTTGTGTGCGGACTCCTATTGCGAGCGACCGCAATTCGAGCAGAACGCCGTACCCGCCTGAATCTGATGTCCGCATCCGGTGCAGTGCACCCGCAAATCCAGTGCGGTGCCGCAGGATCCGCAGAAGCGCCCGCCGGTGGTGCTGGCCGCGCAGGTGGGGCAGGTGACGCGGGCCGGGACCGACATATCCTGGTTCTGGGTCCAGTTCTGCTGATTGGCGGCGTCGCGGAACTGTGAACCGCGCGCTTCGGCCTGCGCCTGCGCCAGCTGATGTGCGGCCATGGGGGAGCAGCGCGTGCACTGGCCGACGTGATCGTTCCAGCAGATGCGCGCGCAGACCCAGGAGCCACAGCCCGCGCAGGACCGGAAATCGTCCTTGACCAGGTCGACGGCCTTGGCGAACGCCTTGTCCTTGGTGGCCGAGGCCGAACCGCCGCTCCAGGTGTTGGAGAAGTCGTCGGCGGCGTTGGAGACCTTGTAGATGGTCTTGGAGTAGTCGCCGAACAGATCTCGCAGCACGCGCAGTACACCGCGTCCGCGCGAGAGGTAGTTCTGCTCGAACGGCGACTTGTACGCGGTGTTGCAGCGATCGCAATGGAACTCCCACTGGAAGCCATTGTCATTGGAATTGTCGGAATACGAGCTGGTGAAGACGACCGGTGCGGTCATGGCGCGGTGATTCCTTTGCGGCTCAGCGGACTACGAACGGACGCGACCGGAGCCCCCCGGACCACGTGTCGTCAGGTTCTTATCGTATGACGTGCGAGGTCCGCAACAGGAGGGACGAATACGGACATCGCTTACGCCCCGAAAACCATGGCCCCGAGAAGCATCGTCCAGGTAAGTCGGGGGTCACGAATCGATAACGGGCCAATTTCGCTGCCGATGTGCCGGACAGGGACTTCGGGAGAGGCGGAATGGGTGTTTCGGATAAGGGTGTTTCGAGCGTGGACGGTCGCCGTAGCGGCGGCGATCACGGCGAGCCTGCTGCTCGTCGGGCAACCGGCACAGGCCGCGCCACAGCAGCGGTGCGAGGTGAGCAGCGGGCGCACCCAGCCGACCGCGAAACCGGAAGCGGTAGGGCTGGATCCGGCGGAGTTGCAGCGCGCCGTCGACTTCGCGGCGGACCCGACACGATTCACCGTGCAGATCTTCCGGAACAACTGCCTCGTCGCGGGCGGGCCGAACAACAAGCGCGCGGGCGGAATGCCGTGGAACCTGTGGAGCAGCACCAAGAGCGTGGTGGCCATGGTCGCCGGTGCGGCCGTGGATGACGGGCTGCTTCGGATCGACAGTCCGATCGACGCGTATCTGCCTGCCGGACTCGGTGATTCGGCGCACCGCGCCATCACCGTGCGCAGCCTGCTGACCGAGACCTCCGGGATGCAGGTCGCGGTGGCGTCCGAGGGCGTCACCGGGCTGGTGCAGCTCGATCCGAATGTGGTGGCGCAGGCGCTCGCTATGCCCATCGTGCATCCGCAGGGTACGCAGTGGCAGTACAGCCAGCGGGCGGTGGATCTGCTGGTGTATGTGGTGCAGCAGGCGGTGCGCGAGGACTTCCAGGCGTATGCGCAGCGGAAACTGTTCACGCCCTTGGGGATTGAGCGCGGTGACTATCACTGGGCGCGGGACCGCAGTCAGAACACGTACGGGTACGCGCACCTGGTGCTGCCGCCGGATGATTTCGCGAAGCTCGGTCTGCTGGTTGCCAATCATGGCAATTGGGCTGGGACACAGGTGCTTTCGGCTGACTACCTGCGCGAGGCAACCACCGGCACCGCCGCCAATGACTGCTACGGCTTCCTGTTCGTGGTGAACGGGCCCGACTGCGGCTCCATCTTCCCCGGTATGCCCGCTGACGCGGTGCAGATGTCGGGAATGATGCGGCAGGACAATACGATTGTGCCCAGTCTCGGGCTGCTGGTGAGCTGGACCGGCATCACGGTGCCGGGAAGTTCGGTGGGCTTCCCGCACGATGTGCTGCGCGCGCTCACCTTCGCCTTCCGCGATCCGGTGCTCGCCGATCCCGGGCCGTATCAGGATCATCCGGATATCAGCCTGGCCGATCCGATGATCTCCAATCCGGCGGCCACCCTCGCCGCGCTGGGACTGGGGCCGATGGCCTATCCGGGCTGCGGGATGCTGTCGTGCCTGGACAAGCCGCTCGCGCCGCCGGTGTCGGATTGGCCGCCCGGCTGCTACATCGTCGGCTGCTTCGGGACCGATCCGGCGACTCCGGGGATCCGGTAGCGGTGAACAGCTGGAATGACTCGCCGGTCACAGCAGACTCGCCAGGTACCCCCCGAGGGTATATGGTCGGGATATGGATCATGACGAGCATGCCGCGCACAAGGACGTGAACCACGCCGGGCACGAGGCGATGAACCACGCCGGAACTGCGGAAATGAGCCATGCCGAGCACGCGGGCACGGATCATGCCGGGGCAGCGGGCATAGATCACTCGGGCATGGATCACGCCGCCATGGGACACGGCGGTCATGCCGGGCACGCGGGCATGTCCATGGATGACATGGCGCGCGATATGCGCAATCGATTCCTGGTCGCGCTGGTGTTCTCGCTGCTGGTGATGTTCTGGTCGCCGATGGCCAAAGATATGTTCGGCCTGGATCTGCCGACGCCGTTCGGGCTGCGGCAGGACATCTGGGCGCTCATCCTCAGCCTGCCGGTGATCTTCTACTCGTCGACCATCTTCTTCACCGGGGCGGTCGCGGCGCTCAAGGCGCGCACCCTCGACATGATGGTGCTCGTCGCCGTCGGTATCGGTGCGGGCTGGCTGTATTCGCTGGCCATCACCCTCACCGGGGGCGGCGAGGTGTTCTATGAGGCGTCCACCATGCTGGCCACATTCGTACTGCTCGGCCACTGGTTCGAGATGCGGGCGCGCGGCGGGGCCAATGACGCCATTCGCGCACTGCTCGACCTGGCGCCGCCGCAGGCCGTGGTGATCCGCGACGGCCGGGAAGTCGAAATCCCCACGGCCGAAGTGATTGTCGGAGATCTGCTGCTGGTGCGGCCCGGCGCGAAGATCGCCGTCGACGGTGAGGTCGTCGAGGGCGAGAGCGAAGTCGACGAGGCCATGGTCACCGGCGAAAGCCTGCCGGTGCACAAGGAACCCGGGTCGGCGGTCATCGGCGCGACCCTCAACAAGAACGGTGTGCTGCGGGTCCGCGCCACCAAGGTCGGGTCCGACACCGCCCTCGCGCAGATCGTGAATCTCGTTCAGGAAGCCCAGAATTCGAAGGCACCCGGACAGAAACTGGCCGACCGCGCGGCATTCTGGCTGGTGCTGGTCGCATTGATAGGCGGCGCACTGACTTTGGGCGTATGGCTGCTCGCCGGAGCCACCTTCGCCAAGGCCATGCTCTTCGCCATCACCGTCGTGGTCATCACCTGCCCCGACGCCCTCGGGCTGGCGACGCCGACCGCCATCATGGTCGGCACCGGACTGGGCGCGAAACGCGGTGTGCTGTTCAAGAATGCGATGGCGCTGGAGAGCGCGGCACGCATTCAAACGGTCGTCATGGACAAGACCGGGACGCTCACCAAGGGCGAGCCCGAGGTCACCGAGATCGTCACCGACGGGGTGATCAGCGCGGAGGAATTGATCCCACTGCTGGCGGCCGTGGAACGCGAATCCGAACACCCGCTGGCCGAGGCGGTCGTGAACTATGCCGAGGGGCGCGGCGCGAATGGTGAACGCGCACAGGACTTCGAGAACGTTCCCGGCCACGGTGCGATCGCCACTGTGAACGGGCGTCGCGTCGTGGTGGGCAACCGCCGTCTGCTGGAGCGGGAAGGTATCGAGCTCGGAGAGCTGGCCGCGGCCCGCGATCGCGTCGCGGGAGCAGGGCAGACCGCAGTGCTCGCGGCCGTGGACGGGAAGGCCGCCGCGGTCATCGGTATCGCGGACGCGGTGCGCGAAACCTCTGCTCGCGCAGTGCAGGACCTGCACGATATGGGTGTCGAGGTGGTCATGCTCACGGGTGACAATCAAGCCACCGCGGAACGCATCGCCGCCGAACTCGGCATCGACACGGTGATCGCCGAGGTTCTGCCGGGCGACAAGTCCGACCGGATCGCCGAATTGCAGGCCACCGGAAAGAAAGTCGCCATGGTGGGGGATGGGGTGAACGACGCGCCCGCGCTTGCCCGAGCTGATCTCGGCATCGCGATCGGTGCGGGGACCGACGTGGCGATCGAGACCGCGGATTTGGTTCTGATGCGGTCGGATCCGCTCGACATTCCTACCGCGCTTCGCATCGGTCGTGGAACGCTCCGGAAAATGCACCAGAACCTTGCCTGGGCGGTTGGTTACAACACCATCGCTCTCCCGATTGCCGCGGGTGTCTTCGAGCCTGCTTTCGGGTTCACGCTTCGGCCGGAGATCGCGGCACTTTCCATGTCCGGGTCCAGTGTCATCGTGGCTTTGAATGCCTTATCGCTCAAGCGGTTGCGCCTTCCGGCGCAGCGATGATCGATAGACAAGAGAAGAAAAGAACAAAAGAATAAAGAACAAAAGATAAAGACGCCTGGACAAGAAGAAAGAAGGCCCGAAGGGCCTCGAGATACCGGCATGGAGCCGTACGGACTTGGCAGAGGCCGTGCGGGACATGCCTGTATGACCGGCAGGAGGGTTCCTGACGGTTGGATACAGGTGGGGTGGAAGCTATTGCCGGGCTGGGCACGCCGGGCGAGGCAATACCCAGGGTCGCTGATGCATCCGACTCGGCACACACGCCCGAGAGGGGCGAGCAGGCAACGGTTGCGCCGCCGGGGCGGTAGCCATCAACTCGTCCGGGTGATGCAGATGATTCACCTTCGGTGTCCGGGTCGGGTCGATGTGCGCGGGCGCGATCCACGCGGTACGGCCCGCGAAGGCCGATTCCTTACCGAGCTTGACGGTGGTCCAGCCGGTCGGGGTGTCGTTCACCAATGCGTGGCAGTGATCGCACGCCAGCGTGAGGTTTTCGATGTCGGTCGGGCCGCCCTTGACGTACTCGGTCACGTGATGCACGGCCGCCATGCTCGCGGGCGCGGTGCAGCCGGGGCGTGTGCAACCCCGCTCGGTGGCGATCAACGCCATGCGCTGTGCCGGGTTGGCAAGGCGGGCTTCGCCGATGTGCAGGGGCATGTTGTTGGCGTCGGTCACGACGGAGAACGTCTTGCTTTTGCGGGCGGCCATTTCCAACGCGACCGCGACCGGCACGGTCCCACCGGTGGCGGTGGTCGCGACTCCGGCGGCGCGTTCCACGTCGGTGATGGACATGGTCAGGATCGTGGTCACCGGGAGCCCCCGGTGGGAGCCGAGGTGTGCGGGGTTGAAGTCCGGGTGCAGGAGCGCGAACAACGCGTCGTGCTGACGCTGCACGGTCGTACGCGTGTCTCGTGCGGCCGCAGCCTTCACGACCTCCGGATCGAGCTTGTCATCGACCACGAACGGGCTTTCAGGATCGGCCGGGTTGCACAGACCGGGCCGCGCGAGCTTGGCCAGCACCGCATCCATCGCCGCGCGTGCTTCGGGAGTCAACACCACCGTCATGGTGGACATCAGGTCGAAACCCTGTGGGCTCAACCGCATACTGCGCATGCGAGCGCGGTCCGTGTCGTCGGTGAGGGTGCCATCGGGATCCAGATGTCCGAGGATCCGGTCACCGATCTTGGGGAGCTGGTTCGGGTTCAGTGCACGAGCGTGCCGCGCGAGGTGCTCTTCGGCGAGTGCCCGGTCTTCCGCGGTGACCTTGTTGGGGAGTCGGTCCATGACCTGCCGAATGACCCGTACGTGGTCGAGACCGATCGCGCCTTCTTCTTGTGCCAGTGCGGTGTTCGGCAGTATCGGTGCCGGGACGGAGATTTCGGCGTTGTCTCCGACGCGGGGCCAGATGGCGGCTTGCTCGGCGCAGTGCCACCGGTTCAACGCGTCCCCGTGCGAGATCCGCAGGGTGTCTTGCAGAAACAGCGCCACCGAGCCTGCTCCGGCCAGCTTGGGCAGTGACCGCGAGCAGGTCTGCACCACCAAATCGAGTTTCATCGCATCGAGTTTGCGGGTAGCGGTTTCGACCTGCTGCATCAATTCGACAATGTCATTGTCCGACAACGGAATAAGCGGCTGGGAGGTCAGGGCGTCGATCGCAGCGGAGAGCGCTGATGCGCTCTCCGTGATTGCGATTGTCTCCCCTGAATTCATACTCCTATTCTACCCCCGCAAAACAGACCCCGAAAGTCGAATTACGTTGTGATATAAGGATATTCAGAATTCTTGCCCTTTCATTTTCGGGTCTGTGTGATTTTCCCTGTTTTCGCGTCGGTCTCAGGTGCGCAGTAGGGCGGCCTGTACCTGGCGCAGGCGATCCACGTCGCCGCGGAACCCGGCTACGGCGTCGTTGTAGAGGAATGCCTCCCACAGTCGAACCAGCGCGTACGCCAAGGTGTTTCGCTCGATCGGCGGTTCGTAGCCCTGTGACTGCGCCTTGTCGATGAGCTGTTCCACGATCGCCACCGCCGCCGGATGCACCACGCCGTCACTGCGGGTGATCAGGCGGAGTGCGGCGGTGGATTCATTGTCGAAATAGGTGCGCAGGGAGTCGTCCTCGACCAGCCAGTGGATGGTGTGGTCGAGGATCTCGTTCAGGCGCTGCCCGCCCTCGGCTCGGCAGCGTTTGTCGGCGTGCGCGACCATGCGCTCCAATTGCCGGGCGATGGCCGCGCCGAGCAGTCCGTCGCGGGATCCGAACCAGCGGTAGATGCTGGCCCGGCCCACCCCGAGCTGGGCGGCGATGGCATTCACATCCAGGCGTTTTCCGGCCAGGAACATATCGATGGCGGCTTTGAGTACATCGTCTCGACTGGCCGATGCCGGCCGTCCCGGTGCTCGTGTCCCCTCCGCGCGCGTCACGCCGAAAGCATAGGTGTCAGATATGGCGACAGCGTGCGGGCGGTGACCGCGCGGCCCAGACTGAGCGCTTCGCGCAGTAGCGCCGGATCGCGATTGGTGCGGCCGATGGCGGGTGCGGTGTGCGGCGGGCGGATCTGGAGTACGGCCGGATCGGTGGCGAAATCGGCCTCGTCGCGGTGGTGCTGCTGTACTCGGCCGAGCCACGGGCCGACGGTGCCGGGTGCGTGCCGGGCCAGGTAGCGCGCCACCACCCTGCTCTCCAAAGCCGAAGGCGCGCTCATGTTCTCGTCCTCGCGGCGGGTGCGCAGCACCAGCACCCGGGTCGCGCCCTGTGCCAGCGCGGTTCGAATGGGCACCGATTCGGAGATTCCGGCGTCCACGTAGCGATGCGCGCCGATTCGGACCGGCCGCCCGGCCAGGATCGGCAGGCAGGTGGAGGCGCGCAAGGCGGCCTGCACCGAGGCGCTGTCGGTGAGTTCGGGGTGCAGGTCGACGGCCGCGCCGGTGTCGGCATCGGTGGCGATCGGATGGAAGGTGACCGGATTGGCCAGGATCGCCGGGAAGTCCATCGGCACGATGCGCTCGTACACGGTGTGCACCAGATATTCGGTATCCACCACGCGCCCGCCGCGCAGCGCTCGCGCGGGGGAGATGACCCGGTTGATGACCTCGGGATGCCAGGCCCGTTCGGAATTGCGGGCGCGCCCGCACAGCAGCCAGGCCGCGTTCAGCGCGCCCGCCGACGCGCCGTAGACCGCGTCGAAGCAGTGCAGGACGCCCAGCTCCTCGATGGCCATGGCCATACCGTGCGAGAACGCGCCGCGCGAGGAACCGCCCTCGATGACCAGGGCGAGTCGATGCCCGTCGGTGCGTGCTCCGGGTGCGCTGTCCGCGCGGTGGCGGTGGGCGATGAGCTCTCCGACTCCGAGGGTCTGGTCCTGCTCCGGCATGGGTCCCCTTTCGTGGCCTCCCGAGTCTACGAGAGCTATTTGAGACATTGGATAGTCTGTGTATCATATCCGGCGCTACCCGAAGACATTGGAGGCCAAGCATGAAATTGGCGCTCACCGAGGACGAGCTCGCCTTTCGTGATGAACTGCGCGCGTTCTACCGGAGCGAAATCCCCGCCGAGATTCGCAATCGCAACCGGCACGGACAGGAGCTGAGCCGGGACGATGTCGTCACCACCCAGCGCATCCTGAACGCGCACGGGCTGGCGGTGCCGAACTGGCCGGTCGAATGGGGCGGCCGGGACTGGACCCCCGTGCAGCGGCACCTCTGGCATGAGGAAATGCAGCTGGCCTCGGTACCGGAACCGCTGACCTTCAACGCGAATATGATCGGCCCGGTCATCGCCCAATTCGGTTCGCAACAGTTGAAGGAACGCTTCCTCGCCGCCACCGCCAATCTCGATATCTGGTGGTGCCAGGGCTTTTCCGAGCCCGAGGCGGGATCGGACCTGGCCTCGCTGCGCACCACCGCGGTGCGCGACGGCGATTCCTACATCGTCAACGGCCAGAAGACCTGGACCACCCTGGCTCAGTTCGCCGACTGGATCTTCTGTCTGGTGCGCACCGATCCGGACGCGCCCAAGAAGCAGGCGGGCATCTCCATGCTGCTGTTCCCGCTGGACACCCCCGGCGTGACCGTACGGCCCATCGAGCTCATCGACGGTACCCACGAGGTCAACGAGGTCTTCCTGGAGAACGTCCGGGTGCCCGCGGAAAACCTTGTCGGACGGGAGAATCAGGGCTGGACCTACGCCAAATTCCTGCTCGGCAACGAACGCACCGGTATCGCCGCGGTCGGGCAGACCAAGGTGCGACTGTGGCTGGCCAAGGAACAGGCCCGCGCCACCCGGCTCGGCGCGCGCACCCTGCTCGACGATCCGGTCTTCGCCACCCGGCTGGCCGAACTCGAAAACGAGCTGCTGGCACTGGAATTGGTGCAGCTGCGGGTGGCCTCCGACCCCTCGGACGGTAAGCCGAACCCGGTCTCCTCGATTCTCAAACTGCGCGGCACCGAACTACAGCAGGCCGTCACCGAATTGATGGTCGATATCGCCGGACCGGATTCGGTGGTGCGCGAGGGGGATACCCCCGACACCGCGCGCCGCAGCACCGCCACCTACCTGAACTATCGCAAGACATCGATCTACGGGGGGTCGAACGAGGTGCAGCGCAATATCATCGCCTCGACGATCCTCGGATTGTGAGGCAGCACAATGGATTTCGATCTGACCACCGAACAGGAAATGCTGCGCGACACCGTGCGTGACGTCCTGGCCCGCGGCCACAGCCCGGAAGCCCGCACCCGGATCACCGATACCGAACTCGGCTGGGACCCGCAGCTCTGGCAGACCTTCGCCGAGGTCGGACTGCTCGGGCTCACCTTCGCCGAAGAGGACGGCGGTATGGGTGCCGGACCGCTGGAGGCCATGCTGGTGCTCACCGAGATCGGCCGCAAACTCGCTCCGGAACCACTGCTGGACTGCGCACTGCTGCCCGGCGGGCTGATCGCCGCCGTCGGCTCGGACGCACAGCGTAAGGGGTTGCTGCCCAAGGTCGCCGAGGGCGACCTGCGGCTCGCCTTCGCGCACGCCGAATCGGGTGTGCGCTGGCCGTCCGCCGAACTCACCGCCCAGGCCGTCCGGCACGGTGACGGCTGGCAGATCACCGGTGTCAAACATCCGGTGGCGCACGGTGATTGCGCGGATCTGCTGATCGTCAGCGTCGCGCTCACCGACGGTGGGATGGGGCTGTTCCTGGTCGACCCCGCCGATCCGGGCGTGCGGCGCACCGGCTATCGCACCCATGACGGATTGCGCGGCGCGACAATCGAATTCGAGGGTGCGACCGCCGAACCCCTGGGTTCGGTGACCGATGTCTCCGATCCCATCGAGGCCGCGTTGGCCGGTGCGCAGGCCGCGCTCTGCGCCGAAGCGGTCGGCGCGATGGAGGAGTCGCTGCGGCTCACCGCCGAATATCTGAAGACCCGCAAGCAATTCGGCGTTCCGCTGCGCGCATTCCAGGCCCTCACCCAGCGTGCCGCCGATATGTACGTCTCACTGGAATTGGCGCGCGGCATGAGCATGTACGCGTCCATGTCGCTGGCGGACGGCATCACCGATCCGGTGGTCGCCTCGCGCGCCAAATTGCGCGTCGGCCGCTCCGCCCGGCACATCGGGCAGGAGGCCATCCAACTGCACGGCGGCATCGGCATGACGGCGGAGTATCCGGTCGGCCACTACACCGCCCGGCTCACCGCCATCGAACACACCCTCGGTGACTCCAGCGATCACCTGCGCCGGCTCGGCGAGTACGTCGGCGACTACCAGATGGTCGAAATCTGACGATGTGATTGGCCGGTGTGGGTGCCGAACAGTGTGTGTCCGGATGCTTGCTGGACGATTGTTCGAGTCCTTGCGGTGTCGGACGCTCAGTCAGAGTCGTTGCCGGACAACAGGGTTCGCAACGCGCGGGTAATGGCGTGCGAGGCGGCGCGCTGGGAGAGCCCGCGCCGGTCGACCAGCTGGTGCCGATACGCCCAGCCCACCGTGGCCTCGATCAGATCGAGTAGTTCACGATCCTGCGTACCGTCCCGATTCAGCTCGGCAGCGAAGATCCGCGCCAGACCGGCGCGGATCTTGCCGTCGGTCAGCCGCATTCGCTCATCGATAGCGGTAATGGCCGGCGACTCCAGCAGGCCGAGCAGGCGTGGGGTGCGCTGATGTGCGAAGACGATCGCGCTCTGTTCGACCACCGCCGCGATCCGCGCATCCAGCGGCAGGCTCGGATCGGGTGCGACCACCAGTGATTCCACCAGTTCGGACTGCGCGTCCACCGCCGCCACCCGCAGGTCCTCGCGACCCGGGAAATGCACGAAGATACTGCGTTCGGACACGCCCGCGCGGTCCGCGATGTCCTTGGTGGTCGGTGCGTAACTGCCGTCCTTGAGGGCCGCGAGCAGCGCCTCCACGATCGCCTTGCGGGTCTGCTCCGGATTGCGCCTGCGGCGGCGCTCCCCGCTCGGGTGGCGCTCGGTGGTGCCCTCGCTCATCTCTGCATCCGATCACATGGGCTTCCGTCGACCTACGCGGGGTCGGGGGAGCATTTCGGCCATTGCTATTGCAGTCTAACTGCAATAGTGGTTAGGGTGTCGGTGCGCGGCAAACGCTGAAGAAACCATAGAAGGCGTTCTCAATGCCGTGAACGAATCGTTATGGCGAAATTGGCGAACGCACAGCTATCGGCTGCTTGGCTGGTTTGCGGTGCGCGCTAACGGAAGATCGAGGAGACGGCGTGGTCGACGGCAATCCGATAAAGGGCGCAGGTAATCACGACAACGGCGCAGCCCGGGTATCCCGGCGCGGCATGCTCGGCGTCGGCGCGGCCGCACTGGCCGCGGTCGGCGTCGGCGGTGCGCTCACCGCGTGCGGCTCCTCGGACGAGGTGAATCCGTCCACCACCCAGACCGAGCCCACCGATGCCATCGCGGCGGCGAACAAGAAGGTCACCCAGACCATGCCGTTCGACGACACCACCGATTTCGCCGACGCGGACCACGGGTTCATCGAGGCGCTGCGGCCGGGCGTCATCAAGGACGACAAGGGCAAGGTGGTCTGGGATACCGACTCCTACGGCTTCCTACAGGGCACCTGCCCGTCCTCGGCCAATCCGAGCCTGTGGCGGCAATCCCAGCTCACCGTCAAACAGGGTCTGTACGAGATCGCGCCCGGCCTCTACCAGGTGCGCGGCCTGGATCTGTCGAATATGACGCTCATCGAGGGCGATACCGGCGTCATCGTCATCGACCCGCTCATCTCCAATGAGACCGCGGCCGCGGGGCTGGCGCTGTACCGCAAGCATCGCGGCGACAAGCCGGTGACCGGGTTGATCTACACCCATGCGCACGTCGATCACTTCGGTGGTTCGCTCGGCGTCACCACCCGCGAGGATGTGGCCGCGGGTCGCTGTCCGGTGGTCGCGCCGTCCGGACTGCTGGAACACGCTGTCGCGGAGAACATTTACGCGGGCACCGCCATGTCGCGCCGCGCCGCGTACATGTACGGCGCGGCGCTACCGCGCGGGCCGAAGGGACAGATCGGCGCGGGCCTGGGACAGACCACCTCGGTCGGCACCGTCAGCCTGATCGATCCGACCGTGAACATCACCGCGACCGGACAGCAGGAGACCATCGACGGTGTTCGCATGGTGTTCCAGATGACACCGGGCACCGAAGCGCCGTCGGAGATGAACTTCTACTTCCCCGACCGCCGCATCCTGTGCATGGCCGAGAACGCCACACACACCCTGCACAACCTGCTCACCTTGCGCGGCGCGCTGGTGCGTGATCCGCATGTGTGGTCCAAGTACCTCACCGAATCCATCAATCTCTATGCGCGCCAGTCCGATATCGTGTTCTCCTCCCATCACTGGCCGATCCGGGGCACCGACAAGATCGTGGAATACCTTTCCGCGCAACGGGATCTGTACGGATACCTCAATGACCAGACCCTGCGGATGCTCAACACCGGCATGGTCGGCAGTGAGATCGCCGAAGCCATGCGGATGCCGCCCGCGATCGAGAAAGCCTGGTACTCACACGGTTACTACGGGTCGGTCAGCCACAATGTGAAAGCCATCTACCAGCGGTACATGGGCTGGTTCGACGGCAATCCCGCGCACCTGTGGGAGCATCCGCCCGTCGACAACGCCAAGCGGCACGTCGATGCCATGGGCGGTGCGAACGAGGTGCTGAAGAAGGCCCAAAAGGCTTATGACGACGCCGATTTCCGCTGGGCCGTGCAGTTGCTCAACTACGCGATCTTCGCCGACGCGAACAACAAGAAGGCGAAAGACTTGCAGGCCAGCGCATTCGAACAGCTGGGCTACGGTTCGGAGAACGCCACCTGGCGCAACTTCTACCTCTCCGGAGCGTATGAACTGCGCAACGGATCCTTCGGCACGCCGACCGCGGCCAATTCCAAAGGGCTGCTGGCGGCGCTCACCGTGGATCAGGCGTTCGACGCCATCTCGCTGTTCGTCAACGGCCCCAGGGCCTGGGACACCCACCTGGTCACCGACTGGAAGTTCAGCGATCAGCAGGACAAGGTGCATCGCGCCGAACTGCGCAACGGCGTGCTGGTGCACTACGACCGCTGGCCGGACGACGGTCTGCCCGCACCCGACGCGACCGTCACCCTCACCCGCGGCGGATTCATTCAGAACATGGTCGGCGGCGGCAATATGCAGGACGCGGTCGCCAAGGGCGACATCAAGATCGACGGCAATGCCGCCGCTCTCATTCAGATGAAGGGACTGTTCGACAAGCCGGATCCCGGCTTCGCCATCGTCACCCCATAGACCGGATTCGCGGCGCGTCCCCCATCCGAGCCGTGAATTCCATTGCGGGGCCCTGCCGCCGACCGTCCGGCAGGGCCCCGTTTCCATGTCCGCCAAACCCGCAGGGGTTCAAGGAAAATCAGTGGATTGTCAAGTGTGAGGTTCCCTACCCTCGAATAGTGAACACCGCAACCCTGCTGGACCACCTCCGCACCCACAGCATGCCCCCGGCGCTGTCCCGCGCCGGTGTGCTGAGCTGGGATGACGCGGAATTCCACCGCACCGCATACGATTCCGACCCCGAGACCTACGTGTTGCTGGCCCTGACCCCGGGCGTCCACGAGCACCAGCGCGCCCGCGTTCTGCTCCAGGTGCTGTCGGCCAGCCGTGCGGGTATCGATCAGCACACCCGGGTGACCCTCGACAAGGCAACGCGCGCACTACTTTTCGCACTCGCGCCGAACCACGTCATCACGGTCTTGCTGGCACTGCGGCAGCGCCGCGTCAACCATAAGCATGTCACCCGGGCCGTCCTCACCTTCATCCTCGATCATCCGGACGCCGAACTCCTCATCGCCGCCCGCCGTCCCGCCCTGCGCGACTGCTTCGAGCACGCGCTCGGCAAGGCGACGGCGCGGGGGTGTGTGCGCGAGATCGCCGGTGGCTCGGAGTCGCATCGAAAGCTGCTGCGGTTCAGTGCGAATCCGGCCGTCGCGGTCGAACGGGTGCGCCAGCTGTACGCGCCCGGCACCCACGGCGTGCCCGTGCTGACCGAACCCATCGCGCCATTGGAGCCGACGCGGCATCGCGAGCCGATCGTCACCGTGACCAATCGCGGCGATATCGCGGCGACCCTGGTGCACGCGTATCGGGGCGACGCGAGTCCCGAATTGCGTTCCGCCCTGGCCGGTTACGTATCGGCCGCGACGGACGGCCTCCCGCGCCTGGCCGCGAATGTGGCGCTGGTGCTGGACACCTCGGACTCCATGCGCGGCTACGGCGAGCGTGAATGGGCCCTGCTGTCCCAGGCCGAAGCGCTGCGCCTGGTGCTGGCCCGGCTCTGCGACAACCTCACCGTCATCGAGGCGGGCGCGGCCCAGACCGGCCCGACCGACCTGGCCACCGCCCTGCTCGACGCCCTCGCCGGACGACCCAGCCGTGCGGCCTTCGCGGACCCGACTACGCAGTCCGCCGAGTCGGGTACATCTACGCCCCTCGTCGAATCGGCAGCGGTCACAGGGGCGACACGGGACGCTGGGGCATTGGCGGCCGGTGGGCCGGATCTGGTGGTGATCGTGACCGACGGGTATGAGAATCGGCTGCCCGGGGATTTGGCTCGGGTGGTGGCGACGCTGCTGCGGATCGGGGTGCGGACGCCGATCGTGCTGTGCCAGAGCACATTCACGGGGCGGGACGAGTTGTCGCTGCGGGATCCCGCGCCCGCGCTGCCGCATCAGCGGTGCTGGCATCAGGACGATTTCGCGGCGCTGCTGCCGTGGATGTTCGTGCGGTGCCCGGCCGGGAAGGACTGGGTTCTCGCTACGGCCCGGGCGTTCCTGGACGGGCGGGAAGGAGTGAGGACATGAACCGACTCGATACGCTCGTACACGCGCCGGTCGATCTGAGCGGGTACCGGTTGGGTGCGCCGCAGCAGGCGGGGGCGCTCACCATGGTGCCGATCCACGGACCGGAGCGGCCCGGCATCGTGCCGCCGCGCTCGGGATTGAAGCTCAATCGCGTGGTGGGATACGGAAGTGTGGAGCTGCACAATGGCGCGCCCGCGGGCGTGGCCATCGTGCCGCTGCACATCGGATACATCCAGGAGGGCGCGCAGAATCACGCGCTGTGCTCGGCCGCGCTCATGGGCGCGGGGCAGACCCGGCTGTTCGACGATGCCTGCTGCGTACAGGCCGCGCAGGGCGGCTACCTCGAGGCGCGCGATCAGTGGTTCTTCGTACTGCCGCTCGAATTGCGCGCCCGGGCACTGGAATTGCGCGGGAAGCCGGGCTATTCCAAGCTGTGGCAGGATATTTCGGCGGTGAACGCGCGCTACCGGTTGCCCGCGCGCGGACATCTGGAGCAGTTGCTCACGCGTAAGCGCGCGGTGCTGACCCAGTTCCGCAGTCGGCTGGAATTGCTGCCCGGTCAACTCGGCGCGCTGTTCTTCGTCGACGGCAGGTTCGCGGGTCTGGAGATCGCGCCCGATCCCCGGTACTTCGCCGAAATGTGGATGCCGCTGGTGTGTTTCGCGTACGGCGTCGCCGCTTGGCACGCCGAGCCGGAGCGCACCGCGGCCGAGCCGTTCGAGGTGGACAGCCTGGCGGCGCTGCGCGCCGAACTCACCCGCGCGCGCGAACGCCGTGCGGATGAGGTGCTGTCCTGGATGCCCGCACCCGCGCAGGTGCGGCTCACCGAGGAGGAGCGCTACCTGGACCTGCGCCTGCACACCGTGACCGGCGACGGCCTCACCGGCCAGCTGGTCGTCGAGCACGACCGGCCGGTGTACGCCTCCCTGTTCGCGGCCTGATTTAAATGGATTGCGCCACAACCGAATACGAGATTGAATAGGTACTACGGGAACTGAGCCGGGCACGGCGGGAACCAGCTTCATTCCAGATGAAGAAAAAACTCGCCTGTTAAGCGAATAGCCGACCCGCCATCGCGCCGGCCGCCTGTCCCGTTCCTACCGGGCGATTCCCCGGCGCGGCCACACCGCGCTGGGGAATTTGTCGTACCGCGTCACTGAAGAGCAGATACTCCGCCGGTGGTACGCACACCTCGCGATAGGGCTGGCGCGGTTCCACCCGTCGTTGCGGCCCGGGTATCACCACCCCGTGCCGCAATTCCTCGCCCTCGGGTTCGTCCGCCGCCTCCTGCGCGCGCACCCAGTTGCGCATGGCATTGGACGCCAGACTGGGCAGATATTCCACCGCCCGCTCCCACTCCAGACCCTGCACCTGCGTCGGGTCGCTGACCGCTGTGACGACGACGGCGTAGGCCGTATTGATGTCCGTCATGCGGATTCACCCCTGTTCTCGGTTCCGGCGCTGTCTCGCGCGTTGCGCGGGGAATGTTCAGGTTACTTTGAAAGATCTTGCACTACTGCGTGTTTCGCTGTACTCGCAGGTGGCCTGCGAGTGTGTAGGATTGGCGGCGCAATGCCGATCTGAAACACGACCGTCTCGAACGAAAGTGGGCAGGAGCATGGGCGATTCCTCGGTTACCGGCACCATCGCGGCGGATTCGAGCGATGTGCTCCCGGCCCTGCCGCTGGGAGTCTGGCGGCCGACCAAGGAAACCCTGCACCGCTACATTCAGATCGTCGGCAAAGTCGCACTGGCGAAAGGCATTCGCCGCAATCACTGGTGGCATATGACCTATCGCGTCAATGCGCGCGGCTGGACCACCCTGCCGCTCGGCAGCGCCACCGACGGCCCGGTATTCACCTGCGCCTTCGATTTCTTCGATCACGTGCTGCGCATTTCCAATGATCGCGGCAGCCAGGAGGAAATTCCGCTCGCCGAACAATCCGTCGCGGGCTTCTACGCCGAAACCATGCGCGGGTTGCGCGATCTCGGCGTCGAGGTGGAGCTGCCCTTCCCGACCCCGTACGACCTGCCCGATCACGGCCGCCCCTTCGCCGAGGACGAGGAACACCACCACTACGACCCGGCCGCCGCCCAGCGCGCCTTCCGGGTCACCAGTCAGGTGGGCCGCATCCTCGAGGACTTCAGCGCGAGCTACTCCGGCAAGATCAGCCCGGTCCAACTGTTCTGGCACACCTTCGATCTCGCGGTGCAGCGCTTCTCCGATCGCAAGATCGACATGCCGGAGAACGTGGATCCGGTGACCCGCGAGGCCTATTCGCGCGAGGAGATCAGCGCCGGATTCTGGTTCGGCGACGATAAGGTCCCCGAGCCGACCTTCTACTCCTACACCGCCCCCGAACCCGAAGGGCTGACCGAGCTTCCGCTGCGGCCGCCCGAAGCGCGCTGGGTGCCATCGGGATCCGCGCACGCCGCCTACTACTCCTATGACGCGGCCCGGCGCAGCGCCGATCCGGTCGGCGCCGCCCTCGATTTCCTGCACTCCGCCTACGCCGCGGGCTCACGTCTCGCCGGCTGGGACGCACCCGCTCTGGCCTGCCCCGGAGGCATCACCGACCCGGTCCTGGGCAGCCTCTGGAAAGGCTGGCCGGAATAACCGAGTGCCTCCCGTCGTATGTCCCGTTTAGTGTGTTTGTAGGGACCGAGGGAGGATCACCATGGGTATACGCTTGGTGAGCGGGCCGCATGTGGAGCAAAGGGAGCAGCATGCGTGACGAGAATATGGCGGTGCGGACCACCGGTCTGACCGCGTATCGCGACACCGTTTTCACCGCCGGGCCGACCACCCGGGTACCACTCATGGGAGTGCTCGTATTCGGTTCCCTGGTGCTGGTCTGGGCGGCCGAACGCTCCGCCCGCGAGGGCACCGACCACGGCTGGTTCGTGGCGGTCTCCATAGCCGGGCTCTTCGTGGCCCGCGGTCTGCACCTGCGGCGTTCCATCACCCTCCCGCATCTCACCGCCGCGACCGTCGTACTGGTGATCGCGAACTTCGGCTACCGGGCCGAGCACACCAGCATCGGATTCGTCTTCCTGGCGGCCAGCGGGCTGGTGCTGATGGCCCCGCTGGGCAGTAAACCGCAGCCCGAACAGCTACCCAGGGTGGCCGAACTGGTGCGCCGCACACAATTGGATCCGGTCGCGCCATTCGCGCTGCACTCGTCCAAGAGTTATTTCTTCAATGCCGATTCCTCGGCGGCCATCGCCTATCGGGCGCGGTTCGGTATCGCCGTGGTCGCGGGCGATCCGATCGGCGATAAGGCGCGCTTCGGCGAATTGGTCTCGGAATTCTCCGAATTCGCCAGCTCACACGGGTGGCGCGTCGCGGTGCTCGGCGCGAGTCCGGAACTCACCCAGCTGTGGCAGTTGCGCGCCTTCGAACATCGCGGGCTGCGCCAGGTCCCGATCGGGCGGGACGTGGTGGTCGAGGTCGGCGATTTCGACATGGTCGGCAGGCGGTTCCGTAACCTGCGGCAGGCGGTCAGCCGCACCCGCAATTTCGGCGTCACCACCGAGATCGTGCCCGAGGTCGCGCTCACCGAACCGCAGCGCGAGAACCTGCTGAGCATTGTCGACGACTGGGGGCACGGGCGGCAGACCCGCGGCTTCTCGATGATCCTGGACCATCTGCTGGACGGGCGGCATCCGGGCATGCTGATCGTGCTGGCCCGCGATGAGCACGGCGAGATCGCCGGATTCCAGCGCTACGGCGTCTCCGGCAACGGCCGGGAGCTGAGCCTGGACGTGCCGTGGCGGCGCAAGGACGCGCCCAACGGGCTGGACGAGCGCATGATCGTCGATCTGATCGACTACGCGAAGGCGCGCGGCATCACCCGAATCTCGCTGGCGTTCGCGGCTTTTCCGGAGATGTTCGCGGACAAGGAACGCGGCAGGCTCGGACAGCTGGCGTATGCGGCTGTGCGACTGGGTGATCCGCTCATCCGGCTGGAATCGCTGTACCGGTTTCTGCGCAAGTTCAATTCGTTCTCGGATCAGCGATTCGTGCTGATCCGCTGGCGCGAGGTGCTCATCGCGGCGGCGGCACTGCTCACCCTGGAGTTCGTCCCGCACCGCCGCGAGTACTGAGAGCTGTTCTCAGGCCAGGAATTCCACCAGCGCGGCGGAGAAGCCCGGATCGGTGGTGGCGACCAGGTGATCACCCGGCACCACCGCCAGCTTCGCGTTCGGGAAGGCGGCGGCCAGCCGGTCGGGTTCGGCGGCGAATGGATCGGCGTCGCCCGCCAGCACCAGCGTGGGCACGGCGATATCGGCGACCGTCTTGATCGGGGCCTCGTTCAACCCGCCCGCCAGCGCGGCGATGGCCTCACGATCCGCACCCAGCACATCGGCCAGCATGCGGAACATCTTGGCCCGCTCCACCGTCTCGGACCCGTCACCGCGCATGGCGGTGACGATGTCCTCGGCATTGATCACCCGCCAGTCGATACCGCCGCAATCCACCACCCCGGAACCGATGCCACCGACCGCCAGCCTGCGCACCCGCGCATCGGCCTGCGCGACCAGGATCGAGATGATCCCGCCCATCGAATAACCCACCTGCGCAACCTCATCCAGCCCCAGGTGGTCGTAGAGCGCCCGCACGTCATCGGCCATGGCGTGCCAGGAATACCGCGCCGGATCATGCGGCTTCTCCGAGCGCCCGTGCCCGCGCGCGTCCAGCGAGATCACGTGATGCCCGGCCGTGTGCAGCGCCGCCACCACGCCGACGCTCATCCAGTTCGCATTGGTATCGGCGACGATGCCGTGCTGCAGCACGACCGGCATGCCCTCGCCCTCCCACACGCGGTAGTTGAGCTCGAGACCATCCCAGCTGGTGAACTTCGCCATGCGGCCGATGCTAGTGGCGAAAGCCGTTGTCCGGGGCGGGGTCAGGAGATGCGGGCCATGACGGCGCGGGGGAGCAGCGGCATGACCGCGCCGAACACCCGCCACGGCCACTGCGGCACCGAGGCGCGCACGGTCTCGTGTTCGATGGCGGCGACCATGGCCGCGACGCCCTTGTCCAGCGGGGTGAGCAGGGTGGTGTCACCGGCGCGGCCGGACATATCGGTGGCGATATAGCCCGGCTGCACCGTGGTGACCTTGATCGGGGTGCCGCGCAATTCGATGGCCAGGCCCTCGCCGAGCGCGGTGAGCCCGGCCTTGCTGGCCGCGTAGGCCGCTTTCTTACCGGGTAGTCCGCGCACCGCGCTCATGGACGAGATGAGCACCAGATGCCCGGCTTTCTGCTCCCGGAAGATGCTCATGGCCGCCTCGGTCTGCGCCAGCGCGCTCACGAAATTGGTGGTGGCCGTGGCGATATTGGCATCCGCGCGCCCGGTGCCGATGCGCGCGCCCTTGCCGAGCCCGGCATTGACGATCACCCGGTCCAGCCCGCCCAATTCCGCGCGCAGGTCCTCGAAGACCTTGGGTACGGCCGCGTGATCATCGACATCGAGCCCGCGCACGGCCACCGTGATACCCGGGTGGGCGGCCAGAAGTTCGGTGCGCAGCGCTGCCAGATTCTCGGTGCGCCGGGCGCAGAGCGCGAGATCGCGTCCGCGCCGGGCGAATTCGCGAGCCATACCCGCGCCGAGCCCGGAGCTCGCACCGGTGATGAGAATCTTCTGCCGCGTCATATCGGACACCCTAGCCGTACCCGAGTCACTGACAATTGTCAGTGAACGCCGAAATGTCAGCCGCCGAAGGACCCCGTCGGCACGTCCGGCACCAGTCGCCACGCGCCGCAGCTCTCGGTACTGAAGGCCACATCGGTCGACTTGATGACAATCCGCAACGGGTGCTGCCGGGTGAAATCGCTGGCGATGATGTAGAAGTTCGGATCGTTGTAATCGGCGGGCGTCTGGACGTGCCAGAGCCGGCGCCAGAAGCAGCCGGTGGCATTGTCCGGGGTGCCGTCCGAGACGTAGGTGCCCGGTTTGATATCGACATTCACCAGGTAGAGGCCGTCGCCCGGAATCTCGGTCGCCGGATCGGCGGCGGCGATGGCCGCGGTGGTGGTCAGCAGTGCGGAAGCGAGGGCTCCCGCGATCATCAGCGCGCCTGTACGCACAGTGTTCCTCCCTTGAAATCTCTGTGAGCCGGGCGGCCTCGCTTCCGCCCGGTGTGGAGATCCCCGCATCTCCCGGGGAGGTTTATCAGAAATCGACCGTCCATTTCGGTTGTTCCGTGTAATTGATTGCGTACAAACCGGTTTCGATTCGGAAATCACGGGCAAAACTGTTAACACCGAAATAGGTAGTAATCACCGATTCTCTTCTTGTCGCCGCTCGCGATATTCAGGGCATGAGACGACTCCACCCCCTCCCCGACGCGAGTTCGCCCGGCCCCTCCACCTGCGCCGAAGAATGCGCCCGGCTCTGCACCCACGACGGACTCGCCGCCGTCCTGCGCGCCGACAAGGCGCTGCTGCACTGGCGAGCCATGCGCCGCCTCGGTGATACCGGTCTGGCCGAGCACGCGGTTCAGGAAACCCTGCTGCGCGGCTGGAAAGCCTGCGCCAGCTATGACCCGAGCCGGGGCAGCGTGCGCACCTGGCTGCTCACCATCGAGCGCAATATCCTCACCGATATCGCCCGCATGCGCTCGGCCCGGCCCGGCGACGCGCACTGGGACGAGATCGGCGATGTCGCCGAGGGCCATTGCGCCCGGCCCGATTTCACCGACGGGCTCGCCGACGGACTGCTGGTCGACGAACTGCTCGCACATCTGCCCGGACCGCAGCGTGATGCGGTCGTCCAGGTGATCCTGCGCGATCGCGCCTATCAGGATGTCGCCGCCGATCTCGGAGTTCCGGTCGGCACCGTGAAAACCCGCGTGCACTACGCATTGCGCTCGCTGCGGCGTCTTCCGCTCAGCGCCTGACAACGGAGAACAGTCATGAAACGGGCGGGCCCCCTCCTCACCCTCGCCGCCGCCGCTCTACTCGGCGGTGGACTGCTGATCACCGATATCGTCACCGACCCCACCGATGACACCGCGGATCGTGCCGCGGTCACCACATCCGCCGGAGCAGCCACCACCTCCGCCGGGTCAGGGCCGAGCGCCGCCCCCTCGGCCTTCCCGGCCCAGGCCGACTATGTCGCGGTGATCCCCGCCCAGCCCCGCTCGATCACCCTGTCCATCACGGTCACCGGCAAACAGGCCGTGGCATACGCCTGCGACGGCGCATCGGTCGAGAGCTGGCTGCGCGGTGCGGCCGATGCCGGCCGAATGTCCTTGACCGGCAAGAACTCCGAACTACAGGCCACCCTGAAGGACAATGTCCTGACGGGCACGCTGACCCTGGACAACCGCGCCATGGATTTCACCGCACCCCTGGTGCAGGCCCCGGCCGGTATCTACTACGCCCGCTCGAACGGCGCGCGCGACAGCTGGATAGTCCGCCCCGACGGCAGCGTCACCGGCGTCCGCCGCCAAGCTGACGGAACCACGGCTCCCGCACCGACTCTCGCCCCGGACGCACGAAAGGTGCACGGCGATGACACCGACTTCTGACCCCCGTGACCCCAACACCCAGCGCTCCATCCCCACCGTGATCCGAGGCGCTGTCCAGCCTCCATGGGGTGCCCGACCCCCGTCCGCATATGGCGTCCAGCCCGCGCGCGATGACTTGTCCCAGCCGGTGGCCGATGCCCCTTCCCAGTCCGTGTCAGGCGACTCGATGCCGTTGTCCGCCGCTGCGTCTCCCCAGCGCACCGCACTCACGATCGCGCTGATAGTGATTGCCGGAGCCGCGGTGTCAGTGCTGCTGGGGGTGTACGGATACACCCATCCCGCACGCGGTTACGCGGTGAGCCTGGCGGGATTCTCCAGTCCGGGCGCGGTGAAGGCGTGGCTTGCCACGGTCGTGGTGCTGCTCGCGGTCGGGCAGGACATCAGCGCGCTGGCCATGTACGGGGTGCTGCCCAGGATTCGCGGCGGGCGCTGGGCCTCGGTATGGCATGTGTGGTCCGGGCGACTGGCGGTGCTGGTGAGCATTCCCGTTGCGGCGCACTGCCTGTACGCCTTCGGATTCGAGGCCACCGACCGCCGGGTGCTGCTGCATTCGCTGCTGGGCTGCGCCGTCTACGGCGTCTTCGTCGCGAAGATGCTGCTGCTGACTCGAAAAGGCTTGCCCCGCTGGGTGATTCCGGTCATGGGCGGGGTGCTGTTCACCGGTTTCGTGGCGCTCTGGTTCACCTCGGCGGTCTGGTACTTCCGCACCCGGGGGTTTGCCCCGTGATTTCCGGTCCCGGCCGAGTGAACCCGTCACCCCCGTAAACACGTCCACAAGGTGTGGCCGTCAGCCCACGGCCGCCACAAGCGAGGAGTAATCATGACCGACCAGATTTCGGCCCCGGACATATTCCGGATGGATCGCCGCACCGCGCTCGCCGCCACCGGCATCGCGGCCACCGCCCTGACCGCCGTCGCGTGCAGTAGCTACGGCAATACCGAGAAGGCCGCCGCCTCGACCAACGGCGCTCAGGACAAGCGTCAGGACGGCAGCACCGAGCTCGCCAAAACCTCCGAGGTGCCCGTCGGCGGCGGTGTCATCAAGGGCGACACCGTCATCACCCAGGCCACCGCGGGTGCCTTCGCGGGGTTCTCGTCCACCTGTACGCATCTGGGCTGCAAGGTCGGCGAGGTGAGCGACGGCGTTATCAAATGCCCATGTCACGGCAGCAAATTCAATCTCGACGGTAGCGTCGCGGGCGGTCCCGCGCCACGTGCGCTCGATACCCGCGCGGTACGGGTCGAGGGCGATTCCATCGTGTCGGCCTGATCGATAGCTGAAATACCGAACTCGAGCTGCGGGATCAAGCGTCCAATAGCCCTGACCACTAGTAACAGTTCGATCACGAGGCTTGCCAGAAGGTAACTGGTGTTGCGAAAGTGAACCGCTGGGTTTGGTGTTACTAGTGGGAAGGGAGGGGCGCCTCGATCCCGGGAGCGCCGCCAGCTTATGAAGCCGAATATGGTCAAGGCCGGTATCTTCACCGCCGTGACGGCCGCGGCATTCTCGACGGTCTCCGGGCTGATCCCGGGCATCGTCCTAGCTTCGCCCGTTTTGCCGGAACTGCCGCAAAGGCTCGCCGGTAAGACGATCTTCCTCGACCCCGGTCATCAGGGTCCCAATCACAGTCAGGACGTCGCCAAACAGGTCGACGACGGTCGCGGCGGCACCAAGGCCTGCCAGACCACCGGCATGACCAGCCTGCACGGCGTCCCCGAACACACCATCAACTGGGATGTGGCGCAATTGGTGCGCACCTCCCTCGAAGGTCTCGGCGCGCGGGTCGTGATGAGCCGCCCCGATGACACCGGCTGGGGCGGCTGCGTCGACGAACGCGCCCGCGCCGCCAATCAATCCGGCGCCGATATCGCGGTGAGCATTCACGCCGACAGCGCGCCCGCCGATGCCCGCGGCTTCCACCTCATCGTGCCGCAGCTGCCGATTCCGGACGCCAAGGCCAACGAGGTGCAGTCCGTCGCCGGACTGGCCGCCAGTAAAGCCATGCGCGACGCCTACATTCAGGCCGGATTCCCGGCCGCGGCCTACAACGGCGCGGTCGAGGGTCTGCAACCGCGCTCCGATATCGCCGGACCGGCCCTGACCCAGGTGCCCGACGTCTTCCTCGAAATGGGCAATGGCGCCAATGCCGAGGATGCCGCGCTGCTGGAGTCGCAGGAGGGCCAGCTGCGGCACGCGGTCACCATCACCACCGGTGTGGTGTCGTATCTGCTCGGTATGCCGGTCCCGCCGCCGAGCGCCGATCAGGTGGTCGGGCCCGCGAACGTACCGCCCGCGCAGCCCGCACAGCATCAGCTTCCGGCCGCGCCGGGTACCGAACCGCAAACCGAACCCGGCGGGACTCAGGCTGAGCCGCAAGCGGTTCCGCAGGGTGGACCGGGAGCCAACTCACCGCAGGGTGGCGCGCAATCGCCGGGTGCCATGCCCGGTGGGCTGCCCGAACCGAGTGGTCCGGCCGCCGGTGGTCCCGAACCGGTTGCACCGCAGGGTGTTCCGGCCGCACCGCCGGTCGCTCCGCAGGGTGCCGCGCCCGCCGAGGTGGCACCGGGTACCGCGCCCGCACCGCAGGCCGCGCCCGCACCGGACGCCAAGCCCGCGCCGGGTGGGGCCCAGCCCGCACCGCAGTCTCCGGGCGCCGCACCGCAACCGCAGTCCCAGGGTGGCGCGGTGGATCCCAAGACGCAGCCGGGTACGCCCGCGCCGCAGGGATTCTCGCCGGAATTGCTGTTCCCGCAACTGAGCGATCTGCTCAAGCCGCAGGTGGCGCAGCCGGGTCAGTCGAAACCGGCCGCTCCCGCTCCCGGTGTGGCACAGCCGAATCCGGTGGTGCCCGGCCAGCAGCCCGCGGCCGACAGCCGGGTGCTGCCCGCCACGATTCCGGGCGCGAGCGAACTGCCCAGGGCCAATGTGATGACCGGCGTGCAGCCGATCGCGGCTCCGATCGCGCCCAAGGCGCCACCGGCCGCCGCACCGCAACCCCCGAGTGCGGGAACGGAATCCAGCCCGGGCATCCGGACCAGTCCCGGTACGCTGCCGAACCCGGGTACGCCGGGTACGCAGTCGCCGTCCACCGATCGCAGCTCCAAGACCGGTGAACTGTTCGACACCGAGTCGATGAGCGGACTGGTGCAGTCGGTCATCAAGATGGTGGGACCGCTGGCCAAGATGCTGATGGGTCAGAACGGCGTCGCCTCGGATCTGATCAACCTGGCGTACAGCATGGTGTCGGCGCTGAGCTCGACGATTCTGTCGGCTCCGGCCAAATAACCGCACAGCGCGAGCGCCCCCGCACCGAATCATTCGGTGCGGGGGCGTTTTTCGTCGTCCCGGCGCACTTGCGGTCCGACCGGTATCGACTGTCGCGTGTGTTGTGAAATGTCCAGGTCGAGCAAACTTCTCGCGACCGTCATTGCCCCCGGGCGTGTTTCGCACCCCGGCGCTGGCTGGCGCGGTTGTGCTGACGGATAGGTGCAGTTGCGGACAACCGCGTGTCCGGTGGTTGGCAAGCATCCGGCGCAGGAGTTGCATGAATCCCGGGTCGGGTCAGGACGGCTGAGAACGACTCGTCGATCGAGGTGGATGAGATGGCGTTCGGTGTGGGCTTGAGTATCGGCACGGTCAATACGGTGTGCGTCACGGCCGCCGATCGCTCGGTTCGGCGGGGGAGCACGCCGTTCGCGGCCCGTCGCGGCGCACCGCCGCCGACCACCTGGCGCACCACCCTCACCTTCGACAGTTCCGGGCTGGCGCGGGTGGGCCGTATTCCGCGGCACGGCCGGGTCATCACCGAATTCGCCGATCTGACCCAGCGCGGGGCCTCGGTCGCGCGGGTCGGTCACCGAGCGCTTTCCGCCGCGGATCTCGTCGCGACCGTGGCCGACAGCGTGCTCGAGGAGGTGCTGGGGAAGGCTCCGGCCGGGCAGCAGGGGAGCGGTGATACCGGAATCACCGTGACCCATCCGGCCGGGTACTCCGCGAATCTGGTGGCCGACCTGCGTTCCGCGCTCGACGGGATCGGGCTCACGAATGTGCGCCTGCTGCCCGAACCGGTGGCCGCGGCGGCCTGGCTGGCGGCGCAGCGCGGTCCGCTCATGCCCGGCCTGGCCCTGGTGTACGACCTGGGTGGCTCCGGACTGGATGTGACGCTGGTGCGGGTGGGCGCGGGCGCGCCGAGCAATCCGATCGTCGGATTGCCTTTGCATTCGGCCGATTTCGGCGGCCGGGCGTTCGGCGGCATGGTCGCGGGGCGCTTGCGGCGCGGTCCGGACGCGCCCGTGGTCTCCCGGGTGAGTTCGGACAGCGATACCGGTGAACTGCGCGCCCAGCACGTGCTGGCGTCGATGAAGCTGGTGTACCGCTGCCTGCGCATCGCCGATGTCACCATGGCCGATGTGGATCGGGTGCTGGTGGTCGGCGGTGCGGCCCGGCCGCCCGAGGTCGCCGATGTGCTGGCCGAACAGCTGGCCCGCCCGGTGACGGTGGCTCCCGATCCGGAGCGCACCATCGCGGACGGTGCGGCCATCGCGGCCAAAGAGTCGGTACTCGCGCAGGATTCCGGGGGCCATCGGCATCATGTGCTAGCTGATCTCTTCCGGCGTGTCACCCGGGTGGCCGCACTCTAGATCCGCCGGTTACCGGGCAGTTTGCCCGTGATCATGGGACGTTTCGGGTCAACACGTGCAAGCATCTTGCTAGCACGTGTTGACGCTGCTCCAGTTTGGTGTAACCATGGGATACACATAAACCACCGACTGGAGGGTGACGACGATGTCTCCGACCACTACCCACGTCGACGACCCCGTGGTTGCCGAAGCTATCGAATACGCGCAGAAGCTGCTGCTGCTTTCCGAAGGCTCGGTCAACCGCAGCTTCGATCCGTTCGAGGACATCGACTGGGAGAACCCGGACTTCGACGCGAACACCAAGCCCGAGCGCTGGATTCTGCCCGCCTCGGCAGACCCGATCGGCCGCCACCCCTGGTACCTCGCCCTCAGCGAGGAGCAGCAGATCGCCGTCGGCAAGTACCGCCAGGCCAATGTCGCCAAGGTCGGCCTGCAGTTCGAGTCGATCCTGATCAGCGGCATGGTGAACCACACCTTCGGCCTCGCCAACGGTGACCCGGAATTCCGGTACTGCACCCATGAGATGTCCGAAGAGCTGAACCACACCCAGATGTTCCAGGAGATGGTGAACCGCATCGGCCTGGACGTACCCGGTATGGGCCCGCTGGTGCGACAGTTCCGCCAGGTCGCCGTCCCGGTGGCGGTGCTGTTCCCCAACCTGTTCTTCATGGCCGTGCTCGCCGGCGAGGAGCCGATCGACCACATCCAGAAGCAGATCCTGCGCTCCGGCGAGGATGTGCACCCGATCATGCGCGGTGTCATGGCGATTCACGTCGCCGAGGAAGCGCGGCACATCTCGTTCGCGCACGAATTCCTCAAGCGCCATGTGCCGGAAGCGAATCCGGCCAGCAAGCTGGTGCTCTCGATCGCCATGCCGATCGTCATGTTCATCCTGGGCCGTTCCATCGTGACCCCGCCCAAGGCGTTCTTCGACGAGTTCAACGTGCCCGACAAGGTGCGCAAGGAGCTGTTCTACGGCTCCGAGGATTCCAAGCAGGCGTTCAGCGATTACTTCATCGATGTGCGCGCGCTCGCCAAGGAGATCGGTCTGATGAACCCGATTTCCAAGCGGGTCTGGAAGATGTTCGGAATCGCCGGCGCGGCCTCCCGTTACCGCTCGGAGCCCATCCGCTCCGGCAAGGCCGCCTGAGACAAGGGACGTACAGTGCCGTACGTAGTCACCCAATCCTGTTGCAGCGACGCCTCCTGCGTCTACGCCTGCCCGGTCAACTGCATCCATCCCACGCCTGACGAACCGGATTTCCGGACGGCGGAGATGCTGTACGTGGACCCGCAGGCGTGCGTGGACTGCGGCGCGTGCGCGACCGCCTGCCCGGTGGATGCCATTGTCTCGACGAAGAAGCTGACCGATGAGCAGCTGCCCTTCATCGAGATCAATGCCGACTTCTATCGCCAGGAGCGGCCGCGGCCGCTGCTGGCCCGGCCGATCGAGGCCGCGGAGGTCAAGCCGGGACGCGAGCCGCTGCGGGTGGCGATCGTCGGCTCCGGTCCCTCGGCCATGTACGCGGCCGATGAACTGCTGACCCAGCCCGGTGTTTCGGTGACGGTATTCGACCGGCTGGCCACGCCGTACGGTCTGGCCCGCTTCGGCGTCGCGCCCGATCACACCAGGACCCGGCAGGTCGGCGAGCTGTTCGACGTCATCTCCGCACAGGACGGGTTCGGCTCGTACCTGAATGTGAATGTCGGAGAACATGTTTCGCATGAGGAGCTGCTGGCGCACCACCACGCGGTGATCTACGCGGTGGGCGCGTCCAGTGATCGCAAGCTCGGGATTCCGGGGGAGGGGCTGCCGGGCAGCGTCTCCGCGACCGAGTTCGTGGCCTGGTACAACGGGCATCCCGATCACGCGGGCCGCTTCTTCGATCTGTCGCAAAAGCGTGCGGTGATCGTCGGCAACGGCAATGTGGCGCTCGACGTGGCGCGCATTCTGACCACCGATCCGGAACTGCTGGCGGGCACCGATATCGCGCCGCGGGCGCTGACGGCGTTGCGGCGCAGCAAGATCGAGGAAGTGGTCGTGCTCGGCCGCCGCGGTCCGGCCGAATCCGCTTTCACCGTGCCGGAATTCGTGGGACTGCTCGGCGCGGATGTGGACATCGTGGTCGAGGGCGAGATTCCCGAGACGCCCGCCGACGCTTCGCAGAAGGTCGAACAGAAGCTGAAGTTGTTGCGCGGCTTGGCCGATCGGCCGGTGAGCGGGCGCAAGCGGATCACCTTCCGGTATCTGTCCGCGCCGACCGCGTTCGAGGGCGTGGACCGGGTGACCGGTGTCGCGGTGGTGCGCAATGAGCTGGTGGCCGGTGACGACGGCGTGCTGCGGGCCGAGGCCACCACGGACACCGAGGTTTTGACGACCGGTCTGGTGCTCACCTCGGTGGGTTACCGGGGCGTTCCGCTCGCGGGACTGCCGTTCGACGAGCGGGCGGGCGTGATCCCGAACCTCGACGGGCGGGTGCTGGAGAGCGCCGGTGGGAATGTGGTGCCGGGGTCCTATGTGACCGGCTGGATCAAGCGCGGGCCGACCGGGTTCATCGGTACCAATAAGTCGTGCGCGCAGGAGACGGTGCGGCAGCTGGTGGATGACTTCAATGCGGGGCGGCTGGCTCAACCCGGCCGGGGCGCGGGAGAATTCGACCGACTGGTCGGTTCACGTCAACCGCATGCCATTCGCGGCGGCGCGGTGAACCGTCCGGTGCGGCGGCGACTGCCGCTGCTGGTGCGCAGTCGCTAGTTCCGCTGTACTTCGGACCGCCTCATACGACCCCGTCGTATGAGGCGGTCTGTTTTGTGTACGGATTGTGTTGTGTGAGTTGTAATGCTGCGTTTGCCCAGGACGACATCTCGGGTAGTAGAGACGAAACGACGTCGAATCGCGGTCGGTGCGCCTGCGCGAGTGGGGAACTCGGGCACAGCAACCGACCAGTGATCGGCAATTCACGCGCGCAAACTGACGCTGCGGTTTTCTTTTCCGGACACTAATCGCCTACCGGTCGGTATGAATTCGGCGTTCGCTGTGTCGTTGCCACACGACGACCATTTTTCAACTCTCTTGGTGTCCAGTTCGATTCGATCTTGAAGCTACATCTGTCTGACCAGTAGATTCGCCAACTTCGCTACTGGACGCGAAATCTTTTCTCCTGATTCGATATTCACATCCGGCATGTGCCAGCTAACCTGAACGCGCTGTTTGGAAAACGACCGCGTCCACATGGTTGGTACGCCTGTGAGGCCGTGGTCACGGTGCGTTGACGGGATAGCAATGACTGTTGGCTTTGGCATGAGCATCGGCACAGTGAACTCCGTATGGGCGACCGCCGCCGGTGAACGTAACCGGCCCGCCGTACGGGTTCGCCGGACAGCCGTCACCTTCGACAGTGCGGGCGGGCCCCGCATCGGCGGCATTCCTCGATTCGCCCCGGTGGTCACCGATTTCGCCGATCTGACCACCGATCCGGATCCGGTCGTGATCAACGGGCGCATCTGGTCACCGGCCGATCTGGTGGCAGCGGTGGTGAACGGGCTGATCGAAACCAATGCGCCCGAAGCCCCCGCGGTGACCACCTATCCGGCCTGCTACACCGAGAAGCATGTGACCCGGCTGCGGCGCGCGCTGGACTGGTCCGGCGCGGCGGATGTGGCGCTCATGCCCGAACCGGTCGCGGCGGTGGAATGGCTCGACACCGAATACGGAATCTCCAGTGCCGGAATCACTCTCGTGTATGACCTGGGCGGCAACTGTCTCGACGTCGCCGTGGTGCGCACCGAGGCCGACCGCGAGGAGCGCGGCATTCTCGGTGTCGCCGAACGCTCCACCGAATTCGGCGGGCGGCCGCTCGGCGCGCTGCTGGCCCGGTACGCACGCAGTATCGCGCCCGGTGAGCATCAGCCGGTCTCGGCCGTGGTGCCCGCCGCGGATACGAATAGATTGCGCAGCTGGCACATTCGCAATTCACTACGGGTGGTGCGGTCCTGTGTGCACGGCGCCGGGCTCACCATGGACGATATCGACCGTGTACTGCTGATCGGCGGCGCGGCCCGGCCCATCGAAGTGGCCCGGGTGCTCGGCGATCTGGGCCGCCCCGTCATCATGTCTCCCGATCCGGCGCATACCGTCGCGGTCGGCGCGGCCCTGGCCGCATTCCGCTCCGCCGATACCGGCTCGGCCATCGGCCGCTACGCCCCGCGCGCCGCCGTATTCTCCGGCGCCGCAGTGGCTTCCGCGCTGGCCATGTCCGCCGCCACCGTCCTGGGCGGCACCGTCGCCGGGAGCACCGGCCTGCAAGCCCTGCCCGGACCCACCGATTCCGGCACCCGCGGCGCGGCCGATGTACTGCTCCTGGAAGACGCCACCGCCGCGCCCGGCGCGCCCAATCGGGTGCACATGGTGACCACCGCAGCGGCGATCAGCAATTACGCCCCGGCCGCGGCGACGGTCACGCCCGCCTGGTCCGGCGGCCGTCCGGTCGACACCCGTCCCGGATCGCACTGCGAAAGTCGCAGCGCCGCAAACTCTCTCACCTATGCCAATCCGGCGCAGTTCACCAACCCGCTGCCGTTCCTGGCGGCGCAGTCGCTGACCTCGCCCTTCGGTCTGGGGCAGATCCCCTCGATCAGCATGCCTCGCACGTTGCCCGGAGCACCCGGCACCGCGCCCGGAACAGCACCCGGCGCAACAACTCCCGGCACTCCGGGTGCACCCGCGACCCCCGGCTCGACGACCGGAGACCCCGCGAGCACCCCCGGTACCGCACCGGGCGGAACAGCGCCCGGCGGCACAACTCCGGGCAGCACGACCCCTGGCGGCACAACCCCCGGCGGCACGACTCCGGGCGGAACCACCCCTGGTGGCGGAACCTCTCCCGGCGAGAACGCGGGCGGCGGCAATGGCGGCCAAACCACCCCGGGCGGTTCCACCACGGGTCCCGGCGGCGAGACCACACCCGGCGGATCAACCACGGGTCCGGGCGGAGAAACCACCCCGGGCGGCAGCACCACGGGCGACCCCGCCGGTAGCGGATCAACCCCCGGCGGCACCACGGGCGGCGGAACGACGAGCCCCGGCGGCACCGCGGGCACCGGCGGAACACCCAGTGGCGGAACAACTTCCGGCGGCGGCGACACCTCGGGCGGTGGTGCCGGTGCGGGTACGGGTGGCGCCGGGGCCGGAGCCGGAACCGGTGGCTCGGGAGCCGGTGCTGGCGCTGGAACCGGTGCCGGAGCCGGTGGTGCGGGTGGCGGCGCAGGCGGAGCCGGAGCGGGAGCCGGTGGCAGCGCCGGAGCTGGAGCCGGTGGCAGCGCCGGAGCGGGCGGCGGTGGCGGAGCTGGTGCCGGTGGTGGTGCCGGAGCTGGCGGTGGCGCTGGCGCTGGTGCCGGTGGTGGTGCGGGCGCTGGCGGCGGTGCGGGTGCCGGAGCCGGCGGTGGCGCTGGAGCCGGTGGCGGCGCTGGTGCCGGAGCCGGTGGCGGCGGTGGCGCGAGTAGCGCAGGCGCAGGAGCTGGTTCCAGAGCCGGTGCCGGTGGCGCACAAGGCGGTTCACCCTCGGGCGGCGGCAGCCGCGCAGGCGGCGGTTCTCCCGGCGGCGGTGCGGGCGCCGGTGGTGGCATGGGCGGCGGCGGTATGGGCGGCGGCGGGGGAGCGGGCGGCGGAGGCGGCCACGGTGGCGGCGGAGGCGGCGGGGGTGGCGGCCATCGCTAACCCACAGCGCACGTACCGAACCGGCCCGCCCCAGGCTGCCATGGCGGTCGCGGAAGCATCGGGAGTGGCGGTCATCGCCGACTCGCGACGTACCCACTACGCCGATCGATTCGAGCCGGCGGTACGAGTGCCGGTGGCGGCCACAGTGACGGCGGGGGTGGCCGACGTCGCTAACCCACTGCTCGTCTACCGAACCGACTTGCCCCCTGCTGCGGGCGAGTTTGCCCCGGCGACGGTTCGCCCTGGGACGGTGTCGTGGGCGGTGGCTCCCGGAGCAGGGCGGGCGGCGGAAGATGCGGCGGCTTGGCGGCACGTGTGGCGGTCGTCGGCTGATTCACAGCTGTCGCGTTCGGGAGCGATTCGTCCGCTGGCGGAGCGGGATTCGGGGCGGCGCGGTTCCGCGCGGGAGTGTTTTGCCGGGGAGTGTGCGCATCGGGCTTGTGCGGCACAGCGATTCGCGCGGGCGTGGAGTGCCATCGAGATGCCTGGCCGTTCGAGCGGCGGCGATGATGCGGCGGGTGGACGTGCTGGCCACCGGCTGTCCGGCCGCATACCGCTGCTCGACGCGGCTCCGGGGGTGGCGGAGAGCGTCGGCCGCCACCTCCATGGGCTTGATATCGCGGTCGCCGTGTTGTCCGCCGGCGGCCGCGAAGACCAAGTCCCGCAATAGAAGACGGCGACGCGGGTGGGGTGAACCCCTCGAACACTCCACCGCGGCGTCGAGTACGACCGGCCCACCGCCGCGCTGTCAGTGCCCAGGGCGCGGTGGTGGGCGCGGTCGTGTCAGCGGGCGGTGAAACCGCCGTCGACGGACAGCACCGCACCGGTGATGAACGTCGTCTCATCGCTGAGCAGGTACGCGCAGAACGAGGCGATCTCCTCGGGCTGGGCGATGCGATTGAGCGGATGCAGGGCGGCGATGGCCGCCTCGCCCTCGGGGGTCGCGCCCATGGAGTTGCGGAACGCGGGGGTGTCCACCGCACCGGAAGCCAGGGCGTTCACCCGGACCTGCTTGGGCGCGCCCTCCAGCGCCACGGCGCGGGTCAGGCCGACGACGCCGTGCTTGGCCATGACATAGGGCGCGACCTGGGCCATGCCGACCTTGCCCAGATTCGAGGCGTTATTGAGGATCGCGCCGCCACCGGAGGCCGCGATCGCCGGAACCTGGTGGCGCAGACCGTAATACACCGAGGTGAGGTTGAGTTCCAGATCGGCGCGCCAGCTCGCCTCGTCGATGTCCTGGATATCGCCGAAGGCATTGATCGCGCCCGCGTTGTTGAAAGCCCCGTCCAGGCGGCCGAATTCGCTGACGGCGGCCTCGGTCAGGCGGGCCACATCGGCTTCGACGGTGACATCCGTGGGGATGAACAGGGCGCGGCCCCCGGTGGCGCGAATCTCCTCGGCGATGCGATCGCCGACCTCTTTGCCGCGCGCGCCCAGCACCACCGCGCCGCCTTCGGCGGCGATGCGGCGGGCAACGGCCGCGCCGATTCCGGAGGTGGCGCCGGTGATCAGAACAACCTTGGACTCGAAGCGTGCACCCATGATGACCATTCCTTTTGCGGTAGAACCGTTTTTGTTGACACGTCTAGTAAACGAGAAACGGCATACCTTGGCTGGCGGGAATCGGCCTTTGGGTTGATACGTCATGTAAATGCGCGGAGCCCCGCCCCGATCGGATCGCCGAGACCCGGTGGGCAGGTGCGGAAAGCGCGAGAACTCAGGCGGGAGCGAGCAATTCGGCCAACTCGTCCAGGCTGTTGACCACGACGCCGTACGAGGTCTGCGGCAGTTCCGAATGCAGATAACCCCACGGCCCACGCCGAATCAGCACCGGAATCATGCCGACCCCGTTCGCGGGCAGCACATCGTTGTCGACGCGATCGCCGACGTAGCAGACCTCGCCGAGTTCGACGCCCGCCACCTCGGCACACTTGTGGAAGAACTTCGGATCGGGCTTCTCCAGATCCCATTCGGCCGAGGTGTAGATGCCGTCCACCGGCAGGCTCATCCGCTCCAGCGCGGACTTCGCCTGCGGCGGTTGATTTCCGGCGATGATGACGGTCAATCCGCGCGCCTTCAACTCGCCCAGCGCCCGCCGCACATCCGGGTACAGATCATTGGCGTCGAAGTTATTGCGCAGGCTCTCCGGTTCATCGGTGGCCCAGCTGACCTGTTCGCGATCGAGATCCACCCCGGGCAGCAGCAGTTCGAACGCGTCGGTGAGCGGTCGCCCCGTCGCCGCCATACCACCGATCACCCCGAGCAGCGCGAACCGCGGAATCCCGAGCCGGTCCGCCCATCGGCTCCAGATCCGGGTCTCGTCGATCAGCGTCTCGCCCACATCGAACACCACTGCCTTGATCATCGGACCAGCTTATCGGGCGCGCGAACACCCCACGCCGGAGAACCCGATGCGGGGTCGAGAGCTCAGCGCTGCGCGTTGACGACCCCGATGCCGGTCGCGGTCCACCAGCACACCTGCGACACCACCCCGGTCGCCACACCCCATGCGAGCAGCCGCCCGGTGAGCGGTGCGTCCCCGCGCGCCCGCAGTCGCCGAGCCAGGGCGGCGGCCTGAATCCCGTTGAGTGTCAACACAAGCACCATCACCAACTTGGTCCGAGTCATGGACGACGCGAGATTCGGCTCCAGCACACACCCGCTACCGACCAGTCCGGCCAGCCCCGCCCAAATCGGCGCATGCAGCCGATTCATCCCCCGCAACATCTCACTCAGCGTGACCCGCCCGATCGCCCAGCGCAGCGCGTACGAATCCGCGATCAACACCGCCCCGAACCCCACCGCCAACGAAGCGAGATGAACGGACAACCCCCAGAAATGCACCTCCGGACTGATCCGCGCATGCCCCGCGATCCACACCGCCCCCGCCAGCACCCCGGTGGCCAACACCGCGTACCCACAGAACGCCTGCCAGGAATCCCGTCCCCGCGCGGTAGCGCGCCCAACGCCGATCTCTCCGAGCATGCCCAAACCTTCCACTAACTTAGGAAAGCCTAAACTATTCGCGGCGCAAATCCGAACTCGTCCGAATGACCATTCGGCAGCGTCCGCGCCGAATCTGCGCTATACCTGTTGCGGGTGGATGTGTCTGGGTAGCATGCGAGCTGCTGTTATGAAATGAATTCTTTTCACAAGGAGCCCGCTCATGCGTCCCGTCCTCCGCGCCAGTGTCCTCACCCTGGGCATCGCCGCCGCCGCTCTCTCCGCCGCGACCGCCTCCGCCGAAATCCCCCTCGTCGACGCTCCCTCGGCCGACGTCTCGGTCACTCCCGGCACCACCAACCCCGCCCCGATCGCCAGCGACGACTACGCCATGTGCTCCAAGTCCTCCGGCTCCGCGGGCCACTTCCTCGCCTGCATGTAGCAGGACCGCGGCACCCTCGACCGTGGGAACGGACCGCGCCGAGCCCACATCGAGCCGATTCGCCTACCTGCCCGCAGGTTGCCCGCGCCCCGCTTGAATCGCCTGTGCGCCAGCCGATCCGGCACACCCGCGAATCCGCACGGATTCGACCGACCGGCTGAGTGCTATCGATGAGAGCATGATGGCCGCTCTGCGACACGATCCGATCAGGCGGAGAGGGTGAGTGCGGTTGTCGCCGCCGCTGCGTAGCGATCGCAGATGGTATCGATCAGGAGCGGATGAGCGCCGATGACTTCGGCGTGTGGCAGCTGAGCGGCGGCTGCGGAGAGCCGGTCGGTGAGGAGGCCGGGGGCGAGGAACCACGGGGCCACCAGGATCTGGTCCGCGCCGCGGGCGCGCAGGCGGGATTGTGCCTCGGTGATGCTGGGTTCGGTTGTGGCGAAGCAGATTTCGGTATCCCAGCCGGTGAGGGCCGTAAGGTCGCGCGCTACCTGTCCGGTGCGTGCGTTCGCCGTCGCGGAGGATGATCCCACCGCCGCCACGGCAATGCCTACGCGTCCCACGGGATCGGCGCCGAGCCGATCCAGGGCACGGTCGCGCAGGGCGGTGATCAATCGTGGGTCCGGGCCCAGCACGTCGGCTTGGGTCAGGCGTAGTCGGGGATGGCGGCTGCGGGCTGCCGCCAGCATTCCGGGGAGATCCACTCGGGCGTGGAATGCTTTGCCGAGCAGGAGGGGGACCACTACCGCGTGTGAATGGCCTTCGGCGGCAATGGCGTCCACGACCTGGTCGACCGAGGGGGCGTTCAGATCCAGGAAGGCCAGGCGTACATCCACGTCGGGGCGGGCCGCCGCGAGTTGTTCGACGACCGCGTACATGGTCGCGGCCGAGCGCGGGTCGCGGCTGCCGTGCGCGACAGCGATCAGGGCGGGGCGCATCCCGCTGGTCCTGGTCAGGCCGAGCGGCCGCGTGCTCGCCGACGGTCGCACCTGTGCGCTCGCCGAAGATGTTGCTCCGCTGGAGGTTTCCGCCGTCGCGGGGTACTCGGCGGCATCGAGCGAGGTCACGCCTGCCGATCCCGGCCGAATCGTGGTGTGGCGGAGGGTGACCGGGAGCGGCGCGGTCGAGAACGCGCCGCTGCCGGGCGAACTCATGTCAGGCTCCGGCTTCCGTGCCGACCTCGACCTTGGTCAGGGCGTCGCCGACCAGGCCCGCGGCGAGGGTGTTGCCGCCCGCCGGGTCGATGAGCAGGAAGCTGCCGGTGTAGCGGTTGACGCTGTAGTCGTCGGCCGCGATCGGGTCGGCGACCCGGATCGAGATGCGGCCGATATCGTTGAGCGCCAGCGTTTCCGGGGCCGGATCCGCGGACAGGTGCTGTTCGTCGAAACGCTCGATGAGCGCGCCGACGATGGCCTGCGTGGTGCGGGTGCCGTGCTTGAGCAGCAGCCGGGCGCCGGGGCGCAGCGGCTTGTCGCCGAGCCAGCAGACCGTCGCGTCGAAGGATTCGATCGGTTCGGGGGCATCGTCGGCGGCCACGATGGTGTCACCGCGCGAGACGTCGACATCATTGGCCAGCACCAGGGTGACGCTGCGGCCGGGCTGTGCGGAGGCGAGTTCACCATTGGGGGTGTCGATGCGCTCGACGGTGGTGCGGGTGCCGGACGGCAGCACCACGACCTCATCGCCCTTGCGCACGGTGCCCGCCGCGACCTGGCCCGCATAACCGCGGTAATCCGGGTATTCGGCCGTGCGGGGCCGGATCACGTACTGCACGGGGAAGCGCAGACCCACCTCGTGGCGAGTGCTGTCGGCATCCACCGGCACCGATTCCAGATGCTCGATGAGCGAGGGCCCGGTGTAGTACGGCGTCTTGTCCGACCGCGAGGCGACGTTGTCACCGTGCAGCGCGGACACCGGAATCTCCACCACATCCTCGGCCGCCCAGCCCAATTTGGCTGTCAGCTCCGAGAATTCGGTGACGATGCGCGCGAAGACACCGGCCGGATCATCGACCAGGTCGATCTTGTTCACGGCCAGCACCAGCTTCGGCACACCCAGCAGCGCCATCACCGCGGCATGCCGCCGGGTCTGCTCGATAACACCCTTGCGGGCGTCCACCAGCAGAATCACCAGCTGCGCGGTCGACGCCCCGGACACCGTGTTCCGGGTGTACTGCACATGTCCGGGGGTGTCGGCGAGCACGAAAGACCGTGCGGGCGTGGCGAAGTAGCGGTACGCCACATCGATGGTGATGCCCTGCTCGCGCTCGGCGCGCAAGCCGTCCACCAGCAGCGACAGGTCCGGCGTCGCCAGACCCTTGTCGACCGAGGCGCGGGTGACCGCGTCGATCTGGTCCGCCAGCACCGATTTCGTGTCGTACAGCAACCGTCCGACCAGGGTGGACTTGCCGTCGTCGACACTGCCGGCGGTGGCCAGTCTGAGTAGGTCGGACATCAGAAGTAACCCTCTCGTTTACGGTCTTCCATGGCGGCCTCGGAGACGCGGTCGTCGCCGCGGGTCGCGCCGCGTTCGGTGAGCCGGGAGGCGGCGACCTCGGCGAGAATCGCCGCATTGTCGGCCGCATCGGAAATGATTGCGCCGGTGGTGGATCCGTCGCCGACGGTGCGGTAGCGCACCGACTTCACCGACAGCTCCTCACCTTCGGCCGGGCCGCCCCAGACGCCGGGGGTCATCCACATGCCGTCGCGCTGGTACACCGGGCGCTCATGCGCGTAGTAGATGTTCGCCAGTTCCACGTTCTCGCGGGCGATGTAGCGCCAGATATCCAGCTCGGTCCAGTTGGAGATCGGGAACACGCGCACGTGCTCGCCCGGAGCGTGCCTGCCGTTGTACAGGTTCCACAGTTCGGGCCGCTGCCGCTTGGGATCCCAGCGCCCGAACGCGTCGCGCAGCGAGAAGATGCGCTCCTTGGCGCGCGAACGCTCCTCATCGCGGCGGCCGCCGCCGAAGACCGCGTCGAAGCGGTTCTCGTTGATGGCGTCCAGCAGCGGCACGGTCTGCAGCGGATTGCGGATGCCGTCCGGGCGTTCGGTGAGCCGCCCGTCCGCGAGGTATTCCTCGACGGACGCGACATGCAAACGCAGCCCGTACTTCTCGACCACGTGATCGCGGAATTCGAGGACCTCGGGCAGATTGTGCCCGGTGTCCACGTGCAGCAGCGCGAACGGCAGCTTGGCGGGCCAGAAGGCCTTGAGCGCCAGGTGCAGCAGGACGGTGGAGTCCTTACCGCCGGAGAACAGGATCACCGGCCGTTCGAACTCGCCCGCGACCTCGCGGAAGATGTGGATGGACTCGGACTCCAGCGCGGCAAGAGTGTCGAATTCCGTCTCTGTTGAAGTCATGAGGCGTGCAACCCGCATTCGGTCTTGGCGAGGCCGGCCCAGCGGCCGCTTCGCGGATCGGATCCCGGTTCCGGCTTCCGTGTGCACGGAGCGCAACCGATGGACGGATATCCCTCTTCCACAAGGGGATTGACGAGGATGCCATTGGCTTCGATGTACGCGGCCATCTCTTCGTCGGACCAGGCGGCAATCGGATTGATCTTCACCAGGCCGAAGCCCTCGTCATAGGAGATCAAGGGCGCGTTGGCGCGGGTGGGGGCCTCCACCCGGCGGATGCCGGTGACCCAGGCGTTGTACGGGGTCAGCGACTTGGTCAGCGGCACCACCTTGCGCAGGCGGCAGCATTCGGCGGCGTCACGGGCGAACAGGTCCTTGCCGAGCAGCTGATCCTGTTCGGCGACAGTGTTTTCCGGCTGCACATTGACGATATTCACGCCGTACACCAGTTCCACGGCGTCACGCGTGCCGATGGTCTCGGCGAAGTGGTAGCCGGTATCGAGGAACAGCACGTCCACGCCGGGTCGCACCTGCGAGGCCAGCTGCACCAGCACCGCGTCCTGCATATTGGACGCGACAATGTAATTGGAGCCGAAGGTCTTCTCGGTCCACTGCAGCAGATCCTGCGCGGTGGCGTTCGGGCCCAGGTCCTGATTGCCCTGCTCCGCGAGCGCGCGCAGGTCTGCTTCGGCGAGTTTCGTTGTGGTCATTGCTGTTTCCTCCAACTACCGCAGGTCTGCCTCTTCGGCGCGGACAGCCCACACCGCGAAACGCTCACCCTCGTCACGGTTCTTGACGAAGTTGCGTACGACGCGCTCGATGTAATCGCCGAGCTCGGTGCTGGTCACCTTGTGCTGGCGCAGTTTCCGGCCGAAGCCGCTGTCGAGTCCGAGGCTGCCTCCGAGGTGAACCTGGAAGCCCTCGATCTGATTCCCTGCGCCGTCGTCGACGAGCATGCCCTTGAAACCGATATCGGCGATCTGCGAACGACCGCAGGAGTTGGGGCAGCCGTTGATGTTCACCGTGATGGGCACATCGAGATCGGCGTTGATATCGGCGAGGCGGGTCTCCAGCTCGGGAGCCAGCACCTGGGACCGCTTGCGGGTTTCGGTGAAGGACAGCTTGCAGAACTCGATACCACTGCACGCCAGCAGGTTTCGCCGCCAATGCGACGGACGCCCGTGCAGGCCGAGCGGCTTGAGCTCGTCGATGAGCCATTCGACCTTGTCGTCGGGGACGTCCAGGACGATCAGCTTCTGGTACGGGGTGAACCGAATCCGGTCCGAGCCGATGGATTCCACCGCGTCGGCGACCTTCTGCAGGATGGTGCCCGAGACACGACCGGCGATGGGGGAGAAACCGATGGCGTTCAAGCCATTACGCAGCTTCTGCACACCGATGTGATCGATCGGGCGTTCCGGCTTCTCCGGCGCGGGACCGTCGATCAACTTGCGCTTGAGGTACTCGGTCTCGAGCACTTCGCGGAACTTCTCCACGCCCCAGTCCTTGACCAGGAACTTGATCCGCGCCTTGGTGCGCAGGCGGCGGTAACCGTAGTCGCGGTACAGCGAGACGACCGCTTCCCACACATCCGGCACCTCGTCCAGGGGCACCCACGCGCCCAGGCGCTGCGCCAGCATCGGATTGGTGGACAGGCCGCCGCCGACCCAAAGGTCAAGTCCCGGACCGTGTTCGGGATGTTCGACACCGACGAACGCGATGTCGTTGATCTCGTGCACCACATCCTGCTGGCCCGAGATGGCGGTCTTGAACTTGCGCGGCAGGTTGGAGTATTCCTTCTTGCCGATGTACCGCTTGACGATCTCGTCGATGGCGGGGGTCGGATCGAGCACCTCACCGAACGATTCCCCGGCCAGCGGGGAGCCGAGCACCACGCGCGGGCAGTCGCCGCACGCCTCGGTGGTCTGCAGGCCGACCTCTTCGAGCCGCCGCCAGATCTCCGGCACGTTCTCGATCTCGATCCAGTGGTACTGCACGTTCTCGCGGTCGGACAGATCCGCGGTATCGCGGCCGAACTCGGTGGAAATCTGTCCGAGCGTGCGCAATTGGCGCACATTGAGCGCGCCGGCGTCGCAGCGCACCCGCATCATGAAGTACTCGGCCTCGAGCAGATCGATGTTCTCGTCACCGGTGAAGGTGCCGTCGTAGCCCTGTTCGCGCTGGGTGTACAGACCCCACCAGCGCATGCGGCCGCGCAGATCGCTCTTGTCGATGGAGGCGAAACCCTGCTTCGAGTAGATGTTCTCGATGCGCGCGCGCACGTTGAGCGGGTTGTCGTCCTTCTTGCTCTGCTCGTTCGCGTTCAGCGGCTCGCGATAGCCGAGCGCCCACTGTCCCTCCGACTTGCGCCGCACCGGCTTACCGGTGCGCTCACGCGGCGCGACGGGCGCGTCCGAGCGGGGGCGGTCCGGCCGGACGCGGCGTTCGGCGGCGGGCCGTTCGGGGCGTGCGGGACGAGCGGATTCGGAACTGTCGGCGTCGGTGCTCGACGTCATGGGGGTCGCTCCTGAAGGTCTTGCGGGCAGGCGAGAGGGGCTGACTCACGCCTCCGATATCAGCGAACCGGTGAGTTCGACGCCGCAGAATTGGCGTCGATCCGGGTAAGGGGGGAGCCGATCTACCGGAGGCTTCCGGCCAGACAGCTCGCGCTGCAGACACGCTTGAAGTCGACGTGGCGCCGGGCCACGAGTCGCACTCCAAGTTCCGTCATGGAGCTTATTGTGCCATGTCAGATGGGTTGTTCCGACCGTCCGCCGATATTTTCCGGACTTTGGAGGGAAATCCCCTGGTAGGCGCACCCGGTTTGTGACAACAGTCATAGATCGCCGCGTTATCGATCTTGGACGGTTGACCTTCACCGCACTCGAGGTTCGAAACTGGACCCATGAGCACCGTAGAACTCGACACCGCGGCCGAGACCGCAGCCATCCACGCCGTCGTCGCCCAGGTCGCCGCCGCACAGCGCGCCGAGGACGCCGACGCCTTCCTCGCCCTCTTCCACCCCGACGCCATCTGGACCACCGGCCACGGCAAATTCCTCAACGGGCGCGACGAGATCGCCGAATTCACCCGCGCGGTGCTCCCCGGCGCGACCAAGGACGGCTACGCCACCTACGAGCCGTTCTTCATCCGCTTCGTCCGCCCCGATGTCGCCGTGGTCAAGGTCCGCCAGCAGTACCTCACCCACAATGACGAACTCGTCTCCGAAGGCACCCCGCTCTACGGCCTTACCAAGGAGGACGGCCGCTGGCTGCTCACCTTCTGCCAGAACACCCCGGTCGTTGACCACTGAGATGTAGCGCGGCTCAGGCGCGGTGCCCGGGCGCGTGCGGTGTGAGCTGGGCTACCGGTCACACTGGAGAGGTGAATTCCGTCGGTGTCGCCCCAACCGTTTCCGCAGATCAGCCTTCGCTGGAGCTGCGGGACTTCGGGGGCGGGCCGTTCGGGATCTATATCCACGTGCCGTTCTGTGCGACGCGGTGCGGGTACTGCGATTTCAATACCTATACGGCGGGGGAGCTGGGTACTTCGGCGTCGCCGCAGTCCTGGTTCGAGGCACTGCGTGGGGAATTGGCAACTGCTGCTGAGCAATTCGCGGCTTTTCCCAGTGCGATGCCGCCCGTGGAGACGATCTTCGTTGGCGGGGGCACGCCCTCGCTGCTCGGCGGGGACGGGCTCGCGAATGTGCTGACCGCTATTCGGGACAACTTCACGCTCGCGCCGGGGGCCGAGGTGACCACCGAGTCGAATCCGGAATCGACCTCGCCGGAGTTCTTCGCCAGACTCTTGGACGGTGGCTTCACCAGGATCTCGCTGGGCATGCAGTCCGCGGCCGCGCATGTGCTGAAGGTGCTGGACCGCACGCACACTCCGGGGCGAGCGGTTGCCGCCGCGCAGGAGGCGCGGGCGGCCGGGTTCGAGCACGTCAATCTGGATTTGATCTATGGCACGCCGGGGGAGACGGACGCTGATCTCGATGCCAGCTTGGACGCGGTGCTCACCGCCGGGGTCGATCACGTCTCCGCCTACTCGCTGATCGTCGAGGACGGCACGGCGCTGGCTCGCCGGGTGCGTCGTGGTGAACTGCCCGCACCCGATGACGATGTCCTCGCCGCCCGCTACGAACGCATCGATTCGCGCCTCGAAGCCGCCGGTCTGGGCTGGTACGAGGTCTCCAATTGGGCCGCGAACGATGCCGCGCGCTGCCGCCACAACCTCGGCTACTGGGACGGCGGCGATTGGCTCGGCGCGGGTCCGGGTGCGCACAGCCATATCGGCGGCGTCCGCTGGTGGAATGTGAAACACCCTGCGCGCTATGCGGATCGGGTCGCGCTCGGTGGTCTGCCCGCGGCCGGTTGGGAGCGGCTCACCGACTCCGAGCGCTACACCGAGCGGGTCATGCTCACCGCGCGCCTGCGCACCGGATTGCCGCTGGGCGATCTGGATGCCGATGGTGCGGCGGCGGCACAGCGCGTGGTGGCGGACGGTCTGGCCGAACTGCGCGCCGACCGGCTGGTGTTGACCGATCGCGGTCGCCTGCTGGCCGATGCCGTCGTCCGCACCCTGCTCACTTGATCGGCACGCGGCTCATTTGACTGTCGCGTTGCTCATTCGCGGGGCAGGCCCGTCGCGCGCTGTGCGCTCCGGTGCACCGGGCTCGCCGGGATCGCCGAACGCGGTCGCTGCCTCGCCCGTCCTCCGGAGATCCCGTTTATTCGGCCACGAGCGGTCGGATGCGGGATTACCCTGGCCTCTATCAGTACGTTCGACGAGGACATCGTTCCCTTTCAAGTCGAGGTCTCGCAGGCACAGCTGCGTGATCTCCGGCAGCGCTTGAGTCAAACCCGGTGGCCCGCACAGATTCCCGGCACCGGCTGGGCGCGCGGGGTGCCGGGTGACTATCTGCGCGAGCTCGCCGAGTACTGGGCGCAGCGGTTCGACTGGCAGGTGTGGGAGAAGCGGCTCAATTCCTACCCGCAATACACGACGGTCATCGATGGTGCGCGAATTCATTTCCTGCACATACGATCTCACCGCACGGGTGCGACGCCGATGATCATGTTGCACGGCTGGCCCGGTTCGGTGCTGGAATTCCTGGACGTGATCGAACCGCTCAGCGACCCCGAGGACGGCAGTCCCGCATTCGATCTGATCATTCCCTCCCACCCGAATTTCGGATTCTCCGGTCCCACAACCGATTCCGGCTGGGACAGTATCCGCACCGCGCGCGCCTACGCCGAACTCATGCGCCGCCTGGGCTATCCGCGCTACGCCGTGCAGGGCGGCGACTACGGCGCGTTCATCGGCCCCGATCTGGGCCGCATCGACGCCGATCGCGTGCTCGGCGTCCATGTCAATGCCGCCACCTGGGGTTTCATGCCGCACGGTCAGGTGCCCGATGACGATGCCGCCACCCTCACCGCACTGGAGCGCGAAAAGCTCACGCTCATAGGCGAATTCCTCACCGACGGCAGCGGCTACTACCAGATCCAGGGCACCCGCCCGCACACCCTCGGCTTCGCCCTGGCGGATTCCCCTGCGGGCCAACTGGCTTGGATCGTGGAGAAGTTCCACGCCTGGACCGGATCCTGCGGCGCCCTGGAAGACCGCATCGACCGCGACCATATGCTCGCCGACGTCTCCATCTACTGGTTCACCAATACCGGCAGCTCATCGGCCCAAATGTATTACGAATCCCTGCATTCCCCGCAGCACCCCACCCACTCCCGCGTCCCCACCGGCGTGGCCAATTTCGCCGGCGACCCGGCCATCCGCCGCTACGCCGAGCAGCTCAACACCATCGTGCGCTGGACCGAATTCGACACCGGCGGCCACTTCGCCGCCATGCAGACCCCGGACCTGCTGGTCGCCGACCTCCGCGAGTTCTTCGCCGATCTGCGCAGCTGAGTACACGACCGGCGCGGCCGACCGCACGCGGGCAATTTGCCGACGGGCAACTAAACTGGATTTCGAAGATCCGGGAATCTCCTGCGCACGGGCCCAATCGCGGCACGCACGGTGAACCCGAAGGCGAGCGAGGAGGTGGGGCTGAATGTCGACCACGGAGCAACGGCGGCTCGAGGTCCTGCGGGCGATCGTCGCGGACTACATTTCGACCAAGGAGCCGATCGGCTCGAAAACACTGGTGGAACGGCACAATCTGGGTGTCTCCAGTGCCACCGTCCGCAATGACATGGCGGTGCTCGAGGCCGAGGGGTACATCACCCAGCCGCACACCAGCTCGGGGCGGATACCGACCGATAAGGGCTATCGGCAGTTCGTCGATCACATCTCCGAGGTGAAGCCGCTCTCGAACGCCGAGCGCCGGGCCATCATGGAATTCCTGGAGAGCGGCGTCGACCTCGATGACGTCCTGCGCCGCGGTGTCCGGTTACTCGCGCAGCTGACCCGTCAGGTCGCCATGGTGCAGTACCCGACCGTGAGCGCCTCCACCGTCCGCCATATCGAAGTCGTGGCGCTCAATCCGGCCCGGCTGCTGCTGGTGGTCATCACCGATTCCGGGCGCGTCGATCAGCGTCTGGTGGATCTGGGCAATATCGTCGGCGATGACGATCTGGGCGCATTGCGCGCGATGCTCGGCAAGGCCATGGAGGGCAAGCGCCTGGCCTCCGCGTCCGCCTCGGTCGCCGAACTACCCGAGCACTCCACCGGCAAGCTGCGCGATGTGCTCATCCGCGTCTCCACGGTGCTGGTGGAAACCCTCGTCGAACATCCCGAGGAGCGCCTGGTGCTGGGCGGCACCGCGAACCTCACCCGCAATGCCGGGGACTTCGCCGGGAACGGATTCCCGGGCTCCCTGCGTTCAGTCCTCGAGGCCCTGGAAGAACAGGTCATCGTGCTGAAGTTGCTGGCCGCCTCACAGCAGCCGGGTACCGTGACCGTGCAGATCGGGGAGGAGACCAAGGTCGAACAGATGCGTGGAACGGCGGTGGTGTCCACCGGATACGGGATGCCCGGTACCGTTCTTGGCGGCATGGGGGTGCTGGGCCCGACGCGTATGGACTATCCGGGGACCATCGCCTCGGTAGCGGCCGTGGCCCGGTACATCGGTGAGGTGCTCTCCGAACGGTGAGCAACCAGCGAGACGAAACAGGACTAGAGAGCACAAGTGGCACGGGACTATTACGCACTGCTCGGCGTCGCACGCAACGCGACCGACCAGGAGATCAAGCGCGCCTATCGGAAGCTGGCGCGTGAACTGCATCCCGACGTCAACCCGGAGCCGGAGGCGCAGGAGCGCTTCCGCGAGGTGTCGACGGCCTACGAGGTACTGACCGATGCGGAGAAGCGGCGCATCGTCGACCTCGGCGGTGACCCGCTGGAATCCGGCGGCGGTGCCGGCGGCGGATTCTCCGGTGCGGGCTTCGGCGGTCTGGGTGATGTGTTCGAGGCTTTCTTCGGCGGGATGAACACGTCCAACCCGCGCAAGCCGCGCGGCCGGGTGCAGCCCGGCGCGGATTCGCTGCTGCGCACCCGGCTCTCGCTACAGGAGTGCGCGGTCGGTGTCACCAAACACCTGACCGTCGACACCGCCATCCTCTGCGATGTGTGCGTGGGTTCGGGCACCAACGGCAACTCCAAGCCGGTGCGCTGCGAAACCTGCGGTGGCGCGGGCGAAGTGCAGACCGTACAGCGGTCGTTCCTGGGTCAGGTCATGACCTCGCGGCCGTGCCCCACCTGCCGTGGCGCGGGCGAGACCATTCCGGACCCCTGCCGCAAGTGCGGCGGCGACGGTCGCGTGCGCTCGCGCCGCGAGATCGCCGCGCCGATTCCGGCGGGTGTGGCCAGCGGTATGCGCGTGCGTCTGGCCGCGCAGGGCGAGGTCGGCCCGGGTGGCGGTCCCGCCGGTGATCTGTACGTCGAGGTCGTGGAGCAGCCGCACGACACCTTCGTGCGCGACAGCGATGATCTGCACTGCACGATTCGCGTGCCCATGGTGGACGCGACGCTGGGCACCACGGTCGTCATCGACACCATCCTGGACGGTCCGGTCGAACTCACCATTCCCGCGGGCACCCAGCCCGGCGAGGTCTCGGTGCTGCGCGGCCACGGTATGCCCAAGCTGCGCGCCAATTCCCGCGGTGATCTGATCGCGCACCTGGACATCGTCATCCCCACCAAGATGGATTCCAAGCAGCAGGAACTGTTGCGCAAGTACAAGGGCATGCGACCCAATGAGCGCACCGAGGTGCTCTCCACGCAGTCCGAGCACAACAGCGGTCTGTTCGCCCGCCTGCGCGCCTCCTTCAGCGGACGCTGATCCCTTGGCCGCCACCGTCTTCTACCTCGACGACATCCCGGAACCGGGTGCCACGGCCGTGCTGGACGGCCCGGAGGGCCGCCATGCCGCGACCGTCCGCCGCATCCGCGTCGGAGAGCCGATCACGCTCTCCGACGGCAATGGGCTGCTCGCCGACTCCGAAGTGGTCGCGGCCGAAAAGGATCGCCTCGAACTGAAGGTGCTGGACCGCCGGGTCGCCGCACCGGCGACCCCGCAGGTCACGGTCGTCCAGGCACTGCCCAAATCGGAACGTTCCGAACTCGCGGTCGAACTCATGACCGAGGCGGGGGCCGACGCCATCGTCCCCTGGCAGGCCATTCGCTGCGTCTCCAAATGGGAGAACAAGGCGCACAAGGCCGTCGAGAAATGGCGCACCGCGGCCAAACAGGCCGCCCGCCAATCCCGCCGCCCCTACATCCCCGATGTCGCCGACCTGCACCACACCCGCGACCTGCTGAACCTGGTACGCGAAGCCAAATCCCACGGCGCGATCGTCGCGGCCCTGCACGAATCCGGCGCTGGCCGCTTCACCGATCTGCCGTTCGACGGCGTCCCCGAAGTGGTCCTGATCGTCGGCCCCGAAGGCGGTCTGGACGATTCGGAGCTGACAGCCCTCGCCGACGCGGGCGCGGACATCGTGCTGCTCGGCCCCACCGTGCTGCGCACCTCCACCGCCGCGGCCGTGGCTCTCGGCGCATTGGGCGCACTGACCCCGCGCTGGTAACGCGCCCCCGGCCGTTCCGGCACGTTCGTGGCCGGAATCCACACGGCCAGGATGGCGAACGAGCCGGCCCGGTCATCGAGTTCGCACCGGATGCCGCGGTCGAGGCCATCATTGCCGCCCCGATCGAGTGCGCTACGAGGACCGCATGGAATCGGTTGCGATCACCGGTGATTCGATCGACGCGGGTCGCGAGCGCATTGTCAGCGTGCCGATCAGACCGGCTGCGAGCGCGACCAGTGCCGCGACGTACCCCGTCAGGCCGGGCCAGCCGAAACGGCCGAAGACCAGCCCGCCCAGTCCACCGGCGATGGAGCTGCCCAGGTAGTAGGCGCACATGTACAGGGCGGACGCCGCCGCGCGATTGCCGTTGGCCGCCGCGCCGACCCAGCTGCTGGCGGCGGCGTGAATGGCGAAAAAGCCTGCGGTGCACAGCAGTACACCGAAGAGGAGGACCGGCAAGAGGTCGGGCAGGGTCAGCAGCAGCCCGATGATCATGCCGAGTAGTCCGAGCCCCATGACGCGGGACCGGCCGAGCCGCGCCGTCATCCGTCCCGAGGCGGCAGCGGTGGCCGTACCCGCGAGATACAGCACGAACACCAAACCCACTGTGGCAGCGGATAACCCGAATGGTTCGCGAGTGAGTCGGTAGCCGAGGAAGTTGTACAGCGAGACGAAGCCGCCCATCATGACGAAGGCAAGCCCGTATAGCGGCAGTAGGGTGCGATCCCGCAGGTGTGCCGCGAAACCGGCAGCGACAGTGCGTGTTTGGAGTGGCTGAGGGGTGAATCGGCGCGAATTCGGCAGCATTCGCACGAAGATCCCGGCACATACCGCCGCGGCGATGGCGATCGTTGCCGCGCCCCAGCGCCACGATCCGACTTCCAGGGTGAACGCCGGGATGAGTCGCCCCGTCAATCCGCCCAGGCTGGTGCCCGCGACATAGACGCCCATGGCCGCCCCCAGTCCGGCCGCCCCGATCTCCTCGGCCAGATATCCCATGGCCACGGCGGGCACCCCGGCCAGCGCCACACCCTGTATCGCCCGCCCGGCCAGCAGCACCTCCAGCGTCGGGCTGAACGGCAGCAACAGCCCGATGACGCTGGCCGCCACGGCCGATCCGATCATCACGCGGGTGCGCCCGACTCGATCGGACAGCACACTCATCGGCACGATCGCCAATGCCAGCAGCCCGGTGGTCAGCGATACCGCCAGCGCGGCCCGCGCCGGAGTCGCTCCGAATGCGATCGACAGGCTCGGCAGCAGCGCCTGCGCGCTGTACATCGAAGCGAAGGTGGTCAGCCCGGCGGCGAAGAGCGCGACCGTGATTCGACGCTCATGCACCGCGATGTCATCGGAATCGAGCACGGTGGCGGTCATCATCCGAGCATGAGCGCGTCCCGATTCCAAAGGAAATGCATAATCAAGTCCTACTTCATGCACCTGCGGTATTAGTACAGCTATTCGGAGGGAGGCCGACCATGCCGAGTGACAATCCGCACTCGCCACTCACCCCGCGTACACGCGGAGTTCGTCGCGGTTTCCGGGTTCCGGATCGGAACCGGCGGTACATCGCACCGGCAGAGGAGGAGTTCGCTGTGACTTCCGGCTGGATTCTGTTCGCGATGGCCCGCGCCGAGCCGAAGGGGGCGGCGTCCTCCGGGGTGGGAAACGGGCGCGGCGACCGAGATCGCTTGTGGCGTCGTGAGCGAGTTGTTCGCGTCCGCCCGGTTCAGGAGTGCGCTCGTGGCCGGTGAGGATCTGCACTGGTTCATTACGCTGGCCGAGCTCGAGCGGGTCGGGGTGGCGGCGGAGCGGTTGCATCTGACGCAGCCGACGCTGTCGCGCATGCTGGCCCGGCTGGAGGCGCGGTTGGGTGTCCGGCTGTTCGATCGCTATGGAAAGCGATTGGCGCTCAATGATTTCGGGCGGGTCTACTACGAGCACGCGCGGCGCGCGCAGGCCGAGCTCGACTCCGCCGTACGTGAACTCGCGGATCTGGCGCATCCGGCGAAAGGCGTTGTGCGGCTGGCTTTCCAGCATTCGCTGGGTGCGCGGGTGGTGCCGGAGCTGATCGCCGGATTCCGGCGGGTGTCCGGCCGGATCACCTTCACCCTGCAACAGGACGCCGCCGACATCGTCACCGATGTGGTCCTGGATGGCAGCGCCGACCTCGGGATGTTGTCGCCGCGGCCGAAGCGGCCGGGGGTCGGGTGGCGGCCGCTGCTGCGGCAGCGGCTGGCGCTGGCGGTGCCGCCGGATCATCGGCTGGCGGCGCGGCGGCAGGTGCGGCTGGCCGAGGTGGCCGATGCCGAATTCATCGCCATGCATCCGGGCTTCGGTATGCGGCAGGTGCTCGACGAGCTGTGCGCGGCGGCGGATTTCCGACCGCGCATCGGGTTCGAATGCAGCAATCTCGGCACCATCGCGGGTCTGGTGGCGGTCGGTTTGGGCGTTTCGGTGGTGCCGCTGGAATATCCGCTGACCGGCGGCCCGCAGCCGGACGCGGCGCTCATCCCGCTCGCCGAACCGGACGCTGTTCGCGAGGTCGGCCTGATCTGGCGCACCGGCGGCGCGCCGTCGGACGCGGTCCGGCGTTTTCGCGATTTCACCGTCGATTGGGCGCAACAGCGCTCCGGCGGCGGATAACGCCCAGGCAGCGGCGATGCTGCGGTCTCGCGTCAGCCTGCCGGTAGCGGCTTATTCACTGGGCGGTGTCGGTGGGCGGCGGTAAACTTCCATCAAAGATGTGACTCTCTAGACCGGGAAGCAGGCCATAGTCACTTTTGAGTACACCAGGCAAAATCGGCGACCAGAACATCCCCAATGTCGGCATCGGCGCCGACGACAATGGGTCCGGACCGGCGGGCCGGACCGTTCGCTCCAGCATTGAATTGGCACCGGAATCGGTGTTCGGTTTCCTGGGTTCGGCTGATGAGAACCTGCGTGAACTCGAGCGACTCCTCGATGCCGATATCCACGTCCGCGGCAATACCGTCACCCTCACCGGCAAGCCCGCCGATATCGCCCTCGCCGAGCGCGTCATCGCGCAGCTGGTGGCCTTGACGGCGCGCAATCGCCAGGTCAGTCCGGAGGCGGTGCGGCACACCTACTCCATGCTCACCGAGGGTTCCTCTGATTCCCCGGCGGAGGTGCTGAGTCTGGACATCCTGTCCCGGCGCGGTAAGACCATTCGCCCGAAGACGCTGAACCAGAAGCGCTATGTCGACGCCATCGATCATCACACCATCGTGTTCGGTGTCGGCCCGGCCGGTACCGGTAAGACGTATCTGGCCATGGCCAAGGCGGTGCAGGCCCTGCAGAACAAGCAGGTCACCCGCATCATCCTGACGCGTCCGGCGGTCGAGGCGGGTGAGCGGCTGGGCTTCCTGCCCGGCACCCTCAACGAGAAGATCGATCCGTACCTGCGCCCGCTCTATGACGCCCTGCACGACATGATGGATCCCGAGGCCATTCCCAAGCTCATGGCCGCGGGCGTCATCGAGGTCGCGCCGCTGGCGTATATGCGCGGTCGCAGCCTGAACGATTCGTTCATCATTCTCGACGAGGCGCAGAACACCACCGCCGAGCAGATGAAGATGTTCCTGACGCGTCTGGGCTTCGGGTCGAAGATCGTGGTGACCGGTGACGTCACCCAGGTCGACCTACCCGGCAGCTCGCGTTCGGGGCTGCGGGCCGCGACCGAGATCCTGGCCGATGTCGACGATATTCACGTCGCCGAGCTCACCAGCGCGGATGTGGTGCGGCATCGCCTGGTCGGTGAGATCGTGGACGCCTATGACCGCTATGAGGCCGAGTCCCGGCCACAGGTGGCGCACTATCCGGGCAACCGCGCGCAGCGGCGTGCCGCGAGCCGGGAGGGGCGGCACTGAACTCGGCCGATAGGCTGAGCGGGTGAGTATCGAGATCGCCAACGAATCGGGTATCGAAGTATCCGAAGAGGAACTGGTCAGCGTCGCGCGCTTCGCGATCGGTCAGATGGATGTCCATTCGGCCGCGGAGCTGTCGATGGTGTTGGTCGATCTCGACACCATGGCGGACCTGCACATGCGCTGGATGGACCTGCCGGGTCCGACCGATGTGATGTCCTTCCCCATGGATGAGCTGGAGCCGGGCGGGCGGCCCGATGCCGCCGAGCCCGGCCCTTCCATGCTCGGCGATATCGTGCTCTGCCCCGAGTTCGCGGCCCAGCAGGCCGAGAAGGCCGGGCATTCCATGGATCACGAGCTCGCCCTGCTGACCGTGCACGGCGTCCTGCACCTGCTCGGCTACGACCATGCCGAGCCGGAGGAGGAGAAGGAGATGTTCGCGCTCCAGGCTTCACTGCTGGAGGGCTGGTACGAGAGCCTGCGCGAGGCGCAGGTGCGTGCCGAGATCGCCGAGCGGGATCGTGAGCGTGATCGCCGGCTGCTGGGTAAGACCGGTTTCACCGATTCCGGTGATCCGCTGGATCCCGCGTGAATTCGTTCGTCCTGCTGCTGCTGGCCGTAGTGCTGGTTCCGGCCGGCGGCGTGTTCGCCGCGCTGGATTCGGCTTTGAACACGATTTCCATTGCGCGCGTTGACGATATGGTGCGTGCCGAACGCCCCGGCGCGACTCGGCTGGCAAAGATCATCGCCGATCGCCCGCGCTATGTGAATCTCATGGTGCTGCTGCGCGTGCTGTGCGAGATCACCGCGACGGTGCTGCTGGCGGCGGTGCTGCTGGATTGGCTGAACGAGGTTGCGGCACTGGTGGTTACGGCCGCCGTCATGGTGCTGGTCGACTATCTGGTGATCGGGGTCGGCCCGCGTACGCTGGGCCGCCAGCACGCGTATTCGCTGGCGCTGGGCGCGTCGCTGCCCTTGCAGGCCATCGGCACGCTGCTCGGCCCGATCAGCCGCCTGCTGATTCTGGTCGGTAATGCCATCACCCCGGGTAAGGGATTCCGCAACGGCCCCTTCGCTTCCGAGATCGAATTGCGCGAGGTCGTCGATCTGGCCGGTGAGCGCGGGGTGGTGGACGCCGAGGAACGCCGGATGATCCAGTCGGTGTTCGAACTCGGTGAGACCACGGCGCGCGCGGTCATGGTGCCGCGCACCGAGATGGTCTGGATCGAGGCGGAGAAGACCGCGGCGCAGGCCATGTCGCTGGCGGTGCGGTCGGGTCATTCGCGTATTCCGGTGGTGGGTGAGAACGTCGATGACATTCTCGGCGTCGTCTACCTGAAAGACCTTGTGCCGTACGCGGATCGGGCCAAGAAGGTGAAGGTGCGCGAGGTGATGCGCCCGGCCGTCTTCATGCCGGACTCCAAACCCCTGGACGCCCTGCTCGATGAGATGCAGCGCCGCCGTAATCATATGGCGGTGCTGGTGGACGAGTACGGCGGTATCGCCGGTCTGGTCACCATCGAGGATGTGCTGGAGGAGATCGTCGGTGAGATCGCCGACGAGTACGACACCGATGAGACCGCGCCCGTCGAGCAGATCGGCCCGGGCAAATACCGTGTCTCCGCGCGACTTCCGGTCGAGGACCTGGGCGAGTTGTTCGATATGGAAATCGACGATGAGGATGTCGACACCGTCGGCGGTCTGCTCGCGCATGCGCTGGGCCGCGTCCCGCTGCCGGGTTCCAAGGCCGTGATCCACGGTTTGCACCTGCGCGGTGAGGGCGGTTCGGATGCGCGCGGCCGGGTGCGGGTGCACACGGTCGTGGTGCGCCGTCCGCTGGAGAAAGCCAAAAACGAAGCGGCCGAAGGGAAACCGGACGGCGCACATCAAGAGGGAGAATCCGATGACTGACTTGGACGCCGAGGACAACAAACTGTTGATCCTCGCGCGCGGCGCGATGGGCCGCACCGGCGGTGGTGCGGGCGCGGCCATCCGGGATACCGATGGGCGCACCTACGCGGCGGGCGAGGTCGGTCTGGCCAGTCTGAAGCTGACCGCGTTGCAGGCCGCGGTGGCGGCCGCGATCTCCAGTGGCGCAGAGGGTTTCGAGGCCGCGGTGGTGGTGGCCGGGCGGTTCTCCGATCCCGGCGTGCACGCGGTGCGTGAGGTGTCGGCGACGGCGCGCATCGTGTTCACCGATGCCAAGGGCGCGGTGTTCGAGGTAGTGGAAGGGCCGGTCGAAGGTGACCCGGCTACCCGGCCCGGTATTCCCGAGGGCTTCGATCTGGAAACCGAGTCGGAGGTATTCGAATGAGCAGCAAAGACGTATTCCGTTCGGGCTTCGTATGTTTCGTGGGACGGCCGAATACCGGCAAGTCCACGCTGACCAATGCCATGGTGGGGCAGAAGATCGCCATCACCTCCTCGCGCCCGCAGACCACCCGGCACACCATTCGCGGCATCGTGCATCGTGAGCACGCGCAGCTGATCCTGGTGGACACCCCCGGTCTGCACCGGCCGCGCACGCTGCTCGGACAGCGGCTCAATGACCTGGTGCGCGATACCTATTCCGAGGTCGACGTGATCGCCATCTGCATTCCGGCGGATGAGAAGATCGGCCCGGGTGACCGGTGGATCGTCGAGCAGATCAAGTTGATGGCCCCCAAGACCAAGCTGCTGGGTGTGGTCACCAAGATCGACAAGGTGAGCCGGGACGCCATCGCGCATCAGCTCATGGCGGTATCCGCGCTGCTCGGCCCCGAAGCCGAACTGGTGCCGGTCTCCGCGGTCAAGGGTGAGCAGGTCGAGACGTTGATCGACGTCATCGCCTCGCAGATGCCCGAGGGCCCGGCCTTCTATCCGGACGGCGAACTCACCGATGAGCCCGAGGAAACCCTCATGGCCGAGCTCATTCGCGAAGCCGCGCTCGAGGGCCTGGACAACGAACTCCCGCATTCCCTCGCGGTCGTCATCGAGGACATCCTCGAGCGCGAGGAGAACGAGGACACCGCCACCGAGGGCACCCGCACCCACGAGGGCATGCTCGACGTGCACGCCCTGCTCTACGTGGAACGCCCCAGCCAGAAGGCCATCATCATCGGCAAGGGCGGCGCCCGCCTCAAAGAGGTCGGCACCAGCGCTCGCAAGCAGATCGAGAAGATCCTCGGCACCCGCATCTACCTGCACCTGCATGTGAAGGTGGCGAAGGACTGGCAGCGCGACCCGAAACAGCTGGGCCGCTTGGGCTTCTGACATCGGCTACCCGTGCGATGCCGCCGTCTGATCTTGGTCAGGCGGCGGGGCGGTTCCACCAAGGGGTGGGGCGGTGTTTGTGCCAATGGAGTTCGGATTCCAATTGGGCCGCAACAGATATCAGCAGGGGCTCGGAGTTGGCGGGGCCCATGAGCTGGGAACCGACGGGCAGGCCCGCGTCGGTGAAGCCCGAGGGGACGTTCACCGCGGGCCAGCCCAGGACATTCCACGGCCAGGTGTACGGGCATGACGAGGTGATGAGCTGGTCCGTGGCCCACGAGCCGATATCGTCGATCTCGTGCACGCCGGGCGGGGGAGTGGCGGTGGTGGGGGCCAGCACCAGGTCGTAATTGTCGAAGAAGCGGCCGATTCGCATGCGCAGCAACGGTTCCGCTCGTCGGGCTGCGAAGAGCGCCGGGCCGAGTACGCGGCCGGTGACGGCGTTGCTCCGGGTGCGTGGATCGACCTGTGCGCCGGGCAGGCGATTCAGTGCGTCGCGGATGCCGACCATGGAGCGGGGCAGGAAGGTCGCGCCCAGCAGTACGCCGTAGTGCACATCGGCGACGGTGACCTCGTGCCCGAGACCGCGCAAGGTGTTGGCGGTGTCGTGCACGCGCGCCTCCACCTCGCGGTCCAGTGCGGTCTTGATGGCCGTGAACGGGGTGCGCAGCGAGAGCGCGATGCGCAGCTTGCCCGGATCGCGGCCGACCGCGTCGGAGGCCCGAATCGGTTGCGGCGTATGCAGATCGCCCGCGTGCGGTCCCGCCGCCACATCCAGCAGCAGCGCCGCGTCGGCGACGGTGCGCGCCAGCGGCCCGTTCACGGTGAGCCCGTAGAACGCCTCGGGCAGCGGCCAGGTGGAGATGCGCCCGCGCTGCGGTTTGATGCCCACCAGGTTGTTCCACGCCGACGGAATGCGCACCGACCCCGCACCGTCGGATCCCAGTGCGGCGGGCACCAATCCGGCCGCGACCGCCGCCGCCGACCCACCGGACGACCCGCCCGGCGTGTGCTCGGCACTCCACGGATTCCTGGTGTGCCCGAACGCATTACCGCTCGTGAACGGAAGCTGCCCCAGCTCACAGGTATTGGTCTTACCGACGATCACCGCACCCGCCGCGCGCAACCTGCGCACCGATTCCGCATCCTCGGTCTTATCCGGAAATTCGCCACCGCATCCGAAAGCCGTTGGGCTACCGGCGATATCGGTGTCATCTTTGACTGCGATGGGCACTCCCAATAGCGGTGCCCGCTCACCCGCCGCCAATCTCCGATCGGCCTCGGCGGCTTCGATCAGCGCCTGTTCCCGCCGCACGATCCGAAACGCGTTGAGCCCATCCTGACTCGCGTCGATGGCATCCAGCACCGCGCCGGTAGCCGCCACCGAACTGATCTTCCCCCGCTCGAGTGCCGCCGCCAGCTCCGCCAACCCGAGTTCATGTACCGATGCCGTGGTCATTCGTGAATCCCGTCTCCCTGCCGCACGCGGGAAACCTAGCGCGATTCTGGTCACACGTCCAGGGTTCGCGGGCATTTAGGAACCCGAGCGTTCTCAGTCGGCGATATCCTCGGGGCTGCTGCGATCCCGGCGCTGCACAGACGGGCGATCGGATGCAGGGCATCGGGAGTTTCCGGTATTCGCGCCCGTACCAAATCTTTCGGCGCGCTCGCATGGGTCGTCGCGCGGTCGGTGTCGCGTGCGAGACTGTTGCGGTGCAGTTGTACAGAGACAATGCGGTAGTGGTGCGCCAGCACAAGCTGGGCGAGGCCGACCGTATCGTCACCCTGCTGACCCGCCAGCACGGTCTGGTGCGCGCGGTCGCCAAGGGCGTGCGGCGTACCCGGTCCAAGTTCGGGGCTCGGCTGGAACCGTTCGCGTATGTGGACGTGCAGTTGCATCCCGGGCGCAATCTGGATGTGGTGACCCAGGTGCATACGGTCGAAGCCTTCGCTTCGGACATCGTCGCCGATTACGGCCGCTACACCACCGCCTGCGCCGTACTGGAAACCGCCGAACGCCTAGCGGGTGAGGAGCGCGCGCCCGCGCCCCGACTGCACACCCTGACCGCCGGAGCTTTGCGCGCCATCGCGCAGGGCATCCGCCCGCATGAACTCATCCTCGACGCATTCCTGTTGCGCGCCATGGGTTTCGCCGGTTGGGCACCGGCTCTGGACGACTGCGCCCGCTGCGCCACCCCCGGCCCGCACCGCGCTTTCCACGTGGCGGCGGGCGGCGCGGTCTGCGTGCACTGCCGTCCCCCGGGCTCGGCCACCCCCATGCTCGGCGTCCTCGAACACCTCAGCGCCCTGCACCGCGGCGACTGGTCCGGCGTCAACGCCGTCCCCGACAACCTCCGCCGCCAAGCCAGCGGCCTGGTCGCCGCCCACCTGCAATGGCATCTCGAACGCCAACTCCGCACCCTGCCCCTGATCGAGCGCACCCGCCCGCACGAGGCCGCCGAATCCGCCGCCGTCGGCTGATCCCGCAAGTCGCGCAACCCCTGCCGCGAGCGTGTCCATGTCCAGCTCGTCGTATCGGCCGGCTTGCTGCGTGGCGAGATAGCGAGCACTTCGGCATGCGCACTCGGTGCGTTTTCGTCGTGGCGGCATACCGTGCTCCCGATACCGCGTCGACCCGGTCGGTGTGGGGGAAGTGTGGGGAGTCGGTGGGAAGTCCGTGGGTGTGTTCGCGGGGTTGGGGGCATCGGGCAGGATGGTGGGCGTGATCGGTACTCGCAAACCTTCCGCTGTCCAGCGCGCGGTGCGTCCGCCTTCGCCGCATCCCTCGGGTGCGACGCCGCCCGCGATTCCCGCCGAGTTCGTGCCCAGGCATGTCGCGCTGGTGATGGACGGTAACGGCCGCTGGGCGCAGGAGCGCGGGCTGGCGCGGACCGCGGGGCATGAGCGCGGCGAAGCGGTGCTCATGGATACCGTCGAGGGCTGTATCGAGATCGGGGTGAAGTGGCTGTCGGCGTACGCCTTCTCCACCGAGAATTGGCGGCGCAGTCCGGACGAGGTGAAGTTCCTGATGGGCTTCAACCGCGATGTGATCCGCAGGCGGCGCGATGAGATGCACGAGATGGGTGTGCGGGTGCGCTGGGCGGGCCGGCGGCCGCGCCTGTGGCGCAGCGTGATCAAGGAGCTCGAGATCGCCGAGGAGCTCACCAAGGACAATGACGTGATGACGCTGACCATGTGCGTCAACTACGGTGGTCGCGCCGAAATCGCCGATGCCGCAAGGGAAATCGCGCGCCGGGTGAAGTCCGGCGAGATCGATCCGGAGAAGGTGAACGAGGACACCGTCGCCCGCTTCCTGGATGAGCCGGATATGCCGGATGTGGATCTGTTCCTGCGCCCGTCGGGTGAGTTCCGCACCTCGAACTTCCTGATGTGGCAGTCCGCTTACGCCGAATTCGTGTTCCAGGAAACGCTTTTCCCGGATTTCGACCGCCGCAACCTGTGGGACGCCTGCCTGGAGTACGCCAAGCGTGACCGCCGCTTCGGTGGCGCGAAGTGAGCGATGCGATCGCCCCGGCGGCGGAATTGCAGGCGCGTGCCGGAGCCGCGCTGTCCCGCTATGACGTCGCGGTCCGGGTCGAGGAGGGCGGTGGCCTGGGTTTCGAATTCGACGGCGCGCTCTGCTCGCTGCGCGGGGTGAATCTGGCCCCCGGCCTGGATGTGCTCACCCTGACCTGTGTGCTGGCCTGGGATCGCCCGCTGAAACCGCAGTTGCACAAGCGGGTTGCCGAACGCAACGCGGCGCTGCAGTTCGGCTCGATCACGATCGTCGGCCATGACAAGCTGGCGGATATCATCCTGCGCTACACGTTCCCGGCCGCGGGCCTGGAGGATGAAGCGCTCGCGACCATGCTGCTGCTGGTGCTGTCCGGTGCGGGCCGCGCCCGCCAGGGCCTGGTGCTGCCCTGAATCCGCACGGCGGCAACGGTTTTCGCTGCCGCCGGTGAATCCTGCTCAGTTGGGCGAGGTTTCGGGCTGCGGCAGTTTCGCGTACGCGGGCAGCATCTGTTCGACTCCGCGCGCGAAGGATTCGGGGTCGGTATCGCCCAGGATCAGGAATTGCAGAATGAAGCCGGGTAGCAGGCCGAGGAATGCCTTGGCCACCGCCTCGACATCGGCATCCGGTGGGAGCCAGCCGATTTCGCGCATGCGGATGGCGTAGTCGACCCAGAGTCGCCGAATGCCACCGATATTGGTGCGCACGTAGTCGGCGATATTGGCGTCGGTGAGCGCCAGCGCCCAGGCCTGCGGGATGAGCCGGACCGGGCCGCCGGGTCCGGACAGGCGCACGATGGTTTCGGAGATGGTGAGGATGAGCTCCGGGGGAGTGGGCAGCGGATCGCTGAAGACCGCTTCGCTCAGGGCGGCGCGCAGATCGACGGTGGCCTCGGTGGTGAGGGCCGCGATGATGTCGTCCTTGGATTTGAAGTAGCGGTACACCGCTCCCGCGGACAGTCCGGATTCGGCGAAGACGTCCTGCATGGTGGTGGTGTGCAGGCCCTTGCGGGCGAAGCAGGTTTGCGCGGCGTCGAGGATCTGCTGTCTGCGGCGTTCCAGGTGTTCTTCGCTGACTCTGGGCATACGCCCAAAGTAAAACGAATATCCGTTCTTGACAAGCTGACAGCTCGATGTCAGGGTTGTCCCAATAAAAGAGAACGAACATCCGATTTACTGGAAGTGCCTGATGACCACCACCCAGCGCGCTGTCGCCTTCGGCCTCGCGGCCGCCCTCATCCAAGCGATCATGCTCATCGCCTTCGCCTGGCCCGCCACCAATATCAAGCCCCGCGAACTGCCCATCGCCGTCACCGGCCCGCAGGCCGCGGCCGTATCGCGGCAGTTGGCCGAACATGACGCCGACGCCTTCGATATCCGCACCGTCGCAGACGAATCCGCCGCCCGCGCCGCCATCGCGGACCGGGATGTGTACGGGGCCATCGTGACCGGCGGTCAGCCGGTGGTGCTGATCGCCTCCGCCGCGAGTCCGGCGGTGGCACAACAGCTCTCGGCCATCGCACAGCAGCTGTCGGGGACGCCCGCCCCGGCCGTGCGGGATGTGATCGCCGCCGATCCGGATGACCCGCGCGGCACCGGTTTCGGCGCGATGGTGCTGCCCCTGGCCCTGTCCGGCATCGCCGCTGGTGTTCTGCTGACCCTGCTGATCCCGTCCATTCCCGCGCGCGGCCTGGGTCTGACGACCTTCGCGATCGCCGGTGGACTGCTCAGCATGAGCATCATCAGCGGCTGGCTGTCCCTGCTCCCCGGTTCCTACCTGACCCTCGCCGCCATCGCCGGGCTGGTGTCCTTCGCGGTGGCTGGAACCGTGGTCGGCCTCGCCGCGGCGATCGGCCGAGCGGGCATCGGCCTGGCCGCCATCCTCATCGTGCTGATCGGAAACCCGTTCTCCGCGGCCACTTCCGCGCCCGAACTGCTCCCGCGGCCCTGGGGCACGATCGGCCAGCTGCTCCCGCCGGGTGCCGCCGCCAGTCTGCTCCGCTCGGTCGCCTTCTTCGACGGCGCGAAGGCGGGCGGCCCGCTGACGGTCCTACTGGTCTGGGCCGCGGCCGCTCTCGCCCTGCTGGGCATCGGCATCCTGCGCTCGCGCCCCGCGACCGCGACGGCCGATCTCAGGGAGCCCGTCCCCGTCGCGGGCTGATACCCGCCTAATGCATTGCGCCCCTTGCAGTCTCACTGCAAGGGGCGCAATATGTCGTTCGGCCGACGCTCTCAGCTCTTGCCGCTCGCGCAGCCGCCGCAGGTGCCGAAGATCTCCATGGTGTGGCTGATATCGGTGAAACCGTGTTCCGCCGCAATGGAATCCGCCCACGCCTCCACGGTCGGTCCCTCGACCTCCACGGTGCGCCCGCAATGGCGGCACACCAGGTGATGGTGGTGTCCGGTGGAGCACTGCCGGTACACGGACTCGCCGGAGTCGGTGCGCAGCATGTCGACCAGTCCGGCCTCGGCGAGTGATTGCAGCGTCCGATAGACCGTGGTCAGTCCGATGCCCTCACCGCGCCGCCGGAGTTCATCGTGCAGCTCCTGGGCGGACCGGAACTCGTCGATATCGGCGAGCAGCGCCGCGATGGCGCTGCGCTGACGGGTGCTGCGGACGCCGACCGTCTTCTCGGTTGTTCCCACCACTCACCCCTCCTCTGCGTGTGCGACGGCATCGATGACGATATGCGCCAGATGTTCGTCGACCAGTTCGTAGATCACTTCGCGCCCGGTGCGCTCCCCGCGCACCACGCCCGCGGACTTGAGGATTCGCAGGTGCTGGCTGATCAGCGGCTGGGTCACCCCGAGGGTGTCGACCAGTTCGTGGACGCAGCGCGGCGATTCGCGTAGTTGCAGCACGATGGCGATGCGCACGGGGGCGGCCAGGGCGCGCAGCAGTTCGCCGGCCGAGTCCAGAATGGTGCGGGAGGGCACCATAGGCGGCTGGGGTGACCGGTACGGGTACGGGTCGTGCGGAATCGCGGTCGGGGCCTCGGTGGCGACGCGTGAGCGCCGCAGGGGGGCACCACTGTCGGTGGTCATCGAACCAACTCCTTATTGGAAACCGATGCCATTCTTATATGCAAGGGTGCGCATGTCAAACGTGACACTCGGAGCGTATCGGGAGGGATCGGTTCGTGACCGCTCAGCAGTTGGATTCGGTGGGAATCGGGATGGTGGGGTCGAAGTACTGTTCGGTCGGTCGCGCCGGGGTCCCGCTCGGTTTCGCGGTCTCGCTGTAGGACGGGGCCAGGTAGCCCTTCTTGAACCATTCGCAGTTGGCGGCATAGGTGTGTGACCGGATGTCGCCGAAGTGCATGCCCTGCGAACTCTGTCCGTAGGCGGGATCGTCGACCCAGGTGTACTCGACCTGCTCGCGCACCAGCACGATCACCTGCATCGGATCCTTGATCACGGGCGAGGCGGGCGGGCGGAAGGCGTAGGCCACGATGTAATTGGTCTTGATGCTCAGCTCGCCCTTGGCGTCGAGGTCCGCCGACATGCTGCCGGTCACGCGCGGTGTAGCGGGCAGCAGTGTGAAGCCCGGCGCGAGTTTGGTGGTGATCCAAGCGGTTTGGCGCTCATTGCCCGGTGTGAGCTGCTCGCGCAGCGCTTCCACCTGGTGTGGCGCGAGCAGTGCCAGCACCGGTTCGGCATCACCGGTCTCGAGTACATGCGGGTCGAGCCGGGCCAGCGTGATGAGCTGTTTGGCGCGCGCCTCGGCCGCGGCCACCTGCTCGGCCGAGAAACGGCCCACCGCACTGGAGCGGCTGACCGGTCGTTCCACTATGGCGTGTCGCTCGCATGCCCGCAGCCCCGAATACCGGGGGCAGCGTGGCCCACCCGGGCTCGGTCGCGGTGCCCGCGCCCGGGGTAAAACGCCTAGCCCGGTACCGATAGGCTTGAGCACGTCCCTTGTAGTTTTCACGGACCGGATGGAGATTTCCTCAGTGGCACCCAAGTCGAAGGTGGACACCGTCGCCAACCTCGCCAAGCGACGGGGTCTGGTGTACCCGAGCGGTGAGATTTACGGCGGCACCAAATCGGCGTGGGATTACGGACCGCTGGGTGTCGAGCTCAAGGAGAACATCAAGCGGCAGTGGTGGCGTTCGATGGTCACCAGTCGCGAGGATGTGGTCGGCCTCGATTCGTCGATCATCCTGCCGCGTCAGGTGTGGGTCGCCTCGGGTCACGTCGCGGTGTTCAACGATCCGCTGGTGGAATGCCTGAACTGCCATAAGCGGCACCGGCAGGACCACCTGCAGGAGGCGTACGCCGAGAAGCACAAGCTCGATGATCCGGATTCGGTGTCCATGGAGCTCATCGTGTGCCCCGATTGCGGCACCGTCGGCAAGTGGACCGAGCCGCGCGATTTCAACATGATGCTCAAGACGTACCTGGGCCCGGTCGAGTCCGAAGAGGGCATGCACTACCTGCGCCCGGAGACCGCGCAGGGCATCTTCGTGAACTACAAGAACGTCGAGACCACCGCGCGCAAGAAGCCGCCGTTCGGTATCGCCCAGATGGGCAAGAGCTTCCGCAACGAGATCTCCCCGGGCAACTTCATCTTCCGCACCCGCGAGTTCGAGCAGATGGAGATGGAGTTCTTCGTCAAGCCGGGTGAGGACGAGCAGTGGCATCAGTACTGGATCGACACCCGGCTGGCCTGGTACACCGATCTGGGCATCGATCCGGAGAACCTGCGGCTGTACGAGCATCCGAAGGAGAAGCTCTCGCACTACTCCACCCGCACGGTGGATATCGAGTACCGCTTCCGTTTCCAGGGCAGCGAGTGGGGTGAGCTCGAGGGCGTCGCCAACCGCACCGACTTCGATCTGAAGACCCATTCCGAGCATTCGGGACAGGATCTGAGCTACTTCGATCAGACCAGCGGTGAGCGCTACACGCCGTACGTGATCGAACCCGCGGCCGGTCTGACCCGTTCGCTGATGGCGTTCCTGGTGGACGCGTATCACGTGGAGCAGGTGCCGACCGCCAAGGGCGGTGTGGAGGATCGCACCACGCTGCGCCTGGATCGTCGCCTCGCGCCGGTGAAGGCCGCGGTGCTGCCGCTCTCGCGCAATGCCGAGCTGTCGCCGAAGGCGAAGGATCTGGCCGCGCAGCTGCGCCGCAACTGGAACGTCGAGTTCGACGACGCGGGCGCCATCGGCCGTCGCTATCGCCGTCAGGACGAGATCGGCACCCCGTTCTGCATCACCGTCGACTTCGACACGCTCGAGGATCACGCGGTGACCGTGCGCGAGCGGGATTCCATGGCGCAGGAGCGAATCGCGCTTGATCAAGTAGAGGGCTACCTGGCCGCGCGCCTGATCGGCGCCTGATTTCCGACTCCCGAGGAAGACCGGTCAATGCCTGACCGGTCTTTTCTTTATTCGGTTGCCCCTGAAATTCGGGGCGCTGATTGGCAATTGGGTATGCCACTACTCGTGTTAACGGCCCATGACCGGAGCAGTATTGATAGGTATGGGGCAACGGCGCCTGTCGCTGTAGCTCAATCTGTCGAGGTGAGTCATGAGCGAGCTTGTTATCGGCCCCCGTTCGGGGCTGCAATGGGTCTCATTGGGGGACTCTGGATCGTCTTGTCCTGCCGCCCGTTCCACGGTTGCGGCCTTTCGATCTTGGGCTGATTCCTTTCTGACCCGACCCAGTCCCGAACTGGGCCGCGACGGACCGGTATGTCCGTATGTGAAACCGTCCATGCGACGGGATCTGCTGTGGCTCGCGCAGGTCCCGGCCGCGGAGCCGCGTCCGATGTGGGTGCGGGCCATCATCGAGGATGCCCTCGAGGTCTATCCCGAACTGCCGACGGGCAATGGTAGTTCGACATCGGTGTTGCGCGGAATGATCACCGTATTCCCGAATTTGGTTGACTATTCATTGATCGACGAGATTCACGCGGAATTCAAGACCAAATTCGTCGAACGCGGTGCGATGCTCGGGCAATTCTATCCGGGATGCGATCAGCCGGGATTGTGGAACAAAGACTTCCGGCCATTGGACGCGCCATTGCCCATGTTGGTGGTGCGCTCGATGATGACAACCGATTTCCCTTTCCTGCTGGAAAAGCCGGAATGGATGGACGCGTATGTGCGCAAGTTCGCACCCGGCCTGCCCGCACATGTGCGGACGGTCATGGTGGGTCGCCTGACGGCCCGTCCCGATTCCTGGGTTCCGGCGTATGAGGAACAGCGGGAAGACGAATCTTGCTCGACCAGTACTCGATGAGGCGTCATGACGCGCGAACTCGCGGCGGAACAGACCGCCACAGTCTTTCCGCTCTCTCCGGCCCAGCTCGGCATGTGGTATGCGCAGCAACTGGATCCGAGCGTGCCGCTGTCGGAGGCGCAGTACATCGAGATGCGCGGACCGCTCGATCTGGGGGCACTGCGTAACGCCGCTGCCGTCGCCGGGCGCGAATTCGGTTCCGGCGTACTGCGATTGGTGGAGATCGAGGACCGGCCCTACCAGGTCGTCGACCCCAATATCGAGCCCGCCGTGGAGTTCGAGGACTTCGCCGATCGGGCGGAACCCGTTGCGGCGGCGCTGGAATGGATGCGCGCGGATGTGGCCGCACCCATCGATCTGCTGGGTGAGCGGGCGGGCATCACCGTGGTGATCCGGGTCGGGTCCGACCATCACCTCTGGTACACCCGCGCCCACCACATTCTCATCGACGGCTTCGGTTCGGTGACCATGCTGTACCGGGTCGCCGAGCTGTACAACGCGGCCGTACGCGGCGAATCCGCACCCGCGGGCACCGCCGCTTCCCTGCTACAGGTGCACGAAGCCGAACTGGCATACCGTGATTCGAGCCGCTTCGGCTCCGATGAGCGGTACTGGCGCGAGGTCACCGCGGGCATGCCCGAACGGTGCAGCCTGGTCTCGGCCACCGCCCCCGCCTGCGCCCTGGGCCGCGAAGCCCGCGCCCAACTCGGAGCCGATATCGCCGCACGCCTGGAGAGCGCGGCGCATCGCTTCGACGCCAGCTCGGCCACCGTCGTGATGGCGGCGCTGGCGCTGTACTACGCGCGGCTGACCGCCACCGAGGACGTGGTGCTGAGCCTGCCGGTCTCGGGCCGCACCACGGCGGTGCTGCGCCGCTCCGGCGGCATGATCGCCAATGTGGTGCCGTTGCGCCTACGCGTGCCCCGCGAGGGCACGGTGGGCGAGGTGCTCGACGCGGTTCGGGTGGCGGCCTCGGGGGCCTTGCGCCACCAGCGTTTTCGCGCCGAGGATATGCACTGGGGTGCGGGGGATCGGCCTGCTGTCGGCGTGGATGCCGGGCCTGATTCGGGGGTGCCGTCGGGCGGCGACGGTATGCGTCCGGGCGAGGCTCGGGAGGACGCGGCACGGCCGGAGTTCGGTCGCGGCTTCGTCGGCCCGGTCATCAACATCATGCTGTTCCCGGCTGGAATCGACTTCGCGGGCGTCGATTCCAGCCTGCACGTGCTGACCTCCGGTCCGATCGAGGACCTGTTCGTCAACTTCTACCAGCATGGCGCGGGCGCACCGATTCACGTCGACTTCGCCGCGAATCCCCGGCTGTACGAAGAGGATTCGCTCTCCCGACAGCACCGCCGCTTCCTGACTCTGCTCGAATCCCTGCTGTCCGCCGAGGCCGATACGCCGCTGACATCCCTGGAGTACTACACCGCCGACGAGAAGCCACTGCTCGCGGGTTCACACGGTGCGAAAGCCCCGGAACCCCGCTTGCTACCGGAGATTCTGGCAGCGGGGCTGCGACAGGCAGGGCGCGACGGCCTCGCCGTCATCGGCCGAGACCGCCAACTCACGTACGGCGAACTCGACGCGCTGTCGAACCGCCTGGCGCGCAGGCTCCTACACGAATCCGCCGAATCCACACACGCGTCGTTCCCGGCGCTCGGACCGGAATCAACTGTGCTGCTGTCACTCCCACGCTCCATCGAGGCGATGGTCGCGCTGTGGGCGGTGGCCAAAACTGGAGCCGCTTTCGTACCGCTGGGCACCGCCATGCCCGCCGACCGAATGGCGCGCATCGCCTCCGAATGCGGCGCGACCCTGGGCCTGACCCTTGCGAATTCCGCCGACCTGCCCGACGCGGTGCGCTGGATTCCCCTGGACCACCTGCTTTCCGAGCAGGCCGACCCGGACGGCCTGGCCGAACGCGTGACGAACGAATCGTTTATTCAGGGTCTGCGGAGCGCGCCGCCTGTCGCGCCCGCTGGACCGAGTGCCCCTGACTCCGTTGGAGTGCCCACCGAGGACGTTCCCGGTATTCCCGCGTCCGATCGGCCCGATGGGGAGTCTGCGCCTGCAGCGCCCGATGGGGGGTCTGTGCCTGCTGTGCCCGATGGGAAGTCTGCGCCTGCTGCGGTGGATGCGCCGCATCGCGACGCAGGCCCGGATTCGCCGAATGACCTGGGCGGCAAGGTCACCGGGGTGCGCTACTCCGCCGATCCGCTGGCCGCGCATGAGCTGCGCGGTCGGCCGCGGCTGGCCAACCCGGCATATGTGGTGTTCACCTCCGGGTCGACGGGGACGCCCAAGGGCGTGGTGGTGACCCATGCGGGTCTCGCGGGTTTGGCTGCGGCGATGGTTGATTCATACCGGGTCGCACCCGGTGCCCGGGTGCTGCAATGCCTGAACCCGAGTTTCGACGCGTCGGTGCTGGAGTGGCTGATGGCCTTCGCCTCCGGCACGACCTTGGTTGTCGCCGAATCCGATCCGGTGCTCGGGGACGAATTGGCGGCGTTGGTCCGCGATTACGGCATCACCCAGGTGTGTTCCACCCCGGCGGTGCTGTCCACCCTGGAGCCGGATGCTCTGGACGGCGTGCGCGCGGTCTCCTCCGGCGGCGAGCCGACCCCGCCGGATATAGTGGCGCGCTTCGGAATCGGCCGTGACCTGCTCAACTCCTACGGTCCCAGCGAATCCACGGTGGCCGTCACCTACACCAGGGGCCTGGTGCCCGGTGAGAACGCGGGCATCGGCGACCCCATCCCCGGTGCGGGCATGCTGGTCCTGGATCGCTGGCTGCGCCCGGTCCCCATCGGCGTCGCCGGTGAGCTGTATGTGACCGGCCCCGGTGTCGCACGCGGCTACGTCGGCAGACCCGGCCTGACCGCCGAACGCTTCGTCCCCGCCCCCGGCGGCGGTCGCATGTACCGCACCGGCGATCTGGTCCGCTGGACACTCGGGTCGGTCTCGACTCCCGGTGCGTCGGGAGTGGATTCCGAACTGCGCGGCAGCCGTCCCGCCCCGGTGTTGGAGTACGTGGGGCGAGGAGACTTCCAGGTCAAGTTGCGGGGGATGCGGATCGAGCTGGGGGAGATCGATGCGGCGCTGAATGCGCATGCGGCGGTGGAGATCGCGGTCACCGTGGCGCGGCCGGGGCCGGGTGGGGGGACGGTGCTGGCGGCGTATGTGGTGCCGCACGCGGGGGTGAGTGTCACCGAGGCGGATCTGCTGGATCATGCCGCGCGGCGGCTGCCGCCCTATATGGTGCCGGGCACGGTCACCGTGCTGGGGGCGTTGCCGCTGACGGCGAATGGCAAGGTTGATCGCCGGGCGCTGCCCGAACCCGTTGTCGCGCAGCCTGTTCACCGCGCGGAGCCGGCGAGTGCGACCGAGCGGATGCTGTGCACGCTGTTCGCCGAGATTCTCGGTACGGCCGAGGTGGGGCCGCATACCTCGTTCTTCGCGCTGGGCGGCGATTCGATCATGGCGATCACGCTGGTCTCGCGGGCGCGGGCGGCGGGGTTGATCTTCTCGGCGCGGGAGGTTTTCGAGCATCGCACCCCGGCGGGTCTGGCCGCCGTGGTCGCTCTCGCGGACGATCGTCCCGCGCAGCTCGCCGAGCTGCCCGGTGAGGGTGTGGGTCGGCTGCCGCTCACCCCGGTCGCGGCGTGGTTGTTGTCCCGGCCGGGCTGGGAGCATTTCGCCCAATCGATGGTCGTTCAGCTGCCGCTGGGTATCGAACGTGCGGCGCTGACTCGCACCGTTCAGGCGCTGCTGGATCGGCACGACATGCTGCGCGCTCGTATCGTTCCGGCCGCATCCGGGCTGGAGTTGGAGGTGCAGCCGCCGCACCTGGTGGATGCCGCCGCTCTGATCGCGAGAGTCGCTTGTACCCAATACGATTCGACGGTCCCGCAGACCGTCACCCGACCGTCGCGCGATACGGGATCGGACATTGCCGGTCAGGCCATTGCGGATGCGATCGAACCCGAGTTGGCCGCGGCGGTGACGCGCTTGAACCCGCGTGCCGGGATCATGGTCGCGCTCACCTGGCTGGATGCGGGTCCCGGCGTATCCGGCCGACTTGTGATCGCGGTGCACCATCTGGCCTGTGACGCGGTGTCGTGGCGAATTCTATTGCCGGACCTGATGTCTGCCTGGTCCCAGGCTTCCGCCGGGGCCGTTCCGGTCCTGCAACCCACCGGAACCTCCATGCGTGCCTGGGCGCACGCGTTGCGCGATATCGCGGAATTTCGCGACTCGGCGCGCACGGAGGCAATGCCGGACGTCGAGGCCCCGGTGTGGCCCGCCAGTGAATACGACTACTGGCGAACGGTTTTGGCCGAGGATCCGGTGTTGGGCACGCGGCGGCTGGACCCGGCGCTCGATACGCACGGCTCAGTAGGACGGCTCGAAGTCGAGATATCCGATACCGCCTCGGCAATATTGGTGAGCCGGATCGCCGCCGCCTATCGCTGCGGCGTCGAAGATGCGCTACTGGCCGGGCTGGCCCTGGCGTTGGCTCGTCGCCGCGGGCCCGTCGATTCGGAAACCGTTGTCGCAGTCGAGCGACACGGGCGGGACGAGACGGTGGTGCCGGGCGCGGAACTGTCGCGGACCGTCGGCTGGTTCACCGCGCAGGTGCCGGTGCGACTGGGACCCGTTGCCGTGGATTCGGCGGTGGGAGCGTTGAAACTGGTCAAGGAGCAATTGCGAAGTGTGCCCGGGGGCGGACTCGGGTACGGGCTGCTGCGGTATTCGAGCGAGAGCACCGGTGCGGGCCTGGCTCAGTTGCCGGAGCCGCAGGTGGGGTTCAACTATCTCGGCGTGATTCCGGCGCTCGAGATTGCGGGGGAGTGGTTGCCGGTGGGGATGGCGGCCCGTCTCGGCGGTCACGCTGACCCGGAAATGCCTTTGGCCGCAGTGATTTCCGTGGACGCGGTGGCATTGGAGTCGGAGCGCGGACTGCGGATTCGGGCGGTGTGGCAGTACGCCCCCGGGGCAATCGAGAGCGGTGAGGTCGAGACACTGGCGCGCGAATGGGCAGTGGCGGTGGCGGAGATCGCCGATTCGATTCGCGATCCGGAGGCCGGTGGAATCACACCGGTCGATGTGCCCCTCTTGGCTGTCAATCAGAACGAAATCGATTCGTGGGAGCGGGATTACGGACGGTTGGACACCGCGCTGCCGCTGACCCCGTTGCAACGCGGACTGCTGTTCCAGGCGCAGTTGGCCGGGGGCGGGGCCGATGGGTATTCGGTGCAGGCCGTCATCGATGTGGAAGGCGATCTGGATCCGGCTCGCCTGACGGCGGCCACCCAGGCGCTGGTCCAACGGCATGAGGTGCTGCGGGCGGGCTTCGCGCAGTCGGGAGAGCACGCGGTGCAGGTCATCGCCGCCCGCGTGCAGGCCCCGTGCGAGTACCGCGAGGCCTTCGGTGCGACCGAGTCGGAGTTGGATGCGATAGCGGCGCAGGAGCTTTCGAAGCCTTTCGACGTGGCGAAGCGGCCGCTCATCCGATTCCTGTGCCTCGCGATGGGTGAGCGCCGGTATCGGCTCGTCATCACCAACCACCACCTGATTCTCGACGGCTGGTCCATGCCGCTGCTCTTCGCCGAACTCGTCGGCCTGTACGAAACCTCCGGGGACGACAGCGGATTCGCGCCGCCGGTCCCGTTCGGCGACTACCTCGTATGGCTCTCCGGCCGCGATACCGAGCGGGCCCGCAACGTGTGGGCACGCTCGCTGGCCGATCTCGACGGCCCGACTTTGGTCGCGCCCGCCGCCCCGCGCGCCGATACGACCACCGCACCGGTCGCGCACGCGGTACCCCTGCCCGATGACGCCGCCGAACGTCTGCGCGCACTGGCCGCCTCCTGCCAGGTCACCGTGAACACTATTGTCCAGTCGGCGTGGGCGCTGCTGCTCGGCACGCTCACCGGCTCGGCCGATATCGTCTTCGGCGCAACGGTTTCCGGACGGCCACCGGAGCTGCCGGGTTCCGACCGCATGGTAGGCATGCTGGTGAACACGGTCCCGGTCCGCATCACCCTGGACCCGCGCGAAACCGTCGCCGATCTACTGACCCGCGTACAGCGTGAACAGGCCGCCCTCGGCGATGCGCAGTACCTCGGCCTGGACGAGATCCACGCCCACACCGGCCTCGGCCCCCTCTTCGACACCGCAACGGTTTTCGAGTCCTACCCGGTCGACGCGGCCGCCCTGACCGCCGCCACCCGCCAGGCCGAACTGGCCGTAACCGGCATCCGCGCACACGACGGCACCCACTACCCCCTCTCCCTGGCCACCTACGCCAATGCCGGATTGCGCCTGGAGCTGACCAGATCACCCCGCTATTTCGATGGTCCACAAGCAGATTCGATCGCAGAGGCGCTCGCGCACCTGCTGATCGCCCTCACCGAGGACCCGCAGCGCCGAATCGGAGCCCTGCGCACCGGCGATGTGCTGGATTCCCCTGCCGTACGCCATGGTGCACCGTCGAACCCGATACGCCTGCTCCCGGACCTGCTCACCGCGGCAGGACTGCCGAATGCGGTCGCGATCACCAACGCTGCGCCGATCGCCGGCACTCGTGGTGATCCGGAACTGATGACGTACGCGGATCTCGACTCGCAAGCGAATCGCTTGGCGCGCACCTTGATCGAGGCCGGAGCAGGTCCGGAGCGAACGGTGCTGGTCGCCCTCCCGCGCTCGCTCTCATCCATGGTGGCGATCTGGGCGATAGCCAAGTCCGGCGCAGCCTTCGTCCCGGTGGATATCACCCAGCCCGCTACCCGAACCGCAACGATCGCCGCCGAATGCGATGCCCTGCTGGGCATCACCGATTCCACGGTGTCCGACGACCTGCCACGCAACCTCTCCTGGCTGCTACTCGACGCCCCGGAAACACGCGCCCGCATGGAAGATTCGCCCGCGGACCCGATCACCGACGCCGACCGCACTACCCACTTGCGCCCCGACCACGCGGCCTACGTCATCTTCACCTCCGGCTCCACCGGCACCCCGAAGGGCGTGACCGTCACCCATACCGGCCTGGCGAACCTCACGAATGCGACCGCGCGGCACTGTCTCCTCGACCGCGACACCCGAATGCTGCACTGCCTCAACCCGGCCTTCGACGCCGCGATCCTGGTGTGGCTCAGCACCTTCGCGGCCGGAGGAACACTGGTCGTGGCGCCGCCCGAAGCGAACGCCGGTGCCGAACTCGGCGCCGCTCTCGTCGCGAGTTCGGCCACCCACCTGATCTGCACCCCCACCGTCCTCGCGACCGTGGACGTCGAGACCCTGAACTCGGTCCGCGTCATCGCGACCGGCGGCGAGCCCTGCCCACCCGCCCTGGTAACCCGCATGACCGCCACCCGCGACATGCCGCAGCGCATCATGGTGAACTCGTACGGTCCAGCCGAGACCACGATCGCCGCCGCTTACGGCGAGCCGATGATGGCCGAGACCGCCGCCGTATTGGGCGCTCCGGTCCCCGGTGCGACCCTGCTGGTGCTTGACGGCTGGTTGCGCCCGGTGCCGGTGGGAGCCGTCGGTGAGCTGTACGTGTCCGGTCCAGGCGTGGCTCGCGGATATGCCGGGCGCGCAGGACTTTCCGTGAGCCGGTTCGTCGCCGACCCGTATTCCGCCGGACAGCGCATGTACCGCACCGGTGACCTGATGCGCTGTACCGAGGCCGGATTCGAGTACGTGGGGCGTACGGATTTTCAGGTGAAGGTGCGTGGGATTCGCGTCGAGCCCGGTGAAGTCGATGCCATGCTCGTCACCCATCCGCAGGTGGAGTCCTCGATTACCGTTGCGCGGGAAACCGCTACCGGCGCAACCATGTTGGTTTCCTTCGTCACCCTCGCCGCAGCTGTGACGGTGCACGTGGCCGCGACGGACCTCATGTCCTGGGCTGCGGCCCGGCTGCCGCGTTACCTGATGCCGTCGAGCATTCAGATCCTCGCGGAATTGCCGCGGACCCGGACCGGCAAGATCGATGTGCGCGCGCTGCCGGAACCCGAAGTGGCGCAGGCGGAGTACGTCGAGCCGGTTGGGGTCGAGGTGTTGATAGCCGAGACTTTCGCCGAGGTGCTCGGTCATGAACGCGTGGGTGCCCGCGACGATTTCTTCGCCCTCGGTGGTGATTCGCTGATCGCGACCCGGGTGGCGGCCCGCCTCACAGCCGAGTTGGGTTCTCCCGTCCCGGTTCGGCTGCTGTTCGACGCCCCGGCTGTCGCCGATCTGGCTCGGCTGTTTACCGAGACCGGAGTGCGCCGCGTATCCGGTCCTGCGCTGGTGCCGGGCCCGCGTCCGGATCCGGTGCCGCTGTCGCCCGCGCAGCAGCGGATGTGGTTCGTGAATCGCTACGATCCGGCTTCGCCCGCGTACAACGTGCCTGTGGCGCTGCGGCTTTCGGGACGATTGGACCGGGTCGCGCTGCGGGCCGCGCTTTGCGATGTGCTCGAGCGGCATGAGAGCCTACGCACCGTCTACCCCGATATCGACGGTGTCGGCGGGCAGCTTGTGCTCACCGTCGACGAGGTGCCGCTGGATCTGGAACCCGTCGCGATTGCCGCCGAGGGACTGGCTGCCGCGGTGATCGATACTGTGACAGGCGGTTTCGACGTCACCGCCGCTGTCCCTTTGCGCTTGCGGCTGTTCCGCATTACCCCGGGCGGGTCGCTTCCGGTGCCCTCGAATGGGCCGCTCACCGTACCTGATCAAGGCGCTGCGGCATCGGGTTCGCGCTCAGCGGCATCGCATGCAGACTCGGATGTGGACGAGCATGTCATCGTGCTGGTCGCGCACCATATCGCCACCGACGGTTTCTCGATGGCCCCGCTCACTCGGGACGTGGCCGCCGCATATGCGACGCGTGCGGCCGGGCAGCGGCCTGCCTGGGCGGAGCTGCCGGTGCAGTACGCGGACTACACGCTGTGGCAGTTGGCGCGGCTCGGGGATGAGGGGGATTCCGGGTCGCTGCTGGCTCGGCAGGTGGAGTTCTGGTCGCGGACGTTGGCGGGACTGCCGGATCACGTCGAGTTGCCCGCCGATCGGCCGCGTCCGGCGCGTGCGAGCCATCGCGCGGGGGAGGCGACAGCCCGGCTGGACGGCGCGCTGACGGCCGGAATCGACCGTTTCGCCCGGAGGCACCGGGCGACCCCGTTCATGGTCGTACACGCCGCGCTGGCGGTGCTGCTGGCCCGGCTGAGCGGCAGCGGGGACGTGGTGGTGGGCACCCCGGTGGCCGGGCGCGGGCATCGGGACCTCGATGAGCTGGTCGGAATGTTCGTGAACACCCTGGTGCTGCGCACCGGCGTCGAGCCGGGGGAGAGCTTCGCCGCCCTGGTGGACCGGGTGCGGGAGTCCGATCTGGCCGCCTTCGAGCACGCCGATGTGCCGTTCGAGCGACTGGTCGAGGTGCTCGCCCCGGCGCGTTCGGAGGCCCGGCATCCGCTGGTGCAGATCATGCTGGTGTACCAGAACCTGACGATTCCGGAACTCCGCCTGCCCGAGCTGACGGTGGCTCCAATCGATCTGCCGCAGAGCAACACTCGATTCGACCTGAGTGTGACGGTGGTCGCGGATGTGGACGGCACGCAACTGCGATGCGCCTATGCCACAGACCTTTTCGACGAATCCACGGTCGCCGCGTTCGCTGATCGCCTGGTGCGGCTGCTGGCCACGGTCACGGCCGATCCCGAATTGCCGGTGGGGGATATCGACCTGCTGACCACCGCCGAGCGAGATCAGTTGTCGACCGAGATGACCCCGGCTGCCGCGCCCCGCACACTGGCCGAACTCATGGCCGAAGCGGTCGCCGCCAACCCCGACGGAGTCGCGGTGAGCTGCGCCGACCGCCTGCTCACGTACCGCGAGATCGATGAGCGGTCGAGACAACTCGCCGACCGCCTCACCCGCGCCGGAGCCGGGCCGGAAACCCTGGTGGCCGTGGGCATCCCGCGCTCGATCGAATCCATCCTCGCGATCTGGGCGATCACCCGCACCGGCGCGGCCTTCGTCCCCGTCGACCCGGCCTACCCACCCGAACGCATAGCCCGCATCGTCGACGTCTCCGGCGTGACCCTCGGCCTGACGGTTTCCGCACAGCGCGACCGTCTGCCCGACACCGTCGAGTGGTGGTGCCTCGACGCCGACCTCACCGCGAAATCCGCTGCGGCGCAGCCCGAGACCGGACGTAGTGACGAGTCCACTCTGCCGCGAGGCGGCGATGCCGACCAAAGCCGCATCGCAGAGTCTGATCGGCTCGGCCGGTCGTCCGGTGGCCTCGCACCGCGGGCACACCCCGGGAACCCCGCGTACGTCATGTTCACCTCCGGATCGACCGGTGCGCCGAAGGGGGTGGTGGTGACGCACGCCGGTCTGGCGAATCTCGCCGAGGCACAGCGCGTTCGTGACGGAATCACCTCCGATTCCCGCGTATTGCAGGTGGCGTCACCGAGTTTCGACGCCTCGGTGCTGGAATTGACCATGGCATTGAGCGCGGCCGCGACACTGGTGGTGGCTCCGCCCACTGTCTTCGCGGGTGCGGACCTCGCGGAACTTCTTGCCCGGGAACAGGTCTCGCACATCGCCATTACGCCGTCGGCGCTGGCGACGGTCGACCCGGCGGGTGTGGATCGACTGCGGGTGATCATTACCGGTGGTGAGCCCTGCCCGCCAGAACTGGTCGCGGCCTGGTCCGCGCCGAATCGCCTGCACTTCAATGATTACGGCCCCACCGAGACCACGGTGTGGGCGACAGGCAGTGCGGCGCTGCGCCCGGGTGATCCGATCACGATCGGCGCACCCGCTCCGGGTGTGCGGGCGCTGGTCCTGGATGATCGGATGCGCCCCGTCCCCGAGGGTGTGATCGGCGAGCTGTATCTGTCCGGAATCCCGGTGGCGCGTGGCTATTACGACCGCCCCGACTTGACCGCCGCCCGCTTCGTCGCCGATCCGTTCATGCCGGGGCGGCGCATGTATCGCACGGGCGATCTGGTCCGCCATCGTAATCGCGATCTGGAGTATCTGGGCCGCACCGATACCCAGGTGAAGCTGCGCGGCCTGCGCATCGAGCTGGGTGAAGTGGAAGCCGCGTTGATCGCCGATCCGGCCGTGGCCCGCGCCGTCGCGCTGGTGCGTGCGGACGCTCGCGGCGGAATGCTGGTCGCCTACGTGATTCCGGAGACCGGAGCCGGAGTGGATCCGGTGGCGCTGAAGCGTTCGGTGGCGCAAAGGCTTCCGTCATATATGGTCCCGGCTGCCATCACGGTGCTCGATGAGCTCCCGCGCACCGCGAACGGCAAGCTCGACCGCGATGCCCTGCCCGCACCGCAGCTCATCGCCGGTGCGCACGAGGCGGCGATCGGCCCCGAGGAGGAGGCGGTGGCGGCCGTCTTCGCCGAGGTGCTCGGCATCGATCAGGTCTGGCGCGATGACGATTTCTTCGCCCTGGGCGGTAATTCGCTCATTGCCACCCAGGTGGTGGCCCGGCTGGGTGGTCTACTCGATCGGTCAGTTCCGGTCCGGGCCCTCTTCGACGCACCGACGGTGGCCGAACTGGCCGCGTTCGTCGCCTCGGGCACGGCCGCCGATCGCCCCCGCCCCGGCCCCCGGCCGCGTCCCGAACGGATTCCGCTCTCGGCCGCTCAGCAGCGCATGTGGTTCCTCAACCGCTATGACCCCGGATCGCCCGTCTACAACATTCCGGGCGCGTTCGGAATCGAAGGGACACTCGATATCTCGGCATTGCGCGCCGCAATCGACGATGTGGTGGAACGGCACGAAACCCTGCGCACCATCTATCCCGTGGACTCGGACGGCCTGCCGTATCAGGAGATCCGCCCCGCCGCGCCGGGAGCCACACCCGTCACCGAAATCGCCACGAACGTAGGGGAAGTCACGCAGCGCCTGATGTCGGAGCTGTCCCGAGGCTTCGACATCACCCGCGAACCCCCGCTGCGCGTCTGCGTCCTGCACACCGCACCCCAATACGCGGTGCTGGCGCTGGCCGTACATCACATCGCCGCCGACGGCTGGTCCATGGCCCCGCTGGCGCGAGATGTGCTGGGCGCGTATCTGTCCCGGGTCTCGGGCGAGAAGCCGAACTGGACCCCGCTCCCGCTGCAATACGCCGATTACGCGCTCTGGCAGCGTGATCTGCTCGGCTCCGACGCCGATCCGGAAAGCCTCGCGCACCACCAACTGGACTTCTGGCGCGGCACGCTCGCCGGATTGCCCGAGGTGCACCGCATCCCGGTCGATCGCCCCCGGCCCGAACTCCCGTCCGGTATCGGCGACCGCATCGAATTCGCCATTCCCGCAGTGGTTCACGACCGTATCCAGGTCCTTGCCCGCGCCCAGGGCGCGAGCCCGTTCATGGTGGTGCACGCCGCCCTGGCGGTGCTGCTGGCCCGGCTCTCCGATGACACCGATATCGCGCTCGGCTCGGTGGTAGCGGGCCGAGGTGACGGCGAATTCGATGATCTCGTAGGCATGTTCGTGAACACGGTCGTCCTGCGCTCACGCCTGAACCCGGCCGCGAACTTCGCCGCGACCCTGGCGGCCACCCGCCGGGCCGATCTGGCCGTCTACGGCAATATGGATCTGCCCTTCGAACGCCTGGTGGAGGCGCTGGCCCCGGTCCGCTCCACCGCGCATCATCCGCTGTTCCAGGTGCTGTTGGCCTTCCAGAATGTGCGGATTCCGCGAACCACGCTGCCGGGCTTGGAGATTCGCCCGTTCGAGGCCCCGGCTCCCGGTTCGAAGTTCGATCTCGAATGGATGCTGGCCGAGCAGTTCGGCCCGGCGGGTGAACCGGCGGGCCTCACCGGTGCGCTCACCTTCGCCACCGATCTGTTCGACCGCGCCACCGCGCGAACCATGACCGACGCCTTCGTCGCCCTGATCACCGCGGTCACCGCCACCCCGGACGCCCCGATCGGTGTGGTCGAGGCGGGTGGACTCCCGCCCCTCACGGCGAGGATTCATGACGAGGATGCCCCCGCGGTGAACATTCACCCCGAACCGCAGCGGCGTCCGTACCGCGCCCCGCGCACCGATGCCGAACGCGCGCTCACCACATCCTTCGAGACCGTGCTGGCGGCCGATCGGATCGGCGTGGACGACAACTTCTTCGAGGTCGGCGGCAACTCCATGGCCGCGGTGCAGCTGGTCACCCTGGTTCGCGAACGCACCGGCATCCCTGTGCCGCTGCAATGGATGTTCCTGGACCCCACCCCCGCCGCGCTGGCCCGGCGGCTCGCCGAGGCCGCCGAACAGCCGGGCGTGGAGCCATCGCTGCGGGTGCTGCTTCCCATGCGCCCGGCGGGGGACGGACCGGCACTGTTCTGTATCCATCCGGCCGTCGGATTGGCCTGGTGCTACGGCGGTCTGGTGCAGTACATCGATCGTGCCCACCCGGTCTACGGACTGCAATCGCCGGGCGTGGTGGATGGCGGCACCGCCGATCGCACGATTCGCGATCTGGCCGTGCGCTATGTCGAGGAGATCCGCCGGGTGCAGCCCGAGGGGCCGTATCACCTGCTCGGCTATTCGGCGGGCGGTTCCGTCGCGCACGCCATAGCGGTCGAATTGCGCGGTCGCGGTGCGCGAGTCCCGTCTTTGATCATGATGGACGCCCGGGCTCAGGTGCGGATCACCGCCGATACCGACCTGCCGCCGCTGGCCATGTTGCTGGCCGAATTCGGCGGCATCGATGTGCCCGCGGGCTTCGAGGGCGTAACCCCCGCACAGGCCGCGGACCTGCTGGCCGCCTCCGGAATCTCCTTCACCGCAACCGAAATCGAGCACTTCTACAGCGATCTGCGACATCTGCTGCGGCAGATCTCCGACCATCGACCCGATGTCTTCGACGGTGATCTGATGTTCGTCTCCGCCGCGGGCAATCCGGATCCGACGCCGAATATCGCCACCTGGCGTCCGTTCATCGCGGGCGCGATCACCGAACATCCGGTCGGGTTCACCCACAACCAACTGGTCACCGCCGCCGCTCTGGCCGAGATCGGCCCGCTGATCACCGCATATCTGGATCGGCTATGAGGGTGGCCGGGCGAATCCTATTGGCATAGCTTCCGGCTGGTGAAGAATGGGCGGGGACAACCCGCTCGGCTACGGAAGGCTCGGACTGTGTCGGTGAACGGGAGACGGCTGCTGCGCGCGGCGGCGGTGGGGCTGGGTGCGCTCGGCGCCGGAGAACTGCTCGCCGCGACCCGGGGCGGTTCGGTGATCGACGGGATCGGGCGGCTGGGGGCCGATATCGCGCCCGTTCCGGTGGTGGAGGCCATGGTCGCCCGGGCCGGACGGTACGACAAGGAGGCCACCCGCGCCGCCGTGGTGGCGAATGTCGTTGCCGGGTCCGCGGGTTTGGCCCTGCTGCCCGAGCGCCTGCGCACGCCCGCGGTGGCGGCGCTCGGTGCGGGGGCGAGCGCGCTGGCGCTGCGCGGTGCGAATCGGTCGGCCGCGGGCGCGTTCGGCGGTATCGCGGCGGCGGGTGTACTGCGTGCCGGATTGCGCCGCCCAGCTGGCGGGCTTGGGTCCGGATTGCTGTGGGCCACAGGCGGAATCGGCATGCTCGCGGCTGCCGAGACCCTCATCCGGCGCGCGGATAAGCGGCACGGCGAACGGGTGCGGCAACTCGGGCCGATGGGTTCGCATGTGCCGATGGCCGAGGACGGGCTCGGTTCCGAACCGGGATTGTCGCCGCTGATCACCAAGGTCGGCAGATTCTATGTGGCGGACGTGAATTCGCGGCCGCCACGCATCGATCCGCGCGAATGGCGGCTGGCCATCACCGGTAAGGTCGCGCATCCGCTGCGGCTGTCGCTGGCGGATCTGGCCGAACAGGCGGTGGAATTCGACGCGGTCATGGTGTGCGTGCACAACACGCCGGGCCAGCATCGGGCCGGTAATGCCCGCTGGTTCGGGGTGCCGCTGACCGCGCTGTTCGATCACGCCATGCCGGACACCGATGCGACCCGGCTGGTCACCCGCGCGGTCGACGGCTACACGATCTCGCTGGATATGGCGAAGCTGCGCACGGGGGAGCTGCCCGGCTACCTGGTCATCGGCATGAACGGTGAACCGCTGCCGCCCGAACACGGTTTCCCCGCAAGGGTTTTCGTGCCTGGCATCTACGGTCAGTACACCGGCGCGAAGTGGATCTCCGAACTCGAACTCTCGGACGACTCACACGTCGACTACTGGTGGAAGCGCGGCTGGACGAATGAAACCCTGTGGGTGACACCGCAATCCCGCATCGACGTGGCATCGCCGGGTGCGGGCAGTCCGGGCAAGACCACCGTCGCCGGTGTTGCCTGGGCTCCACCCCAGGGCGTTTCGGCCGTCGATATCCGGGTCGACGGAACCGATTGGCTCCCGGTGGAACTCGGCGCGGAATCGGCACCCGCCGCCTGGCGGCGCTGGCGCACGGTGGTGGACCTCCCACCCGGCACGCACACCATCCAGGCCCGTGTCACCGGCCGCTCCGGCGAAGTCCAAGACGGAGTCGACCGCCCCAGCTTCCCCTCCGGCCCGAGCGGCTTCCACACCGTGACCCTCACCATCTGAGGCCGCCGCGCGCACGGCCGGTGATCCTGCCGGACTTTGGGCCGGATGCGAGCGCGGCTCGAGCCCGACAGGCACGGGGTGGCATTGGCAGGGGTGGGCATTCGCCGGTTCACTCGCACGGCCGCGGATCGCGTCTACCTGTGGCGATGACATCTGTCATGGGTGAAACGTGACGGACGTGTGGGGTATCCGCCGGCCGCCCGTTCGATAGTGGAGTCATGAATACTCCGATGCCGGGCGGCGGTCGGGTCGGCTGGGCGGGTGCGGTCCTCGAGCGTCGCCTGCCGTCGTGGCCTGCGGTAACGTCCGGCGATGTGGTGGACAGTCGGGAGAGTATTGCGCGGCGCCGGCGATTCGGCTGGATCTTCGCGGCCGTGTGGTCGGTGTACCTGATCACACCGCTGCGCCGGGCCTGGGAGCTCGACGGTGATGTGGCCCGGGTGTACACGCTCATCGCGATCGTGGCGTTCGGGATCGCCTATATCGGCTCGTTCTGGCGGCTGCTGCAATTGCCGATGACGGGGCCGGCCTGGCCGAACCCGCCATCGCGCCTGGTGTTCCCGCTGCTCGCCCTGCAATTGGCGCTACTCGGTGCGGTCGCGGTGACGCTGCATTCGCATGCGGTGCCGCTGGCGGTCTATCCGGCTTCGTTCCTGGCGTTCACACTGCCTATCGCGCAGGCGATTCCGACGCTGATCGGGTTGATCCTGGTGACAGCGGTCATTCCGCAGGCGGTGGCCGGCGATGCGCCCGACTGGGGCATCATCCAATCGATGGCGATGTCCGCGTTCGCGGTGGGCGGGATCCGTCAGCTCATCCAGCGCAATCAGCAGTTGAATCTCGCCCGGCAGCAACTGACCGAACTGGCCATCGCGGAGGAACGCCTGCGGGTGGGCCGCGATGTGCACGATATCCTCGGTCATTCGCTCACCATCATCACGGTGAAAACCGAACTGGCGCAACGGCTCATGGAGATCGATCCGGAGCGCGCCAAACAGGAGCTGGTCGACGTGGAGCGGCTGGCCCGCGAATCGCTGGCCGGGGTGCGCAGCACCGTCGGCGGCCTGCGCGAGGTATCGCTCGCGGGCGAACTCACCAATGCGCGAACGGCATTGCGCGCCGCCGAGATCGAGGCGGATCTGCCCGTCGCGGATGGGCTCCCCACCCGGCACAGCGTCGTCTTCGCCTGGGTGCTGCGCGAGGCGATCACCAATATCGTCCGGCACAGCGGAGCCCGGCACGCCACCGTGCGGGTGACCCCGCTCAGCATCGAGATCAGTGATGACGGCGGCGGATTGGGCGACGGGAAATTCGGCTCCGGCCTATCCGGACTGTCCGAACGAGTCCGCGCCACCGGCGGGACGCTCACCGTGGCGAACCGGCCGGAGGGCGGATTGCGGGTACTGGCAAGCTTTCCGGCGGCACCGATGGGAGACCCGCGATGATCAAACTTCTGCTCGCCGACGATCAGGCACTGGTGCGCGGCGCACTCGCCGCGCTGCTGGGTCTGGAACACGATCTGGAGATAGTCGCCGAGGTCGGCCGCGGTGATGAGGTGCTCGCCGCCGTCGAACGCACGAATCCCGATGTGGCCCTGCTGGATGTGGAGATGCCCGGTATGGACGGCATCGAGGCCGCGGCCCAACTCCACAAATCACACCCCTCCGTCCGCATCCTCATGGTCACCACCTTCGGCCGCCCCGGCTTCCTGCGCCGCGCCATCGACGCGGGCGCGGACGGCTTCGTGGTCAAGGACACGCCCGCTCGCGAACTGGCCGACGCCGTCCGCCGAGTCCACATGGGCCTGCGCGTAGTGGACCCCGCCCTAGCCACCGAAACCCTCACCGCGGGCACCTCCCCCCTCACCGCCCGCGAACGCGAAGTCCTCGCCGCCGCCTCCGACGGAGCTACCGCGGGCGCGGTAGCCAAATCCCTCCACCTCTCCGAAGGCACAGTCCGCAACCACCTCTCCTCGGCGATCGGCAAGACCGGCACCCGAACCCGCGCCGAAGCAGTGAAGGCCGCCGAACGCCTCGGCTGGCTCTGACACGTGCCTTCCCGCGCTGCCGGGACGCCCATCGCGCCGACCGCGCTGGGCTGGTGAACTTTTCGTGCAATTCCGTGGATACCTTGCGGGGAACCCGCGCCTGGGCGCTGGGGTTGCAGGAATAGTTCACCGCTGCGCGAACCGGCGGGGCCGTCGGTCAGAACCGGCCGCCGCGGCTGATGCGGCGGGAGCCGTCGGAGCCGCCGAAGGAGCCGGGGCCGTAGTTGCCGCCGCTGAAACCGCCGCCGCCGCGGCTTGCGCCGCCCATACCGCGCAGCATGCCGTCGATGAGGACGCCGCTGAGGATGGCACCGGTTTGGGAGTTGGAGCTTGCCTGTTGTGATTGCCATTCGCGGACGGCGGCCTGGGCGGTGAGCAGGGCTCGGGTGCCGAGTTCGGTGGCGCGCTGGGCGGCGGTAAGGGCTTGGGCCGGATCGGATTCGGTGAGTTGGCGGGCCTGGTCGAGGCTGCGCTGGGCTTCGGCGAGGCGGGTGCGGGGTTCGGCGTCGACGCCGCCGCGCCGGGTGCTGATGAAATCGGTGGCGGCGTTGATCTGACTCAGGGCCGCGGTCATCGCCTGATCGAGGCGGCGGGCCAGGTCTTCGGCGGCGACCTTGCGATCGGTGGCGGCGGCGATCGCCTTGTCCAGCACGGTATCCGCGGCCACCGCCCGCTGGAACGTCCCCAGCGGATTGGTCGCACCGTCCCGGCTCGCCTCATCGAGCGCGGTGCGCGCTGCGATGGCGGCGGTCGCGAGTTCGGGGCCGCCGTGTTTGGTGAGGGCCGCCGCGGTGCCGAGATCCATGCGCAGTTCCTCGATGATGCCGGGCAGTCCGGCGCGCGCCTGCTCGATATCGGTGGCGGCGGTATCGACCGCATCCAGCAGTGTCCGTGCGGTATTGATGGCCGCCTCCGCCCCGCGAATGGCCGCCACCGCCGCACCCTGTTCGCCGACGGGCCGGGCCGCCGCCGCACGGCCTTCCTGAATACCTTTGTCCGCGAAGGCAATTCGTTCCTGCGCCATATTCACGTTGTCGTGTACGGGTGCCAGCACCGAGGCCGGTTGCGCCGCCACCAGCTGTGCGAGCGTCGCCGTCGAGCCGGGCACCCGGGCGGTCAGCTCGACCAGATCCCGGGTCAGCGCGTCCAATCGTTCGCCCGCGTTGATGAGCAGATTCCGCATGGCGTCGAATTCGGTGACTTTGGCGTCGAGTTCCTGATCCGCGCGCCCGCAGGTGCCGATGAGTTCCACCAGCATGGTGTGCTGTTGCTCGGGTGTTTCGGGAATATCGTCGTCGAGTTGCTGGCGGATGGAAAAGGCTTTGGCGAGCGCGTTCTTCGCCGCTTCCAGCGCCGCGGTGAATGGCGCGGTGGCGGTCGCGCCGAATTCATCGGTGGCGAGCCGCAATTCCTCTGCGCTGGTGCGAATCGCATTGTCGGTATCGACCAGCAACTCTTTGGATCGCGCGTCCAATGCGGCGAGCGGCAGTGCGTTGAGCGCCGCGGTGTCCGCCGGATCGACCTTGCGCGCGGCCTCCAGCTCGGCGCGCGAACGCCGTGCCTTGCGCCCGCGCGACCACAGCAGCACCGCGCCCACCACCAGCGCCACCACGAGCACGAGCACCAGTACCACCCAGATGCTGGTCCCGCCCCCGCTGTCATTCATGGCCGCCGACAAGCCATTAGCCGTCGCGATCGCCGCCCCCGCCCAATCCCCTGCGCGCAGCTTGGGCTCCACCTGATCGATCAGCAGCCGATCGACCTGCTTCTCACTGACCGATTCGGGCGCGCTGCCGGTGAACGCGTACCCGCGATCACCCACCGCGACCGCGAGCAGCACATCCCGATTGCCGAAGTTGGAGGCTCTCGCGGTCTGCTCACCCCAGCTCTGCGCGTCCATCCCCGCGAAGTCGTGGACATACACGACCCACAGTCGCTCATGGTCTTTCGTGTACAGCTCGTCGATCGCCGACTGCACCTGAGCCGTCTGCCCGCCGCGCAACGCGCCCGCCAGATCGGTGACATAGCTGGGCAGCCGCTGCGGCTGCTCGGCGTGCGCGGAAGCGCCCCCGCCGATGGGAACAATCAAGGCCAGCACGAAGCCGGACAGCAGCATGGAGAGCTGCTTCGGAAGCCGCATCGTATGAATCTATCCGGCGCACGCGGGGCGCGAGGTTTCATCCGGTCACCCGTGTCGGCGGCCATGACTACGATCAAAGGCGTGATCACGATCGATTCCCCGTACACGGGTCATCTCGCCCCCGGCTCCAACCCGCAGCAGCGGAGCGTTTCCGGCGCGCGCATCGTGAAGATGTCGGTGGGCGCCATGGATAACAACGTGTACCTGGTGCAGTGTGCGAGAACCGGCTCGACGCTGCTCATCGACGCCGCCAATGAGGCGGAACGCATTCTGGAATTGCTGGACCAGGAGGCTCCCCAGGGGGTCGAGCTGCTGGTCACCACGCATCGCCATCCGGATCACTGGTGGGCCCTGGCCGATGTGCTCACCGCCCGCGAGATTCCGTCCGCCGCGCATGAACTCGATGCCGAGGCGCTGCCCGTCCCGCCGACCCGCATCCTCACCGACGGTGACAAGATCCGCATCGGCGAGCTGGAGTTCGAGGCCATTCACCTGAGTGGTCACACCCCGGGTTCGGTGGCGCTCGCCTTCACCGACGGCGACGGCCGCACCCACCTGTTCACCGGAGATTCGCTGTTCCCGGGCGGCGTCGGCAAGACCGGCTCGCCCGAGGAGTTCACCTCGTTGCTCGGCGATGTCGAAGCCAAGCTTTTCGCCCGCTACCCGGATGACACCGTGGTGTATCCCGGCCATGGCGATGACACCACCCTCGGTGTGGAGCGCCCGCAATTGCCCGAGTGGCGGCGGCGCGGTTGGTAAAACTCCGGAACCGCGACCTCGAGCCCGCCTCGGCGCCGGCGCAGGTCGACCAGTCCCGTGACGGCAATGTCGCGGGATGGCTGGCCTGGGCGCGCCGACTGCTGATCGGCGGGGTGCTCATGGGGCTGCTGGTGATCGGCGGTACCGCGGTGCGGGTCTGGCAGGTGGCCCGCATCGATGACTGGGCGCCCGCCGACGCGATCGTGGTGCTTGGGGCCGCGCAGTACGACGGCACCCCGTCCTCGGTCTTCCAGGCCCGATTGGATCAGGCGTACAAGCTTTTTCAGAAGGGTGTGGCCCCGCTCATCGTGACGGTGGGCGGAAAACAGGTGGGGGACAACTACACCGAGGCCGCGTCCGGCAAGAACTATCTCAAGGATCGCGGCGTCCCGGCGGATCGGGTGCTGGCGGTGGAAACCGGTTCGGACACTTTGCAGAGCGTCGAAGCGGTATCCAGAGCCCTACTGGCACGCGGTAAGTCGTCGGTGGTGCTGGTGAGTGATCCCTGGCATTCGCTGCGCACCCGCACCATGGCGCGCGATGCCGGACTCTCGGCATGGACCGCGCCGACCAGGACCGGGCCCGCGGTGTACACGCGGGAATCGCAGGCGCACGGCATAACTCGCGAGACCTTCGCGCTGCTGTGGTACCAGCTCACCCACTATTCGGCCGATTTCACCTACACGGCGGAGCAGTGAATATGCGCATCGACTACGACCGGGTGTACAGCGAGCACGATCGGGAGCGCCTGGTCCCGGAGACCGATAGAACCGCCGGATTGAGCTGGTCGCCCGCCCCGGCGCGGCGCAGCGAGTTCGCGCGTGATCGAGCGCGGGTGCTGCATTCCGCGGCATTGCGCAGACTCGCGGACAAGACGCAGGTCATGGGTCCGCGCGATGGCGATACCCCGCGCACCCGGCTCACCCATTCGCTGGAGGTCGCGCAGATCGGCCGCAGCATCGCGGACGGTCTGGGCTGTGATCCGGATCTGGTGGATCTGGCCGGGCTGGCGCACGATATCGGGCATCCGCCGTACGGGCACAATGGCGAGAAGGCGCTCGATCAATTCGCCGACGCGCACGGGGGATTCGAGGGCAATGCGCAGAACCTGCGCATTCTCACCCGGCTCGAACCCAAGGTCATCGATGAGCAGGGGCAGAGCTACGGGTTGAACCCGACCCGCGCGGCTTTGGACGCGGTCATCAAATACCCCTGGGGCAGAACGGGTCCCGGCTCCAAGTTCGGCGCGTACGACGTGGATATGGATCGTTTGGCCTGGGTCCGCAAGGGCGCGCCCGATCGCAGGCAGTGCCTGGAGTCGCAGGTCATGGACTGGGCCGATGACGTCGCCTATTCGGTGCACGATGTGGAGGACGGCATCATCGTCGGCCGCATCGATCTGCGCGCGCTGGCGGATCCGGTGGAACAGGCCGCGCTCGCGGAACTCGGTGCGCGCCAGAAGAAATCGCCCAGCGTGGATGATCTGGTGGCGGCCGCGCAGCGCCTGTCCGAACTTCCGGTGGTCACCGCCGCGGCCTCCTATGACGGTTCGCTGGCGTCGTCGGTGGCGCTCAAGAGCCTCACCAGCGATCTGGTCGGCCGTTTCGCCACCGCCGCCGTCGAGGCCACTCGCGCCGCCTGGGGTGGTCGCCAATTGTGCAGGTACACAGCGGATCTGGAGGTGCCGCGGATCGTGGCGGCCGAGGTCGCGGTGCTCAAGACCATGGCGCTGCGCTATGTGCTGTCCGATCCGATCCATCAGGTTCGCCAGGCCGGGCAGCGCGAACGGATCCTGATGGTGGCGCATCATCTGCTCGATATCGCCCCGCGTGGCCTGGACCGGCTGTTGCTGCCCTGGTGGGAGGATGCGAACGATGACTCCGCTCGGGTTCGGGTGATCGTCGATCAGATCGCCTCGTACACCGAAAGCCGCCTGGAGCGGGTCGCCGCGGTAATCCCCTGATATATAGGTTTCGCGGACCGAATCGGAAACCGCTACGGTGAGCGGGAAAATTCGCTAGAGCGGGCCGCAACGAGTCCGCGGAGGGGGGATCGTGGATCCGAATCACCCGAATTCGCCGGATAAGCCCGTCGGGCTGGACAAGCAGGCCGGGGGCGAGCAGCCCGCGCAGCCGTCCGCGCCGGATCCGACAGTGGTGGCGTGGTCATCGCAGCAGCCGCCGTATCCGGGCGCTCCGGCCCAGGATCAGCAGGCGGCCTGGGGTCAGCCGCAGTGGCCGAATCAGTCGGATCCGGCTTACGGTGCGCAGCAGCCCTATCCGGGTCAGCCGGGGTACACCGCGCCCGGTGGGTATCCCGAGCAGCCCGGTTACACCGCGCCCGGTGGCTACCCGGAACAGCCGGGGTACGCGCCCGCCGGTGGTTTCCCGGCGGACCCCTACGGCGGTTCGGGTGGCTATCAGCAGTTCCCGCCACCGCAGTACCCCCAGCCGTATCCGCCGCAGGGTCCGGCGGGTCCGCCGCAGGGCACCAATGGTTTCGCCATCGCGGCGCTGATCACCGGTCTGCTCGGCATGTGCCTGCTCTCGGTGCCGTTCGGCGTGATCTCGCTGAGCCAGATCAAGGATCGCAATCAGCAGGGCAAGGGATTGGCGATCACCGGCTTGATTTTGACGGGCGTGTGGGCGCTGGTCGGCGTCATCGTGTTCGCGGTGGGTGTCGCGGATACGAAGGACAGCGTCGACTCGATCTCGCCGCCGCCGTCGTTCTCGATGCCGGCGATACCGTCGTTCTCGGTGCCCGCGCTGCCGACCACCACGGCGCCGTCCACCTCCGGTGCCGGGTATACGCTGCTGCGCAATCTCAAGGACGGTGATTGCGTCAACGGTGTGCATCGTAAGGTGTCGATCAGCGGTGCGACCGTCACCTCCTGCACCAGCGCGCATGACGGTGAGGTGTTCCTGAACTTCAATCTGCCCAGCTTCCAGGGTGATCAGCAGTCCAAGGATTACGCCGAGACCAAATGCGCCGAGGTGTTCGACCGGATCGACTCCAAGGTTTCCGGCCTGAGCTACCTCTACTACCGGCCGCACAGCCAGTCGGAGTGGAATACCGATCCGTCGGTGCAGTGCATCGCCATTCAGGACGATGAGACCAAGCTGAACAGCAAACTGCCGCGCTGATTCAGCCGCAGTGGTTCAGATAGAACGGAATGGTTTCGGCGGGCGGGCCGTCTGCGAGCAGGCGGCCCGCGTCGAAGACCAGCACCCGGTCGAAATCGGTGAGCAGGTCCAGATCGTGTGAGATGACCACGATCCGCTGCGGGAGTTCGCGCAGCAGCCGGGTGATGCGGCGTTTATTGCGCAGGTCCAGCAGGGTCGTGGGTTCGTCGAAGATGACATGCTCGGGGCGGATCGACAGCACCGCGGCGATGGCAAGCAATTGCTTCTGCCCGCCGCTGAGCAGGTGCGCGGGGTGATCACGGAATTCGGTGAGGCCGTATTCGGCGAGCACCTCCGAAACCCGTTCGGCGATATCGGCTTTGGCGAGACCGTGGTGTTTGAGCCCGAAGGCCAGATCCTCGGCGACGGTCGGCATGACGATCTGCACGTCCGGATCCTGGAAGACGAATCCGACGCGGCGGCGCACGGCCCGGCCCTGTTTGCGGGTATCGAGGCCGTCCACCCGCACCTGTCCTCGACTGGGGACCTGGAGGCCGTTGAGCAGGCGCGCGAAGGTGGACTTGCCCGAGCCGTTGGAGCCGATCACCGCGATTCGGCGTTCGGTGAGCGTCAGATCCAGGCGTGCCAGCACCTCGCGATCACCGAAGCTGTGCGAGACGGCGTCGAGTTCGATCACGCGCGGGCCGCACTTTTCTTCGAAGGATCCGGAATCATCGGATAGGCCTGGCGCACCGCGAGAGCGGCCAGTGAGCCGATCACGGTTTTCACCACATCGCCCGGCAGGAACGCGACCGAGCTGACGATCGCCTTGTGCAGCGGCAGCTGCGCGGCCACCGCCATCCACGGCACGCCGATGGCGTAGAGCACGACCGCGCCGCCGAAGAAGTTGATCGCCAAGGCGATCGGCAGGTTGTAATGCCGCCACAGGCGTTCGGTGAGCAGGCCGATCACCAGTGCGCCGATCGGATAGGCGATGACGAAGCCACCGGTCGGTCCCATGATCACCCCGAGTCCGCCGCGGCCGCCGGACAGCACCGGCAGGCCGATGAACACCAGTGCGTCGAAGAGCAGGATCGCCAGGAAGCCGCGCTTCGTGCCGAGGATCGCGCCCGCCAGAATCACGCCGAGGGTTTGCGAGGTGAAGGGTGCGAAAGCACCCGGCAACTGGATCAGGGGGAAGAACCCGAGTACCACCATGATTGCCGCGAACAGCGCTACCTGCGCCAAATCCCTACTACGCACCGGGGCATCCTATGCGGACCGGGGTCCGGGGTGGTGGGCCACGTCTGATGCGCACACCTTCGGCAACTCGTCAGTCGAGGCCGCGCGCGTCCAATGCCTCGCCGACCTGATCGGCCATGCGCAGGGTGCGAATCAGCAGCGGGATGAGGAATACGGTGCTGCGTTCGATGCCGCGGGCGCGTTGGGCGGCGCGCACCAGCTCGGCTTGTTCGCGAATAACCGGGATGAATCGGATAGTCATCGCGATCAGCAGGCCGACGCGATCCGGTCGCACGCCGAGGGGACGCAGTGGGCGCAGCGCCTTTTCGATGGTGTCGATCATGGCCGAGGTGCGCGTGGTGAGCGTCACGAGATTGGCGAGCAGGACCAGGGTGAGTACGCGTTCGCCAACCAGGACTGCGCTCTGCCAACCGGTGAACAGCAGCTGCGCGATCATGATCAGGGCCAGGAATGGCGCGAGGCTCAGCACCTGGCGGGCGGTCGCGGGCCAGGGGATGCGGGCAATCGCGTACAGCGCCAGCACAACCGCGAGCGTGGTCGCCAGCCACATGATCGACGGCACGAAGAAGAGCGCGGTTCCGGCCACGGCGAGTACCACGAGCTTCGCCCCGGCGGGCACGCTGTGCACCGGGGTCGAGGAGTCGTGATAGAGGCTGAGCACCGGTAGATCCTGGCAGAAACCGGACCCGGGTATTTCGTGAGGTCGGGTAACTCCCTGGGTACGCCCAAAATCGGGTCGGCTCCCAACCGCACTACGCGTGCCCAACGGTTTGCGGCTCCCAGGCCGTGCGCCAGAGTCGCGGGGAGGCGGGACAGCTAGACTCGCTGCGTGGCAGGCCGACTTCCAGACCGCGATATCGCGGCGATTCGTGAACGCGCTCGGATCGAGGATGTGGTCGGCGAGTACGTGGCGCTGAGGCGTGCCGGTGCCGATTCCATGAAGGGCCTGTGCCCTTTCCATGACGAGAAGTCGCCATCGTTCCATGTGCGGCCCAATCACGGTCACTTCCACTGCTTCGGCTGTGGTGAAGGCGGCGATGTCTTCGCCTTCCTCCAGAAGATCGAGCATGTCGGTTTCGTGGAAGCGGTCGAGCAGGTCGCGGACAAGATCGGCTACAAGATCACCTACGAGGGTGGCGGCACCTCGGTGCAGCGCGATCGCGGCACCCGCTCCCGGCTGGTCGCCGCGAATGCCGCCGCGCACGAGTTCTACGCGGCCAAACTCGGTGAGCCCGAGGCGGAGACGGCCCGCAAATACCTCACCGACCGCAATTTCGACGCGAATGCCGCCGCGCAGTTCGGCTGCGGCTACGCGCCCGGCGGCTGGGACACCCTCACAAAGCATCTGCTGCGCAAGGGATTCGAGTTCAAGGAGCTGGAGGCGGCGGGTCTGTCCAAGCAGGGCCAGCGCGGCCCCATGGACCGCTTCAACCGCCGTCTGCTGTGGCCGATCCGCAATCTCAGCGGTGATGTGATCGGTTTCGGCGCCCGCCGTCTGTTCGATGACGACACCATGACCGCCAAGTACATCAACACCCCGGAAACGGTGCTGTACAAGAAGTCTCAGGTGCTGTTCGGGCTGGACCTGGCCAAGCGCGAGATCGCCAAGGGGCATCAGGCGGTGGTGGTCGAGGGCTACACCGATGTGATGGCCATGCATCTGTCCGGCGTGAAAACCGCTGTGGCGTCCTGCGGTACGGCCTTCGGTGACGAACATCTCGCCATGCTGCGCAGGTTGCTGATGGACGACAATTTCTGGCGCGGCGAGATCATCTACACGTTCGATGGTGATGCCGCCGGTCAGGCTGCGGCTTTGAAAGCGTTCTCCGGCGATCAGAAGCTGGCCGGGCAGACCTATATCGCGGTGGCCCCCGACGGCCTGGATCCATGCGAACTGCGCCAGCGCAGCGGCGACGGTGCGGTCCGCGATCTGGTGGCGCGCCGAGTCCCGCTGTACGAGTTCGTGATTCGCGGTCTGCTCGCCGAGCACAATCTCGATACGCCCGAGGGGCAGGTCGACGCGCTGCGCCGCGGTGTGCCCGTGGTCGCGCAGATCAAGGACAACGCGCTGCGCAAGGCATACGCCACCAAGCTGGCGGGCTGGGTCGGCTGGGACGACATTCAGATGGTCGTCCGCCGGGTGGGTGATGAGGCTCGCAAGAGTGCCCGCGGCGCTGCGGCGGGCGGCACCCGTCGCACCGGTGTGCCCGAACGTGAAGCGGCGCAACCGGTTACCGATCAACCGGCGTCGCGCCCCAACCCCCGCGATCCGGTCCTGGCTCCGCAGCGGCAGGCGTTGACGGCGGCGTTGCAGTACCCCGCCTTCGCGGGCCCGGTCTTCGATTCCCTTGAACCCGAAGCCTTCACGCACGCCGCCTATGTGGCGACCCGCGCCGCGATCGCGGAAGCGGGCGGTACCGCAGCGGGTTTGGGCGGCGCGGAATGGGTGGCCGCCGTCGCCGACAACACCGACGATCTCACCATGCGCGCTTTGGTGTCCGAATTGGCCGCAGAGCAGCTACCGGTGAAATCCGAGGCCGATATCCCCCGTCTGGTCACCGGCGTGCTGGCGCGCGTGCAGGAGGCGTGGGTCGGCCGTCAGATCGCCGAACTCAAGTCCAAGCTGCAGCGCATCTCCTCCACCGAGCAGTCCGAAGCGTACTTCGCCCTGTTCGGTGACCTGGTCGCGCTGGAGCAGTACCGCAAGAGCCTGCTCACCCAGGCGATGGGCAATTCCGACGACTTCGGCGGCCGCTGACCCCCTGGTTACACGCCGAAACACCCGAAACTGGCTGAGATCCGCCAACTTCGGGTGTTTCGTTGTCTTCCGGTGAAACTACCGCCGCAACTGGTCGTGCGGCACCAGAATCGTGGTGCGCTCATCCAGCGGTTCCATGGGCTCCAGCTTCGGCTGCGTACTCAACTTGTCCGACAGCCGCTGCCGCGAAGCCTGCACCAATTTCCGTGTGACCGGACTCTCACTGATGGCGCGGGTAGTCTTACTGATCTGCTCATACCGGGCTCGCCCGGCCTTCGCGCCCAGCACATACCCGGCCGCGACGCCGATGATCAACCGCAGCATGTCGAGAAGCTCCTCCCGTTGGCCCTGTCCGCGTGTACATCCTGCCCGAAGCCCCGCCCCCTGTCGACGCCGCCCCTCCACCCGCATGTCCCCAGGTAGAGCCACGATTTGGGAACTGAACAACCCATACGCTAAAGTTTTCTCCGGTCGCCCGAGAGGGCAACCGGGACACAATCCCCTATAGCTCAATTGGCAGAGCAGCCGACTGTTAATCGGCAGGTTTCTGGTTCGAGTCCAGATGGGGGAGCCTGATTAGGCCCCTCACCAGCAGTGCTGGTGAGGGGCCTAATTCGTTGTGGGCCTGGTGAGCGTCTGTGGGAAATGTGGAAACGGTCCCGGATTCGAATTGTGGAATCGGGGACCGCTTCGCTGTTATCCGTGGGTGGCGGTTGTTACTCGTATTCCGTGCCGTCTTTGCGGAGCAGGTAGGCGGGGGAGACGAGTTTGCCGATGGCGCGGCCGCCGAGGATTTCGGAGTAGCGCTCGGTGGCTGGGCGGACCACCAGGCCCTCGCGGATGTTGGTGGCTGTGCCGGTGATGGTTTCCGTTCCGTTCGCGAGGTTGAGCAGGGTGTCGATGTCGTACGGGCCGTCGTAGAGCACGGGTACGCGCGGGATGTCGGCAGCGAGGCCGGTCAGGGCGGCGTCGATTTCGGCGGGGGTCAGCCAGCGGCGCTCGTTTGTTTCCGTGCCGACGGCGATGTCGAACAGGGCGTAGCCGATGGTGTCGTTCTGGCCGGCGTTCGCGCCGTAGTGCAGGTCCTGCACGCCCGCGCCGTAGACCTCGCCGAAGAGGGCGACACGGTCGGCGTCGAGGGTGGCGGCCAGCTTCCGGGCGATGTCCGGGAGCTGGAAGCGGCGGACGGCGCGCCAGTACAGGTTGGTGTCGCTGTCGGCGATGGCGAGGTTCTGTGCGCCGATTCCCTTGGAGGACACCAGTACTCGGTCGCTGGTGCGGTCGTAGGTGAACAGGCAGGCGCTACCGTGGATCTTCTCGGTGGCGATGACGTGCTCACCGGCGGTGAAGATCTCCGGGTAGCGCGCGATGTTCTCCACATCGATCCAGCGGATCAACTCCGGCGCGGACTCAATCTGTCCCGACATCGAAACCGGCACGGGCGGAGCCCATTTGGTGACCCCGAGCAGTTCGGCGAAATCGGTTCCCGCCGCGGCCGCCGCCGCAAGATCCACCTCCCCGATCAGCGCGAGCAGACACACGATCCCCTGCGAGACCTCACCGCGCAGCCGAACGATCTTCACCCGATTACGCGCCCCACCCGCCAGCTTCCCCGTCAGCCCGAGCTCCTCGATCAGCGCATCCGGCAACACAGCCTGCTCCGGGATATACAGCGCGTAATCCCCAGTCGCGAACTGCCCCTTGGCCACAACCGCGCGATACAGCCCAACCTGCGCCAGCTCCAACCGATCCGCATTCGGATGCGGATGCACCACCAGCCGTTCGACGGTGACCTTGAGTGTGGACATGAATTCTCTCCCTCCGATCGTGCGAGGGTAGGGGCGCGGTCAACAGCGAGTCCACCGGATTTCGCGTACGCGGACGGTGCCGACGGCGCGGAAACTGCCATTGAATCAGCGCGCGAACGAAACCTGTTGGTGCGTCAGCCGAACGGCGGCCGGTCCTCAGGAGCGGCCCGGCCGGGTAGCGGATGTTCCAGGTAGCCATCCGCGAAGAACTGCATCGAGCCGCACAGGTTGCAGCGGTAGGCGTGTTGGTTGATGACCTGCTGGCTCAGTTCGGAGGGGCGGTCCGATAGCCACCGGGCTGTGCCGGTGACGAGCCCGAGTACGCCGATGTAGGTGCGTTGCTGTTCGCACCACGGGCAGGACAGGTCGATCGCTTCGCGCCTGCGCTTGATCTCCTCTTGCTCCTGCGCCAGCTGGTCCGACACTTTCTTGATGTAAGCCTCGGCCTCGCTCAACGACAGTTGTTCCGGCTTGCGCCAGACCTCGCCATAACCCTCGCGGACGGCGGTCCGCAACACCGCGAACTCCGCTTCGGAACGCGCCACCACCCGCGTCCCCTTCAATCCGCCAGGCTTGCGATAACTGATCTCCGCTCGCAAAACCCCCTGCGGCAGAAACCGATTCATCGACACCCGCTTGGGATCATCCATCCCCGGCTTGTATTCGATCCCCCGATCCGACATGAGCAGGACGCTACACCGCAGGGCCGACAGCCGCCTTGCGGTCAGCAGGGGATCAGCAGTGCCTTTACCAGCTGCGTTCGAAGTAGTTGTCTACTTCGGCTTCGGCGCGGTCGAGGCGGGCGGCTTCGAGGGAGGCGGGGTTGGCGGTGGTGAAGGCTCGGGCGGATTCGACTTGGGGGTCGGCGTTCAGTTCGCGCATGGCTTCTGCCACTTGGGATTGGATTTCGTGGAGGGCTTGCTGGTAGGCGGTGAGGATGGAATTGCCTTGGGGGCCGCTGATGGCGAGCAGTTGGTTTTGGGCGTCTACTTCGACCGTGATGCCGTCGACTGTGGCGGTGGCGCGGATGGTGGCCAAGGCATGTTGGGCGCGTTGGACTTTCACGCCTAGTTCGTCGTGTTCGCTTGGCATGTCAGCCTCCTGCCATGGCGGTGAAGACCAGGATGGGGAGTTCTCGGTGCAGGTATCCGGTTGCGGTGCCGTTCCATTCGGAGGAGCCGCCGAGGGCGGTGTCGAAATCCGGGTTGGTGGCGTACTTTCCGGCGGGGACCTGGGTTTGCAGAGCGGCGGGTAGTCCGGTCGGTTGAGTGGATTCGCTGGTGGCGTAGCGGGTGCGCAGTTCGGTCGCGGTGGCCGGGGCCAGTTCGACGACGGCTTCGAGCCAGTAGGTGACCAGACCGGGGCCGCCCCGGGAATTGTCTCGGCTGGTCCAGGTCACGGCGACCGGGTCGCCGATGAGGGGGAAGTACTTGCGCAACGGCTCGGCGTTGTGGCGCAGTTCTTCGGACACGGTGCTGGTCCTTTCCTGCGGATTCGGATCGGAAGAGGTTGTGGTGCAGCCGATTACGGACGCGGCGAGGACGGTCGCGATTGTACCGGCGAGTAGCGGTCGCATCGTGTACCGCCGCGATGGCATCCTCATTTGGGTCGTGCTCCGCCGGTGTTGCGATCGTTGTCCGGCATGCGGCCGTCATCGCCGTCGCCGCGGCCGTCGGAACGGTCCTCGCGGCCCGGATTGCGGTCGGGGTTGGAGGTTTCCGCGACCACGCCGCTCGAGGGCGGTTGGCCGACATCCCAGGACACCGTGCGGGTGATGGTGCCGTGGGTTTCGAAGGGTTTCGCCCAGCCGATCTCGGTGAAGCGGCCGTTCTCCGAATCCTTTGCCTTGGTGCCGATATCGCTTTTGCCCTTGTCGAAGTCGTAGTAGTCCTGCGCTTCGACGGTCACGTCCATGGTGACGCGATTGCCTTCGACCCGCACATTGGCGTGACTCCACTGTTGATGTCCGCCGATGGCCTTCTGCCAGTTCTCGGTGGCCGGATAGTTCTTGCCCGCAACGGTATTCGGGTCGCCGGTGATTTTGAAGTTCGTATTGCCGGTACGCGCGAAGTAGTCCGCCGCCATGGCGGCGCGGTTGACTTCGGAGTCGACCGAGTTGCGAATGTTCTTGTCCTCGCGGTACGCCTCGTCGTAGTCGAACTCCATCTTCTTGCCGTTGTTGTCCCAGTAGTGCCGGTACAGGGCGGTGGCATCGTCGAAGTCGGACTTCACGTATTCGCCGCCGAGCAGCTTCGCCTGCCACTTCTGCTTGGCCAGCCAGTCGCTGAAGTTGCCGTCCTTCGAGTTGTAGATGAAGGTGTCGTCGTGTTTGAGGAAGGGTTCCTTCGGATCACCGATCCGGTACTTGCCATCCGGTGAGACCGGCGGCGGGATGGGCGCGAGGTCCGGCATCGGGCCGGTCGGCGTGTTCTTCAGCGTCGCGAGCGCGGTCACACCCGATTTGATGGAGGTGGCGGCCTGGTCCTCGCCCTCGCCGAATTCCTTGAGCAGTTCCTGCAATTGGGTTTGCAACCAGGATGCTTGCCCGTCGAGCTTGTTCTGCATGAGCTGGGCGATGATATCGCCGGGAACGCCCGGATACTTTGGCGCGGTGACGGTTCCGTCGTCGGCGACCTTCATTCCAGCGGCGGGTGCGGACTGGTCGACGATCTTCAGCACCGCGGTGCGGGTCGCGTCCAGGCGGCCGCCGTAGGTCTTGTAGTAGTCGGCGACAGCGGTGACGATTTCGTCGATCCTGGTGCCCGTCAACCGCTGTGAGATCTTCCCGGCGGTCGCGGCGGAACTGGCCGCGCCCTTCCAGTTGGCGGTGGTCTTGTCGACGGCGGTGCTCATATTGCCGACCTGTTTGGTGAATTCGGTGGTTCCCGTGTCGAGGGCTTTGCCGAAGTCGACCATGGTGGAGGGCAGGCAGCCGCGCACGTGGCTGATCGTCGTCATCAGTCGGGAATCTTCTTGCCGTTGGGCAGGCGGCCCGCCTCGCCCATCAGTTGTCCGAACTGTTCGCCGAAGGCCGTGTCGACCTCTTCGTACGTCTTCGCGCCGGATCCGGCCACCCTGGCCATATTTCGCACGCGATCACCGAGCGCGTGGAAGGCGGCTTCGGTGTTCTCGTCGATCGCGGCGGAGACCTCGTGCACCGGAGATCCCGGCATGGTCACCGCCACATCGATTTTGATGCCGGTGATGGCATCGGCCTGCCCCGTCAGGGTCTTGCCCAGCTCACGCAACGCATCCGCGTCGACCTTGAGGATGTCAGTCATGTTCCCCCGATCAATTAACCGTCCTGCCCCACGACAGCGCGAGATTAACCGATCGAGAACCCTTGTGCAGCTCGAACTTTCAGTGGCTTGACAGCACCGCCAAGATCAGCTTGGGCGGCCGCCTCAGCCCTCCCAGACGCGACTGGCGATGAAGGTAGCCCAGTCGTCGGCCGGGAACGCAAGCACCGGCCCGCGACCGTCATCCTTGGTATCGCGCACCAGGGTCGCGCCGGGATCGTGTCGGACTTCGACGCAGGCTTTGCCGCCTTCCGACCTGCTCGACTTGTACCAAATGCCGAATGCCGGTCCCGTCACGCCGCATACTCCTTTGCGCACTGCAACACCAGATCTCTGCTGGCCTGTTCTGACAACGCTACCGCCGTGAGGGCTGAAATGGTCGTCCGATACCTGTCCACCACGTCTGCTCGCTCGTGATAGACGGCGGAGTTACTCGCACCTTCGACGTAGACCACAGGCGGCTCCACAAGCCCCCTATCGAGCGGTGGGAACTCGAGCAGGGTGAACGATTGAACGGTGAGTCCCTGATGCGGTCCGACCCGGAACGGCACGATGCGGATGCTGATGTTCTCCCGCTCACCTGACGTGGCGAGCCAACTCAGCTGTGCCGCCATGACTTCAGGCGTTGCGGGTTGGTGCCGCAGCACAGCCTCTGAAAGTAGGACCGCCAGTTGGGAGTTGGGCTGGTCGAGCCGCGCTTGCCGACGTGCTGTCAGTTCGATCCGGCGTTCCAGATCGACCGCTGAGAGGTCCGGTTCGTCGATGCGGATCACACTACGGCGGTAGTCGGGCGTTTGCAGCAGCCCCGGCACCATGACGAGTTGATGTGTGGTCACCCGGTCTGCAGCGGACTCCAGCCGCAGATAGTGTGGGAAATGGGCCTCGTACTGGTCAGCGTACGGTCGCCAGAATCCCTTCGAATTGCCCTGCTGCTGTTGTGCTTTCGACTGCTCGCGCACCTCTTCCCAGAGTGTCAGAGCGTCCGCGCGGACAACGATGGTGGCTTCGTAAAAGGCGAGTAGATCCTTCAGTTGTGAGGTAGCGATCTTCGTTGGAATCCCGTCTTCCAGGCGAAGAAGAGTCGCTTTGGACACCTCGATATGCAGTCCGGCCGCCAGCGCGGTCTTACCGGCGTCCTCGCGGATCTGCCGCAGGAACTTGCCGAATGCCCTGCGAGAGATTGTGGATCCAGTCATTTCGTTAGCCTCGCTATCTGGGATAGCTCATTCTGAGCCGATTCAAAATGGACCTCAATCGTATTTCGTGTGAGGTCCACTTTGAGCGCTTCAGCGCAATGATTTGGGTGTCTACTTGGTGCATAGCCCTTGGTGAGTGCGTGACACGTCGCCACCGGGGAACAATCCGAATGCAACAAGGAGGCGTAATGCCTTGGGATGCTTGGGTTTTGATACTTCTCATTTCGGTATGCGGCGCGATCGTCCTGCTCTGTGTTGCCGAGGACGTCAGGGATAGGCGGCGCTTTGCCGCGAATAAAAACCGCACGGTGCGTATTCAAATTCGCGACCGCCAATGCATTACGACAGCCATCGGCCGGGACACGCGTGGCCGGCATCGCGGCAAACTCGCCAGATCCTGACTCCGGCAACAGAATTGGAAGGAGAAGACCGTGGAATTCTACGGCCCGCGCTTGGAACGATTGGAAGACTGCCACGTTCGCGACGATGACATCGCGATGAACGCGGCCGAGGCGCTCGAAGCCTCGATTATTCACCGCGACTGCGATCCGGTGTTCTGTGCCAGACGGATGGAAGCGGGCCGAATCGTCAGTGTCGAAGTTGACCGATATGCCGAGAGATCGAACGTTCATGTGCTCCCGGGCGGCAGGCTCGGGGATGGACTTGGTAAGGGTTGAGGTTGATGGAGTGAGTCGGGCGAGACTTAGGAGCGGGTATGGGTGTGCGGCGGGCGTTGGTAGTCGGCGGCGGGGGAGTGGCGGGAATCGCCTGGGCCAATGGGCTGGTGGTGGGGTTGGCCGATGCGGGGGTGGATATCACCGAGGCCGAGTTGATCGTGGGGACGTCGGCCGGGGCGAATGTCGCCGCGCAGATCAGCAGCGGCCTGCCGTGGGAGGAGTTGTTCCGGCGGCAGGTGGATTCGGCGGTGTGGAGTCAGGAGCTGACACCGCAGGGGACTCCGGTCGAGGAGGTGTGGGAGCAGGTCGCGGCGATTCACGCCGAGGCGGAGGGTGATCCGATGGGCGCGCGGCGGCATCTGGGAGAGCTGGCGCTGGAGGTGGAGACCGTGCCCGAGAGCGCGCGGCGAGCGGTGGTCGAATCGCGGCTGCCGGTGCACGAATGGCCGGAGCGGGCGCTGCTGGTCACCGCCGTCGACGCGCTGACCGGCGAATTGCGGGTATTCGACCGCAATTCGGGCGTTTCGCTGGTGGACGCCGTGACCGCCAGCTCGGCGGTGCCGCTGGTGTGGCCGCCGTACACGATCGATGGGGTGCGCTATATCGACGGCGGTGCGCGCAGTTCGGCCAACGCGGATTTGGCGTCCGGCTTCGAGCGCGTGCTGGTGATCGCGCCGCTCCCCGATGACGCCTTGGGGGAGCAGGTCGCCGATTTGATCGAGCGGAACGCGCGGGTCGAGGTGATCACGCCCGATGAGGCTTCGCTCGAGGCATTCGGGACCGACCCGCTCAATGCCGCCACCCGAGTGCCCGCCGCGAATGCCGGACGGGCGCAGGGCAAGTCGGAGTCCGCACGCGTTGCCGGACTCTGGACTCAGGCCGCGGAACTCGGCCGGTAACCAACCGGCCCATCCGCGTGCGCAGGTAACCCGGACCAGCGCGCCGGTACGCCCCGGGCCGGGGCTCAGGTCGCCGATCCTCGCCGGTAACGCCCGATCAGCGCATCCAGCGAATACGGCCCCGGCCCGATGATCGCGATCAGGAAGAACGACCAGCAGAACAGCACCGCGGGCTCACCGCCGTTCTTGATCGGCAGGATGCCGTGCTTGAGATGCACGGTGAGAAACGCGTAAGCCATCGCTCCCGAGCAGAGCAGGGCGGCGAGCCGGGTGCCGAGGCCGAGGGCGACGGCCGCGCCCGCGACCAGTTCGATCATTCCGGCCCACCAGGACGGCCAGGCTCCGACGGCGGGTAGTGCGCCGTGCGGCGCGACGGGTTTGCCGAAGAGTGTGGAACAGCCGTGGAAGGCGAAGGACACGCCGACCAGGACGCGGAAGAGCGCCAGGACGACGTTGGTCAGGACGGTGGGTTTGGCCGCGGTGGTCGGTGCGGCGGTCAGCAGGTGCATGGCGTGCTCCGTTGGATGTGCGGCTCGGGTGGGGTGTGCCTACCTATGAATACGAACCCGCGAGGTACTTGGTTCTGTGCTTTGATCAGGGCATGACGGATACCGAGATACCACGCGTCGTTTCCGCCAGCCGGGAGATCGACGCTCCCGTGGCGCGCGTTTTCGAGCTGATCGCCGATCCGGCGGAGCAGCCGCGCTGGGACGGGAATGACAATCTGGCCGAAGCCGTTGCCGGGCAGCGGGTTCGCGGCGTGGGCGAGGTGTTCCTGATGACGCTCACCAATGGCGCGGTGCGGGAGAACCACGTGGTGGAGTTCGTGGAGGGCAAGCGTATTGCCTGGTTGCCGTCCGAACCGGGTAAGGAACCGCCGGGTCATCTGTGGCGCTGGTCGGTGCAGCCGCTGGGGGAGGGCCGCACCAAGGTGACGCACACCTACGACTGGACCGAATTGAACGATGAGAAGCGTGAAGTGCGCGCGCGGGCGACGACATCGGAGCGGTTGCTGGCCTCCATCGATCGCCTCGCCGCGCTCGCTGAGCAGCCGTGACTCATTGCGGAAATAGTTGATTCTCCTGAACGTAACATCGAATCCAGCTGTACAACTGGCGAATTAATGCGGAATTAGTACGATCCGTGTAGTTCGTGGGTTGGTTGAGACGAGGGCTCTTCGGCTCGACCGGCTGGTTCGTTGTGAGGGAGAGTCATGGGTTTCGCGGTCCGCGCCGCCATTGCGGTTGCCACGATGGGGATTTCATCGATTTTGACCGTGCCGGTGGCCTCGGCTCGCCCGGCAGCCCTGCCGCCGGATCCGTCGCACGCCAAACCGGCGGCCACCATCACCATGCCGCCCGTCGCACTCGCGCAGCGGATGCAGGAGGCGGTGCAGGCGGTATCGGCCCGCGCGGAAACCGGTATCGAGGTCGTGGACACCGAGACCGGTGCGCTGCTGGCCGGGGTGAACGATGACAAGCTGTTCTACACCGCCTCGGTGGTGAAACTGCTGATCGCCCTGGACGCGCTGGGAGATGGTGCCGGACAACAGGATTCGGCTTCGGTGCAGCGCATGCTGTCGGCCAGTGACGATGCCATCGCGAGTCGGCTGTGGGGTGCGGGCGGTGGTGCGGAGATCATCGCCCGCATGTCCGAGCGGATCGGCCTGAATGCCACCGTGGCGGCGTCCGATACCGGGCAGTGGGGCGAAACCCGTACCACCGCAAGGGATGTCATGGCCATCTACCGGTATCTGGTGAATGAGGCCCCCGCGCCCGCGCGCTCGGTGATCCTGGACGCCATGGGTCAGGCCGCCGAGATCGCCGCCGATGGCGTCGACCAGTATTTCGGCATTCCGGACGCTATGCGCGGCTGCGACTGGGCGGTGAAACAGGGCTGGATGTGGTACGGCTCATCGCTGGTGCTGAATACCACCGGACTGGTCGGCCGCGATCTGCGCTATGCCGTCGTACTGCTGAGCAGTCAACCGGCGGTGAGCATTTCGGCCGGAGGCGCGGCGCTCACCGCGGGCATCGGGGTGCTCCGCGACGCCATGGGCATTTGAACAGGACGAAATAAACGCCGCGAGTATGGGATTGCGGTTCCCCGATGTAGGGGTGCGTGCGCGGTACTGTTGAGAGGTGACTACCGGTGAGGGGGGACCTCGGGTACAGCGGACGTCCGGGCGGGAAGCGGGGGTGTCGGCGCGACTTCGAGAAGCCATATTCGCAGCGCACGAGGAAGCGGTGCGCGCGGTGGCGTCGGCATCGGATTCCGGGCTGCCCGTCAATCGCGATCTGATCGAATTGATCGAATTGCAGCGGCGCGTCATTCGCATCGCGGACCAGTTCGCCGATGAGCCGGCGCGGCCGATGCGTCCGGCGCGCGATGACTCGGCGACGGTGATGGGCGCGATCTCGCTGGCGATTCCGATCGCGACCAGGCCCGCGGGCGATGCGCTCGGGATCGCGGATCCGATCGCCTCCCCGCTGCCGTGGCCCGCGATCGACGGCGACGCCGATTCCCGTCTGCATGTGATCGAAGAGCCCGATATCTGATCGCCGGGTGAACCGCGCGGGTCCGTAGCGCGTGAACAGGGGGTAGGAATCCCCGAAGGAGGACGCCATGTCCACCCTTACCCCCGCTCGCCGCCGCATCATCGGAGCCGTGTGCGCGGCTGCCGCAACGGTTTTGATCGCCTCGGGCTGTTCGAGTTCGAGTACGCCGAGCGATGCGGTCGCCGATCAGGTCACCATCTCCGCGCATATGTTCATGCCCCCGGCCAGTGTGAAGGCGGGTGCGACGGTCACCGTGCGCAATGACGACACCGATGAGCACACGGTCACCGCGACCGGGGGCGCATTCGACACCGAGGTGCAGGGGAAGCAGACGGTCACGTTCACCGCGCCGACCGCGCCGGGCACATACGACTTCTACTGCAAGTACCACCCCGGTATGAAGGCGACTTTGATCGTCGCGTAATCGATCTCGGTAAAGTGCTCATTCGGTGAGCACTTTGCGGCGGAATATGGTCCTCGACGCCGATCGAGGAGGTAACCGTGTACGAGTTCGAGAACCCAGCCCAGTGGGAATCCTGGCTGGCCGCACACCATGCCGACGCGGATGACGCGTGGCTGCGGATCGGCAAGAAGGGCTCCACCGGATTGATCAGCATCGAGCAGGCCGCCGAGATCGGACTCTGCTACGGCTGGATCGACAGCCACCGGCGCGCGCTCGACGAACATTCGTTCCTGCAACGCTATTCGCGCAGGCGGCGGCGCAGCCCGTGGTCGCGGCGCAATATCGAGATCGTGACAGCGCTGACCGAAGCCGGTCGCATGCGCGCCCCGGGTCTCGCGGAAGTCGCCGCGGCCCAAGCCGACGGCCGGTGGCAGCTATCGAGCGCTGACCGGGTTGGAGCGTCGTAGAGGACGGCCGACCACGATGTCAATGAGCGACGGCCAACGCTCGGTCGAGTTGCTTGCGGTGGCGGGTGAACAGGCGCGGATTGTCGAGGGCGCAGACGGCAACCGGAATGTCATCGAGTTCGTAGAGCACGGTGAAGGATTCGCCATCGAGCGCGCCGTCTATCACTCGCAGGCCGGTGGCGGCGGTGGGGTCGCCCGCGAGTTGCAGCAGCTTGCCGTACTGGTGGGACCAGAAGTACGGCGCGGTTCGCGGTGGTGGCGCTGTGCCCGTGATCGCGGCTGCGACGGTGTTCGCCTGCGTGATAGCCGCGTGCCAGTGTTCGCTGCGGGTATGGCCGAAGGTGACCGGATCGGTGACCCGCGCGCAGTCGCCGACGGCATAGACGCCCGGAATCGCGGTGCGCCCCAGATCATCGACTGGGAACCCATTCGGGCTGTGCAATCGGGGATTTCCGGAACTCGCCCACTCGGTGTTCGGCAATGAGCCGATGCCGACCAGTACGGCATCCGCTGCCACCCGCGTGCCGCCGACGAGGTGAATCGCGTCCGGTCGCACGGCTTCGATCCGAGCGCTTGTCAGCAGCCGCACACCATTTCGTGCGTGCAAGGCCGCACATGCCGAGGCAACGGTCGTACCGAGCGCGCCGCTACCCGGCATGGCGGCCGAATCGATCAGAGTGACCTCCACGCCGAGCCCACGTGCGGCGGACGCCACCTCCGCCCCGATGAATCCCGCACCCACGATGCCAAGATGCTTTGCGCCAGAAAGTAATACCCGCAACCGACGGGCGTCATCCAGATCGCGAAGGTAATGCGCGTCCGGCACACCCGGCAGGCGGCGCGGCCGCGCACCGGTCGCGAGAATGACGATTTCGGCCACGACGGTTCGCCCGTCCTCGAGTCTGATCGAATGCCACGGTTCGTGAGCAGTGGGATGGCCGCAATCTCGCAGATCAGTGGTGCGCGAGCCCGTCATAGCGGTCGAGCCGCCATGGCGTCGCTCGCTCGCGCGCGTGCCAGTCCCGATGTGCGCGCTGCTGTCGTGTCGATCGGGCCGCATATCGTCTGCGTCGGTCACGTCGTCGTCGCGACGCGAGCCGGGTGTGAACCCGGTCGCTCGGTGTCCCAGCAGCCATTGTGCATCCAATTGTGCTGTCTCGGAATGATCTTCGAGGAGGGCGGTGGGTGCGCCGGTGTGCAGGAATTGCTTGGAGAGGGCGGGGCGCTCGTAGGGGAGGTGGGGTTCGTCGCCGATGAGGGTGATGGGGCCTGGGAAGCCGCGGGCGCGCAGGGCGCGGGCGGCGGAGAGTCCGGCCAGGGATGCGCCGACGATGGCGATCGAGGGGGTCATGAGTCGGTGTTCGGGGTGAGGATGATGTCGTCGCCGCGGACCTCCACCCGGTGCGTGCGCACAGCGCGTTTGGCGGGCGGGCCGGAGGCCGCACCGGTGCGCAGGTCGAAACAGGATTCGTGCAGGGGGCATTCGACGGTGCAGTCCTGCACCCAGCCGTCGGCGAGGGAGGCGTCCTGGTGGGTGCAGGTGTCGTCGATGGCGAAGAGCCCGTGCTCGGTGTGGAAGATCGAAATCGGCGGCAGGCCAGGGCGATTCACGGTGAGCACCTCGCCCACCGGTAACGCGCTCAGGCGTCCGGCCAGCAGGGTGAGCGATGGGATCGATGCGGGCATGGGCCCTCCCGGAACGAGGTCTGTTGCGAATGACGCGTTATGTCGCGCTATGTGCAACAGTGTGGCCGCTCCCGCCGGACCCGTCAACAGCAGCCGAAACACCCGGGAAACAAAGGGAATACGTATTTCGCCATTCCGGTTGACAGGCCGATCCGGCGGGCGGAGCATAGTTGCGTATTACGGCACTTGGTGCGCAATACGCAACACTTTGGAGGCTCGGTGATGCAGCCGCGAGTCGTCATCATCGGTGCGGGAATCGTGGGCACGGCGCTGGCGGACGAAATCACCCGGCTCGGCTGGACCGATGTCACCGTCACCGATCGCGGACCGCTCTTCCGCACCGGCGGATCCACTTCGCACGCACCGGGTTTGGTGTTCCAGACCAACGGTTCCAAGACCATGGCGGAACTGGCCCGGTACACCGTGGAGAAATTCACCGAGCTGGAGGCGTTCGACCCCGTCGGCGGTCTGGAGGTCGCCACCACCCCGCAGCGCTGGACCGATCTGCACCGCCGCCACGGCTGGGCGAAATCCTGGGGTATCGAATCCCGGCTGCTGGATCCGCAGGAATGCGCCAAGATGCATCCGCTGCTCGATCCGGATCGCATTCTCGGCGGATACCACACGCCCACGGATGGTTTGGCGCTCGCGCTGACCGCCGCCGAGGCGCAGGCCCGGCGCGCCATCGCGCGGGGCGCACGATTCCTGGCCTACTGCGAGGTGGTGGAAATCCTGCGTGGCGACGGCCGCGTCACCGGCGTGCGTACCGCCGACGGTGAGGAGTTCCCCGCCGATGTGGTGATCTGCGCCGCCGGATTCTGGGGTGCGGAACTGGGTCGCGCGGTGGGCCTGACAGTGCCGCTGCTCCCCATGGCGCATCAGTTCGCCAAGACCGGACCGGTGCCCGCCCTCGATGGCGGTGAACGCCTGCCCATGCTCCGGCATCAGGACGCCGACCTGTACTACCGCACCTACGGCGACCGCATCGGCATCGGCTACTACGGTCACGCCCCCCGGCCCGTGGATATGCGAACACTGTTGCAAGACACCGCATCCGAGTCCATGCCTTCCATGCTGCCGTTCACCCCGGCGGAGTTCGAACCGGCCTGGCGGGAGAGTCAGCGGCTGCTACCCGCCCTGGGTGCGGCCGAGCTGGCCGAGGGTTTCGACGGCATCTTCTCCTTCACCCCCGACGGCTTTCCGATCCTGGGCGAACATCGCGATATGGCCGGGCTGTGGGTCGCCGAGGCGGTGTGGGTGACGCATTCGGCCGGTGTCGCCAGGGCGGCGGCGGAGTGGATCGTCACCGGCACACCGGAAATCGATCTGCACGAATGCGATCTGTACCGCTTCGAGGACGCCGCGCACAGCCCGGATTTCATTCGGCGCACCAGCATGCAGGCGTTCGTCGAGGTCTACGACATCATTCATCCGCATCAATACCGCAGTGCGCCAAGGGGATTGCGCACCAGCCCGTTCTATTCGCGCCAAAAGGCGCTGGGCGCGTATTTCTTCGAGGGCGGTCTGTGGGAGCGCCCGGCCTGGTTCGATGCCAATGCGCATCTGACGGCCGAACTCGCGGCGCAGGGCGTGGACTTCCCGGTGCGCGACGAATGGTCCGGCAGCTTCTACTCACCCATCTCGATAGCCGAAGCACGCTGGACGCGAACGCATGTCGCCATGTACGACATGACTCCGCTGACCCGCTACGAGGTGAGCGGATCCGGTGCGGCGGCGTTCCTGCAGCAGTTGACCACCAACGATGTCGGCAAGAAGCCCGGCGCGGTGACGTACACGCTGCTCCTGGACTACAACGGCGGTATTCGCAGCGATCTCACCGTGGCCCGGTTGAGCGATCAGCTGTTCCAGGTCGGCGCGAACGGCCCGCTGGATTTCGACTGGTTCACCAGGCATCTCCCCGGCGACGGCAGTGTCACCGTCCGCGATATCACCGGCGGCACCTGCTGTCTCGGCGTCTGGGGTCCGAAGGCGCGCGATATGGTGCAGCCGCTGTGCGCGGATGACCTCTCGCACAAGGGTTTCGGATACTTCCGGACGCTGCGCACCCATCTGGGCAGTATCCCGGTCACCATGATGCGCGTCTCGTACGTCGGCGAGCTCGGCTGGGAGATCTATACGACCGCCGAACACGGTGCGGCACTGTGGGATCTGCTGTGGGATGCCGGTGCGGAACACCGGGTGATCACGGCCGGGCGCATCGCCTTCAACAGTCTGCGGCTGGAGAAGGGCTATCGCTCCTGGGGCACCGATATGACCGCCGAGCACACGCCGGAGGCGGCCGGAGTCGGCTTCGCCGTGCGGCAGAGCAAGGCGTCGTTCATCGGTAAGGCCGCATTGGAATCGGCTGTCCCGCCGCAGAAGACGCTGCGCTCGGTGGTCCTGGACGATCCGCACGCGGTGATACTGGGCAAGGAACCGGTCACGATCGACGGCGTCGTCGCGGGCTACATCACCAGCGCGGGCTATTCCGCGACCATCGGCCGCTGTATCGCGTACGCCTGGTTGCCCACCGCCGTCGAGCCCGATGCCCAGGTCCAGATCGACTATCTGACGCAGACATTCACCGCCCGGGTGCATGCCGAGCCGGTGGTCGATCCCGAGATGTCGCTGATCCGGAGGTAGCACATGTCCGACACCTACGATGTCATCGTCATCGGCCTGGGCGGTATGGGCAGTGCCGCCGCGTATCACCTTGCCGCACAGGGGTACCGGGTGCTCGGGCTGGAGCGATTCACGCCCGTGCACAATCGGGGCTCCAGTCACGGCGGCTCGCGCATCATTCGCCAGTCCTACTTCGAGGATCCGGCGTACGTTCCACTTCTGTTGCGCTCCTACGAGTTATGGGAGCAGCTGGCCCGCGACTCCGGTGATGAGGTGTACCGCCTCACCGGCGGTCTGTACGTCGGCCCGCCGGAGAGTCTCACGGTCGCGGGCAGCCTGCGCGCCTCCCGGACCTGGTCACTACCGCACGAGGTGATGGACGCCGCCGAAATCCGCAAAGCCTTCCCGAATTTCGCGCCCGAACCGCATTTCATCGGGCTGTACGAGGAACAGGCGGGCTTCGCGCGCCCCGAGTTGACCGTCGGCGCACACCTCGAACTCGCCGCACGGGCGGGCGCGACACTGCGCTTCGGGGAACAGGTACAGGACTGGAAGGAGTCCGGCGGCGGAGTCACCGTCACCACCGCCACGGGCGTGCACACCGCCGGGCAGCTGGTGATCTGCCCCGGTGCCTGGGCCCCGAAACTGCTGGCGGATCTAGGCGTCGGCATCGAGATCGAACGCCAGGTCATGTACTGGCTGGACCCGGTGGTCGGCGCGGCCAAATTCGAGCGCGATCCCATCTACATCGCCGAAAACGACGCGGGCGCACAGATATACGGCTTCCCCGCCATCGACGGCACGGACGGCGGCGTCAAAACCGCGTTCTTCCGCAAGGGCATCGCCTGCACCCCGGACACCATCGACCGCGAGGTGCACGCGCAGGAGGTCACCGAAATGCGCACCCGGGTAACCGAATTGCTGCCCGCCCTGGCCGGACGCCTGCTGCACGCCGCCACCTGCATGTACGCCAACACCGCCGATCAGCATTTCGTCATCGCCAGGCATCCGGCGCATACCGCCGTCACCGTGGCCTGCGGATTCTCCGGGCACGGTTTCAAATTCGTGCCCGTGGTCGGCGAGATCATGGCCGAACTCGCCATGAACGGCGGTACCCGGCACCCCATCGATCTGTTCGCCCCGCAAAGGCTGGTGACCCTGTGACCTCGGATCTCATCCCCACCCTCGGCGGTGAGTACTACTGCGACCCGGCCGTTTTCACCGCCGAACAGGAGCACATCTTCGAACAGATGTGGTTCTGCGCGGTCCGCTCCGGCGAACTGGCCGACCCGGGCACGTTCCGGCGGGTGCAGGTCGGCCGGGAGAGCGTTCTGGTGGTGCGCGGCCACGATGGCGAACTGCGCGCCTTCCTCAATATCTGCCGGCACCGCGGCGCGATGATCTGCACCGAATCCGAAGGCCAGGTGCGGCGCAATCTGCGCTGCCCGTATCACGCGTGGACGTACGGCCTGGATGGGAAATTGATCGCCGCACCGAATCTCGGTTCGCTCCAGGATGATTCGGGAGCCCCGATCGATCGGGTCGCCTACGGTCTGATTCCGGTAGCTCTGCGGGAATGGCTCGGCTACGCCTGGGTCTGCCTCGCCGATGATCCGCCGTCGTTCGAGACCGAGGTGATGGGCGCGGCCACCGCCCGCCTCGGCGATCCGGCCGCCATCGATCACTACGACATGGCCGAACTGGCCGTCGGCAAACGCGTGGTCTACGACGTGGCGGCGAATTGGAAACTGATTGTCGAGAACTTCATGGAGTGCTACCACTGCGCCACCATCCACCCGGAACTGGTGGAGGTGCTGCCCGAGTTCGCGGGCGGTTTCGCGGCCCAGTACTACGTCGGCCACGGAGCCGAATTCGGCGATCGCATCGATGGATTCACCGTCGACGGCCGCGCCGGATTCGATCCGCTGCCCGGCCTGGCTCCCGAACAGGATCGCAAGTACTACGCCATCACCATTCGGCCGACCGTCTTCGTGAATCTGGTGCCCGACCACGTGATTTTCCACCGCATGTACCCGATGGCGCACGATCGCACCATTGTGGAATGCGATTGGCTGTACGCACCCGATGTCATCGAATCCGGGGGTGTGCTCGACCATTCCGTGGAACTGTTCCACAGGGTGAACGAACAGGACTTCGCCGCGTGCGAACGCACCCAGCCCGCCATGTCCTCGCGCGCCTATCGCAAGGGCGGCGTACTGGTGCCGGCCGAACATCACATTGCCGAATTCCACGAGTGGACCCGCAAGAAGATCGGCGAATCATGTTAGGCGAAGAGCTGTGTAGTGCGCCGAATCTGTATATCGACGGCAAATGGGTGCACGCCGCGGGCGGCGGCACCCGGGACATAGTCAATCCGGCCGACGGTTCGGTGATCGTCACCATCGACGAGGCCGATCGCGCGGACGCGGTCACCGCCGTGGCCGCCGCACGAGCGGCCTTCGATACCGGCGGCTGGCCACAGACCCCGCCGGCGGAGCGCGTCGGCTATCTGCTGCGCATTGCCGAACTGCTCGTTGCCGGGCGCGATCGGATCGCGCACATCGAAACCCTCGATACCGGTAAGACCCTGCGCGAGAGCTATATCGATATCGACGATGTGATCGCGGTCTTCCGGTACTACGCGAATCTGGCAAGCACCCAGGCGGATCGGGTCATCGATACCGGGAATCCGGCGGTCATCAGCCGCGTGGTGCGTGAACCGGTGGGGGTGTGCGCGCTCATCGCACCGTGGAACTATCCGCTGCTCCAGATGTCGTGGAAGATCGCCCCCGCGCTGGCGGCCGGATGCACCATGGTGGCCAAGCCGAGCGAGGTCACACCGCTCAGCACCATCGCGCTCGTCCATTTGATCGACCGGGCCGGGGTGCCGCCGGGCGTGGTGAACCTCATCCAAAGCAGCGGTGCGACAGTCGGTTCCGCGCTTACCGACACCCCCGATGTGGATCTGATCTCCTTCACCGGAGGCGCGCAGACCGGGGCGACTATCGCCCGCACCGCCGCCGCCCACATCACCCGGGTGGCGCTGGAACTCGGCGGTAAGAACCCGCACATCATCTTCCCGGACGCCGACTTCGACAGTGCCGTGGACGCCGTGCTGACCGGGGTATTCCTGCACTCGGGCCAAGTCTGTTCGGCCGGAACGCGTTTGATCGTGCACGAGTCCATCGCCGACCGCTTCGTCGCGGAACTGGCGCGCCGGGCCGAGCGCATTCGCATCGGCCCGGGTCTGGATCCCGCCAGCGAGACCGGTCCGCTGGTGTCCGAACAGCATCGCGCCAAGGTGGAAGCCTATGTGGCCCTGGGCATCGCGGAGGGCGCGACGCTGATCACCGGTGGCGAACGCCCGGACGATCCCGCGCTCGCCGAGGGAAGCTATTACCCGCCAACCATTTTCGACGATTGCCGCCGCTGGATGCGCCTGGTGCAGGAGGAGACCTTCGGTCCCATCCTCACCGTGGAACGCTTCGGCACCGAAGCCGAGGCGCTGGCGCTGGGCAATGACACCGCCTACGGCCTGGCCGCGGGTGTGCGCACCGCCGATACCGCGCTCGGCGAACGCATGGTCCGCGCCCTGCGCCACGGCACGGTGTGGCTCAACGACTTCGGCTATTACACCCCCGCGGCCGAATGGGGCGGCTTCGGCCGTTCCGGCACCGGCCGCGAGCTCGGCCCCAGTGGCCTGGCCGAATACCAGGAAACCAAACACATCTGGCACAACACCGCACCCGCGGTGGGTGGATGGTTCGCCGCCGACAACTGAATATGTTCCGCTGCTTTTCTCGAAAGTTGGGCCGTCATGACGACCACCCGTCCCCCCACTCCCACCGCAGCCCAGAACGACCACGGCATGGAAGAATTCGGCTATCGGGAATCCCTGAGCCGGAGCATCGGCAAATTCTCCAGTTTCGCCGCGGGCGTCAGCTATATCTCCATTCTGACCGGCACCTTCCAGCTCTTCTATTTCGGTTACAGCACAGCCGGTCCCGCATATCTGTGGTCGTGGCCGCTGGTGTTCCTGGGGCAGTTGGCGGTGGCGCTGTGCTTCATGGAACTGTCGGCGAAATATCCCGTGGCCGGATCGGTCTACAACTGGTCGAAGAAGCTGGGCAGCAGGCTGGTCGGCTGGTCCGCGGGCTGGCTCATGCTGACCGCGTCGATTGTGACGCTGTCGGCGGTGGTGCTGGCGTTGCAGTTGAATCTGCCCCGATTATGGAGCGGATTCCAGATCATCGGGGACGGGACCGGCGAGCACGATTACGCCACCAACGCGGTCGTGCTCGGCACCGTGCTGATCGTCTTCACCACCGTGGTCAATGCTTTCGGGGTGAAGCTGATGGCGCGGATCAACAGCACCGGGGTGTTCATCGAACTCATCGCCGCGGTGCTGATCGCGATCATTCTGGGGCTGCACGTGACGCGTGGTCCGAGTGTGTTCTTCTCCGCCAACGGTTATGGCGCGGGCCAGAGCGGCGGCTATCTGAGCGCCTTCCTCATTGCCTCGCTGGCCTCGGGCTATGTCATGTACGGCTTCGATACCGCCAGTTCGCTCGGTGAGGAGACGGTGGAGCCGCGGCGCACCGCGCCCAAGGCGATTCTGCGCGCGCTGCTGGCGTCCTTCGTCATCGGCGGCGCGATTCTGGTCTTCGCGGTGATGGCCGCGCCGAATCTGTCCGATGAGAAGCTCGGGACCACCGATGGCGGATTGCAATACATCGTGCAGCAGGTCATGACGGGCTGGCTCGGGCGAGTGTTCCTGGTGTGCATCGTGATCGCGGTGATCGTGTGCTCGCTGGCGGTGCACACCGCCGGGATTCGGCTGACCTTCGCCATGGCTCGCGATAACGCGCTGCCGTTCTCCGAGCGGCTGGCCAAACTCAGCGTCAAGCATTCCGCGCCGGTCGTCCCGGCCGTGATCATCGGCGTGCTGTCGGCGCTCATCCTGGTGGTGAATATCGGTCAGCCGCAGGTGTTCACGGTGCTGACCTCGATCGCGGTCATCATGATCTACCTGGCCTATCTGATGGTCACCGGGCCGATGCTGTGGCAGCGGTTCAAGGGCAATTGGCCGCCGGACGACCTCGCCGAGAACGGCTACTTCAGCATGGGCCGCTGGGGAATGTTCGTGAATATCGTTGCGGTGCTGTGGGGTCTGGGCATGGCGATCAACCTGGCCTGGCCGCGCGCGGCCGTCTACGGCGGGCCCTGGTACAACACCTGGGGCGCGTTCATCTATATCGGCGCGATTCTGGGCGCGGGCCTGATCTGGTACGCGCTCAGGGGAATTCGCGTCATCGGCGTGCTCGCCTCACACGCCGCGCCCGCCGCCGAGGCGGCGTCATGACCGATACCTTCGACTACGTCATCGTCGGCGGTGGCTCCGCCGGATGCGTGGTCGCCGCGCGCCTCAGCGAAGACCCTTCGGTCACAGTGTGTTTAGTCGAGGCCGGGCCCTCCGATATCGGCGATGACAAGATCCGGCGGCTGACCGACTGGATGCTGCTGCTCGAATCCGGTTACGACTGGGACTATCCGGTGGAACCGCAGCAGACCGGTAACAGCTTCCTGCGGCATGCCCGCGCCAAGGTGCTGGGCGGATGTTCCTCGCACAACTCGTGTATCGCGTTCTGGCCGCCCGCCGAGGGCCTCGATGAGTGGGAGGCGCTCGGCGCGGCAGGCTGGGGTGCGGAGGGAGTGCTGCCGTACGTCACCAAGCTGGAGAACAATGACGCGCCCGGTGCACAGCACGGACGCGGTGGACCGGTGCGACTGCTGGATATCCCGCCCAAGGATCCGTGCGGCTACGCCGTACTGGAGGCGGCCGCGCGGGTGGGATTGCCCACGGTGCAATTCAATCGGGGTTCCACCGTCCGCAATGGCGCGGGCTGGTTCCAGATCAATGCCGATGGCGACAACAACCGCATGTCGTCCTCACACGCCTATTTGCACCCGATTATCGGTCAGCGGCGGAACCTGGAGGTGCGGACCGGCTGCTGGGTCAGCGAAATCCTCTTCGACGACACCGATTCCGCGATCGGCGCGCGGTACCGCCGACCGGATCTGACCGGCTTCGACACCGTGCGGGCGCGGCGCGAGGTGATCATCAGCACCGGGGCCATCGACACCCCCAAACTGCTCATGCTGTCGGGCATCGGTCCCGCGGACCACCTGCGGGATATGGGAATTCGAGTCCGGACCGATGCGCCCGGCGTCGGCTCCAACCTCGATGATCACGTCGAGGGCCTGGTGTTCTGGGAGGCGTCACGGCCCATGGTCACCAGCTCCACGCAATGGTGGGAAATCGGCCTGTTCGCCACCACCGCGGACGGGTTGAGCCAGCCCGATCTCATGATGCATTACGGCAGTGTGCCTTTCGATATGAACACCGTGCGCTGGGGCTATCCGACCACCGAGAACGGCTTCTGCCTCACACCCAATGTGACGCAGGGACTTTCGCGCGGCACGGTGCGCCTGCGGTCCCGCGACTTCCGCGATAAACCGCGCGTGGACCCGCGCTACTTCAGCGATCCGGACGGGCACGATGAACGAGTCATGCTGCACGGCATCAGATTGGCGCGCCGCATAGCCGAACAATCCCCGCTGCGCGACTGGGTGGCGCGCGAACTCGCACCCGGTCCCGAGGCCGTCACCGACGCCGACCTCATCGACTACATGCACCGCACGCACAACACCGTCTATCACCCGGCCGCCACCGCCAGGATGGGCGCACCGGATGATCCGATGGCGGTGCTGGATCCGGAATTACGGGTCAAGGGTGTGCGCAATCTCCGCGTCGTGGACGCCTCCGCCATGCCGAAACTGCCCGCCGTGAACCCGAATATCACCATCATGGCGATGGGGGAGAAGTGCGCGGACCTGATCAAGGCGGCGGGGCGGTGATCTCGGCACCTACACTGGAATCGTTATGGCTATCCGAGCGGGCGAGGGGTCCGGCAAATCCCAGGAAGGCGCGGCGGTGCAGTCGGTCGACCGCGCGCTGACCGCCCTGGAGATCGTGGCCAAACTGGGGGCGGCCGGGGTCACCGAGATCGCGGCCGAACTCGGGGTGCACAAATCCACGGTGTCCCGGCTCATCGCCGTGCTGGAATCGCGCGGCTATGTCGAACAGCTCTCCGAGCGCGGCAAATACCGACTCGGCTTCACCATCGTGCGGCTGGCGGGGTCCACCAGCGCCCATATGGATCTGCCGCGCCAGAGTCAGGACGTGTGCGATGAACTCGCGGCACGCCTGGGTGAGACCACCAATATCGCCATCCTGGACAGCGATCGCATAGTCAATGTCGCCGAGGCCGTCGGCTCCGCGGGCGTGGCCCTGCGCACCTGGGTCGGGCAGAGCTGCCCCGCGCACGCCACCTCCAGCGGCAAGGTGCTGCTCGCCGAACTCTCCGCGACCGAACTGCGCACCCACCTGTCCCGCCGCCTGGATTCCTTCGCCCCCAACACGATCACCGAACTTCCCGCCCTGCGCACTCAGCTCGAGCAGATCCGCCGCCAGGGCTGGGCCGCTTGCGAGGAGGAGCTGGAAATCGGGCTCAATGCGGTAGCCGCCCCCATCCGCGACAGTGACGGCCGAATCATCGCCGCCCTCAGCGTCTCCGGGCCGTCCTACCGGCTGCCGCCCGCCCGATTCCCCGAAACCGCGCGCCAGGCAATCGATTCCGCGCACACCATCTCGCGCCGCCTCGGCTATAGCGGCTGAGTCGCGCCGCCATGACAGGCGACTGTTCAGCGCTCCGCAAGATCGACTCGCCAGGATTCACCCACGAATGAGATCGGTGGAATGCGGAGGGGAGTCGCCTTGGTGGGCGTTATCGCGCTGATGCTGCTGGGCGCGGTGGTGTTCGATGCGCAGCGGTATCCGGGAAACTGCGCGATCCTAATATGATCTTCGCGCATGCCGCCCCGCTGGTGCGGGTGGCGGATCTGCTGGGGAGATAGCGGACACGCGTGATTTTTCGGGCGAATAGCAGGGATGCTTGACATTCCGGGGTTGCGGGCGCACCGTAATCTGGTTAGCTATGCTAAACGTCTGAGGGGTCGTCGTGGACACTGGCACGTCGGAGGCTGAGCGCAGGCAGCGGATCGCGAATCTGCTGGCCGATGCGCAGGTTGGTGCGGCACTGCAGAGTGACGAGGTCAATGCGGAGATTCGGCGGGCCGGGCTCGCGCCCGCCGAGATCATCTCGATCGTGCTGGAACGGTATGCCGAGCGCCCCGCGCTGGGGGAGCGGGCGTACGAGGTAGTCACCGATGCGCAGGGGCGGCAGACGCGGCGGCCGGTGGATCGGTACGACACCATCACCTACGCCGAGCTGGCGGCGGGGATCCGCGCGCTGCGGGCCGCGTGGTGGGACGATCCGAATCCGGTGCGGACCGGGGAATTCGTGGCCACGCTCGGGTTCACCAGCGCCGATTACACGACCGTAGACCTGGCGTGCCAGCTCTCCGGGCTGGTCTGCGTGCCATTGCAGGCGAGTGCGGCTGTGGCGCAGTGGAATTCGATCCTCACCGAGACCGCGCCGCGGGTGCTCGCGGTCAGTCTGGAATTGCTGGACGCTGCGCTGACAGCCATGCCCGAGGGACTGACGCCCGCGGTGATCGTCATCGACTTCCATGCCGACGACGACTATCACCGTGCCGCACTGGAATCCGCGCGGGCGCGACTGCTGCGGGACGGCAGCTCGATCGCGATCGAGACGCTGGCGCAGGTGCTGGAGCGCGGGCGCTCGCTGCCGCCGGTCGCGGCCGTCGCGGTCGACCCCGAGGCGCTGGCGCTGCTCATCTACACCTCCGGGAGCACCGGTGCGCCCAAGGGGGCCATGTATCCGGCGCGGCTGGTGAACGCCATGTGGACCGGTGGCGCTGCGCAATCACCCATTCCCGCAATCAATTTCAGCTATATGCCGATGAGTCACGTGGCGGGGCGGCTGTCGCTGCTCGGTGCGCTGTCCCGGGGCGGCACCGCGTATTTCGCGGCGGTCAGCGATCTTTCGACGCTGTTCGAGGATATCGCGCTGGTGCGGCCCACCGAATTCTTCTTCGTACCGCGGGTGTGCGACATGGTGTTCCAGCGCTTCCTGAGCGAGGTCGGCGGCCGGGTCGCGGTCGGAGCCGATCGCGATGACGCGGTGCGCGAGGTGAAAACCGAACTGCGCGAACGAGTGCTGGGCGGCCGGATGTTCGGAGTGATGGTGGGCAGCGCGCCCATCTCGGCCGAGATGAAGACCTTCATGGAATCGCTGCTGGAACTCGAACTGCACGACGGCTACGGCTCCACCGAGGCGGGCGGCGGCATCCTGTTCGACAATCGGCTGGCGCGGCCGCCGGTGCTGGACTACCGGCTGGTCGATGTGCCGGAACTGGGGTACTACGGCACCGATAAGCCGTATCCGCGTGGGGAATTGCTGCTCAAGACCACGGTCATGATTCCCGGGTACTTCAAGCGCCCGGATATCACGGCCGAGATCTTCGACGCCGACGGGTTCTATCGCACCGGTGATATCGTGGCCGAAATCGGCACGGACGAACTGGTTTACGTCGATCGCCGCAATAATGTGCTCAAGCTGTCGCAGGGTGAGTTCGTCACCGTCGCGAAGCTGGAGGCGGTGTACGCCACCAGTCCGCTGATTCGGCAGATCTACGTGTACGGCAATAGTGAGCGGGCGTATCTGCTCGCCGTGATCGTGCCGACAGAGGAAGCCCTGGCCGCGGGGCCGGACGCGGCCACCAGTGCGGCGCTGCGCGAAGCGTTGAACGAATCGCTGCAACGGCTGGCGCGTGAGGCGGAACTGGAATCGTATGAGATTCCGCGGGCGTTCCTCATCGAGACCGAGCCGTTCACCACGGATAACGGGCTGCTCGCCGGGCTCGGAAAGCTATTGCGGCCCAAGCTGAAAGAGCGGTACGGGGAGCGGCTCGAAGAGCTGTACGCCGAGCTCGCGGCCGCGCAGGCGAATGAGCTCGCGGTGTTGCGCCAGGATGCGGCACACCGGCCTGTGCTCGAGACTGTCAGCCGCGCCGCCGGTGCGCTCTTGGGATGTGCGGCAGGTGATTTGCGGCCCGACGCGCATTTCGCGGATCTCGGCGGTGATTCGCTCTCGGCGCTGTCCTTCGCCACGCTGCTCACCGATATCCTCGAGGTCGATGTGCCGGTGAGTGTGATCGTCAGCCCGGCCAATGATCTGGCCGCGCTCGCGGAGTACGTAGAGCAGCAGCGTGCTTCGGGATCGCAACGTCCTACCGCCGCGACCGTGCACGGTGCTGGCGACAGCATTCGTGCCGCCGATCTGACCCTGGACAAATTCATCGATGCCGCGACACTGGCGGCCGCCACCGAACTGGCGGACAGGGCCGAGTCGCCGCGCACCGTATTCCTGACCGGCGCGAACGGCTACCTGGGCCGCTTCCTATGCCTGGAATGGCTACGGCGCGTAGCTGATTCGGACGGCACGGTCATCTGCCTGGTGCGCGGCAGCACCCCGGCGGCGGCTCGGGCGCGGCTCGATGCCGCATTCGATTCGGGAGATGCCGGGCTGCTGCGCGAATACCGCGAACTGGCCGACCGTCATCTGATCGTGCTGGCCGGCGATATCGGCGATGCGAATTTCGGTCTCTCACAGCCGGAATGGGAGCGATTGGCCGAACAGGTCGATGCGATCGTGCATCCCGCCGCGCTGGTGAATCACGTGCTGCCGTACAACCAGCTGTTCGAGCCCAATGTGGCGGGCACGGCCGAGATCATCCGGCTGGCGCTGACTTCGCGCATGAAGCCGGTCACCTATCTGTCGACCGTCGCGGTCGCCGATCAGGTCGATCCGGAACTCTTCGACGAGGACGCCGATATTCGTCAGATCAGCGCGGAACGCCGGGTCGGCGACGGATATGCGAATGGCTACGGCAATAGCAAATGGGCCGGTGAGGTGCTGCTGCGCGAGGCGCACGAGCATTTCGGCCTGCCGGTCGCGGTCTTCCGCTCCGACATGATCCTGGCTCACAGCGATTACGCGGGTCAGTTCAACCTCACCGATATGTTCAGCCGCTTGCTGCTCAGCCTGCTGGCCACCGGCATCGCGCCGAAGTCCTTCTACCGCACCGATTCCCAGGGCAACCGGCAGCGCGCGCACTACGACGGGCTGCCCGTCGATTTCACGGCGGCGGCCATCACCGTACTCGGTGCGGACAGCACCGGATTCCAGACTTTCGACGTCTTCAACCCGCACGATGACAGCATCTCCCTGGACACCTTCGTCGACTGGCTGATCGCTGACGGAAACGCCATCGACCGCCTCGACGACTACGACAACTGGTTCACCCGTTTCGACACCGCGCTGCGCGCACTGCCAGAACCGCAACGCCAGGCATCGGTGCTGCCGCTACTGCACGCCTACCGGTACCCCGGCCTGCCGATTCCCGGTTCCGCCCTGCCCGCCAAGCGATTCCACGCGGCCGTACAGGACGCCGAGATCGGCCCGGACCGCGATATCCCACATCTGACACCGGAACTGATCCGCAAATACGTGACCGATCTGCGATTGCGCGGACTGCTCTAGCCCGAAAGGCTCGATCCATGGAGAACGGTCAACCCAGCCGGACCGCCCTCGCCACCGCGTACGCCCGCGCCTACCACCAGTTCGCCGATGAACCGCGCATCTTCACCGATCCACTGGCGGTGCGGATTCTGGGCGTGGACGCGACGGTCGTCGCACAGCGGCACGCCACACCGAGCACCCGGCCGGGTGAGGATCCGGAGCTGAATCGGCGTCGCCGCCTCTTTCTTGCGGCCCGCGCGCGCTTCGCCGAGGACACCGTCGCGGCGGCCGTCGCCACCGGCACCCGGCAGGTCGTCATCGTCGGTGCGGGCCTGGACACGTTCGCCTACCGCAACCCCTACCCCGAACTGCGGGTCTTCGAAGTCGACCATCCCGACACCCAGTCGTGGAAGCGCCGCCAACTGGCGCACTCCGATATTCCGGTACCGGATTCGGTGACCTACGTCCCCGTGGACTTCGAAACCAGCACGCTGGCAGCGGGTTTGGCCGCGGCGGGCTTCGATCGCACCCGGCCAGCGGTATTCGTCTGGCTGGGCGTCATCATGTACCTCACCCGCGAAGCCATCCTCGGCACGCTGGATTACATTGCCGGACAAGCGGATACCGCACAGGTGATCTTCGACTACCTCTGCCCGGGCGAGACCGCCGAGGAACGCGCGGCGCTACAGGCCCGCGCCGCCCGCGTGGGCGCGGTCGGCGAACCATTCCTGAGCTACTTCACACCCGCCGAAATGGCCGAGCTACTGCACGGCCTCGGCTACACCGATATCGAGGACCACACGGCCCCCGACATCATCGCCGACCTGTTCGGCAAACCGCGAAACCCGCAGTCCGGCAACATGCCTCACGTACTGCGCGCCACGCACGGTGCGGATCAGACCCGAGCCTTCACGAACTTGTAGATGACCAGCACGATCACCGCGCCCACGATCGCCCCGAGGAAGGTATGCGATACCGGCGGATGCACGCTGAACTTATGCGGCGCGAACACCAGACTGCCGAGCGTACCGCCGACATACCCGCCGACGATCCCCAGCACGATCGTGGCGATCCACCCGAAATCTTCCTTACCTGGAACAAGGAGCCGGGCGATGGCGCCGGCGATCAGGCCGATGATGATCATGGCGATAATGCCCATGGCAATGCTCCTAGCCGTGCGGATGTCGCGAACTCGACGGTAGCAAAACAAACCGCCCGGAAGAGCGTGTCGCCCGACATCAGCGCGTCCGGTTCGTGAACATCTGCCACCACCGTCGAATCCCGTTGCGTCCGTGCGCGGCAGCCCTATTTCGAGTTGCGGACCTTCTCCACGGCGGCGGCGAAGAATTTTTGGAAGGCGGCTTGGTCGGGGGTGCCGGAGAGGGCGGCGGAGCGGGCGGCGATGGTGAGGCCGCGGAGGGTGGCCCAGCCTTGGTAGGCGGTGCGGGTGGTGGCGGGGGAGCCGGGGAGGGTGGAGGTGCTGGTGGCTTTGTAGGCGACCGAATCGACTCCGTCCAGGGTGGCGGGGAGTTTTTCCATGTCCACCTTGGTTTCGACCTGTTGGCCGTCGACCGTGCTGATCGAACTCAGGTGGGCGCACTTGGTGTTGGTGTCCATCATGAGGTTCAGGTCGGCGGTTTTGGGGGAGACGAATTCCAGGTAGATGTCCATGTTCTCGGTGGCGGCGGCGGACATGGCGGAATTGCTCAGCAGATCGTTGCTGAGGGCGGCCAGATCCACCTGCGGGCCACGGCAATCCGGCGGGGTGACGGTGGAGTTGGCCATGATGTCGCCGAGGTCGGTGACGCTGGAGCGCAGTTTGTCGGCGGGGATGTCCAGGGGCTTGGTGCCGGGCGGGAACTCCGAAGCGCTCAATAGCAGCTGATCGCGGGGCGTACTCGGTTGCGGGGTACCGGAACCCGCGCCGGAATCGCTCTTGGTGCCACCGCAACCCGTGGTGAGCAGCACCGCGCACAGGATCGCCGAAATCGCTCCCTTGGTCATCACGCGCCACAGCATGCCAGGCGGTTGCCGCGAATTCCGGGAGGTGCGGTGGGCGAGTACGGCGGCCGATGCCTCGAGCATCGGCCGCCGGAGCTCAGATGCTGATCGGGAGAGCGGCCACGTCGTTCTGGGTGAGGACCGGCAGGTGAGTGATCTCCTCGTCCGGGATCGCGAGCTTGAGGCCCGGGAAGCGCTCGAAGAGGGCGGGCAAGCCGATGGCCGCTTCCAAGCGAGCCAGGGCCGCGCCGGGGCAGATGTGCGGACCGTAGCCGAAGGAGATATTGCGGTTCGCGGTCGTGCGGGTGATGTCGTACTCGTCGGCGTCCGCGCCGTGCACGGCGGTATCGCGGCCGACGGCGCGGTAGGAGATCACCACACCCTCGCCCTTCTCGATCACGGTGTCGCCCACCGTAATATCCTCGGTGGCGAAGCGCATCAGCAGATGCGTGACGGGACCGTCGTAGCGCAGCGTCTCCTCGATGGCCTGCTTCCAGTCCACATCACCGCTGCGCAGCGCCTCCAGCTGTTCGGGACGAGTCAGCAAGGCGCGCACCGTATTCACGATGAGGCTGACCGTGGTCTCATGCCCGGCGGCCACCAGCGCCTTGAGATTGCCGACCACCTCCTCCTCGGTGAGCGGATCGCCGCCCTCATCGGCCAGGATCAGCGCGCTGGTGAGATCGTCACCGGGAGAAGCGGTTTTGCGGCGCACCATCTCGGTGAAGTACACGTCCATGGCATCTATGACGCGCAACCGCTCATCCTGCGGGGTCATCATCGAGAAGAACTTCTTGTACCAGTCCAGCAGCATGGCCTGATCGCCCGGCTCCACGCCCATGAGCTCGCTGATCACCCGCATCGGCAGCGGATAGGCGAAGACCTGCTTGAGATCCACCACCTCGCCCTCGCGCGCGGCGGCCTCGAGATTGTCGAGCAATTCCGCGACCAGCGCCTCGATCGACGGCCGCAGCGCCTCCAGGCGGCGCGGGGTCAGCGCCTGCGTGGTCTTGATGCGCAACCGGCGATGCTCGGCCCCATCCACGGTGAACATCGAACGCCCGGCATCGATCATGCCGATCAGCGGCCACTGCCGGGTCACCACGCCCGAGGTCCACAGCCCCCAGGAATTGATGTCCTTCACCAGGCGGGTATCGGTCAGCAGCTGGCGGGCCAGGGCGTGCTCGGTAATGGTCCAGACGGGCACCCCGAGCAGTTCGATACGGGTCACCGCACCGGCCGCGCGCAGGCGCGCGGTCTCACCGGTCAGATCGGCGACCATGGGATCGATGGCGATGGCGTGTGGGCATGCGGAACTCACTGGAAACCTCCGACGGCACGAACTGGGCTGAAAACAACAGGGAGAGAAGACATTCCCTGCATGAATGGAGACGGTCGGCGCATCAGGTTCCGCGCGGGCACACTCAGATCGATATCGGGCAGCCGATCCAGCAGCACCTCGATACCGGTCCGGGCGATGATCTCGGCGATATGCTGCGCCGGGAACGGGCAGCGATACTCACCGTGACTGAACGCGAAGTGCGCGCTGTTGCCGGTCTGCATACCCTCCGAAACATGCTGGCGCACATGCGGATCGGTATTGGCCGCGGCCAGACCCAGCAGCAGCAGATCCCCGGCGCGAATCGTCTTGTCGCCCAATCGGGTATCGCGCGCCGCCCAGCGCCCGGCCAGAATCGAGGTCGGGGACTCCTCCCACAGCACCTCGTTCATGGCCTGACTGATACTGCGGCGGCCACCGCCCAGCGCGGCCGCGAACCGATCGTCGGTGAGCATGAGCCGCACCGAGTTTCCGAGCCAGTCACAGGTGGTCAGATGCCCGGCGGCGGTGATCGCCATCAGGTCGTTGATGTATTCCTCATCGGTGAACGGCGTCGGATACGCCAGCATGCGCGAGGTCAGATCATCACCGGGCATGGCCTTCTTCATCGCCACCAGGCGCTGCATATGACCCATGAATTGCAGATGCGCGGCCTGGGCGTCCGCGCCGCCATTGGCCATCACCTTCATGGACCAGGCCAGATGCGGGCCGTCCGAATCCGGGAAACCCAGCAGCGCGGCCAAGGTCAGCACCGGCAGCGGTTCGGCGAACTCGGCCATCAGATCGGCGGAGCCGCGCCCGCAGAAGGCGTCGATCAGCCGATCGGCCAAACTCTCACAGACCCTGCGCAATTCGAACGGATCCACCGATTCCAGCGCGGGCTCCACCATGGCGAGATGGCGGCGATGTTCCGCGCCCGCGGTGAAATAGATGGACGGCATGGGCTGCCCGACCATCGGCAGCAGCGGCCAGTCCTCGGGGATAGTGCCCCACTGATTCCACAGGCTCACATCGCGCGGGAACAACTCCGGACTATTGGTGACCTGATGCATTTCGCGATAGCCGATGACCAGCCACGCGGGCACGCCGCCGGGCAGTTCCACCGCCACCACCGCACCGTGTTCGCGGCGCATATCGTTGTAGAGGTGGTGCGGGTCGGTGTGGAAGCGCGGGCCGCTCAGCGGTACGACGCCCGGCCGCACCGGGCAGGCGGCGGGCTCGGGCGAGGTCATGACAGGGTCTCCGGGGTGTAGAGGTATTCGACCAGGGTGATCAGCACCTGCTTACAGGAATCACGCTGCCGCGCATCACACTCGATGAGCGGGACGTGCGGATCCAGATCCAGCGCCTCGCGTACCTCGCGCGGATCGAAGTCCGCGCCGAAGTTGTTGCACGCCACGATGAACGGCGTGCGCTGATGTTCGAGCCGGTCGATCGCGTACCAGGAGTCGGAGATTCGGCGCTGATCGACGAGCACGATCGCGCCCAGCGCGCCGGTGAACAGCCGGTCCCACAGGAACCAGAACCGCTCCTGCCCGGGCGCGCCGAACAGATACAGCACGTGTTCGGCGTCGATGGTGATGCGGCCGAAGTCGAAAGCCACCGTGGTGGTGGACTTTCCGGGCGAACCCGCCGGATCGTCGACGCCGACGCCCACCTGGGTCATGGTGGCCTCGGTATCGAGCGGCCGGATCTCGCTGACCGCGCGCACCATGGTGGTCTTGCCGACGCCGAAACCGCCGACGATCACGATCTTGAGGCCATTGCTGGCGGAGGCGTGCAGGGGTGCGGCGGCGCGGGACGGCCGGGGGTCAAAGATTGCGGAGTCCAACGAGCACCTTCTCCAGGGTGGTGGTGTCGGGCAGCGAATGCCATTGCGAGGCAGGGTCATACCGCGGATGCCTCACGGTGATCTTGCCCGCGTGCAGCAGATCCGACAGCAGAATGGTGGCGATGCCGACCGGTAGTCGCAATTCCGCCGCGATCTCCACCACGGCGGTGGGGGAGCGGCAGATCTCCAGAATCGCGGCATGCTCGGATTGCATGCCCGGCGCCGGAGCGCATTCGCTCACCACGAGGGTGACCAGATCGAAGGCATCCGAATCCGGTCGGCTGCGGCCGCCGGTCAGCGTGTAGAGCCGATCCGGATCCTCGTCTGGCCTGGTCACGACACGCCAGCTCCCCGGGGATCGCGCACCCGCGGCTGCGCGGCAAGGTGCTCGCCCAGTTGTTCCACCAGTTCGCGCATATTGTGGCCGACCAGTCCGGCGTCGGCGTCCTCGGCGGCGACCACCGCGATATGCGCGCCCACCCCCGCCTCCACGATGAACAGGATGCCGCCGTAGAACTCGGTCATGGACTGGCGCACACCGCCGCGCCCATCCCCGAACTCCACCGACGCACCGTGCGAAAGGCTTTGAATACCGGCGGCGATGGCCGCCAGCTGATCGGCGCTGTCATTGGCCAGCTCCGGGGTGTGGCAGATCTTCAACCCGTCCCCGGACAGCAGCAGGGCATGCCTGGCGCGCGGGGTACGGGTGAGTAGCTGCTCCAGCAGCCAGCCCAGCTGCGTGGCGGACGGGATCATTTATCGCTCTCCAAGGCCGACGGGAAAGGTATTGCGGTACCGGCATTCTCGCGCCCGTTGACCGCTCGCTGAAAAGCCCCCAGCGCGCCCGGCGACACCGGCCGCGCCACCCCGCGCGGAGGCGCTTCGGGCGCCGCCAGCCCCTCGGGATGCACCTGCGCGAGTGTCTGCCCCCGCACCCGGCGCGGCAAACCGGAGGGGCGTGGGGCTGCCGAGCCGGGGGCTGCAGGAGCTGATCCGCCAGGCGCGGAAGGCTTTACAGCAGTGCTCTTGTCACCGGAATCGAACATGCGATCCGGCAAAACCGAAGTGCTACCGGAGAATCCGGGTGCCGCACCGGGGTGATAGCCACCGGAACCGACGGGACCGGGGTGCTGGCCGCCGGACCCTGCCGGTTGTACTCCGCTACCGGCAGGCGCGGGAACCGAATCAGTATGTGGCGAAGCGGCATTGGATTTATTGCGCTCCGCGTCGGGGCCCGGCGCGGTCTCTCGGAACCACGGTGTCGCCGCCCTGTCCTGTCCGGCTACGGAACCGACCGGCGGCCCGCCGGTGTGCTGGCCGGATCGCACGACAGGTGCGGATTCGGCTGCGCCGGAGGGGATTGGCAACGGAGCACCCGGGTTGGACACTGTGGTGCGCTGCCCCGGGGCCCGGTTGGCTGCGTTGGCGTTGGCGATGGGCTCGGGTGCGCGGGAGGGATTGGGCACCGCGCCCGGAGTCGGTGCTCCCGGCCTGCCCGCAGGTTGTCCGCCGCGTTCAGGCCCGGCGAATCCGATTGCGCCAGAGGAAATGGCGGCCGCCGGGGTGCTGCCCTGCTCGGCGGCACTGCTGTCCGCAGGTTGCGCCCGCTCGCCCGATAGCGTGTCCGGTGTTGGGCCGGAATGGATTTCGGTACGGCGGGGGATCGGGCCGGTGGGGTTCGGGTCGGCGTTCGGGGATTCGGGGCGCGGGGCTGCCTGAGGTGGGGCGGTGGTGGTGATGTCCACGGTCAGGAGGGCCGGGATGGTGTCGGAGCGCGGGGGTGAGGCGGGAGGGAGGTCGGCGGGGGAACGGGCGGGGAGGGGGATGGCGGAGAGGGCACCGGGGGTGCGGTCGATGCGGGTGGTGAGTTCGCGGGGGACGACCACTACCACCGCGGTGCCGCCGATGGCGGAGGGGCGGTAGGAGACGGTCAGGTCGTGTTTGCGAGCCAGGTAGCCGACCACGGCCAGGCCCAGGCGGGTGCCGGAGAGAGAGGAGAGGTCCGAGATACCCGGGGCCGCCGCGGGATTGGAGCCGGGGTTGCCCAGGCCCGAGGGATTGGATTTGCCGGAGACGGTGGCTTCGGCGCGGCGCAGGGCGGATTCACTCATGACCAGGCCGCTGTCCTCGATGGTGATCACCACGCCCGCGGGGACTTCCGCGGCGTAGACGTGCACCTCGGTGGTCGGCGGCGAGAAATTGCAGGCATTGTCGAGGAGTTCGGCCAGCGCGTGCATGACGCCCTCGGCGGCGTGCCCGGCGACGGCGATATCGGTGACCGCCCGCAACCGGATGCGCTGGTAACCCGCGACGCGGCCCATGGCCCCGCGCAGAATCGATTCCATGGCAATGGGTTTGGCCCAGCGCCGCCCGGAACGCGCACCACTCAATACCGCGACGCTGTCGGCGAGCCGACCCGCCTGCGCGGTGCGATGATCGAGCTCGAGCAGATCGGCCAGCACCTTGGGATCGGCGTGCCGATGCTCCATCTCGCGCAGTTCGGCGAGCATGGAGGTGCTCATCGCCTGCATACGACCGGCCGCGCCCGCGAACGCCGCCATGGCCGCCGCGCGCCGATTCTCACTCTCCTTGGCCTCACGCGTCTTGGCCGCGACCGCCTCGGTGAGCGATTGAATTCGCTGCTGCCCGTCCGCGAGTCGCGCCTCCGCCTCGGCGATGACCGCCGCGGTCCGCGCCTCGGCGTGCCCGGCCCGGGTATCGCCCACCTGACCCGCACGCCCGGCCAGGGACCGGAAATAGGCCGCCGCGGTGATCGCCGCGCACAGCAGCACCGCCGCGATACCGCCGCCGATTCCGACCGCGATCCGCATATCGTCCGGGGCCGCGAATACCGTGCCGCCCACCGCGATCGCGGTCACCGCGGCACATCCCAGCAGCGTCCCGAACGGCAGCCGTGCACCGTCGACGGTATCCGGCTCCCCGCCCCTGGGATTCGATGATCCCCCGGGATTCGATGACTCCGACAAGCTTTGCACTTCCGCACGCATGTGCACCGGGGCGAGTTCCACGATGCGACCGCATCCGCTCGATGGCGGAGCACGCCAAATATGTGCACCGGCAAGCGGATTCGGATCTAGCGGACGAGCATATGCGTCCGGCATGTCCGGCGCTACCCGAGCGCGAACGCCCAGGCAACGCGCTATCCCGTCAGTTGGGACCACCGTCGCCGGGACGTAATCCGCTGTACAGAATCAGTTTTCGACCTGCTCACGCCCGTACCACCGGAACGGCCGCGCGCGGTGATGGTGAGCTGCCGCGATCGCCGCACCATCCGGGCACGCAGTCACACCACGGCAAACACACACGGCCCGACCGAAATTGGCCGGAAATGTTCAACTGGAGACGGTCCGGCAGCGGTCGAATGTCCTGCGATCCGGTCTACTCGCGACCGGACGATCGGCGGGGCGCGTGTGTGCCGGTACGGCCGCGACCGGGGCATCGAATTCGGCGCGCTGTCGTGCGCATCACACCGGCGATTGCGCGAATTCCGGTCGCGGCGCTTGACCTCAACCATTGTCGAGGTTGGAGGCTGGTGTCAGTTATCCGGTACGGCGGGAAGGTTAGGGCGATGCGCGTTGTCGAGGCCAAGGCATTCGGAGATCCGGAAGTGCTGGCGGTGAATGAGGTGCCCGATCCGGTGGCGGGAGCCGGTGAAGTGGTGGTCGCGGTGGCCGCCGCCGACGTCATGTTCCTGGACACCATGCTGCGCAGCGGCGTCGGCCGCGACTACTTCCCGGTGCACCCGCCGTTCGTCCCCGGCGGAGCGGTGTCCGGCGTGGTGGAATCGGTGGGCCCCGGCGTCGACGCGCAATGGATCGGCCGCCGAGTCGCCACCCCCACCGCCGACAGCGGAATCGGCAGCGGCACACCGACCGGCGGCTACGCCGAGAAGGTGCTGGCCAAGGCCGACACCCTGTCGATCGTCCCCGAGGATCTGACCCTGGATCAGGCGGTGGCCCTGGTGCATGACGGTCGCACCGCGTTGGCCGTGGCCGATCGCGCCGACCTGCGCGCGGGCGAATGGGTCCTGATCACCGCTGCCGCAGGCGGATTGGGCACCCTGCTGATCCAGCTCGCCCGCACGGCGGGGGCCCGCGTCATCGCCGCGGCGCGCGGTGAGGCGAAACTCGCACTGGCGCAACGACTCGGGGCCGAAGCGGTCGTCGACTACTCCCGGCCGGACTGGGTCGATCAGGTCCGGGAAATCACCGGCGGCGTGCACGCGGTGCTCGACGGCGCGGGCGGGCGGATCGGCGGAGACAGCGTGGCTGCCCTGGTCCCCGGTGGACGCCTGCTCGGATACGGCAATGCGGCAGGCGGATTCGCGGCTGTCGACAGCGAAGCCGCCGCGGCGCGCGATATCACGGTGCTCACCCTCTTCGATATCACCGCCGCGGGCACCGACTGGGTCGCACTGCACGACCGCGTTCAGGCCGAAGCCGCCGCCGGTCGCCTGGAGGTCGTCATCGGGCAGCGGTTCGCCCTGGCGGATGCCGCCGCCGCGCACACCGCCATCGAATCCCGGGCGGCGGCAGGGCGCACCATCCTCACCGTCTGATCGCTTAGCGCCGGGGCCGTTTATTCGGACCGTGTGCCGGGGTCGATCGCCGCCAGAGCGCCGCGGTCGGCCCCGGCGGTCGGCGTGTCGGGAGCGTTTTCCCAGTTCCCAGGGGCCGCGGCGGGCAAGCTGGACGATGGGCGGGGCTCGACGCGGAGGTTGCGATGGGCTACTGGACAGGGCTGATCGGTGCGGTCGCGGTGGGCGTCTGCGTATGTTCGGCCCCGGCGGCGGCGCAGGAGCCGAAACCGCACGAACCCCAGCCGGGCGAACATCGGCAGGTGCCCCCGCGCACGTCGATCTCACTGCGCTCGATCGTGCCGGGCATGAAGTGGGGCACCGAGAACGAAACCGAATCGCGCGGCGGCCTGTCCATCGCCAAGCTCTACCTTGCCGATTACGCGCTCCGGCACGGCGACGGTTCTCCGCAGGATAAAGAGTTGGGGGAGCGCATGATTCGCTACTCCGACGATGCCGCCGCCGATGCCATGGCGGCCAAATACCCCGGAGCCATCGACGCGGTCGCCGCCGAATACGAACTCCCCGCCACGCACGGCGGCGCGGACTGGGGCATGTCCTCCACCAGCACCGCCGATATGGCCGACTTCCTATTGGCCAAGGTCCGCAATGATCCGGACAGTCCCATCCTCGACTGGATGGAGCAGGCCAGTACGGTCGCCGCCGATGGCACCACACAGGATTGGGGCACCTCGCGGCTGCCGCATATCAAGGGCACCAAATGGGGCTGGGCGGATACGGGCGTTCCGGAAGTCGCCTCGGCCTCCTTCGGTTCGGGTTTCACCGTCACCGCGCACACCTACGGCACCGCCGCCGAGCAGACCGAGGATGTGCTCGCGGCCGAAGCCGGAGAACTCGGACCGCTCACCAATGTGCTGGAGACCCTGTCCGGTGTCCTCGGCCCGGTGCCGGGTTTCCTGGCACCGCTGGGCGGGACGCTCGCCCCGCTGGCCGACTTCTTCGACTCGGTTCCTGGTCTTCCCGCGGCGATGCCCGGCCTGGCTGGAATGTTGCCCGGCCAGCCCGGTCCGGCGGGCGGACCCGCACCTCAGCGGTGACCTGGCACACAGCTATTGCCATCGAATAGTTTTAGTTTCACAATCGTTGTGTGAATACAGCTATTGGGGAACTCGGTAAAGAGCGCAAGACGCTCATCCTGATCACCTGTTGCCTCAGCCTGCTGATCTCCTCCATGGACGCGACGATCGTGAACGTCGCCATCCCCACCATCCAGTCCGATCTCGGCGCACCGCTCACCCGGTTGCAGTGGATCGTCGACATCTACACCCTCACCCTGGCCAGCCTGCTCATGCTGTCCGGCGCCATGGCCGACCGCATCGGCCGCAAGCGCGTATTCCGCATCGGCCTGCTCACCTTCGCGCTCGGCTCACTGCTGTGCAGCCTCGCGCCCACCATCGAAATCCTCATCGGCGCAAGGTTTTTGCAGGCCATCGGCGGTTCCATGCTGAATCCGGTGGCCATGTCGATCATCACCACCGTCTTCACCGGCCGCATGGAACGCGCACGCGCCGTTGGCGTCTGGGGTGCGGTGGTCGGCATCTCGACCGCCATGGGACCGCTGGTCGGCGGACTGCTCATCGATTCGCTCGGCTGGCAGTCGGTGTTCTGGATCAACCTGCCCATCGTGGCCGTCGCCCTGGTGCTCACCACCCTCTTCGTGCCCGAATCCAAATCCAGTCAGCCGCGCGGAATGGATTGGGCCGGACAACTTTTGGCCATCGCCTTCATGTTCACCCTGGTGTTCGGGCTGATCGAGCACAAACCCGTCATCTTCGTGTTCACCGCCGCCGCGCTGGCCGGATTCCTCTGGCATGAGTCGCGGCATCCCACGCCCTTCATCGATCTGCGCTTCTTCCGCAGCTTCCCGTTCGCCTCGGCCACCATCACCGCGGTGTGCGCGTTCGCGGCGCTGGGCGCGTTCCTGTTCGATATCTCGCTGTATCTGCAAGGGACACGGGAGTTCTCGGCCGTGCACACCGGTCTGCTGTACCTGCCCATGGCGATCGGCATGCTGATCTTCTCGCCCATCTCCGGGCGCATGGTCGGCCGCTACGGCACCCGGCCGTCCCTGGTCATCGCGGGCACGCTGATGGCGATCGCGTCGGTAGCCCTGACCCGGCTGGCCCCGGCCACCCCGCAGTGGCAGCTGATCATCATGTTCGCGGTGTTCGGCATCGGCTTCGGCATGGTCAACGCGCCCATCACCACCGCCGCGGTCAGCGGTATGCCGCTCGATCGCGCCGGGGCCGCCGCGGCGGTCGCCTCCACCAGCCGTCAGGTCGGCGTCAGCCTCGGTGTGGCACTGTGTGGTGCGCTCACCGGAGCGGGGCTGTGGTGGACCATTGCCGCGCTCGCGGTCACCGTGCCCATGCTCGGCGTGGCCGCGAACACCTCGTGGGCGTACCGCACCCGCGACCGCGTCGCACCCCTGCTCGAACAGAAGGTCCCCGCACATGTCTGACACGCCCACCCCCGATGAGGTCTGGCGGCAGCTGACCCACCTGGTGATGGACTCCCGGGACGGCTGGAAACGCGCCGTTGTCGAGCGAACCGGGTTGCCGTTCAGCAGGTTTCGCATTATGAAGCGGCTGCTGCCGGGACCGCTGTCGGTCAAGGAACTCGCGCACGCCGCCACCATGGACGCGCCCGCGGCGACCGTCAACGTCAATGATCTCGAGGAGCGCGGCCTGGTGGTGCGCGAGGTCGATCCCGGTAATCGGCGGGTCAAACTGGTCTCGCTCACCCCGGCCGGACGCGAGCTGGTGCTGGACGCGCTCGCCACGCCCGATCCCGCGCCGGCGGCGGCCGCCGCGCTCACCCCGGACGAACTGCGCACACTCGCCGAACTGCTCCGCAAGCTCGAGGAGTGACTTAACGCCGCGCGCTTCGGCCCGTATGGTGGGCCGGGTGCGCAAGCGACCTTGGAAAGCTCTGGCGGCCATTTCCGGTGCTCTGCTGATCGCGGCGGGAGGTACCGGGGCGGCGGCCGTTCCCGGACAGCATCGCCCGATGGCGGATCTGCCCGCGCTGCCGATCTTCCCGATCGCCGAACGCGTGGTGGTGCTCGATCCCGGCCACAATGGCGGCGGCGCTTCGCATACCGATGAGATCAATGCCCAGGTGCCCGACGGGCGCGGCGGGATGAAGGCATGCAACACCACCGGCACCAATGGCAATGACGGTTACACCGAGCACGAATTCAACTTCGATGTGGCGCTGCGCATGCGGGATCTGCTCAGCCAGCGCGGGATTCGCGTGGTGATGAGCCGCGATAATGACACTGGCGTCGGACCCTGCGTCGATGAGCGCGGCACCCTCGGACAGCGGGTGAACGCGGCGGCCGTGGTCTCCATTCACGCCGATGGCGCGCCCGCCGGTGCGCACGGTTTCCACGTGGCCTATTCCTCTCCCGCGGTGAATGATTCGCAGGGCGAGCCGTCCAGCCGGTTGGCGACCACGTTGCGCGACGGGCTGGTCGGGGCCGGTTTCACGCCCTCCACCTATGTCGGCTCGAACGGGATGAACCCGCGCGCGGACCTCGCGGGGCTCAATCTCGCCGAACGCCCGGCGGCGTTGGTCGAATGCGGCAATATGCGCGATCCGGGCGATGCGGCAATCCTCGAATCCCCGGACGGGCGTGCCCGATTGGCGACGGCGCTCACCAATGCCGTCATGGTGTATCTGGGCTAGATCCCTGCCCCTTCCCGGCTAGCTCTCTCCGGTCTTGCCGGGGGTCTTCCCGGCTAGCACAGCGCCCCGCGCGACTCGCGGCGCGGGGTGTGTCCGTCGTCGGCACGCCGTGAGTACATTGGCCACGACATTTCGGCTGATTCCGGGAAACCGGACACACGGGTTCCGGGGAGGACTCTCTTGACCACGACCGAGCCTGCGCTACGCACGCGATTCGCGGCCTGGCTGCTGGAGGACGCGGGGGAGCAACACTCCCAAATACCCGGACCCATGGCCAAACGCGCGCCCAAGGAACATCAGCATTCCTGGTGGAAGGTCATGTGCCTGACCGGTGTCGACTATTTCTCGACGCTCGGGTATCAACCCGGAATCGCGGCGCTGGCCGCGGGCGTGCTGTCGCCGCTGGCCACCCTGGTCCTGGTGGCGCTGACGCTGCTGGGCGCGCTGCCGGTGTACCGCCGGGTCGCCAAGGAGAGTCCGCACGGCGGCGGATCCATCGCCATGCTCGCCAAATTCCTGCCGAACTGGTGGGGCAAACTGCTGATTCTGGTGCTGCTGGGCTTCGCGGCCACCGACTTCACCATCACCATGACGCTGTCGGCGGCCGACGGCGCGGCGCATATCGTCGAGAATCCGCTCATGCCCGATGCGCTGCACGGGCATAACGTGCTCATCACGCTGGTGCTGCTGGCATTGTTGGCGGCGGTGTTCCTCAAGGGGTTCAGCGAGGCCATCGGGATCGCCGTCGTACTCGTGGGCGTGTATCTGTCGCTGAATCTGGTTGTCGCCATTCGCGGTGTGGTGGCGGTGATCCAGCACGGGTCCATGGTCACCGACTGGGGACATGCGCTCACCGCCGAACACGGCAGTCCGATCGCCATGATCGGCGTTGCGCTGCTGGTGTTTCCGAAGCTGGCGCTGGGCCTGTCCGGATTCGAGACCGGTGTGGCGGTCATGCCGCAGATCAAGGGCTGTCCGGAGGACACCGAGGAGCATCCGCGCGCCCGCATCCTCGGCGCGCGCAAACTGCTGACCACCGCCGCGCTCATCATGAGCGGCTTCCTCATCGTCACCAGTTTCATTACCACCGTGCTGATTCCGGAGGACGCGTTCAAAGCGGGCGGACCGGCGAACGGCCGCGCGCTGGCGTATCTCGCGCATGAACAGCTCGGCAATACCTTCGGCACCGTCTACGACATCAGCACCATCGCCATTCTGTGGTTCGCGGGCGCGTCCGCCATGGCCGGACTGCTGAACCTGGTGCCGCGGTACCTGCCGCGCTTCGGCATGGCACCGGAGTGGGCGCGTCAGATTCGGCCGCTGGTACTGGTTTTCGCCGCGATCGCCTTCGGTATCACCTGGTATTTCGATGCCAGCGTCGACGCGCAGGGCGCGGCGTACGCGACCGGTGTGCTGGTGCTGATCACCTCCGCGGCCGTCGCGGTGACGCTGTCGGCGGCGCGGCAGGGGCAGCGGTCGCGGGTGGTGTCGTTCGGCGTGGTGTCCGCGATCTTCGTGTACACCACGATCGACAATGTCATCGAGAAGCCCGAGGGCGCGCAGCTGGCGCTGCTGTTCATCGTGGCGACGCTGGTGGTCTCGTTCGCCTCGCGCTTCCGCCGGGCCTTCGAATTGCGGGCCGTGACAGTCACATTCGATGAGCGGGCGGCGGAGATGATCGACCTGCTGGCCGCGCGCGGTGAAGTCCGGATCGTCACGCACGATATCGATAAGCGGGAGCCGCAGGAGTACGCGGAGAAGGAAGCCGATCAGCGCCGGGAAAGCCATATTCCGGAGGATGATCCGATCCTGTTCCTCGAGGTGATCGTCAAGGACCCTTCGGAGTTCAGCACCGAACTGCTGGTCACCGATGTGGAAGTGGATCAGTACCACATCCTTTCGGTGGAGGCGGCGGCCGTGCCGAACTCCATCGCGGCGATTCTGCTGGCGATCCGCGATCGCACCGGTACACCGCCGCATGTGTATTTCGAATGGACCGAAGGCAATCCGCTCACCAATCTGGTGCGCTTCATGTTCTTCGGTGAGGGCGAGGTGGCGCCGGTGACGCGGGAGATCCTGCGGCGCGCGGTACCGCGGCGCTCGCAGCGACCACACGTACACGTGGACAGCTGATCCGAGGCCGGTGCCCGCGCGGTACCGGCCTTTTTCATGCCCGCTCGGGTTCACATGCCCGGTCCGCGCGGTGGCTCGGTCTCCTCCTTGAAGACCCGCAGTCCCTCACCGATCTTCCCGGCGGCGTGTTCGAGCTGCTCGGGGGTGAGGTACTTGCCGAACGCGGCGGCATCGAGCAGTTGCCGCCGCACCTGCTCGAGATTCATCGTCGCCCAATCGCGTCTGGACAGTTCCGGCATGGCCCGAGAGATTACCTCGAGTCGAACCTTTGTTCGATACCGAACGGTCTGCGATTTGGTCTCACTGCTTCAGGCCCTCGATCCGCTGCCGCAGATGATCCAGCAACTTCTCCGGATCGTCGAACTCGGCCGGGTCGACCGGGGACCCGAAATGGATTGTGACCTGCTGCGATCGATCGAACTTCGGCCCGTCCCCGCGTAGCCGCCGCATCGGCAGCACCCGATCGGTGCCACTCGTCCCCACCGGAATGATCGGAACCCCGGTCGCGAGCGCCAGTTTCGCCACCCCGGGCTTGTACGGCTCATCCTCCCCGGCCGCCACCAACCGCCCCTCCGGATAGATGATCAACACCCCGCCGTACCGCAGCACCTGCTCCGCTCGCTCCAGCGCACTCCGCCCCGACCCACTGTCCTTGCGCACCACCGGAATCTGCCCCAGCCGCCGCACCAGCCACCCCACCACCGGCCAGGTCCACAACTCCGCCATGGCAATCGCCACCGCGCGCCGCCGCAGCGCACCCCACAGGAACACCGCGTCCAACATGGAAATGTGATTACTGGCGATGATCACCGGTCCGGTCTTGGGCACCAGCTCCCGTCCGATCACGGTCACCCGCACGAAATTCGACCAGGCCAGCGCCCGCAGAATCCGCCGCACGAACTGGGTGACCACCCAGGCCCGCTTCCCCAGCCCCTTCGGCCGCCGCCCCGCATCCTCTTCCATCACAACCCCCGCAATCGGTGTGTCCGCGAACAGCTTCCATCCTTGTCGCCGGTCCGCGCTCGCGACACGGGGTAACTACTCAATGGCGGTGATCAGCAATCGGCGAAGTCCTGCTGGACTTTTGCCTTGTCGGTGATGCCGTTGGCGAGCAGGAGTTGGGTGAGGATGCGGGCCTTGGCGGGGTTCAGGTCCAGGGCGGAGATGGTGCCGAGTTCGTCGTCATTGAGTTCGGCGTTGCGGACCACGCTGCCGGAACCGACTCGGCTGGAACGGATTACGAGGACGCCCTTGCCCGCGGCGGCGCTGAGGGCGGCTACTACGGGCTTGGCGGTATTGCCGTCGCCGACGCCCGCCAGGACTATGCCCTGCGCGCCGTGGCCGAGGGCGTCGTTTACCTGGGTGGCGTCCATGCCCGCGTGTGAGTAGACGATGGCGACCTGGGGGAGGGGGGATTTGCCCGGGACCGGGAAGGTCAGGCGCGGGTGCGAGGAGGCGGGCCCGGCGAAGGTCACTGCGGCGGCGTCGACGTGGCCGAGCGGGCCGGTGTTCGGCGAGACGAAGGTCTGCACGCTGGTGGTGTTGGTTTTGGTGACATCCTTCGCGCCGTGGATGGTGTCGTTGAGGACGACCATGGTGCCGCGGTCGCGAGCATCGGCGTCGGCGGCGACCTGGACGGCCGAGCGGAGATTGGCCGGGCCGTCGGCGCTCAATGCGGTGGAGGGGCGCATGGAGCCCACCAGCACCACCGGTTTGGGGCTCGCGACCACGTGATCGAGGAAGAACGCCGTCTCCTCGATGGTGTCGGTGCCGTGCGTGACCACCACGCCGTCGGCTTTGTCATCGGCGAAGATCTGATTGATCCGATTGGCCAAGGTCAGCCACACTTCGTCGTTCATATCCTGGCTGCCGATATTGGCGATCTGTTCCGCGTCCAGCTTGGCGATCTTGTCGATACCGGGCACCGCGTCGATGAGATCCTGCGCGGTCGCCTCACCGGCGGTGTAGCCGACGGCGGAGTTGGCATTGGCCTTGCCCGCGATGGTGCCGCCCGTGGCCAGAATGGTGATGCGGGGGAGCTGACCGGGGGCGGGGGTGCTCTTCGCCGCGCTCGTGGCGGTCTGCGAAGCGGCCGAGGATTGCGCGGCCGACTCGGAATCGGTCGAGCCATTCGCGCATCCCGCCACCAGCACTGCCGAACAGGCCGCCAAGCCGACCATCCCGAAAATGGATATCCGCGCCATTGTGCTCTCCTGTCGGATCGTATCGCGATAGCGTTGCGGCACCACCGCTATGACAACCAGATTTCGAACCTCGCGAGATAGCGTGTCATGACAGTCGGCATTCATTTACGCATGTCACGGTATGCGCTGGATACGGATCGACCGCACTTCGACATACGGAGAGGTTGGACGATGAGCGTGGACAATGAGGTCGATCGCGGTACCGAGAAGAAGTATGAACGGCTCAGCCCGTTCGAACTGAAAGACGAACTCATCGATCTGGCCGATGAGAATATGCACAAGACCGCGCACGCGATGATCAACGCGGGCCGCGGCAATCCGAATTGGACCTCCGTCGTACCGCGCTCGGCGTTCTATCTGCTCGGGCGATTCGCGGTCACCGAGGCTGTCCGGGACTGGGATGAGTTTCCGGGGCTGGGCGGCATGCCGCAATCCGCTGGAATCGCAGCGCGATTCGAGCAATTCCTCGCCGCCGAACCCGCGAGCGATGAGGTGGAACTGCTGCGCGGTGCGGTCGAATACGGTGTCGGCACACTGAAATTCGACGCCGACGCCTGGGTGGGGGAACTGGCCGACGCTATCCACGGCGACCACTATCCGGTCCCGGATCGCATGCTCACGCATATCGAACAGGTGGTGCACGCGTACCTCGACCAGGCGATGGGCGGTGCGCCCGCGGGCGGCTGGGATCTGTTCGCCACCGAGGGCGGCACCGCCGCCATGTGCTATCTGTTCGACAGTTGCGTGGTCAATGGCATTCTCGCGCCCGGTGATCGGATCGCGATCATGACGCCGATCTTCACGCCGTACCTGGAAATTCCGCATCTGGAGCGATATCAGTTCGATGTGGTCGAGGTGCAGGCGTCGAAGAACGCGCCGGATGGAATGCATACCTGGCAGTACCCGGCCTCCGAAATCGAGAAGCTCGCCGATCCCAGCGTCAAGGCGCTGTTTCTGGTGAATCCCTCGAATCCACCGTCTGTGATGCTGGATTCGGCGACGCTGGAACGCATCAAGCAGATCGCGGCGAAGGAGAATCCGAACCTCACCATCATCACCGATGATGTGTACGGGACGTTCGTCGAAGGCTTCCAATCGCTGATGTCGATCGCCGCGGCGAATACCATCGGCGTCTACTCGTTCAGCAAGTATTTCGGCTGCACCGGTTGGCGTTTGGGCGTCATCGCGGTGGCCAAGGACAATATCTTCGACCCGCGCATCGCGAATTTGCCCACCGCACAGCGGGATGCGCTGACCAAACGGTATTCCACCATCGCGCTGCAACCGGAGAAACTGAAATTCATCGACCGCATGGTGGCGGATTCACGGGATGTGGCGCTCAATCACACCGCCGGACTGTCCACACCGCAACAGGTTCAGATGGCACTGTTCTCGCTCGCGGATCTGCTCGATAAGGACGCGCGGCACAAGCAGAACTGCGAGGCGATCATCGCCCGCCGGTTGCAGACGCTCGCCGAGAGTCTCCAGGTGCCGGTGCCGCAGGATCCCAACGCGGCCAACTACTACGTCGAACTCGATCTGATGGTGTGGGTGAAACAGCATTGGAGCGCGGAGTTCGCGCAGTGGCTGCAAACCGAGCACGAACCGGTCGATCCGGTATTCCGGCTGGCCGAACAGGGGTCGATCGTGCTGCTCAACGGCGGCGGGTTCGACGGACCGCAATGGTCGGTGCGCGTCTCGATGGCCAACCTCCGGCAGGACAGCTACGCGCAGATCGGGCAGTGGCTGCGGCAGATCATGGATGAGTACCACTCGGAGTTTCAGAACCGCACCAAGACTCGCTGATCCGGCTCGCTTCGATCGAGGACGGTTTCATGGATGCGATAAAAAGGTTCCTGCAGGAGACCCCCGAGGCCGCGCTATTCCTCTGCCTGGCACTGGGTTACGCGATCGGCAAGATCAGGATCTGGAAACTGTCGCTGGGCGGTGTGGCCGGAACCCTGATCGTGGCGATCTTCGTCGGAATGGCCGGGCACATCACGGTGAACGCGCAGGTGAAGAATATCGCCTTCGCGCTGTTCATCTTCACGCTCGGCTATATCTCCGGGCCGACATTCTTCGGCAGCCTGAACCGAAAGAGCTTGAAGTACGGCACTTTCACGCTGATCGAGGTCGCCAGCGTGCTGTCGATCACCGCGGTCACGACGGTGGTCATGAAGCTCGATCCGGGGACGGCGTCCGGGCTGCTCGCGGGTGGAGCCACCGAATCGGCGGCGGTCGGCACCGCTACCGACGCCATCTCGCGGCTGGATCGGCCCGCCGACGAGATCGCGGCCATGCAGGCGAATGTCGGTACGGCGTACTCGATTTCGTACATCTGCGGGCTCATCGTGGTGGTGTTGCTGACGAGTCAGGTGTTCCCGCTCGTCATGCGCATCAATCTGCGTGATGAGGCGGCGAAGCTGTGGAAGCAGCTCGGTGGCGGTGATGACGACTCCGATGGATCGGAGGTCGCCGCCGCACCCGATCTCATCGGGCGCGCCTTCCAAGTGCGGCGGGTGGCCGGGCAGACCATCGCCACGGTAACCGCGGATCTCGGCGGGCATTTGACCGTGGAGCGAATGTTGCGGGGCGGCAAGGCGATCGCGGTCGCCGACGATGTCGTGCTGCGGGCCGGGGATCAGGTGCTGGTGGTGGGGCCGCGCGCGGATATGGTGCCCGCGGAGGACGCCATCGGGCCGGAGATCGTGCCCAGTTCGGATCTGGAGACCGCGCTGGAGATCGATCAGGTGGTGCTCGATCACCGGCAGACCGCCGCCACCCTCGGCGATATCGACAAACAACTCGGCAACCGGCTGTACGTCACCGGCGTGGTCCGCGAGGACAAGGAGCTGCCGCTGCATACGAGTATGGCGGTGCAGCGCGGAGATACGGTGCGGCTCACCGGTTCCAAGGCAGATCTCGCCAAAGTCGTTCCGTCGCTTGGCTATCGGCTGGACCCGAGTGTCAAGGCCGACATCATCTACATCGCGCTGGGCGTGGCGCTCGGCTTCATGATCGGCAAAATCGTTGTGCAGGTAGGGAGTATCCCGCTGACCCTCGGCACCGGTGGCGGATGCCTGCTCACCGGTCTGCTCTTCGGGTGGTTCCGCTCCAGGAATCCCGAGATCGGCCAATACGCGCCCGCCGCGGCAGATGTCATCAAGACCCTCGGGCTCTCGGTGTTCATCGCCGTGGTCGGCTTGACCTCCGGACCGCAAGCCGTGGACCTGGTGCAGAAGTTCGGCTTCGGGCTTCCGATCGCGGGCATTCTCATGACCGCCATTCCCGCGTGCATCTCGCTCGTGGTGGCCTGGAGGTTCATGAAACTCCCTGCGCCGCTTGCCCTGGGCGCGATCACGGGTCAGCAATGCTCGACGCCCGGCATTACGGCGGTGCAGCAGGTGGCGGGCAATGCGACGCCTTTGATGTCGTACACGATCGTCTACGCGCTCTCGAATGTCGCGCTTCCACTGCTAGGACCCATAGCCGTGGCCATGACCGAAGCCATATCCTGATGCGAAAGACGGGAGGCGGCCATGACATTCACGCCTCCTCCCGCGTCCGCGGCATGGTCGCATTCCGACGCCCGCTCCGGCTTCGAGGTCGCCTACTTCGAACGGCTCGGGAACGGGCTTCGGATCGAAGGCTGTACCACCGCAATCGAACTCGGTGAAACCTGGATCGTCGAGTATCGCATCGCCCTGGCGCCCGACTGGTCCACCCGGGCGGCCCGCATCACCAGCCGGACCCGGTCCGGCCAGCGGTCGATAAAACTCGAAACCGACGGCACCGCGCACTGGCTCGTGAACGGCGCCCCCGCACCGCATCTCGACGGTTGCCTCGACATAGACCTCGAATCCTCCGCCATGACCAACGCTTTCCCCATCCACCGGCTGAACCTGTCCGTCGGCGCGAATTCACCCGCCCCAGCGGCCTATATCCGCGCCACCGACCTCACGGTCGATCGCTTGGAGCAGCACTACCGCCGCATCCCGGATTCCGACGGGCACCACCGCTACGAATACGCCGCCCCCACCTTCGACTTCACCGGCACCCTGATCTACGACGCCTCCGGCCTTGTGCTGAACTACCCCGGAATCGCGACCCGCGCGGGTTGACCTCGAATCACTCCAGAGGTCGGAGAAATCACGTGGACTTAGTATTTGCCCACGGTTGCGAGTTCCCGAAAAGCATTGTGCTCAAAGTGATTTCAATACAGGCTCGCGGGAACAGCCGGTACCGCACGCGGGTTGGCCATGGCATGACCATCGGAATCGCGCTGGCCGCCACGAACGTGGAGAACTACGTCGACGCCATTGTGGCAAAGGCCCGAACAGCCCACGACCTCGGCCTGAAATCCGCCTGGTTCGGCCAACGAATGGACTACGACTCACCGGCCCTGGCCGCGATCGTGGGCCGCGAAGTCCCCGGCCTCCAGGTAGGAACCTCGGCCATTCCCGTCATCGGCCGCCACCCGGTGAACGTGGCCGCACAGGCCCAAACCGCGCAGGCCGCGACACATGGCCGCTACCACCTCGGATTGGCCGTGGGTTCGACCCTCGTCGCCGGCGCGTTCGGAACGCCATTCGACCGTCCCATCGCTCGTCTGCGTGAATTCCTCACCGCGACACTGCAATTACTCGAGACCGGCACGGCCGATTTCCACGGCGAACTGCTGACCGTCACACCGACCCTGCCAACGGCAGTCCCCGGCGCTCAACCCCGGCCCCCCGTGCTGGTGGCCGCAATGGGCCCGCAGGCGCTATCCGTCAGCGGCGAACTCGCCGACGGCATCCTCCCCTACCTGGCCGGTCCGAAAACCCTGACCACCCATATCGTCCCGGCGGTCACCCGCGCATCGGCCACCAAACCCCGCGTGGTCGCCTTCGTCCCAGCCGTGGTCACCGCCGACATCGAGGCGGTCCGCGCCCACGCCCTCGACCAACTGTCCTTCTACGAACAGGTCCCCTCCTACAGCCGAGTAATCAACTTGGAGGGCGCATCCCGCGCCGCAGACCTGGCCCTGATCGGCGACGAGGAAACCGTAGCCGCCGGAATCCACCGCTATTTCGAAGCCGGAGCCACCGAAGTAGTCATCACCAGTACCGATCTGGGCAGCCCCGAAGATGAACGCCGCACCTGGGAACTGGCAGGCCAACTCGCTGCCGACCGGGCCGGCGCATGAGATGCGATCCGAGTGGGGCGGGCGGGGCTCGAACCCGCGACCAATGGATTATGAGTCCACGGCTCTAACCGACTGAGCTACCGCCCCTGACCGCTGCGGGGAGCTGCGGGCCTCGCGATGTTACCCCGACCCGGTGGGGGATGCCTAGTTGGGGGCTACGGTGTCGTAGGTTGATGTGGAAATCCCCCGCCGACGGTGTCGACGGGGGATTCGTTTTCCTGAAAGTGGTACGGGGAGAACGGGTCTGCTACTGGGCGAAGCGGGCGGGGATCTTGTTGAGTTCGAGCTGGTAGTAGAGGATGCCGAGGCCGAAGACGAAGTTCAGGAGGAAGCCGAGGAGGGGGTTGCAGGTGCCCTCGAGGTCTGCGGCCTCTTGGGAAGCTTTGATGCGGTCGCCTGTGCGCCAGAAGCTGATCAGGAAGGCGATGCCGGTCCAGGACAGGAAGATCATGACCAGGAGGGGGCCTGCTACCGGGGCGTCGGGATCGCGGCGGAGTTCGGCCATCTCCTTGTGGATCTTGTAGTACCAGACGAAGAAGTAGATGCCCAGGGTGATCAGGGGCCAGACCAGCCAGACCAGGACGGGGTTGCGTTCTTTGACGGGGGTGGCCAGCTGGGTGGGGTTCATGTGAATCCTGGTGGTGTGTAGGGGAGTTGGGGCTCCCGGTGTTGCGAGCGAGGCAACCGTAGTGGCGGCTTCGTGAGCAGATCGTGAAGCGCATAGGGTGGCGTTACCACTCAGCGGGAGGAAGTCATGGCGAATCTGTTCGTGAATGTGCTACGTGGGCATCAGTGGATCTATGAGAAGAGCGGCGGGCTGGTCGGGCATCGGCTGCTGTTCGGGAATCCGACGCTGTTGTTGCGGACCGTCGGGCGCAAGACGGGGCAGCCGCGGACCTCGGCGCTCACCTACGCCAAGGACGGCAAGGATTACTTGGTGACGGCCTCCAATGGTGGATCGTCGCGGCCGCCGGGCTGGCTGGCCAATGTGAAGGCCAAGCCGGACTGCGAGATCCAGGTGGGGACCACCAAGATTCAGGTGACCGCCACGCCGACCTATCCGGATGACCCGGAGTACGCGCGCCGCTTCGCCCTGGTCGACAAGGTCAATGGCGGGCGATACGCGGAATATCAGAAGAAGACTTCCCGGCAGATCGCCGTCGTGGTGCTCAGCCCCAGGTAGAGGCATAAAAGCCGCGCCGGGGTGAGCGAGACCACGGCGCGGCGTGTTGGACAGGTGAGTTACAGATCCGCTATCCTCTGCGGACGAGGGGAGTACTTCCCAAGAATCATTCCGGTCAGTACGGATCGCGCCATCGTGATCCCCGGGTGGTTGCCCATGGACACGGGTGAAGGAGACCTCAGGCGGTTTTTCCTGCCCGAGGAGGTCCTATGAGTACTGATCTATCATTCCTGGCGAGCCCCGCCGCCATCGAATCCATCGGAACGCCCTGGTTGTGGGCGAGCACCATCGGTGTGGTGCTGGCGCTGCTGGTCCTGGATTTCGCGATAACCCGCCGCCCGCACGAGGTTTCGATGCGCGAGGCGATCGGGTGGACGGTCTTCTACATCGCCCTGCCGGTGGCCTTCGGCATCTTCCTGTGGGTGCGCAACGGCAATGAGACCGGACTGGAGTTCTTCACCGGTTATCTGCTGGAGAAATCGCTCTCGGTCGACAACCTCTTCGTGTTCATGCTGCTGCTGTCCGCCTTCGCGGTTCCGGTGGCGCTGGCACAGCGGGTGTTGCTCTACGGCATCGCCGGCGCGCTGGTCCTGCGCGGCATCTTCATCGCACTCGGCGCGGCCGCCCTGGCCACGCTGGACTGGGCGTTCCTGCTGTTCGGTCTGATTCTGCTGGTCACCGCGGTGAAACTGCTGGCCGACGCGGCGGGCGGGCATGATCAGGAAGTCGATGTCTCGTCCATGAAATCGGTGAAGCTGATGCGCCGGTTCATGCCCGTCACCGATGACTACCGCGGCACCAAGATGACCGTGATCGAGGCCGGACGCCGCGCCCTCACCCCGCTGGCGCTGGTCGTCGCCGCCGTGATCGTCACCGACCTGGTATTCGCCGTCGACTCCGTGCCCGCCGTGTACGGCGTCACCGGTGACCCGTTCCTGGTGTTCGCCACCAACGCCTTCGCGCTACTCGGTTTGCGCGCACTGTATTTCGTGCTGCACGCCGCGCTCTCGCGACTGGTGCACCTGGCCTACGGCCTGGCCGCCATTCTCGCCTTCATCGGCGTGAAGCTGGTGCTGCACTGGGCGCACGGCGTCTGGAGCGGTGTGCCGACCATCCCGACCGCTGCGTCGCTCGTGGTGATCGTGGTGGTGCTGGCGACGGTGACCTTCACCAGCCTGCGCGCCACCCGGGGTCAGAACCGGGACGTCGAAACCGCCAACTGAGCCGATACCGCCGGGCAGCCATGCCCGGCGGTTCGCCGTTCCGGCAGCCCCCAGAATCACCGCCATGTGCGTCCCCGACTTCTCGAAGTACCGTGAATCATGATGCTGCAACGTTTCCGGCCACTCGGGGTCGACCGGATCAATAACGCGGTGCGGGACCTGGTGCTCCCCGAAGCCGTCTACAAGACCTGCCCCTGGCAGCCCCGCGATCTGGTGGAAACCGGTCTGCGGCAATGGCTTCGCTGCTGCGGGGCGGCCATGCGGGACGGACAGGTGATCGGAATGCCGTCGTTCGCGGTCGATGAGGCATGGCACGGACTCATTCTGTGCACCATGCGCTATCAGCGCTTCTGTGACAGCGCGTACGGCCGCTTCCTGCACCACTTCCCGGCCGGTGAGAGCTCGGGCAATCCGGATGATCCGATGTCCGATCAGCTCGGCCGCACCGTGGTCGCCTGGAGCATGGTGGCGCAGCCGGACGAGAAGTGCGTGCTGTGGGACCTGGATACCGTTGTGGGAGTGGATGACCCGTGGGGCGTCCCGGGTGAGCGGGTCGATCTCATCGAAGCGGCGCTGCGGGCCGAAGCCTGAAATCCGCAGCGCCGCAATCGATAGCTCAACTTCCGCCGCCGCCCCCACCGCAGCCGCCCCCACCGCCGCAACCGCCGCCACCGCACCCGCTACCGCCACCGCAGCCGCCATGACCGTGCCCGCCGCCGCAACCGCCGCCGCCGCAGCTTGCCGAACCGCTGCTGCCGCTGCCGCCGTATTTGCTGCCGTAGCGGTAGCTCGAACTCCGATTGCGGCGGCCCCGAGTCTTGATCTCCGCGCGATTGCTCGACCAGATCAACACCGCGACCGGCACCGCCAAAGCCACGAAAATGATGCAGGCAATGATCCCATGCATTGCGATTCCCCTCCCCGGTGTCATTTGTTGTAATTGAAAACTACAGCGCCGCAAGACGGCTCGACAGACCCCGCAATTCGGGGAATGGGAATGGGTGTGAACGCCCGCGCTGCTGGGTACACGCAATTTCGGGACACGAAAAAGCCCCCCGCGGATATCCGCGAGGGGCACATGCTTATTTCGTGTTACGTGAGCTTCACGCGCGCCGCGAAGAACCGCGCCACGGCCGGGGCGAAGCGGTTGAAGCGGTACTGCAACCAGGCTTCCGGGGTCACCGGCACCACGTCGCGGTTCTGCTCCACGGCCTTGAGGATCTGCGCCGCGACCTTCTCCGGACCGTAGCGGCGGGCCGCGTACAGCTTGTCGAAGCGCTCCTGCTTGGCGGCCTCGACCTCGGCCGAGACGCCCGAGAAACGAGTGTTGGCAACGATATTGGTGTGCACGATACCGGGGCAGATGGTATGCACGCCGATACCCTTGCCGGACAATTCCGCACGCAGGCAGTCGGAGAACATGAATACCGCCGACTTACTCGTCGAGTACGCCGAGAAACCGCGCTGCGGCGTATAGGCGGCCATCGACGACAGATTGACGATATGCCCGCCGAGCCCGCGATCGGCCATGGCCTTACCGAAGGTGCGGCAGCCATTGATCACGCCGTAGAGATTGATATTGAGCACGCGATCGAATTCCGTGGCGGGCGTGTCGAAGAAATCGCCTGCCTGCCCGATGCCCGCATTGTTGATCAGGATGTCCGGCACCCCGTGCGCGGCGATCACCGCGGCGGCGTGTTCGGTGACCGCGGCCTCGGAGGATACGTCCAGCTGGTACGCGTGCGCCGTACCGCCTTCGCGCGCAATGAGTTCCACGGTCTCCTTGGCGGAATCGAGGTTGATGTCCGAGAGCACCACCTCCGCACCCTGGCGGGCGAAGGCCAGCGCGGTCTCACGGCCGATACCGCTGCCGCCGCCGGTGATGACCAGCAGCTGATCCTCGAAAGGCCGCTGCTCCCGGCCTACTTCGGCACGGCGCAGCGCCCGCGAGGTCTCCCCGGTGCGCAGCGAATCGATCAATTCGATGGTCGAGGTGGCCAGCAGTTCCGGATGCGAGAACGGCAGCCAGTGCCCGCCGCCGACCTCACGCCGGTACAGGTTGGGCGCCCACTCCTTGGTGTCGGCGTACGGTGCGGCGCGCACCGCCACATCCCGGCGCGCGATGACCAGCTGCACCGGAACCTCGGTGCGGCGCTCGCGCGGACCGGTCACCCGCTGCACGATATTGGCGCGGTAGATGCGCATTCCGTCGAAGAAGTCGCGGCGGAACTCCGGCCCGAACTTGATGTTCTCCGGCGAGGTGTCGTTCATCAGCCCGACGAACCGCGACCACACCTTCTCGGTGCCCAGGGGGCGCAGCAGCACGCGCGGCAGCACCGGGGTCATGAACAGGCCGGTGTAGGTGGAGGACAGCAGCTGGGTGAACGGCCCCCAGAGCTTGCCGCGCGCCACGTTCTTCTGCATCCAGGCGCCCATATGGTCCAGGTTCGGGCCGGATACCGAGGTGAAGGACGAAATGCGTTCGGCCGCTTGCGGTTCGCACACGGCCTCCCACATCTCCACCGAACCCCAGTCGTGTGCGAGCACGTGCACGGGCGCGTCCGGGCTCACCGCGTCGGCGACCGCGAAGAAATCGGCGGCGAAATGCTCGAGCCGGTAATCCTCGGTGCGATCGGTGCGGGTGGACCGGCCGTGCCCGCGGGTGTCGTAGGTGACCACGTGGAAGCGGTCGGCCAGCAGCGGCACCACCCGATCCCACAGGTGATTGTCATCGGGCCAGCCGTGCACCAGCACAATGGTTTCCGCGGACGGCTCACCGTATTCGTAGACGGCGATATCGAATTCGCCGCTGCGCACGATGCGCTCGGAGGCGGGGATGATGGTCTGTTCGGTCACGGTCTTCTCCACGAAGCTCGGAGGAATGGAGCCAGGGCTGAGGTCTAGAGGTCCAGGACCAAACGGTCACCGGTGCAACGCGATACGCAGATGAGCATGTCGCCCGCGGCGCGCTCGGTATCGGTGAGCACGGTGTCGCGATGATCCACCTCGCCGCGCACTGTGCTCACCCGGCAGGTGCGGCAGAAACCCTGACGGCACGAATACGCGCTGTCCGGGCGGACTTTGAGCACTTCTTCGAGCACCGACTTGTCCGCGGGGACGTCGATGACCTCACCGGTGCGGGCCAGCTCCACCTGGAAGGCGGTGCCGTTGACCACCGGCGGCGGTGAGAAACGCTCGGAATACATTTCCACGCCGGGCATATCGCGCACGGCGTCGGCGATGGTCTGGGTCATCATGACCGGACCGCAGCAGTAGACCGAGGTATCGGGGCCGACGCCGGGCAGCAGATCGGCCGCGGTGGGCAGCCCGTGCTCGTCATCGGTGCGTACGCTGACGCGCGATCCGAACGATTCCACCTCGGAGAGAAAGGGAATCGTGTCCCGGCTGCGCCCGACATAGGTCATGGTCCAGTCGACGCCGAGGCGATGCGCCATGCGGATCATCGGCAGAATCGGCGTGATGCCGATCCCGCCCGCCACGAAGTGCACTCGGGCGGCGGAGGATCCATAACCGGGCAGCACGAACGGGAAGGCATTGCGCGGTCCGCGCACGGTGACCGCCGTGCCCACGGTGAGCGCCTCATGCGCCTCGAGTGAGCCGCCGCCACCATTCGGTATGCGGCGCACCGCGATTCGATAGGCGTGCCGGTCGGCGGGATCACCGCACAGCGAGTACTGCCGCACCTTGCCCGAGGGCAGCTCCAGATCCAGATGCGCGCCCGGCCGCCATTCCGGCAGCGCCCGGCCGTCCGGTGCGGTGAACATCAGGCTGATGACATCGGTGTCGTGCGCCTCCACCCGGCGCTCCACCAGCACCAGCGGGATGCGCCGGTCGTCGATGGCCGCGGGCGGCTGCTTCCGATTCACGAAAGTGGTCCAGCGCAGCCGTGATTCGGCGATCAGATCCAGCACGCGGGTGGCGCGGTCGACGCGCGCCCTGCCGTACAGATCCGCCGGCGGCGTGGCGGGAACCGGCCGGATGGTGTTCATGGTGGTCACGAGGCCATGATCCGAGCCGCCGGGGACTGCGCCAGGTACGCCACGGCCTGCGCGGTCGAGCCAACGGGTTCGGGGCTGTAACCGGGCTTGAACGTGGACAGGGCGCTGATCAGCAGCGACGGGATACCGGGCACCGAACCGCGCCACATGCACGCGAATATCCGCAGCACCAGCACCGGATACCGGTGATCGGGCAGCGCCGGATCCTGATGCACCAGGTACTTGGTGCCGCGCAGCAGCAGTGCGATGAAGATCGGGAAGACGAGCAGCATGAGCGCCCCGCGGCGGACATAGCCCACCCCGAAGTACTCGGCGACATCGTGCGCGACCATGCGGTGCTCGACCTCTTCGGCCCCGTGCCAGCGGAACAGGTCCAGCATCTGCGGGTCGGCGTCGAACTTCTCCAGATCGGCGTTGAGGATCCAATCGCCGAGGAAGGCGAAGAAGTGTTCCAGCGCGGCGATCACGCCCAGGCGTTCCACCAGCACCTGCTGCTGGGCCGCGGCGGTGGGCATGTCGCGGTGGCCCAGGGTCTTGCGGAAGAGGAATTCCGCCTGCCGCACATAGGGTTCGACGTCGATGCCGTGCGCGGCCAGCACCTCTTCGAGGGCTCCGTTATGGCTTTCGGCGTGCATGGATTCCTGGCCGATGAAGCCGATCATGGCCTCGCGCAGCTTCTCGTCGCGCACCAGTTCCAGGGCTTCGCCGTAGGTCACCAGGAACATGCGCTCGCCCTCGGGCAGCAGCATGCTCAGCGCATTGAGGACGTGTGAGGCGATGGGTTCGGAGGCCATCCACACCGGTTTGGTGTTCGACCAGTCGAAGCGCACGTTCCGCGCGTGCAGGGCTACCTCGCCGGGTTCGATCACCGTACGGCGGCCCAGTTTCGGAAGTAGCTTCATCGATACTCCTGGTTAGTTCCAATGACACAACTTTGTGGCGTGACGGCCGGGCGCTGGGCCCGGTCATCGTTTGCTTCGTGAGCGTAGCAATATTCTACGCATATATGGAACTGCCAGTAACAGCTAAAACGTCAATGTGCCGTGGCGAGGTGCTCACCGTAGAAGAGCATCAGGCCGACGCCTGCGGAAATGCCCCCGAGCAGCCAGAATCTGATGATCACCGCGGTCTCCGGCCAGGTGCTGAGCTCGAAGTGGTGATGGAACGGGGCCATCTTGAACAGCCGGGTCCGGGTGGTCCGGAAGACCGCGATCTGCAGTAGCACCGACAGAATCTCCGCCACGAACAGCGCGCCGATCACCACCATGAGCAGTTCGGTGCGGGTCGTGATCGAGATGCCGGCGATAAGCCCACCCAGCGCCAGCGAGCCGGTATCGCCCATGAAGATCTTGGCCGGATTGGCATTCCACCATAGGAAGCCGATACAGGCCGCCGCCCCCGAGGCGCAGACCAGGGCCAGATCCAGCGGGTCGCGGACCTGATAGCAGGCCGGGCCGGGCTTGATGGAACACGCGTTGGTGTACTGCCAGAGCGTGACGATCACGTACGCGCCCAGCGCGAGGGCCATGGAACCCGCGGCCAGACCATCCAGGCCGTCGGTGATATTGACGGCGTTCGACCAGGCCACCACCAGGAACACCACAAGCACCAGGAAGACGACCACGCCGAAGGACAGGAAGGTGTAGTCGCGGACATAGGACAGGTGGCGGCTGCCCGGGGTCAGGCCGGAGCTGTTCGGGAAGCGCAACGCCAGCACGCCGAAGACAATGGCGGCGGTGAGCTGGCCCAGGTATTTGCCCTTGGCGGTGAGGCCGAGATTGCGGCGTTTGGTGAGTTTGATGTAGTCGTCCAGGAATCCGACGATGCCCAGCGCGGTCGCCAGGCCCAGCACCAGCAGGCCCGAGACGGTCAAACCCTCTGCGTCATAGCGGATTCCGATCAGATGCGAGCCCAGGTACCCGGCCCACATACCGACCAGGATGGCGATACCGCCCATGGTCGGGGTGCCGCGCTTGGCCTGATGGCTGGCCGGGCCGTCGGACCGGATCTCCTGTCCGACATTCCTTTTCGCGAACAGCTTGATGAGCAGCGGTGTCAGTGTTATCGACACCGCGAGCGCGATCATCACCGCGAAAAGAATCTGCCTCATCTGACCACCTCATGCTGCCGAACGTTCGCCATGACGCTATCGCCAGCCGGTACCACGGTTCACAGGCGGGTTCGGCTCAACGGGCAGTACGGGGGTGGGATGGTTAGAGCACCGCCTGCGTCTGGGTCACCTTGGCGACGAGTTTTCCTGCGTCATCCCGGATTTCGGTCTCCACCACGATGAAACTGCGGCCCGCGTGCAACGGGCGCGCCGTCGCGGTGGCATAGCCCGAACGCACGCCGCGCAGGAAATTCGTCTTCGACTCCACCGTAGTGGTGCCCTGCTTGCCCTCGGGCAGATTCAGGAACGCGCACACCGCACCCGTGGAATCCGCCAGCGCCATCAGCGCGCCACCGTGCACACCGCCACCCAGCGTGCACAGCGATTCATCCCAGGCCAGGCGGCTGCGCACCTGCTCCGGGCCATGCTCGAGCACCTCGATACCGAGCCGGTCCGCGAACGGCATGGTGCTGAAGAGTTTCGCGCCGATCGGATCCAATGGAGATTCAGTCATGAGATCGACTGTGCCTGAAGGGAGTGATCCGCGTCGATTACCTCGCGAGTAATGCGGACCGTCCACGCCTTCACCACGGGCTCGCATGCGGTGGTGCGGTTCTGCCAGACTCGGCGGGTGCGGGTAGGTGTGCTGGGGCCGGTGGTGGCGTGGGCCGGGGATGGGTCATCCATCGAGGTCGGTGGGGTTCGGGTGCGGATGTTGCTGGCCCGGCTGGCACTGGAGGCCGGTGGGGCGGTGCCGGTGGGGGTGCTGATCGACGGGTTGTGGGGGGAGGATCCGCCTGCTGATGCCTCGGGGGCGTTGCAGGCGCTGGTATCGCGATTGCGGCGGGCGCTGGGTGGGGCGGGGACCGTGGAGCTCGGGGCGGGCGGGTATCGACTGCCCGGGATCGAGGTTGACGCCGAGCGGTTCGAGGAGCTGGTCACGCGGGGGCGGCGGGAACTCGCGGCCGGGCAGGCCGAATCGGGCGCGGGGCGGGCTGAATCCGCGCGGGCGCGAGCGGAGTCCGCGGCGGCGGCGCTTACCGAGGCGCTCGGGTTGTGGCGCGGGCCGGTGCTCGGGGATGTGGAGGATGCGCCGTTCGTGCGGTCCGTGGCCGCGCGGCTGGAGGATATGCGGGCCGGGGCGGTCGAGGATCGGTTTGCCGCTGAGATTCAAGTGGGGCGATTCGCGGAGATTCTCGTGGATCTCGAGGTCGAGGGGAGTGCGCATCCGCTGAGTGAGCGGCTCGCCGCGCTGCGCATGCGGGCGCTGGCAGCGGCGGGACGGCAGTCCGATGCGCTCGCGGTGTACGAGGATATGCGGGAGCGGCTCGGGGATGAGCTCGGGATCGACCCCTCGGCGGAATTGCGGGATACCCATCTCGCGCTGCTGCGCGGGGAGCTCGAAAGTCCGCCCGTGCGTAGGGAACCCGTCGGGAGTACGTTGCCTGCGCGGTTGACCAGCTTCGTCGGGCGGGATGGGGAATTGGCTGCCGTCGCACGGCTGCTCGGGGAATCGCGGCTGGTCACCATTGTCGGACCGGGTGGGGCGGGGAAGACTCGGCTCTCGCTCGAGGCCGTGTCCCGGTATGGCGGTGGACTCGTGTTCTTCGTGCCGCTGGCCGAGATCGGGGCACCGGATCAACTCGCCGATGCCGTTGCGGGAGCGTTGGATCGGGCCGCGGACGGGAGCACGACGGATAAGACCGCGCGACTTGCCGAACTGCTCGATGTCGGTGCGGCGGTACTGGTTCTGGACAATTGCGAGCACGTTATCGCCGCCGCGGCCGAACTCGCCGCGCGCCTGCTGGATCGGCTGCCGCAGTTGCGGATTCTCGCCACCAGCCGCGAGCCGCTCGCCATCACCGGTGAGGCGCTGTGCCACCTGGAGCCGCTGGCGGTGCCGGCATCGGTCACCGAAGCCGCTGTCGCGCAACGGTCCCCGGCGGTACAGCTGTTCCTCGATCGTGCCGTCGCCGTGCGCCCGGGGTTCGCCTTGGACGATCGCACCGTCGGACCGGTCGTGGAGATCTGCCGCCAACTCGACGGCGTCCCACTGGCTTTGGAGTTGGCGGCCGCCAAACTCCGCGCCATGAGCATCGATCAGATCGCTCGCCGACTGGACGATCGCTTCCGGCTGCTCACCTCCGGCAGCCGCACCGCCCTGCCGCGCCAGCGCACCCTGCTCGCCCTGGTGGAATGGAGCTGGGACCTGCTGGAGGATTCGGAGCGCATTCTCGCCCGCCGCCTGTCGGCGTTCCCCGGCGGCGCGACAATCGAAGCGCTGGAGGCCATTTGCGCCGATGACGCGCTCCCCGCCGACGATATCGTCTACCTTCTCGGCGCACTGGTCGAGAAGTCCGTGGTGCAGGCGTCGGATGATGATCAACCCCGCTATCGCATGCTCGAAACCATTCGCGCCTATGCCGCCGAGCAACTCGTGAACTCAAAGGATGACCTCACCACCGTCTTCACCCACCACTACCTGGTACTCGCCGAACAACTCGAACCTCTGCTGCGCACCGGTGAACAACTCAGCGCCATAGCCGTTTTCGACGCCGAACACGCGAATATGGCCGCCGCCCTCCGTGCAACCCAACCACCTGCCGCCGGAGAGCGCGACGCAGGACAGTTCGATGCCGCGGGACAGGCACAGTTGGCGAGCCGGTTCACTCGGGCCATGTTCTGGTACTGGGGGATTCGGGGGATGAGCAGCCAGTTCGAGACCGCCATCGCCGGTGTCCTGCGCTTCGGTGACGAGCTACCGGAGGACGCGCGAGCCGCCTACCGGGTGATTCAGCTGATGGCCGGAGCGCCCGCCGATGAATCGGTGTCGGTGCGCGAACTGGTCGAGGACTGCGTTCGGACCGGGGCATTGGAATTCCATCCCGCACTGCCGCTGTGGACTTCGCTGCTCGCATTTCAAGCCGGTGAGGATGAGCTGGGGGAGCGGCAGCTGGCGCGGGCGCTGGAATGGCCGGACCCGTGGCTGCGAGCCAGTGCGCATCTCGCGCGGGATATGGCGTTCACCGGGCGCGGTGAGCTGCTCGCCGGAGCCGTGGAGCGGCGGGAAGCCCTGCGGGACTTCGAGATCGCCGGAGACCGCTGGGGACTCGGTATGGCTCTGCTCGCGGTCGGGCGGGATCATTCGCTGCGCGGCGCGCACGACGAAGCCATCGCGGCCTTCGGGCGAGCCGTGGTCATCGCCTCCGAACTCGGGATGGAAGACGATGTCTTCACCAGCCGCACCGAACTGACCCGGGAACGCATGCGCAGCGGCGACTTCGCCGGCGCCGAGAACGATATCCGCGCCGCACAGCGGGTGGCGGAAGAACTCGGCTATGCCCGAATGACGGCCGTCCTCGGTTTCAGCGAGGCCGAATTGCACCGTCGCACCGGCGATGTGGCGCAGGCCGAGCGCGATCTGGATCTGCTCGAACAGCGCATCGGGCGGTTGCCGATCCCCGACGGCATCGTACTCAACCGAATCGCGATGGCGCGCATGGCAGATCGGCTCGCCGACGGTTCCGCCGCCGCAGCTCGCACACTTCTCCCCGAGGTCATCGAGGGCGCATTCGTCTACGGTGACGTCGCGGCGGTCGCCGAGGCTACCGCGCAGGCGGCGGAACTACTGGCCAAATTGCAACTGCTGGAGGATGATCCATCCGCCGCCGCCACCTCACTGGGCCTGAGCGCCGTAATCCGCGGCGTCTTCGACGACGGCGAACCCGAACTCCGCACCCTCATCACCGAACTCATCACCCGCCTGGGCGAACAACCCTTCCGAACCGCCTACCTCACCGGCTCCGACCTCCCCCGAGACGAAGCCCTGGCCCGCCTCCGCGCCGAACTACCAACGCCCTGACACTGCGCCGGGTGGCGGGTAGTCCGCCACCCGGTGGTGCTAGACCCGGGTGAAGAGGCGGCCGGCCAGGTCGAGGCCGGTGATCTCGCCGGAGGTGTTGCGGCTGAAGTAGCCGCGCTGACCCTTGAAGGAGCCTTCGGTGATGATGTATTCGTCGCTGTCGCCGGGGAGCAGGCCGAAGGGGAAGGGCGGGTGGTCCTGGGGGAGGTCGGTGTCGGAGGCGGCGCGGATTTCGGGCTTGATCTTGCATTCCAGGGATAGGCCCGCGTCGTCCATCAGGACGGTCATGGTCATGGCGTCGATGTCGTAGGTGCCCACCAGTTCTCGGGCACGGTCGGGGTCGTGAGCGATCGGTTCGGGATCGGAGTCGATGACGCCGAGGTAGTGCTCGAGGGCCCAGCGCACGATGGCCACATTGGCGGGGATGCCGTCGGGGCTGGCGTTGGACATGACCGAGATGGCGAAATCGCGTTCGGGCACCAGCAGCAGCTCCGCGAACTGGCCGAAGGCCGAGCCGCCGTGGCCGACGGTGCGGACGCCGTCGACATCGCGCAGGAACCAGCACAGGCCCAGGGCATCACCGAGGGTGCTCGACTTCAGCCGCACGGTGGGCTGTTTCATCAGATCCAGCCATGCGGTGGGCAGGACGGTTTCGCCATCCTCGGTGGTGCCGTCGCCGAGTTGGAAACGCGCCCAGCGCAATTGCTCGGTGACCGTGGAGGAGATGCCGCCGCCCGGGTTATTGGCGCGGGTGCCGTTCCAGGCGCGGATCACCGATAGTTCGCCATCCTCGCCGCGCTCGTGGCCGACCGAGAAGCGGCGGGTCATGAGTTCATTGCGCAGGTAGCCGGTGGCGGTCAAGCCCAGCGGGGCCAGCACCCGGGTGCGCACGACATCCTCGAAGGGCTGTCCGGTGACCTTCTCGATAACGCGGCCCAGCAGGTTGTATCCGGCCTGACTGTAGGAGGCGCGCACGCCGGGCGCGGCGATGAGCGGGATCTGCGCCAATTCGGCGACGAACCGGGCCAGCGCGTCATCGCCCTCACCGGTGTCGTTGATGACATTCCATTCGAGTCCGGAGGTGTGATTCAACAGCTGCCCGACAGTGATTGTCGCGGCGGAGGTTTCGTCGATCAGGGTCAGTTCCGGCACATAGGTGCGCACCGGTGCGTCGAGTTCGATCTTCCCCGCGGCGACCAACTGCATGATCGCGGTGACGGTGTAGGTCTTGCTGACCGAGCCGACGGTGAACAGCGTGTCCCGGTCGACGGGCAGCGGATTCTCGATACTGGTGACGCCGTGCGCGGCGAAGATCTCGCGGCCGTCGACCCGGATACCGACGCTGATGCCGGGGATGCCGAACTTCTCGGCGGTGGCGGCGACGAATTCCTGGAGCGCGATTTCGGACATTTCGAATACCTCTTCCGTGGTGCGGTGGCGGCTCGTTCGGTGCCGCTCATCCGGTCTGAAATCAGCTTGCCGAGCGCCGCTGACAGTCGGCCGACAGTGCGCTGACAGCGCCGGACCGATCATCGGCAGCACGGATTCCGGGTTGCTTCGCGCTGGTCAGGAACCTCTCTCAGCGGCCCATCAGGTTCGCGCTAGCAAACACTCAGTGAACTGGGGCAGGCTTATTTCTTTCCGAGTGGAAATAGCCATCTGAACGAGGAGATCACCCGCGTGCGATTGTCGAAGACCTTGGGCGACGCGGTTGTCGCGTTGACCGCAACCGTCCTGCTACCAATCGCCGCGGGTACCGCGTCCGCCGCTCCCGCATCGGCATTGAGCCCCTCCGGCACCTCCGCCGACGGCTCCAAGATCGTCTCCAGCGCCCCCGGCGATGACCGCACCGTGAAACTCCAGGTCTATTCGGCCGCCATGGACAAGAACATCGAGATCGATGTGCAGCGCCCCGCCGACACCTCCGCCCCGGCCCCGGTGCTGTACCTGCTCAATGGCGCGGGCGGCGGCGAGGATTCGGCCACCTGGCAGAAGCAGACCGATGTGCTGAACTTCCTGTCCGATAAGAACGTCAATGTGGTGCAGCCGGTCGGCGGTCAATTCAGCTACTACACCGATTGGCGCGACCCGGATCCCAAACTGGGCGTGAACAAGTGGAAGACCTTCCTCACCGAGGAGTTGCCGCCGCTCATCGATCGGGCGTTGAACACCAACGGGCGCAACGCCATCGCCGGACTCTCGATGGCGGGCACGTCGGTATTGCAGCTGCCCATCGCCGCGCCGGGTCTCTATCAATCGGTGGCCTCGTACAGCGGGTGCGCTCAGATCAGTGATCCACTGGGCTACAACTTCGTCAATACCGTCGTCGCCGCGGGCGGTGGCGATTCGGCGAATATGTATGGCCCGCAGGGTGATCCGATGTGGGCCGCCAATGACCCGTATGTGCACGCCGATCAATTGCGCGGCGTCAACCTCTATATTTCCAGCGGCTCCGGTCTGCCCGGCCCGTGGGACACCCTGGACGGTACGCACACCCTGCCCGGCGTCGGTGGCCTGGCCAATCAGGTCACCGTCGGCGGCACCCTGGAAGCCGCGACCAATTACTGCTCGCATAATCTGCAGGCCAAACTCGGCCAGCTCGGCATCCCGGCCACCTTCAATTTCACACCGACCGGAACCCACTCCTGGGGCTACTGGCAGGATGACCTGAAGAATTCCTGGCCGGTGCTGGCAGCTGGACTCGGCCTGCCCGCCTGACCGGAAGTTCTTCGCACACAAAGACACCGGCTCGCCTCCAAGGGGATGTGGAGGCGAGCCGGTTTCTCGGTACCGATTACGAGCTGAGTTCGAAGCTCGGGTACCCGCTGTCGCGCTCGTCATCGCAGAACCGGCGGTAATTGCCGAAACCGCCGATGTACGGCATGAATACGCGCTTCTTACCCTCCACATTCGCGCCCATGTACCAGGAGTTCGCCTTCACGAACAGCGTGCCCTCGGCGACCTCCATGAGGTGATCGGTCCATTTGGCCGCCGCCTCCTCGCGCGCCTCGACCTTCCGAATCCCCTGTGCGCGGCAATGTTCGATGAGCGCGAGCACCCAATCCAATTGCTGTTCCGAGTGCAGCACCATATTCGCCATCACCGACGGAGTGCCGACGCTGTTGATGCTGAACATATTCGGGAAACCGTGAATACCGAAGCCCAGGTAGGTGACCGGACCGTCGGCCCAGGTGTCCCGCAGCCGGGTATCGCGCGCGCCCCGGATGTCGATGCGCAACAGCGCACCGGTCATGGCGTCGAATCCCGTTGCGTAGACCAGGGTGTCGATCTCGATGAACCTGTCCCCGGTGCGAATGCCGGTGGGGGTGATCTCCTCGATCGGCTCGCGGCGCAGGTTCACCAGCGTGACGTTCGGGCGATTGAACATCTCGTAATAGCCCGAGTCGGTGCAGATGCGCTTGGTGCCGATCGGATGATCAGTGGGAATGAGATCGGCTGCCACGGAATCACTCTCGACCTTGGCACGAATCTTGGCGACCGCGAAATCGCGCACTATCTCATTGGCCGCGATATCGCTGTTCTGATCCGGGAACACCTTGTTGAACAGCACGCCGCCGCCGTTCCAGCGGTCCTCCATGGCGGCCTCGCGGTCCGCGGGGCTCATCTCCAGCGCCTTGGTCTGCAGGCTGGGATGTGGGGTCGCGGCGGGGGCGTAGTAGGACTTCTCCCGGCGCTGCCCGTAGGTGGCGCGAATATCCTGCTGCTCCTGCGCGGTCCACGGCCGATTCGGCATGGGCACACTGAAATTGGGGGAGCGCTGGAAGACGGTGAGCGCCTCGGCTTCCCGGGCGATGATGGGGGAGACCTGGATGCCGGACGAGCCGGTGCCGATCACGCCGACCCGCTTGCCCTCGAAGGACACGCCCTCCTCCGGCCAGCGCGCGGTGAAAAGCTCCTCGCCCGCAAAGGTTTCCACGCCCGGGATATTCGGCTTGATCGGCGCGGACAGGCAGCCCGTGGCGAAAACCACGAAGCGGGAACGGAATTCGTCGCCCGAAGCGGTGGTGATCGTCCACACGGCCGCTTCGTCATCGAAATGCGCGGCGGTGACGGTCTGCTCGAAACGGTAGTGGCGCTTGAGATCGAAGCGCTCGGCCACATGCCGGATATAGGCCAGGATCTCCGGCTGCGCGGCGAAACGCTCTGTCCAGGTCCAACTCTGCTGCAGATCGTCATCGAACGAATAGGAATAGTCCACGCTCTCCACATCGCAGCGCGCGCCCGGATAGCGATTCCAGAACCAGGTGCCGCCCACATCTTCGCCGGCCTCCAGGCCCAGCACGTTCAATCCGGCCCGGGCGGCCCGATGGACACCGTAGAGACCGGCGAATCCGGCGCCGATGATGATCACATCGTTTTGTTCGGCCTGCTCGGCGCTGGCATGCATGCGTGCCCTCTCGACTTCATTCAGAAACTATTTCGATTAGGCATATCGTCGAGCGCGCGGCGACCGGCCGCGAGGGTACGTCCCACTGACCAGGAGACAGACGAGAAAAGTCCCGTTCGGAACGACGGGGGAGTGCGCGCTATTCGTGCGCGGGTTCACCGGTGACGATGTGATCGGCGTGGTTCAGGCCCTCCCGGACCAGGCGCGCCAGATGACCGTCCCGAATGCGATAGATGATGCGGCGGCCATCGCGCCGGGTATCCACCAGACCGGTGAAACGCAGCTTGGCCAAATGCTGGCTGACCGCCGTGCGGGATGCGCCGCACGCCTCGGTGAGCGCGGTGACATCGGCCTCGCCGTCGGCCAGAATCCAGAGAATATGCAGGCGGGTGGGGTCGGACAGCATGCGGAAGGTGGCGGTCGCCGCGTCCAGGCGGGCCTGGTCCGGATCGACCGGATGCGTGAGACTGGCAGCGGCGGGCAATGGTTTCGCATTGCTCTTGCTCACCATGGCTCACCTTCCTGCCGTCACCTCACCACCCACCGGGGCGAGCGCGGGCCACACCCGTGCGGCCGTCGTAGCTGCCAGTGTAGCGATCACCGCGAGTACCACCGCCGTGATCGGCAGCCCGGCCACCGCGCCCAGCCCGCCCGCGATGGGATAGGTGAACAGGAAACACGCGTGCGAGAGCGAGAACTGCGCGGTGAAAACCGCGGTGCGGGAGGCGGAATCGGATTCGGCGCGCAACAGCCGCGCGGACGGGGTGTTGATCATCGAGGTGCCCGCACCGAGCGCGATCCAGGTCGCGGACAGCAGTGCGCTGCCGGTGCATGGGCCGAGCAGCGGAACCACCGCCGCCACGGCCAATGCCCCCGGCAGGATGCGGCATCCGGTCAACATGACCGCGCGATCCGGGACGCCGGTCAGGACGCGAGGCAGCATGAGCGCCACCAGCATGGAGCCCAATCCGAAACAGCCCAGCGCCAGCGCCACATCGGAATTCGTGCCGCCGAGCCGATCCCGGACATAGACGACGGTATTCACCACGACGAGTGAAGTAGCCGCCGCCACAACCAGATTCATGGCCAGCAGGCCGCGCAGTACCGGGCGCCGCGTCATGATGCGCGCCCCGTGCGTGATCCGCGCCCACAGTGGTCCGGAACTGTCACCGGTGAGCCGGGGCAGGCGCGCGGCGCGCACCATGGTCGCCGACACCACGAAACCGGCCGCGGTGCCCACGAACAGCGCGTGATAGCTGATCACCGTGAGCGCGGCGGCCGCCAGTATCGGGCTCAGCAGCGATTCCATGTCGTAGGCCAGACGCGATAGCGACAGCGCCCGGGTGTAATCCCGCTCATCCGGGAGCACGCTGGGAATCACCGATTGGAATGCCGGGGTGAAGGTCGCCGACGCCGATTGCAGCAGCGCGATCAGCAGATAGATCTCCCAGGTGCGGGTGATGAACGGCAGCGCCAGCGCGATCGCGGCGCGCAGGACGTCGGCCGAGACCAGCAGCACGGTGCGCGGCACCCGCTCGGTGAGCGCCGAAATCACCGGCGCGACAGCCACATACGCCAGCATCTTGACCGCGAGGGCGGTGCCGAGCACCACCCCGGCGCGAGCGCCCGCCAGATCGTAGGCGAGCAGGCCGAGCGCCACGGTGAGCAGGCCGGTACCCAGCAGTGCGACCACCTGCGCGGTGAACAGTCGCCGGAATCGAGTGTGCCGCAGGACATCGAGCATGGCGCCGAGCATACGCCAATGAGTGCGCAGATGTGCACATGATGTCGTGTAGCGGGCGGCAGGCGGCTATCCTCGCCGGTATGGGGAGGAACCCGGCGGTCGGCACCGCGGCCGCAGTCGCCGCACTACTACTTTCGGGCTGCGATTCACACGGCAGCGCCGAACCCGCGCCGAACCTCGCGGGCAGCGCCGCCCCGGTCGTCTCGACCACCGTCGCGCCCACCGGTGAACCCGCCACCCCGCCCGGTGCCGCCCCCGGCGCGGTGGTGCAGCCCTGCGGCGATATCGGCACGGCCGCAACGGCTCCCGACTGCCGACTGCAATCCCACGATATCGCCGGACTCGGCTTCGAGATCCGGCATACCGGCAGCCGGGCGCATATGACCACCACCGTCGCGGTGCTCGATGCGAACGGCTCCGCCCGCCAGACCATCGTGGAATCCGATACCGATGTCGCCGGAACCGTCCCCAAACTCCGCGATCTGGACAATGACGGCCGCGATGAGCTGATCATTCCGCTCGCCCTGGCCACCGCCAATGCGCGGTACGCGATCTACCACGCCACCGGCGATGCCCTCGACTATCACCGCTCGGGCGAACTGGCCGGAGTCGGTATGGACACCTCGGCAGCGAACTACGTGGTGGTGTCCTCGCGCGCCGGTTATGCCGCCTGGGATATCGAATTCTGGACCTTCGTGACGGACAAATTGCATCCGCTGCTGACCGCCCAGGTCCGCCCCATCGACGACGGCAATGGCAAGGTCGCCGGAACCACCTGCACCACAATCGATTCCGGCGGACTCAATATCACCGGACTGAGCCTCGGCGAGGCCACCGAGCAATTCTGCGCCGAACCCGCCGTGCAGCGCGTGCGCCGCAACTGACCGGCCCCCGGGCGACTACGCCGGGAAGGTGACGGCGACTGCGCCGCACGGACCATACGTACCCCGGGAGAAATACGGGGTATCTCGGGGGAATTACCGATGTCGTGCCTGGTCACGGCCGCCGAGAATGGAGTCAGGTCAGCGGCCCGGCTCCATCGGTTCCGGTGACGGCGCCCCGACAGCGTGGTCGGGGGGTTTGCGCAATGGGGCGCACGACAATCAGAGATTGGCACCCTTCGCGCGATTACAGGCGCGACACAGGATCTGGAGGTTGGCGGCGCTGGTGGCTCCGCCCCGGCTCAACGGAATGATGTGGTCGAATTCGAGATAGTGGCTCTCGCCGCACTCGACGCATTTACCACCGTCCCGCTGCCAGACCTGGGCCTTGATCTCCTGCGAGATACTGCGCGTATCGCGGCGGCCCGGTGACAGCGTGAGGCGTTTGGCCACCCGCAGCGCACCCTCCATGGTGGCGGCGACATGATCGGGATCGGCCACCTCGAAGACCGCGCCGCCGCGTGCGGAGGTGGCGGCCACCGAGACCCGGCCGCTCATCGCGGTTACCGAAACCACGCGCGCCCAAGGCATTTCGGTGCCGGTATCCGGGCCGGTGAAACGCAGCTTCTTATTGCTGCAAATGAGGCGGCCCTCGGTGAGCTTGGGGCCGCGCGCCAACTGCCTGATGTGGATGGCGGGCACATTCAGATGCAGGCGCTCCGCCGGATCCAGGTGCAGGCCGGTCGCGCTCAGCACCGGCAGCTCACCCGAGCGCAGCCGAGTCAGCATGCGGCCGCGCCCCATGCGACGGCGCAGATCCTCGATGAGCGGGCCGTCCAGTGCCAGTGCGGCGATCGCGGCCTCGAAATCGTCCAGTTCGGACTGATCGATGACCCCGTCCGCGAACGCGAACGTCACCAGCCGTTCCATATGGTCCTGCGCCGCGGGCCGCAGCGTGGCGAACCCGGCCGCCGCCTCGATGCGCTGATAGCGCAGCGCCGCCCACAACTTGTCCCACTCCGAACCCCGCGGTCCGGCGGTGCGCAAGACCCGTTCGGCGCGGCCGCGCCAGCCCGACAGGTACTTCTCGATCTCCTCGGAGCATTCCCGGCACAGCGCCGGGCCGCCGAACAACCGCCACCGGCGCGGCCGCCCGCAGCGCGCGCAGTGCCGGGCGTCCACGGACAGCGCCGCGCGCGTGGTCGCCGTCCACGCCTCCCCATCCCACCACCGCAGCCCCGGCCCATGCGGATCCGGATGCCAGTCCGCCCGTTCGGGATTCGGCGGCAGCGCCGGCGGCGCGGGCGGCACTTCCCGTTCGATGGCGAATCCGCGCCGCCCCGGACGCGGTGACGGCTCCGAGCCGGACGCGCGGGCGGGCGGCTCGGCCCGCCCCGCGTCGGCCGGATCATCCACCCGGACCCCGAATTCGGTGACGATTCCGGCCAGCCCGCTCGCCCAGCCCTGGGCGATCGCGCGGAACCGCCAGGCGTCGTCGCGGCGGTAGAACTCGCCGAAGAGCATGGCGCGCACCGGTTCCGCCGCGGTGACCTCGAACCAGGCCACCGGGCGATTGTGGTCGAAGACGGTGAGGATCAGGCCCGGGACGTCGGCGAAGGAGCCGGTCACCGAACCGGTCACCGCGATCCGCGCGACCTCGGATTCGGTGCGCGGCAGGGAAACCGATAGCCGCGCGGTGCCCGGCGCGGGCTCGGGATCGAGCGTCACCGCCTGTGAGACGTGCCGGGGAGCGTTGAAGAAAACGAAATCTCTGTCCGAGCGGACCAGGCCGTCCTCGGCCAATAACAAGGCGTGCGCATCCACCTCATGATCGGATTGCCACGAAAGGACAACCGTCAGAAGCGATGTCGGAACCGGCGCATGGCCACCCTTGGTGAGTTTCATTGTGATCGAACTATGCCACGCACCCCCGACAGCTTCGGAGCCGCCGGAAAACACCCGGTCCGAACGTGATTTACGGGAGGCCGCCACTGCGGCACAGTGGACTCATGACCTCACCGAAGGAACCGGGCCAGCAGCCGCCGCGCGGTAAGCCGCAGGCCCCGCGCGTGCCCATGCCCAGCGATATCCTCGCCGCCGCACAGGCCGCGGTGCTGGCCGCACAGGCCGCGGCGGGCGATGCGCTCGACTCCGCCCAGCTCACCGCGACCCAGGCATTCGACACCGCCGTGCGGCTGCCCCCGGCGTCGATGCAGTTGGCGGCGCAACTGCCCGACCTCATCGAAAACCTCACCATCGCGATCGAACGCCTCAACTCCACCATCGACCGCCTGGACCGCACACTGGCGCTGGCCGAGCCGGGTTTCGTCGCCTACGACAAACTCCTCACCCGCCTGGAGAGCCTGAGCGCCGTCGCCGAGGACGCCTTCGGCCGTCTGGAGAAGCTCCCCGGCGTCTCCCTGCTCGGCCGCCTCACCGGAGCCATCCGCGAAACCGCCGCACCGGAACCCGCGCCCAAACCGCGTCGCATCAAATAGCGTTCGTGCCCGGATATCGCGCGCTCAGGCCGAGGGGAGGGGTGCCTTCGGGGCGACGGCCAGGCCGGGCAGGGCGCGCAGGGCGGTGGCGGCCTTCCAGAGCATTTCCTGGTATTCGTCGTGCGGGTCGGAGTCCAGGACTATCGCGCCGCCCGCACCCACGCGCCAGGAACCGTTGTGGCGCACCGCGGTTCGGATGACGATATTCAGGTCGGCGGTGCCGCCGAGGCCGAGGAAACCGATGGTGCCCGAATAGATGCCGCGGGCTTCGGTTTCCAGGGCGTCGATGATCTCCATGGTGCGCAGCTTCGGCGCACCGGTCATGGAGCCGCCGGGGAAGCACGCGCGCAGTGCGTCGATCACGCCGAGTCCGGGGCGCAGGGTGCCGCGCACCGTCGAAACCAGTTGGTGCAGAGTCGTATACGTCTCCACCGCCATGAGCTTGGGCACGTGCACCGAGCCGATCTCGCAGACCCGGCCCAGATCATTGCGCAGCAGATCCACGATCATGAGGTTCTCGGCGCGCGTCTTGGGATCCAGCGCCAGGGTCTCCGCCAGCCGGTGGTCCTCACCGGGCGTCTCGCCGCGCGGCGCGGTGCCCTTGATCGGTTTGCTCTCCACCGTGCGGGCGCGATCCAGTTTGAGGAAACGCTCGGGCGAGGAGCACGCCACCTCGAGGTCCTCGAAACGCAGAAAAGCCGCGTAGGGCGCGGGATTACAGCGCCGCAGTGTGCGATAGACGTCTAACCCGTCGCTGTCGACGGGGAGATACGCGCTGTCGGTAATGCAGATTTCGTACGACTCGCCCGCGTGCAACTGGTCCTGGCACGCCGCGACATCGGCGAGATACCGCTCCCGGCCCCGGGTCAGCAGCGGCGCGACCACGCTCTCATCCGTCCGGAGCGCCAGATCCGGCGGATTCTCCCAGGTCGGCAGCGTCTCCACGATCGCCCGGGTGGCGGCGAGCCAATCCCGCGCGGCGGCAAGCGAATCCGGGGCGGCGGTGCGCGATTCCGCGAGGGCGAGCAGGTGGGTGCGGCCGGCCTCGTGGTCGACCACGATGACACGATCGGCGAAGAGCCACTGGGCGTCCGGGGTGGGGGAGTGGTGGGCGGCGCGGGCTCCGCAGTCCGCCTTCATCTCGTAGCCGAGGTAACCGACGTAACCGCCGACGAAATCGAAAGGCACGTCCGGGAATTCGATGCGGCGGCGGCGTAGTTCGCCGGATAGGTAGTCCAGCGCCCCGCCGGGCACCGTGCGGGTGCCGGTCGCGGAATCCACCTGCACCGCACCGGATCCCACGCTGTAGCGGACCATTTCGGCGAGCGGACCCGATCCGTCGCCGAGGAAGGAGAAGCGGTCCAGGCCGGGCTCCACATGTTCGCTGTCCAGCCAGAAGGCGGACGGTGCGTCCGCGTAGAGCCGCAGGAACAATGCCTCCGTGTCCACCGCGCGCTCGATCACGACCTGTTCGACCGTGTAATCGATTGCGGGCAGGGTGCTTTCGGTCTCCGGGGCGAGCGGCTCGGCGACCATATCGTCGGCGAGCATTTCCATCATCAGCCCGTCCTGCCAGCTGCCGTCACTGCCGCGCTGGTACTGCCGCATCCGGCCGACCGGGCGGAACCCGGCCTTGCGATAGCAGCCGATCGCCGCGGCATTATCGGCCGCCGGATCGATGACCAGCCGGTGATGGCCGTGCTCGGTGAACAGATGCCGGGACAGCGTGCGCACCGCGTCGGTGCCGATACCGCGCCCGTGCACCGCCGGATCGAGGTAGATATCGATTCCGGCATGCCGGTATTCGGGATCCTCTTCCGCGTACCACTGGATCAGCCCGGCCACCCGGCCGTCGTATTCGATCGCCCAGCCCCGCGAATCCGGGTCCGCGAGTTCGGCTTCGATCTGCGGGTTCGGATCGGTGTCGGTCTGCCACCATCGGCGCACCTCGGGTGTCGCCCGAATCGCCGCCAGCGCGGGCACATCCGCGCTCTCGGCGGGCCGCAACGCCACCACCGCACCGCGCAGCCACCGGCGTCCGGCGTGAAGGGTGGTGAGGGACTTGAAGTTCCGCAGCAGCTGCGCACCGTACTCGCTGGCAATGGATTCCGGGTGGAACTGCACGCCCCACTGCGGGCGGGTGCGGTGTCGCACCCCCATGACGACACCGTCCGAGGTGGTCGCGGTGACCTCCAGCGCTTCCGGCAGCGGCCGGGCCGCCGCGAGCGAGTGATAGCGCACGGCCGTGAAATCCTGTGGCACATCTGCGAACAGGTCGCGGCCGTCATGGGTGATGCGATCCGGGAACCCATGCCGGGCTCGCGGCGCGGCCGTCACCAGCCCGCCCGCGCCGAGCACAATGCCCTGATGGCCGAGGCATACGCCGAGCAACGGCAGTTCGGCATGCGCGATGAGCGCGGCGGAGATACCGAAATCGCGCGCGATATCGGGGCGGCCGGGCCCGGGGGAGATGACGATATTGTCGAACCGGCCGAGGTCCAACTCGGACAGCTCGCGCACCTCGTCATTGCGCACGACAACGGGCTCCACCCCGTTCACCTCACTGATCAGCTGATACAGGTTGTAGGTGAAGGAGTCGTAGTTGTCGATCAGCAGCGTGCGCATTTGGCTGGCAACTTTACGCCACCACCGTGCGCGCCCCCGGTCTCGACCTGCGTGAACGAGGCCGAAACCACTTCTGCGGGCATATGCCTTCAGTTGTGCTGGACGGTTACGGCACAATGTGGGACATGTCTGAAGTGCAGCCGGTCGATGTGGATCGCGACATCGTCGATTTCGCCGTTGTCGGGAAGTGGATGGACGAGCAGGGCTTGCCCGGCGGTGACTTCGAGGAGGTGAAACCCCTCGGCGGCGGCACCCAGAACATCATGCTGCGCTTCACCCGGGGCGGACGGGACTATGTCCTGCGGCGCGGGCCCAAACACCTGCGGGCCGCGAGCAATAATGTGATCCGCCGCGAATCGCGCATTCTCGAGGCCCTCGCCGGAACCGGTATCCGCGCGCCCAAGGTGATCGCGGCCGGGGCCGATGAATCGCTCATCGGGGCGTACTTCTATCTCATGGAGCCGATCGTCGGCTTCAACCCGCAGAACGAACTGCCCCCGTTGCACGCGGGCGATCCGGAGATCCGGCGGCAGATGGGACTCTCGGCCGTGGAGGCCATCGCGCGGCTCGGCTCGCTCGATCACGAGGCGCTCGGTCTCGCGGATTACGGTAAGCCCGAAGGGTTTCTGGAACGTCAGGTGCCGCGCTGGCTCAAGGAACTCGAGTCCTACAGCGTCAACGAGGGCTATGCCGGGCCCGAAATCCCGGGCGTGGACCGGGTCGGCGACTGGCTCGACCGCAACCGCCCCGCGCAGTGGACGCCCGGCATCCTGCACGGCGACTGCCATCTCGCGAACATGATGTTCTCCTTCGACGGCCCCGAGGTCGCGGCCATGGTCGACTGGGAGATGTCCACCATCGGTGATCCGCTGCTGGATCTGGGCTGGCAGATCGCCACCCGCCCCGAACCCGGCACCACCGGGGCCGCGCTCATCGGCACCCTCGGCGCGGTCGGCGGCCTGCCCACCGCCGCGGAGATGATCGAGCACTACGGCAAGTTCTCCGACCGCGATCTGAGCAATGTCGCCTGGTACACGGTGCTGGCGTGCTTCAAGCTCGGCATCGTGCTGGAGGGCACGTACGCGCGCGCGGCCGCGGGCAAGGCGCCCAAACAGGTTGGTGATTTCCTGCACGCCATCACCCTGGAGTTGTTCGGTAAGGCGCATCGGTTGATGGAGTGAGGCCCGGGTGCCGCCCCGCCCGGGCGGGGCGGCACCCGCGGTTCGGCAAACTTGTCGCGATGTTTATGTCGCCTGGCGGGATATTGGTGGCCGAAGATCTTGCGCCATCGTACGTTGTTCGCATGCCGATCGTTCCCGATGCCAAGGACTGGACCTGGGTGCTCGAACGCACCTGCGACGAATGCGGGTACGACCCGAGCGCCGTGCGATTCGATGCCATCCCGGGGCAGGTGCGCAGCAGCGCCGCCGCTCTGACCGCCGCCCTCGATGATCCCAATGCCGCTGTGCGGCCGGATGATTCGACCTGGTCCAGCCTCGAATACGCCGCGCACGTGCGCGATGTGTGCCGGATCTTCGAGCATCGGCTCGATATCACCCGCACCGGATCCGCGCGGCCCGGACCGGTGCTCGCCGGATACGACGCCTCGGTCGTCATCGATGAATCCGGCATCCCCATGTTCGCCAACTGGGATCAGGACGAGACCGCGCTCGCGGAGGATTACGCCGCGCAGCGCATCGCGCAGGTCGCCGCCGACCTGCGCGACGCCGCCGAGAACACCGCTCGCGCATACGAATCCGTGCCCGCCGCGGAACTCGATCGCCCGGCCAAGCGCAGCAATGGATCGCTGTTCACCGTGCGGACCCTGGGCAGCTACTTCTTGCACGATCTCGTGCACCACGTGCACGATGTCGAGAAGCGGAGCGCCGCAACAGCTTAGACGCGCGGTTGCTGCTGCGTGGTGCAGTGGATACCGCCGCCGCCCGCCGCGATGGCGTCGATATTCAACTGCACCACTTCACGATCGGGGAACAATCGCGCCAAGGTGGACTTGGCGGCGGCATCGCGCGAGGAATCGCCGAACTCCGGGGTGATGACTCCGCCGTTGCAGACGTAGAAGTTGAGGTAGCCCGCCGCGAATTCGGCGTCGATCCACTCCGGGCGGACGGTATCCGGGCCCTCGATCACCTCCAGGCGCAGCGGGCGCTCATGCTGATCCGTGGCCTCGCGCAGGATCTGCACATGCGCGCGGGTGACCTCGTAGTCGTAGGCGTCGGGATTGTTCTCCAGCCCGGCCACCACCACGCCCGGCCGGGCGAACCGGGCATAGAAATCGGTATGGCCGTCGGTGATATCGCGACCCGCGATACCCGGCAGCCAGATGATCTTCTCGATGCCGAGCAGACGTTCCAGCTCCTGCTCCACCTCCGGTTTGGTCCACCCCGGATTCCGATTGTCGTTCAGCACACAGCTTTCGGTGATGATGGCCAGCCCCGCGCCGTCCACCTCGATACCACCGCCCTCCAGCACCAGTTCGGTGTGGACCGCCTCCGCACCCGCCTGCGCGGTCACGAAACTGGCCGCGAGGGCATCCTCGGCATGCTGCTGCTTATCGCCCCAGCCATTGAAATTGAAGTCGACACCGGCCTGCGCGCCGGTCTCGTCGACCACGAAGACCGGACCGGAATCGCGTAGCCACAGATCGTCCAGCGGCGCTTCCCGCAATTCGATATCGGGGCCGACCAGACCTCGCGCCACCGCCAATTCCTCGGGGCGCACCAGCATGGTCACCGGTTCGAAGCGCGCGATGGCGCGGGCGATATCGGCCAGGGTGCGCTGTGCCATCGGTAGCAGATCCGCGGTCCAGACCCGTTCGCTCGCACCGAAGGCCATCCAGGTGCGCCGGTGCGGGCGGCCTTCCTCGGGCATGCGGTATCGCTGCATCGAACGGCTCCTGACCTCGTGGGCGCCCGTCCGGATATGCGGGCAAACCGCTGGCGAATACGAGGTTAGCCGCTGGGACCGGCGGTCCCGGGTAGGAACGCGGTCACACGCTGCGACGCAACGCCTCGCGCAGATTCCGGGAGCGCACATCGTCCAGTACCGCCATGCCCAGGCGATTCATGGTGTAGCCGAAGCCCAAACCCGTTGCCGGATCGGCGAATCCGAAGGAACCGCCGTAACCGGTGGTGCCGTACGCGCGGGCATCGGTACCGAAACGGAAACTGCCGCAGGACTTCCGGAAGCCCAGATGATAGCGGCTCGGAGTGAGCAGCACCAGATCCTCGGCCGGGACGTCCTTCGCGGTTTCGGCGGATGCCAAGCGGTCCAACAGTTCCGCGTCGATGGGCAGCTCACCGGTGCGGCCCGCCGCCGCGCCGTACACCCGCGCCAGCGCGCGAGCCGTGCCGACGCCACCGGCGGCCGGGCTCTCCACCTCCAGGAATTCCCGGCGCGCGGCGCGCGCGGGCGCACCCACCTGCGGAGAGTTCAAGGCGCGGAACGAGAGTCCGCGCTTGGCGTACAACTGCACGCCGATGCGCACCGGCAGATCGCGCTCATAGCGCAGGATATCCAGGCCCTCGGTGGCGGAGAGTTCGGCGACCCGATCCAGCGAAACCGATTCCGGCAGGCCGATATAGAAGTCCAGGCCGAGCGGCTTCGCGAAATCCTCCGCGAACACCTGCCCCAGGGTGCGATGCGCGGGATCGACCCGCCGAATCAGTTCACCCTGATACAGCCCCGCGGTGATCGGGTGATACCCGTGCCGGGTTCCCGGTCGCCACAACGGTTTCTGCGCGGCCAGGATCTCGGCCAGGCCATCCAGATCGGCCATATCCCGCAGTCGCACCGTGCGATCCAGCGCCGCCAGGCCCGCCTGATGATCCAGCAACTGCCGTACGGTGATCGACTCCTTGCCGTGCACCCCGAACTCCGGCCAGTATTTCGCCACCGGAGCCTCGTAATCCAGCAGTCCACGCGATACGGCGGACGCGATGACGAACGCCGTCATGCCCTTGGTGGACGACCACACCGGAGCCATGGTGTCCCGCTCCCAGGCCACCCGGCGCTTGCGATCCCGATGCCCCGCCCACAGATCGACCACCGGCCGGTCGCCATCGAAGACGGCGACCGACGCGCCGATCTCCCCGTGCGCGGCGAAGTTCCGCCGAAAAGCATCCGCGACCGCACCGAACCCGCTGTCCACCTCACCGTGGACCGTGACCTGCTCACTCATGGTGGGTCCGATCGTAACCGGACACGCCCGGGCGGGTCAGCGCGCCGATGCGGGGATGCGCGCGAGGAAGTCCTGAATCGCGGCATGCCAGGGCTCCGGATTCTCCAGCATGACGACATGGCCGCCGGAGAGTTCGAGATATTCGGCACCGGCGATGTCCTCGGCCTGACGGCGCGCGTTCGCGGGATCGGAAAGCAGATCACCGGTCAGGCCGATCACCAGAGTTGGGACGGTGATGCGCGCCAGATCCGCGGTGGTGTCGACGGTCTCGATCAGGGCGGCCTGAGCGGCCGTCCCGCCCGGAACGCCCGCGGCCAGTTGCTCCAGCACCGTCGAAAGCTGTTCGGGGGAGAGCGCGTTCACGAAATCGGCGCTGAATCCGGCCAGTAGTGCGATGTGCGCGAACAACTCCCGGTCACCCAGGGTCAGGGCGCGTTGCCACAGTCGCACATTGAGCCGCGCGCGATTGTCCGGGCGGGCGAAACCGGCGGTCAGAATCAGGCCGCGGACCCGCTCGGGATGGCGGATGGCGGCGCGCACGGCCACCGCGGTGCCCAGCGAGTATCCGATGATCGTGAACTCCGCCGCTCCCGCCGCATCCGCCTCGGCGACGAGGGCGTCGGCCAGCGCGTCCAGATCCAGCACGGTGTCATCGCCGGGGTAATCGGGGCCGATCACGAGATGGCGTTCGGCGAGCAGCGGGATCAGCCCGCCGAAATTCGCCTGGATGCCGCCGCCCGCACCGTGCGCGAGCAGCAGGGCCGGGCCGGATCCGGTGACGGTGGTGGAGAGCGAAATGTTCGTCATGGCAGCGACGTTAGGGATTGACATGGATGTGAAGGTCAACCCCGAATGCCGGAGGTCACAGTGCTGATCGGCGAACTATCACAGATCACCGGCGTCGCACCCCGCCTGCTCCGCTACTACGAGGAGCAGGGCCTGCTGACCGCACACCGCGACCCCAACGGCTACCGCAGCTACGACGACTCCGCCCCCACCCGAGTCCACCGCATCCGCGAACTCCTCGACGCGGGCCTGCCCACCCGCGATATCCGCGCCCTACTGCCCTGCGCCATCGACACCGGCATCACCCACTGCGACCACTCTCGAAAAATCGTGCACGACGGCCTCACCCGCCTCGACACCCAGATAGCCGAACTGACCCACCGCCGCGCCCTCCTGGCCCGGCAACAGCAGGCCGTCCAATCCCGCCCCTACGGAACCTGATTCGGCCCGCCTTCGCCGTAGTCATCCGGCAGCATCCGCGCCCGGAGGGCCCCCGGCGCGGCCCCACAGCACCGACATGAGTCCGCGTCCCCGATACGAATCCGCCTCCCCGGCGTGTTTTGGCCGGGATCCACACCTTTCGCGATATGCCCGATCTTCGCGAGCTGATTGCTGCGTCTGTGCTCGCATCCTTCATCAACGGGGTTGCGTGCGGGTAAGAGCGGTTCGAGCCGGTAGCGTGGCGGGACGTGTCAGGACTCTCGTCGATTACCGCATCGTTGCTGCGGACCAAACCCGTGGAGCAGCTCACCTCCGATGGTGAGCACACCGCATTGCGGCGGAGCATGGGGCTCGTACCGCTGATCGCGTTATCGGTCGGGGCGACGCTGGGGACCGGGATATTCGTGGTGCTGGGCGAGGCCGCGCCTTTGGCCGGACCCGCGGTGGTCGTCTCCTTCGTGATCGCGGCCTTGGCTGCCCTCTTCTCGGCGCTGTCGTACGCGGAACTGGCCGGGGCCGTGCCGGTTTCCGGATCGGCCTACTCCTACACCTATGCCACGCTCGGCGAGATCATCGCGTGGGTGTGCGGATGGTGCCTGCTGCTGGAGTACGGGGTTTCGGTGGCGGCGGTCGCGGTCGGGTGGGGCGCGTATCTGAACGAATTCCTCGGATCGACGCTCGGCTGGCGGATTCCCGATGCGCTGTCGTCCGCGCCGAGTGAGGGCGGGGTCGTCAATCTGCCCGCCGCGGTCGTGGTACTGCTCGCGGCCGCGGTGCTGCTCGGCGGGATTCGCGAGAGCGCGCGGGTCACCACCGTCACCACGCTGATCAAGATCGCGGTGCTGATTTTCTTTGTGGCGGTGGCGGTTACGGCCTTCAACTCCGACAACCTGCACCCCTTCGCGCCCGCGGGTATCGCCGGTATCGGCTCGGCGGCCTCGATGGTGTTCTTCTCCTTCATCGGTTTCGACGCCGCATCCACCGCCGGTGAGGAGGCCAAGAATCCGCAGCGGGATCTCCCGCGCGCCATCATCATCTCGCTCGGCATCGTGACCCTGGTGTACGTGCTGGTCGCGCTCACCGCCGTCGCCGCCGTCGGCGTGGACGATGTCAGCAGTTCGGGGGCCTCGCTGGCGACCGTGCTGGAGCAGGTCACCGGGAGGGGCTGGCCCGCAACGATTCTCGCGGCCGGAGCGGTCATCGCCATCGCCTCGGTGGTACTGACCGTGCTGTACGGGCAGACCCGCATCCTGGTCGCCATGTCCCGCGACGGGCTCATGCCCAAGGTGCTGTCCAAGGTCGGGGCCAAGCGGGTGCCGACCACCAACACCCTGATCGTCGGCGGCGTGGTCGCGGTGCTGTCCGCGCTGATTCCCTTGGGCGAGTTGGTCAATGCCACCAATATCGGCACCCTGGTGTCGTTCGGCCTGGTGAATGTCGGCGTGCTGGTGCTGCGCCGCACCAAACCCGAACTGCCGCGCACCTTCCGGACGCTCGTCCCGCTGGTGCCGCTGCTCGGCGTCGGCATGTGCCTGTGGCTGCTGCGGAATCTGCCCGCGGTCACCTGGCTGGCCTTCACGCTGTGGTCGGCGGTCGGGCTGGTGGTGTACTTCAGCTATGGTCGCCGCCGGTCCGCGTTGAATCGGACCCGGCCGGACGTCGTCACCGCGGACTCGTAGGCTCGTGATCGTGCGAGCGCTGGAACAGATTCGTCAATGGCCGGTCCGGCATACCGCGGCCGGTGTCGTGGTCCGGGATAAGGGCGTCACCGATACCGAGGGCGAGCTCGAAAGGGTGTTCCGACTAGCCTCGGTGACCAAACCCCTTGTGGCGTACGCGGTTCTGGTGGCCGTCGAGGAGGGCGCGGTCGAATTGGACCAGCCCGCCGGACCACCCGGTTCCACCGTGCGGCATCTGCTGGCGCACACCTCCGGCCTGGCCTTCGACACCACCGAGGTGCTCGCCGAACCCGGTCTGCGGCGCATCTACTCCAGTGCCGGATTCGAACTGCTCGCCGATTTCGTCGCCGAGCAAACCGCGATTCCCTTCGATCGCTACCTGCACGAGGCCGTCTTCGAACCCCTCGGCATGACATCCTCGGTGCTGGCCGGGCCCGCCGGACATGCGGGGCAATCCTCGGTCGCAGATCTGCTGCGGTTCGCCGGTGAATTGCTGAACCCCACTATCTTGAGTGCCGAATTGCTCACCGAGGCAAGCACAGTGCAGTTCCCGGGACGCAATGGCGTACTTCCGGGTTACGGGTCGCAGCGTCCCAACGACTGGGGTCTGGGTTTCGAAATTCGGGATCACAAACTCCCGCACTGGACCGGAGGCGCGAATTCCGCGCGCACCTTCGGGCACTTCGGGCAATCGGGAACTTTCCTCTGGGTTGATCCGGAAGTCGGCATGGCGTGTCTCGCTTTGGCGGACGAAAATTTCGGTGACTGGGCGCGCGCGGCATGGCCGACCCTCAGCGATGCCGTGATCGCGGAGTTTGCCTAGAACCACGACACGGCGGACAAGTAACACACGTAACTCCGGGCACTCCAGTAAGCTCGGGCAACACTGGCTGGAGCGGGTCGTTGGGGAAGACGTCCCCGTCGAAGCCGGAGGTGTTAGTGGTGCGCGGAACGAGTCAGTTCGCCGACGCGACGTCTGGTGTGGTCTACATTCATTCGTCGCCGGCGGCGCTGTGCCCGCATATCGAATGGACGCTCACCTCCACCTTGAAGGCGCCCGCGAAACTCCGTTGGACCGCACAGCCCGCGGCTCCCGGAAATTTGCGGGCGACCACCGATTGGTACGGGCCAGTTGGTACCGGTGGGCGGTTAGCTGGAGCATTGCGAGATTGGCCCGTCCTAGCCTTCGAGGTCACCGAGGATCCCAGCGAAGGGGTCGACGGTGAGCGCTACAGCTTCGTGCCCGGCCTCGGCCTCTGGCACGGCGCGACCGGTGCCAGCGGCGATGTCATGGTGGGGGAGATGCGACTGCGCTCGATAGTCGCCGAGGCACGCGAACGCGGTCGCGGATCCGCCAATGACATTGCCGCCGAGATCGATCGCGCACTGGGCACGGCATGGGACGATGCCCTCGAACCCTTCCGCCTCGGCGGTGAGGGCGCGGAGGTCACCTGGCTGCGCCGCGACGTCGGCTGACGGTCGCCTCCGCCGCACGACACGCCCGACAGTAATCATCGGTTCTGTGCGATAAGGAGATTGCGGTGCGAGGAATCCTGGGTCCGCTGGCCGTCGCGGCACTCGCCGCCACGACGCTCACGCTGACCGCGTGCGGGGATGGCGACAGTTCGGCCGCCATCACCAGCGCGGCCAAACCCACCACCGTTCCCGCGATGGCGGCCCAGCCGCTCCCCGGGCAGGAGGTCGTGCAATGCGGCTCCGGGCCCAATGGGCTCGCCGTCGTCACCTTCACCACCAAGGGGGCGGATTTCTGCCCGACGGCGCTGTCCGTGGCCACCAGCTATGTGCAGGAGCGGACCAAGAAGTCCGAAGGGGACGTGGCCATCGAGGTGGCCGATATGCGCTGGGTCTGCGGTGAGCGCCAAGGCGATCCGAATCCGTTCGAGGAGTGCGCCAGCCAGAACGAATCCGCGGACAAGGTGCGCATGCTCTCCTAGAAAATCTCGGTCCCGGCCATGCCGGCGGCTGCTCCACCGTCATCCCGGCGTGCTTTCGGCCGGGATCCACCCTTCGAGCCCTCCCGCCCTACCGCATCGTGCGCGATGAACTTCGCCCCGCGCACGCCCGTAGTGCTGGTGTGGCGACAGACACACGTCAGTGCCGGGCGACGGTGGAGACCGCGCGGGGTGCGATTACGCCACGCACCCCGGTCCCCACCCCCGGCGAACCTGACGCGGTACGCGAGGGAGCGGCACAGTGACGACGGCTGGATTCGATATCGAAGGGCTGCGGGCCACCATCGACGGTGTGGTGATGACCCCGAAAGACGCCGAATACGATGCGGCACGGCAGGTATGGAGTGGAAGTTTCGACCGCCGACCGGCGGTCATCGTGCAGCCCGCGTCCGCCGCGGGCGTGGCGAGGGCGCTGCTGCACGCGCGGCGGCACGGACTGGATCTCACCGTGCGCGGTGGAGGGCACAATTACGCCGGGCACGCGGTCGCCGATGACGCCATGCTCATCGATCTCGGTGCGCTCGCGAATGTCACCGTCGATCCGGCGGCCAAGACCGCCCGCGTCGGCGGCGGGGCCACCTGGGCACAGGTCGACGCGGCGACGGCCGAGCACGCGCTCGCGGTCACCGGCGGCTTCATCAGCGATACCGGCGTCGGCGGGCTCACCCTCGGCGGCGGTATGGGCTGGCTCACCGCACGCTGCGGATTGTCCTGCGACAGTGTGATTTCCGCGCAGGTGGTGACCGCCGACGGTCATATCGTCACGGCCTCCGCCGATGAGAATCCGGACCTGCACTGGGCGATCCGCGGTGGCGGCGGCAATTTCGGCATCGTCACCGAATTCACCTTCGCCCTGCATGATCTGCCGCCGCTGGCCCAGCTCACCATGCTCTACTGGACCCCCGCGGACGGGGAGGCCGGACTCGCGGCGGGCGTCGAGCGCATGCAGACCCTGCCCGACGGATACACCGGCGCACTGCTGGCCGTCAGCTCTCCGCCGCTGCCGTTCGTCCCCGAGCAGTATCAGGGCCAGCCCGGATTCGTCACTGCCGTAGTAGGTTTCGGCACTCCCGAGGAACTGGCCGAGGTGGTGGCGCCCCTGCGCGCGGCGGCACCGGCCCCCGCCTGGGAACTGGTCACCCCCATCCCGTACACCGCGCTCCAGCAGATGTTCGACGACGCCGCCCCGCGCGGTTTGCCCGCCTACGAGAAGTCGCTCTACATAGACGATCTCAACGCCGAGGTGATCGCCGAACTGGTAACCCGCTTCCCCCAGCGCAAATCCCCCCTCACCATCGCCCCCATCTTCCCCCTGCGCGGCCGCTACTCCGAAACAGCCGACGACGCAACGGCATTCGGCGGCTCCCGGCAACCCTGCTGGGCGGTGAACCTCAGTGCCCTGTGCCCCGACCCCGCCGACTTCGACGCCGAACGCGCCTGGGTCCGCGACACCTGGGACGCCCTGCTCCCGCACGCCCGCTCCGACGCTGGCTACATCAACTTCCTCGTCGACGACGACCAACAGCGCATCCGAGACACCTACGGCGACAAGTACTCCCGCCTCGCCGCCCTCAAAACCACCTGGGATCCGGACAACATCCTGCACCACAACGCCAACATCCGACCGGCCTGATCCGGTCGCGGTGCCATAGCGGCCTCCGGGGCACGGGCCACCGGGTTCGCGCCCCACCGCGAAGGCCGATCACGTGGACGCGAAAGTGGGCGGTCTCCAGGGAGACCGCCCACTTACCTTGCCCCGCAGGGCTTTACGTGCGAATCCCTACAGCGGGATGTTCTTCAGGTGGCTCGGGCGGGACGGAGCCGCGGCCAGGGCGGCGGCGATGATCGAGCGGGTCTTGCTCGGATCGATGACCTCGTCCACCACGCCGATCGCCACGGCGCGCTCCACGCCGCCCGCGATCTGCTCGTGCTCGACGGTCAGGCGCTCGATCAGGGCCTCGCGCTCCTCCTCCGGGGCGGCCGCGATGGCGCGCTTGTGGAGGATGCCGACGGCGGCCTTGGCGCCCATGACGGCGACTTCGGAACCGGGCCAGGCGTATACGGCGGTGGCACCGAGCGAGCGTGCGTTCATCGCGATGTACGCGCCGCCGTAGATCTTCCGGGTCACCAGGGTGACGCGCGGAACGCGGGCCTCAGCGAAGGCGTGCAGCAGCTTCGCGCCGCGACGCACCACGCCTTCCCACTCCATCGACACACCGGGCAGATACCCCGGAACGTCGGTGACGACCACCAGCGGAATGCCGAACGAGTTGCACAGGCGCACGAAACGCGCTGCCTTCTCGGCACTTTCGGAGTTCAGGCAGCCACCCATGCGGATCGGGTTGTTGGCCAGCACACCCACGGTGCGCCCGCCGAGACGGCCCAGACCGGTCACGATCGACCGCGCGTACCCGCCCTGCAATTCCTCGAAAGAGCTTTCGCCGTCGACATTGTCGAGCAGCTCGTGCACGATCGGCTTCACGTCGTAGGCGCGCTTGGCCGATGCGGGCAGCATGGCCTTCAGATCGACATCGCCGTGCGCGGCGGCGACCAGATCGAACTCGCCCTGCTCGGCGAACATCGACACCAGCCGACGCCCGCGATGCAGCGCATCGGCCTCGTCATTGGCCACGATATGGCACACACCCGACTTCTTGCCGTGCGTGACCGGCCCGCCCAGAGTCGCCATATCCACGTTCTCGCCGGTGACGCTCTTGACCACGTCGGGACCGGTGACGAAGACACGGCCCTCGGGGGCCATGATCACGATATCGGTGAGTGCGGGACCGTACGCGGCGCCACCGGCGGCGAAGCCGAGCACCACGGAAATCTGCGGGACGAGACCGGACGCGCGAACCATGGCCTCGAAGACCAGTCCGACGGCGTGCAGGGCCTCGACACCTTCGGCGAGCCGGGCGCCGCCCGAATGCCAGATGCCGACAACGGGAATCTTGGAGTCGATCGCGGTATCGATCGCGTCGACGATGTGCTTGCAACCCTCCACACCCATCGCACCGCCCATGACGGTCGCGTCGGAGCAGTAGGCGACGGTGCGAACGCCATCGACCTCACCCATGGCGGCGAGGACGCCGGACTTGTCACGGGGATGCAGCGGGAGCACGGTCCCGGGATCGAAGAAGCGCTGCAATCTACCCAGCGGGTCGCGGGGATCGAGCGCGGTGTCGGCATGAGCCGGAGCCATGATGGTCATCGCATACTCTCCTCTTGATTAAGGAAGTGCGGTCGCCTGAGAGCGGCTGCGAAAATGTCGAAGTCCCGGGGGGATTCGGGTGCGGGATCGCATCCGAATCCCCGCCGGGACCACTTGTCTTACAAACCGGCGCTGCGGTGCCGAGTTATCGGTGCACCAGTTGGTGCGTCAGTACCGGCCGAAGGCGAGCGCGACATTGTGCCCACCGAAACCGAAAGAGTTGTTGATCGCGTACTCGATGTCCTGACGACGAGCTTCGCCGTGCACGACATCCAGGTCGATCTCCGGATCCTGGTTCTCCAGATTCAGCGTCGGAGGGACGATGCCGTCCCGGATGCTGAGGACCGTGAGTACCGACTCGAGCGCGCCGACGGCGCCGATCGAGTGGCCCAGGGCGGACTTGGGTGCGTAGACCGAGGCATGGGCAACGCCAGCCTTGTGAATCGCGTTCTTCTCCGCGGTGTCACCGATGGGGGTGGCAGTCGCGTGCGCGTTGACGTGGGTGATGTCCTTGGGGGACAGACCCGCCGTCTGCATCGCGCGCTGCATGGCCCGACCGGCACCGCTGCCCTCCGGATCCGGCGCCACCAGGTGGAAGCCGTCCGAAGTGATGCCCGCGCCCATCAACCGGGCGTGGATGGTCGCACCACGAGCCTTGGCGCTCTCCTCGGTCTCGACGACCATGAGTGCGCCCGCTTCGCCGAAGACGAAGCCGTCACGATCCTTGTCGAACGGACGCGAGGCGCCCTTCGGATCGTCGTTGCGAGTGCTCATCGCACGCATCATCGAGAAGGCCGCGATCGGCACCGAATCGATGAAGCCTTCGACGCCACCGGTGACGACCATATCGGCGTCACCCATGACGATCATCCGCCACGCGTTGGCGATGGCTTCCGAACCCGACGAGCACGCCGAGACCGGAGTGATCACTCCTGCCCGGGCCTTGAGCTCGAGACCGACAACGGCGGAGGGACCATTCGGCATGACCATCTGAACAGCCAGCGGCGAGATCTTGCGATAGCCACCGTTCTTCAGCTTGTCGACCGAATCGATGAGCGCGTCGCCGCCACCGAGGCCGGTGCCGATCGCGACGCCGAGGCGCAGCGGGTCGACCTCGGGGGAGCCGGCGTTCTTCCAGACTTCGCGACCGAGGACGGTCGCCAGCCGCTCGACATACGCCATACGGCGGATCTCGACCCGGCTGAGCAGCGTGTCCGGCGACACCTTGAGGTGTCCGCCGATGCGAACCGGAAGGTCGTACTCCTCGATGAAGTCATCCTCGAGAACGTCAATGCCGCTCTCGCCGTTGAGGAGTCCCTTCCACGTCGCATCGACGTCACCGGCGATCGACGTGGTCGCCGCCATGCTCGTGACGACAACGTTGGGGAAGTTCCCGTTCAAGGTGGAAGGAGTGGTCACAGTTGCGGTCCTACTCGTTTCCGAACTTGGACTTGAGCTCCGCAGCGGCGTCGGCGTTCTCGGCCTCCAGCTTCTGGATGTAGGAGACGGCGTCGCCGACGGTCTTCAGGCTGGCAAGGTCCTCGTCCGGGATCTTGACGCCGTACTTGTCCTCGGTCTGAACGGCGATCTCGACCATCGACAGGGAGTCGATGTCCAGGTCGTCGACGAAGGACTTCTCGATGGTCACCTCGGAGGGCTCGATACCGGTCACCTCTTCGATGATCTTGCCGAGCTCTTCGACGATCTGTTCCTGGGTCAGAGCGGCCACTGTGGTGGCTCCCTTCTTGATTCCTGTAGTGGGTCGATTTTTTGGTTTTCGTGCTTGCGGCTCGTTTGCCTTCGTCGCCGTTGACGAAGCGAGCCGCGAGTCAAGCTAGCCCGTGGTGGTGAGTTCGGCCAGCGCGGGGATGTCCGCGGGAGTCTTCAGCGCCAGATTCGGGGTGCCCTTGAGCTCCCGCTTGGCGATGCCGACCAGGGTGCCGGCCGGTGGCAGCTCTGCCACCGCGGAAACACCTGCCGCGCGAACGGTTTCGGTGCACAGATCCCAGCGCACGGGGCGCGTGACCTGGGCAGCGAGCTTATCGACCGCATCCTGTCCGGAGCTCACCGGCTTACCGTCGAAGTTCGACAGCAGGGTCCGGATCGGCTCACCGGGAGCGATCTTGGCGATGGCCGCTGCCACTGCGTCCTGGGCGGGTGCCATGAACGCGGTGTGGAAAGCGCCTGCGACGGGAAGGGCTCGGACGCGCGCCTTTTCGGGCGGGTTGCTCGCAAGCTCTGCGAGCGCGTCCAGCCTACCCGCCGCCACGATCTGACCGACCGCGTTGCGGTTGGCCGGGATCAGGCCGAGTTCGTCGAGCCGGGCGAGCACGACGGCTTCGTCACCGCCGAGCACCGCGGACATACCGGTCGGCTCGAGTGCGCAAGCCTTGGCCATCTCCGCACCGCGGAGAGCGGCCAGTGCTACCGCGTCATCGGAGGAGATGATCCCCGCGATGGCGGCGGCGGCAAGTTCGCCCACCGAGTGTCCGGCGACGATGGTATCCGCGGGAAGCGAATCCGTGGGGATTTCCGCGAAGGCCAGAAGTGCTGCCGCGACCACCAGAGGCTGAGTCACCGCGGTATCGGTGATCTCCTCGGCGGTCGCCGTGGTACCCAACCGCAGCAGGTCCAGTCCCGAAGCCTTCGACCACAGCGCGATTCGATCGGCCGCGCCGGGCAGTTCGAGCCAAGGGGTGAGCATGCCGGGTGTCTGAGAGCCCTGTCCTGGGGCGAACACTGCGATCACGTCTCTAGAAAACACTGTGGTGCCCATCTCACGAGATGTCGGCGCGAATGAAGCTTGCCGGAGTCTTTTGTGAGGAGTCTACAAAAGGGCACGTGGGTTGTTCGGATCGTCCGATTCCCCAGACGCGTTACATCCCATCTTTAGGTTCTGTGACGGGGGTTACATCTGGGGCCGAAGTGGGCGATTCGTTACGGATTCGCGTCAGGCGACCTATCGTGGACGCGATTCGTAACACGTAGGCATCGCGCGGGTTCATCGGATCACGTCCCGTGATGTCGGCGATTCGCTTCAACCGATAGCGGACGGTATTTGGATGAACGAACAGTTGCCGTGCGCAAGTCTCTACGGCACCGCCGCAGTCCAGGTAGGCGTCCAAGGTATTGGACAGCTCGCCCGCAGCGGCGGCCAACGGTAGCACAAGCAGCTCGTTGAGGGCGGTTACCGCGGCACGATCTCCCAAAAGCGCACGCTCGGGCAGCAGTTCGGTCGCGTGCACCGGGCGTGGCGCGCTGCGCCAGCCCACCACGGCCTCCATACCGGCCATCGCCTCGACAGAACTTATATGTGCGACGGACAGCGTGCGGGTGGTCGGGCCGATGACCACCGGACCGTCCGAGAAAGCCTCGCTGAGCAGGTCGGCGAGGAAGGGCGAGGGGTACATGGTGTCGCCCAGATGGCCGCTGACCACCATGACCAGGCGCGATCCCTGCACCACCGCCAGAGCGTTGCGACCGTGCCGGGCGGCCACCGAATGCACCGAACCGACCACGGCCACTTGATCTTTGGGGGGCGTGCCGACCAGCACCGTCGCCGGTGCGGTGGCATCCCAGTTGAGAGTGGCGGCGCGCGAGAGCATTTCGGGCCCGGTATCGCCGCGTACCACCGCGTCCACGACCAGCGCTTCCAGCCGGGTATCCCACGCGCCGCGCGATTCCGCCGCGCTGGCGTACACCGATGCGGCCGCGAAGCCCAGCTCACGGCCGTATCGCAGCACCGCCTCGGTCAAAGCCACCAGCTGCCGGTCATTGCGCGCCAGCGCGGGCAGCCACTGTTCGAAGAACTCCATGGCCACGCGGACCATGTCGACGGTCTGGCGCAGCGTCAGCCGCCGCGCCAGATCGTCCGGGATGACCTGGAAAGCGTCCAGGCTGAACCTGATATCGCTCTCCGGATCCTGCAGCCACTCCAGGAAGTTCACCACCGCGGTCTGCACCAGCATCTGGACACCGGCGCGTTGCGCGGCATCCAGATTGGCGAAGAACGGCAACCGCTCCTGCATCGAGGACACGGCCTCGGTGGAGAGTCGGCCCGAGAACTGTTTTACCCGCTTGAGCAGCGTGTCCGGTAGGGGGTCTCGGGTCTGGCGGTTCGGCGAGAGCGCGCCGGTCGGAAGGTAGACCTCGTGTTCGGAGGAGCCTTCGTTGATCCGGCGCGGCCTCGGCGGTTTACGTTCCACGGTGTTAATCGTGCGTTATGCGTCGCCACCTTCACTACCGGGTGCCGCCTTCGGCGCGGCGTTCACATCGTCGATGCGGTATTTGGCGGCTGCCTCGACCAGCTTGGCGCGGTCGATCTTGCCGGCCTCGGCGAGCCCGGAAAGGGCCGCTACCACGATCGATGCGGCATCCACGTTGAAGACGCGGCGGGCTGCCGGACGGGTGTCGGAGAAACCGAAACCGTCCGTGCCGAGCGAGATGAACTTGCCCGGCACCCACTGGCGGATCTGATCCGGTACCGCGCGCATCCAGTCCGAGGCGGCCACGAACGGGCCCTCGGCCTGTCCGAGCGCCTGGGTGATGTACGGCTGGCCCGGATCGGTGTCCGGATGCCGCAACTTCTGGATCTCCTTGGCGAGAGCCTCTTTTCGCAGCTCACCCCAGGAGGTCACGGACCAGACGTCCGCCTGTACGCCCCACTCCTCGGCCAGCATCTCCTGGGCGCGCAGGCCGTCGGGCATGGTGACGCCCGCGACCAGGATCTGGGCGCGCACCGCGCCCTCACCACCGCGCTTGTAGAGGTAGATGCCCTTGAGCAGGCCCTCCACATCCAGGTTCTCCGGCTCGGCCGGCTGTGACTGCGGCTCGTTGTAGAGGGTGATGTAGTAGAAGATGTCCTCGCCGCCGAAGTCGTGATGCTCCGAATGCGCTTCGGGATCGGTGCCCGGCAAGGCTTCTTGATACCCGGTGACGCCGACGCCGCCGCCGTACATGCGGCGCAAGCCATCTCGCACGATATGGGCGATTTCGAAGGCGAAGGCCGGGTCGTACGGGACACACGCCGGATTGGTCGATGCCAGCAGCAGCGAGTGACCGTCGTTGTGCTGCAGGCCCTCTCCGGTCAGTGTGGTTCGCCCGGCGGTTGCTCCGAGGACGAATCCGCGCGCCATCTGATCCGCGGCGGCCCACAGACCGTCCCCGGTGCGCTGGAAACCGAACATCGAGTAGAAGATGTACAGCGGGATCATCGGCTCGCCGTGCGTGCTGTACGAGGTGCCAACGGCCGTGAAGGACGCGGTCGATCCGGCTTCGTTGATGCCCTCGTGCAGAATCTGGCCGATGCTCGACTCTTTGTAGGCAAGCATCAATTCGGCGTCGACCGATGTGTACAACTGACCGTTGCGGTTGTAGATCTTCAACGAAGGGAACCACGAGTCCATACCGAAGGTGCGGGCCTCGTCCGGGATGATCGGCACGATGCGCTTGCCGATTTCCTTATCCCGCAACAGTTCCTTCATGAGGCGCACGAAGGCCATCGTGGTGGCCACGCTCTGCTTGCCCGAGCCCTTGCGGACCGAACGGTAGGCCTCATCGCCCGGAAGTTGCAGAGGCTTTGCTGCGGTACGCCGCTCGGGCACGAAACCGCCCAGCTGCTTACGGCGGCCCATCATGTACTGGATTTCCGGCGCGTCCATACCGGGGTGGTAGTACGGCGGCAGATACGGATTGGCCTCGAGCTGCTCATCGGTGATCGGAATGCGCTGCACATCGCGGAACGACTTGAGGTCGTCCAGGGTCATCTTCTTCATCTGGTGCGTGGCATTGCGGGCTTCGAAGTGCTTGCCCAGGCCGTAGCCCTTGATGGTCTTGGCGATGATGACCGTCGGCTGTCCCTTGTGCGCCATGGCCGCCGCGTACGCCGCGTAGATCTTGCGATAGTCGTGGCCGCCGCGCTTGAGGTTCCAGACCTGACTGTCGGACAGGCCCTTCACCAGCTCCTTGGTGCGCGGATCGCGACCGAAGAAGTGTTCGCGCACGTACGCGCCGTCATTGGCCTTGTACGTCTGGTAGTCGCCGTCGGGGGTGGTGTTCATCAGGTTGACCAGCGCGCCGTCGCGGTCGGCTTGGAGTAGCGAGTCCCACTCGCGGCCCCAGACCACCTTGATGACATTCCAGCCGGCGCCGCGGAAGAACGACTCCAGTTCCTGAATGATCTTGCCGTTGCCGCGCACCGGGCCGTCCAGGCGCTGCAGGTTGGCGTTGATGACGAAGGTCAGATTGTCCAGGCCCTCGTTCGCGGCGACCTGGATGAGGCCGCGCGATTCCGGCTCGTCCATCTCGCCGTCGCCGAGGAACGCCCACACGTGCTGATCGGAGGTGTCCTTGATACCGCGATCGTGCAGGTAGTGATTGAAACGCGCCTGGTAGATGGCGTTCATCGGGCCCAAACCCATGGAGACCGTGGGGAATTCCCAGAAGTCCGGCATGAGCCGCGGATGCGGATAGGACGAGAGACCGGCTCCGGGGCCGCCGTGGGAGTACTCCTGGCGGAACCCGTCCATCTGATCTTCGGTGAGGCGGCCCTCGAGGAACGCGCGCGCGTAGATACCGGGGGAGGCGTGGCCCTGGATGTAGATCTGGTCGCCGCCGCCCGGATGATCCTTACCGCGGAAGAAGTGGTTGAAACCCACCTCATAGAGGGCCGAGGACGACGCGTAGGTCGAAATATGGCCGCCCACACCGATTCCGGGGCGCTGGGCGCGGTGCACCATGACCGCGGCGTTCCAGCGGATGTAGGCGCGGAAGCGGCGCTCGGTCTCCTCGTCGCCGGGGAACCAGGGCTCGTTCTCGGTGGGGATGGTGTTGACGTAGTCCGTCGAAGTCAGCGCGGGGATCGCGACGTGGCGTTCGCCGGCGCGCTCCAGCATCCGCAGCATGAGGTAGCGGGCGCGACCCGGTCCTTCACGCTCGAGCATTTCATCGAAGCTGTCCAGCCATTCGCTGGTCTCCTCCGGATCGATGTCCGGAAGGTATGACGCCACCCCCTCGCGGATCACTCGGACCCGGCCCCCCGCCGGGCGATTACGTGCCGTGCCATTTGTGGGACTCGACGAAGGATTGGGGTGCATCAGGTCGGTCAAGACGATTGCTCCTCGTACACAGGGTGGGACATCTGATAGGCGTCATTCACCCGGGCAGTCGCTGGTGTGCGGCATACCCGTAACGATTGGTTTGGGGCGCATCTCACATCCTTGTGCATGATGCGTCCCAGCTCATCATGTCAGCAGACGATCCAGTACCGTTCTCCAGGGAACCGGCTCAGGCAGGAACGGGGAGACGATGAAGCTGCTGAACCCGCGTGGGTTCGGATTGGCATGTGCGACCGTCACGGTCGGGCTGGGGCTTGTTGTCGCAGGTTGCGCCAGCACCGTCGAGGGTACCGCGACGGTGAATCAGGCGGATGCGACCTCGTACAAGGCCGAGGCCGCGGCATCGTCGACGGCGGCCGCGGCGTCGAAAGCGGCCGCCGCGCAGGCGAAGGCGGTGACCGATAACTGCGATCCGTTCCGTGCTACCACGGGCACCGCTGTGGATCGCTACAACGATTTCGTGGACGCGCACGACGGTCAGACCGCCGACCAGGCCGATAAGCGGGAGGCCGCGGCGAACGCTTTGGACGATGCGGCGAAGACGGTCGAGGGGCGGGTGACCGCGTCCGGTGCGGACCTGGCGGCCGATCTGGCGCAGAAGTTCACCGATTACATCGGCGCGGCGCGCGGATTGGCCGCGGAAGTTCGAAAAATGACGAACAGCTCGTCGGTGGGACCGCTCAATGACGCGAGTCACAAGGTCAACGATGCTTTGAACGCGGTCCGGAACGCTTGCCCGGCACGGTGATCCGGGTGGGCGTGAGGTCTCACATACGACATTTAGGGTGCGAATTCGGCCGATCAGCTTGCGCTACGGGCCATAACCATGTTCGCTTGCATCTACCTATTGTCTGGAGTTGAGGAGGACGCCACCGTGGTCGCCGCGGCGGACGCGCAGAACTACGCTCAGAAGCTTGGCATTACTCACGGAATGGTGATTCAGGAACTGGGCTGGGACGAGGATACCGACGACGGCCTGCGGGCCGCCGTTGAAGAGGCCATCGGGTCCGAAATGCTCGACGAAGACACCGATGAGGTCGTCGACGTCGTGCTTTTGTGGTGGCGGGATGGAGACGGCGACTTGGTCGACGAACTCCTCAACGTGATCACCCCGCTGGCCGATGACGGCATCGTCTGGGTCTTGACACCCAAGACCGGCCATAGTGGCCATGTGGATCCGGCGGAAATCGCCGAGTCCGCATCTCCGGCGGGCCTGACCCAAACCTCGTCGATCAGCCTGGGCAACGACTGGTCGGGAAGCCGCCTGGTACAACCCAAGACGCCCTCGAAGCAGCGCTGACCGCGTCTTCGCTAAGGTCTTCGAATGGACGGCGTGTCACATGTCGTGGCACGCCGTCCTCGAATGCCCGGACACGATGGAGGTTTCGCATGCCACTAGAGGTCGGCACGGTCGCACCGGACTTCACCCTGAAGGACCAGAACAACCAGGAAGTCTCGCTGTCGAGCTACCGCGGTGAGAAGAACATCCTGGTCGTCTTCTACCCCCTGGCCTTCACGGGTATCTGCCAGGGCGAGCTGTGCAAGGTCCGGGACGAACTCCCCAAGTTCCAGAACGACAACGCCGAAATCCTCGCGATCTCGGTAGGCCCCCCGCCCACCCACAAGATCTGGGCAGCCGAACAGGGCTACACCTTCCCCCTGCTGTCCGACTTCTGGCCGCACGGCGCGGTAGCCCAGTCCTACGGTGTCTTCAACGAGAAATCCGGCTACCCCAACCGCGGAACGTTCGTCATCGACAAGGACGGAATCATCCGTTTCGCCGAAATGAACGGCCCCGGAGAGGCCCGTGACCAGCAGGCTTGGGAGAAAGCCCTCGCCGCGCTAGATTCATAACCCGTCACCCGCGAATCCTCGGATCCGCGAACGACATCCGACCCGGCCCAGCCGGGACGACTCGGGCGTATAGCTCAGTGGTAGAGCACTGGTTTTACACACCAGCGGTCGGGGGTTCGAAACCCTCTGCGCCCACTCTCGAATCAACCGGCAGGTACCGATAGGTACCTGCCGGTTTTCGTCCGCGGGGCGATTCGCGCGGTGGAACACAGGATTGGCGAGGCGGAGTGGTGAGCGAGGACCCGGGCGTATTCGGCGAGACCGTTCGGCGCGGGGTGCCGGTCGACAAGGTGGCGGTGGCGCGAATGCTCGCGGAGGCGTTCGAGGATGATCCGCATGCGCGGTGGATGCATCCGCATGCGGGGTCGCGGTTGAAGGAACTGCGGATGGCGTTCGAGGATTCCTATATGGAGTCGGGGCGGACGAGTGAGGGGGTCGATCTCGCCGTTGTGGATGGGGATCGGATTGTGGGGGCGGCGCTCTGGATGAATACCACTCGGGTGCGGACGCCGCGGACGCTGGCGGACTGGGTGAGGCGGCGGCGGATTTTCGGGTCGCGGGTGCCGCTGCTGATGGAGGGGGCGCGGCAGCTGGCGGGTGCTCATGTCGCGGAACATCATTGGCATCTGATGGCCATCGCGACTGCCGCGGAGGTGCGGGGCCGGGGGTACGGGCGGGCGTTGATGGCGGCGGGGTTGGCGCGGTGTGCGGCGGATGGGCTGCCGGCGCATTTGGAGACGGCGAAAGCCGAGAACGTTCCGTATTACCAGCGGTTCGGGTTCGAAGTGGTTGCGACGCTCGAGCTGCCGAAGGGCGGGCCGCGCAACTGGCTTATGCGGTACGAACCCTGAGTTCGTGCGGTTCGGGTCGGGCGTATTGACTTCTTCGTGATTGCAACCCTCTTGCCGGGGGCGATGGCGCTGCACCCTTGGGGAAGGGAGGGCATGCGGGATCGCTGATGGAGAGGGATCTATGCGGATCGAGCAGCTCGAGTATGTGCAGGCCGTAACCCGGTTGGGGTCTTTGCGGCGGGTGGCTGAGGAGTTGCATGTTTCGCAGCCTGCGTTGAGCGAGACGCTGCGGAATCTGGAGCGGGAGCTCGGGGTGGAGCTGTTGGATCGGCGGCGGTCGGGGGCTCGGATCAGTGCCGAGGGGCGGGAGTTGTTGCCCTATATCGCGCAGGTCGTCGAGGCGGTGGATTCGTTGCGGCGGGCGGCGGATGAGCAGCACCGGGTCAGTCGGATGGTGCGGGTGGGGACCGTCAGTGCGGCTACGGTGTCGCTGGTTTTGCCCGCTATCCGGGAGTTTCGGGAGTCGCATGCGCAGACGCAGGTGGAGGTGGTGGATGCGCAGCAGGGGGAGATTCATACCGCCCTGCGGGAGGGGAGTTTCGATCTGGGGCTGGTGAATTATTTGCGGGGGGATGATCTGGCTCCGGAGTTTCACAGTACGGAGTTGTTGCGGGGGCGGCCGGTGGTGTGTGTGCGGGCCGACAGTCGGCTGGCGCGATTGGCCGTTGTGGGGGTTGATGATCTGCTGGGGGAGCCGTTGATCGTCATGCGATCCGGATATGTGATGCACCGGTTCGTGCATCGGCTGCTCGACGGCAGGCAGCCGCTGTTCTCATATTCCGTCGATGGCGCGGAAATGGGGAAGATCATGGTGGCAAATGGCTTGGGGGCCACCATACTTCCCGATTACAGCATTGCTGATGATCCGCTGGAAGCGAGTGGCGTGATTACGTGGCGTCCGCTGGATTGTCGTTCTACCGAAGTGCTTCTGGTCGCGCAACGGCGTAAATCCACCGCGCCACCACAGGCGGCGCGCGCCCTGCATGACGTACTGGTCAGACGCGCCGGTGCACTGGGTGTGCGAGCGGCCTGAACATTCCTGCGCACGGTGGTAGGGAAAACTTATCACGACATCGAAAATGCCTGTTGGACAGCATGTTTCGTCAATTTTAAGGTGGTGCTCATGACTGCTTCGTTCGTGAACCATGAATTCGACAGTGTCGCAGAACCTTTGAAATTCGCCTATTGGGTGCCGAATGTCAGTGGCGGCCTCGTCATCAGTGATATCGAGCAGCGCACCGATTGGAGCTATGAGTACAACCGGAAGCTCGCGGTGCTGGCCGAGAACAACGGATTCGAATACGCGCTGACCCAGGTGCGGTACATGGCGAGTTATGGCGCTGCGTACCAACATGAGTCGACGAGTTTCAGCCTGGCGTTATTGCTGGCCACCGAACGACTCAAGGTGATCGCGGCCGTTCATCCGGGGCTGTGGCAGCCGGGCGTATTGGCGAAGCTGATCGCCACCGCCGATCACCTTTCCGGCGGCCGGGCCGCGGTGAATGTGGTGAGCGGCTGGTTCAAGGGTGAGTTCACCGCGCTCGGTGAACCCTGGCTCGAACATGACGAACGTTACCGGCGCTCAGAGGAATTCATCGAGGTGCTGCGCAAGAGCTGGACCGAGGACGCGGCTCAATTCGCGGGCGACTTCTACCGACTGCGCGGATACGACCTCAAACCCAAGCCGTTGACCTCGGAGGGCCGCCCGCATCCGGAGATCTTCCAGGGCGGAAATTCGACCGCGGCACGCGCGATGGCGGGCCGGGTGTCGGACTGGTATTTCAGCAATGGCAAGGACTACGACGGCATTACCGAGCAGATCACCGAGGTCCGCGCCTCGGCCGCCGAGCACGGCCGCACAGTGAAGTTCGGGCTCAATGGATTCCTGATCGCCCGCGATACCGAAGCCGAGGCCAAGGAAACGCTGCGCGAGATCGTCGCCAAGGCCAATCCCGAAGCGGTGGAAGGCTTCCGGGGTGCGGTGCAGCAGGCGGGCAATTCCGCCGGCGACAAGCGCGGCATGTGGGCTGATTCGTCCTTCGAGGATCTGGTGCAGTACAACGACGGTTTCCGCTCCAAGCTCATCGGCACGCCCGAGCAGATCGCGCACCGGATCATCGAGTACAAGAAGCGCGGGGTGAACCTGCTGCTGCTCGGATTCCTGCACTACCACGAGGAAGTCGAATATTTCGGCAGCCGGGTGCTGCCGATCGTGCGGGAACTCGAAGCCGAATTGCTTGCGGGCACTCCGGAGCCGGTGGGGGTGGCGCGATGACCACCGTAGAGGCGAAGTCCACCACCGACGCCGAACTGGACGCGATCTTCGGCCCCATCTTCGCTCGCATAGGCGAGGGCGCGGTGCAACGCGAAACCGATCGCAGACTGCTGTTCGAGGAGGTGAACCTGTTGCGCGCCGCGAAGTTCGGCGCGCTGCGGGTACCGGTCGAATACGGCGGGTACGGCGTCACGGTCCGCCAGCTGTTCCGGCAGCTGATCGCACTGGCCGCCGCCGAATCCAATCTGCCGCAGGCACTTCGGGTGCATTTCTCCTTCGTGGAGGACCAGTTGCTGGCCGAGCCCAATCCAGCCCGCGAGCAGTGGTTGCGTTCGGTGGCGCAGGGCAGTCTGGTCGGCAATGCCATCACCGAACCGGGTGTCGGCGCGGTCGACCACTATCGCACGAAGCTGACTCGCGATGGTGCGATCTGGCGGCTCAATGGCACGAAGTTCTACAGCACCGGCTCGCTGTACGCGGATTACATTGTGGCGGCGGCGGATCGGGACGGCGAGCGGGTCGGTGTGCTTGTCGAAGCGAACGCCGAGGGCGTGCGTCAGTCCGATGATTGGGACGGCTTCGGGCAGCGGCTCACCGCCAGCGGGACAACGGAATTCACCGATGTGCTGGTGACCGAGGACAATGTGCTCGGCCCCGGATACGGTGCGCCCGGACCCACCTACGCGACGGCCTATCTGCAATTGGTCCAGCTTGCGGTGCTGGCCGGGATCGCCCGGCGGGCGGAGCGAGACGCTCGGGAGTGGGTGGCCGCACGCACCCGCGGCTATACGCATTCGGCCGCCGACCTGCCCCGCCGGGATCCGCTGGTGCAGCAGGTGATCGGCCGCCTGTCCGCCGCCGCCTTCGCCGCCGAGGCCAGTGTGCTCGCGGTCGCCGATGCGCTCGACGAGGTGCTGAACGACCGGGCCCAGGACGAAGGTCTCGTGGTGGCAGCCGAACTCGCGTCCGCTCGCGCACAGCTCGCGGTGATCGACCTGGTGCTGCCCGCGACCACCCTGCTCTTCGAAGTCGGTGGCGCGTCAGCGGTTTCGGAGCGGCTGCGCCTGGACCGGCACTGGCGCAATGCCCGCACCATCTCGGTGCACAATCCCGCGATCCAGAAGGCCCGGGCGATAGGCGATCATCTGCTCAACGGCACGGATCTGCCGTTCGCCTGGAGCGCAGGCGAGCGGACACCCGAGGCGGCGTCATGACGCGCCGAATCCGTTGCAGCGTGGGCCGAGTGGACTTCGGAGGCGAGATCATGAACCGCCGAATCCGTCGGAGCGCGGGCGAGCTGACCCCGGAGGCGAGATCATGACCCGCCGAATCCGCTTCAACGCCTTCGACATGAACTGCGTCGCCCACCAATCCCCGGGCCTGTGGCGGCATCCCGAGGATCAGTCGCACCGCTACACCGACCTCGCGTACTGGACCGAGCTGGCGAAGCTGTTGGAGCGCGGCCGATTCGACGGCATCTTCATCGCCGATGTGCTCGGCACCTATGACGTGTACGGCGGCAATGACATCGCGGCGCTGCGTCAGGGCGCGCAGATCCCGGTCGCCGATCCGCTGCTGCTGGTCTCGGCCATGGCTGCGGTGACCGAACACCTCGGCTTCGGCATCACCACCGGAACCGGATTCGAGCATCCCTATCCGTTCGCACGCCGCCTGTCCACCCTCGACCATCTGACCGGCGGGCGGGTCGGCTGGAATGTCGTGACCGGCTACCTGCCCTCCGCCGCAAGGAATTTCGGCGCGGACGATCAACTCGATCACGATGAGCGCTACGACCAGGCCGATGAATACCTGGAGGTGCTCTACAAGCTGTGGGAGGGCTCCTGGGAAGACGATGCGGTGGTGCGCGATGCCGTCCGCGGCGTCTACGTGGATCCGGCGAAGGTGCACCATATCGGGCACCGCGGTAAGCACTACACCGTCCCGGGCATCCATCTGTCCGAACCGTCGCCGCAGCGGACACCGGTGATCTATCAGGCGGGCGCGTCACCGCGCGGTGTGCGCTTCGCGGCCGAGAACGCCGAGGCCATCTTCGTGGCCGGACCGTCCAAACGTGTGCTGGCACAGACGGTCTCCCGCATTCGTGACGCGCTGGAAGCCGCCGGTCGGGACCGCAACGCCGCCCGGATCTACGCCCTGGCGACCATCATCACCGCCGACACCGATGAGGCCGCGCACCGCAAACACCAGGAGTACCTGTCCTACGCCAGCGTGGAGGGCGGCCTGGTATTCATGTCGGGCTGGATGGGCATCGACCTGTCCACCTACGACCTGGACGCTCCCATCGGTCAGGTGGAGAGCAATGCGATCCAATCCGCCGTGGCCGCGTTCCAGGAATTCGACGATGACGGCCGGGAGTGGACAGTCCGCGATATCGGCCGCTGGGCCGGAATCGGCGGTATGGGACCGGTTTTCGTGGGCTCCGGCGAGACGATCGCCGATCAGCTCCAGGAGTGGGTCGACGATACCGATCTGGACGGTTTCAACCTGGCCTATGCCATCACCCCGGGCAGTTTCGAAGACATTGTGCGCCATGTAGTTCCGGTGCTGACCGCACGCGGAGCGTACGCCGACGAGTACGTCCCGGGCACCCTGCGCAACGCCCTGTTCGAGACCGGGGATCGGCTGCCGCCGGAGCATCGGGGTGCGAGTTATCGCCTCGGCGGTGCGGCGTCGACCGCCTTGCCCGATGGCGAGTCCCGTCCGGGATCCGATGTCCCCGTGCCTGATTCACCGCCCGATCACGATTCGACCCCCGCCGCAGTATTGACCGGAAGCGAGATCCGCTCATGACCTCTCAGCGCAAATCCACCCGCTCTGCCGCCGTGATCGGAGCCGGTCAGACCGGTGTCACCGCGGCACTGGGCCTGCTCGACGCCGGTTTCGATGTGACGCTCTACAGCGATAGGGATCAGCGCGCGCTGCGCGATGGCGTTCCCGCCACCGGTACCGCGCTGGAATTCGGCGAGACGCAGCAGGCCGAATCCGCGCTCGGACTGGATACCTACACCGCCCGCGCCCCCCGGCACACCGGTCTGACCGTGCGGATCGCCGGACCCGAGCGCGAGGAACTCATCGCGTTCGACGGGCATTTCGACGGCTATGTCGGTGTGGCCGTCGATACCCGGCTCAAGGCCGATGAACGGCTGACCGCCTTCGCCGAGCGCGGCGGCCGGTTCATCGTTCAGCAGGTGACGCCGGAGAAGCTCGGCAGTATTGCCGCCGGAGTGGACCTCACCCTGGTCGCGACCGGTCGTGGCGGGCTCTCGGAGCTGTTTCCGGTGGATGAGTCCCGCACGCCCTACAGCGCTCCGCAGCGCTCACTGCTCACGGTCACGGTCACCGGGCTCGACCACGATGACAGCGTATTCGCGCACCGCAGCCGCGCGGGCGGCGCGCGCAGCGGCTTCTCCATTTTCGCCGAGCAAGGTGAGGGCTGGTGGGGCCCGTACCTGCACAAGGACGCCGGACCCAGTTGGGCCTTCCTGGGCTGGGCGCGGCCCGGCAGCGAGTGGGAGAAGCGTTTCGCCGCAGCGGATTCCGCGGACTCCGCGCTGCGGATCGTGCGGGAGCTGTACCGCGACTACATCGATTGGGATCTGCCCGAGGTGCAGGCCACACAGGTCATCGCCGAGGATCCGCATTCGTGGCTGAAAGGCGCTGTGCGCCCGGTGGTTCGGGCGGGGGTGGGGCATACCGGGAGTGGTCATCCGGTGGCCTCGCTCGGCGATACCTCCGCCGCCTACGATCCGATCGCGGGCCAGGGCGCGCAGAGCGGTTTGATTCAGGCGCAGCGGCTGGTCGCCGCGGCGGCCGTACACGACGGACCGTTCGACGAGGAGTGGATCGGGCGGCAGTACCGCTCCTTCCTCGCGGCGCGCGGTGATGCGGCGAATCGGGTGACCCGGCTGTTCCTGGGCGATCCCGAACTCGCGGATATCGGGAACACCCTGTTCGCGGCGGCCGCGGTGGAGCCGCGCTTCGCCTCGGCGCTGGTCGGCCTGCTGCATCGCCCGCAGCCGTTCCTGGGTATCGATTCCCTCGACGCGGCGGGCAGGTTCATCACCGAGGTGACCGGGGAGAACGCGGACGCACTGCTGGCCCGCTTCGAACCGGCCGGACGTTTCGATCGTTCAACTTTCACAAGCAGTCTCGCCACCGCATAGCGGCCGGAAACCCGTCGGATCGCAACCCACCACGTCGGAAGGACCAGCAATGACCGAAACTGCCCGGTGGGTGCGATGACCGAGATTGCCGATCGCCCGTTGACCGTGCCCGTGATCGCCGACGCCGCCGAGGCGTTGGCGGTCGCGGCGCGACTGTCCGCCCGATTCGCCGCCGGGGCGAGCGAGCGGGACGCCCGACGGCAACTGCCGTCGGCGGAATTGGATGAGCTGTCGGGCAGCGGTCTGCTCGGCATCACCGTGCCGCGCGAATACGGCGGCGCGGATCTGCCGACTTCGGTTGTGACGGAGGTATTCCGGCTGCTCGCGGCCGGTGATCCCAATATCGCGCAGATTCCGCACAGTCACTTCGTGTACGTGAACGCGCTGCGGCAGAACGGAACCGAATCGCTGCGGCGGCTGCTCTTCGCGGAAGTGCTGGCGGGTAGGCGATTCGGCAACGCGCAGTCCGAACTCGGCACCAAACATGTGCAGGACTACCGCACTCGGCTGCGGGCGCATCCCGAGGGCGGATACGTGCTCGACGGAGTGAAGTCCTATTCCACCGGAGCCCTTTTCGCGCATTGGATTCCGGTGCTGGCCAAGAACGACGAGGACCGGATCGAGGTGGCCTTCGTCCCCGCCGATGCCGCGGGTCTGACCGTCGTCGACGACTGGGACGGTATGGGCCAGCGCACCACCGCGAGCGGCACCGTGAAACTGGATGGCGTCCGGGTACCGGCGGATCACGTTGTCCCGCACCATCTCACCTTCACCGGACCGCAACTGTACGGCGCTCGCGCCCAGGTGCTGCATACGGCGATCGACGCCGGTATCGCCCGCGCGGCCCTCACCGAGGCCGTCGATTTCGTGCGCACCCGCAGCCGCCCGTGGTTCGAAGCCGGTGTGGAGCATGCCCATGAGGATCCGCTGACGGTGCAGCGCTTCGGCGAACTGGAGGTCTCGGTCCGCGCCGCCGAGGCCCTGCTCGCGGTCGCGGGCCGCACCATCGACGAGGCGGCGGCCGCCCTCGACGAGGACAGCGCAGCCGCCGCGTCCATCGCCGTGGCCACCGCGAAATCCGCCGCCGACCGCGCCGCCCTGGACGTCACCAACGCCCTGTTCGAGGTGGCGGGCACCCGCTCGGCCCTGGATTCGCTGAACCTGCACCGGCATTGGCGCAATGCCCGCACCCACACCCTGCACGACCCGGTGCGGTGGAAGATCCAGCACATCGGGCGCTACATCCTCAACGGGACGCAACCACCCCGGCACGGCGTGCTCTGAAAAGCGATCTCGCTCGGTTCATCGGCGTGGATCACCTGGTCTGCCCGGGGCATCCCGCTCAGGTGGCGCCGGTGCGGTCCGCATCGGCGCAGGCGTGCCGGAGCGCACACAACGCGTAGTGCAACCTCGATTTGACGGTGCCGGGTGAGATGGCCAGCGCGGCGGCGATCTGGTCGGTGGTCGCGTGGTGGTAGTAGGCCTGAACGACGACCTGCCGATGCTCATGGCTGAGTCCGGCAAAGGCGCGCTGGACCGCCCATGCCTCGGCGGGCACCGGACGGCAACGGTGCGGAAGATGCGATACCTGGTCCATAGGCGACTCGCTCTGCTGCTCGAGTGAGATCAAATGCGATCAGCTGCGGCTATACCCGTGTTCGGGGTCGCTACACCGACCTCATACCGCGATCCCGACGGCGCGGCCGATGGCATAGGTGACGGTCATGGCCAGGGCGCCGCCGATGACCACCCGGGCGGTGGCGCGGATCGGGGCGGCGCCGCCGAGTCGTGCGCCGAGGGCGCCGGTCAGAGCCAACGCCGCGAGTACGGCGACGACCGTGATCGGGACCCGAAGTGGAACGGCGGCAAGGAGAATCGCGAGCATAGGCAGTAGGGCCCCGAGGGTGAACGAGAGCGCGGAGGACAGCGCCGCGTGCCACGGGTTGGTGAGATCGTCGGGGTCGATGCCCAATTCGGCCTCGGCGTGCGCGGCGAAAGCGTCGTGGGCGGTGAGTTCCTCGGCTACGGCCAGCGCGGTCGCGGGGGTCAGACCCTTCGCCCGATAGATCTCGGCGAGTTCGGCGAGTTCGGCTTCGGGGTCTTCGGCCAGCTCCCGGCGTTCGGTCGCCAGCAGTGCGCGTTCACTGTCGCGTTGAGTGCTGACCGAAACATATTCGCCGAGCGCCATGGAGACCGCGCCGGCGACCAGCCCGGCCACACCCGCGGTGAGGATCGGGCCGCGCTCGGTGGTCGCCGCGGCGACGCCCACGACAATGCCCGCGACCGAGACGATGCCGTCATTGGCGCCGAGTACACCCGCCCGTAGCCAGTTGAGTCGCGACGACAGACCTGCCGCGTGTGGCTCCGCCGGGTGCGGCGTCAGCACGGACGTCGAAAGCCCTTCGGAAGCGGGACGATCTTCACTCATATCGGGCACGCTAACGAATTAGCGTCGCCGCCACCAGCAATGGAAGCCTGCCCGAAGTGAGGTAATGCATTGCACACCAAGGTATTCCAAACCTATGTGCCGGCCGGCGTTTTCGACAGGGAAGACCGGTGACTTCAGATTTTGCCCGCGTAGCTTTCGGCTACGGCGCGGTCCTGTTTGAATCCGCCGATGATGTTCGCGGCCTTGACCTCGTCGAGGTCGAGTTCGGCGATGAGGATCTCGTCGGTCTTCCCGGCGCGGGCGATCACCCTGCCGAAGGGATTGATGACCATGCTGTTGCCGTAGAGCTCCAGGGCTTCCTGGTGTCCGCGGTTGTTGGCGGCCAGGACGAAGACGCAGTTCTCCAAGGCGCGGGTGGCGGGGAGCAGGTCCCAGGCGTGCGCGTATTCGGTGGGCCACGCGGCCGATAGGAGCAGGACATCCGCGCCCATGTCGACGAGGGCGCGCTGTTGTTCGCCGTAGGTGATGTCGGCGCAGGTGTTGAAGCCGAAGGTCACTTCGCGGCCGCTGTGCGGGAGAACGACGGTCTCGACGACGAGTGTGCTTCCGTTGGTTTGGGGTTCGGCCTTATGGACTTCGCTGGCTCCGCCGAGATAGCGCGCTTTGTCTTCGGGGGAGACGGTGGCGTAGGACTTGCCGTGCAGGTGGATCTTGTCGTAGCGGGTGCGGATTTCACCGTTGGGGGCGAAGAAGATCGCGGTGTTGAAGGGGAGGCCGCCGTCGTCGTTCTTCACCTGGAAGGTGCCCGCGTGGACGTACGCGCCGACGCGGCGGACGGATTCGCCGATGCGGGTGAAGGCCCAGCCGTCGAGGGTGTGCTGTTCGGCGAATTGGATATCGTCCATGAAAGCGCCGTCGAGCCATTCCTCCGGCAGCATGATCAGGTCGATGTTCTGGTCGGCCAGGGATTCGATGCGGGCGCAGGCGCGCTCGAGGCGCTCCTTGATGGGGTAGTCGAGTTCGGGCAGGTGCTGGATGATCGCGATCTTCATGAGAATGCCCTTCCGTTGATATTCCTTCTTCTCGTAGCGATTCACCAGCAACTTTACCAAGACATTGGACAAATGTCCGATGTGTGTGGGTCGCGCTTATCACACCGATCCGACCTGGGGATGGGCAGTATCAGTCCTGTTCAGGGGTGCTATTTATGAGCGCTTTGATCGCCCGGCGGAAGAAGTCGAGATCCTCGATACCGCGCGGCCACGCCGCATTCTGCAATGCCGCACCGTCGATGAACGCCATGATCACGCGCGCTCGGAAATGGGCATCGGGCAGCCCGAGGTTCTCGAGCAATGACTCGGTTACCTCTTCGTACGTAGTGATCAATCGCCGTGCGATCGGGCGCAACGCCGGATCGTGGCGGCACTGCAAATACAGCGTCAGCTGTGAAAGCTTTTCCGCGCCGGTCGCTCCGGTCTGCGCGGCATCGCCGATCAAGAGATCCAGGTAGCGGTCGATCACCTGCGGTGCGGATTCCCGCGATGTCGGCTCCAATGCCAGCTGCCGGATATTGCCGATCAGCCGGGTCGCCGCCACATCCATTGCGGCCGCGATCAATTCGTCGATCGAGGTGAAGAAATAACTGGTCGAGGAGAGCGGTACGCCCGCGCGCGCGGCGATGGCCCGATGAGTCGCCGCCTTGACCCCGCCCTCGGCGATCACCTCGTTGGCGGCGTCCAGCAGCAGTGCGCGACGTGCCTCACCCGCGGCGCGATGGCTCTGCGGTCGCGGCGACATGCGGCGATGATAGCCAGCGCGGTGCTGGTCCGGCGGTATCGGCACGCTGCACGGGCGATCCGATGTGATCGCCGCATATGCGTGCGCCGGTGGACCGTTCCCTCGAGGTGGCCGCCGGACGGTCAGTCGACGGTGAGGACGATCTTGCCGGAGGTGCGGCCGCTAGCGCCGAGCGCGTGTGCTTCGGCGGCCCATTCGAGCGGCAGGATCGTGTCGATATGCGGTCGCAGCGAACCGTTTTCGACGAGGGCGGCGATTTCACGCAGACCCGCCCGATCGGCCTCGACGATCATGAACGCGGCGCGCGAGCCGAGCGGGCGCGCCTGCTCGGCCAGATATGCCTCGGCGGGGGAGGCCAGCGCGACCAGGATGCCGCCTGGCCGCAGGGTGGTCAGCGAACGGGGTCCGTATTCGCCGCCGATCGTATCCAGGACCACGTCGATATCGTGCGCGATGGTGGTGAAATCGACTGCGGTGTAGTCGATTACCTCATCTGCCCCGAGTTCGAGCACGAGATCGTGTTTGGCCGATCTGGCCGTGCCGATCACGTATGCGCCACGCGCCTTGGCGATTTGGACCGCCAGGTGACCGACGCCGCCCGCCGCGGCATGGATCAGTACGCGCTGCCCGGGTCGCAGGTCGGCGGTGTCCACCAGTGCCTGCCATGCGGTGAGCGCGGCCAGCGGTAGTGCTGCCGCCTCGGTATGAGTGAGTACCGGCGGCTTGCGGATCACATGCCGCGCAGGTGAAGTCACGTATTGCGCGTACGTGCCCGCCGGATGCGGGTGTCGGGGCAGGCCGAATACCTCGTCGCCGGGCTGGAAGATGGTGACGCCCGGGCCGACGGATTCGATGACCCCGGATACGTCCCAGCCCAGGCGAATCGGCGTCTCGCCGCCCGCGAGTCCGCCGCTGGCTCGATGCCAGGAATCGGTCGGATTGACGCCGATCGCGTGCACTCGAATGAGCACTTCGGCGGGCCCGGGTTCGGGCCGGGATACCTCGGCGAGCTTCAATACCTCGGGTCCGCCGAACGTATCCTGTTTGATGGCAAGCATTTTCGACTCTCTCCTTCGAGATCAGGCGGGCTGATCGTGCAGTTGCGATGCGTTGTCGGGGCGTGCCGTCGCACCGGAGACCTGTTTGCCGAGGTTGATGAAGAACAGGATCAAGCCGATGGTGAGGGTGATGTGCCCGAGGCCCGCCAGGCCGGAGATCGCGGCGCTCGTGTGCGCGCCGAAGACGGTTTGTATGCCGTGGACGGTCATCATCGTGACCGTCAGGACGAGACCGGCGTTGTAGATCCGGAAGAACCAGTCGAACAGTTTTCCGTCGCTCGGGCCGAACGCCTTCTCCAGCGCCAGCACGATGAGGTGGAACAGCATGCCCAGAGCCAGCAGATGGGTGTGCACCACGGCGAGCTGGGTGTCGCCGGTGAAGTCCTGCCATTTGGTGATTTCGCGGTAGACCAGGCCGCTGATGACGCCGACGATCATGTATGTGTGTGCCGCGTAATAGATCTTCTGCACGGGGGCTCGTTCCTCATCTCACTTGAAAACCGCGTTTCCAAGGATTCGGGACGGGTGATGTGCGAACAATGATCGGTTGCGCAACAGCGGTTTAGGTGCGCTGAACGATTCAGTAGTCGAGGGCGTGCTCGGGCTGGCAGACATCCATCGGCGACGGCAGGTATCGGACGATGGCGTCCAGCAGTGGGGCATTGCCCGAAGCGTCGCACAGGATGGGCACCACATCGCCGATGCGGGTGCGGCGGCGGATACGCCGGTGTAGTTGTTCGGCGGGGATCTCGGTGGAATCGGTCCACATCGGGAACAGGTCGATGATGTCCTGGAACTCCGCGCCGACGCCGAGCGGGACATGCAGCGCCAGCGGTGTCGCGCCGTGGATGTCGGCGATGGTGTGCATCCAGCGGTCGAAATCCGCGCCGGGCTGGTCGAGTCCGTTGATCAGGCAGAGTCTGGCGACCTGATGGTCATCGGCGATGCGCAGCACGGTTTCCAGGCGCGGATCGCGGCGGGTCGCTGCGTTGACGACCGCGATCAGGCCGTCGGCCACCCGGATCGAGTGTTCCAGCTCGGCGTTGGGGATGCGGCTGGACAGTTCCGCGATGCGGATCGTGTACTCGGCCTGGTCCGCGGGCCAGCGGATGGCGCCCCGATCGCCGGAATCGCGGTGCAGGCGGTGTGCCACGCATGCCGTCTCATTCGGGTCGCCGATGATCGTGACATTGCGGATCGACTGCGGGTCAATAGCTTTGGTGCCCATCGCGGTGTGATACTCCTCAATCCGCGTCCACCGTACCTCCGGGGGAGCGCGGCCGGAGCGGATTTCGTCCCCAAAGTAGAACGTGTTCCTATACGGTCGGGTTGTGCAGAAAGAACAACGCCCCGCCGTGGCCGACTGGTTCACCACGGATGACGGTGTGACGCGGCTCGTGGGAACACGCTGCAATGACTGCGGCACACCGTACTTCCCGAAGAACACGCTGGCCTGCCGCAATCCGCAGTGCACCGGACCGCATGACGGTTCCGAGCTCGCCGAATACCTGTTCTCCACCCGCGGCCGCATCTGGTCGTACGCGGACGCCCGGTACAAGCCGCCGCCGCCCTATGTCTCCGCCGATCCGTTCGAACCGTATGTGGTCGCGGCGGTGGAGCTCGAGGTCGAGAAGCTGGTGATTCTCGGGCAGGTGGTGCGCGGGCTCAGCGTGGACGATCTCGCCGTCGGCATGCCGGTCGAATTGACCGTTGGCGTGCTGTACGAGGACGAGGAAGCGGAGCACACGGTGTGGATGTGGAGGCCGGTCAATGACTGACAACGATCGCGATATCGCCGTCCTCGGTGCGGGTATGCACCAGTGGGGCAAATGGGGACGCAACTTCGTCGAATACGGGTTGGTCGCGGCGCGTGCGGCTTTGGCGGACGCGGGGGTGAACCACCTCGACGTCGGTTACATCGCGGGCGCGGACACCATTCGCAACGGGTATCCCGGATTCGTCGCGGGCGCGACGTTCGCACAGGCGCTGGGCTGGTCGGGGGCGCGCATCTCCAGCAGTTACGCCGCCTGTGCCTCGGGTGCGCAGGCCATCGCCAACGCGCGCGCCCAGATTCTGGCCGGGCTGACCGATGTGGCGCTGGTGATCGGCGCGGACACCACGCCGAAGGGGTTCTTCCAGCCGGTCGGCGGTGAGCGCCGCGATGATCCGGACTGGCTGCGCTTCCATCTGCTGGGTGCGACCAATCCGATCTACTTCGCGCTGTACGCCCGCCGCCGCATGGCATTGCACGGTGCGACGCTGGACGATTTCGCCGCGGTCAAGGTGAAGAACGCCAAGCACGGCCTGAACAACCCCTACGCCCGCTACCGCAAGGAAGTCACCGCGGAGGAGATCGCCGCCTCGGCCATCGTCTCGGATCCGTTGCGGCTCTTGGACATCTGCGCCACCAGTGACGGCGGCGCGGCCCTCGTGCTGACGTCCGTGGACTACGCTCGCCGCCACGGCATCGCCGACCCGGTCCGCATCAGCGCACTGTCCACGGTCACCCCCACCTTCCCGAAAACCGTGCTGGATCTTCCGGATTTCGCCACCGATTCCGCTGTGGCGGTGGAGCCCTCGGGCAATACCTTCCGCTCCGCCATCGCCGCCGCGGCCTACGAGGAGGCGGGCATCGGCCCCGAGGACCTGTCCTTCGCCGAGGTCTACGACCTCTCCACCGCCCTCGAACTGGACTGGTACGAGGACATCGGCCTCTGCAAGCCCGGCGAAGCCGAAGAACTATTGCGCAGCGGCGCAACAACTCTCGGTGGCCGCATCCCCGTCAACCCCAGCGGCGGCCTGGCCTGCTTCGGCGAAGCCATCCCCGCCCAAGCCATCGCCCAAATCTGCGAACTCACCTGGCAACTCCGCGGCCAAGCCGACGGCCGCCAAGTGGACAACCCCCGCGCCGGCATAGCGGTGAACCAGGGCCTCTTCGGCCACGGCTCCGCCATCATCGCCACCCGCTGACCCCGGTTCCCGCCCGAAAACCCAGGCCACACCTGGGTTTTCGGGCTTTTCTCATTTCCCCCGAGACCAAGGCCACCGCCGCCTGGCCGGTACGGCCTCGTGAACCACCCGTCGGTATGGCAGTCAGGGGCTGACGAAAGCGGACGGGGGACTGACGGTTTCGGTCTTCGCTCTCGGCCTGTTCGGGGTTTCAGCGTTCACTTTCAGCAGGTCGCGGAGGCGGCCATTGCTGGAAGGGAACGATGATGACTGAGTATGTGGACTTGGAGTACGGGACGCTGGCTTGTGATGTGGTGGGGGAGGGGCCGTTGGTGGTGTTGTCGCATGGGATGGGGACTGTGCGGCAGGACTTTCGGCATTTGGTTGGGGTGGTGGCCGCGGCGGGGTATCGGGTGGTGAATGTGGATATGCGGGGGCATGGGGAGTCGAGTGTCGACTGGCCTTCGGTGACGGGGGAGGCTGCGATCAGCCGGACCGATGTGGCCGAGGATCTGTTGGGCGTGATTCGGCATTTCGGTGGTCCGGCGGTGATCATCGGGCATTCGCTGTCGGGTGGGTCGGCGACCATTGCGGCGGCGCGGGAGCCGGGGTTGGTGTCGGGGATTGTCGAGATCGGTCCGTTTACGTTGACTCAGGACTTTCATGTCGGGGCTATGGTCACCAGCCGTCGGTATCGGCGGGGCATGGTGCGTCTCGGGCTTACCTCGATGCTGAAGTCGCTTACTTGGTGGCGGCGGTATCTGGATCTCGCGTATCCGACCAAACCGGCTGATTACGAGGGATATCTCGCGGATTTGGAGGGTGGGCTGCGGCGGCCCGAGCGGTGGGAGGAGTTCGCGAAGACGGGGCGGACCACCCCGGCGGATGCGCACGCCCGGTTGGCCGATGTCCGGTGTCCGGCACTGGTGATCATGGGGGCGGCGGATCCGGATTTCGCGGATCCCGAGGCCGAGGCGAACGCCATTGTGGCGGCTATGCCGGAGGGCGTCGGACGGGTCGTGATGGTCGAGAACGGCGGGCATTACCCACATGCCCAATTCCCGGATCGTGTTGCCGCGGTGTTGCTTCCATTCCTCGAGCGCTACGCGACGCCTGCCCGGGATGCCGGGTTCGACCGCGTCGGGTGAGGTGGAAGTCGACGGCCGTCACGGTCACTCGCTGACCGTGGCGGACGGGCGTCCAGGCTGCGATGATGGCGGGATGGGCGAGCCGCGGACCGTTGTCTTCGTTGTCTACGAGGGCATGCAGTTGGTCGAATTGGCCGGGCCGATGGATGTTTTCGTCTTCGTCAACGCGCTGGTTGAACGCGAGGAATACCGGCTGATCACGGCTTCGCCGGAAGGCCGGGCGATCAAGGCGGCCGGGGGATTGACCCTCGCGGTCGAGCATTCGCTGCACGAGCTGGCCGCCTCGGCGGCGGAGATCGACACGCTGGTGGTGGTCGGCGGCTGGATTTCCGGGCCGGTGTCCGCCGAGGTGGTGTGCGAATTGCCCGCGCTGGCAAGGAAATCCCGGCGGGTGACCTCGGTGTGTTCGGGTGCGCTGCTGCTCGCGGCGGCGGGGTTGCTGGACGGGTATCGGGCCACCACGCACTGGGGTACGACCGAGCGGTTGGCGCGGACCTATCCGCGGGTGACCGTGGAGCCGGATCGGATCTTCGTGCACGATCGCAATCGATGGACCTCGGCGGGTGTTTCCGCCGGAATCGATCTCGCGCTCGCACTGGTCGAGGATGATCACGGGCGGGAACTGGCGCAGGAGATCGCGCGGGCATTCGTCGTCTTCACGCGGCGATCCGGCGGCCAGGCGCAATTCAGCGCGCAATTGCGCGCCCAGCCCGCCCGCACCCCGGCGATTCGCGCGGTGCAACAGTGGCTGCCCGACCATCTCGACGCGGATCTGTCGGTGGCGATGCTGGCCGAGCGCGCCGGTATGAGCGAACGGCATTTCGCGCGCGCCTTCCGGCTCGAAACCGGAAGCACCCCGGCGGCATTCGTGGAGGACCTGCGCATCGAGGCGGGCCGCCGCCTGCTGGAATCCACCGAACTCACCATTTCCGCCATCGCGCGGGCCGTGGGCTATCGGCACGGCGAGACCCTGCATCGCGTCTTCACCCGCCGCCTGTCCACCACACCGGAACGCTATCGCCGCCACTTCGCCGCCGGGACCGCCGAAGACCACCCGTGAGCGGATGTGGAATGCCCCTCGCGGGATTTACTCTGTCCGAGACAGATTGAAGGAGCGGTATGAGTACACCCGATCTCGGAGCATCGATGTTCCCGGCCTGGTTCGACCGGCTGCAGGTCAAATACATGAACCCGGTCATGCGCCGCGCTGCGCCCTACCTCCCCACGTTCGCGGTGATCCACCACGCCGGACGCAAATCCGGGAAGCCGTACACGACCCCCGTCAACGCCTTCCGCTCGAAGGGCAAGTTCACGGTGGTGCTCGGTCACGGTGTCACCGATTGGGTCCGGAATGTGCTGGCGGCGGGCGAGGCCGATGTGCAATCCCAATTCCGCACCATCCGAATCACCAACCCGCGCATTGTGGAGCCCGGTCAGGCCGGTCCGGATCTCCCGCTTCCGGCGCGCGTAGCGGGCGGGCGTTTCGGCGTACTGGTCGCCGATATCGCCTGAGCCCCAGACCTGTTCAGCCCCGGGCGGATTCGAGTAGTTCACGCCACCGCCGCATGATCAGTTCGGTGTAATCGTCAGCGGCGATGCCGTACGCGCCGAGCGCATACCCGTCATTGGCTTCGACCAGAGCCGTCTCCCGGTTCGCGAGTAAACCGAAGTCGATGCCGTACGCGCTCGGCGCGACCGGGTGATAGGCCGCGATGGCCGCCTCGACCACGCTCATATCCAGGGCCGCCGATTCATCTCCGCTGTATCGATCGACCGCGAGTACACGCCGATCGGCAACGTAGACACGGTATTCCGCGATCCAGGAGACGACCTCGGAGCACCACACCCGCTGGCGTCGGCTGACCGGACCGAAGTCCGAGATATCCCGCTCCGAGTAACACACCGCACCGGTGAAGCTTTTGCGCCGCTCGGCGGGTTTGACGAATGTCGTTGGTAGGGAACCGATTTCCAGCGACCGCTCGACCTCGCCCAGGGTCGACGTCCACACCTCACGCCGCAGGAATTCGCGCAGGCGTTCCGGATAGTCGTCGGGCGCGGGAATCGGAATCCCCAACTGCCGCAACGCCCCGTGCATCGCGTCCATATCACCGGCGATCAGCACATCCGGCCCCAACGGCAGTTTCCGGCGATGGATCTGCTTGATCGTGTAGTACCGCACCGGAATCCCGCGCCGCCGCAACCCTTCCGAGAGCAGCGCCTCTTCATGGCGCATCGGACCCGATCCGGAGTACTGGAGAAACGCCGTGGTGAACATGATCCTCAGATCATGCACCGCGACAGCCGGATTCGGAGCCACCGGGCCGCTCACAGCAGGTGAGCGGCCCGGGAGATCTCAGTAGGTGTAGAAGCCGCGGCCGGTCTTGCGGCCCAGGTAGCCCGCTTCGACCATGCGGCGCAACAGCACCGGGGGCGCGTACTGCGGTTCACCGAATTCGGCGTAGAGGGATTCGGCGACCGCGAGGGTGACGTCCAGGCCGACGGTGTCGGTCAGGCGCAGCGGGCCCATGGGATGCGCGCAGCCGCTGACCATGCCCTCGTCGATATCCTCGGCGCTGGCGAAACCGGTCTCGTACATGCGAATCGCATTGCACAGGTAGGGAATCAGCAGGGCGTTGACGATGAATCCGGCCTGGTCCTTGGATTCGATGGTGCGCTTGCCCAGCACCTCCCGCGCGTATGCGGTGACCGCGTCCGCGACGGCTCGATCGGTCTTGAGCGTCACCACGATCTCGACCAGCGGCAGCACCGGCACCGGGTTGAAGAAGTGCACACCGACCACGCGGCCCGGGTTCGAGGTCGCGTTGGCGATCCGAATGACCGGGATGGAGGAGGTGTTGGTGGCCAGAATGGTCTCCGGGGAGACGATGGCGTCGAGCTTGGTGAAGAAATCGGCCTTGAGCGATTCGATCTCCGGCGCCGCCTCGATCACCAGTTCCCGATCGGCGAAATCGTCGATCGAGACGGTGAGGGTGATGCGCGCCCGCGCCGCGTCGGCGGCATCCTGCTCCAGACGCCCGGACTTCACCGCGCGCGCCAGCGACTTCTCGATACGCTCGATCGCCGCGTCGGCCGCCGCCGCGTCCCGCTCCAGCACCAGAACTTCGCCACCCGCGCGGGCGGCCACTTCGGCGATGCCGGCACCCATGGTGCCGCCACCGATTACGCCGATGAGTTGCATTGTCGGTTATCTCCCTGTGCTCGATTTGTCTCGCAGCCATCCTGGTCGACCGCGTTCGGGCGTTCGCCACCGGGCAGGGAGCCCACGGTGGATGAGGTGTGGCAGACCGATTGTCAGAGTTGTGCCCGCAGCTCCTCGAGGCTGGTCGTCAGCTGTGCGATGGCCGCGTTGTAGAAGCGGGGACCGTACGAGACCCGAGCCACGCCGAGGTCTCGCAGGGTTGCGAGCGGCAACTGTGCGCCGGTGTTGCCGTTGATCGGTCCGGGCAGTTCGGCGACGAGGGTGGCGAGATCGTCCCGGCCGCCGACGCCGATGGGGTAGAGGCAGTCGGCCCCGGCCTCGCGGTACCGGAGTCCACGCCGGATCGTCTCGGCCAGCCGCTCGGATTCCGGGACACGGTTCTTCGGGAGGAAGACATCGATGCGGGCATTGATGACGATCGGTACCCCGGCGTCGTTTGCGGCGGAACGGATTTCCGCGAGCCACCGGGCATGCGCGCCGGGATCGGTGAGGCCGCCCGCACGGTGGTCGGTGTCCTCCAGATTGCAGCCGACCGCGCCGATATCGAGTAGCCGGTCGACCAGTTCGCGAGGGCGCATGCCGTATCCGGCTTCGGCGTCCACGGTCACCGGGATCGCTACCGCGCGGGCGATGCGACCGGCGGCGGCGAACATCTCCCGCCAGGGCGCGCCCTCACCGTCGGGGTGGCCGAGCATGGCAGCGATGGCGTTGCTGGCGGTGGCGATCACCGGGAATCCGGCCGCGGCCACCGCCTTCGCACTCGCGGCGTCCCAGGCGTTGGGCAGGACGAGCATTTCCTTCGTGTGCAGCGCGCGGAGGGTGTCGGCGTGTGCCTTCAGATCGGTCATATATCGATATACCGTCCGAGCGCCACGAATTCATCGGCCGTCATTCGAATGACGCAGGTCTCACAGTGGGGTAGCCGGGGATTGTGATGGTTTTGGGCTGGTTAGCATCGTTTTCGTATAGATCTCGAGGCGACCCCTAGGACGTTGTGTTGACTACCGACCATCTTGACCGCTGGAACGCTCACGAGGCTTCGGCGGAGGCGATGATCCCGATCATCGGCAAGCTGTATCGCGAGAAGGGGGTGACCATCCTCCTGCACAGCCGGTCGCTGGTGAACAAGTCGGTGATCAGCATTCTGCGCACGCACCGATTCGCCCGGCAGATCGAGGGCGAGGAGCTCTCGATCGAGGAGACGCTGCCGTTCCTCGAGGTGCTCAGCGCCATGGACCTGGGGCCGAGCAAGATCGATCTGGGCCGGTTGGTCATGGCCTATCGCGCCGATGCGCGCGGACTCGGGGTCGCCGAGTTCACCGCCGACGTGCTGGCCGATGTCATCGGCGGCAACAAGGCCGAACCGCAGGGCCCGCGCGATGTGGTGCTGTACGGCTTCGGCCGGATCGGGCGGCTGGTCACCCGGCTGCTGGTGGAGAAGACCGGTTCGGGCAACGGCCTGAATCTGCGTGCGGTGGTGGTGCGCCGGGGCAGCGCCGACGATCTGGTGAAGCGCGCCTCGCTGCTGCGCCGGGATTCGGTGCACGGGCAGTTCAACGGCACCATCAAGGTCGATGCCGCGAATGACACCATCATCGCCAACGGCAGCGTCATCAGGTTCATCTACAGCGATGACCCGAAGACCATCGACTACACCGAGTTCGGCATCAATGACGCCATCCTGATCGACAACACCGGCCGCTGGCGCGACCGCGAGGGCCTGGAGCAGCATCTGCGCCCCGGTATCGCGAAGGTCGTGCTGACCGCGCCCGGTAAGGGCGATGTCCCCAATATCGTGCACGGGGTCAATCATCGCGAACAGGATGTGTCGCAACAGATCTTCTCCTGCGCCTCCTGCACCACCAATGCGATCGTGCCGCCGCTCAAGGCTATGGATGACGAATTCGGCATCGTGCGTGGACATGTCGAGACGGTGCACTCGTTCACCAATGATCAGAACCTGCTGGACAACTTCCACAAGGCCGATCGCCGCGGCCGTTCCGCGCCGTTCAACCTGGTGATGACCGAAACCGGCGCGGCCTCCGCGGTGGCCAAGGCCATGCCGGACTTCAAGGCCAAGATCACCGGAAACTCCATTCGCGTTCCCACGCCGGATGTTTCGGTCGCGATCCTGAATTTGCAGCTGAAGCGCGAGACCACCAAGGCCGAGGTGCTGGACTACCTGCGCCAGGTCTCGCTGTCGGGCCCGCTGAGCCGCAACCTCGACTACACCGCCGCCACCGATGTGGTCTCCAGCGATTTCATCGGCTCGCGCGCGGCCTCGATCGTGGACGCCAATGCCGCCATCGTCGACGGCGACACCGCGATCCTCTACCTCTGGTACGACAACGAATTCGGCTACTCCTGCCAGGTGGTGCGCACCGTGCAGTTCATCTCCGGTATCGAGTACCCGACGTATCCCCAACTGGGAGAACAGGATCGAGCCGCCCTGGCCGCTGCGAACGGTAGCCCCGCCTGATCGAGCCTGCCCCCAGTTTCCTCGTCTTGCGCTTTCGCGAAGGGTTCCGGTGCGAATGATTCCGGAATCTTTTGCGGCGCAATAGGTTTCCATTGCCGGATAGGTCATCCGATGATGAGGAGACGGTGATGATCGGTGCACGGTACTGGGTGCGGTGGCTGGTGGAGCAGGGTGCGCCGCGATACGGGATTCGTATGCAGACATTGCGCGATGATCCGCTGGCGGATTTGATGGGAAGTGTTGCGGGGCTGCGGGATCCGTTTCCGCCGATCGAGCGGCTGCGGGAGCGGGGGCGGCTGGTGCCGAGTCCGATCGCCTGGGGCACCGCGGATTACGAGGTGAGCCGGGGGATTCTGCGGGACGGTGATTGGGGGGTGTACGGGATCACCGGGTTCGAGCGCACGGGGGTGGTGCGCCGGATCGCCGATCGAGCCCCGATTCCACCCAATCCGGTGGAGAAGCCGTCCATGTTGATCAGCGATCCGCCCGAGCACACCCGGTTGCGCAAATCGGTGTCGAAGGCGTTCACGCCCAGGGCGATCGGGCGTTTGCGGGATCGGGTGGAATCGGTGACGACGGAATTGCTCGACGCGCTGCCCTCGGACGGATCCGCCGATCTCATCCACGATTTCGCCGCGCATGTGCCGATCGCCATCATCTCCGAAATGCTCGGCTTCCCGGACGAATCCCGGGACACCTTCCTGGCCTGGGGTGATGTGGTGAGCCCGATGCTCGATATCGGAATCTCCTGGCGGCAGTGGCGCAATGCCGTGGTCTCCATGCGCGGTATGGACGGATATCTGGACGAGCACATCGCCCGGCTGCGCGATGAACCCCGCGAGGACATTCTGAGCGCGCTGGTCAGCGCGGGCGATCTCACCGACGGTGAACTCAAATCGGCTGCCACGCTGTTGATGGGCGCGGGTTTCGAGACCGCGGTCAATCTCATCGGAAACGGTGTGGTGCACCTGCTTTCGAATCCCGATCAGCTGGCGATTCTGCGCGATGAACCGGAACTGTGGCCGAACGCCGTGGAGGAGATGCTCCGATTCGAGGCCCCGATCCAGGCGGCGGCGCGACTCGCCCTGCGCGACACCGAGATCGCCGGGGTCCCGTTGAAGAAGGGCAGTCTGGTGGTGATGTCACTGGGCGGGGCCAATCGCGATCCGGCGGTATTCGAGAATCCGAACACCTTCGATGTCACCCGTTCCAATGCCAAGGATCATCTGTCCTTCTCCAGTGGCGTGCACGCCTGTCTCGGCGCCAGCCTGGCGCGGATGGAGGGTATTCACGCCTTGCGCGCGCTCTTCGAACGGTTCCCGGATCTGACCCTCACCGCCGAACCGAGCAGGCGGCCGCTGTTCACGCTGCGCGGATATTCCAGCATGCCCGCGCATTTGGGGCAGCGGGCGCGCATCGCGAGCTGACCGAATCGACAACGGGGCCCGGCACCGCGATCGGTGCCGGGCCCCGTTGCCGAGTGCCGGGAATCAGGCCGTCGTGGCCATATCCACGAGCCAATTGTGCAGCCACGCCGTGGCGGTGGCCCCATTGTTGTCGACCACGTAGCGCGGATACGACTGGTGAATTCCGGAGGTGAGGAACTGCTGCACCTGCCGCGTCCACTGCTCCCCGGCCGGATTGTCCGCCGGCGCGGCCATGATGGCCGACCAGCCCGGCAGCAGCGCCTCGGCCAGAATCGACTGCGTGGTCAGCAGGTAGTTGCCGATCTGCAAGGGATCCGGTGCGGAGAGCTGGGTCATGAATCCGGCGAATCGCCCGGCGATGTCATCGACCGGCACCGAACAGTACAAATCGCCCGCAGCGCAGAAGGTTCGCACATTCTGGCTCAACCAGCCGAACCCGCCGATGCGTGCCCCGCCCGCACCCGTCCCCGGTACCGGCGGCCCGATCAGGGCATCGGTGGGGGAGCGGCGCGGATCCGAGATCAACCCGACCCCGACCACTCGATCGGGGGACACCACGCCGTGCCCGGTACCGATCTCGGCGGCCAGATCACCGGCCGCGTCCGCGCCCTGGCTGTACCCGATCAGCGCGAAACGCGTTGCGCTGCATCGGGCCGCGACATCGGCGATGATGGCGCGGGCATTGGTGACGGCCTCCCGTTTGGAGCGCCCGTACACCTCGCCCTCCCACGGCAGCGCGGTGGCGGCGTAGCCGACGTAGCTGGTCTTCACATTGCCGGGTAGCCCGCGGGTGACCATGGTCAGCATTCCCGTGGGTTCCGAATCGTCCCGCGTGGTCTCCCAGGTGCCGGGTACGGCAATGACATTCAGATCCGGGCAGCCGCCGGGCGCCGCGGCCGCCTGTGGCGCACCGCTGAGCAGCACCCCCGTCGCGGTGGCCAGGACCGCGGCCACGGCGGCACAGGCCGTCTTGAAAGTTCGTGTTGTTCCAAAGGACAAGGCGCATCACTCCTTGCTCGGACCGTACGTTGTTGGCAGTTCAGCCCCGCTGAACCTGGGGCGGCAACACTTCGGCATATGCGCTCGCCGCTGCGGGCTGAGATCGGCCGACGATGACGAAGGTCGGCCTGCGGTGGGCGCGCCGGGGCGAACATACCAAGAAACCAGCCAGTCCGGACGGCGCTTGCTGTTTGATTGCCATCAAGTCGCGTGATATTCGCTCAGTCGTGTCAAAATCTCATCGGCAACCGCTCTACCGGGAGGTTCGATGGAGTCCGCTCGGATGTCGCCGCGTGGCGTGCTCATAGCAGTGGTGACGGTACTGACCCTCGCGATACTCGCCGGGATCGTGGTGTGGGTGATTCGCCAGGACGGTTCGGGCAGCGCGCCCGCCGATGTGGTGCGGTCGCAATCGCTGCCGGTCGATGAATTGCGCACCGGATACTGCGTGGATCAGCTGCCGCCGATGGCGAATCCCGCGCCGCAGTCCAAGGATTCGGTGACCCAGGCGTACATGAGCGCCGACCGGATCACGGTGGTGCCGTGCCGGGAATCGCATCGGGCCGAGGTCATCCACACCTTCGACGCGTCCATCGCGTGGCCGGGGGCGAGCCTGATGTCGATCCGCTCCGGAACCGACTGCGCGGCCGAATTCGCCCGCCGCAGTACCCGCGAGCACGCCGATCTGATGACGCTGGCGCTGTATCCCGGCGATGAGCAGACCTTCACCGCGCGGCCGCGACAGCTCTGCCTGGTGCAGGAGCGGTCGGGCGGTCAGCTCACCGGCCGCGTCTTCGACTAGCGCCCGCGAAATGGACCGGCGCTCAGGAGATGCCGAGCGCGGCGGCGAACATGGGCCAGGACTTGTGCAGATCCTGCTCCCAGTAATGCCAGGTGTGTGATCCGGCGGCGCGGTATTCGAGCTGGGCCGGAATGCCGAGTTCGGCCAGCCGGTCGGCCAATTGGTGCGTGCAGGTATTGGTGGCGGCTTCGATGAGTCCGCCCAGCACCATCTGGTTGGCCTTGGTCATGACCTGTCCGACCGAATACGGCGGCAGGATCTCCTCGGCCTCACCGGGCAGCCCCGTGGCGCTGGAGAGGTAGATCGCCTTGCCGCGCAGGCGTTCCGCGTTCAGTACGGCGTCGTGATCGCGCCAGGCCGGATCGCCGTTCTCGCCCCACATGTTCTTCGGGCTCGCGCCCGCGCGGGCCAGCACCAGATCGATATAGGTGCGCCCGGCCGAATCGAGGGTGGAGGCGCAACCGCTGAAGGAGCCGACCGCGCGATAGAGATCGGGGGCCGCGCCCGCCATGTACAGCACCGAGGTCGCGGACATCGACACTCCGGCAATCGCATTCACGCCGGAGGCGCCCAGTTGCGCGTCGATGATCGGCGGAAGTTCGCGGGTCAGAAAGGTTTCCCACTTATTGCGGCCGAGCTTGGGATCGTCGCGCTGCCAATCGGTGTAATACGAGAACGCGCCGACCGAGGGGGTCACCACATTCACGTTCTTCGCACCGAGGAACTGCACGATATCGGTCTGGTTGTACCAGCTGGCGAGATCCTCGCCGCCGCCCGCGCCATTGAGCAGATACAGGGTGGGGCGCGGTTCGCTCTGATCGAAAGCGGTCAGGATCTGCAGCGGGATAATGCGATCCATGGCCGCGGAATAGACGTGGAAGACCTGCTGGCGCTGTCCGGGCCGGTCGATGTGGTCCACATGCGAGACGGCCGTTTCGGGCTGCGCAACGGCAACCGAGCCCGGTAGGCCCGACAACAAGGACAGGGCGACTGCGGAAGCGGCGAAGAGTACCGCTGATTTACGCGCGAGCAAGAGCTTCGTCCTCGAAAAAGATTGGCGGATAACGTGATTCCGGATGGTACCCGGACCGTGGCCGGGGCGGTCGGACCGCACCGGCCACGGTCCGGGGAGCAATCAGCTGCCCGGAATGACGTTCTTCAGCACACCGGTCAGGATATCGGTGACCGAACCGGTCGAGCTGAGCTGGCCGTCGGACGAACCGAGACCGTTATTGCTCAGGCTGCCCTGCACCGACTCGCCCGGATTCGCCGCCCGCGCGGTGAAGCACGCGGTCAGGTTCGGGAAGTTGGCGCCGACACCGACGGTGCCGGCCACGCCGATGCCACCGCTGGTGATCATCTGGCCCTGCTTGACGCTGGCCGGGACGTTGTAGGTGATCTTCATGGTGACCGGGTTACCGGAATTGACGAACCAGCCGGTGCTGGTCACCTTCCAGCCGCCCGCATTCGGCTCGGGCGTGACGGTTTCTTCCTTCTGACCGCCGATCGCGTGGTACGCGGTAATCGTGGTCTTGACAGGCGCGGCGAAACCGGTGGGCGGGTAATCGGTAATGGTATTTACATACGGGTTACCGATACTGGTCGTACCGACCACAATGGTGTAGGTGACGGTCGTGCCGACGCCGATCTGTTCCGCGCTGGCTGTCTTGTCGTACACATGCGTGATGCCGACGGTGCTGATGTCCTTCTTGGTGTCATGGCTGGTCACCGAGCAGGTAGCGGTATCGGCGGTGGCCACTCCGGTGCCCAGGGCAACGCCCGCACCAGCGACGATCAAGGTGGAGGCCGCAATTCCGGCGGCCAATCGTGAAGTCTGAAGCATGTTTCCTTCCAGCGGCTCCGGCACATCCCGGAACCAATATCCTCATCGATGAGCGGCCCGTCTCGAATTGCCGTGACAGGCCGCCTGGAGGATGAGTAAACCGGACAGCTGGACGCTCGTCCAGGGTTTCCGGAAAACTAGTGAAAATATGTCATGTCAGATCTTGGATCGAGCGTGGAGGGGTAGTGAAAATGGCATGAAGAATTACATTTTCCAACGCCGAATAGACTATTCGAGAATTGAGCACGCGGCCTTGCCGCGGCGCACACCGGCGGCACTGCCTGCCGGTCACGGGGCGGCCTCGGTGGCCGACGAGAGCGATCATATAGAACGTGTTCTCGTTTTGCCCCGGGTTTCGCCTGAATCGTTCGTCTGTCCAGCTCAGCGCCGTGCGCCCGGCTCCGGACATGGGGAAGCCCCGGGGACTAGCCTGCCCCGGGGCCTCGGTGTCCGCCGATTTGCGACACATCGACACGTTTAAGAACGGAATGAGCTTGAAATTGTCCAGCGCTCTGCGATTGAGCTACGGCCCATTGGTGGCTGAGCCGGCGGGAGTTGAACCCGCAACCTCTGGATCCCGGTCCGTTCCTTCGATTCGACGTTCGGCGGAAATGCTGAAACTGGAGCGATAACGTGAGTTTGATGGCGCGGTGCCTCTGCCGATTGGGCTATCCCGCCGCGAGTGGCGGGAGGAGGATTCGAACCCCCACTGTGCCGGTGTGCCAGTCACATTGAACTTCTGATTCAGCTTGCGCTCTTGCGCACCACCGACACTAGCGGGCTACGGCCGGTCAGCCAAACAAATATCCGAAGACCTCCGCACCCGGCTTGCGCTGGGTGATCTCGGCGTTGTTGGCCTCCTCGCGCGCGAATTTCACCGCGTGCTGCAACTTTTCGACGCGTTCGGTGAGATCGTTGACGCGCTTGGCGGGCAGCGCGCCGGAGAACTTGATGGTGCGCCAGTAGCCCACCACCACATCCTCGTGATACACCTCGACCTGCGCCGGATGCTTCTCCGTCGCTTCGGCTTTCACGTGGTTGCGCGGAATCTTCTTGGTGCGCACCGTATTCACCGGTTCGGTGGCGTAGCAGTCGGCCGCGGTGTCGTACTCCCACGATTCGGCCGCGTCCAGCACCGGGAGTTTGCGCACGAAGGTGTGCAGGTCGACCAGCTGCTTCTCCAGGAAGAGCAGATAGGTCACCGGGGCGTCCTTGACCAGGGTGCGGCCGTCCACCACCACATCGGCGGTGGCCGTGCAGTTCGCCCAATCCTTGGTGGCGACGACATCGAAGAGTTTGGTCAGAATCTCCGCCGTGGTCTTGAGCACCTCTTCCGACTTCACCTGCACGCGAGTCGATTCCGGCGGCAACTGCTCGCCTTCCTCATCCTTGGGGCGGTAGGTCCGCGAGATTCCGCTCAGCAGCGGATTCTTGGCCAGCTGGTGATGTGCCTCGGTGAGCTCGGAAAAGGTTCGGGACTTGATCCCTTTCTCCACGGCGACAATCTGATTCAAACGTGTCATTCGGGCACTGTATCGGCGCGAACCGCGCCCCGCCCACCTATTTTCGCAGGGCAGCGAGCGCCGCCGAAGCGACTTCCGATGGGGGCGGGCCGATTTCGACGGTGACGAAGTCCTCGTCCGGGCCGGGCAGCTCCAAGGTCGCGAGTTGGGAGTCGAGCAGGCCGGGCGGCATGAAGTGGCCGGTGCGCGCGGTCATGCGCTCCTCGAGCAGTTCCCGGGTGCCGGACAGCAGCAGGAAGGTGACCCGGCCTTCCGGATGATCGATGATCGCACCGCGCAAGGTGTCCCGATAGGAATGCTTGAGCGCCGAACAGGTGACCACACCCGAACGCCCCGATGCGATCCGCTCGGACATCCACGCCGCGATGGCCTCCAGCCACGGTTGCCGGTCGGCGTCGTCGAGCGGATGACCGGCCGCCATCTTCGCGATATTGGCCGCCGGATGCAGATCATCACCCTCGAGCAATTCCCAGCCCAGGGTGTCCGCCAGCTTTGCGGCCACGGTCGACTTGCCGGACCCGGATACGCCCATGACGACAACGATGCGCGGGCCGTCGACCGTCATGAATCCTCCTGAGCGAAACGCCGGACTGTCCGGGGATCACCGATCTTGCCACCGCGAAGCCGGAAACTGGATTCTTCATAGGTGCTGGAGGTGGTCGTGGCGGGCTGGCGGGCAATGGCGGGACTGATCTGCGTCGCGATCCTCGGCCCGGTGTTATCGCCGACCCACGCCGCGGCCTACGGTCCGCATCGCGAGGAGTTCACCAATCCCATCCTGGGTGCGGGCGCGGATCCGAGCATCGCCTACTACCAGGGGCGATTCCACCTGGTGCAGGGCGATTTCTACAACGGCGACAATATCGTCATCCGCAGCTCGGACACCCTCGGCGGATTGGGCGACGCTGAACCGGCGGTGGTGTGGCGGCATCCGGATTGTCCGGCCCCCGCGTGCACCAAGATCTGGGCTCCGGAGCTACAGCACATCGGCGATCGCTGGTGGATCTACTACGCGGGCCAGGAGAACGACAGCCATCAGTCGCACCGGATGTACGCGCTGCGCTCGGCCGGCGATGATCCGGCCGGTCCGTACGACTATCTCGGCCCGATGGATCTGCCCGGCGGCGTCGCCATCGACGGGGTCTACCTGCCCTATAAGAAACAGGGCTATTTCCTGTGGTCCTGCCTGGACCCGGAAAACGAACTCGTACAGCAGATCTGCGCCATCCGCATGTCGGATCCGCTGACGCCCATCGGCGAATCCGTGGTGATCTCGACCCCTGCCGCCGACTGGGAGACCGTCCCCAATGACGCGAATCTGCTCATCAATGAAGCGCCACAGCCGCTGTTCGCTCCGGACGGCACCCTCTACGTAACCTTCTCCGCCAATGCCAGTTTCGATGACAGCTACCGGCTCGGGCTGCTACGCCTGGCCGCAGGCGGCGATCCGATGAATCCGGCCGCGTGGACCAAATCCGGCGGTCCCATCCTGCCCGGCGGTCCCGGCTCGATCGCGCCCGGGCACAACGGTTTCTTCACCGTCGGTGACCGGCAGTGGATCACCTATCACGCCCGGCTCGATCCCGGCACCGGCTGGGCGGGCCGGAGCGTGCGCGCCCAGCCGATGGCCTTCGCCCCGGACGGCCGTCCACAATTCGGCATGGCTCTTGGTCCCGATGCCCCCATCGCGGTCGGTGACGAAGCACTAGCATCGGGAAGATGAGCACACGCGGAGCGTTGGGTTCGTTCGGGCTGGCCGCCGTCGCGCTGGCCGCGCTGCTGACCGGTTGCGGGGGATCGGATGAGCATTCGGGACATTCCTCGCAGACCTCGCAGTCGATAGCCGCACTACCGCAACAGAATTCGTCCGCCTCGGCGGTGCAGTCGAGCGTCGCGGCCGATCCGGAGGTGACGATCGGCGAGGTTCCCGGCTATCAGGCCGCGGCCAGGGCCCTGCGGCCGTTCATTCGGAACCTGCTGGCGGGCGATATGGATCAGCTGGTGCGCAAATGCTGGACCATCGAACCGCAGAACGCGCGAAATATGTACGCCGACAGGGACGGAATCCTCGCGGCCGTCGCACAGCCGGGCGTCGACGGGCAATTCGCCGCGATCTGGACCGGGCCGGCGCTGACCGTCAGCGCCAAGCGCAGTGAGATCGGCTCCGGCTACGCCTGCCCGCGCGTCGCCGCGAACGGCACCGTCAACACCTTCAATGAGGCCGATGCGCGATATACCGTGCAGCGCTACCTGTCCCGCTGGGTCGGCAAACCGGTCGATGTGAACGATATCGAGGGCAAGTACCCGCTGGTGTGCCCCGGATCGGTGCTGTCGAACAATCCCGGAAGGCTCACCGGCACCACCGGATTCGGTGAGTTCAGCACCCAGCCCACCGGCATCTCCGATGTCGATGTCACCGTGCCGGTGACGAATTCGTCCGGGGTCACCCAGCCGATGCTGTTCAAGACCGCCATCGGCCCGGAGGGTTACTGCATCAACGATCTGAGCTGATCACCCCTCGCGCGACAGTCGCGTCAATTCGACTGTCGCCGAACGCAGTTCACCGATCGTATCGATGGGCGCGAGGTAGCCCACGCGGGTCACCGCGATACCGCGCGGGGTGGTGACGCGCAGATCGAGGCCGTAGCGGTCGGCGCGCTCGCAGACCGCGGCCGTGGCATCGGGATAGCCGCCGCGCGCCTTGGCCATATCCAGCAGCGCGTCCGCGTGATCGTCGTTGAGATGCGTGATGGCCCGACCGGCAACGGACACAATCGGATCGGGGCGCGCGGCGGCGTAGTCCGCGCTGCTCGCGGAATCCATGCGACCGTAACCGCCGACCCAGCGCACCCGCTCCACCCGCAGCACCCACACGGTGAAATCGCTGAAGTCTATGTAGTACTTGGCCGACGGCACGGCGGCCAGATGCGCTTCACGTGCGGCGGCGGCCTCCGCGCCCGTCGGCTGTTCGACCCGGCCCGCCAGGGTCACCCGGGAACCGGCCAGCGGATCGGTCGGCAGATCGGGCGTCACGATCGACAGGCTGGCGCGCGGATCACCGGCGAGATTGCGCCCGTGCTCGGCCAAGCGCGATACGCACAGCACCGGCTGACCCTCGAGCAGTCCGTAGGTGACGAAGGACGCCCACGGCCCGCCATCGCTGCTCAGCGAGGCCAGGGTCGCGGTATTCGTCGCCGCCACAACGCTTCTGGTCTCCTCGGCCGGGGACGGCCGCTGTTCGTTCAACACTGCCGTCAGCGGCGGGGGAGTCGAGGGGGCGTCACCGGGATCACCGTGGTCGAGAGGCACGTTCACAGGCTACGCGTCACCCGCCGCGGATTCTTACCTCGCTTTGACGTTTGTTTGAAAAGGCTTTGCGGGAGGGCCCGCACGATTACCTCAGTCGCCCGGACACACCGGGTGAGAGTGCGGAGGGAGCCCGGTATGCGCGCCGGAGTGCGATCGATAATGGGATTCGGGCTGGCAGCGGCCGTACTGGCCGGATTGGTCACCGGCTGCGGCGATGCGCGGGAGGCCACCGCGGCCACGCCGTGGTGCCCGACCGTCGAGGGTTACGCGGTGGATTGTGGTGTGGTGCAACGACCGCTGGTGGAGGGCAAACCCGACCTGGGCACCATCGATGTCGGATACGCCCGCATCAAGCACAGCGCGGGCGGTGCGGCGGCGGGCACCATCCTGCCGAACCCGGGTGGTCCGGGCGTGCCGATGATCGGGCATGCCGAGGACGCGTCCAAGGTGGCGGCCGGACTGCTGAATCAGTACGACGTATTGCTGATCGACCCGCGCGGAACCGGAGTGTCCAATCCGGTGAAATGCGGTGTGAGCGAGGACGAATACCAGTTGGGCACCCGCGAACAGCAGCGGCAGGCCGTCGCGCGCTGTGCCCAGGAGCTCGGCCCGAAGGCGGAGGGCTACACCTCGGCCGCCACCGTCGACGACTTCGACGCGGTCCGTGCGCAGCTCGGCATCGACAAGGTGATTCCGTACGGCATCTCCTACGGCACGTACCTGCTGCCGATCTACGCCCAGCGGCATCCCGAGCATGTGCAGTCGATGGTGCTCTCGGGTGCGTACCCGCATGACACCGATTCGATGCAGCGGCCCAATGCCCAAGCGGTTTCCCTTGCACTGCAACGCATCTGCGAGCGCAGCCGGGTGTGCGACGGCAATACCGCCGTCAACGACCTGACCGCCGTGGCCGCTCGCCTGCGGGACAAGCCGCTCACCGTCCAGGGCAAGGGCGTCATCCAGCTCGACGAGGCCAAGCTCGCCAGCCTGGTGTTCGAATCCGCCACCAGCAATGTCGGCGCGGACCCGCAGGCCATGACCCCGCTGGGCATGCTGCCCGCCGCCCTGCACGCGGCCGTGCGCGGCGATGACAGCGGCCTCATCGAATTCACCAAACTGACCACGGCCGAGGACGGCTACGAGAACATCGGCCTCTATATCACCGTGGCCTGCAACGACTACGCGCCGCTGTGGTCCCGGGACGCCGCGCTGCCGCAGCGCGAACAGCAGTACCGCGATGCACTCGCCCAGGCGGGTACCCCCGGCGCGTTCGGGGCGTTCAGCCCGCAGGGCTTCGCCGCCGGACAGCGTGACGGCGGTGACGCGTGCATCAACTGGCCCGGTATCAAGGATCACCAGCGCCCCGATCAGGTGCGCACCGCCCTGCCGAAGGTGCCCGTCCTGGTCATCTCCGGCGATCTCGACGCCATCACCCCGGATGCCAACGGCAAGCTCGTGGCCGCCAAGTTCGCCGACGCCACCTTCATCTCGGTGCCGAACACCGGGCACGTCCCGGACCTGGAGCCCAGCGGCTGCGTGGTCGGTGTGATCGCCGATTTCGTCCGCAACGGCAAGCCCGGCGACACCGCCTGCATCGCGGCGGTCCCGCCCATCGCCGTGGCCCCGGTCACGAACTGACAGGCCGGAATCCATGACCGCGACCACCGCCGACCAGACTGAGCCGATGACTAGCGCGACGGTGCTCGTGGTCGAGGACGATCCGAATGTACGCAGCACCCTGGACCAGCTCCTGCGGTTCGAGGGCTACCGGGTGCTGCTGGCCGACGACGGCCTGACCGCGCTCGCGACGCTGGAGGCCGATCGTCCCGATCTGGCGGTGGTGGATGTGGCGATGCCCCGCATGGACGGTCTCTCGCTGTGCCGGGCACTGCGCCGCAGGGGCGACCGGCTGCCGATCCTGGTGCTCACCGCACGGCATCAGGTCGGCGACCGGGTCGCGGGCCTGGACGCCGGAGCCGACGACTATCTGGCCAAACCGTTCGACACCGAGGAACTGCTGGCCCGGCTGCGCGCGCTGCTGCGCCGCAGCGCACTTGATGAGCCCGCGTCCGCGCTGCTCTCCGCCGGAGATCTGACCCTCGATCCCGCGACGCGTGAAGTGCACCGGGGCGCAAGACTTCTCGATCTGACCCGCACCGAATTCGATGTGCTGGAACTACTGCTGCGCAATCAGCGGGTGGTGCTGTCCCGCGGCCAGATCTACGAGCACATCTGGGGTTTCGACTTCGACACCGAATCCCGTTCGCTGGATGTGTATATCGGCTACCTGCGCCGCAAGACCGAGGAGGGCGGCGAGCCCCGGCTCATCCAGACCGTCCGCAATGTCGGCTACGTCGTCAAGACCGCGTGATGTTGCGGGCCCGGCTCACCCTGGTGGCGGTCATCGTGACGGTGGCCGCCATTCTGACCACCCTGGTCATGGCGTACCGCAGTGTGTCACCGCTGGTCGCCGCACAGGTCGATCGCGGACTCGCCGATCGGGCGGATGTGGTGCTGGCACTGCTGGATTCGGGTGCGGAACTGCCCGAGCGCCCGGATATGACCGAACAGCTGCTGCTCCCGGACGGGACCGTCAAGCCGCTCACCCCGGGCCGGAATCCCTTGCCGGTCAACGATTTGGATCGGGAGATCGCGCGTGCGGGCAAGGGCAGCAATGAGACCGATGTCGATATCGGCGATACCACCTACGGGGTGCTCACCCACGGCCGAGCCGGTGGCGGCGCGGTCATGGTGGGCCAGAACTATGACGAGGTCACCCGCGTCGACAATGAGTTCCTGTGGAGCACAGCCTCACTCACCTCGATAGCGGTCGTGGCGGCGGCGCTGATCAGCTGGCTGGCCATCGGCCGCATACTGCGTCCCATGCGCCGTCTCGCCGATGCGACGCAAAGGATTACGACCACCCGGGATCTGTCCACCGTGCTTCCGGACGCGGGCCGCGATGAGGTCGGTGAGCTCACCCGGAACTTCAATTCCATGCTCGCCGCACTGCGCGTCTCGCGCGCACAGCAGCAGCGGCTGGTCGAGGACGCCAGCCATGAACTGCGCACACCGTTGACCTCGGTGCGCGGCAGCGCCGAACTGCTCCAGCGCGCCCGCGGCCGGCTCGGTCCCGAGGATGAGGCCAAGGTGCTCACCACCCTGGTTCAGGAGGCCAAGGCGCTGGACGCGCTCGTCGCCGAACTCGTGGAACTGGCCACCGATCAGCACACCGCCGAACCCGCGAGCGAGGTGAGTCTCGCCGAACTCGCCGAGGAGTGCGCACAGCGCTTCCGCCGCCGCACCGAGCGCACCATCACCGTGCGCCCGGACGATCCGGCCACGGTGACCGCGGGACCGCACGCCCTGGCCCGCTGCGTCGACAATCTGCTCGACAACGCCACCAAGTACAGCCCGGCCGATACCGATGTCGAACTGGTGATTCACCGCACCCGGGTAAGTGTGCGCGATCACGGTCCCGGTATCGATCCGGCCGCCCAGCGCGCGGTGTTCGATCGCTTCTACCGGGCCGATCGCACCCGCGCCACCCCCGGCTCCGGACTGGGCCTGGCCATCGTGCACGACATCGTCACCGCGCACGGCGGCACCGTCTTCGCGGCCGACAATCCCGGCGGCGGAGCGGAAGTCGGCTTCGAGCTGCCCGCGCCCGGCTGACCCTCGGCGCGGTCGCCTGTATCCGCGCTGAATGGCGAATCGGGCGTGCGGTAGAAAAGGTCAGGCGTTCCGCACGTTTTCGGGGTGCCGCCGACGAACCCGGTTCGTGCGGCCACGCAACTACATCTGTCGAATGGAGAGAGGCTGTTTCATGGCGACCTCTACAGCGCGCGCCCAGATCGGCGTCACCGGACTCGCGGTCATGGGTAGCAATATCGCCCGCAACTTCGCACGCAACGGCTACACGGTCGCGCTGCACAACCGCAGCATCGGCAAGACCGACGCCCTGCTCGAGGCGCACGGCGGCGACGGCGATTTCGTGCGCACCGAGACCGTCGAGGAATTCGTCGCCGCCCTGGAGAAGCCGCGCCGCGTGCTCATCATGGTCAAGGCGGGCGACCCCACCGATGCCGTCATCGAGGAACTGGCCGCGGCCATGGAGCCCGGCGACATCATCATCGACGGTGGTAACGCGCTGTACACCGACACCATTCGGCGCGAGGCGGCCATGGCCGCGCGCGGGCTGAACTTCGTCGGCGCGGGCATCTCCGGTGGTGAGGAGGGCGCGCTGAACGGTCCGGCCATCATGCCCGGCGGGCCGAAGGAATCCTACGAATCGCTCGGCCCGATGCTGGAATCCATTGCGGCACAGGTCGATGGCACGCCGTGCTGCACCCATATCGGCCCGGACGGCTCCGGCCACTTCGTCAAGATGGTGCACAACGGTATCGAATACGCCGATATGCAGCTCATCGGCGAGGCGTACAACCTGTTCCGCGATGCCCTCGGCTTCGACGCCAAGCAGATCGCGGATGTGTTCACCGACTGGAACTCCGGTGAACTGGAGAGCTACCTGGTCGAGATCACCGCCGAGGTGCTCAACCAGGTCGACGCCAAGACCGGTAAGCCGCTGGTCGATGTGATCGTCGACGCCGCCGAGCAGAAGGGCACCGGCCGCTGGACGGTCAAGTCCGCCCTGGATCTCGGTGTGCCCGTCACCGGTATCGCCGAGGCGGTGTTCGCCCGCGCGCTGTCCGGCTCGCGCGCCCAGCGCAAGGCCGCCGTCGGACTGGCCTCGGGTCAGCTCGCCGAAAAGCCCACGGACGTAGCCGAATTCACCGAGGCCATCCGGCAGGCGCTGTACGCCTCCAAGATCGTGGCGTACGCGCAGGGCTTCGATCAGATCGAAGCCGGTAGCGCCGAATACAATTGGGATCTGCACCCCGGCGATCTGGCCACCATCTGGCGCGGTGGCTGCATCATTCGCGCCCGCTTCCTGAATCGCATCAAGGAGGCGTACGACGAGAACCCGGAGCTGCCGAGCCTGATCCTGGCCCCGTACTTCCGCGAGGCCATCGAGACCGCCATCGACAGCTGGCGGCGCGTGGTCGCCACCGCGACCCTGCTCGGCATTCCGGTTCCGGCGTTCGCGTCCTCGCTGTCGTACTACGACGCCCTGCGCGCCGAGCGTCTCCCGGCCGCGCTGACCCAGGGTCAGCGCGACTTCTTCGGTGCGCACACCTACGAGCGCATCGACGGCCCCGGCAAGTTCCACACGCTGTGGAGCGGTGACCGCAGCGAAATCGAGGCGTAAAGCCCGTCTCGTCTAGAGCGGAGCCCGGGTCTTCCCGATCCGGGCTCCGCTTTTTCTATGCCCTGAGCTGGTCGTTTCCAAGTCGATAAAAGCCTGTTCTGAATGTGCCATTGACAACTGGCGCATTGGTGGATGATTCTTGCGACATGACGAGAACAGGGTCAATGGCGACCTTCGGATCGGCGGTGGTACCCGTGGCGGCCTCGCGACAAGCGCGGCTGGCGGCATCGGCGTCGGTGGTCGGCCTGCGACGGATCAATGGACTGCTGCCACCCAATCGGGTGGGCATCGCGGCGGGACGCGGACTGATCGCCGGGGTGATGGCGGCCTTCGGGCCGGTATTGCCGGGCACCCGGGTCACCCCGGTGCGATCGGGCGCGGTGCGCGGCGAATGGGTCCGCGCGGCCGGGGTCGCCCAGGGCGATAGGGCCATCTACTACATTCACGGCAGCGGCTATGTGGTGTGCTCGGCGCGCACACATCGCGGGCTGGCCTCGCGGCTGTCGAAAATCACCGGGCTGCCGGTCTTCCTGATCGATTACCGGCTCGCGCCCGAACATCGGTTCCCGGCCGCGGCCGACGATGTCGAGGCCGGATACCGGTGGCTGCTCGACAATGGTTACCGCGCACAGGATCTGGTGATCGGCGGGGATTCGGCGGGCGGACATCTGGCGCTGGATCTGCTGCTGCAGAATCTGCGCGGCGAAATCGCGCAGCCCGCGGGGGTTTTCATGTACTCCCCGGTCATGGATCTCACGCTGACCCTCGCCGAGGTCCGGGATCGCAAGCTCGCGGATCCCATGGCTCCGGCGCCGGTGGGCCGCCGTCTGATCGAGCTCTATACCGAAGGGCAGCAGCAAGATTCGCCGCGGCTGCGGTTGACCATCCCGGACGGTGCGACACTGCCGCCGCTGCTGGTGCAATCCAGCGCGGGGGAGATGCTCGCCGATGACGCGCGGCATCTGCACGCCATGGCAACGGCCGCCGGTGTGAGTTGCGAACTCGAACTCTGGCCCGGTCGCATTCACGTCTTCCAGGCGCTCCCGCTGCTGGTGCCCGAGGCGGCGGACGCGCTGCGGCGCACCCGGCAGTTCATCCACGCGGCGCTGGAACAGGCGCGACTCCAGGCGAAAGCGAGCTGATCATGGGAATTCTCGACAGTGTGCTGCCGGTCTTCGGGCCGCGCCGCACGCACGATGCCAAGGCCGTGGTCACCGGCGCGGGCAGCGGTATCGGGCGCGCCTTCGCGCTCGAAATCGCCTCTCGCGGTGGTGAAGTGCTCTGTGCCGATATCGACAAGGATCGCGCCGACGAGACGGTCGAATTGATTCGGCGCACGCATGGCCGAGCCGCGCACGCGGTGTTCTGCGATGTGTCCCGACGCGAGGATGTGGAGAGTCTGGCCACCCACGCCCAACTGGTCTTCGGCGGACCGCCCACCCTGGTGATCAATAACGCCGGTGTCGGCATCGGCGGAAAACCGGTGGGCGGCATCGGCTTCGACGACTGGGAATGGGCGCTCGGCATCAACCTGTGGGGTGTGGTGCACGGCTGCGAGGTCTTCGCACCGCTGCTGCGCACCGCCGGGCACGGCGGCATCATCAATGTCGCCTCCGCCGCGGGCTTCGCCGCCGCGCCGGGGATGGCCGTCTACAACGTGTCCAAGGCCGGGGTCATGTCCCTGTCCGAAACCCTGGCCGCCGAACTCTCCGGCAGCGGTATCGCGGTCACCGTACTGTGCCCGACCTTCGTCAAGACCAATGTGGTGCGGGACGGCCGAATCGGTTCGGCCTCTTCACGACTGGCGGACGAGCTGATGCGTTGGACCGGTTTCTCGCCCGAACGCGTCGCGCGCACCACCCTCGACGCCCACGATCACGGCCGCCTCTATGTGCTGCCGCAGCTGGACGCGCATGCGGTCTGGCTGCTCAAGCGCACCTTCCCGGCCGTATACACCCATGCCCTCGGCGTACTGAACCGTGTTCTGCCGCAGAATGATTCGGTCGCCGCATCCGTCAAGACAGGAGTCTGACATGCCTTTCGACTTCGACAATATGCTCGGCAAGATCGCGTCCAAACAGTGGGCGCTGGCTGATATCGAATGGGACGCACCGGGAGCCGAGCTCATCGAGCCCGAGCTGCACGCCAAACTCAAGCCGTTCATGGCCGATCTCATGTGGATCGAGAATGTTGGCGCGCGCGGCTTCGCGGCCATGGCGCAGAAGGCCCCGACCGAGACGCTCAAGCAGATCTACAAGTACTTCCATGCCGAGGAGCAGCGGCACGCCAATGCCGAACTGGCGCTGATGCGGCGCTGGGGCATGCTCGACGGGGATGAGATCCCGGAGCCGAATATCAATGTCAAGCTGGTGATCGACTTCCTGGACAAGCATGCCGACGATATGTCGCTCTCGTTCCTGGGCACCGTGATTCCCATGCTCGAGGTGGCGCTGGACGGCGCGCTGATCAAATTCATCACCGATGAGATCGACGATCCGGTCGCGCAGGAGGTCTTCAAGAAGATCAATGCCGACGAATCCCGGCATCTGGCAACCGATTACGCGGTGATGGAGTTGCTCGGGCATTCCACCGCGCGCAAGCTCGCCATCGATCTGGTGGGCGGCTGGGCCAAACCGTCGTTCATCGTCGGTGTGCTCAGCTATGTGCCGCTGTTGAACAAGATGCGCGACAATATCGTCGAAATGGGCGTGGACGAGGAGAAGCTGTACGCCGCCATGCGCCGCTTCCGCTCGGTCGGGGAGCGCGCGCCGATCGCCAATCGCGTGCCCATGTACCGAATCGTCAAAATGCACGCCAACTGGGTGATCAACCGCGACCACCCGTACCACCTGTTCGCCGATGCGATGGTCAAGGTGACCTCGCGCATTCCCGAACGCTTCCTCGGAGCCCAGCCGACCTGGTCCAAGGAACTCACCTACGAGCCCGTCGCATGAGCGCGGCGAGCAAGCCACTGGATGTGGCGATCATCGGGGCGGGGTTCGCGGGTATCGGCGCGGCTATCCGCTTGCGGCAGAAGGGGATCACGGATTTCGCGATCTTCGAGCGCGACACCCGGGTCGGCGGGACCTGGCGGGACAACACCTATCCCGGTGCGGCGTGCGATATTCCGTCGCGGCTGTACTCGTACGCGTTCGCGCCCAACCCGGATTGGTCGCACACCTACTCCGGTAGCGGTGAGATCCTCGGGTACATCGAATCCATGGTGGCGGAGTTCGGTATCGGGCCGAGCATTCGGTTCGAACATACCGTCACCGGGCTGGAATTCGACGAGATGACCGGGCTGTGGGAGCTGTCGTTCACCAAGGGGCGGCGAAAGGTCAAGGCGCGCAGCGTCGTCGTGGCCTCGGGTCCGCTCTCCAATGCCAGCCTGCCGAATATCCCGGGCATCGACGACTACGAGGGTCACAAGATCCACAGCGCGCGCTGGGATCACGACTACGACTTCACCGGTAAGAAGGTCGCCGTAGTCGGCACCGGAGCCAGTGCGGTGCAGATCATTCCGGAGCTGGTGGACAAGGCCGCCTCGGTGAAGGTCTTCCAGCGCACGCCCGGCTGGGTGCTGCCGCGGGTGAACCGGCGCACCAATGCCGTGACCCGGCAGCTGTACCGGCAGGCTCCGATCACGCAGAAGCTGGCGCGCGACGCCTGGTTCTGGGGGCATGAATCGGTGGCGCTGGGCGTGGTGTGGAATACCCCGCTCACCCGGGTGGTGGAACGGGTCGCACTGCTGCACTTGCGGTCCCAGGTGAGTGATCCGTGGATGCGGCGGCAGCTCACCCCGGATTTCCGGGCGGGCTGCAAGCGGCTGCTCATCAGCAACGACTACTACCCGGCCTTGCAGAAGGACAACTGCAAGCTGGTCACCTGGCCCATCGCGCAGCTGTCCCCGAAGGGGATTCGCACCGCCGAGGGTATCGAGCATCAGTTCGACGCCATCGTCTTCGCCACCGGATTCGATATCTCCAAGGCTGGTGCGCCGATTCCGATCACCGGCCGCGACGGACGCGTGCTCGGGGACGAATGGAGCAGGGGCGCTTACGCTTTCAAGAGTGTGGCGGTCGAGGGCTATCCGAATCTGTTCCTGACCTTCGGCCCCAACTCCGGGCCGGGGCACAATTCGGCGCTGGTGTACATGGAGGCGCAGATCGAATATCTGACCGATGCCATCGGCCTGCTGCTCGACCGCGATCTGCGCATGCTCGAGGTGCGGCGCGATCGGCAGGACGCGTACAACGCGGGGATTCAGCGGCGATTGGAGTCCACCACCTGGAATTCCGGTTGCAGCAGCTGGTATCTCACCGAGGACGGCTTCAACGCCACCATGTATCCGGGCTTCGGTACCCAGTACGTGCGACAGCTCGCCCGCGTCGACCTCGGCGATTACGTCCTCACCCCCAGGGACGCCGCGCGCGCCCCGGGTGCCGACCGTGGAATCGCCGTCTCGCTCGGCTAATGTCGACACGACATGGACCGGCTATCGGGAAACGGGGAGGGCGAGACCAGGATGGCGGACTACCGCATCGATGATCTCGCCCGCGCCGCCGGGACCACCAGCCGCAATGTGCGCGCCTATCAGGAACGCGGCCTGCTCACCACGCCCACGCGGCGAGCGGGCCGCGCCCTGATCTACGACGATTCGCATCTGGCGCGGCTCAAGATCATCGACGCGCTGCTGCAACGCGGGTTCACCACCGCGCACATCGGCGATTTCATCACCAGCTGGGAGACCGGCAAGGATCTGTCCGAAGTGCTCGGACTCCAGCAGGCCGTCACCGCCACCTGGGGCAAAACCGAAGAGCCCCTGGAGGTTCCGCGCGAACTCATGGACAGTTTCCTCGGTGAGGGCGATACCGCGCCCGTCACCGCCGAGGAACTGGACCGCCTCGCCGAGGTCGGGCTGGCCCGGCTGCACGAGGAAACCATCGAATTCACCCAGCCCGAACTGCTGGCGACCTTCGCGGCACTGCACGGCTACGGGTACGGGCTCACCGGACTGATCGACGTCTACGCCGCGGTGGTCAAGCGCGTGGAGGACATCGCCCGGCTCATGGTCGTCTCGGCGAAGGACCAGATCGTCGCCGACCACGGTCCCGGCTGGCTGCCCGATACCGACGCCGAGGTCGCCGCCCTCACCAAAATGCTCAACCACCTGCGCGAATTGGGTGTCACCGCGGTGCAGACCAGCCTCGCGCAGGCCCTGGATCGCGTACTGCAATCCGAGCTCGGCGCGTACCTGGAAACCGCCGCCGAACAGCGCGGCACACCCAAACCGCTGGACTGAGTTCGCGGGTGCGCCCGCGCCCGACCGCCAGGGGTGATTAGCGAATCAAACGGGTTGGTAGTTTGGCTCGGTGAGCCAAGTGAGCGAGACGACCTGGACCGACGCGGCGGAGACCGGCGATCGAGTGGCAACACCCGCGTACTTCGTACCGGTCGGACCCGTCGAGGGCGGGTACGAGCGGTACCTGGCCACCGAATCCACGGTGAGCGTCTGGGCGCACACCATGCAGCACGGTGCGCCGCCCTCGGCCCTGCTGGCTCGGGCGGTGGAGCGGTGCGCGCCCCGTGAGGGGATGCGGGTCACCCGCCTGACCATGGAGATCCTCGGGCCGATTCCGGTCGCGGAGATCGATGTGCGGGCCTGGGTCGAGCGGCCTGGCAAGCGCATCGAACTGGTCGCCGCCGAGCTCGCGGCGCTGCTGCCCGACGGCACCCGGCGGGTGGTGGCCAAGGCGAGCGCCTGGCGCATCGCGACCACCGATACCGCGAGCGTCGCGCTGACCGCAGATGCCCCGCTACCGCCGATTCCACCATCCGCGCAGATCGGCTGGGACATTCCGGCGGGCTGGGATGTGGGCTATGTGCGGACCGTCGATATTCGCGCACTGCCGGATTCCGGTGGGGCGCGCCATGTTTGGGTGCGCTCGCACAGCGCGGTCGTCGATGGTGAGCCGGTGACGCCGCTGGGCACCGTGTTCGCGGTCGCCGATCTCGCCAATGGCATTGGCGCGCAACTCGATCCGGCGAAGTACACCTTCCTCAACACCGATCTCACCGTGGATCTGTTCCGTCTCCCGGTGAGCGAGTGGATCGGACTGTCGGTCGCCACCTCCATCGGACCGGACGGCGTGGGCATGTGCTCCACCGTGCTGCACGACGAACAGGGCCCCATCGGCCGCGCCCTGCAAATCCTCGAGGTCCGCGCCCGGGACTGACCGGTTCGCACCCGCCGCGGCGGGATCGCCGGGTTGTCGGCTATCCCGCCGGTAAGGTCTGGCCTGCTACTTGATCACCCGGGTGTGCGGTCATTGACAGTGTGGTGTTTGCGCTGGCCTGGGCCGGGTAGTCGGGATTCTGCGGGGTTCGGACTTGGAGGTCGGGATGGCTCAGGTGGCGGACGGGGTGGTGCGGACACTGGTACCGGCGCGGATAGACCGGTTGCCGTGGTCCAGGTTTCACACCCGGCTGGTGGTGGCGCTCGGCGTCGCGTGGGTGCTGGACGGGCTGGAGATCACCGTCGCCAGCGCGGTCGCCGATACGCTGACCAAACCCGAAACGCTCAATATGTCCTCGGCGGCGGTCGGTTTGATCGCGACGATATACCTCGCCGGAGAAGTGGTGGGGGCGTTGCTGTTCGGGCATCTGTCCGATCGGCTGGGGCGGCGCAATCTCTTCATGGTGACCCTCGCGATCTATCTGATCGGCAGCGGGCTCACCGCGTTCACCCTGGGCAACGGGGCGGGCTGGGTGGCATTCCTGTACCTCACCCGATTCATCGCCGGAATGGGCATCGGCGGTGAATACGCGGCCATCAATTCCGCCATCGACGAATTGATTCCGGCGCGATACCGCGGCCGGGTCGATATCGCCGTCAATGGAACCTATTGGGCCGGAGCGATTATCGGCACCATCGGCACCTACATTCTGCTCAACCATATGAGCCTGTCGCTGGGCTGGCGGCTGGGATTCCTGATCGGCCCGGTGCTCGGATTGGTGATTCTGCTGGTGCGGCGGCATCTGCCGGAAAGTCCGCGCTGGCAGATCATGCACGGCCGCGCGGAAGCCGCCGAGAAATCCATCGCCGAAATCGAGCACGAGGTCGAGGTCGCCGGGAAAACGCTTCCGGCGGTGGACGAATCCAAGGCCATGGAGGTCAAACCGGCCACCCAGATCGGCTTCGTCGCCCTGACCAGGGTGCTGTTCAGCGAATATCCGCGCCGCGCCATTCTCGGGGCCACGCTGATGATCAGCCAGTCCTTCCTGTACAACTCGATCTTCTTCACCTACACCCTCGTGCTCGGCAAGTTCTACGGTGTCCCGTCCGAATCCACCCCGATCTACCTGATCGCCTTCGCGGTGGGCAATCTCTTGGGGCCGTTGACCATCGGACACCTCTTCGACACCATCGGCAGGCGCGCCATGATCTCGGGCACCTATCTGCTCTCGGGCGTGCTGCTGGCCATTTCGGCGGGACTGTTCTACGCCGACGTCCTCAACGCCATTACCCAGACCATCTGCTGGTGCGTCATCTTCTTCTTCGCCTCGGCCGGCGCCAGCGCCGCCTACCTCACCGTGAGCGAGATCTTCCCGCTCGAGGTGCGGGCCAAGGCGATCGCCGTATTCTTCGCCATCGCACAGTGTTTCGGCGCGCTCGGCCCGGTCATCTACGGTGCGCTGATCGGTGACGGCTCCTATCCGGGCCGCCTGGCCATCGGTTATCTGCTGGGCGCCGCGGTCATGATCACGGGCGGGCTGGTGGCTCGGGCGCTGGCGGTGGACGCGGAAGGCCGCTCGCTCGAGGATATCGCGCTGCCGCTCGCCGCGACCGGCCGCAAGAGCGGCACCCGCGCCGAGGGTGCGGGTTCGCCGTTCTCGACCTAGCACAGAATCGACGAACCGGGGCCTGAGAGATTACTGGGGATCATCATGGAGGTTACCGGGAGAATCGCTCAGGGTATCGGATGTTCGCTTGCGGGGCAGTACTTTTCGAGAGTCCTCATCAGACACTCCGAAATTCACGCACTGCTCGAAAGGTTTCGTAATGCTCCTGGCACTTCTGTTCGCGGGGCTGTGCTCCGGCAGCGCCATCGCCGCCGGTGCAACGGGTAGCGCCGCCGCAACGGTGGGCAATATCTGACTTGCCGCGGCGTCAGCCGCTGACAAGAGGACGCCGGTAGCGGAAGTAGGGATCCGCTACCGGCGTTTGCCATGGACGCAGAGCCCCTGGAACTGGGGGCCGGGGGGTTTATTCGAATCGGGACGGCGCGGGCGTGCGGGTTTGTACACTTCCGCGCAAGTGAATAGCGAACACTTCAGTTCATGATTCGAGGGTCTGCCATGAAGTCTCATGCCCCAGTCCGATCAACCCTCCGCGCGATCGCGGCGGTGATCGGTGCGTTCACAGTGATCGGCGGGGCGGTCGCCTGCGGCGGCAGCGCCGATTCGGGCGAATCGGCGGGGGAAACCTCGACCGCGGTGGCCCCGGTGACCAGCATCGCGCCGGTGACCAGCGCGGCGGCCGCGAGCACCGCGGCACCCGCGAGCACCGCCGTGCCCGCACCCGCGCCGACCGAAGCGCCGGTCGCGCAACCCGTCGTGCCCGCGCAGCCGCCCGCGCCCGAACCCGTCGCGCCCGCGTCGAAACCGGTGCAGCAGTTGCCCGCCCAAACCGTCGAGAAGCCCGCGCCCCCCACCCTGGCCGTGCCCGGGTTCGAACCGCGCGCCGGATACTGAGGGAGCTGGAATTGTTCGGCAGGAGTGGGCGCTGGCTGTGCGCCGTCGCCATGGCGGCAACCGCCGTCGTCACCGGGACCGGGTTCGCGACGGCCGATCCCGCGCCCGAGGGCAAAGAGCTTGTGGTGCTGGGTGATTCGTACACCGCCAATAAATGGGACTTCCTCTCCGCGGAGGCCAAATGCGTGCACAGCGATACCTCCTGGCCGCAGCAGTTGGTCGGGCTCATGCGGCCCGCCGACTATCTGGACGCATCCTGTCCGGGGGCCTCGATCGACACACCACCCGGCTACACCCTCGCCATGGAAGCCCAAAAAGCGGATAAGGCAGGGGCTTTCGGGCCGCGCACCAAACTGGTGACCATGCAGATCGGGCTCAACGATCGCTGGGGCGACACCGACATGATCATGTGGTGGTCGCTGCAGAAATGCATTCTCAACCTGGTCGACGGGTGTGGTCCGGAAGCGGCCGAACAGGGCCGGATGACCGACTATCGCGGCGTGTCGGGTGCCGTCTTCGCCCAGCGCATCAGCAATGTGGTCACCTACATCAAGTACTACGCGCCGAACGCGCGCATCGTGCTGGTCGGTTATCCGGAACTGTTCCCCTCCGGTCAGAACACGGTGTGCATCAACCTCTTCGGCGTCGCGCCCTTCATTCAGCCGCGTGGCGAGGCCGCGATCGAATACCTCGACCGCATCGATCGGGCACAGCGGGAAGCGGCCGCCCTGCTTGGCATCGATTTCCTCGATACCCGCACCCCGACGCTGGGCCACGGATTGTGTTCGGCCGACCCGTGGTTGAACGGGGTGCTGGACTATCGCACCGATATCGGTGGCCTGCCATTCCATCCCTCCGCCCACGGTGACGCGGTCGTCGCGAACGCGGTCTACGAGAGGTACGGCCGATGACCACCTCACCGGAACTCGCCGCGGGTGCGGAGGACGTGGTCGCCCGGGCGGCGTCCGCACCACCATCGGCCATTGCGGCGCGGCCGCCGGCCGCGACACCCGGCGACGCATCGGAAAGCGTTGCGGCCCGGGCGAATCGGGAGCGCCCGGCGCTGCCATCGCTGACCGGTGCGCGCTGGTGGGCGGCCTGCGCGGTATTCACCGTGCACGCGCTGGTATTCCTGCCGGTGTATCCGTTCCAGAAGTCCGAACTGTTCCGGACCATCCACCAGTGGTTTCCGATGCAGTTGGGCGCGGCGGGTGTCACCTTCTTCTTCGTACTGTCCGGGTTCATCATCTACTGGTCGTTCCGGCCCGGGAATTCGGTGCGCGGGTTCTATCGGCGACGGGTGCTGAAGATCTACCCCACGCATCTGCTGGGGGCGGCGGCTTTCATTGTGGCGGCGGGCGTTCCGCTGCACCGGCTGGTGGTGTGGGCGCCGAATCTGCTGCTGATCCACACCTGGGTGCCCAAATGGACCATGGTCGGCGGGCTCAATGTGCCGTCCTGGTCGCTGGCGGCCGAGGTGCTGTTCTATCTGAGCTTCCCGCTGGCGCTGCCGCTGATCCGGCGGATTCCCTCGCGACGACTGCTGCTCGCGATGGGCCTGCTGGTGCTGTTCGTGCTGGCGCTGCACACCGCGTTCTACCTGTGGGCGGACGGGCCCAAGGGGATCGCGAATATCTTTGTGCCCCGCCTGGTTCCGGGTGACACTTCGCCGTACTACGAACTGCACTCCTCGCCCGCCTGGTTCGCCCAGCCCGATATTCCGGTCTCACCGTCGTACTGGCTGAGCTACACCTTCCCGGCCTCGCGATTGCCGGAGTTCTACCTGGGCGTGCTGGCCGCGCGCATGGTGCTCGAAGGACGCTGGCGCACTACCAGATTGACGGTGCCGCTGCTGGTGCTGGCGCTCTCGTACGCCGCCACCTGGGTGGTGCCGGTCAACTACAAGATGTCCGCGCTCATGCTCGCACCCATGACGGCGGTGGTCGCCACCCTCGGCGCGCGGGATATGCACGGCATCAAGGGGATCACCTCGCATCCCAGGCTGGTATGGCTGGGGAACATCACCTTCGCGTTCTACCTGGTGCAGTTGCCGGTGATGGTGGTGATCACCCGATATCTCATCGGCGGCAAACAATTCGGCATCCTCGGCTGGGCCGGATTCTCCCTGCTGAGCCTGGTGGTCTCGCTCGCGCTGGGCGCGCTGCTCTACCACCTGGTGGATGTGCCGATCATGCGCCGGTTCGCGGGCAGATCCACCGCGAAACCGGTGCGGGCCGGGTGATTTCAGGCGGGTTGCACGCCGATCATCGGCAGGATGGTGCGCCGTGCGAACTCGCGCGCGGCGCGCTCATCGCCGAGCGGGATGAGCCCGTCCGGGGTGAGCGCCAGCGACTGGCCCAGGCGGGCAAGGACTTCGGCGACCAGATCGGCGTCGAAGTCCGGGACGCTGCCCGATTCCTGTAGCCCGCGCAGCTTCTCGGCCAGATAGGTGCGCCCGACCGCCAGCACCGGACCGGCTTCGGTGGTGAGCCGGGGCAGGATCACATCGGGTTCGGTGCGCAGCAGGCGTTGCAGCAGTTTGTTATTGGCCAGATTGGTGATGAAGGCGACGAAGATCTCGACCAGCTGTTCCTCACCGGCCTGGCCATTGTGCGAGACCTCGCGCACGCGCTGATCGATCTCGGCGATGAACTGCTGCGCCTCGCGCACGCTCACCGCCTCCACCAGATCGTTCTTGGATTCGAAGCGGCGGTACAGCGTCGCGGGGCTGATGCCCGCGCGACGGGCTATCTCGCCCATACTGGTTCGCTTGATGCCGAAATCCAGGAAGGCCGAGAGCGCGCTCTCCAGCAGCTGTTCGCCTTCTGCCCGCGGCTTTTCCAGAATGCGTTGCAGGATGGCGGGCACGGACGGCATCGAGTCTCCAGTCGATTCGGTTGGCATCCGCGACATTGCGGGGACCACGGCTGTGGCGGGAAAGATCAACCCGCATTATCGCATCGCGGTACGCCAACCGGGCGCTCGCCGTGAACCTACTGTCCAGTCACTGGACGTTCAGTGCGCTCATCTCGCGCTCGATCGCATTGGCGGCGAAATCGATTCCATTGGAACGCAATTCGTGTACTCGCCGCTGTAATGCCTCGATGCCACCCGGCTGGGCCGCGATATCGGCCACGCTGATCGGCCGTCGGTGTATACCGTTCTGCTCGTACAACACCGTTTGAAACCTCCTGCTAGCGCACAGCACGCACCCGGCAAGCGGCGGCACAGCCCGGGCCGCCGGGAACGCTTCGACGAATGCTAACAGCGGGCCATATGGTCGCTTGTTCAGTGTGGGGGGTATCACACACCCCCTGTAGTCACACCTCTTGACCGTTGCGGTGCAGGCTCGTGTTGTGCAGGTACACGGCCGCATTCAGCCGAATGCGATCCAGCTCGGCCTCACCCAATTCACGCCGCACCTTGCCCGGCACACCCGCCACCAACGACCCGGGCGGAATCTGCGCACCCTCGGGAATCAGCGCGTTCGCCGCGATCAGGCTGCCCGCACCGATCACCGCACCGTTGAGCACGGTCGCACCCATGCCGACCAGCACATCATCGCCGACGGTGCAGCCGTGCAGAATCGCGTTGTGCCCCACCGAAACCCCCGCTCCGACCGTGCACGGGAAGCCGGGATCGGCATGCAGCACCGAGCCGTCCTGGATATTCGAACCCTTGCCGACGGAGATGTCCTCGAGATCGCCGCGCAGCACGGCCGAGTACCACACGCTCACATCGGCTTCCAGCTTCACCCGGCCGATCACGGTGGCATTGGGCGCGATCCACGCGCTCTCGTCGATCTGGGGCGCGTTATCGCCGAGCTGAATCTTCATGATCGAGAACTTACGGCGGTGCGCCGGAACTGCGTCCGGTGGGTCGCCGGGCTGGTGCCCAACTGGCGATGGAAATGGTGGCGAAGATTGACCGCGGTGCCCAGACCGGACTCCGCGGCAATGCGATCCATGGTGTCGTCGGTGGACTCCAGCAACAGGCGGGCACGGTCCAGGCGCTGTTGCAGCAACCACTGCTGCGGGCTGGAACCGGTGCGATCGCGGAAGCGGCGGGTGAAGGTGCGGCGGGACATCAGGGCGGTGCGGGCCCAGGTGTCGAGGTCGACCGGCTCGTCGAGATGTGTTCGCGCCCAGACCATGGCGTGCTCGAGCGGGTCGTCATCCATCGCCTCGGGCACGGCCACCGGAATGTACTGGGCCTGGGAACCGCTGCGGTGCGGGGCCAGCACCAGGGCGCGGGCCAGTTCGGTGGCCCGGCGGCTGCCGAGATCGGTGCGCACCAGATGCAGGCAGCAGTCCAGGGCCGCGGCCACGCCGGCGGAGGTGATCAGATCACCGTGATCGGACCACAGGCTGTCCGCGCGCACCCGCACGGCCGGATAGGCGCGGGCCAATTCGTCGGCGGCGGACCAGTGCGTGGTGATCTCCCGGCCGTCGGCCAGACCGCTCGCGGCGATAGCCCACGCGCCCAGGCACAGGCCGACGATGCGGGAGCCATTGGCGTGCGCGCGGCGCAGCGCGTCCCGGGTGGGGTCCGTCAGCTGCCGATCGCGCTCCCAGCTCGGGACGATGATCGTCTCCGCGCGCTCCAGGGTGTCCAGGCCGTGCTGCACGATGATGTCGAAACCCGCTGGAGTGGAGAGGATTCCGGGTTGTTCCGCGCAGACGTCCACCCGGTACGACGAGTCACCGCCCGCGCCGACCCGGCCGAACACCAGGGTCGGCACCGACAGGTGGAACGGGCTGATGCCCTCGAACGCCAGTACCGCAACGGAACGCATGGCCCGATCTTATCGATAAGCGGCCTCCGGGCCACTGTTGTGCGCTGCCCGTGCGGAGCAAGCTCGTTCTCATGACGAACACGATCGAAAACACCACCGCCACCATCGACATCCTGCACATCGGCGGACCCACCGTGCGGTTGCGCTACGGCAATCTCACCTGGTTGACCGATCCGACGTTCGACGCGCCCGGCGACTACCCCGGGCCGATCACGCTGCACAAGCTCACCGGTCCCGCCATCCCCGTCGAGCAGGTCGGGCCGGTGGACGTGGTGCTGCTCTCGCACGATCAGCACGCCGACAACCTGGACAACTCCGGGCGCGAATTCCTTGGCACCGTGGCGCGGGTGCTGTCCACCAACGATGCCGCCGGACGCCTGGAAGGTGTTCAGGGACTGGCGAATTGGGAATCGGTGCGGATCGGCGACGTCACCGTGACCGGTGTGCCCGCACTGCACGGGCCCGAAGGCGCGGAGGCGCTCTCCGGGGTCGTGACCGGATTCGTCCTGCAGGGTGAGGGGCTGCCCACCGTCTATGTCTCCGGCGACAACGCGTCGGTGGACCTGGTGCAGCAGATCGCCGATCGCATCGGGCGGATCGATACCGCGATCCTGTTCGTGGGCGCGGCCAATGTGGATCGTTTCGGGGACAGCGATGTCACCCTCAACGGGCGCAGTGCGGTTCGTGCCGCCAAGGCGCTCGGCGATGCGGTCATCGTGCCGGTGCACGGTGAGGGCTGGGGTCACTTCTCCGAATCACTGGACTACCTCGCCCGCAATTTCGCCTACGCGGGCCGCGCGGATCAGCTCCGGATTCCCACCCCGGGCGAAACCCTCACCCTCGCCGCCCGCTAGCCGATTCGCTTCGTGGCGTTCACGCAGGTGAGGCCGTACGTGCGACACGATGGCGGTATGCGAATCGGGGTACCGAAGGAAGTCAAGGAGCAGGAATTCCGGGTGGCGCTGGCCCCGGCCGGAGCCGGAGAGCTGGTGCGCGGCGGACACGAGGTGCTGATCGAAACCGGGGCCGGGATCGGCTCCGGTTTCCCGGACGCCGAATACCTCGGCGTCGGTGCGCGCACGCTGCCCACCGCGGATGAGATCTGGGCCGCCGCCGATCTCATCCTGAAGGTGAAAGAACCGATCGCCCAAGAGTATTCGCGCATGCGGCGCGGGCAGACGCTGTTCACCTTCCTGCATCTGGCGGCGTCGCGGGAATGCACCGAGGCGATTCTGAACTCCGGAATCACCGCCATCGCCTATGAGACGGTGCGCGCGGCGGACGGGTCGCTGCCCCTGCTCGCGCCCATGAGTGAGGTCGCGGGCAAACTCGGCACCCAGGTCGGGGCGTACCAGCTGATGTCACCGCAGGGCGGGGAAGGGGTGCTGCTCGGCGGGGTTCCCGGGGTGCGGCCCGCCGATGTGGTGGTGCTCGGCGGCGGGGTCGCCGGGGTCAATGCCGCGAGCGTCGCGGTCGGCATGGGGGCGCGAGTCACGGTGCTGGACACCAATATCGCGCGATTGCGTGAACTCGACGCGCGCTTCGCCGGGCGCATCACCACCATCGGCTCCAATGCCGCCGAGGTCGAAAAGGCCGTTCCCGCCGCCGATCTGGTGATCGGCTCGGTGCTGGTGCCGGGCGCTCGCGCGCCGAAACTGGTGCCGGACAGCCTCGTCGCGCTCATGCGGCCCGGTTCGGTGCTGGTGGATATCGCCATCGATCAGGGCGGATGCTTCCAGAGCTCACATCCCACCACCCATGCGAAACCCACCTTCCCGGTGGCGAATTCGCTGTTCTACTGCGTCGCGAATATGCCCGGCGCGGTACCGCATACCGCCACGGTGGCGCTCACCAATGCCACCCTGCCGTATGTGCACGCCATCGCGGATCGGGGCTGGCGCGCGGCCTGCGATGCCGATCACGGTCTGGCACAGGGGCTCACCGCCGACGCGGGTGAGCTGTACTCCCCGGAAGTCGCGGCGGCACACGGCCTGCATCCGGTCGGCAGCTAGCGGATATCACCGCGGGGTTGGGTATAGTGGTGGGCCGCCCCCCCCATAAGGGGGGGGGGGCCACACATGGAAGTAATAGTGGGGGGGGTGTTTATAAAATAGAAAAAGATGGGGTAAGGGAAAAAAATTGG